>NZ_JAAOLY010000020.1 GCF_011601275.1 Janthinobacterium lividum | reverse complement strand
CCCTTCCCGCCCATCGCTTGCGCCAGATCAAACCGGGCACGCCGAAGCGGGACGACTATCCCAGTTCCAGCTGCGCGTCTTGGAGAACCACCATGGACCAGAAAGTCATCGTGCCGGTCGAAGCCGTACTGACCAAATGCGTGTCCCTGCCCGTCGGCTATGTCCCCACTCCCTCGGCGCCGTACCGTTTGCACCGCAAGAATGCGCAACTGACTCTGCAGCCGGGTCCGCCCCGCCTGACCGAGGCCACGGTGCGCAACGTGGCCGCCGTACCCGTCGGCTCGCGCGTGCTGATCTGGAAGCAAGACCCGTCCGTCAGCGAACTGGGCACGCGCAAGAGCTTCCTGCCCGGCCTGATCCTGCAAGGCCCGCGCGACGCGCGCATCACGTTTGGCGAACCGGGCATCGCGCAGGTCAGCCCAAATGCCTTCGGCGACTTCATCGTTTCGCCCAACACGGACCAGTTCGACGCCGTGCACACGTTTGCCATCGTGCGCATGACATTGACCATGTACCAGCGCGCGCTGGCCAGCAACGACACGGCGCCGCCCCTGCCCTGGCAGTGGAATAGCGCCAGCAATACGGCCCCGCTGCGCGTGTTCCCGCACGGCTTGCCCAATGTCATGAATGCCTATTACAGCCGCAGCGACAAGGCGCTCAAGTTCGGCGACTTCATCCCTAGCGGCGCCACCGAGCGCGTCTACACCTGCCGCTCGCTCGACATCGTCTCGCACGAAACGGGGCACGCCGTGCTCGATGGCCTGAAGCCGAATTGGCTGCTCAGCAACAACCCGCCGCAAACGGGCGGTCTGCACGAATCGTTCGGCGACCTGACGGCCATCTTCCTGGCCCTGTCGCAACTGGACCAGGTGGAAGCGGTGATCGCCCAAACGAAATCCGACCTGCACGATAAAACGTTTCTGGCCGACCTTGCCGAGCAGTTCGGCCTGGCTCTTGGCCGTCCCAACGGCTTGCGCAATGCCGACAACGACATCAAATTGTCGGAAGCGGGCACGGAAGTGCACGCCATCTCGCAAGTGTTTACAGGCGCCATCTACGACATCCTGGCCGACATCTTTGCCCACGAACGCCAGCCCCAGTTGGAGGACGACGCGGCCGTACTGCACCGCTGCGGCGACTACCTGCGCAGCCTGGTCCTGCGCGCCCTGGTGGCCTCGCCCGACCAGGCGGCCACCTATGCCGACGTGGCCGGCCACATGCTGACGATCGCCCAGACCGATGGCAACGGCGCCTACCTGGACTTCATCCGCAACAGCTTTACCGTGCGCGAAGTGCTCAAGGCCAATGCCATGACGGAGGATGGGCAAATGACGTTCGCCCCCGATATCGTCGATGACGACAACGCCGTGCAAGACAGGCGCGCCTGCTGCGGTACCATGAACCATGCGGAATACAGCGAGTCGGATCAATTGCTCGAAGCGGAGCGTGAAGCGCTGGCCGCCTGGTGCCGCGATTACGGTCCCCGATAAATAGCACTGCGCACCAGCGCGCCCGCGTCAAGCCAGCCGGAACAGCGGCGGGCTGTGGCGCGTCCCACCACCACCCACAGCAAGGAGCAGCATGAAAATTTCAGCCCGCAGCAGCGGCGGCTTTGCCGGCCTGAGCGAACAGTATGAGATCGATACGCAAGCCCATCCGGCTGGCCCCGGTCTGGAAGCGGCACTGGCCAGCAGCGGATTCTTCACGCAGCCGCAGGCCACGGCCGAGCAGGTGGGCGCCGATATTCCCCGGTGGCAGATCACCGTCGACGCACCCACCGCGCGCCGCACCATCACGTTTGCCGAGGATGGCAGTGCCGAAAATGCACGTTGGCAGCAATTGCTGACGCAAATACGCGCCAGCGCCTGATTATTCCGGCACTTGTGACACTTATTTTTACCGATCTTGATTTGAGTAAAACAAAAACACCACACGGCAAGCCAGCATGCGACCCGCCCTGCCCCCTGCCGCATCGGGCGACTGTCGCTTTCTTGCCGCGTTCTTCATGGCAACGTCCCGGATAGTCGCTGAATTGCCCACTCTGCGCGGCAAAGGCAATGCCAAAAAATGAATTTGCTTATATGTATTGTATATAAGCGGGATTTGTGAGAAATAGCGAATTGCCTTAAAATACAATGCTTTGCTTTAGTATGCGCCGCCGACGTTCCTGCAGGCGCTACAGCACCTCCCCCAAATTGATAGGACTGTTATGACCCACGTTGTCACCGAATCCTGCATCGCCTGTCGCTATACCGACTGCGTCGATGTCTGCCCGGTAGATTGTTTCCGGGAAGGCCCGAACTTCCTGGCGATCGATCCGGACGAATGTATTGACTGCGCCGTCTGCGTGGCAGAGTGCCCGGTGAACGCGATTTTCGCGGAAGAAGACGTGCCGGGCGACCAGCAAGCCTTCATCAAGATCAACGTCGATCTGGCCCGCAACTGGCCTTCGATCACCAAGACGAAGGCAGCCTTGCCGGAAGCCGAGCAATACAAGGACGTCAAGGACAAGCTCGACATGCTGGTGCGCTAAGCGCACGTCAGCACGGCGGCCGTTCCTGCCGGGAGACTCTTTCCCGCAGGAGCGTGGCGGCAAAAACAGACAAAAAGCAGCGGAAACGCTGCTTTTTTTGCTTTTAAAGCATGGTTGCAGGTCTATCCATGCAAGTGTGGCGCGCTGTCACAACTATGCGCAAACTGTGGATCTATGCGCGGTAAAGCACATTTTGTCCTCAACAAATATCGTAAAATTGGATTATGATATTTGAGCCGATATTGGCGCTTGGAATTAAACAAGGACTCTATATGCTTTACCAACTGCACGAACTGCAACGCTCTTTCCTCACTCCGGTGATGCAATGGGCAGACATGTCCTCCAAGTTATTTACCAACCCGGTTTCTCCACTGGCCCACACCCCGTTTTCGCAACGCATCGCAGCCGGCTACGAGCTGATGTACCGCCTTGGCAAAGACTACGAAAAACCGCAATTCGACATTCAATCCGTTCTCGTCAAAGGCGAGAGCGTCGACATCCGCGAACACGTTGTCGTGACAAAACCGTTTTGCCGCCTGATCCACTTCAAAAAAGAAACCACTGGTTTGCAACAGCCCAAAGTTTTGCTGGTTGCCCCCCTGTCCGGTCACCACTCGACCCTGCTGCGCGACACCGTGCGCGGCTTGCTGGCCGAGCACGATGTTTACATCACCGACTGGACGGACGCGCGCATGGTACCGCTGACGGAAGGCCCGTTCCACCTGGACGACTACATTTATTATGTGCAGGAATTCATCCGCCTGCTGGCGCCTGATCTGCACGTGATTTCTGTCTGTCAGCCGACCGTGCCCGTGCTGGCCGCCATCTCGCTGATGGCGACGGCAAAAGATCCGCACATGCCGAAAACCATGACGATGATGGGCGGTCCGATCGACCCGCGCCGCTCGCCTACGCAAGTGAACAACCTGGCGACGGAAAAGAAATTCTCGTGGTTTGAAAACACCGTGATCTACGCGGTGCCGCCGAACTATCCGGGCTTTGGCCGCAAGGTCTATCCAGGCTTCCTGCAGCACGCCGGCTTCATCGCCATGAACCCGGGCCGCCACGCGCAAAGCCACCGCGAGTTCTACATGCACCTGGTGACGGGCGACGACGAGCCGGCGGAAGGCCATCGCCAGTTCTACAACGAGTACAACGCCGTGCTGGACATGCCGGCCGAGTACTACCTGGAAACCATTAAAACGGTTTTCCAGGAATTCAGCCTGCCGATGGGCACGTGGAAAGTGGGCGGCCAGCTGGTGCGTCCGCAAGACATCACGAACGTGGCGCTGTTCACCGTAGAAGGCGAACTGGACGACATTTCCGGCGCCGGCCAGACGCAGGCGGCCCACGACCTGTGTTCCGGCATCCCTGCCGAGATGCAGCAAGACTTCGTGGCGCCGAAATGCGGCCACTACGGCATCTTCTCGGGCCGCCGCTGGCGCGAGATCATTTGCCCGAAAATCGGCGAATTCATCCAGAAGCATTCCTGATCCGGATAGCACCACCCGGAACGCCACGCCAGTTCACACCGGCGTGGCGTTTTTTTATGCCCAGCTCATGCGCGCGACGTTTCGATTTTCACCGTCGGCCGCGTATTGACAAAGATCTGCTCGACTCTCGGCTCGCCCGGCCCCGGCTTCTTCATCGCATAGCCATTCACGGGTTGCGAACGGTTCACCCACAGCGCGTAATACAGGTGGTCGGCGCGC
This sequence comes from Janthinobacterium lividum, assembly GCF_011601275.1. GTDB lineage: Bacteria > Pseudomonadota > Gammaproteobacteria > Burkholderiales > Burkholderiaceae_D > Janthinobacterium > Janthinobacterium lividum_E. The sequence continues at coordinate 95,780 of NZ_JAAOLY010000020.1, read as the reverse complement.
GGATCTTCCGTGTTCGGATGGATCAGTATGGTCAGGCCCAGGCTGTTGAGCTGCAGCCACGGCACGATCACGTGCAGCAAGTCATTCGTGAAGCCAAAGTAAAACGACGGCGTCACGTGCGGACCGCGCGGCTCCAGGTTCCAGTCGCCCAGTTCGATCTGGAAGCGTTCGGCCGCCCACTTGCGTATCAGCGCCGCCTTCTGGTAACTGTCTTCGTCAAAATAGATATGCGCGTGATAGCTCTCGATATCCGTGTAGGCGCGCGGTGTCGACGGCAAGGTTTCCTCGCCGGGCCGCACGCTGACGGGGCGCGGCGTGGGCGCCGTGTCCGTATGCTCGCCCCACGGGCTCTTGCCGGGCGCAGCTGGTTTTACTTGTTTGACGCGCTTGACGGCGCCATCCTGCGCCAGTGCCGTCCCCGCCAGCCCCGAAGCGGCCAGCGCCGCCACCAAGCCGCCGCCGCGCAAGACCGTACGGCGCTGCGGCGAGAGGAGGTTGGCCCATTCCAGATCGATGGCCGCGTGTTGAGTGTTGTCAGACATGTCAATTCCTGTTCTTGATGATAGGTATGAAGAGAGAAGGCAGATCAAAAGTGAACGGTGGCGCGGGCGTAGTAATAACCGCCAAGCACGCCAAGCGGTCCTGAGTTATCGTAGGCGCCCGTGTACTGCGCCAGATTCGCGGCGCTACGCGCCTCGCGCGGCACCTGGTTCGGTTTCTGGTCGAAGACATTGTTGGCGCCCACCGTCACGTTGATACGCTTGCTGATGTCATAACCCACACTCACGTCCGTCATGAAGGCGGCTTTCAGCTGGTAATCGCCACCCGTGATGGTATTCAGGCGCTTGAGCTTGCCGTAACGCGTCTCTCGCAGCTTGAATGTCCAGCCGGCCTTTTCATACGCCAGGGTGACGATCTCCTTGTCGCGCGGCGCCCGGTACAGCAAGTCATACTCGGCCGACTTGCTCAGGGTGCCGATGTTCGGCAAACCTTGCAACACAGCCGGCAGCGCCGCCTTGCCCACCAGGCTCGTGTGGTTGAAATTGGCGGCCGCCGTCCAGCGCAGCTTGCCATCGGCCACGCGCAAGTCATCTTCGGCCGTGAAATCGATGCCGCGCGTGCGCGTGTCGCCCACGTTGGCAAAATAATGCGCCACCAGGCCATTACCCACCGTCAAGCCCGCCGAACGCAGCAGGTTTTCAATGACGCTCGCTTGCGCCGCCGTCAACGGCCTGCCGCTGCCGTCGAGCGCCACGCCCGAGCTGCGGTCGATGCCGATGTTCGACGACACGCCCAGGCGGTCGCTGACCTTGATTTGATACGCGTCAACGGCCAGGCGCAGGGTGGGCGTGGGGTTGAAGGTCAGCCCGGCCGACAGATTCGTCGATTTTTCCGGTTTTAATGCTTGCGCGCCCAAGGCCCGCGCGGCAAGCGAATTGGGCTGTGCCAGGGTATAGGGCACGCCCGCATGGTCGGACGTGTTCGAATACGATTGCGTCACCAGGCTGGGCGCATGAAAACCGTTGCTGACAGTGCCGCGCACGGCGACGGCGGGCGTGACGTCATAACGGGCGGACAGACGCCCCGTGGTCTTGCTGCCGAAATCGGAATATTTCTCGGCGCGCAGGGCCGTGTCGAGCAGCCATTGCGGCGTCAATTTGGCGCCCAGGCCGATATACGCCGCGTAGCTGTGGCGCGCCGTATCGGATGCATCGACGGGCAGGTAGCCGGCCAGCGCCGACGAGCCGCTGCCCTGCCAGGAAGCGGGTTCTCCAGGACTGCGCTGCTGCGTTTCATGCGAATACTCGAGGCCCAGGCTCAGGTCGGCTGGTTCGTTCAAGCCCAGCTGCACGGGCCGGCGCGCGTCGGCGTTGGTGGTCGAGCGGCTGTAGCGCTGATTGCCGATCGTAAAATCCGTCTTGCCACCCGGATAGGTCAACGAGTAATTGGCCGAATTCTCCACGCCCACGTCGATATCGTCGCGGCCATACGTCGTGCTCAGGTCCCAGGACCAGCCCGCCGTTTCGCCCTTGACGCCGCCCGTCAGCGAAAAATCGTTTTCGCTCGTCGTTTCATACGGCGTGAATCCATCGGGATACACGGCCAGCAAGCCTTTGTTGTTATTGAAAATGGTATTGGGCAGGCGGAAATTTTGCGCCGAGCGGGCATTGCGGTGCGCATACGTGCCAAAGCCGTACAGTTGCACCTCGTTCGACACGTCATAGCCGAGGTTGGCGCTAAGCGAGGCGGTCGTGCTTTGCGGCACGCCTGTATTGCGCCATGGATTACTGTTGCGCGTCGCTTCGGCCGGGTTCGGTGAAGCGCCGGCCGGCAAGCTGTTGTTCGGTCCCAATTTCACCAGCTGGCCATCGCTGTTGCGCACGGCCGGATACGACAGATATGCGGGATTCAAGCCGAAATTGCGCACGGCGATACCCTGGCGCTGGACTTCGGCGCCAAAGTGCGCAAAGCCGTGCTCGCCCAATCGCGTGCCGCCATCGATGCGCGCGGAACCGTTCGTGCCGTCACCGTCGTAGGTGGAGCCGAGCTGCGTGCTGAAGCTGCCCTTGTCATCCGCCTTCAGGATGATGTTGATGACGCCGGCGATGGCGTCGGAGCCGTAGATGGCCGAAGCGCCATCGCGCAGGATTTCCACGCGGGCAATGGCGCCCGTGGGGATCAGGGCCAGGTCGGTGGCAACGGAGCCGGGAAAACCATCTTCATTGACGATGGCCGTCGTATGCCGGCGCTTGCCATTGACCAGCACCAGGGTATGCGAGGGATCGAGGTTGCGCAGCTGCCCGGCGCGCACGATGCTGCCCAGGTCGGGCTGCACGCGGGCCGGCAAGTTGAACGACGGCAAAGCCGTGTCCAGCGCATCGAGCAAGTTCAATTTGCCCGTCGCCTGCAATTGCTGCGCACTGATCACGTCGACCGGCGCGGCGCTGTTGGCCACCGTGCGGCCCGTGCCGCGCGCACCCGTGACGATGACGGTGTCGAGCGGAGCTTGTGCATGCGCCACGCAAGGCGCTCCCAGCACGAGCACGGCCGCCGAGACGGCGCGCGCCAGCTGCCGCAAACGGGGGGCAGGGTCTTGCTTGTCAATCAATTCCGGCATACGAAAACATCCTTTCAAAGTCGTCAACACAGTGGTTGCAGACTAAAGGATGGACAAACAAACAAGAACGAATGGTTTCGTATTTAGATATTTCGTTTTGGCAACGAACAACAGCGGCGCGCCGTGTCAGGGATGGACCGGGCCGGTCGCCAGGCTCTGGTCGAGCCGCTTCCAGTAATCGCGTTCCAGCCGGGCCGTGTCGATATCGCGCGCCGCCTCGTTGAAGCGCTTTTGCCGTACCGCACCTTCGGCATCGCGCTGGAAGCACACGTAGACGGGACGCTCCTTGAAGACGGTATCGATGATGCCGATGCGTTCCCGTTCGGCCTTGCTGAAGTTGCGTCCCATCAGTAAGTGCTGCAGGACATGGCGCTCGATGACGATCACGCGGTAACGCTTGATCAGCAGTTTCTTCAGATTCGTTGCATCGTTCAAGCCCTCTTCCGTCTTCAGCTCGCCGCGCGCCACCATGCCATCGAATTGTTCCCCATTCGAATAGCCAGCCACGGTACCGATGCGCAACTTGCCCAGATCGGCCAGGGTCGCGCCGGGCGCGCCATCCTCCTTCAGGTAGGCCAGCACACCCTGCGTATTGCCAACCGGGACAGAAAAGTGGCAGAGTTTTTCCCGTTCCGGCGTGCGCCAGACGGCCAGCAACCCGGCGTAGCGGGGACTGCCCAGGCCGAATTGCATGGCGCGCTTCCAGGGGAAATATTCATACTTGACCGTATAGCCGAGGCGCTCGAAGACGGCGCTGACCATGGCGCCCGACATGCCGTCGGCAGGCAGGCTGCGGGTAATGAAGGGTGGCCAGTCTTCCGCCGCGAAGCGGACGGTGCGCGAGCTGGCAGCGCCCGGCGCCGCCATGGGAGTAGCCGTCTGCCCGTGCCCGAGGGCAAACGCAGAGTGCATGAACAAACAGAAGGGCAAACCAACTGTCCGGAGGAAACGCATGTTTGGCTCCTATGGCCTGGCGCGCATTGCAATGCAGGTGCGGCAACAGGACTGGCGGTCGGCTTTTGATAACTAACTTGATAAAATCATGCTCCCACAAAAAAAAGAAATTGCAAAGTTGTTTATTTGCACTTTGACATTCCCATTGGAAATAAATACGATTGCGGCGCGCCTGCAACAGCCCGCCTTGGCGCACCTTATCCCCTCTTGCAAAACAGGTTTTTACTTGTGCGCGCCCCAGATGGCCGATAATGGCGTTTTACCGTATCGAAGATGACCGTGCCGCATCCCGCCTCTCCCTCACTTGCCGACCAGATCGAAGACTTGCTGCCGCAAACGCAATGCACGAAATGCGGCTACAACGGCTGCCGCCCGTATGCGGACGCGATAGCCGCCGGCAGCGCCGACATCAACCAGTGCCCACCGGGCGGCGCGCAAGGCATCGCGCGCCTGGCCGGCTTGCTGGGCAAAAAAGTCATTCCACTCAATCCCGTCAACGGCCTCGAACGTCCGCGATCTATCGCCTATATCGACGAATCGCTGTGTATCGGCTGTACCCTGTGCATCCAGGCCTGTCCCGTGGACGCCATCGTCGGCGCCGCCAAGCAGATGCATACGGTGGTCACCAGCCTGTGCACGGGCTGCGACCTGTGCGTGGCGCCCTGCCCCGTCGACTGCATCGTCATGTACCCCGTCAGCGGCGACGCCACGGGCTGGGATGCCTGGAGCCAGATGGATGCCGACGATGCGCGCGCGCGCCACGATTTCCGCACGCAGCGTCTGCGCCGCGAAGCCGAGGCCAACGACGCGCGCCTGGCCGCCAAGGCCGTCGCCAAGATGCAGGAAGTAACGCAGGAAGTGCCCGCCACGCCAGATGAGCAGGCAGAGAAGGAGCGCAAGCGCGCCATCATCGCCGCCGCCATGGAGCGCGCGCGCGCCAAGGCCGCTGCCGCCAGCCCGGACACCGCCCCGCCAGCCCCCAACACGCCCAAAAAAGACGCATGAACGCCGCCAAACGCCTGGAAATCTTTACGCGCTTCCGCGCCGCCAATCCATCCCCGAAAACGGAACTCGAATACACGACGCCGTTCGAGCTGCTGATCGCCGTGCTGCTGTCGGCGCAGGCAACCGACGTGTCCGTCAACAAGGCGACCCGCTTGCTGTATCCGGTCGCCAATACGCCTGCCAAGATACTGGCGCTCGGCGTCGACGAGCTGGCCAGCTACATCCGCACCATCGGCCTGTTCCGCACCAAGGCGAAGAACGTCATTGCCACTTGCCAGATCCTGCTCGAGCAGCACGGCGGCGAAGTGCCGCGCGACCGCGCCTCGCTGGAAGCCTTGCCCGGCGTGGGCCGCAAGACGGCAAACGTGGTCATGAACACGGCGTTTGGCGAACCAACGATGGCCGTCGACACGCATATCTTCCGCGTCTCGAATCGCACCGGCATCGCGCCAGGCAAGAATGTCGATATCGTCGAGCAAAAGCTGCTCAAATTCGTGCCCAAGGAATTCCTGCACGACGCCCACCACTGGCTGATCCTGCACGGCCGCTACACGTGCACGGCGCGCAAGCCGCAATGCTGGAACTGCATGATCGCCGACCTGTGCGACTACAAGGACAAGTCGCCGATGCCGGCCGTGGTGTAAACAAAAAAAACGGCCCGAATGGGCCGATGTCGTTGCGTGGTAGGTCGGATTAGCGCTACGCGCGTAATCCGACAGGACGCGGCAACAATGTTGTCGGATTACGCTCCGCTAATCCGACCTACAGCAACACCATATTGTCGCGGTGGATCAGCTCGTGGCCTTCCATGTAGCCGAGAATCGCCTCGATCTCGGTGGAAGGCTTGCGCATGATGCGGCGCGCTTCGCCGCTCGTGTAGTTGGACAGGCCGCGAGCCACGGGCGTGCCGTCCGCGTCGACGCAGGTGATGACGGCGCCGCGGCCGAACTCGCCATTCACGCCCGTCACGCCGATCGGCAACAATGATTTGCCTTCCTGGCGCAGCTTTTGCACGGCGCCCGCATCGAGCACGACGGCGCCAGCCGTATGCAGATGATCGGCCATCCACTGCTTGCGCGCCGTCAACTGCCCCGTTTGCGCCCGCAGCTCCGTGCCGATCGCTTCGCCCTGGGCCAAGCGGCTGAGCACGTCGCTGTCGCGGCCCCAGGCGATGATCGTGTGCGCGCCGGACTTGGCGGCGCGCTTGGCGGCGAGGATTTTCGTCAGCATGCCGCCACGCCCCAGGCTGCTGCCGGCGCCGCCGGCCATCGCTTCCAGGGAAGGGTCGCCAGCGATGCCTTGCGTGATCAGATAAGCGTTCGGGTCCTTGCGCGGATCGGCCGAAAACAGGCCATGCTGGTCGGTCAGGATGACCAGCGCATCGGCTTCGATCAGGTTGGCCACCAGGGCTCCCAGGGTATCGTTGTCGCCGAACTTGATTTCATCGGTGACGACGGTGTCGTTTTCATTGATGATCGGCACCACGCCCAGGCGCAGCAGGGTCGTCAGGGTGGAGCGGGCATTGAGGTAGCGTTCGCGGTCAGCCAGGTCGGCGTGCGTGAGCAGCACTTGCGCCGTGCCCAGGCTATGGGCGCGGAAACTGCTTTCGTAGATTTGCGCCAGGCCCATCTGGCCGACGGCGGCGCACGCCTGCAATTCGTGGATATCGGTGGGGCGCTGCTCGAAACCGAGACGCAGCATGCCTTCGGCAATGGCGCCGGAGCTCACCAGCACGACTTCCTTGCCCAGGGCGCGCAAGCCGGAAATCTGCGCGGCCCAGCGTGCGATGGCGGCATGGTCGAGTCCGCGGCCATCGTTGGTGACCAGCGAGGAGCCGACTTTGATGATGATGCGGGTAGCTTTTTGAATCACGGAATCCATGGGGCGGCGCTCTTCACTTAATAGACGTCAGCGCGCAGGACGCAGCAGCAGCAAGGCCAGCCCCGCCGTCAGCTCCATTGCGCACATGAACAACACAAAACCCTGGGGCAAGCCGAAGCTGATGGCCGCAAACAGACGGCCGGCGGGCTGCGCCAGGACCAACATTGCTGTGATATCGCCGAGGACAGGCGGTTCGCCCTGCCGTGCCGCGAACAGCGCCAGGAGCGCGGTAGCACCCCAGACACCGACATGAGTAGCGTAGAACTGGCTGTAGCCATTGACGCCATTGAGGAAGATGCCCATGCCGGCCGCCATGTCATCGGCGAACAGCAGACAGGCGACCGCGCTCAGCCCGTAAGCATACGCGATCAGATGCAATACACGGCGCTGCCACGCTTGCTTGCGCGCGGGCGCGGCAGCGACCATCTGTACCGACATCAGGATAAAGCCTTAGTCGAGGATCTTGAAACGCGGATCATCCGGGTCGATCGACGAGATACCGCGTGCTTCTTCGGTCATCTGCGTTTCTTCGGCACGGCTTTCGCTGTGTTTCTTCTCTTCCAGATGCTGGTAAATCGCATTCACCAGTTCCGGGCAGCCTTGATGGTTCAGCGCGGAGATCTCGAAAACAGGACCTTTCCAGGCGAAACGCTTGAGGAAGTCCTTGACGATCTTCTTGCGCTCTTCTTCCGGCACCATGTCGAGCTTGTTCAACACCAGCCAGCGCGGCTTGTCGACCAGCGACTCGTCGTACTTTTTCAATTCCTTGACCAGCGCCTTGGCTTCCTTGACAGGATCGACGTTGGTTTCAAACGGCGCCAGGTCGACGATGTGCAACAGCAGACCCGTGCGCTGCAAGTGACGCAGGAATTGATGGCCCAGGCCCGCGCCTTCGGAAGCGCCTTCGATCAAGCCGGGAATGTCGGCGATCACAAAGCTTTTCTCGTGCGACACGCGCACCACGCCCAAGTTCGGGTGCAGGGTGGTAAATGGGTAATCGGCAATTTTCGGACGCGCGTTCGAGACGGCCGAAATGAACGTCGACTTGCCGGCGTTCGGCATGCCCAGCAGGCCAACGTCGGCCAGCACTTTCAATTCCAGGCGCAGTTCGCGGCGTTCGCCTTCCTTGCCCTCGCCTTTTTGGCGCGGTGCGCGGTTGGTCGAGGACTTGAAGTGGATATTGCCCCAGCCGCCTTCGCCGCCCTTGGCCAGCATTTCGGTCTGGCCGTGTTCGGTCAGATCGGCCAGGATTTCGCCGCTCGCGTTGTCGATGATCAAGGTGCCGACCGGCATGCGCAGGTGGATGTCATCGGCGCCCTTGCCATAGCAATCTGCGCCACGGCCAGGCTCGCCATTGCGAGCCTTGTGCATTTTGGAGAAGCGGAAATCGACGAGCGTGTTGATATTGCGGTCGGCGACTGCCCAAATGGTGCCGCCCTTGCCGCCATCGCCGCCATCGGGACCGCCGAAAGGCCGGAATTTTTCACGACAGAAAGAGGCGCAGCCGTTGCCGCCATCGCCCGCGATGACTTCGATTTTTGCTTCGTCGATAAACTTCATAATTTTGCCGCCATAAAACTAAAAAGGCTCTACCTTGGGCAGAGCCTTTCGATTGAAGGCTTGCGCCTTACATCATGCGATCATTGCGGAGCGAACTGGCGCTCCGCAGTGAATTACGCTGGTACTGCTGCGTTAGGTACAACGGTCACGAATTGCTTCGAGCCAGCACCTTTGACAACGAACTTCACTTTGCCCGCGATCAGCGCGAACAACGTGTGGTCCTTGCCCATGCCTACGCCTTCGCCGGCGCGCACTGGGGTGCCGCGTTGACGAATGATGATGCCGCCAGCATTGATAGCTTGGCCGCCGTAGACTTTAACGCCCAGACGTTTTGATTCTGAATCACGGCCGTTTCGCGTTGTGCCGCCGCCTTTTTTATGTGCCATTTAAGACTCCTTGATAGCTGATTAATTCAAACAGCGGCGATTAGCCGTTGATCGAAACGATTTGGATTTCGGTAAAATTCTGGCGATGGCCTTGATGCTTTTGGTAGTGCTTACGACGACGCATCTTGAAAATTTTGACCTTATCATGGCGACCATGCGCCACAACCGTAACCAGTACCGTTGCACCTTCGACCAATGGAGCACCAAACTTGATGCTGTCGCCCGCGCCTACTGCGAGAACTTGATCGATGGTGATTTCGGAACCAATGTCTGCCGGTATCTGTTCTACTTTAAGTTTTTCGCCAGCGACAACTTTGTATTGTTTGCCACCGGTTTTTATGACCGCGTACATGATTTGAAACCTCATCAAATGTTGAAAGAATTTGTCCCACTGCCATGAAAAGCAAGCCATGCACAACAGGGGGAACCAGCGATTATACACGGACTGATAAATTGCGTCAAAAAGTATTCACAAAGCTTGACGATCGTGGTATGTCGACAACCTGACCATCATGTCAGGCTTGCGCCAGGCGGACAGCAAAACGCGCGCCAGTGCCAACAAGATCAATCAATTGCCCTACAGTCATAGGCAAACGTCACGCACGCGCAAGCCTTGTCGTATAATCGCGGCACCCACAATCTAATGCAGGTTCGCCTTGTCTGACGCTAACAAACACGTTAACCAAAACACCATCGTGCAAACGATTGCCGCCGATATGGACGCAGTCAATACGGTGATCCGCCAAAAGTTGCACTCCGATGTGATTCTGATCAACCAGATCGCTGAATACATCATCAGCGCAGGTGGCAAACGCATCCGTCCCGTGCTGATTTTGCTGGTGGCCAATGCCCACGCCTATCGCGGCACGGCGCATCATGAACTGGCAGCCGTGGTCGAATTCATCCACACCGCCACCCTGCTGCACGACGACGTCGTCGACGAATCGTCGATGCGCCGCGGACGCCAGACGGCCAATGCCCTGTTCGGCAATGCCGCGTCGGTGCTGGTGGGCGACTTCCTGCACTCGCGTTCGTTCCAGCTGATGGTGTCGCTCAATAATATGCGCGTCATGCAAATCCTCTCGGACGCCACCAACGTGATCGCCGAAGGCGAAGTGCTGCAGCTGCTGAACATGCACGATCCGGACGTGACGCAAGAGAGCTATCTGAACGTCATCCGCTCGAAGACAGCCAAGCTGTTCGAAGCGTCGGCGCAACTGGGCGCCCTGATCGCCGGCGCCAGCGAAGACGATATCGAAGCGGCTGCCGAATACGGCCGCTCGCTGGGCACGGCCTTCCAGCTGATCGACGACGTGCTCGACTATGCAGGCGACGCCGCCGAAATCGGCAAGAACGTGGGCGACGACTTGCGCGAAGGCAAACCGACGATGCCGCTAATCTGGCTGATGGAAAACGGTACGCCGGAACAGCGCGAACTCGTGCGCAGCTGCATCGAGCAAGGCGACGAACAGCATTTCGATACCGTCCTGACGGCCATCACCAGCAGCGGCGCCCTCGACTACACGCGCAAGCAGGCGGAAATCGCCGGCCAGCGCGCCGCCGACGCCATCGCCGGCTGGCCGGACAGCGTCTACAAGCAATCGATGCTGCAACTGTGCTCGTTTGCCGTGGACCGCAATCACTGATCGCATTGCATTAGCAGCAATACATAACGGCGCCACTGGCGCCGTTTTTCTTATGCGCCGCTTATTCGCTGCGCTCATGCTCCATGGCCGCGCCCGCCAATTCCTGCACGATGGCAGGCTCCGCTTCCAACCGCTCGCTGTAGCGGCTGCCCAGGTAGTCGCGGCGGTCGCGCACCAGCAGAGTAAATTTATACAGCTCTTCCATCACGTCGACTAGGCGTTCGTAATATGGCGAGGGCTTCATACGGCCCGCGTCGTCGAATTCCTGGTAAGCCTTGGCCACCGAGGACTGGTTTGGAATCGTCACCATGCGCATCCAGCGCCCCAGCACGCGCAAGCCGTTGACGGCATTGAACGATTGCGAACCGCCCGACACTTGCATCACCGCAAGCGTTCGCCCCTGCGTGGGACGCACGCTGCCCGTTTCCAGCGGCAACCAGTCTATCTGCGACTTGAACACGCCCGTGACGGCACCATGTCGTTCCGGACTGCACCACACCTGCCCTTCCGACCATAGCGACAATTCGCGCAACTCCTGCACTTTGGGATGATCGGGCGGCACGCTGTCGACCATGGGCAAGCCGTGCGGGTCGAACACGCGTGTTTCGGCGCCAAAGTGGCGCAGGATGCGCTCCGCTTCCAGGGTCAGCAGCTTGCTGTACGAGCGTTCGCGCAAGGAGCCGTACAACAGCAGGATGCGCGGCGCGTGCGTGGACATGTGCGCCGGCGCCAGCTTGTCCAGGCTGGGCAGGTCCAGGTGCGCGGCGCTGATGTTGGGCAGCTCATTGAACAGCTCGTCCATGTCAGGCCACCGGCTTGCCGTCGGCGCCGACCACGGCCTGGCCATCTTCCTTGGCAAATGCCCCTTGTTGCGGCAGCGGCAGAATCTCCAGCACTTTTTCCGACGGTCGGCACAGGCGCACACCCAGTTCCGTGACGACGATGGGGCGGTTGATCAAAATAGGATGGGCTTGCATGGCGTCCAGCAGGGCCGCATCGGGCAAGTCCGGATTGGCCAGGCCCAACTCGTCGTACAGGACGCCCTTGTCGCGCATGGCGGCGCGCACGGACAGGCCCGCGCGCGCGATCAGGTCGGCCAGTTCCTCGCGCGAAGGCGGATGCTTGACGTAATCGATGATGACGGGCTCGACGCCCGTATTGCGGATCAGGGCCAGGGTATTGCGCGACGTGCCGCACGCCGTGTTGTGATAAATCGTGATCGTCATGTCTTGGTGTCCTTAATGAGGTTCGCTGACGCAGCAAGGTGCGCCGGCACAGCAGTTTTCGGTCAGGAAGGCCAGCAAGCCGTTCATGCCCGCATAATTGGCGGCGTAGATGATGGAGCGGCCCGCCTTGCTCGCTGTCACCAGATTGGCGTGCGCCAGTTCTTTCAGGTGAAACGACAGCGACGATGGCGCAATCGCCAGCGCTTCGGCGATTTTCGTCGCGGCCATGCCTTCCTGCCCCGCTTGCACCAGCAGGCGGAACACAGCCAGCCGCGATTCCTGCGCCAGCGCAGCCAGCGCTGCGATGGCTGCCGTGCTTGTCAGTGGCTCGGCTTGCGCCGCGATTGAGTTTTCATTTTCCATATTTCAATAATAGTCGAATTATTGAATCATTTCAAGCGAGGTGTCTTACGTAACCCAGCGCACCGACTGTCATGGCCTATCGGTCTACCTTGATGAAAAAATCATTGCGATCGGCTTACCATGACACGCTCAACCCCGCTCAAAATCCTCGGCTGGAGCCTGGCCGCCCTGCTCGCCCTCATCGCCATCGTCGTCATCTTCGTGCTGACCTTCGACTGGAACCGCGCCCGTCCCTACATCAACGAAAAGGTGTCGGAAAGCACGGGCCGCAGCTTCGTCATCGGCGGCGATTTGCAGGTGAAATGGCAGCAAGGGCTGAAGACCGAACCGGGCTGGCGCCGCTACGTGCCGCGCCCCGTCATCAGCGCGCAAGACGTGAGCATGAGCAACCCGGACTGGGCGACGGCCGGCCCGCAACTGGCCAGCGCGAAACGCATCGACGTGGCCATTCACCCGCTGCCCCTGTTGCAGCACAGAGTGGTGCTGACGGACCTGGCGCTGACCTCTCCCAACATTGCCCTGCAGCGGCGCGCCGACGGCAGCAACAGCTGGACCCTGAAGGACAACGGCCCTTCAGCCTGGGACGTGGAAATCCAGCGCATGGCCTTCGGCGACGGCGTCATCCGCTATCTGGACGAGGGCATCGCCCTCGACGTGCACGCCAAGGTCAGCTCGACGGCGCCCGACGCCACGCCGGGCGACGCGCCAGGCAATGTTCCCGTACAAAAATACGGCATCGCCTTCACCCTGGGCGGCACCTACCGCAAGGCGCCCGTGACGGGCGGCGGCAAGGCGGGCGCCGTGCTGTCATTGACCGACAACAACACCGTATATCCCGTGCAGGCGCATGCCGTGCTGGGCAAAAACAAGGCCAGCATCGATGGCACCTTGACGGACCCGCGCTCGCTGTCCGGTATCGACTTGCAGCTGAGCCTGGCCGGCGCCAGCATGGCCGACCTGTATCCGCTGACGGGCGTGCTGCTGCCGGAAACACCGGACTACGCCACCAAGGGACGCCTGCTGGGCAAGAAGGACGGCGCCAGCTGGAACTGGACCTATCAAAACTTCAAGGGCACGGTGGGCGAAAGCGACCTGGCCGGCACCCTGCAATATTTGCCGCGCCAGCCGCGTCCCTTGCTGCGCGGCGAAGTGACGTCGCAGCAGCTGCGCCTGGAAGACCTGGGTCCCACTATCGGCGCCGACAGCAATGCGCGGAAACAGGCCCGCGGCAAGGCGCCCGTGCAACCCGAGAATAAAGCCTTGCCCGTGGAACAGTTCAATACGGCCAAATGGGATGCGCTCGACGCCGACGTGAAGTTCACGGGCAAGAAACTGGTGCGCACGCACGATATCCCGCTCAACGATATCGTTGCCAACATCCGCATGAAAGACAAGGTGCTGAGTTTGACGCCGCTCAATTTCGGCATGGCCGGCGGCAACATCACCTCGAATATCACGCTCGACGGCCGTCAAAAAACCATCGCCGCGCAAGCCAAGGTGGCGGCGCGCCACCTCAAGATACGCGAACTGTTTCCCAAGCTGCAATCGATGCAAGCGAGTTTCGGCGAAGTGTATGGCGACGCGGCACTCACGGGCCACGGCAATTCCGTCTCGGCCATGCTGGCCAGCGCGAATGGCGAGCTGGCGGCCACCGTCAGCGAAGGTTCCGTCAGCCAGTTCATGCTGGAACTGGCGGGCCTGAACCTGGCCAACGCCGTCTTCGTGAAAATCTTTGGCGACAAGCAAGTGCACCTGAACTGCCTGGCCAGCGATTTCGCCGTCACGAATGGCCAGGCCGACGTACGCCGCTTCGTGCTCGATACGGACACGGCCGTCGTGAATGTCACGGGCAACGTCAACCTGGCCACCGAAACCCTGGACCTCGATGTGCGCCCGCGTACCAAGGGCGCCCGCATCATCACCCTGCGCACGCCGCTGTACGCGAAAGGCACGTTCAAGAACCCGGACGTGGGCCCGCAAAAAGGCCCGCTGGCACTGAAAGCCGGCGCCGCCGTGGCCCTGGCCACCGTCGTCACGCCGCTGGCCGCCCTGCTGCCGCTGGTCAACGTCGACAAAGCCCCCGACACGGACTGTGCCGCCGTCATGGCGCAAGCGAACGCCACCCGCAAGGCCCCGACCTCGCCGGCGACGAATGCGCCAGCGAAAAAAGTCAGCGAAGCGGAAATCAAGAAGGCGCAGCAGGAAAAGAAATAGAGATTGATGCAGCCGCTTGAAAGCCGTTCCGCCATCTGCTGTAATGAAGAAAAGCGGGGTGTGGCTCAGCCTGGTAGAGCGCTGCGTTCGGGACGCAGAGGCCGGAGGTTCGAATCCTCTCACCCCGACCAGCCTCTTCCCTCACTGCGCCAGCTTGAACTGCTTGCACCTTGACCTGCGCGTTGGCGGCTTGTCGGGAAGTATGTTATTAATTTCATTATTAATATCCCAACTACTTCTCGCGCAGGGGCCTGACCGATGTCTTTCCTGATAGTTCTGGCCGCACTGGCCTTCCTCATGCTGGCCGCCTACCGCGGCTACAGCGTGATCCTGTTTGCGCCCGTCGCCGCGCTCGGCGCCGTGCTGCTGACCGATCCGTCCGCCGTGCCGGCCGTCTTCAGCGGCATCTTCATGGAAAAGATGGTGGGCTTTATCAAGTTGTACTTCCCCGTCTTTTTGCTTGGCGCCGTGTTCGGCAAGCTGATCGAGCTGTCCGGTTTTTCCCAGTCCATCGTCGTGGCCGCCATTCGCTATATCGGCAGCTCGCGCGCGAATGCCGTCATCGTTGCCGTATGCGCGGCGCTCACGTACGGCGGCGTGTCGCTGTTCGTCGTGGTGTTCGCCGTGTATCCGTTCGCGGCCGAGCTGTACCGCCAGAGCAATATTCCCAAGCGGCTGATGCCGGGCGCCATCGCCCTGGGCGCGTTCTCGTTCACCATGGATACCTTGCCGGGCACGCCGCAAATCCAGAACATCATTCCCACCACCTTCTTCAATACGACCGGCTGGGCCGCGCCTTGGCTGGGCACCATCGGCGCCGTGCTGACGGTGTTCATGGGACTGGCCTTCCTGGAATGGCGCCGCCGCTCCGTCATGGCGACGGGCGAAGGCTATGGGGCCGAGGCCGACAAGGCCACGGCCGATGTGGGCGACCTGCCCCATCCGCTGCTGTCGGTGGCGCCTCTGGTGCTCGTCGGCGTGGCCAACTTTGCGCTGACCAAGATGATTCCCCACTGGTACGGCACCAGTTACGTGCTCACCGCCGAGGCCCTGCCCGGCTTGCATGCGCCCGTGTCGACGTCGATCGGCGCCGTGACCGGTATCTGGGCCGTGGAAGGCGCCTTGTTGCTGGGAATTTTGCTCGTCTGCATGACGGCCTTCGGGCGCATCCGTGCCGCCTTTGCCGAAGGCACCAAGGCGGCCGTGGGCGGCGCCTTGCTGGCGGCCATGAATACGGCGTCCGAATACGGCTTTGGCGGCGTCATCGCCGCCCTGCCCGGTTTTCTTGCCGTCAGCAACACCTTGCGCAGCGTGCCCGATCCGCTCGTCAACGCAGCCGTGTCCGTGACAACCCTGGCCGGCATCACGGGATCGGCCTCGGGCGGCATGAGCATCGCGCTGGCAGCCATGTCGGACAGCTTTATCCAGGCCGCGCAGCAGGCGCACATCCCGCTCGAAGTCATGCACCGCGTGGTGGCCATGGCCAGCGGCGGCATGGATACCTTGCCGCACAATGGCGCCGTGATCACCCTGCTGGCCGTCACGGGCCTCACGCACCGCCAGTCCTACCGCGACATTTTCGGCATCACCGTCATCAAGACGGTGGCCGTGTTCCTCGTCATTGCCATCTATTACATGACGGGACTGGTCTGACCTAGCGCTGCGACGACGATGTAGGCTTCGCCAACGCTTGCGCCGGCTTGAACACATGGCTGATGCCCATGGTCAGCAGCGGGCCGGCCAGCGCCAGGTAGGAACTGTCCACGCCATACGGATTGCCCGCCAGGAACCAGCCGATGGTGGCGATCACGGAGACGATCACGCCGACAAAGGCGCCGCGCGGCGTGCCGAATTTAGGCGCATAGAAGGCCATCAGCACCAGCACGGCGAGGGTGGCGCGCAGGGCCTTGCCGAGGAAGGCAATCATCAGCAGTTTTTCAGCGTACAGCGCCAGCACCAGCGGCAGCAGGCCCGCCACGACGATGGCGATGCGCAGGAACATCAGCGATTTCGCGTCGTTCTTCGCCTTGTTGTACCAGGGATCATAAAAATCCTTCATGGCCAGGGTGGCCGATGCCAGGGTGGTGGCGGAAATACCGCCAAACAGGGCGCCGGCCAGGCCGACGATCATGATGCTGGCGGAAAAGGCCGGCATGTGGGCAATCATGGTGGGGAAGGCGTCGATCGACTTCATGCCCGGATACAGCACGGCGCTGCACATGCCGATCAGGGCCGCCATCAGGCCGAACGGGATCATCAGCGACGACACGTAATAGCAGGCGCGCTTGGCCACGGCCGGGTTGTCCGTGCTGACCAGGGCCTGGATCACGTATTGCGTGGCAAAGATGGAACCGATGCCGCCGATCATCCAGGCGATGATCTGGCCCCAGCCGATCTCGACCCAGTTGAACATCTTGGCCGGCAGCTGCGCCTGCAGAGCGCCGATACCGCCCGTTGCTTCCAGCGCATACGCCAGCGCCAGGATCACGCCCAGGTATTTGACGATGGAGTGGGCAAAATTGGTATACACGACCGAGCGCATGCCGCCCAGGCTGACGTAGATCACGGTGATGGCGCCCACGAGCAAAATGGCCACCGTCTTGTTGATGTGCAGCACGGCCGCCAGCACGGCGCCGCCGCTCGCGTACAGGGCCACGGCAACGATGCTCAGCGCAACGATGGTGAGGATGGACGCCGCATAACGCACGGGCTCGCCATACGTTTGCGCGAGGATGCCGGAAATCGTCGACTGCCCGCTTTCCTTGTATTTTTTGACCAGTACGATGGCCAGCAGGAAAAAGCCCAGCGACAGCGCCACCAGATTCCACGCGGCGGAAATACCCAGTTCATAGCCCTTCTGGGCCGTGCCGATGCTGACGGAACTGCCGATGAATTCGGACAATAAGAGAGCCCCGATCAGGAAGGCGGGATAATTGCGCCCGCCCGCCGTCATGCCTTCGGCGCTGTTGGCATGCTTGCGCACGCTATACGTAATGTACGACATGAGGGCGAAATAGCCCACCGTGACCGCAGCGATAATGATCAATCTGTTTTCCATCCGTCTACTCCAAGTCTGCTTTTCTTATTATTATTTTTCAAGAAAGCTTTCCCTGCCGCATGCCGGACCAGCCGGCGGCGGTGCTCAGGGGAAAACCACATTCCCGCCGTACCGATACGGTACAGCAAGCCTCACAATAAAAAATTCCGCAACTGCGCTGTAAACAAATCCGCCGCCTCGATGTTCGAGATATGCGAGGCGGGCAGGCTTGCCAGGCGGGAACCCGCGATTTGCTGCTGCAGCCAGCGCCCGTCGTCGATGGTGGTCACGGGATCGTGCTCGCCCGCGATGATCAGGGTTGGCATGGTTATCGTGCCCACGGCGTCGTGCAAGTCCGTCTGGGCCAGCACGTCGCAACAGGCCGCATAACCGCCGGCATCCTGGCCCCGCAAAATGCCGGTCAGGCGCGCCACCGTGTCCGCTTCGCGTTCGATGAACTGCGGCGTGAACCAGCGCGCCGCGGCGCTGTCGGCCACCGCGGCCATGCCGTCACGGCGCACTTGCTCCGACCGCAGCTGCCACGGCGCGGCGCCGCCGATGCGCGCCGCCGTATTCGCCAGCACGAGGTGCGTCAAACGCCGCGGCTGGTGTATGCCCAGCCACTGGCCCGTCAAGCCGCCCATGGAAATGCCGCAGAAGGCGGCGCCCTCCACATCGAGGTGGTCGAGCAGCGCCACCACGTCCAGCCCCAGCCGCTCGATGCCGAACGGCGCGCCGCCGCTGGCCGACCTCCCATGGCCGCGCGTGTCGTAGCGCACGACAAAAAAGTCGCCGGCCAGCGCGGCTGCCTGCGCATCCCACATGGACAGATCCGTGCCGAGGGAATTCGACAGGACCAGGCAAGGCTTGCCGCGCTTGCCATCCGTGCGGTAATGCAGGCCGATACCGTCCACCTTGCACGTTTTCCCGACAGTGTCGTTGCCTATCTGCGTCATGGCATGTCTCCTCAGGAATCGTCGTCGCGCACCGACGAGGGATGGCGGCACAGCGGCATCACGTCGATCTGCATGTAGGGAAATAGCGGCAAGGAGGTCAGCAAATTATGCAGCTCGTCCACGCTGTCCACGTCGAAGACGCTGACGTTGGCGTACTGGCCGGCGATGCGCCACAGGTGGCGCCACTTGCCCTCGTGCTGCAGGCGCTGCGCCAGTTCCTTTTCCGTCTGTTTCAGTTGCGCCGCCTGCTCGGCGGGCATGCTCGGTGGCAGGTTCACGTTCATGCGTACATGGAATAACATGGTTTCTCCTTGTAGTTACTTATGCGCGCTGCATGGAGCGCAGCTTGTCCATATCGATCTCGACGCCCAGGCCCGGGCCCGTCGGCACTTGCAGCATGAAGTCGCGGTAGACGAGCGGCTCGCGCAAGACTTCCTGCGTCAGCAGCAGTGGCCCGAACAGCTCCGTGCCCCAGGCCAGCTCCGCAAACGTGGAACACACGTGGGCCGTGGCGGCCGTGCCGACGCCGCCTTCGAGCATGGTGCCGCCGTACAGGCCCACGCCGGCCAGACGCGCCACGGTGGCCACTTCCAGCGCGGGCAGCAAGCCGCCCGACTGGGTGATTTTTACGGCATACACGTCGGCCGCATCGGCTTGCGCCAAGGCCAGCGCATCGGCGGGGCCATGCAAGGCTTCGTCGGCCATGATGGCCACGTCGAAGCGCTGCTTCAGGCGCGCCAGCGCGGCGCGGTTGCCCGCCTTGACGGGTTGCTCGATCAGGTCGACGCCGCCCGCTTCCAGCGCGGCGATGCCGCGCACGGCGTCCATCTCGCTCCAGGCCTGGTTGACGTCGACGCGCACGCTGGCCCGTTCGCCCAGCGCCCGTTTGATCTCCAGCACGTGGGCCACGTCATCCATCACGTCGCGCAGGCCGATCTTCAGCTTGAAGATGCGGTGGCGACGCAGTTCCAGCATTTTTTCGCCTTCAGCGAT
Organism: Janthinobacterium lividum; assembly: GCF_011601275.1. Taxonomy (GTDB): domain Bacteria; phylum Pseudomonadota; class Gammaproteobacteria; order Burkholderiales; family Burkholderiaceae_D; genus Janthinobacterium; species Janthinobacterium lividum_E. The sequence continues at coordinate 76,441 of NZ_JAAOLY010000020.1, read as the reverse complement.
ATCGCGCGCCGTGTCGCCGCTGGCCAGCACCCAGGCCACGGGCAGCGCATCGCGCACGCGGCCGCCCAGTAATTCCGACAGCGGCACGCCCAGGCGGCGCGCCTGCGCGTCCAGCAGGGCTGTTTCGATCGCGCACTTGGCAAAGCGGTTGCCTTGGATAAGCTTGCGCACCTTGGCCATCGCCTTGGCCACTGCGCTCGCTTCCATACCGACCAGCAGCGGCGCGATATAGGTATCGATATTCGTCTTGATGCTTTCCGGGCTTTCGCCACCGTAGCCCAAGCCGCCGATGGTGGTCGCCTCGCCCCAGCCGGTGATGCCGTCGGCGCAGCGCAGGCGCACCAGCACCAGGGTTTGCGTATTCATGGTGGCGACCGACATGCGGTGCGGGCGGATAGTAGGCACATCGACCAGGTAGGTCTCGATATTTTGAATCATATTTATTCCGTATAATTCTGTGGAGTGGTGACACGATATTCCCCGAATCTCGCCACGTCCAACACCGAGTTGGTATCAAACCTATACCTGAAAGGTATGAAGATGGAATTACGGCACTTGCGCTACTTTGTAGCGGTCGCAGAAGAAAGGAACTTCACGCGGGCCGCCGCTCGCCTGCACATCGCGCAGCCGCCGCTGAGCCGCCAGATGCAGCAGCTGGAAGAAACGCTGGGCGTGGCGCTGATCGAAAAAGGTTCGCGCCCCTTGCGGCTGACGGAAGCGGGCGAGTTTTTCCTCGCCCATGCGCGGCCCCTGCTCGACCAGGTGCGCGACTTGCAGGCGATGACGCAGCGCGTGGGCAAGCTGGAACGCACGCTGTCGATCGGCTTTGTCGCCTCGACCCTGTATGGCGAATTGCCCGACATCGTGCACCGCTTTTGCGAGCGCCATCCCGAGGTCGACGTGACCTTGCATGAAATGACGACGGTGCAGCAGTTGAAGGCCCTGAAGGAAGGCCGCATCGACGTGGGCTTCGGGCGATTGAAAAGCGAAGACCCCAGCATCCGCCGCATCCTGCTGCGCGAGGAGCGGCTGGTGGTGGCCCTGCCGCCCGGCCACCGGCTGGCCAAGGGAGAAGGCGGATTGCGCCTGACTGACCTGATTCATGAAACCCTGCTCGTGTATCCGAAAGCGCCCCGCCCCAGCTTTGCCGACCAGGTGCTGGCCATGTTCAGCGAAGGCAACGTCACGCCCGGCCCCGTGACGGAAGTGCGCGAGCTGCAGATTTCCATGGGACTGGTGGCGGCCGGCCAGGGCATCTCCATCGTGCCGGAAAGCGTGCAGGCCATGCATCACCGGAACGTCGTGTACCGCAAGCTGGACGACAAGCATGCGTTCTCGCCCATCTTATTCAGCATGCGGCATAGGGACCGCTCGCCCGAGCTGGAAAACATCCTCGCCGCCGTGTACTCGATCTACGATGAACACGGCATCGCGCACGTCAAGGAAAGCCTGTAGCCCTCACTTTGACAGCGGCGCGTCGGCCAGCAATTCCGGGCGCAGCGCGCGGATGCGCAGCTCCGTGAAATAGCCGCCCGCCTCGTTGTAGCGCAGGTAGTGGCGGCCGCAGTTCAGGCAGCGGGCCACCTGGCTCAGGTTCGCGGGATAAAAGCGCGGCGCGATGGGCGCATCGACGCTGTCGTAGCGCGTGCCCTGCGGGTGGAACTCGGCGAACGTCGGTTCCTCGTACGGATCTTCGCGCAGGGTGCCGATTTCTTCGAAGCGGTCCAGCTCCAGCGAAGTGGGCAGGCGCTGCCAGGCGTCGAGCGGAACGGCGCAGCAGCTGCATTTTTTTGTGATCGTGGCCGAAGCGGCGGCCAGCACGGACAAGGCGGGGAAGTCGATGAATATCATGTTCAGCCATTGCAAAGGTGCGGCCTGTGGCAACGAGCCTGGCCGCGCCCTTTCATTCTAGCCGAATGCGTCTTTCAATGTCCCATGAAGTCATTCCACTTCGGCAGCAGCACGATGCTGTTCGGATTGAGACCCTTGTTTTTCAGGGTATCGACACTGCCCGCCACCGCCTCCTTTTTCATGTCGATGACGGTGATGCTGCCATCGCTCATGCCCGGCAGGTTGAGCAGCGCATTCTGCACGAAGGCATAGCGGCCATCTCTGTTGAACGCCACGTGGTGCGCGCCTTCGGCTGCGGGAATCGATTTCACCAGCCGTGGCTTGCCGATGCCGCCCGTCAGGTCGAAGATATGCAGGTGGCCCGGCTTGGCCGTCGTCAGGTACAGGCGCGTAGCGCCCTTGTTGAAATACAGTTCCAGCGGCACGCCCGCCTTTTGCTCCGCAAAGTCATGCACCTGGGCCGTGTCGAAATCCTTTGTCGTCGGATTCCACGTGGCCGTCCACACGGTGCCGCCGTACATATTGGCGACGTAGGCGACGGGCGGATTGCTGCCTGGGACGAACAGCACTTCCACCGGCGCTTCGCCCGACGGCGACGGCTTTTTCGACAGTTTGTGCGTGCCCAGCACCTTGCCCGTGCTCGTTTCCACCACGCTGATCACTTCACCCGCGTCGCCCAGGTCCGTGGGGCGGATGGTGCTCGTCAGCAGGGTGCGGTCGATGCCGTCGTGGACGGCCAGGCCATGCGGATATGGCGCCGGCAGCTTGACGGTGCGCCCCGGCTTGTCGTGCACGGCGTCGCCTTCCAGCATCGCCTGCGAACCCATGCAGCTCAAGTACCAGCGCTTGCGGTCATCCGAAAAGACGATGTCCTCGCCCACCTGGCAAGTCGGCACCTCGATCACCTTGATCGGCAAGTCCTTGTGGCGCATGTCCATCACGCGCAGCTGCGTCTTGCCCAGCGCCGTGATGTAGGCCTTGCTCATGTCGTGGTTATAAAAAATATGGTGCGCCACCAGGTCCGGCGGCAGGGGAATGTCGCGCACGATCTTGCCGAAGTTTTTCGACTCAGGATCGACATCGATGATGGCGATGCCTTCCTTGCGCGACGGCGGCGCGACGGGGCTTTTCAGCGACTTCAATGACTCGGGCGCCTTGCTCTCGTAATTGACCATGGCGAGGATTTCGGCCGTCGCGGGCAACGCCGCCATGCATGTCACGGCCAATGCCAACATCGCTTTTTTATTTGTCATCATCTCCCCCGCCTTTTCCAGGTGTCGTCGGATCCGCGCCGATCATTCTACGTCCGCACTTTTTGAAACTGGCGCTTTTTTTCAAATGGCCAATACTGGAAATCTTTCCTAGAATTTAAGCATGAAAAAATATTCGCTCCGCCCTTCCCTTGCCGGCCTGGGCCTGGCCATTTTCCTGCTGTGCATGTCGGCGCAAAGCCAGTCGCAGAGCGGTCTGGCGGCCAGCCGGCAGTTGCCGCAACAGCGTGCGGCGCTGGCCATCGCGCAGCGCAAAATCGCCGCCAAACCGCCGACGATAAGGGTCAAACAACACGATACAATCACGCTCGATTGGACTACCGACGAAATAGTCAATATCCACTTGCATGGCTACGACCAGCTGCTGACGGTCAAGCCGGGCGAAACAAAAGCCATGCGTATCGACGCTGCGGTGCCGGGACGCTTCCCCGTGTCCGCGCACGGCTATGGCGCGCAAACGGAGGGCAAGGACAAGCAGCACAAGCACCACCGCGAGGCGCCCCTGATGTACCTGGAAGTGCTGCCGCGATGATGGGGCGCGCCGCCGCTGCCGGCCTGTTGGCCGCTCCAGGCATCGCCCATGCGCACGGCTTTGGCCAGCGCTACGACCTGCCCTTGCCGCTATGGCTCTATCTCACCGGCGCGGCGTTGACAGTGGCGCTGTCGTTTGCCTTCCTGGCCCTGTGGCGCCGCGATGATGCCGGCGCGCGGTACCGGGGCGACTATGCGCGCCTGCTCCTGCGGCGCATTCCCGGCGCGGACGTCATCGCCTTCGCGCTGCGCCTGCTGGTACTGGCCCTGTATGTCCTGGTGATCGTGGCGGGGCTGGTGGGCGTGCAGAATCCCGTGAAAAATATCGCGCCCGCCATGGTGTGGGCCATCTGGTGGGTAGGCATGGCGTATGTCTCGGCACTGGTGGGTGACCTGTGGGCACTGGTCAATCCGCTCGACAGCGTGGCGCGCGCGGCGCAGCAGCTGTTTCCCCGCTGGCGCGCGCCGCTCAGCTGGCCCCGCTGGCTCGACAGATGGCCGGCCGCCATCCTGTTTTTCTGCTTTATCTGGATGGAGCTGAACTGGGAAGGCAGCGAACAGCCGGCCAGGCTCGCGTGGAGCATGCTGCTGTATTCGGCTTGCACATGGGTGGGCATGGCGCTGTTCGGCCGCGCCGCCTGGCTGCGCCATGTGGAAGTGTTCAGCGTCGTCTTCGGCCTGCTGGCGCGCTTTGCGCCCGTGGCATTCCGCGACGGCGCCTGCTACGTGCGCCCATACGCGGCGGGATTGCTGACGGCGGAACCCGTGCGACCCGCCTGCCTGGTGCTGGTGGTCCTGATGCTGGCGTCCGTCAGTTTCGACGGCATGTTGGAAACGCAAACGTGGTATGACATCGTCGACGCCGTCCTCGCCGTGGCGCCGGGCGCGCTGGCCTGGATCACCACGGCCGCCCTGCTGCTGATGCCGGCCCTGTTCCTGCTGGTGTTCCTGCTGTTTTGCGTGCTGATCGCCCGCTGCGGCACCAGCGATGGCCAGCCGGCCCTGCCCCTGCTGCGCGTGGCTGGCCACTTCGTGCTGACCCTGGTGCCGATCGCCATCGCCTACCATTTCGCCCATTACCTTTCCTTCCTGGCGATGGCAGGCCAGTATCTGATTCCGCTGGCGTCGGACCCTCTGGGCCTGGGCTGGGACCTGTTCGGCACGAAGCTGTACTTCATCCGCCTTGGCATCGTCGACGCCAAGGTGGTGTGGTACGTATCGCTCTTCGCCATCGTCGCCGGCCACGTGGCGGCCGTCTGGCTGGCCCACGTCTGCGCGCTGCGCCTGTACGCCAGCCGCCGCGAGGCCCTGCGCAGCCAGTATCCGATGCTGGCGCTGATGATCGCCTACACTTTGCTCAGTCTCTGGATCATCGCGCAGCCCATCGTCGGCGGCTAGCCCGTGCAAGGACCAGCTCCAGCAGCAGCAACATGCCGCCGGAAACGAGCAGCAGCGGCATCAGCGCGCACATGAGCACCGCCGCCAGCCAGGCCAGCGCGGACGGCGAACTCCAGGCGCCCGGCAGCAGCTTGGGCAAGCCCAGCGAGCCTGGCAAACGCCGCTTGAAAAACATCACCCAGCCCGACACCAGCGAGAACAGCATGCTGGCGCCAAACACCAGCAGCAAGGCCTGGTTCCACCAGCCGAACTCGCCGCGATGAAACGGGATGCCGATGGCCGTGGCTTTGCCGAACGCCGTCTGCGCTTCCCACCCCGCATAGTACAAAGGCTTGCCGCTGTAAGCGTCGAACTGCAGGTCGAAGCGCAAGGTGGGCTGGCTGCGGTCGGCCATCGTGGCGCGCCACACATCGTCCTGGTTGGCCGGCGCCGTCAGCTGCACGGCGATGGCGGGCGCATGGCTGCGCGCCACCTGCCACGCATCCTGCCAGTCGAGCGGCGCGCCCTCCTCGCGCGAATGCAGGCTGCGCGGCACGGGCGGCGGCGCCTGGCCGCTGACGTCGCGCAGCGCGCGGATGCGCCCGCCCGCCTGCTGGCTCCACGTCAGCCCCGTCGTCAGGATCACGACGCTGACGATGCCAAGCGCCACGCCAAGAAAAGCATGCCACTGGCGCCAGCCATTGCGACCGCGCGCGCCCCGCTTCGGCAAGCCCGATTGCGCGCCGCGCGGCCACCACAGCACCACGCCCGTCACCAGCATCACCATCAGCCAGCTGGCGGCCAGCTCGATCATCCAGCGCCAGCCATCATTTTGCAGCAGGCGCGAATGCAGCTTTTTCGCCCAGTTGCCAAAGCGCTCGCTGCTGGCCAGGCTGCCCAGCACGCGCGCATCGTAAGGGTTCACGTAGACGACGATGGCTTGCGCGGGCAGGCCGAATTTCGGCTTGGCCGGCGCAGCATGTCCGCCATGACCCGCATGTTCATCCTGCGCGCCGCCGGGCGGCGCGAACGCCACCTGCACCGCATCGTCCTGCTGAAACGGCGGCACCACGTGCTGCACCGTCCAGCCACGCGGCGCCGCCCGCTCCGCTGCCGCCACGGCGGTGTCCAGCGGCAGCATGGACGCCTGCGGCGCCACATGGTCGAGGTGCTGGTACAGCCTTGCCTCGATCTGCGGCGTGAACACATACAACATGCCCGTCAGGGTGGCCACCAGCGCGAATGGCGAGGCGATCAGCGCGGCCCAGAAGTGGATGCGCCAGTACAGGCTTTTGCGCCGCGCGATGAGAAAGGTGAAATCGTCCATGGCCATCCTCACAGTGCGGTATAGGTATAGGACAGGCCCAGCATCACGCTGCGCGGCGCACCTGGCGTGTACTGGTTCTGCGTATTGGCCGCGTAACTGCCCGTGCCCGAGTAACTGCTGCTGGCCGAATCGGCATAGCGTTTGTCGGCGAGGTTGCGCACCTGCGCCCACGCTTCCAGCCCGCGCGCGAGCTGATAGCTGGCGCGCACATTCAGCAGCGCATGGCCCTTGTACTCCACCGTGTTGGCATTGTTCATCCAGTAGCGGCCCTGGTGCACGGCTTCGAGCGCGATACGCGAGCCGGCCACGGGCTTGTAGCCGATCTCGAACGAGGTGATGTCGCGCGGCGCCTGCGGCATGCTGCGGCCGCTGTAATCGAGAGTGGAGGACACCTGGTAGCGCAGGTAGCGGTGGCGCGCGATGGCCGTGGCGAAGCGGGCGTCGAACTGGCCGCTGTCGTAGTTCAGGCCCAGCTCCAGCCCTTCGCTGCGCGTGCGCCCCGCATTGCGGTTTTCGCTATTCCCCGGCGAAAGCGTGTAGCTGACGATGGTGTCGCGCCCGTCGAGCCGGTACAGGGCAGTATCGAGTTTCAAGCGGCCCTGCAAAAAGGCCCAGCGCAAGCCCAGTTCATAGTTGTTGTAGACGGACGGCTGCAAGTCGGCGATGCCCGTCTTGCCATACAGCTGGCTCACTTCGGGCGGCGTGAAACCCTGGCTGACGTTCGCATACGCGCTGCCCGCATGGCCGATGGCGTAGGTGGCGCCCAGCTTCGGGCTCACATGCGAAAAGCTGCGCGACTCGTCGGGCGCGCCGTAATTGACGCTGCCGCCCGGCGCCAGCTTGTTATGGTAGTCGTAGCGGATGGCGTCCGAGCGGCCGCCCAGCACCACGCGCGTGCCGGCCAGCGGCGTAAATTCCCACTGCGCGAAGACGGCCGTGTTGAGGATATCCGTCTGGTAGTCGCGCACGCCCTGCGGATTGGACGCATTGGCCAGGGTATAGCGCAGATAGCGGCCCGTGGCCGCATCGCGCACGATGGACAGGTTATCGCTGACAAAGGGATTGTCGCTCTGGTCCACGTAGACGCCGGCGACCAGGCGCGAGCGCAGCCACGCGAATTCCTGCTGGTGCTTCACGTCCAGCCCCAGCGAATAGACGTGGTTGTTGTTGATGACGCCCTTGCACAACAGTCCCGCGCAGCTGCCGATGGAGTACGCGGGAAGCTGCCCATGGTCGTTCTTGCGCGTAAACACGGTGACGGTGCTCGTGCCATTGGCCGTCGTCGCACCCTCCCACGCCAGGTTCATGCGCGTGGTCTTGTCCTTGCGGTAGCTAAACGTGTTCAGGCTCTTGCCGGGATTATTGCGGTAATCGTTCTCGAACAGGCTGCCCGTCATGGCCGCATCGAGATCCGTGTGGACGATGGTGGCGCGCAGCTGGGACGTGGGGCTGAGCGCATAGTCGGCGCGCAGCGAGAACGAATCCTTGTCGCCATAGCTGTACTCTTGCCAGTTGTCGCGCGAACGGCGCGAACTGTAGTGGGAAAAGCGCAATCCCAGCGGGCCCCAGGTATCGCTGGCGGCCGTGTCGTAACGAGTGAATCCGCCCACGTTGTCGCGCCGCACGCCCACGCTTGCCGTCGGCGTCACGCTGGCGCCGGCCGTGAGGAAATTGACGGCGCCGCCGACGGCATTGCTGCCGTACAGCGAGGAGGCGGCGCCCTTCACCACTTCCACGCCGCTGGCGCCCCCCATGTTCATTTCGTTGAGCGAGTTATGGTTGAAGACGCCCAGCGGGCGGATGGGAATGCCGTCTTCCAGGTACTGGTAGACGGCATTCGTGCCGATGGGCTGGCGGATGCTCATGCTGTGCTGCTCGTTGCCCAGGTCGTTCCAGTACACGCCGGCGATGCGGTTGAGGATATCGCCCATGGTCTTGGGCTTGTCGCGTTCCAGGGTTTTGGCATTGACGACGCCGATCGCTTGCGGCGTCTCGGACAGCCACGATTGCGCGCGCGAGCCGGAAACGACGACCGTGTCGATGGCGTGGTCGGCTTGGTCAGGTTGCTGCGCTTGTGCGCACGGGTAGGCCACGGTGATGGCGACGGCCAGCACCAATAATTTCTTGTTCATGTGATTCTCGTATAAGTGTGCGGATGCGGCGCGTCACACCGCAAGGTGGACAACGCCAGCATTGAAAATGCAAAAACTCAGACGAGAGCGGGCGGCGCGCGCGATTGCGCCGTGGACCAGATGAACAGTGGTGCGGGTGACTGGTAGTACAGGGATGGGAAAATGGCCGTGCCGCTGGCCACAAGCAGCGGCAGCACGGGGCTGGTCGGCGGCAGGCCGACGGAGCCCGCATGCGTGGAACAGAAGGCGCAATGCTCCATCTGCATGGCCTTGCCGCCGGACTTTTCATCGGCGGCGCCGCCATCGGATTGGGCAAGCTGGACAAAACGGATACCGGCCACGGAGCAGATTTCCGCCCAGCCGGAGCCGGACTCCTGCTTGGCGTTGGCGACGGCTTGGGAAATCGATGGCGCGAGCGCCGCCAGCAGGATCGCGAAACAGGCGATCCAGGCGGCAAAGCGGCGCGTGAACAAGGTCATTCCCATGGCCGCATTTTACCAGCGGCCGCCGGGACTGGGTAGCGGAAAGCGGCTCAGCCGGCCGGGCAGGCTGCGTTGCCGTTGTCAAAAGCGCGCACGACACTTGCCGTATCGGCGGCGATGCGGTTCACTGCGCGGCGGTGACCGAGCACCAGTTCGTCGTAGCCGGCGCCCACCTTTTCATTGGCGACCGTGCGGCAAGTGACCACCTTGTTGCTGGCCAGCTGGCGCACGCTCCAGACGGCGTCGATCAGCGCATACTGGCCCATCACCGACTCGAAACGCTGCACATTGGTGCTGATGCGGTACACGGGCAGCTTGTCCGGGTATGGCGTGCGAAATACATCGATGGCGCCCAGGTCGTTCGTCACGGCCGTCGACAGGGCCTGGCCGATTTCACCGGCCAGCGGCCCCGCCCAGCGCTGCTGCTCCAGCAATTCGATGCGGCCCGAAGGCGCTGTTACAACAAACTGGTTGCGGCTCACCTGCTGCGGCACGCTGACGGCCAGCACCTCGACATAGTATTTGACGGGCTTGGCCGGCTGCGCGTCGGCGCCGCCGCTGAGCGTATAGAAATGCTCGGGCTGGGGCGTGGAGCAGGCGCCCAGCAGGCTGGCCGCCAGCAGCGCGGAAAAAATCGGTTTCATCATTTTTTTTCATCTCCTTTTTTACCGCGGATCAGGGACTCGGGATGACGCTCCAGATAATCCGACAGGGCATTGAGCGATTGCAGGGTTTGCGTCAGCTGCTGCAAGGCCTGGCGCACGTCCGACTGCAGCGGGGAATCTTTTTGCAGCACCTGTTCGGCCGTGCCAAAGGTCTGTTTCGCCGCCGTCAGGGTATCGCGCATTTCCGGCACCACCTGGCCATCGAGCTGCTTGAACAGGGTATTGGCCTGCTTGATGGTGGCGTTCAGGTTGTTGCCGATCTCCGCGTACGGCACCTGATCGAGCTTGCGGGCAATGCTGGCGATCTGCGTCTGCAATTCATCGAGGGTATTGGGCACGGTCGGCACTTCCATCGGATACCTGTTCGGATCGAGCGCCACCTTCGGCGCTTTCGGGAAGAAGTCGAGCGCGATGTACAACTGGCTGGTCAGCAGGTTGCCCGTGCGTAGCTGGGCGCGCAAGCCACGGCTGACCATGCGTTCGAGCAGCTGGTGGCCGGCCGAGCCTTCCTCATCGTCGACGGCGGCCTTGAAGCGCATGCCCAGGCGGGCCGGGTACAGGTTGACGGTGACGGGCATGCGGAAGTTCTTCTTCACGGGGTCAAATTCGATGCCCACCGAGCGCACCTCGCCCAGCACGATGCCGCGGAAGTCCACCGTGGCGCCAGGCTGCAAGCCGCGCAGGGACTGGTCGAAATAGAACACGGTGGTAATCGCCTCGCCATCGGGCTCGCGCATGGCGCTGGCCTCGTCGGCCGCCAGGCGGTAGTTGGTGCCGGCCGGCGCCGGTTCCACGGGTTTGCGGCCATGTTCCGCCTCGAAGGCGATGCCGCCCACCAGCATGGCCGCCAGCGATTGCGTATTCAATTTGAAACCGTTCGAATCGAGACGCACGTCGACGCCGCTGGCATGCCACCAGCGCGCATCCTTGCCGACAAACTGGTCGTACGGTGCGTTCACGAAGACCGACATGGTGATGCCGTTGCCGTCCTTGTCCAGCGCGAAGCTGACCACCTTGCCCACGCGCAGGCGGTGGAAGAACAGGGGCGAGCCCACGTCGACGGAGCCGAGGCTGTCCGCATGCAAGGTGTACAGCTTGCCCTTCTGGTCTCCCGCCACGGCGGGCGGGCTCTCCATGCCGACGAAATTCTCTTTTTTGGCTTCCGACTTGCCCGTGTCGACACCGATGTAGGCGCCCGACAGCAAGGTGCCCAGGCCCGTCACGCCGCTGGCGCCGATCTGCGGGCGCACCACCCAGAAGCGCGAATCGGCGGTGGCGAAGCGGCGCGCTTCCTTGCTCATGTCGATCGTCACGAGCACCTTGCTCAAGTCGTCGCCCAGGGTGATGGCGCGCACCTGGCCGATATCGACATCCTTGTATTTGACCTTGGTCTTGCCCGGCTCCAGGCCTTCGGCGCTCTTGAAGCTGACCGTCACCGTGGGTCCCTGGTCGAGGATGGACTTGGCGGCCAGGCCGGCGCCGATCAGCGCGGCCAGCAGCGGAATGAGCCACACCAGCGACGGCAGCCATCGGCTGGCCGGGTCCACATCGGGTTCGGGCAGAGGCCGTGCGCCGGTTTCGGCAAGGTCGCCCGTTTCTTTGTCAGCCATGCTGTTCTCCAATCACTGTATTGTTTCCGGTATTTTCTGTACTGCTGCGTTTTTCATCCTCGGCCGCCTTGTCGTCGACGGGGTCCCAGATCAGGCGCGGGTCGAACTGCATCGCCGCCAGCATCGTCAGCACCACCACGGCGCCAAAGGCCAGGGCGCCGGGTCCGGCCGTGATCACGGCCAGCGACTTGAAGCGCACCAGCGCCACCGTCAGGGTGACGACAAAGATGTCGAGCATGGACCAGCGGCCGATGAATTCAACCATGCGGTACAAAATGGTGCGCTGGCGCGGCCGCCAGCGCGAACGCCGCTGCGCCGTGAACGCCAGCAGCGCCAGCACGCCCAGCTTGAGCATGGGCACGACCACGCTGGCAATGAAAATGATGATGGCCAGGCCTTTCGAGCCGCTGCTCCAGAACAGCACCACGCCGCTCATGATGGTGTCGTCTTGCGCGCCGAACAGCGATTGCGTCACCATCACGGGCAGCAGGTTGGCGGGAATGTAGAGGATCATGGCGGCGATCAGCAAGGCCCAGGTGCGGTTGATGCTGTCCGGTTTGCGCACGTGCAGCGCCGTGCCGCAGCGCACGCACGCCAGGTGCTTGCCCTTGCCCAGGGGCGGCGCCACCAGGCCGCAGGCATGGCAGGGAACCACCTTCTCGCCCGGAGCGAAGGCCTTGTAACGCAGGCCGGGCAGCGCCTGGCGGGTCAGGTCGTCGCCCAGGTTCCACAGGGCCTTGGGGTCGAACGAGACGACGATGGCCAGCATCAGAGTCAGCGCGCCAAACGCGAACAAGCCCGGTTGCGGCAGCACCGTGGCCAGGCTGGTCATCTTGACGACGGTGATCAGGATGCCGATCATCAGCACCTCCGTCATGCCCCATTCGCGCGCCGTCTGCACGGCGCGCAGTACGCGGTTAAAGCCCGGCACCTTGACGCTGCGGCGCAAGCCCAGCGCCACATACAGCAGCGAACCGAGTTCGATGGCGGGAAAGAGTATGGTAAACAGGAAGACCATCGTCGCCACGATGTGCATCTGCTCGGACCACAGCACGCGGATGGAACCGAGCAAGGTGGCGCTGGAGGTCAGGCCATTGACGTCGAGTTCGACGATGGGGAAAAACTGGGCGATCAGGAAGACGAAGGCGGCGCCCAGGGTAAGCGCCACCACCTTGCTCAATTCGGCCGATGCTCCCCGCGCGTGGGCGCCGCGATACAACACCGAGCGGCAACGGATGCAGCGCGCCTTTTCGCGTGGACGCAGCGGACGTTTGCGGTACAACACGCCGCAGTCATGACAGCTAATCAGGTCGTATCGGTGCACAGTGTGAAGTTTGCCGGCGCCCGAAGCGCGACTTTCCCATGTTAATGCCAGCCATCATGACAGAGTTGGCATTTTCCTGCACTACAGCATTATTCTTTTGCACTCCCCCGTAGCAGCGCCTCCATGGCGCGGCCGATTTGCAACACTGTATCGTCGGCGCCGGCCAGGCCGCAAATGCCCAGTCCCACGGGCAGCTCGCCCTCGGCATGGCATGGCAAGGACAGCGCGCAGCCATCGAGGAAGTTGATCACGCTGGCGTTGCGCAGCACCAGCCCATTCGTGGCAAAGAAGGTGGCGTCATCCGCTTCCAGCGGCGCGACTTCCGGCGCGAGTATGGCCACGCTGGGCATCAGCCAGGCGTCGAATGGCGCCAGACGCTGCTTCGCGATGGCGATCAGGCGCGCACGCGCATCGAGCAAATCGATGTAATCAAACGCGCCCTGCTGCTGGCCGCGGCGGATGCGCGCCGCCACGCGCTGGTCGTACTGCGCGCCCTTCTCTTCCAGCAGCGCCCTGTGCCAGTGCCAGGCTTCCGCCGCCACCAGGCCGCCACCGCCATTGATACCCGGCAGCTCCAGCAATTCGGGGAAATCGAACTGTTCCACCTGTGCGCCCGCTTGCCGCAGCTGGTCCAGCGCCGCATCGAAAGCCTGCCGCACCTGCGGCTCCACGTGCGTACCGACGTAATCAAGGGTAAAACCGAAGCGCAAGCCTTTCAATGCTGGCGCCTGCGCGCCGATGTCATGGCCCGACAGCGCCGCGTACAGAATGGCGCAGCAGTCGACGCTGCGCGCAATGGGGCCGGCCGAATCGAGGGAGCGCGACAAGGGCACCGTGCCGGCCAGCGACACGGACGCCGCCGTTGGCTTGAAGCCCGTCAGGCCGCAAAAGGCGGACGGGATGCGGATCGAACCGCCCGTATCCGTGCCCAAGGCGCCGGCCGCCATGTCCAGCGCCACCGTCACGGCGCCGCCCGAGGTGGAGCCGCCCGCCACGCGCGCGCGGTCCAGCGGATTGCGCGGCGTGCCGTAATGGGGATTCAGGCCGAGGCCGGAAAACGCGAATTCGCTCATGTTGGTGCGGCCCAGCAGGACGGCGCCGGCCGCGCGCAGGCGCGCCACGGCGCCCGCATCGGCCACGGCGAGCGGGGCATCGGCCAGCGCCAGCGAGGCGGCCCTGCTGGTTTGCCCTTTGACGTCGAACAGGTCCTTGATCGAGATGGGTACGCCGGCCAGCGGCGAGGCAACGATGCCGGCGGCGCGCGCCGCATCGCTGGCCCGCGCTTCCATCAGCGCCTGTTCGCCATCGAGGCTGACATAGGCATGGCCGCCCTGCGCCCGGTGCGCCTCGGCGCGCGCCAGCATCTGCTGTGTCAGTGCCACGCTGGTGGTGCGGCCGGCGGCCAGGTCGGCCGCCAGTTCACGGATGGTCTTGGTCATTGTTTATCCTTCCACGGGCAGGGTTTGTACGGCATAGCGGTGCTGCAGGCGGCGCTGCAAGGCTGGATCATACAGCTCCAGCGCGAAGGCGTCGCCATGGCCCATCTCGCCGATGATCGGTTGCGTGCCGCAAAACATGGCGCTGCCCACGGACAGAGTCGTTTGCCCCGTGTAGCGCTGAATCAGGTCTTCCGGCGACAGCATGCGCGTCACGGGGCCATCCTGGTACAGGGCCGGCACGCCGGCGCGCTCGCGCCAGGAGCGCATCTGCAGCTGGTCCCAGTGGCCGGCCACGTCCGCATAGCGCCACAAGGTATCGCCCACGGGCTTGCCGCACATCTGCTTCGACACCGTCACGCCATAGCTTTCCACCTTGCGGTCCGTGTGGTCGGAACCGATGCCCACCAGCAGGCCGTATTCGGTGGAAAACAGCACGAATTCGGCCTCGCCCGACGAATCGCCGCCCGGCACTTCGATGGCCGCGTCGCTCGACAGCAATGCCGCCGCCACGCGGTAAAAGGTCGGCACGCTTTTCGGGCGCGCCACGCCGATGGCTTCCAGTTCGGCGATATGGTGTTCCACCATGGCCATGTCGCGGCCCGTCCAGCCGGCGATGATCAGGTGATCGATGTCGAAGGTGACGGGGCCGTGGCCTGCCAATTGAAAATGCAATGTCGTCATGATGTTATTCCTCAAGAGGGCCGCGGCCCGTTTCGCGTGCCGCAAAAACGGCGGCGCCGGTGATCAGCAAGGCCGCCGCCACGTACAGCGAGACGGCCATGGTGCTGTTATATGAGCGGTACAGGCTGGCGATGACGAGCGGGGCGAAACCGCCGCCGATGACGCCGGCCAGGGTGTAGGCCAGCGAGGAACCCGCATAGCGCACCTTGGTGGGAAATTGCTCGATGACGAAGGCCGCTTGCGGGCCGTACATGATGGCGTGGATGACCAGGCCCACGACGACGGCCGTGACGATGGCGGCAGGGCTGGCCGTGTCTAACAAGGTAAAGAAGGCAAACGCCCACACGAGGCCCAGCACAGTGCCCAGCGCATACACGGGGCGGCGGCCGATCTTGTCCGACAGCGCGCCGAACACGGGCACCGACAGCGCATTGCACGCCGTGCCGATCATGATGGCGGTCAGCGCCAGGGTCGACGACAGGTGCAGCACCGTCGTCACGTACGTCAGGGTGAACACCACCACCAGCGCATACAGCACGTCCGAGCCGATGCGCACGCCGCCGGCGATCAGCAGACGGCGCCAGTAGAGGCGCAGCACGTCGCCGATCGGCGCTTCCGCCTTCGCATCCTTCTGGTCGAGTTCCTTGAACAGCGGGGTTTCCTCGATGCCGCTGCGTATCCACATGCCGAAGGCCACCAGCAGCAGGCTGGCGATGAACGGCATGCGCCAGCCCCAGTCCATGAACGCTTCATGCGGCAGCAGATACGTGATCAGGCCGATGCAGCCTGTGGCCAGCAAGGTGCCGAACGACGGCCCCACCTGCGTCCACGATGCGTTGCGGCCCCGCTTGTCCGGCGCCCCGTGTTCGACGGAGATCAGCACGGCGCCCGCCCATTCGCCCCCCAAGGCGATGCCCTGGACAAAGCGCAGCGCCACCAACAGCACCGGGCTCCAGATGCCGGCCGTCGCATACGTGGGCAAGAGACCCATCAGGCCCGTCGTCACGCCCATCAGCATCAGGGTCACCACCAGCACCCAGCGGCGTCCCAGCTTGTCGCCCAGGTGGCCGAAGATCACGCCGCCGATCGGGCGCGAGATGTAGCCGACCGCATACGTGGAAAAGGCCAGGATGGTGCCCGTCAGCGGGTCGAACGAGGGAAAGAACAGGTGGTTGAAGATCAGCGCGGCCATGGTGTTGTAGACGGTGAAGTCATACCATTCCAGGGTCGTGCCGACCATGCTGGCCGTGGCCAGGCGGCCGGTCTTGGCCGTCGTGGACTTCCCGTCCGGTGCCTGGGCCGCAGGATGCGCAGCGTTCGTATATGTGGTCATAGCCTACCTCTCTCGTCAGTTTTATTGCAAGCCCGGCGCAGGATGCTTTGCCCTGCGCCGTGGCCCGTGTCTCGTGTTATCGGTGCCGGCAAGATGCGCGCGGCCGTGTCAGGCGGCGTGCAGGTCCGCCTCGCGCAGTTGCCAGGACAGTTGCAGGATGGCTGCCTGTTCCGCATCCAGTTCCAGCGCCGCGCTGGCGGCATTGGCGGCCGCCATGGCGGCGCTTTCGGAAGACGCATCGATCAGGAAAATCGGATCGAGCACGCGGCCTTCCTTTCGCTCCGCCGGCAGGGGGCCGGACAGGTTCGCGTCCGGTGTCAGCAGACGCGTGGCAATGACGCCGTCGATCTGCAGCAGCTTCGTTCCCAGTGTGGCCATGGCGTCCACGGCTTGCGCGTCCTGGCCGATGGCCGGCGCTCCCAGGCGCAGCACGGCCAGCCAGGCGCCCGTGCCCATGCCCGTTTCCGCCTCAATGGCGCAAACTCTGCGCATGGGGTCGACCATGCGCTGCAGGTTCGTCAGCGACCATGGCGTCTGCTGGCCGAAGGCCTTGAAGTAATCGGGAGTCTGGAACGCGCCCAGCGAATCGGTGCGGTACAGGCCCAGATATTTGCGGGGACCGCGCACGCTCTGGTAGCGCGTGCCGCTGACGAAGCCGGGAATGCGCACGCGCTCTTCCACGTGTTCGCGGTCGTACCAGCGGTTGAAATCGCGTTCGTGTTCGGGGTCGGCGCTGGTCCAGACAAACAGGATGCCTGGCAAGGTGGGGGACGTCGTCATGATGGTTCCGTTTTTGCGTTGTAAGTGGAGTGCCAACCCAGAATAGGTGGCACGCCATCACTTGGCAAACGGGTTATTCTGAACGCGACTGATAAGTTTTTCTTGTGGGTGGCGCGGGGGACGGGCCAACAATGTTGTCGGATTACGCGCATGGCACTAATCCGACCTACGCGGTCAGCGTAAGCCGACGTCACCCTGCCCCATACTCCGCGCCCAATCCCAGGGTGAATCGGGCCGCCTCTTCGCACGCCAGCATGGCCACCAGCTGGATCGCTTCCGTGGTGATGTCTTCGCTGTAGCTGATGACGATGCGCTGCGGCGCGAGGCTGCTGGTGCAGGGGATCAGGGCGATGTTGCCCTGCTCGATTTCCTCGCGCAGGGGCGCCAGCGGCAGCACGGCGATGCCGAAACCCGCTTTCACCAGGCGCACGATGGCGGAAATCGAGCTGACGCAATGGACCCGTCCCAGCTGCACGCCCTCGTCCTGGCACAGCGCCTTCAATGCGGAATGCGGCTGCGAGCCCCGGTTCATGGTGATGATCGGATGCTGCGCCAGTTGCGCCACCGTGTATGGCGCGTCCGTATCGGGCCAGTCGGCGGCCCTGCCGGCCCAGCCCATGGCGATGGCGCCGCTGCCCGTGCTGCGGATATGGTCGCCCGTCAGCATGTCCGTCTGCAGCGCGATATCGAGCTCGCCCTGCTGCAGCTGTTCGTGCAGGCGGCGCGTCGATTCCGACGTCAACTGAATCTCGATGCCCGGATAGCGCTCCTGCACGCGCTGCAGGAACGGGATCATCCAGGTATGCACGATGGTTTCGATGACGCCGATGCGCACTTCGCCCGTGATCAGCGCGGGCGAGGAATTGGCCGCATACATGTCGCGGCACAATTCCAGCATGCGCTCGGCGTACACGAGCAGGTTGCGCCCGGCAAAGGTCAGGCGGATTTCACGCGCGTCGCGGTCGAACAAACGCGTGCCGAAATCCTGCTCCAGCGAGGCGATGCGGTTCGAGATGGCCGCCTGCGTGATGTGCAGCTTGTCGGCCGCCGTGCGAAAGCTGCCCAGCCGCGCAGCCCAGACAAACGCTTCGAGAAAACGGGTATTCAATTTGGCTCTTCAATCAATGGGGGCTCGTCTTCACAGTTTGCATGTTCGCCCCATTGTAAGCCAAAGCACCCGCCCTATTTCTCGCCCAGGAAGTCGAGCAGGGTCAGGGCGACGATCTTGCTCGCCTTGCGCAAATCATCGAGCGCCAGGCGTTCGTCGGCCTTCTTCGCGTTCGATTCGGGCACCGTGCGCGGGCCGGCGCCATACAGCACGGCCGGGATGCCACGCTCGCCATACAGGCGCGCATCCGCATACAGCGGCGTGCCGACGGCGGGAATGGTCTCGCCCAGAATCGCTTGTGCATTCTTTTGCAAGCTGCCGACCAGCTGCTCGGAACCGGGCAAGGGCCGCAGCGCGTGCGACAGCAGCAGGCGGCGGATCTCAAGGCGGATGCCAGGCTCGCCGCGCACGGCGTCCTCGATCAGCGCACGCACCTGCGCTTCCACCGCCACCGGGTCTTCTTCCGGAATCATGCGGCGGTCCATCTTCATGACCACCTTGCCCGGCACCACGTTGGTGTTCGTGCCGCCATCGATGCGGCCCACCAGCATGGTGGGCGAGTCGATGCCCGCCACTTTGGATTTGATCTTTTTCAGCTCCGGCAACTGGCCATAGATGGCATTGAGGATCTTGTTGGCCGCCTGCAGCGCGTCATGTCCCGTCTCCGGCATGGAGCCATGGCCCGACTTGCCGTGCACGGTGATTTCCAGCTGCAAACAGGCGTTGTGCGCCGTGACGATGCCGTAGCTGAAGCCGGCGGCGATGACGAAATCGGGTTTCGTCAGTTGCTGTTCCAGCAGCCAGCCCGGCCCCAGCAAACCGCCGAATTCCTCGTCGTACGTGAAGTGCAGTTCCAGCTGGCCTTTGAGCGGAATGCCCAGCGCCTCGAGCGCGCGCGCGGCAAATACATAGGTGGCGAAATCGCCTTTCGATACGGCCGTCGCGCGGCCATACATATAGCCGCCGTCGATCTGGCCGCCATACGGCGGATACGTCCAGTTGTCGCCGGGCGGCACCACGTCGCCATGCGCATTCAGGGCCACTGTCGGCCCGCCCGCGCCATAAGGCCGGCGCACGATCAGGTTGGTGATGCTCTGCATGCCGTACGCCTCGACTTGGTCCTTTGGGACGGCGTGCTTTTCGGCGTTCCAGCCATACGCCTGCAGCAGCTGCGCCACCAGGTCCGCATGGGGTGCATTGTTGCCGGGCGGCGTATCCGTCGGCTGCCGCACCACCTGCTGTAAAAATGCGACCTCTTCGTCGAAGTGCTCGTCGATCCAGGCCGTGATTTTTTCTGCTTGCGTTGTCATTTTGCTCCTTGCATGGTCTGTTGCAGCCAGGCGCCCAATTCGCTGCGCTCGGCCTCCGTCATATTCGTCAGGTTCCCGATCGGCATGGCCTTCAATTCGATGGCTTGCTTGTAGATCTGCGCCGCGTGCTGGCGTATTTCCGTTTCATTATCCAGCATCATGCCGGCTGGCGCCGTGGCGAAACCCGGTTGCGTGGGCTGGGCCGAATGGCAGGTGGCGCAGCGCTGGGCGATGATGGCATGCACGGCCTTGAACTGCGCGGCCGGGTCCACCGCGGCCACGGTCGCTACCGGCGCCGGCGCCTTCGGTGCGATGGCCACGGCAACGGCCAGCAGCAAAGCCACGCCGAGAGCAGGATAACACCACTCGACACGTCCCTTGTGGCGCAGGTTGAAGAAGTGGCGAATGAATACGCCGGCCGCCATGATCAGCGCCAGCACCAGCCACGCGTGATCATTGCGGTAAGTCATCGCGTAATGGTTGCTGATCATAATGAACAGCACGGGCAACGTGAAATAATTGTTATGCACGCTGCGCTGCTTGGCTTTCAAGCCATGCTTGGGGTCGGGCAGCTTCCCGGCCGCCATGGCCTCGACCATCTTGCGCTGGCCGGGAATGATCAGCATCAGCACATTGGCCACCATGATGGTGCCGATCATGGCGCCCACGTGGATGTAGGCGGCACGCCCACTGAGCAAATGCGTGAGCACGTATGCGGCACCGACGATCAGCGCGAACACCGTCACGCCGAACCACAGTTCATGTTTGGCCAGTGGGGAACGGCACAGCAGGTCGTACACGGTCCAGCCGATGACGAGGGTGGCGATGCCGATGCCGACGGCTTGGCCGCTGCTGATATCGGCCACGGCCTTGTCGATCATCATGGCCTGCGCATTGAAATAGTAGGCAATCGTCAGCAGCGCAAAACCGGACAGCCACGTCGAATACGCTTCCCACTTGAACCAGTGCAGCTCCTTCGGCAGTTCGGCGGGCGCCACCAGGTATTTCTGCGGATTGTAGAAGCCGCCGCCATGCACGGCCCACAATTCTCCCGACACGCCCTTCTTCGCCAGCTCGGAGCCGGGCGCGGGCGGGCGGATCGAGTTGTCGAGCCAGACGAAATAAAAGGAAGCACCGATCCAGGCGATGCCCGTGATGACGTGCAGCCAGCGGACGATCAGGTTCAGCCACTCAAGGCCGTACGGGATCAGGTAGGCAAATACTTCCATAAATTTCCTCTAGTCAGACCGAACCAATATTCGTGCCAATCTACACAAGATAAACGGATTTACCGCCCATCACATGAAAAATATCGTATATTTGACATATTCAAATCGATATACAACAGAGGCGCCGCCACATGTCCAGCCTGCCGCAACACCTCGACCTGCACCTGATCCGCATCCTTTACCTGCTGCTGGTGGAAAAGAACGTCTCGCGCGTGGCATTGAAGCTCAATCAGCCGCAGCCCTCGATTTCCGCCTCCCTGCGCAAGCTGCGCGAACTGACGGGCGACCCGCTGCTCGTGCGCGGCGCGCGCGGCATGGTGCCCACCCAGCATGGCGAAAGCCTGCTCAATCCTGCCAAGCGCATCCTCGATCAGACGGAAAGCCTGTTCGTCAAGAAGACGCCGTTCGTGGCGCAGGAAGAGGCGCGCACCTTCCATATCGCCGCGCCCGACTACCTGGACAGCCAGTTCCTGCCCAACGTCGTGGCCCTGCTGCGCCGCGGCTCGCCGAAAAGCCGCGTCGTGCTGCATAGTCTGGGGCCGGGCATCGACCATATCCGCCAGCTGTCAGATGGAGGCCTGGACCTGGTCATCGCCAACTGGGACGAGCCGCCCGCCCACCTGCATATCTCGAAGCTGTTCGAAGATCCCATCATCTGCGCCATGCATGCGGAAAACGCCTATGCGCGGCGCACGGCCAGCGACGCGATGACCCTCGAGGACTATCTGAGCCTGCCCCACGTGGCGCCGTCGCAGATGATGCCCGGCTACCACGGCGTGATCGACTCCTTCCTCGAACGGCAAAACCTGCAGCGCAACGTGGTGGTGGAATCGGCATATTTCGGCCTGATTCCCTACATGCTGACGCAGACGGACCTAGTGCTCACCACGGGCCGGCAATTCATGCGCTTCTATGAAAAGACGCTGCCGCTGAAAACGTATACCGTGCCCTTGAAATTCCCGCCCATGCGCTTTTACCAGCTGTGGCACCAGCGCGTGCACCAGGCGCCCGAGCACAAATGGCTGCGCGACCAGGTCAGCGCGGCGGCCAAGGCGCTGGTGCAGCGATAGGCGCTATCAGCGCGCGCATATAATGGACGCAGAACGGGGCGCTATCATCACCGCTTGCATGATCGGAAAACCATGACCACCCTTTCAGACCTGAACGCCGGCAGCCCGGCAGACTTTATCGCACGGCTGCACGGCATCTATGAACATTCGCCCTGGATCGCCCAGCGCGCGGCCGCCGCCCGGCCGTTTGCCAGCCTGACGACGCTCAAGACGGAACTGCAGCGCGTGCTGGCGCAAGCCTCGCCCGAAGAGCAACTGGGGCTGATACGCGCCCACCCGGAGCTGGCCGGCAAGGCCGCCATCGCGGGGCAGCTGACGGCGGAATCGACGCGCGAGCAGGCCAAATCCGGCCTGAACCTGTGCAGCGCCGAGGAATTTTCCACCCTGCAGCGCCTCAATAGCGACTACAACGCGAAGTTCGGCTTTCCCTTCATCCTGGCAGTCAAGGGCCCGACGGGCGAAGGCTTGACGCGCCAGGACATCATCGCCACGTTTGCGCGCCGCCTGAAGAACCGCCATGCCGATGAACTGGCCGAATCACTGCGGCAGATCAAGCGCATCGCCGAGCTGCGCCTGAACGACCTGTTCGACGTGCGCCTGGACTTCGGCCCGGCCATCATGCAGCAGGCCGAAACCCTGGCCGGCTGGAGCGACAGCGATTACAACCTGACCTGTGCCTACCTGACGCCGGCGCACCGGAGAACGGCGGCGCAGCTGGCCGACTGGATGCGGGACGCCGGCATGCAGGTGCACATCGACGCCGTCGGCAATGTCGTCGGCCGCTATCTATCCGATGTACCCGATGCAAAAACCCTGATGACGGGATCCCATTACGACACGGTGCGCAACGGCGGCAAGTACGACGGCCGGCTGGGCATCGTGCTGCCGATCGCCGTCGTGCGCCACCTGCACGAACGGGGCGAAAAGCTGCCCTTCCACTTCGAGGTCGTCGGCTTCGCCGAGGAAGAAGGCGTGCGCTTCAAGAGCACGTTCTTGGGCAGCACGGCCGTCACGGGCAAGTTCGACGTATCGCTGCTGGAACAGCTGGACGCGGACGGCGTGAGCATGCGCGACGCGCTGGCCGACGCCGGCCACGATGCGGGAGATATCGGCGCCATCGCGCGCGATCCCGCCAGCTTGCTCGGCTATGTGGAAGTGCATATCGAGCAGGGACCCGTGCTGCTCGAGCGCGACCTGCCGCTGGGGATCGTCACGGCGATTGCCGGCAGCTCGCGCTACCTGGTCAATCTTGGCGGCGTGGCCAGCCACGCGGGCACCACGCCCATGAGCATGCGCAAGGATGCCGCCAGCGCGGCCGCCGAAATCATCCTGCTGGTGGAACAGCGCTGCAACCAGGGCGAGGCGCTGGTGGGCACCGTGGGCCAGCTGCACGTGCCCAACGGCTCCGTCAACGTGATCGCCGGCGCCTGCACCCTGTCGCTCGATATCCGCGCGGCCAGCGACAAGGTGCGCCAGGCAGCAGTCGACGATATCCTCGATGGCATCGCCGCCATCTGCGCGCGGCGCCAGATCGACTACCAGCTGGAACTGCTGCTGTCGGCGCGTGCGGCGCCGTGCGCTCCATGGCTGATGGCGCAACTGGCGCAGGCCGTGGAATCGGTCGGCATCGAACCGTATGCGCTGCTGTCGGGCGCCGGCCACGACGCCATGGCCATGGCCGCCATCACCGACGTGGCCATGCTGTTTACCCGCTGCGGCAATGGCGGCATCAGCCACAACCCGCTGGAAACCATGACGGCCGACGACGCCGACATCGCGGCGCGCGCGCTGCTGGCGTTCTTGGGCAGCTTCCAGCCGAAGCCGTAAGGCTATACCGCCACGGCCCGCTCCAGCATCGCGTGCAGCAGCACGTTGCAGCCCGCTTCCAGGTGCTCGGGCTTGGCGTCTTCGATTTCATTGTGGCTGATGCCGTCCTTGCACGGCACGAAGATCATGCCGGCCGGCGCCAGCCGGGCCGCGTAGATGGCGTCGTGGCCGGCGCCGGAGACCACGTCCATCACCGAGTAGCCGAGTTTTTCCGTGGCGTTGCGCACGGCGTTCACGCAGTCGGGGTGAAACGGGCATGGCGGGTAATAGGAAACCCGTTCCAGTGAAATGCCCAGCCCAGTCCTTTCACGCGTGGCGTCGATGAAGGCCGTGATCTCGCCATGCATGGTGTTGAGCAGTGCGTCGTTCACGTTGCGCAGGTCGATGCTGAATTTGACTTCGCCGGGGATCACGTTGCGGCTGTTCGGGAAGACCTGCACCATGCCCACCGTGCCGCGCCCGTACGGCGGGTAGCGGTTGGCGATCGCCACCACTTCCTGCATGATCGTCGTGGCCACCTGCAGCGCATCCTTGCGCAGCCCCATGGGCGTTGGGCCCGCATGCGCTTCCATGCCCGTCACCACGCAGTCGTACCACGACAAGCCCATCACGGCAGGCACCACGCCAATCACCTTGTCCGCGTCTTCCAGCACGGGGCCCTGTTCGATATGTGTTTCAAAGTAGGCGCCAATCGGATGGTCGCCGGGCACCTGCTCGCCTTTGTATCCGATGCGCGCCAGCTCCTCGCCCACCGTTTTCCCTTCCGTGTCTTTCGCCGCGTAGGCCGTTTCGAGCGAGAAGGCGCCGCAAAATACGCCGGAACCCATCATCACGGGCACGAAGCGCGAGCCTTCCTCGTTGGTCCAGAATGCCACTTCGATGGGCGCCTGCGTCTTGATCTTCAGATCGTTCAGGGTGCGCACCACCTCCAGTCCCGCCAGCACGCCGTAGTTGCCATCGAACTTGCCGCCCGTGGGCTGCGTGTCGATATGGCTGCCCGTCATCACGGGCGGCAAGGCATTATCCACGCCGTCGCGGCGCATGAAGACATTGCCGATCTGGTCGATGGTGATGCTCATGCCAGCTTCGCGTCCCCAACCTACCACCAGGTCGCGTCCCTGCTTGTCCAGGTCCGTCAGGGCCAGGCGCTTGACGCCGCCCTTCGCTGTCGCGCCGATCTGCGCCAGTTCCATCAGGGCAGCCCACAATCGTTCGCCATTGATACGCAATGCATCCATCGTCAACTCCTTATGCGGTGGTGGCGGAAAAGGCGGGCCGCTCGATATAGCGCCCTGCACCTTCGACGGCCATCAGTTCACCCTGGTGGAACACCACCTTGCCGGCGGCAATCGTGGTGCTGGGGATGCCGCGCACGGTGCGCCCTTCGAAGACATTGAAGCCTCCCTTGGCAAACTGCGTGGCGGCGGAAATGGTGCGCGTGCCCTGCGGGTCCCACAGCACGATGTCGGCGTCGCTGCCGACGGCGATGAGGCCCTTGCGCGGATACATATTGAAGATCTGCGCCGCATTGGTGGAACTGACCTTGACGAATTCGGACGGCGTGAGCATGCCGGAATTGACGCCGGCATCCCATACGACGGCCATGCGTTCCTCGACGCCGCCGCAGCCGTTCGGGATGCGCGTAAAGTCGTCCTTGCCGGCCGCTTTCTGCTCGGCGCAGAAGGTGCAGTGATCGGTGGCCGTCGTGTGCAGGTTGCCGCTTTGCAGGCCGTGCCACAGGGCCGATTGATGGTGCTTGCCGCGGAACGGCGGACTCATGACGTGGCCCGCGACGTAATCGAAATCGTCGCTCTGATAAACGCTGTCGTCGATCACCAGGTGGCCCGCTAGCGCTTCGCCATACACGCGCTGCCCGTTGGCGCGCGCCCGCGTAATGGCGTCGAGCGACTCGGCGCACGAGACGTGCACGATGTACACGGGAGTATTGAGGACGTTGGCAATGGCGATGGCGCGGTTGGCCGCCTCCGCTTCCACGGCCGGTGGGCGCGACAGCGGATGGGCCTGCGGTCCCGTGATTCCCTTCTTGAGCAAGGCTTGCTGCAATTGAAAAACCAGCTCGCCATTTTCCGCATGCACGGTGGGCAGCGCACCCAGCTCCAGCGAACGGGTAAAGCTTTTCACGAGGGTTTCATCGTCGGCCATGATGGCGTTTTTATAGGCCATGAAATGCTTGAAGCTGTTCACGCCATGCTCGCGCACGAGGGTGCCCATCTCTTCATGTACCTGCTCGCTCCACCAGGTGATCGCCACGTGGAAGGTGTAGTCGCCGGCCGCCTTGGCCGACCACGCGCGCCACTGGTGATAGGCCTCGATCAAGGATTGCTTCGGCGCGGGGATGACGAAATCCATGATGGTGGTGGTGCCGCCCGCCAGACCCGCCGCCGTGCCCGTGAAAAAATCGTCGGACGTCACGGTGCCCATGAAGGGCAGATTCATGTGCGTATGCGTGTCGATCCCGCCCGGCATCACGTACAGGCCGCCCGCGTCGATCACGGTAGCCCCTGCCGGTACGGCCAGGTTCTCGCCGACGGCGGCGATGATGTCGCCCTCGATCAGCACATCGGCGCGAAACGCGCGGTCGGCGTTGACGACGGTACCGCCACGTATCAGTGTAGTCATCTTGTCTCCTTCAGTGATTACGACTGCGGCGCCTGCTGCACGTGCGCCACGGCCTTGCCCTTCATCATGACGCCGTACACGACGGCGGCGATGGCCACGCCCACGAACCAGGCGTAGGTGTAGATGGTTTTGAAGCCTTCGCCCACGCCGGGAAACGCCGCGGGAAAGGCCGCATTCAAAAAGCCGGGGATGTTCGGCAGCACGGCGATGACAAAGGCGATCAGGGCCGCCATGTTCCAGCCATTGCCATACGAGTAGACGCCGTCGTCGCGGTACAGCTGTTTGACGTCCAGCTGCGTCTTGCGCACAAAATAATAGTCGACGATGAGGATGCCGGCGATGGGTCCCAGCAGGGCCGAATAGCCGATCAGCCACGTGAAGATATAGCCCTGCGTCGACTCGAGCACCTTCCACGGCATCATGACGATGGCGATAAAGGCCGTGATGTAGCCGCCCATCTTGTACGAAATCTGCTTAGGCGCCAGCGAGGAAAAGTCATACGCCGGGCCCACCAGGTTAGCGGCCAGGTTGACGCTGACCGTATCGATCAAGAGGATGATCAGGGCGATCAGCACCGCGGCGCCCGTCATACGGCTGGCCAGGTCGACGGGGTCCCAGATGGCCTTGCCGTACATGACGACGGAACCTGCCGTGACGATCACGGCCAGCATGGCCAGGAGGCCCATGGGCACGGGCAAGCCGATCGACTGGCCGATCACCTGGTCGCGCTGCGTCTTGGCAAAGCGCGTGAAGTCGGGGATGTTCAATGCCAGGGTGGCCCAGAAACCCACCATGGCCGTCAAGGATGGCCAGAAGACGCTCCAGAACTGGCCCGCCTTTTTACCGCCGGGGATGAACTGCGATGGCTGGTCCAGCAGGCTGGCCACGCCGCCCGCCTTGCTGTGCACCCAGTACAGCAGCACGAAGCAGATGAGGATTTTCAGCGGCGCCGTATAGGTTTCCAGTTTGCGGATCGATTCCATGCCATGCAGGATGTAATAGAACTGGATGGCCCAGAAAGCCAAAAAGCACAGCAACTGGCTGCCGTTGATGCCCAGGCCCGCGATCTTCTCGCCGCCCAGTTCATGGCCCACCAGCACGCCCATCAGGGTGTAGATCATCTGCCCGCCGAACCAGGTCTGGATGCCGTACCAGCCGCAGGCAACGATGGCGCGCATCAGGGCGGGCAGACGCGCGCCCATGGTGCCAAACGAGGCGCGCGCCAGCACCGCGTACGGGATGCCGTACTTGGTGCCCGCATGGCCGATCAGCAGCATCGGCAAGAGCACGATGGCGTTGGCGAGAAATACCGTGAGCACGGCCTGGTAACCGGACATGCCGCTGTCGATCAGGCTGGCCGACAGGGTGTAGGCGGGAATGCACATTACCATGCCGACCCACAGCGCGGCGAAGTGATACCAGCGCCAGGTGCGCTGCGCCGCCGTGGTGGGCGCCAGGTCTTCATTCCAGAGTTGCGTGTTGCCTGAATAGTCGTGGTTCACAGGTATGCTCCATCGGTTGGGAGGGGATCGGTTTTATAGAAACGACGCGACCTTTAAGTCAATCTAGCTTACCGCAAAGGCCGGCCGCTGTTTACAAATAAAACGCACGCAATAACCGTGCCCTATGCCGACTCCGCCAATGCCCGAGGGTTACGCGGATCCTGCGTCCAGTTCATGTACGGCTTGCCCGTTGTCTGCGGCACCATCGTGATGCAGCCCTGCACCGGACAGGTGATTTCGCACAGGTTGCAGCCCACGCATTCGTCCTTGATCACCTCATAGGTACGCGTGCCGGCCGCGTCGATCAGTTGCGCAATCGACTGGTGCGAGGTGTCTTCGCAAGCCACGTAGCACTTGCCGCATTTGATGCAGTCGTCCTGGTTGATCTGCGCGATGACCTGGTAATTCATGTCCAGGTACTTCCAGTCCGTCGTGTTGGCCACGGCCTTGCCGGAAAAGTCGCTGATGCGTTCATAACCCTTTTCATCCATCCACCGCGACAGGCCATCCTTCATCTCTTCGACGATGCGGAAACCATGCAGCATGGCGGCCGTGCACACCTGCACGCAGCCAGCGCCCAGGGCGATGAATTCGGCCGCGTCGCGCCAGTTGCCGATGCCGCCGATGCCGGAAATGGGCAAGCCGCGCGTCTGCGGATCGCGGGCGATTTCCGCCACCATGTTCAGCGCGATCGGTTTGACGGCCGAGCCGCAATAGCCGCCGTGCGTGCTGGCGCCGCCCACGATGGGCAAGGCCACCATGCGGTCCAGGTCCAGCGAGGTGATCGAGTTGATGGTGTTGATCAGCGAGACGGCATCCGCGCCGCCCGCCTTGGCCGCGCGCGCCGGCATGCGCACGTCCGTGATGTTGGGCGTGAGCTTGACGATGACGGGCAAGCGGCTGTGCTTCTTGCACCAGGCGGTGACCATCTGCACGTACTCGGGCACCTGGCCCACGGCCGCGCCCATGCCCCGCTCCGGCATGCCGTGCGGGCAGCCGAAATTGAGTTCGATGCCATCCGCCCCTGTCGCCTCGACCTTGGGCAGGATATCGGCCCAGTAGTGTTCTTCGCACGGCAGCATCAGGGAAACGATCATCGCGCGGTCCGGCCAGTCCTTTTTCACCTGCGTGATTTCGCGCAGGTTGATTTCCAAAGAGCGGTCGGTGATCAGTTCGATGTTGTTGAAACCCACCACTTCGCGGTTCTTGCCGTACAAGGCGGAATAACGCGACGAGACGTTGACGGCGGCAGGGTCTTCGCCGAGCGTTTTCCACACGACGCCGCCCCACCCCGCCTCGAAGGCGCGCACCACGTTATAGGCCTTGTCGGTCGGCGGTGCGGATGCCAGCCAGAAGGGATTCGGCGCCTTGATGCCGCAAAATTCGATGCTGAGATCAGCCATTATGCAGCCTCCACTTTATTGAACAAATCGGAATGGATGGCCAGTGCGGCCAGCTTGCCATGCTGGACGGCTTGCACCGTCAAGTCCTGTCCCGGCGCCACGCAATCGCCGCCCGCGTAAATCCCCGGCAGCACGGTGCGAAAGCCCCTATCGACGGCGATCTTGTCGCCTTCGCGTTTCAGCAGCGACGCCATCGGATCATGCAGCACTTCCGTGTCGAGGCTCTGGCCGATGGCCTTGAAGATGGCGTCGGCCGCCACATCGAACGTTTCACCCGTCCCCGCCAGGCGGGTGCCCTGCATGGCGGTTTTTTCGAAGCGCATGCCCGCCACTTTGCCGCCAGCGTCGAGCAGTACCTGCTGCGGCTGGGCCCACGTCAGCATGCGCACCTGATTCGCTTTGGCGATCTCCTGTTCATGGTGGGTGGCCGTCATGGCGTCGAAACCGCGCCGGTAGACGAGGGTGACTTCCTCGGCGCCCAAGCGCTGTATCTGCACAGCCATGTCGATGGCCGTATTGCCGGCGCCAATCACAATCGCCCGCTTCGGCACGGGCAGCGCGGCCAGGTCGGCCGCCTGGCGCAGCGCGCTGATATAGTCCACGGCGGCCAGCAAGCCTGGCGCATCCTCGCCCGTCAGGCCCAGCCTGCGGCTGGCGCCCAGGCCCAGGCCCAGGAACACGGCGTCGTACTGCATGTGCAAATCGCGCAGCTGCAGGTTCTCGCCCAGCGCGTGTCGACATCGGATCTCGATGCCGCCGATGTCCAGCAGAAAGTCGATTTCCTTTTGCGCAAAGTCGTCCGTCAGCTTGTACTTGGCGATACCGTATTCATTCAGGCCGCCCGCCTTGCCTTCCTTCTCGAAGATCACCACGTCGTGGCCCAGCATGGCCAGGCGGTGCGCGCACGACAAACCGGCCGGCCCTGCGCCGACGATGGCAACCGTCTTGCCCGTGGCCGCCGCCCGCTGGAACGGGTGCTGTGCAAAATGCATGTGGTCGACGGCGTAGCGCTGCAGCAGGCCAATCTTGACGGGCTGGCCTTCCGCGTCGTGGTTGCGCACGCAGACGTCTTCGCACAGGATTTCCGTCGGGCAGACTCTGGCGCAGCTGCCGCCCAGGATGTTCTGTTTCAGGATGCCGGCGGCGGCGCCGTTGATGTTCTTGTCGTGGATGTTGCGGATGAAGCTGGCCACGTCGATTTCGGACGGGCAGATACGGCTGCACGGCGCGTCGTAGCAATACAGGCATCGGGCGCTTTCGATGGCGGCCTGGCGCGCGCTCAAAGGAGGCGCCAGGTCCGTGAAGTGGCCCGCCAGTTCCTCGTTGGGCAGGGCGGGATGGGGCAAATAGTTCAAAGACTCGATCATCGCGTATTCCTCTTGTTATGTGCGGCCGGCTTGTGATTTGAAACCCTTACTTCATCTGGGGAAAAGCAAATTCCACACCAGCGCTTGCCGTGTTCGGCCAGCGCTGCATCACGGCCTTGTGGCGCGTGTAGAAACGCACGCCTTCGGGCCCATACGCGTGGTGGTCGCCGAACATGCTGCGCTTCCAGCCGCCGAAACTGTTGAAGGCCATCGGCACGGGCAATGGGATATTGACGCCCACCATGCCGACCTGGATCTGGCGCACGAATTCGCGCGCCACGCCGCCATCGCGCGTGTAGATGGCCACGCCGTTGCCATACTCGTTGGCGTTGATCAGTTCCACAGCGTGCACCACGTCGGGACAGCGCAGCACGCACAGCACGGGGCCGAAAATTTCTTCCTTGTAAATGTTCATGTCGCGCGTGACGTGGTCGAACAAAGTACCGCCGACAAAGAAGCCGTTCTCGCGGCCCGGCACCACATGGTTGCGGCCATCGACGACCAGAGTCGCACCCTGCTCCACACCTGAGGCGATGAGTTTTTCGATGCGCTGCTTGGCGGCCAAGGACACGACCGGTCCCATTTCCGCACCATCTTCCATGCCGTCGCGCACTTTCAGTGCGGCCGTGCGCGTTGCCAGTGCGTCGATCAATTTGTCGCCCGCATCGCCCACTGCCACCACGACGGAGATGGCCATGCAGCGTTCGCCAGCCGAACCGTAGGCCGCGCCGATCAGCGCGTCGACCGTCATGTCCATATCCGCGTCGGGCATCACCACCATATGATTTTTCGCGCCGCCCAGCGCTTGCACGCGCTTGCCGCTGGCGCTGCCGCGCGCATAGATATATTCGGCAATCGGCGTGGAACCGACAAAGCTGATCGCCTGCACGACAGGATGGTCGAGCAGGGCGTCGACCGTCACTTTATCTCCCTGCACCACGTTGAAGACGCCGTCGGGCAAGCCCGCTTCTTTCAGCAGTTTCGCGTGCAGCAGGGACGCGGACGGATCGCGCTCGGACGGTTTTAATACAAAGGTATTGCCGCAGGCGATGGCGACGGGGAACATCCACATCGGCACCATCACGGGGAAATTGAATGGCGTGATGCCGGCTACCACACCGAGCGCCTGGCGCATGGACCAGGCGTCGATGCCGCGCGAAATCTGGTCCGTGAATTCGCCCTTCAGCAGTTGCGGAATACCGACGGCAAATTCCACCATTTCGATGCCGCGCGCCACTTCGCCCTGCGCATCGGCAAAGGTCTTGCCATGCTCGCGCGTGAGCATGGCGGCAAATTCGTCCGTGTGCTGCTGGCACAGCTGCAGGTAGCGGAACAGGACACGCGCACGCGTCAGCGGCGGCGTGGCCGACCACGAGGGAAAGGCGGCGGCCGCCGCCTGCACGGCAGCGTCGACGTCTTCCACGGTGCCCAGCGCCACCCGGGCCACAGGCTCACCCAGGGCGGGGTTGTAGACGTCGCCATAACGGCCACTTTGGGTGTCGACTTTGGCGCCGTTGATGTAGTGGGTAATGGTGTCGAGATCGTTCATGGTGTTCCTTAGTCGAGATTTTTGAGTACCTTGGCCAGCTTGCCAAACAGCTCGTCGACATGCTGTTTTTCCAGCACCAGCGGCGGCGACAGGGCGATGATGTCGCCCGTCGTGCGTATCAGCACGCCGTCGGCGAAGGCTTGCTTGAAGGCGTTGAAGGCGCGCGTGCCGGGTTTGCCGGCGATGGGATCGAGTTCGATGCCGGCGATCAGGCCGATGCTGCGCAGGTCGATTACGTGCGGCATGCCTTTCAGCGAATGCACGGCGTCGCTCCAATACGCCTGCATCGCTTTGGCGTGACCGAGGATGTCCTGTTCCTCGAACACTTGCAGGGTCGCCAGCGAGGCGGCGCAAGCGAGCGGGTGGCCGGAATACGTGTAGCCGTGGAACAGTTCGATGCCGGCCGGCGCCTCCATGAAGGCGTCGTGGATATACTTTTTGCTGAACACGGCGCCCATCGGCACCATGCCGTTGGTCAGGCCCTTGGCCGTCGTCATCAGGTCCGGTTCAACGTCGAAATAATCAGCCGCGAACGGTGTCGTCATACGGCCGAAGCCCGTAATCACTTCATCGAAAATCAGGAGGATGCCGTGCTTGGTGCACAGCTCGCGCAAGCGTTTCAGGTAGCCTTTCGGCGGGATCAGCACGCCCGTGGAACCGGCCACCGGTTCGACGATGACGGCGGCAATCGTCGAGGCGTCGTGCAGGGCGACGATGCGTTCCAGTTCATCGGCCAGGTGGGTGCCGTATTCGGGCTCGCCCACCGTATAGGCGTTCTTGTCCAGGTTATGCGTGTGCGGCAGGTGGTCCACGCCCGGCAGCAAGGGGCCGAAAGTCTTGCGGTTGCCGCCGATGCCGCCCACGGAAATGCCGCCGAAGCCCACGCCGTGGTAACCGCGTTCGCGGCCGATCAATCGCGTGCGCGCGCCCTCGCCGCGCGCCCGGTGATAGGCCAGCGCGATCTTCAACGCCGTGTCGACGGCTTCGGAACCGGAGTTCGTATAGAACACGTGGCCAAATTTATGCCCCGTGTAATCCATCAGTTTTTCCGCCAGATCGAAGGCGGCCGGATGGCCCATCTGGAAGGTGGGCGCGAAGTCCAGCTGGCCCACCATCTCGCGGATGGCGCCGACGATTTTCGGCTGCGCATGGCCGCACGGCACGCACCACAGACCGGCCGTGCCGTCGAGAATGGCGTTGCCATCGACGTCCTTGTAGTACATGCCTTCGGCGGATACGAGCAAGCGCGGGTTGGCCTTGAAATCACGGTTGTTTGTAAACGGCATCCAGAATGCCGACATCGATTCCGGCCTTGTTTCGTTCATGACCTTCTCCTTGGGATGGGCTGGCGCGGGGCCAGGATCGTTTTTGACGAAGCGTAAAATAATTTACCAGTTGGCAAAAAGCTGATGTAATAATAGACAGGCCATCCCCAATGGCACAGATACACAAACAGCAAAGTATCCCAACCGTACAGGTCGAAAAACCACTACAGTTTTGTGCAAGGCAGCAAAGGAGCCACCGGTGACGCACAACGTGAAGCAGGACGAGGGCGAAGGTAACGCCAGTGGCTGGCCCGTGCTGGACATCGACCGCCAGAAAAAGGGCGGCCTGGTCGAGCAGATCGTCATCGCCATCAGCGTCATGGTGGGCAGCCGCGCCCTGCGCATCGGCACGCGCATGCCGTCCGTGCGCCAGTTCGCCCGCTGCAATGGCGTGTCGACGTTTACCGTCGTCGAATCGTATGACCGCCTCGTCAACCTCGGCCTGCTGTCGTCGCGCCGCGGTTCCGGCTATTTTGTCGCGCGCCACGATATCGCCGCCTCTCCGCAAGCGGCAGTGCATGCGAGTCCCACCGCCATCGATGCCCTCACGCCGGACCTGTATTCGGGCGTGTCCGACGCTCTGCCCGTGGGCGCGGGCTGGCTGCCGCCCGAAATGTATGGCGAAGCGACCGTGCTCGACGCCGTGCGCCAGGCCATGCGCATACCCGCCAGCCGATTGCGCGGCTATGGCCACCCGCTCGGTTTTCCCTCGCTGCGCCAGCACCTGGCCGCCACCTTGTCGGAAGAGCTGTTCCAGGTGGAGCCGGACCAGGTCTTGCTGACGCATGGCGCCACGCATGCCTTCGATCTGATCCTGCGCAGCCTGACCAAGCCGGGCGACACGGTGCTGGTGGAAGATCCCGGCTACAGCAATCTGCAGTCGCTGATACGCCACCATGGCTGCATCCCCGTGGGCATTGCGCGCGGCGAGGCGGGTCTCGATCTCGATGCACTGGCCAGCGAGGCTGCGCGCACGCTGCCCAAACTTATGTTCGTCAACACTGTGCTGCAAAATCCGCTCGGCACATCTCTGAGCCAGGCGCAAACGCACCGCCTGCTGGCACTGGCCGAGCAATTCGATTTCTGGCTGGTGGAAGACGATATCTACCGCGAACTGGCGGTGCGCGGCGACGCATCGCTGGCGGCCATGGACGGCTTGCGCCGCGTGATCCGCGTGGGCAGTTTTTCCAAGACCCTGTCGCCCGTGCTGCGCGTGGGGTCGATCTGCGCCTCGCCGTCGCTGGTGGCGGAGCTGGTGCGCGTAAAAATGCTGGCGGGACTGACGACGTCGGAAATCAACGAGCGCGCCGTCTACCACGCCATCTCCGCGCGGCCCTACAAGCGCATGGTGGAACGGCTGGTGGCGCAGCTCGATGCGGCCCGCGAGCGCAGCATCGACTGCCTGGCTCAGACGGGCATGGCGCCCGTGGCGCGTCCGCGTGGCGGCATGTTCGTCAGCGCCGGCTGGCCCGACGTGCAGACGCCGGAATGGAATGGAAAGGTCATCGCCGACATGGCCTTGAAGGCGGGCATCCTGCTGTCGCCGAACGAATTTTTCATGCTGCGCTCGCCCGAGACGGTGTGGTTCCGCTTCAACGTGGCCTACACCGATACCCCCGTGCTGCAGGCATTCCTGCAATCGATCCGCCCACGCTAAAGAACCCGCCATGGCCAGCGACAAATCCCCTGCCCTTTCCGTGAAAAACGCCGGCGGCCGGCGCCTGCAAAACCGCGATCGCCTGGAAGCGGACATCCTCGAGCAAGCCGTGCGCGCGTTCGCGGAAAGCGGCTATGAAGGCGCGTCGATCGCCACCATCGCCGAACGGGCTGGCCTGTCGAAGCAAAACCTGATGTATTACTTCCCGTCCAAGCAGCTGCTGTACCAGCGCGTGCTCGACGATGTGCTCGACGACTGGCTGGCGCGCATGGACATGCTGGCCAATGCACACGACGAGCCGCGCGACGTGCTGCGCGCGTATATCGGCGCCAAGCTGCGCTTTTCGCGCGAACAGCCATGGGCTTCGCGCGTGTATGCGCTGGAAGTGATCAATGGCGCGCCCCTGTACGGCGCGCAGATACGGGAAAGAGTCGTGCCCCTGCTGCGCAAGGATATCGCCGTCTTCGAAGCGTGGATCGCGGCCGGCAGGATCGCACCCGTCAACGCCACGCACCTGATGTTCGCCATCTGGGCCATGACGCAATCGTATGCGGATTTTTCGGCGCAGATGGCGCTGGTGCTGGAACGCAAGCAGCTCACGCGCAAGGATTACGAGGACGCGGAAATCCTGATCGCGCACATGGTGCTGGCGGCCGTGTCCATGCCGCCGGCAGGCGAAAAAAAACCGCCTTGAAAGGCGGTTTCCTGAACAGCGCAAACGTTACGCTGCCGTCTTGCTCTTGCGGCGGCGCGCCATGAAGCCAACCAGGCCCAGGCCGGCCAGCAGCATCGCATAGGTTTCCGGTTCCGGCACGGCCGACACATAACCGGCCACGTTGGTGGCGTTGAAATAATGGTTGGCGTTGACCTGGATGTTCGAGGCCCAGTTACCCACCACCACGCTGCCATTGATCTGGCCATTGCCGCCGGCCAGGGTCGCCAGCGGCGCCAGGACGCTGCCGTACAGGCCCACGCCGTTCAAGGTGATCGTCTTCGCTTCATAGAAGTTGTACAGCACATTGTATTTGCTGAAATCGCCATAGCCGCCGGACAGGTTCACATTCGTGCCGCTGATATTGAGGATCAGGGTGTCGTTCGTGTGCAGGTTGCTGAACTTGAAGTTGTTCACCCCGCCCAGGGCTGCGGATGTCAGGTCGAACACTTGCACATTGCCAGTGCCACCCTTCAGGGTCATGCCGCCGTAAGCCACGGAATTGCTGCCCGTGGCCGCCACTTTCGCCAACGAGATCGACGTATTTTTCAGCTGGGCCGAGGTGGAGGCAAACGATACGGGCGACGCCGTCGTCTTGTTCGCCGTGTTCAGGCCCACGCTGCTCGTCGTCGTGCTGCCGCCCACAAAATAATTGCCGTTCTTGATCGAACCGGAGCTGTAGTTCAGGTTGCCGCCAACGACCAGCGCATAGCCCGTATTGCCGTGCGTGACGTAGGCGTCCTTGTTCTTGTCATTGACCGAATAGTTCGATGCCGTCAAATTACCGGCCACCAGCACGCCGCCTTCGACATCGCTGCCGGACGCGCTGAAGTTGCTCAAGGAATACAAATTGGCGCCACCGATGCCCAAATCGACAACACCGGCTTGCGCGGCGCCGGCGGCGAACACGGCCGACAGAACGAGAACGAATGATGATTTAGGCATGATTGACATTTTATTTCCAAAAAGAAAATTAACTTGACGCCAGAATATCATATCCACCGACTTTGATATGTCGCAAATCAACAACTTTTGTAACAATAATGAAAACATAATTGCATAATTGAAATCATTCCTCTATCGCCGCCCGGGGAACGCGCTAACCATCCGGATGACGCTTTGAACTGACGGGCAAACAGCCGTCTGTTCTGCACTTTCAATATTGCTTAGAAGCGCAGCCAACTTGGTGATACGATCGCGGCAGCGCCAGACCAGGCCGGCCCACAGAGTACGAAATCATAAGGATGAAGCACGCATGAAACGATTGTCCCTAGGCGCACTGATGCTGGCATATGCCTGCGGCGCGCACGCCGATGTGTTTAACATGATCGACAACCAGCCCCTCAGCGAAACCTGGCTCAACGCGGGCTTTTATTCGTATCACTTTCAGCGCGACAAGGACCTGAACGACAGCAATCCGGGCCTGGGCGCCGAATACCGCTTTTCCACGGTCGCCTCGGTCACGGCTGGCCGCTTCTACAATAGCGACCGCGCCTATTCGAACTACCTGGGCGTGTACTACCAGCCGATCAAGGTGGGCCCGCTGCGCATCGGCGCCGTCGTTGGCGGCTTCAGCGGCTATCCGAAGATGCGCGATGGCGGCTGGTTCCCGGCCCTGGTCCCCACCATCAGCTATGAATACCAGCGCGTGGGCGTGAACATCGCCATCGTGCCGTCCTACAAGGACCGCCTGTATGGCGCCCTCAGTTTCCAGCTGAAACTCAAGGTGTTCGACTAACCGCTTGTCCCTGTCTATGGCCGTTCGGTCCGTCATTCCTGCCATTCGTCGCATACGCGATACCTGGCAGCACCGTTTTGCCTATAGTGGCTTCATCGCCAGCATGCATACGGCAGCGGCAACCACACGACAGGAGAACGGCATGAAAGACATCAATTCGGCACCGGGCAGCACTTCCTTCAGCGCTTTCTGGAACGAGCTGTGCGCTTACACGCGCCAGGGCATGGCTGCCTTGCGCGCTATGCCCTGGCCCATGCTGCTGGCATGCTGCCTGGGCCTGGCGTTCGTCATCACTATCTTGCCGCTGGCCATCATGCTGTTTGCCCTCGTCATGCTGCTGAAATGGGCAAGCAACAGCGACGATGCCGGCGCAGACGAAAAATCGCCGGGCTCGCAGCAGTCGCCGCAATAAAAATTTGCATCGTGGCAAGAGTGCAAGGATTGTTCTATGGCACTATGGACGGGAGCAGCACTGACGGGCATCAAACCCATCCCAATGGATGGTCTTAATACGGAACGCCACGCAGTATCCATGATCGAAGCTACTCCCCCACAGCCATAGGAGTTTTCTGATGACCACGACAGCAAAAGCGACAGCAGCGACGACCATTCCCTGCCTGCGCTACCGCGACGCGCCCGCCGCTATCGAATGGCTATGCAAGGCGCTCGGTTTTGAAAAACAATTGATTGTGCCTGACGGTAACGGTGGCGTCGCCCATGCGCAACTGAGCTTTGGCAATGGCATGGTCATGGTGGCACCGGCCCTCGACAGCGACTATGGCCGCCTGATGAAACTGCCTGGCGACATCGGCGGCGCCAACACGCAAAGCTGCTACCTGGTCGTCAGCGATGCCGACGCCGTCTACCGCAGCGCGCGCGAAGCAGGCGCCGAGATCGTGCTCGACATCAAGGATGAAGATTACGGCGGACGGGGCTTTACCTGCCGCGACCCGGAAGGCCATATCTGGAGCCTGGGCACCTACGATCCATGGTAAAACGGAGAACAATGATTATCAGCACCCTCACCGCCGCCAGCCTTGCGCTGATCGGCGGTTTCCTGTCCGCTCCCGTCCTCGTCGACGAACACCTCAACCGCATCCATCCCCCGTCCGGCAAGGCGCCATCGGCAGCCACTGTGGCCCTGCATCAAAGCCTGTGGATCGCCGACCTGCACGCGGACAGCCTGCTGTGGCAACGCAACCTGAACCGCGACAGCCAGCGCGGGCATGTCGACTTCTCCCGCCTGCAGCGGGCCAACGTGGCGCTGCAAGCGTTTTCCGTCGTCACCAAGACGCCGCGCAAGATGAATATCGAACGCAATGGCAGCGACACGGACAACATCACGGCGCTCGTGGTGGCGCAAGGCTTGCCGCCCGCCACCTGGAACAGCCTGCTGGCGCGCGCCACCTACCAGGCCGACGAACTGCGCCAGCAAGCGGCCAAGAGCGATGGCAAGGTCCGCGTCATCGGCAGCCGCGCCCAGCTGCGCAGCTTCATCGCCGCGCGCGAAAAAGACCCCGCCTTGCTGGCCGGCTGGCTGACTCTGGAAGGCGCGCATGCGCTGGAAGGCAAGCTGGATAATCTCGATACCTTGTACCGGGCCGGCTATCGCATGGCCGCGCCCACGCATTTCTTCGACACGGAAATCTCCGGCTCCCAGCACGGCTTGAAGAAAGGCGGCCTGACGCCGCTGGGCAAGCAATGGCTGCGCGCCATGGAGCAGCGCAAGATGATCGTCGACCTGGCGCACGCGTCGCCGGCCACCATCGACGACGTGCTGACGATGGCGAAACGCCCCGTGATGGTGTCGCACACAGGCGTGCGCGGCACGTGCGCCAACGGCCGCAACCTCAGCGACGGACAACTGAAACGCATCGCGGCCCAGGGTGGCCTGGTGGGCATCGGTTTCTGGAATACGGCCGTCTGTGGCAAGGACGTGGCGTCCATCGCGCGCGCCATCAACTACACGGTAAAACTGATCGGCGCCGAACACGTGGCCTATGGTTCAGACTTCGACGGCGCCGTCACCACGGCCATCGATGCGACGGGCTTGCCGCGCTTGACGCAAGCGCTGCTCGACGCGGGCCTGTCGGAAGCACAGGTCCGCCGCGTGGCCGGTGAAAACGTGCGCGACTTCTTGCTGAAAAACCTGCCGGACGATGACGCCTAAGCCAAGGCGCTGATCAAGTCCTGGCTCGCCACCTGGCACGGCCGGATGCGTATCAGCTTGCGGTACAGGGGCGGCATCGACTCGCACAGCGCCAGCAGCGCGTCTTCCTCCATGGCCGGACGCACGTACTGGAACTGCGCGGGATTATTCTCCGGCAGCGCTCCCTCCATCGTGGAGCCGTAGGCGCCCAGGGTCATGAAACTGGCGGCGCCGTCATCCGGGCCGATGGCCAGCACGAAGGTGCCGTGCTTGGGGTGGCCCAGATAGCTCTTGATGTCTTCCTGCAGCGCAGGCTGGGCACCAGCCATCAATTCATAGCGCAATTGCGCGTACTGGCGCGTGCATTCCATGAACGGCGTGCGGATGACCGATTGCGACAATTTTCCGGGCATGCACAGCAGCAGGTTGCCGAAGGAGTCGAGCAAGGCGGCAGCGTCGCCCTGTCCGCCATCGCGCACGTCCTGCTCCATGGCCGCCTGCAGGAATGGCGCCAGACCCGCATCGGGCGCATGCGGGGCGCAGCGGTAAGTCAGGGCGTCCGGATAGCGGCGGCGCAGGGCGCGCACCACGGCATGCTCGGACGGCAAGGTGGCCGGATCGCGCAGGGGCACGTCGTCGCCCGCGTTCAGCAACTGCATCACCTGCGCCGATGTCGACTCGAACACGAGCGAACACAGTGCCTGCGTCGCCTCGTGTATGCTCTTGCCGATGAAAAAGGATTTGGGTGCGGCGCCGGAAGGCAGGCGCGCATATTCGGTTGCGCCGCGCACGGCCGGGTAGCAAAAGCTGCGGCCGGCCTGCGCCCGCAGCGGCGCCGGTAAAGCCGTGAACGTGGCGCTGCCATCGTAATTGATGCCTGCCTTGACATCGGCCGCGGCCACCACCACGTTGAAACCGGCCGCCAGAATCGCCCCCGTGCACATGCAGCAGGGGTCGAGCGAGGTGACGATGGTCAGTTCCCCCGGCGGCGGCAAGGGCACGCCCTTGGCCCGCTCGGCGAAGTACCAGTCCACCAGCTGGCGCTCGCCATGCGCCGTGGGGTCGAACACCAGGCCCTGGCGCACGACGTTGTTGTGCATCGATTGCAGCACGTTGCCGGCGCCGTCGAGCAGCACGCCGCCCACGCCGAACGTGCCCTGCGTCTTGGCCGCCATGGCTTCGGCCGCGGCAATCGCCACGGCGGCCTGGATGTCTATCGTCTTGTTCAAGCGGATGCCGTTGCCTAAAGTTACTTCATGTCCAGGTCGGAATTGCCGAAGCCGTGCGGCAGCAGCCAGCCCGCCGTCACTTCCATGACATCGTTTTTCAGGTTCGCCAGGATCACCGGCAAATCGGCGCCGCCCATCTCGAAGATCACCTGGCGGCAAGCGCCGCATGGAGAGATCGGTTCAGCCGTGTCGCCCGTGACGGCAAGCTTGGCGAAGTCGCCCGGCTTGCAGCCATGCGCGATGGCGCTGAAAAACGCCGTGCGCTCGGCGCAGTTGCACAGGCCATATGCGGCGTTTTCCACGTTACAGCCACGGAAGACGCGGCCGTCCTTGCACAGCAGCGCCGCGCCTACCTTGAAACGCGAGTATGGCGCGTAGGCCAGTTCACGGCCGGCATTGGCTTCGGCGATCAGTTCTTGGTTGTTCATTTTTTCTGTCATACCTTTGAAATCATTAAGGCCGGGGTCAGACCCTCAACACCGCCAACGCATAGCTCAGCGCCATCGCAGACGGGGGTCTGACCCCAGTTGTAAACTACGGACGAATGGTACGGTAAATCACGGGATTGGCCGTCAACGCCACCGCGCTGATGTCATACGCTTCCTGGATTTCCCTGACGGCTTGCTGCGCCGCCGCTTCCGTGCGCGCGTGCACCATGGCCAGCGGCTGGCCCACGGCCACTTGCTCGCCCAGGCCCACCAGGTCCGTCAGGCCGACGGCGAAATCGATGCTGTCCGTCGGACGGCGGCGGCCACCGCCCAGGGCCACCACGGCCAGGCCGATGGCGCGGCAATCGCGCACGTTGGCAAAACCGGCCGACAGCGCTGGCGCAGGCACGATGAATGGCGCTGTTTCCAGGTGCTTGTCCGGATGTTCGACCAGGTCGGCCGGGCCGCCCAAGGCCGACACCATGCGCGAGAATCGCTCGGCAGCTTCGCCCGAATCGAGGGCCGCCATCAATTTCACGCGCGCCGCCTCTTCGGTGGCGGCCAGGCCGCCCAGCACCAGCATCTCGGCGCACAGCGCCAAAGTAACTTCGTGCAGGCGCGCGGGACGCGAACGGCCCGTCAGGTAATCCATGGCGCCGCGCACTTCCAGCGCATTGCCCGCGTACGGCGCCAGCGACTCGTTCATATCCGTCAGAATGGCCGACGTCTGCATGCCCGCGCCATTGCCGACGGCGACGATGCTCTCGGCCAGCTCCACCGATTTGTCATAGGTCGGCATGAAGGCGCCCGTGCCCACTTTCACGTCCATCACCAGCGCGTCCAGCCCGGCCGACAGTTTCTTCGACAGGATGGAGCCGGTGATCATGGCCACCGATTCCACCGTGGCGGTGACGTCGCGGATGCTGTAGAAGCGCTTGTCGGCCGGCGCCAGCTGCGCCGTCTGGCCGATGATGGCCACGCCGATATCCTGCACCACCTTGCGGAACAGTTCATTGTCCGGCACCGTGCAATAGCCTGGAATGGCGTCGAACTTGTCCAGGGTGCCGCCCGTGTGGCCCAGGCCGCGGCCAGAGATCATCGGCACGTAGCCGCCGCACGCGGCGACCATGGGGCCCAGCAGCAGGGAGACCACGTCGCCCACGCCGCCCGTCGAATGCTTGTCGACGATGGGTCCCGGCAGGTTCAGCGAACGCCAGTCCAGCACGTGGCCGGAATCGCGCATGGCCAGGGTGAACGCCACGCGCTCGTCCATATTCATGTCGTTGAAATAGACGGCCATGCCCAGCGCCGCGATCTGGCCTTCACTGACGCTGCCGTCAGTGATGCCACGCACGAAAAACTGGATTTCCTCGGCGCTCAATACGCCCTTGTCGCGCTTCTTGCGAATGATTTCCTGGGTTAAAAACATGATAGCTCCCGATGTACTATTCAAATTCTGATGTCGATCCAGCGGCCTTGTCGGATTACGCCCTGCGGGCTAATCCGACCTACGCAGCTTGCTGGTGAAAGCAACTTGGGGCCGGAGTCCCGACGCATCGCTGCGCGGGAGACCCGGCCCCACTATCCTGCTCTACAACCTTAAACGCCGTAAGGAATCCACACGTTTTTCACTTGCGATGCATGCGCCAGCACGGCACGGCCACCGCTTTGCGCGGCGCTGTACCAGTCGCGGCCCTTCGCGCCGCCGACCCAGGTGCGCTTCAGGGTGCCGGCCGACAGGCGCTCGACTTCCGCGCAACCGTCGGCGGAGCCGTCATGGCGCCAGACGGCGTCGATGTCGGCGTGCGTGGCCAGGGTACGGGCCAGTTCATCGGCGTTGCCGCTGATAATGTTGACGACGCCGCCCGGCAAGTCGGACGTATCGAACACCTGGTACAGATCCAGCGCGGAAAGCGGATGCGCTTCCGAAGGCACCACCACCACGCGGTTGCCCAGTGCGATGGCCGGCGCCACGAGCGAAATGAAGCCGAGCAATGGCGCTTCATTCGGGCAGACGATGCCGATCACGCCGACCGCTTCGTTCAGCGCCACGGTGATGCCCTTGGTTGGCGGCTGGTGCGCCAGGCCGTCGTATTTGTCGGCCCAGGCGGCGTAGTAGAACAGGCGTTCGATCGATGCCTGCACTTCCTTCTCGGGGTTTTTACTGCCCGTCATGGCGGCGATGCGGGCGGCGAATTCGTCGGCGCGCGCTGCCAGATTTTCGGCGATGTAGTACAGCACTTGCGCGCGGTTGTGCGCCGTGGCGCTGGTCCAACCGGACGCTTTATGGGCCGCTTCGACGGCGTTGCGGATGTCCTTGCGGCTGCCCACGCCCACTTCGGCCAGCAGGGCGCCGTTCGCGCCGAACACGGGCGCGCTGTAGGCGCTGTCAGGGCGCGCCTGCTTGCCGCCGATGTACATCTTGGCCGTGCGGTCGATGGCGAACGGATCGGCTGGCGCCGGCTTCACATTGGCCTTGGCTTTCGCTTCCACCACCGGCAGGGCCGGACGCGCATCTTCGGCCAGGGCCGTCATGTATTCCAGCATGCCTTCGCGGCCGCCTTCACGGCCGAAGCCCGATTCGCGGTAGCCGCCGAAGCCGCACGCCGCATCGAACTGGTTGGCG
The DNA here is from genome assembly GCF_011601275.1 of Janthinobacterium lividum. GTDB lineage: Bacteria > Pseudomonadota > Gammaproteobacteria > Burkholderiales > Burkholderiaceae_D > Janthinobacterium > Janthinobacterium lividum_E. Next base: position 32,769 of record NZ_JAAOLY010000020.1, on the reverse strand, counting down.
CTGTTGATCCATACCACGCCAGCCTTGATGGCGGGAGCGATATCGAGGGCCAGGCTGATCGACTCTGTCCACACGCTGGCGGCCAGGCCGTACACCGTGTTGTTCGCCAGCTGCACCGCTTCGGGCGGCGTGCGGAAGCTCATGGCCACCAGCACGGGGCCAAAGATTTCAGCCTGTGCCACGGCAGCCGAAGTCGACGCGCCCGTGATCAGGGTCGGCGGGAACCAGGAGCCATCAAGCGGCAGTTCGCACGCCGGCTGCCACACGTCGCAGCCTTCGGCACGGGCCGAATCGACCAGCGCGGCGATGCGCTGGCGCTGCACCGGATCGACCAGCGCGCCCACGTCCATCGATTTGTCCAGAGGCGAACCGAGACGCAGGTTTTCCATGCGTGCGCGCACCTTGTTCAGGAAGCGCTCCTGGATCGATTCCTGCACCAGCAGGCGCGAGCCGGCGCAGCACACTTGCCCCTGGTTGAACCAGATCGAATCGACCAGGCCTTCCACGGCGCCATCGAGGTCCGCGTCTTCGAAGACGATGAATGGCGACTTGCCGCCCAGCTCCAAGGAGAGCTTCTTGCCGCTGCCGGCCGTCGCTTCGCGGATCAAGCGGCCCACTTCGGTCGAACCCGTAAAGGCGATCTTGTCGACGCCGGGGTGGTTGACGATGGCCGAGCCGACCTTGCCGTCGCCGGTGACGATATTGACCACGCCGGCCGGCACGCCCGCCTGCAGGCACAGTTCGGCGAACAACATGGCCGTCAACGACGTGAATTCGGCCGGCTTGAAGACCACCGTGTTACCGGCGGCCAGGGCCGGGGCGATTTTCCACGACAGCATCAGCAGGGGGAAATTCCAGGGCACGATCTGGCCCACCACGCCTACGGCGCGGTAGTCGGCGAATTCTTCCGACTGCAGCTGCGCCCAGCCGGCGTGATGGTAGAAATGGCGCGCGGCCAGCGGCAGGTCGATATCGCGCGTTTCGCGGATGGTCTTGCCGTTGTCCAGGGTTTCCAGCACGGCGAACAGGCGCGAGTGCTTTTGCAGCAGACGGGCCAGCGCGTACATGACTTTCGCGCGGCCATGGCCGCCCATGCCCTGCCATACGGGCAGCGCGCGGCGCGCCGCTTCGACGGCGCGTTCCACGTCGGCGTCGGTCGCTTGCGTCAGCTCGGCCAATTGCGTGCCGTCGGCAGGATTGGTCGAGGCGAACAGTTCCGCCGGCGCGCTCCAGGCATTATCGATGAACAAACCGAATGTGCGCTGGTGGCCATCGAGCCACGCCTGCGCTTCTTTTTGACTTTCGGGAGCAGGGCCGTAGTCCATAGTATTGAGAATCTCGTTAATTGTTGGCATGACGATTGTTCTTTAAGGTTGTGCGTGACGATGATTGGCCGAGTAGCTGCCGGTGACGTAGTGCTCGAGCTGGCGCTCGATGTCGGTCAGCAGGCTGGAAGCGCCGATGCGGAACAGGTGCGGCTGCAGCCATTCGTTGCCCAGTTCTTCCTTCATCAGGGTCAGGTATTGCAGCGCGCTCTTGGCCGAGCTGACGCCGCCGGCCGGCTTGAAGCCCACCTGGAAGCCCGTCTGCTCGTGGTATTCGCGGATCGTGCGCACCATCGTCAGGGCCACGGGAATGGTGGCGTTCACGCCCTCTTTACCGGTGGAGGTCTTGATGAAATCGGCGCCGGCCATCATGCAGACCCACGACGCCTTGGCCACGTTTTCCATGGTCAGCAAGTCGCCCGTGGCAAGAATCGCCTTCACGTGCGCGTCGCCGCAAGCCTTGCGGTAAGCGAGCATTTCGTCGTACAGCACTTGCCAGTTGCCGTTCAAAACGTGCTGGCGCGTGATGACGATATCGATCTCGGAAGCACCTGCGGCGACCGACAGTTCGATCTCGCGCAGCTTCGTTTCCATGCTCGTCAGGCCGGCCGGGAAACCCGTCGACACGGCGGCGATGGGCAAACGGCCCTGGATGACTTTCACGGCCGGCTGGATCATCTCGTGGTACACGCACACGGCGCCGGTGCTCAGGTCCTTCAGGCTCAGGGCGTCCATCAGGTCGGCGCGCAGCGGGCGCATGGCCTTCATGCACAGGCGTTCGACTCTGCCCGGCGTATCGTCGCCGCCCAGGGTGGTCAAGTCGATCATCTGGATGGCTTTCACCAGCCAGGCGGCCTGGTATTCCTTTTTCACGGTGCGGCGGTTCGCCAGGCTGGCCGCGCGGCGGTCTGTCGCGGCGCGGTTGACGCGGATCTGGTTGATCCAGCCCAGGTCGAGGCCAACGGCCTCGTTACGCTTGAATTCGGGGTGCATGAGTGTCATAACAAGCTGGTTCCATTAGCAAGTGGTGGTACGCCAAGGTGCGTGGCGAGGGTTTGGCCAATATCGGAGAAGGTCTCGGAAATGCCCAGCGCGCGCGGAGCGACGCCGGGGCCGAAGAAGATCATCGGTATGTGTTCGCGGGTGTGGTCGGAGCCGTGCCAGGTGGGGTCGCAGCCATGGTCGGCGGTGATCACGACCAGGTCGCCCTCCTTGAGCTTGGCCATGAATTCCGGCAGGCGCGCATCCATTTCGCGCAGCGCGTCGGCATAGCCTTCAACGTTGCGGCGGTGGCCGAAGGCCTGGTCGAAATCGACGAAGTTCACGAAGGTGAGCGACTTGTCCTGCACTTCATCGGCCGTCTTCAACAGCGCTTCGAACAGCGCCATGTTGTCGACGCCCTTGACGACGCGCGAGATGCCCTGGGTGGCGAAAATGTCGCTGATCTTGCCCAGGCCGACGACTTCGCCGCCCGCATTCTTGACGTGGTCGAGCAGGGTCGGCGCGGGTGGCGCGACGGCGTAATCGTGGCGGTTGGACGTGCGCGTGTAGTTGCCATTGCTGCCCGTGAACGGGCGGGCGATGACGCGGCCGATATTGTACGGCTCGACCAGCTTGAAGGCCATCTCGCACACTTCGTACAGGCGTTCGAGGCCGAACGATTCTTCGTGCGCGGCGATCTGCATCACCGAGTCGCCCGACGTATAGATAATCAGCTTGCCGGTGGCGACGTGCTCGTCGCCATGCTTGTTGATGATGTCCGTGCCCGAGGCATGGCAGTCGCCAAGGAAACCCGGCACGCCCGACATGGCCTTGAGCTTGTCGGTCAGGTCGGCCGGGAACGATGGCGTGGTGCGGGGAAAATATCCCCAGTCGAATTCGACGGGCACGCCGGCGATTTCCCAGTGGCCGCTCTGCGTGTCCTTGCCGGTGGAGCGCTCGCGCGCCGCGCCGTAGGCACCGGTGAAACCGTCGCGCTGGTCGAAGCCCGTGGCCCATTCGCCGCTGGCCAGGTGCGCCGCGGCGCCCAGGCCCAGGCGTTCCATGTTCGGGAGTTTCAAGGTCTTGCCGCTTTTGGCGACAGTGCTGGCAATGTGGCCAAAGGTATTGGCACCTGCGTCGCCATACTTGGCGGCGTCTGGCGTCGCGCCAAGGCCGAAGGAATCAAGCAGGAGGATAAATGCGCGTGACATGATAAGGCTCGCTTTATGGAGTGATGCGAAGATGATGCAAACAGTGTAGGCCGGATTTTCCCGGCCTGCCGCGCGGCAGCGCCGCTAAGTGGCGCGCCGCTACTGCGTCAAGAAAAGTGCTTAGGCTTGCGGTTTGGTGGCGACGGTGGCCAGGAAAGCCAGGATCAGCTTGACCAGGTCTTTCGCGCCGATGGCCGCGTATTTCAGGGTTTGTTCGTGCGACAAGGCGAATGGCGACATGCCTTCGGCCAGGTTGGTGATGACGGATACGCCCACCACTTTCAGGTCGCAATGACGGGCCGACACCACTTCCGGCACCACGGACATGCCGACCGTGTCGGCGCCCAGGCGGGCCATCATGCGGATTTCGGCGGCCGTCTCGAAGTTCGGGCCAGGGTAGGCGACGAACACGCCTTCGTGCAGCGTGATGCCGTTCGAAGCTGCCGTGTCCTTGACCAGATTGCGCAGGTCCGCATCATAGGCGTTGGCCATGCTGAAGAAGCGCGGGCCGAAGCGGTCGTCGTTCGGGCCGACCATCGGCGTGCCTGGCAGCAGGTTGATATGGTCGCTGATGGCCACCAGGCTGCCGGCGTCCACTTCAGGGCGCAGGGAACCGGCTGCGTTGGTGACGAACAGCATTTCGCAGCCCAGCAGTTTCAAGGTGCGGATGGCGCTCGTCATCACGCCCATGCCATAACCTTCGTAGAAGTGGCCACGGCCCTTCATGCAAACGACGGCGACGCCCGACAGGGTGCCGATCACCAGTTCGCCCGCATGGCCATGCACGGTGCTGATCGGGAAGCCCGGCAATTCGTCAAAGCTGATGCTGACGGCGTCCGTCATCTGCTCGGCCAACACACCCAGGCCGGAGCCGAGGATCATCGCCACGCGCGGCTTGAAATTTTCAGGAGCGCGGGCACGGATGATTTCGGCGGCGTGGAAAGGGGTGTTGTTCGACATGGTTATCCTCTGATTGATTGATGATTGGTTGCTGCCTGCGCGGCCGTGTCCGGCGAAGAACTGCGGCCCAGGTATCGGGTATGTATGGTGTTACAGGTATATCGAAATGCGTATTGTCTCTATTTGCCGCCACTATGCATCAAACGGAATATGTATGGCAAATACCATTTTTCTTGCCCATTTATACAATTCAAATATAAATGGCCGATATTATAGTCGAGGCAAGCCCAGGCCCGCTATCCCCGGAAAATGCATGCATACAAGCTCCATACGAAGGTTTTTCGCAGGCACTTGACACGAGCTTGACACTAACAAGACAAATGTTTACAGTTCCAGACAAATGTTTAAACCTCAGCGAAAACCTAGTGACCGACACCAATAAAAAAGACCAGCTGTACACGCTGATCCGCAACAACCCCTTCATCTCGCAGCAAGACCTGGCGAGCGAGCTGGGCTTGTCGCGCTCGGCCGTCGCCGGCCACATCGCCGGATTGATACGCGAACGCCGCCTGCTGGGACGCGCCTACGTGCTGCCCGACAGCCGCCCCGTGCTGTGCATAGGCGCAGCCAACCTCGACCGCAAGATGCGCACCCTGGCCACCTTGCAGATGGGCACCTCGAATCCCGTGCGTTCGGAAGAAGTATTTGGCGGCGTGGGCCGCAACATCGCGGAAAACCTGGCCCGCCTGTCGATCCCCGTGGCCCTGCTGACGGCGCTGGGCGACGATGCGGCCGGCCACGCCCTGCAGACGCACGCGGAAGACGCGGGCATCGATATGCGCGGCAGCCTGCATCTGAGCAACACCAGCAGCGGCACCTACACGGCCGTGCTCGACGAACATGGCGAAATGCTGCTGGCGATGGCCAACATGCAACTGTACGAACAGTTGACTCCGGCCTTTTTGCACAGCCGCCAGCCGCAGCGCGCCGCCGCCGCCCTCACCGTCTGCGACCTGAACCTGGGCCACGACAGCGTGCAGGCACTGCTGGCCGATGCGCGCCAGGACGCGGCCCACGCGACGCCGCTCGTCATCGTCGCCGTCTCGCAGCCGAAGATGGCGCACCTGCCGCAAGACCTGACGGGCTTGCATTTGCTGATACTGAACCGAGGCGAACTGGAAACGCGCGTGGCGCGGGCCCTGCCCACGGCAGCCGACCTGCGCGCCGCCTGCCGCGAAGTGCAACGCCAGGGCGCGCGCCAGGTGATCGTCACCTGCGGTAGCGAAGGCGTGTACTTCACGGAGGGTGACAATCTTGATGCGCCTATCGTCCACCTGGCCGCGCGCGAAGTGGACGCCGTCGACGTGACGGGCGCCGGCGACGCTTTTTCCGCCGCCGTCTGCTGGTCGCTGTACCACGACAGCAGCGATTTAAAACTGGCCTGCCGGCGCGGCCTGAAGCTGGCCGCCATGACCCTGGAATCGGCGGCCACCGTTTCCCCCCAGATTTCCGCCGGCGCGCTCGACGATATCGACGACGCCGACCTGGCGCCGCCTCCCCCTACCCTCTTTCAACAGGACTGAACCATGACCCAATTACAGAATTTCCTCTTGTTCTCGCAAGAAGTGCTAGCCGCGCGCGCCGCCGGCAAGGCCATCGTGGCACTGGAATCGACCATCATTTCGCACGGCATGCCGTATCCGCAAAACGTGGAAATGGCGCGCGAAGTGGAACAGATCATCCGTGACGGCGGCGCCGTACCGGCCACCATCGCCATCATCGATGGAAAAATCTGCGTGGGTCTGTCGCCCGAGCAGCTGGAACTGCTGGGCACCTCGCCCGACGCCATGAAGGTCAGCCGCCGCGACTTGCCGTTCGTCCTGTCGCAAGGCAAGCTGGGCGCCACCACCGTGGCCGCCACCATGATCTGCGCGGAACTGGCCGGTATTGCCGTGTTCGTCACGGGCGGCATCGGCGGCGTGCACCGCGGCGCGGAAACGAGCTTCGACATTTCCGCCGACTTGCAGGAACTGGCGCAAACCTCAGTCGCCGTCGTCTGCGCGGGCGTGAAATCCATCCTCGACATCGGCCTCACCCTGGAATACCTGGAAACGCATGGCGTGCCCGTCATCAGCGTGGGCCAGGAAGGTTTTCCCGCCTTCTTTACGCGCGAAAGCGGCTTCAAGGCTGATTTCCGCCTCGATACGGCTGCCGAACAGGCCGCTTTCATCGGCACCAAATGGCAGCTGGGCTTGACAGGCGGCGTGGTCGTCAGCAATCCCGTGCCGGCCGCGCAAGCGATGCCGAAGGAAGAGATCGATGCCATCACTGCGCAAGCGCTGCAGGAAGCGGATGCAGGCGGCGTGAAAGGCAAGCAGGTCACGCCTTTCCTGCTGTCGCGCATCAAGCAACTGACGGATGGCCGCAGCCTGGCGACGAATATCGCCCTCGTCAAGCACAATGCCAAAGTTGGCACAGCGCTGGCCATTGCCATGCAGGCAGTCGTGGCACGATAATAGGACTGCTGTAAAGAAAGCGCGCGTACCTTCACGGGTCTGCGCGCCGTTCCATAGCCTAGCAACACGCAACGCCAAGGAAAGCATGTCCATCGATCTGAAACAGTTAAAGTATTTTCTTGCCGTTGCTGAGGAGAAAAGCTTCAGCCGCGCCGCCGAGCGCCTGCATATCTCGCAGCCGCCCCTGAGCCAGCAGATCATGAAACTGGAAAGCGAACTGGGCGTGCGCCTGTTTGCGCGCACCACGCGCACCTTCGAGCTGACCGTGGCGGGCAAAGCGCTGATGAACGAAGCAGCCGACCTGCTGGCCAAGATGCGCATGACCATCGACACCATCCGCCAGATCGACCGCGGCGAAGTGGGCCGCTTGCGCGTGGGCATCGTCGGCTCGGCCATGTGGGGCCCTATCCCCAGCCTGCTGGAAGAATTCCAGACCAAATTCCCCCGCGTCACCTGGACCATCCATGAATTCGGTCCCACGGTGCAATACGAAGCCTTGCGCGCCAAGCAGATCGACGTGGGCTTCTGGCGCGAACCCAAACTCAACGACGACGACTTGCGTCACGACAATCTACGTCAGGAACTGTGCTTCCGCGAAAACGTCTGCGTGGCCGTCAATGAACACCATCCGCTGGCGAAAAACACGTCCATCGAACTGATCGACATCGCCGAAGAGCCGATGCTGACCCTGAATCTCGACAAATCCGCGTTTCCCCGCTACCTGGTGCAATGCTGCATCAACGCCGGTTTCGAACCCGTGATTTTCCAGGAAGCGAGCGAGCCGCAAACCCTGCTGGCCATGGTGGGCGCGGGCCTGGGCGTGACCCTGGTGCCGGAAACGACAAGCCGCATCGGCTGGCCCGGCGTCGTCTTTCTACCCATCAAGACCAATCCGCCGTCGGCGAATCTGTACATCAGCTACACCACGCTGGACGACGCACCCGTCGTGCGGGCCTTCCTGAACATTCTCAATCCCCCATCGGCCTGACGCGACCCGGCCTGACGTGGCCAATTTATATGGCTTTCATATAAATAGTTAAACAAAAACGTATTTGTCATACATATCTGGCATGATGCATAGTGATTCGGACGCCCATCGCGGCGCCGGTCCCGTGCTTGCCCTGCCCGTCCACTGACGGCGCATCCCAGCCCGCTCCGGCAGCCCTATTCGATGTTGTACCTATAAAAGAGACGGGGTGCGACTGTTGCATGAGCATCACACTGACGATATGAAAGCAGACGAGGTCAGCAATGATCTTGTGCAATACAGTGCAATGTTGATAAGGAATTATCACCTCGTGCATCAAAAACAGGCTAAATCGGCCCCAAATTATATGTTTCACCTATAAAAAATATACAATATCGATCTTCCAGGAGCCAATTCATGAAACTTACACAATTTAGTTTGACGATCGCAGCCGTATTTCTGACTGCTCAAGCGTCCGCGGCTACCCCAAAACTGGGTGTCGTGTATGACGCGGGCGGCAAGTTCGACAAGTCGTTCAACCAATCCGCTTTCGAAGGCGCATCGCGCTTCAAAAAAGACACGGGCATTTCCTTCATCGAAGTACAGGCATCGAGCGATACGCAAGCCGAGCAAGTCATGCGCGGCCTGGCCCGCAAGAAACTCGACATGATCGCCGCCATCGGCTTTGCGCAAACGCAAGCCGTGCAAAAAGTCGCCAAGGAATTCCCGAACGTGAAATTCGTGCTGATCGATGGCCAGGCCGCCGGCAGCAACGTCAATTCCGTCGTCTTCAAGGAAGAAGAAGGCTCCTACCTGGTGGGCGTGGCTGCGGCCATGGCCAGCAAGAGCAAGAAAGTCGGCTTCATCGGCGGCATCGATATTCCCCTGATCCGCAACTTCGCCTGCGGCTACGCGCAAGGCGCGAAGGCCGTCAATCCGAAGACGGAAATCACGCAAAACATGGTCGGCACCACGTCCGGCGCCTGGAATGACCCGGCCAAGGGTGGCGAATTGGCCCGCTCGCAATTCGAGCGCGGCGTCGATGTCGTCTTCGCCGTCGCCGGCGGCAGCGGCATGGGTACCCTGCAAATGGCCAAGGAAAAAGGCAAGCTGGCCATCGGCGTCGATTCGAACCAGAATCATCTGTATCCAGGCAGCATCCTGACCTCGATGGTCAAGCGCGTCGACAACACGGTCTATGACAGCTTCATGCAAGTCAAGAACGGCACCTGGAAGGGCGGCGTCAGCTATAAAGGCTTGAAAGAAGGCGGCGTGGATTGGGCTCTCGATGAGAACAACCGCAAGCTGATTACGCCGGAAATCGAAAAGCGCGTGTTGGGTGCGCGTAAGGACATTATCGATGGCAAGATCAAAGTGATCGATTACCGCGTAGGCAGCAGCTGCCCGGTTTAATTTTTCTCCGTATCTTTTAGCGCGCCGCCGGGGCCAGTCTCCGCGCGGCGCGTTTCCATGAAACTATCCAGTTATGAACCTATGCAGCCAGCAGTAGAATTTCGCAGCATTTCCAAGCATTTTGGACATGTGAAGGCGAACGCCGACGTCAGCTTCTCCATCGCCAAGGGCAGTATCCATGGCCTGGTGGGGGAAAATGGCGCCGGCAAATCGACCTTGATGAGCATCCTGTACGGGTATTACCGTGCCGACGGCGGAGAAATCCTGCTCGACGGAAAAGTACAGCCTATCCGCAACAGCCAGGAAGCGATCAACCTCGGCATTGGCATGGTGCACCAGCATTTCATGCTGGTCGAGAACTTCACCGTCCTCGACAATATCATGCTGGGCACGGAAGGCGGTTTTCGCCTGGCCAGCCACCGTACGGAAGCGGAAGCGAAATTGCGCGAAATTTGCGCGCGCTACCGCCTCGACGTCGACCCGCTGGCGAAGATTGAAGACCTGTCCGTCGGCGCGCAGCAGCGCGTGGAAATCCTCAAGCAGATTTACCGCAGCGCCAATATCCTGATCCTCGACGAGCCGACGGCCGTGCTGACGGCCCAGGAAACAGCCTCGCTGTTTGAAATCCTGCGCCTGTTCAAGGAACAAGGCAAGACCATCATCCTGATCACGCACAAGCTGCAAGAGATCTTGGAAATCACCGATAACGTCACCGTCATGCGCGGCGGCACGGTGGTCGGCGCCGTGGCGACCGCCGGCACCTCGAAAGAGGAACTGGCCAACATGATGGTGGGCCGCCCCATCCAGAGCCATTTGCCGCGTGCACCGTACAATCCGGGCGCCATGGTGCTGGAAGTGGACGGCTTGCAACTGGCCGACGATCAGCAAGTCAAATTGCTGGCCGACATAGGTTTCAACTTGCGCGCCGGCGAAATCGTCGCCATCGCGGGGGTATCCGGCAATGGCCAGAGCGAGCTGCTGGAAATTCTGTCGGGCATGCGCCTGCCCACCTCGGGCAAGCTGCGTTTTCTCGACAAAGACTTGCCGTTTGCCAAGCGCCACGATGCCGACGGCTTGCCGCTGGCCTTCCGCGAGCTGGGCATCGCCCACATTCCGGAAGACCGCTTGCGCGATGGCGTGGTGAAAAATTTTTCCGTCATGCAAAACACCATCCTCGGTTACCAGGACCACCTGAAAAACCGCTGGGGCCTGTTCAACTTCAAGGCCATCGGCGCCCGCTGCGCGGAACTGCTGAAGACCTTCGACGTGCGTCCGGCCAATCCGGACCTGCGCATCGGCTTGCTGTCGGGCGGCAACCAGCAAAAGGTGGTGATCGCGCGCGAAGTGCTGGCCAAGCCGAAACTGATGCTGGTGGGCCAGCCCACGCGCGGCGTCGACATCGGCACCATCGAAAGCATCCATACGCAATTGCTGGCCCTGCGCGACGCAGGCGTGGCGATCCTGCTGGTGTCCGTCGAACTGGAAGAAGTGCGGGCGCTGGCCGACCGCATTCTGGTCATGTGCGGCGGACGCATCACCGGCGAACTGAAAATTGAAGAATTCGATACCACCCGCATCGGTCTGTTGATGGGGGGAATGCATAAATCATGAATAACGACTTGCCACGCTGGGCGACAGCCTTTGTCATGCCCATGTTAAACCTGCTGTCGGCCTTGCTGGTCGCGGCCCTGGTCATTTATATGCTCGGTGAAGACCCGGCCGAATCGCTGTCCATCCTGGTCCACAGCGCCATCCTCAATCCGGAAGGCTTGAGCTACACCCTGTTCTACGCCAGCACCTTCATTTTCACGGGCCTGTCGGTCTCCGTGGCGATGCAGGCCGGCCTGTTCAATATCGGTTCCGAAGGCCAGATGTATATCGGCGGCCTGGGCTTGACGGTGGCCATGCTGGCCTTCGATCAGACCCTGCCCGCTTGGGCTTTGATACCGGCAGCCATGATCGGCGCGGCCCTGTTCGGCGCGCTGTGGGGCTTCCTGCCTGGCTACCTGCAAGCCAAGCGCGGCAGCCACATCGTCGTCACCACCATCATGTTCAACTTCATCGCCGCCAGCCTGATGAACTTCATTATCGTGAAGTATCTGATTCCGCCGGGCGAGCAGAACACGGCCAGCCGCGTGTTTGCGGAAAGCGGCGAAATGCCGCGCCTGTCCACCTGGTTCCCGTCGCTGGGCGACACGCCGCTGAACATCAGCTTTATCCTGGCGATCGCCGCGCTGGTCATCTATGGCGTGATGGTCTGGCGCTCGTCGTGGGGCTTCAAGCTGCGCGCCACGGGTCTCAACAAGCATGCGGCCCACTATGCGGGCGTGTCGATCAGCAAGATGATCATCATCGTCATGCTGATCTCGGGCGCGCTGGCGGGCTTGGGTTCCGTCAATTCCATCATGGGTTCGACGCATTATTTGTCGCTGAACTTCGTTGGCGGCGCCGGTTTCATCGGCATCGCCATCGCCCTGATGGGCCGCCAGCATCCGGTCGGCATCTTCCTGTCGGCCGTGCTGTTCGGCGCGCTGATCCAGGGTGGCTTCGACTTGTCGCTGGAAAAACCGAATATCCCGACCGAAACGTTCATTTTCATCCAGGGCTTGATCATCCTGTTCTGCGGCGCCATGGAAAACTTCTACGCACCGGCCATTTCCGCCCTGCTCAAGCGCACCAAAGGCTAACACCATGACACTCGACGACTTTCAATTCGCCAGCATCCTGGTATCGACCGTGCGCAATGCGCCCGTCCTGATCTTTGCCGCCATGGCCGGCCTGTTTGCCGAACGCAGCGGCATGATCGACATCGGCCTGGAAGGCAAGATCCTGGCCAGCGCGTTTGCTTCCGCCGCCGTGGCCTACACGACGCAAAACCCGTACTACGGCATGGCTGCCGGCATGCTCGTGTGCGTGGCCCTGGCCTTGCTGCAGGCCTACGTCAGCATCACGCAAAAGGGCAACCAGCTGGTGGCCGGCATGGCGATCAATATCGCCATGAGCGGACTGACGTTCGTGCTGGCGCAATTCTTCTTCCAGCAAGGCGGCCGCACGCCCGACCTCGGTTCGGCGCGTCTGTTCGATGTCGTCTTGCCGGGCACGCAGTACGTGGAGCACATCCCGTTCATCGGCTGGGTCTACGCTCACCTGATCGGCGGCCATTCCATCCTCGTCTACGTGGCGTTCCTGTTGATCCCGCTCGTGCACTGGCTGTTGTACCACACGCGCTTCGGCTTGCGCCTTCGCGCCTGCGGCGAAAACCCGCATGCGGCCGACTCCGCCGGCGTGAGCGTGGAAGCGACGCGCTACCTGGCCATGCTGGTGGCCGGCATCCTGTGTTCGTTCTCGGGCGCGTATCTTGCCATCGTGCAAAGCGGCTTCTTCCTGCGCGACATGTCGGCCGGCGCCGGCTACCTGGCCCTGACGGCCATGGTGTTCGGCAACTGGCGTCCCGTCTACACATTCCTCGGCTGTCTGATGTTCGGCTTCTTCGCCGCCATCCAGATCCAGATCGAAGGCGTGGACTTGCCCGTCGTGGGCCGTATCCCCGGCTCGCTGATCCAGATGGTGCCGTACGTGGTCACCGTGATCGTGCTGGCAGGCTTGATGGCGAAATCCATCGCGCCGAAGGCGATCGGCGTTCCATTCGTCAAATCGCGCTAAGTTTCAGCGAGCGCTGACAAAAAAGCGAAGCCCCCGGGCTTCGCTTTTTTTATGCCTGAGCAATCTCGTCCAGCGAGAAAAACACGGCCAGACCCAGGCTGCGCGCCACTTCCACCATCTGGTCGGCCCCCTGGGACGCGCCGCCGAGACGCAGCACGGCATCGCAATGACTGAGCAATCTCGTCGCATGCGCGTGAAACAATTCCTCATACACGGCATCGCCCACCCGGGTGGAACCGGCCAGCGCCAGCATGGGCAAGGCCAGCCATTCACCGAGCACGGGCATGTGCCCCTTGGCGTACAGCGGCATGCAGACGGCTTCCATGGCCGCCACATTCGCCGCCATCAGGGCGGGATCGTCGCCCGTGCCGGAGCGATACGGGCCGGCAACGAGTATCTGCATGCCCCGCTTCAACGGCATCAGTTGCAGCTGCGCATGCTGTAACAGCATGATGGTCTTGCCATCGCAGATGCGGCCATCGGCGACCATCCGCATTGCCTGCGCCAGCGGCAATTCCAGCACTTCGATATCTTCGCCTTCATGCGCCAGGCCGCCGCCATCGCCGATGCGGCTGGCGGGATCGTATTCGGCAACAAAGAAATGCAGGCGCTCCGTCACGGAGCCGGGACTCATGAAGGCCTGGAATATCTTGTGCACCTGCCCCACCCGGTAACCGGTTTCCTCTTCCACCTCGGCGCGGATGCGCTGCTCCGCGCTAGCCTCTTCCAGCAAGCCGGCCGCTGATTCGATGAGGAAACCATCGTGGCCTGCGCGATAGGTGGGAAAGCGAAACTGGCGGATCAGGATCACCGTGCGTTTGACTTTGTTGTAGAGCAGGATGGTGGCCCCATCACCGCGGTCGTAGGTTTCCCGCGTCTGCGTCTGCCACTGGCCATCGCGGCGCAGATAGTCGAACGTGGTCTTTTGCAGCAGATACCAGTCATGCGACAGGGTCTGCACCTGCTGGATGCGCACCCGTTCCTGTTTGCTATTTTCTTTGTGCATGTCGCCTCCTTGTGCTTGTCTTTTCAGACTTTATCATGCAAACTCGTGCAATATCAAGAAAATCCAAGAAAAATCGTGCTAACACATCAACGCAAACAATACCTGCTGGACTTGCTCCAGCGCGAAGGACAGATCGTCGCCAAGGCCGTCAGCGATAGTCTGGGCTTGTCGGAAGACACGATACGGCGCGACCTGCGCGAGCTGGCGAAAGAAGGGCTATTGCAACGCGTGCACGGCGGCGCCCTGCCCTTACTGCCGCGTTCGCCCGCGCTGGCAGCGTTTGCGGCCCGCGAACAGCTTTCGCCGGAAGCCAAGCCTGCCATCGGCCGCGCAGCAGGCGGCATGATACAAACGGGGCAAGTGGCATTTCTCGATGGCGGCACGACCGCCGTGCAACTGGCGCGCCAGCTGCCGCGCGACTTGCGCGCCACCATCGTCACGCACAGTCCATCGATTGCCGTTGAACTGGTGAATCACCCAGGCATCGAGGTGCTGATGCTGGGCGGGCGCCTGTACAAGCACTCGATCGTGGGCGTCGGCGCGGCCACCGTGGAAGCCATCGGCCGCATCCGCGCCGACCTGTATTTCATGGGCGTGTCCAGCCTGCATCCGCAAGCTGGCATCACCACCGGGGATTACGAAGAAGCGTGCGTAAAACGCGCGCTCAGCGACGCGTCGGCCCGTACCGTCGTGCTGGCGTCGCCGGAAAAATTCAACACAGCTTCGCCGTTCCAGATCGCGCCCTTGAGCCAGGTCAACGACATCATCGTGCACCGCGACGTGGACGACGCCCTGGTGGCGCCCTACCGCGAAATGGGAATTGCCGTCACCCTGGCATGAAAAAAGCGGCCCGCAGGCCGCTTTCGAATGACATCGTTACTGCGGCCAGATCGCCTGCAACACGGCCGCCAGGTGATAGCCGCACTCGATCAGCTGCTGCTTGGCCAGCGCCGAGCTGGGCACGGGATAATTATCTGGCACAGTCAAACTCCAGACGTTGTAGACCTCGCCCTTGCGGCTCGTATGCTGCGTGGCCGGGCCGGCCACCACGTCCGTGAAAGCAATTTTTGAGGCCGCCAACGAGGCATCGGCCCACTGATACGGCCAGGTGGCAGGGTCGCCGGTGTTGCTGCTCACTTGTGGCTGGCTGGCGATCACGGTGCGCGCGAACTGCTGCGGCGTGCGCGTGCTCAGGCGGCGCATGGCGTAATCGACCACGGTCGTATCCCAATACGAATGCAGGGGCTTGGTGGGAGACTTCGGATAGCTACTTACCGGCTTGGCCGCGCCATCGTCGGCCGGCAGCGGCGCAGGGATCACGGCATCGGATAGCGCCGTCATCTTCGCATCGTCGAGCAGCAAGTCGTTGCCGCCGCGCGCATTGAAAATGGTGACGTCGTCGATCTGCGCCTGCGTAACGGGCGCGAAAAACTGGCCATCCTTGCCAACAAATGCATTACCCACATGCAGCGGCTGGTGGATATCGCCCACCAGGTGCGTGATCAGGATCAATGCTTCGCGCTGGCTGAAGCCGTGCGGATTGCTGGCCGCATCAGCCTTGCCTTGCAACACCAGGATCGCCTGCTTGAGCGTCTGCACGATATCGTCGTCGGCCGTGCCCACGCCATGGTCGTGATAGTGCGCGTTCTGGAACGGCACGTTCGTGTAATGGTATTCGCCATGCTTGGGATTGGCCGCCACATAGCTCAGCATTTCCGGTGTTTGCGGGCCGCAATACGTGCCCTTCACGCAATCAGGCCAGTTGGCGATCTTTTCCAGGCTTTCGCCCGGCAGCAGCAATTTCGCCACTTGCGCCTGCGCCGCGCTACCCTTGAGCAATTGATCGGCGATGGCGCCCACGGCCCGGTGGCCATCATTGCCCCAGGCCAGCACATTGCCGGAAGCAAAAGCGGCACCCAGCGCCAGCACGGTCATCAATTTTTTCACGCTTACTCCTTTGCTTGTGGCGCAGCCTTGGCCGGCTTCGGATACTGCTTGTTGATATCGATCGGCTGCGCATACGCCGAGCTCCACGTCTGCTCATGCAGCGCGGCAATACGCTGCGCCATCTGTTCATTGCGCAGCACCACTTCCAGGTTGCGCGACAAGTCGAAATAGCCGCCCGCCCAGTTGCTCGTGCCGACCCAGGCCAGCTTGCCGTCGATGGTCATGGTCTTGCTGTGGATCACGCGCGCAAACGGAATGAAGCCCGTCGATGCCGTCGGCAAGGTGACGATGCGAATTTCCACGTTCGGCACCAGGGCCAGGCTTTTCAGGTAGGCAATGGCCGGCGCTTCCGTATTCCAGCTTGATACCATCAGCTTGATCTTCACGCCGCGCTGGGCAGCCGCGCGCACGGCGTTGTCGATCACGGCATAATACGGCCGCGTGCGGTTCGGGCCGTACGACAGCGGCGCGTAGTCGAGCAACTGGATGCGCACTTCGTTTTGCGCTTGCGCCAGCAAGGCGGGCAAGCCCGTTTCCGAGTCGCCCACGCCGGCCGGGTTGTAGGCATTCGGGCTGGCCAGCAAGAAAGCGTTCTGCGCGTAGTTGGCGGGCACCACCTTGCCGTTGAGAACCGTGGCGCGGCTGCCCTGCGACGTCAATGCCTGGGCTTGCCAATCCTGTTCGAAAATCGCCTGCACCTGGCCAACCATGGCGGCTTCCGTGATTTTCAAGCCCGTCTCATGGATGTGCTCGAACGAGCGCCAGTCGAAATTCTGGCTGCCGATGTACGCCACCTGGCCATCGACGGCCAGGTATTTCGCGTGCACGATGCCGTTGCCCGTCACCTTGTTGAAATCGATCAGGCGCAAGTCCAGGTTGGGAATCGCCTTGAGCTGCGCGATGGTGGCCGCTTCCGACAGGCCCACGCCCTTCTGGTCCAGCAGGAAGCGGATTTTTACGCCGCGCTGGCCGGCCGCCGTCAGGCTGGCCAGCACTTTTTCAAAAGCCGTGCCCGGTTTGCTGACGGCGTAGAACTGGGCGATGACGATCTCTTTCTTTGCACCATCGAACAGCTCGCTCCATACGGCAACAGGCTCGCGCAGGTCGGGATTGGTCAAGCTCGTTTCCACGGGCGACGTGTGCACCAGCTCAAAGCCGGGAATGGTGAAATCGGCGTGGGCCGTACCCGCGAACAGGCTGGACAGAACTATAGAAACAAATAAGCGACGCATGGTTTTTCCTGGTAAATGTTATTTGACGCGCACGATGCGGCCCGCCGCCGTGGCGCTGCCTGCCGGCTTGCCGGCGCGCGCGCGGGAGATCAGATAGTCGCTGAAGGCGTCGATGTCGCGCACGCCCGTGTCCAGGCGGCGCGTGCCGGCCGCCAGCACGGTAAATCGGTCGCCGCCGCCGGCCAGGAAACTGTTGGCGGCGACACGGTATTGTTGATTGTCTTCAAGAGGAATGCCATTGAGCATGATGCTGCCCGGCAGCACGCGCTGGCCTTGCGGCTGCGTGCTGTCCCAGCGGTAGCTAAAACCTTCGGACACTTGCAGCAGGTTGCTGTCTTCCGCTTCGGCGCCCGGCCATTGCTGCTCGAGCAAGGTACGGATTTGAGCGCCGGAAAGACTCACGACGATCAAGGTATTGCCGAACGGGACCACGGCCTGGTTCTGGCCCACGTTCGTCATCAGGTCGGAGCCCGCTTCCAGGTCCTTGCGGATGCCGCCATTATTCATCAGGCCGATTTGTGCACCGGCGGCGCGCGTGCCGAACAGGGTGCTGTCGGCCACCAGGTCGCCCAGTGGAGAAGCGCCACTGCCCTTGGTGCTGCGGCTCACGTTCGGCACGGCAATGACGGCCACGGGACGCGACAGTTCCGCCGCACTGCGCTGCTTGACCGATTCCAGGTAGGCTGCCACTGCCGGGTCCGGCTCATACATGCCTGGCAGCATGACGACGTTTTGCGCGCTGGCATCGATCAGCGCATTCTTGACGGGATCGACCTTGAGCTTGATGCGCGTCAACATGTGTCCGCCCATCTGCGCCTGGGTCACCAGCCGGCCATCGACGCGGCACAGATAGCCCTGGTGCGAATGACCGCTGATGACGAGCTGAATGGCCGGGTCGAGGCGTTTCACCACGTCGACCACTTCACCCTTCAAGTGGCTGCAATCGGGCTGGTCGACGGCTTCCTTCGTCTCGCCGCCCTGGTGCAGCAGCACGACGAACACGCCCACGCCTTGTGCGCGCAATTGCGGCAAGGTCGCATTGATAGCGTCGGCTTCATCGCCAAACTGCAGGCCGGCAATGCCGGCGGCCGTCACCACGGACGGCGTATCTTTCAGCACGGCGCCGATCAGGCCCACCTTGACGCCATGCGCTTCTTCGATGCGGTAGGCCGGCAGCAGGGACTTGCCCGTCTGCGTGTCGATCACGTTGGCCGCCATATAGGTATAGCTGGCGCCCTTGAAGTCAGGCGTGAACTTGCACGCCTTGTCGGCGCGCGAGGACTCGCAGCCGCCGCGCTGCTGGCGCAGCAATTCCGCCTTGCCCTGGTCAAATTCATGGTTGCCGACGGAACTGGCCTTCATGCCCAGCATGTTCATGGCCACGATGCTCGGTTCGTCCGCCCACAGCGCCGACATGGCGGGGCTGGCGCCGACCAGGTCGCCATTGCCGACAAAGATCAGCTGCGCGTCTTCACGGCGCCACGCCGTCAATGCACCGGACAAGGTATCGATACCGCCGGCCTGCACCGTCTTGCGCTCGGCATCGGCGGCGCTCGTGTAGGTAAATTTGCTGCGCTCGAGGTTGCCGTGGAAGTCGTTCAGGGCGACCAGGTTCACTTCAATCGGCCCGCTCGGCGCAGCCTGTGGCGCGGAAGCGAAATTGCTGCAGCCGGACAGGATGAGGATCAGGGTCGCAGCAGCGACCGGAGTGCGTAGGAAGTGAGCCATGGAATCGATATTTCTTGAAAAAAGGAAAGAGTAAACCATCTTGTCTATAAAAAAAACGGCTGGTGTCGCCACCAGCCGTTTTTTAGTTTGCCAAGCTACGAGGCAAGGACGAGATTAGAACTCGTACTTGATCGTTGCTTGCAGTGCCCATTGCGATTCGCCTTTGGCTTGACGCGTTTCCAGGTCCTCCACCACAGCGCGGGTGTTGTAGACGTACTTACCGTTTTCCATACCCACGTAGTCAACGAAGCTGCGTACTTGACCACCGGCCGACTGGAAGGCCACCTCATTGATGCGGCCCCATTTACGGTTGAGCATGTTACCAACGTTCAAGATATCGAAAGTAAAGATACCTTTGTGACCCTTGAAGAGGCCTGGCACTTCCTGGCTCAGACGCACGTCGAAGCTGTTAGTCCATGGTGCAAAGCTTTCGTTACGGCCAATCACGCCGCCCTTGGCTTTACGCAGGTCGCCATTCGCATTGACGACGCTCCAGAACGCTGCTTCGTTGGCAGCACGTGCCGCTGGCGTGGCGCCGGCAAACACGACGTCACCCGAACCTGGCGCTTTAGGAATGTACATCAGGTCGTTGCCGGCCAGACCGTCACCGTTCAAGTCATTGTTGATGGTCCAGCTGTATGGCTTGCCGCTACGGCCTTCATAGAACAGACCGAACGTGGTCTTGTATTCACCGAAGAAGCGTTTTTGCCAGTTGACGTTGGCAGTGAAACGATCCTTGACCATGTAGTTCGAGTTCGACGCGACATTCTCGTTCGGATTGAAGACGGCACGGCCGCCCCAGTTCGAGCTCGACGTCGACGACGTCAGCGGCGACACTTCCGTGGCATCGCTATATGTGTACGACGAACCCCACGACAGGCCTTCGCGCAGCGGGCTACGCAGCGACAGCGTCAACACGTTCGATGCACCCTTGTCAGTATTCGTAGCCATCAGCACTTGGCCGAATTTCTCATTGGAGCCCGCCTTGGTCAAGGCGCTGCAAGATGCACCACCTTTCAAGCTGCCCGAAGCATTCCAGCACGTGGCGTCATACGCGTTCTTGCCATAGTACAGAGGACGGCCATCGCTACCGGTTGCCGTTGGCGCCCCCAGATTCAGCTCTTGGTAGTAGATCGAGTTCTTGGTTTGCAGACGCAGATACTCTGCACCTACGATCAGACCCATCCATGGCAATTCATGTTCGAATGCCAAGTTGGCTTTCCACACCGAAGGTTGCGCCAAATCAGTGCTCAGCAAGTCCACCTTCATCGCCGGGATCACAGGACCAAGATTGGTAGGCTGCTTGGTTGGATCTGGGTTGAAGAAGCCAGGCGTGTCCAGGCAGGTACCGGCCGAAGACGAGCATGTGTAGTTTTGCGTAGCCATGCCGGTGTTCTGGTATGGATTGCCCAGCCAGACACTAGCTGCCGCGCCCTGGAACAGGCCGAAGCCACCGCGCAGCTGCGTCGGACGTGCCGAGTCAAACTTGTAGTTGAAACCGACGCGTGGCTGGTACAGGTTTTCACCGTCGATGGTACGCGTATTATCCACACCGAAACCACCCGTTTGACGGCCATACTGGCTGGTACGTGCGACCGTTGGCAGCGCCGCAGTCGGATTGTAGATGGGCTTTTCGCCGATGCGGGTACCATCGACGCGCAAGCCGGCGCTGATGGTCAGTTGCTTGCTGACGTCCCAGGTATCTTGCACGAACAAACCGAGGTTTTTCAACGAGAACGTTGCAGTGGCGTCAGCCAAGGTGCGACCCGGCTGCGGTACCTGATAGCTGTACGAGCTTGGTCGACCCAGCCTGAAGTTTTCCAGTACGGCAGCTTGAATCTGTGCTGCAGTCGTGGCCTTGTTGCCGCAATCGATAGCACCGAACGAATACGTGACCTTGGTGCTGCTGTTGATACAGCCAAAGGTGTAGTTACCGTTAACGTTTTGCAAGAATGCATTGTAGACATCGTTCTTGCTGTAGTCGGTGCCGAACTTGACTTCGTGATCGCCCAGCGCCCAGGTACCGGCCGCATAGAAATCTTTGGTCTTGGTACCCAGCACGTTCATCTGGCGGCTTTGTTCCGTACCAAAGTTCAGGAAGCGGTTACCGGTAGCCAAGCTGGCTGGCGCGCCATCCGGCAACGCACCCGAGAACTGCAAGCCCATGGCTGGCAAGTAAGCATTGTTTTTCGGCACGCTATCATACTTGCGCGACGAAACTTTGACTTCGGTCGAGAACGTCGGGGTCCATTCAGCTGTCCATTGGCCAACCAGGGTTTCCAGGTTCTTTTCCTGGTTGTACCAGTAAGAGCTCAACGACAGGCCCGTCGGCGAGAAACCCGTGTAAATAGGCTCAGCCTGCTCAGTCTTAGCGTAACGCAACATGATGCGCTGGCTATCGGTTAAGTTCCAGTCCAGCTTCAGCAGCTTTTCCTTGGCCGTAAATGCTGAACCGTCAGGGATCGCCAGACTGCCGATAGGGATGCCATACTTGTCCTTGGCGATGGCGATGGCACCGTCAATGGCCGATTGGGTAACTGCCACATTGGTTTGCGCACTGCCGACCGGACCGAAAGCTGGAGCGCCGCGCGAGCTCTTGGTTTCTTCGTAGTTAGCAAACAGGAAAAGTTTGTCTTCAATCAGCGGGCCGCCCAGGGTGATGCCCTTGGTGGTATCTTTGGATTTTGGCGGTGCGTAGTAAGCGCCGGTGGTGTCGTTGTAACGGTCGCCAGCGGTGCTGTCATTGCGGAACACGTAGTAAACACTGCCCTTAACCTTGTTGGTACCAGACTTGGTCACGGCGTTGATGTTGGCGCCCGTGTAACCTTTTTGCGTCACGTCATAGTTGGCGACGTTCACTTGCACCGACTGGATCGCTTCGATCGAGATCGGTTGTTTGCCAGTAGCCGTACCGGAAGCTTCCAGGCCGAAGGTGTCATTCACGGCAACGCCGTCAATCGTCATCGAGTTGTAACGCGAGTTCTGGCCAGCCACGGAAATTTCGCCGCGTTCCTTGTCGGTTTGCGAGAGGCGCGGATCGGCGCGGGCGTAATCTTGCAGGCTGCGCGAGATGGACGCCTGGGTTGCCAGTTCGGTCGGGCTGATATTGGTGCCAGCACCCATGTTGTTGCGGTTAAACACTTGGTTGCGGATGGCGTTCGTGCTCACATTCACCACTTGCATCTGCGAGCCCAAGGTCGCATCGACGCTGGCCGTTTCAGCCAACTGGATGAAGACGCCTTCGCGTTTTTCCACTTCGCCATTCTTGGTGATGGTGATCGTGTAAGGACCGCCTGCGCGCAAGCCACGTGCAACATAACGGCCTTCTGCATCGGTGGTCACGTTGCTGGCGGAGCCAGATTCAACGTGAACGATATTGACCTGGGCGCCAGCTGCAGGCTTGCCGTCATTGGACGAGATACGTCCGCTGATGGCCGAGGTAGTGTTCTGTGCGAACGATGGTGCCGCCGCCAGTGCAATAGACAGGCTTAACGCGATTTGCGTCAGCCGAAGTCGTTTGTGATTGATCATCTTTAACCCCAGAAAAGACTATTATTTTTGAAAATCCTGGATTGCCCACCGTCCGGCTGCGCCGCACAGCAACACAAACACAAGATCTCCTCTTTACGATGCTGCAACTGTTACGCCGGCTGGACTGGCTGCGGTCCTGACAAGACCATCGCAAAACGCCGCTCCACACATCACAACTATTCCTATCCAGACAATTACGGCGGAAGAAAACTGCGACCGATCCGTACGACCCAGGGCGCTAGCACCTGTGTCATTCATCCCACATGCTTACCCGGCTAACATGGCAAGCCGCGAGTGTAATTGTTAAATATTTCAAGACTGTGACACGGCGGCAAAATACAGAAGAATGTCGTCATTTAGCTGCGCGACTGTTTGTTTCACTCTGCATCTCACCTTTATTTACTGCAAATACCCATCTTCATACGATATCGCCCAGATGAATTGTGACTTTTTAATATCATCTTCATCTCACTATGCATCATCAAAAAATGGATGACAAATACGATTTTTTTTACATATTTATATATTTAAAATATAAATAGCATAGGGTAACTAGCTGGATTGATATCGTGATGACAGCGTCCGGGCTTATGGCGCGTGATTATAAATGAGCAATATGTACTTGAAATTGATTCATCCATGAAATCGGATAAAGTCGTGTATCTGCCGTTAATTGTGTCGCATGGCCGCCACAAAATTAACAAAATAACAGCATGGTATTTAAGATGAAGAATAAAAAATGGCCGGAAAATCCGGCCATTTAAAAGTATCAGTTGCGAACGTCACGCAACTTACGGTTTGCCACCCTTGTCACCCTTGCCTGCCTTGTCAGCCGCGGCAATTTGCGCTTCAAAACGGATAAAACGGGCATCGAGCGCTTTCAGCAAACGCTGCTTGTCTGCTTCCGCCAGGAAGGAATAGCGCAGGCTGTTATACGACAGCTTTTTGATTTCCGCATAATCGGTCTTGTACTGGCTGGCAAACAGCACGTATTCATTCGACAAGGTATTGCGCGAGACGCCCGCGTCATCGGTGGAAATGACGAACGGTACGCCATACTTGCGGTACAGGGTAATCGGATGCGCCTGCCCCTTGATACCGAGTATGTAATCATTGCTGGTCAGATTCACTTCCACGGGGATGTCCCGTTCGCGCATCTTCTGCATGGTCGACAGCGCATTGTTTTCGTACGCGATGTCCATGCCGTGACCGATACGGTCGGCGCCCGCCACATCGACGGCTTCGGCGATATGGAATGCCATACCTTCCGGCGGTACCATGCCCAGCGCCAGCTCGCCGGCGTGCAGGGCGATCTTGACGTTCGGATATTTGGCCTTGAGGAACTTGAACATTTCCATGTGCAGGCTGTAGTCGCGCATGGACACATTCACGCTTTCCTGGCCCACGATGTTCACGCCCACCAGCAGCGGATTCAGGCTGGCGGCCTTGAACGCGGCCACCATGGACGAGAACACTTGCGATGGCGACAGGAAGCGCAGCACATACGCCTGGTAACGCATGGTGAAGTTCGCATCGTCGATGCCGGCGCTGCTGGCGTTGACGTTGTCGTTGTAGGCGGTGATGCTTTTCTGGAAGCTGGCATCCTGCTCCAGATTCTGCGTCCAGTTGACCAGCACGGCTTGCAACGCTGCCGGCTGCAAGCCCGGCGCCAGCACCTGCTGGTCGAACTGCGCGTTTTGCACGAATGGCGACAGTTCGAAGATCGTCTCGATGTAGCTGAGGTTTTCCGCGATGGCGCGCTGCTTCAGGGTTTTCAAGCCGTCGGCCGTGTTGCTCGACGCGACGGGACCGAAGTAGCCGAAGGTGTCAAAAAAAGTGCGGTCCGGCGGCGTCTGGATGGCGCTGTGGTTATAGAAATCCTTGGTCGACCAGCGCTGCAGCAATTCCGCATACAGGCCCGCGTCGGCAAACACTTCCGTGGACGACAGGCAGCCACGCTGCGCGGCCGGTTTGGCGCGCTCAGCCGCCACGACGTCCTTGTTGCTTTCGATGCGGTAGGTTGTCTTGTTGACGCAATAGTTTTCCTTGTCGACCCAGTCGAGGAATTGCTCGGCGTAGATGGCGCCCGAGTAATGATGATGCAAGTCGCCGCCCTTGGGCATCATGGAAAAGAACAGGCTCAACTCGGCTGTCTTCGGCTGCGCACCAGCAAGCAGGGCGGCGAAATGGCGCGCGGTAGCCGCTTCGTTGGAAGACGGGGTGGGCACGGCCTTGGCGGCCTGCGCCGTTCCGGTCAATGCCAGCGCGGCGCCAAGCGCCAGGCCAGTGAGTTTCTTGTGCATTCGCGTTCTCGCTCAGGATAATTCGTGTTGAACAACGGGTAGGTCAGCCCTGCCCCCGCACATGCACGCATTGCCCGCCCGAATAGGTGGCGGCCACGGCGCGGTCGTCGCCCAACAGCGCAAAGGCAAACAGCAATTCCTCCAGGCTTTGACAGCCAGCCGTGCGGCGCTCGAGGAGCGGCGTCGATTGCTTGTCGAGCACGATGAAGTCCGCTTCTGTGCCTGCCGTGAAATTGCCCAGAGTGCCTTCCAGCTGCATGGCGCGCGCCGCGCCCAGAGTCGCCAGGTAAAACATGCGCAAGGCGGGCAGATAGCTGCCTTTCAAGCGTGCTACTTTATAGGCTTCGTTCATTGTTTGCAACATTGAGAACGAGGTGCCGCCGCCCACATCGGTGGCCAGCGACAGCAGCACTTTCGCCGCGTCGGCCCGCTCGAAATCGAACAAGCCGCTACCGAGGAACAGGTTGGACGTAGGACAAATGGCGGCCGCCGACGACGTTTCCGCCATGCGCGCGCGGTCGCGCTCATCGAGCCAGATGCAATGGCCGAACATGGCGCGCGGGCGCAGCATGCCGTAGTGGTCATACACATCGAGGTAGCTGCGCGCCTGCGGATGCAGTTCGCGTACCCAGCGGCATTCATCCTCGTTTTCCGACACGTGGGTTTGCAGATACGTATCCGGGTAGGCGCGCGCCAGCTCGCCCGCCAGATGCATCTGTTCATTCGTCGACGTCGGCACGAAACGCGGTGTGATCGCGTACAGCGAGCGGCCGTGCTTGTGCCAGCGCTGGATCAGCTCTTCGCTTTCGCGCGCGCCTGACTCGGCCGTATCGCGCAGGAACTCAGGGCAATTGCGGTCCATCATGACCTTGCCCGCCACCATGCGCAAGCCGCGCGCCTCGCTGGCACCAAAGAAGGCATCGACCGATTGCGGATGCACGCTGCCATACACCATCGCCGTAGTGGTGCCGCAGCGCAGCAGTTCGTCGAGGAAAAACTCGGCCACGTTGCGCGCATGCTCGGGATTCTCAAACGCGCGCTCGGCGGGAAAAGTGTACGTTTCCAGCCATGGCAGCAAACCCGGCGCGGGCGAGGCGATCATTTCCGTCTGCGGGAAGTGCAAGTGCGTATCGATGAAACCGGGCACGATCAGCTTGCCGCGGTAATCGACAATCTGCGTGTCAGGCGGCAAGGTCGCCTGCAGTTGCGCGTAATCGCCGGCTGCCACGACCTTGCCATCGGCCACGATCAGCAAGCCATCCGCATGCCAGGCATGCGCCTCCTCGCTGAAGGCGGGATCGGCGTGGAAGTGCAGCAAGCTGGCTCGGTAAGCTTGCAATGTGGCAGGAACAATCGGCATGACTTCTTTCTATAACGGGTGAATGGCGGCGCGTGTTGGGCGTCGCGGTGGCGCGCTGGCAGAGGCCAGCCGCAGAGGTGCGGCCAGGGCGGCAGCGGCCGCCTCTTCCCACACCATCAGTAATTGACAGGCAACGGACGCGGCGATCACGGCCGGCGCCTTGTTGCGGATACCAGGCATGCCGATCGGGCACACCATGGCGGCAATGCGCTCGTCCGGCACGCCGCGCGCCTGCAGGCGGTGCTCGAACTGCTTGCGTTTCGTGTGCGAACCGATCAGCCCGAACCAGCCCGCATCCTCGCGCTCCATGATGGCTTGCGTCAAGCGTTGATCGAGCGCATGGCTGTGCGTCATGACGAGAAAACTGCCACTGGGTGGCGCCATGGCGACAAATTCCTCGGGCGTATCGGTGGCGGCGATGCGTACATTATCAGGTAGTTGCGCGGGAAACATGTCTTCGCGCTCATCGACCCAGGTGATATTGCAGGGCAAGTGGGCCAGCGCACGCACGATGGCGGCGCCCACGTGGCCGGCGCCGAACAAGGTCAGGTGCGCGCGCGGCGCCAGGCAAGGGTCGACCAGCCAGCGCCGCCCTTGGCTATCCTGAGCGACATGGGTTGCGCGCTCGCGCAAAAACGTGTCAGGCGCCTGTTCGCCAGTGCCGGCGATCAAGCTACCGGCAGCGTCGAACAGGGCCGAGGCAGGTTCGCCGTCGAGCGCCGTCAACCGCCAGCTGTCTTGCTGGCGGCGTTTGCGCAAGGCGGCCAGTAACGCATTCAGGCTGGCATCGATATACTCGAACGCCAGGTGGACGACACCACCACAGCATTGCCCGAGACTGGGCCCCAGCGCGAAACGCTCGAGCCGCGCATGGGTATCGCTCGTGGCCAGCATGGTCTTGGCAATTTCCACGGCGCGCAATTCCAGGTGGCCACCACCGATGGTATCGACTTGGCCATCGAGACTGACGCGCATCTTCGCGCCCGCCTCGCGCGGACCGGAACCTTCGACCAGGGCGACCGTCACCAGCACGGATGCCTGCGTGTCGTCGTCCATCGCTGTCAGCCATTCGCTCATCTTCTGCTCCTATGCGCCGGCATGCGCCGCTTGCACGGCCATGATCGCCTTGAGGATTTCCTCGCTGGTGGCGGGCGCATTGAGCGGTGGCTGCACGGTGTGATGGCCCACGCTGGAAATGGCGTCGCGGATGGCAAAAAAGACGGAAAACGGCAACAGCAGCGGCGGCTCGCCCACGGCTTTGGAACGGTGGATGCTGTCTTCCACGTTGCGGTTCTGGAACAGGTTCACACGGAAGTCTTCCGGGCAATCGGAAATGCCGGGAATTTTATAGGTCGATGGAGCATGCGTCATCAGCTTGCCCGCCGCATTCCACCACAGCTGCTCCGTCGTCAGCCAGCCCATGCCCTGGATAAATGCGCCTTCCACCTGGCCCAGATCAATCGCGGGATTGAGCGATTGGCCAGCGTCGTACAAGGCGTCCGCGCGCAGCAATTTCCATTCGCCCGTCAGGGTATCGACCACCACTTCGGCCACGGCCGCGCCATACGCATAGTAGGAAAACGGATGGCCTGTCATCGTCTTCGCATCCCACGATAAACCGGGCGTGGCATAAAAACCATCCGACCACAATTGCACACGGGCCAGATACGCCTTCTGCACCAGCTCGGGGAATGGCACGGCGTGACCATTCACGTGGATATGGTTGTCGAAGAAGCGCACAGCATCCATTTCGCTGCCGTACAGTTTGACCGCGTACTCGGCCAGGCGTTCACGGATCTGGCGCGCCGCATCCTGCGCCGCCTTGCCGTTCAGGTCGGCGCCTGTGGAGGCCGCCGTGGCCGACGTGTTCGCCACCTTGCTCGTATCGGTGGCCGTGGCGCGCACCTTGTCCAGGTCCAGGCCCAGTTCGTGCGCCACCACTTGCATGACCTTGGTATTGATGCCCTGCCCCATTTCCGTGCCGCCATGGTTGACCAGCACGGAGCCATCCACGTACACGTGGACTAGCGCACCAGCCTGGTTCAAATGCGTGACGTTGAAGGCGATGCCGAATTTCAGCGGCGTGAACGCCAGGCCCTTCTTCAAGATGGGGCTGGCTTCGTTGAACGCATCGATGGCGCGGCGGCGCGCGCGGTAGTCGCTGCTCGCTTCCAGTTCGGCGACGAGTTCATGAATGACGTTGTCGACGATTTTCTGGCCATACGGCGTGACGTTGCGTCCTTCTACATCGTTGCGCCCGTAGAAATTGAGCAGGCGAATATCGAGCGCATCGCGTTGCAAATGGCGGGCGATTTCATCAATCACGTACTCGATGGCAATGGCGCCCTGCGGCCCGCCGAAGCCGCGGAAAGCCGTGTTCGACTGCGTATTCGTCTTGCCGCAGGCGGCGCGGATATCCACGTCGGGCAGGTAATAGGTGTTGTCGAAATGGCAGACGGCGCGCGTGGCGACGGGGCCGGACAAGTCGGCCGAGTATCCGGCGCGCGTGGTCATGTCGACCTTGGCGGCAAGGATACGGCCTTCATCGTCGTAGCCCACTTCG
Organism: Janthinobacterium lividum; assembly: GCF_011601275.1. Classification (GTDB taxonomy): domain Bacteria; phylum Pseudomonadota; class Gammaproteobacteria; order Burkholderiales; family Burkholderiaceae_D; genus Janthinobacterium; species Janthinobacterium lividum_E. The sequence goes on along the minus strand of NZ_JAAOLY010000020.1, from coordinate 4,123 downwards.
TATTCATAATAAAAACAGTGGCGCTTGCCCGTCACCAGCATGTCGTCGTCGCGGTCGGCGCGAAGTTTCACGGGGCGCTTCAGTTTCGCCGCCGCAATCGATGCGGCCGCCGCCCACAGGGCCGACTGCGATTCCTTGCCGCCAAAACCGCCGCCCATGCGCCGGCATTCGACGGTAATGTTGTGCGAATGCACGCCCAGCGCATGCGCCACCACGTGCTGCATCTCGCTCGGATGCTGGGTCGAACACAGCACCAGCATACCCTGCGCTTCTTTCGGGATGGCGTAGGAAATCTGTCCTTCCAGATAAAACTGTTCCTGCCCGCCCACATACAGCTGGCCCTTGACCACGTGCGGCGCGCCCTCGAACGCGGCCTGGTAGTTGCCACGTGTCAGCTGCATCGGCGGCAGCACGTACGATTGAGCGGCCTTGGCCGCTTGCGGCGTCATGATCGCGGGTAATTCCTCATACGACACCTGCGCCAGGCGAGCGGCGCGGCGCGCATGGTCATGCGTATCAGCCACCACGATGAAGATAGGCTGGCCCACGTATTGCACCAGTTCCGCAGCCAAGATGGGGTCGTCATGGATGATGGGGCCGCAATCATTGGTGCCGGGAATGTCATGTGCCGTATAGACGGCGACAACACCGGCAGCAGCGCGCACGGCGGACAGGTCCATGGCCGTGATGCGTGCGTGGGGCTTTTGCGACAAGCCCAGCGCCGCGTGCAAGGTGCCTTGCAGCTCTGCGATATCGTCCGTGTACGTGGCTTGCCCCAGCACATGCAATTGCGCCGATTCATGGGGGCTGGGCTTGCCCACGGCGGCCCAGGTGGCTTCTTGCAATTCGGGCGTGGCAGGATGGTTCATGCTGGTCCTTTCAGGCGCGGCAAGCGTAAGCGTTGACGGCAGTGCGCAACAGCGGCGCACCAGGGCGTGTTTCCAGCCAGAAGCGGTGCAGCAGGTTCTGTGCCGTCGTCATTCGATACGTGTTCGACGCGCGCACATCAGACAAGGGCGCGTAATCGTCGGCCAGCAAACGCATGGCAATGACGAGGTTATCCTCATTCCACGCCTGTCCCCGCAAGAATGCTTCCGTTTGCGCGGCGCGCTGCGGCGTGGCTGCCATGCCGCCAAAGGCGATGCGCGCATCGATGATGCGCTCGCCCTCGAGTTCAAAGGCAAACGCGGCGCACACGGCCGAGATGTCCTGGTCGAAGCGCTTGGCCAGTTTATACGTGCGGAAATGAACGTCGGCACGCGGCAAGGGCACGCGTAAGGCTTCGACGAATTCACCGGGCTGCAGGTCTTTCTTTTGGTAACCCAGATAGAAGTTTTCCAGCGGCATAATGCGCTGGCCAGCAGGTCCACGCAGCACGATCTCGCTGCCCAGCGCAATCAGCCACGGCATCGAGTCGCCGATCGGTGAGCCATTGGCCACATTGCCGCCCAAAGTACCCGCGTTGCGGATTGGCAAGGAAGCAAAGCGCTGCCACAGTTCCGACAGCTCATCGGGATAATGCTGGCACAGTGCAGCATAAGCATCGTTGAGGCTGGCACCGGCGCCAATCTGCAGCTTGCCATCGTTCACGGCGATGCTTTTCAGTGCGGCCACGTTGCCCAGATAAATGATGTCGCCCAGGTCGCGCAGTTGCTTGGTCACCCACAAACCCACGTCGGTAGAGCCGGCCAGCATGCACGCTTGCGGCTTTTTCGCGCGCAGCGCCACCAGTTCCTCAATAGTGCGGGGCGCGTGGAAGTGCTGGCCGCCATGTTCATACGTGGTCACGCTGCCGCGCTGCAGCGCCTGCAATTGCACTCGCAACGCATCGCGGTCAAATGCCACATGTGGCAGTTCGCCCATGCGTCTGGCCGCATCGATGATGGGCCGGTAGCCCGTGCAGCGGCACAGATTGCCCGACAGCGTGTCGTCGATTTCACAGCGCGTGGGCATCTCGCCGTTTTTCTCCAGATACATACCCCACAAGGACATGACAAATCCGGGCGTGCAAAAACCGCATTGGGAACCGTGGCATTCAACCATCGCCTGCTGCACCGGGTGCAGGGCGCCATCGGGCTGCTGTAAGTCTTCCACGGAAAACAGGGCCTTGCCATCGAGGGTGGGCGTGAGCTGGATGCAAGCGTTGACGGCCTTCATCTCGACCTGGCCGTCGACCAGGCTGCCGATGACCACCGTGCAGGCGCCGCAATCGCCCTCGGCGCAACCTTCCTTGGTACCCGTGCAATGCAAATCCTCGCGCAGGTGCTGCAACACAGTCTGCGTAGGGGCGGAGTCGCGTACTTCCTGTACGGCACCACGGTAGTAAAAGCGGATCGGTTCTGACATGCTGGCCTCGGTATAGTCCCAGTATAGGAGATTAACACCGGCATACGGGACAACTATATGCAAAGACTGATTTTACTTATCATCCCATCTCAATAGAACTCACTCCTGGAACGGATGCGTCGCATGCCAATGTTCGGCAATATCGATGCGGCGCGTGATCCACACTTGCTCATGACCCTGCACATAGTCGAGGAAGCGCGCCAGTGCGGCCGCACGGCCAGGCCGTCCAACCAGGCGGCAATGCAGGCCTACGGACAACATCTTCGGCTGATTCAAGCCGTCCGGATCGCCTTCCGCGTACAGCACGTCGAAGGCATCCTTCAGGTAATCGAAAAACTGCGTGCCAGAATTAAAGCCCTGCATCGCGGCAAAGCGCATGTCGTTCGTATCCAGGGTGTAAGGCACGATCAGTTGCGGCTGCACCGCCGGCATGCCGGCGGCATCCGTGTACGCGACCTTGTCCCAGAATGGCAGGTCGTCGCCATAATAATCGGCGTCATAGCGGAAACCGCCATGTTCGACCACCAGTTTGCGCGTATTCGGCGAATCGCGCCCCGTGTACCAGCCTTGCGGGGCGGACCCCGTCAATTCGCGGATGATCTGCACGGCTTCGCGCATGTGTTCGCGTTCCGTTGCTTCATCCATGTTTTGATAGGAAATCCAGCGCAAGCCATGGCAGGCGATTTCATGCCCCAGTTGCTGGAATGCAGCCACCGCTTCCGGATTGCGTTTCAATGCCATCGATACGCCAAACACCGTCAACGGCAGGAGCCGCTCCTCGAACATGCGCAGCAAGCGCCATAAGCCGGCGCGTGAACCATATTCGTAAATCGACTCCATGCTCAGGTGGCGCGCGGGAAAAGCGGCCGCGCCGATCATCTCCGATAAAAACGTTTCCGATGCGGGATCGCCATGCAATACGCTGTTTTCCGCCCCTTCCTCGTAATTGAGGACAAATTGCAGGGCGATGCGGGCCTTTCCCGGCCATTGCGGATGGGGGGGCGTACGGCCATAGCCGATCAAGTCGCGTGGATAATGTTCGTAATTGTTCATGCGGAGGCGCGCCTATAGGAGGACAATGTTGGCTATATGCCCAATCATATAGCTAGGCGCAGTCGCCGGTATATGATTTGCACGATAAGCACATTCACTCACCCTATATACAGGATAGCAAATGGGAAAACTCAGCACGCATGTACTCGATATCGCCCACGGCAAGCCGGGAGCCGGCGTCAAGGTGGCCCTGTTTTCAGTCGCGCCGGAAGGCAAAGTGTTATTGAAGATGGATATGACCAATAGCGACGGCCGCTGCAGCACGCCATTGCTTGAGGGCGACAGCATGAAGGCGGGCCAATATGAACTGGTGTTCAACGCAGGCGACTATTTCGCCGCCCAAGGGGTGGAATTGCCCTCGCCCCGCTTCATCGACCTGGTCACTCTGTCCTTCGGCATCGCGCATACGGATGAAAATTATCACGTGCCGCTAGTGGTATCGCCGTGGTCGTATTCCACTTACCGCGGTAGCTGATCCCGCGATGCCAACAGTGTTCTCGGATTACGCGCTACGCTAATCCGACCTACCGCCATCCAATAAACGTAGGTCGGCTTAGCGCTGCGCGCGTAAGCCGACGCCACCACCGGCGCCAGACAAAACCACCAGACGAAAAAAAACCCCACCATTGCTGGCGGGGTTTTTCTCTACTGCGAATAACAAGCCTGACGATAACCTACTTTCACACTGGTTGCAGCACTATCATCGGCGCAAAGTTGTTTCACG
>NZ_JAAOLY010000001.1 GCF_011601275.1 Janthinobacterium lividum | reverse complement strand
TCGCCACCAGAGCAAGCTCCGTGCTGCCGTTCGACTTGCATGTGTAAGGCATGCCGCCAGCGTTCAATCTGAGCCAGGATCAAACTCTTCAGTTTAATCTCTGTTACTTTGCCGTTTTACCGGCACCATCATTGCTGATGGGTCGCTCACTCAAAAAACTGACAGGCCACTACTTTCGTAGCGCCTATTTCATTATTTCTTGTGAACATTTGATATTTTAAGTTTTACACCGATCCGAAGATCGCTGCTGCACTTGCATCAAATGCCCACACTTATCGACTGTTAATTGTTAAAGAACTGTATTCGGTGCTACTTTCGCGCTATCGACAAAGCGTTGTGTTTGTCAGCTGCGAAGAAGGAAGAGTATGAAGCATTTCAGCACAATCGTCAACTCCTTCTTTTCTACTACCCAGCCTCGAAAGACTGTCCCTTTTGTGCCGCAAACTAGTGCGTCTCATTGGGGAGGCGAACTATAGCAAAGCGCCCCCGTAGTAGCAAGGCTTTTCCGGGGTATTTGCGGCCAACTGCTACAATTTCGCCCCCTCAGCGCAAATTCGCGTCCCACCATAGAAGATTCACCATGAAACAACAAGCTCAAGGATCAGGCCTGACCCTGAAACGAGCTGGCTTTACCACTGGCTTCGGCGTCCTCGCCGCCACCCTCGGTTCCGCAGTCGGTCTCGGCAACATCTGGAAGTTCCCCTATCTGACAGGCGCCAATGGCGGCGCCGGCTTCCTGCTCATCTATCTGCTCGCTACCTTGTTAGTGGGATTGCCCGTGATGATCGCGGAAATCACCCTGGGACGCCGCGCCAAGGTCAATCCCATCTCGACCATGGAACAACTGGCACCGAAGGGCAAGCCCTGGTGGCTGGTTGGCGTCATCGGCATGGTGGCCGCCTTCCTGATCGTCGCGTTCTATTCGGAAGTGGTGGGCTGGGTGTTTGCCTATATCGCCAAGGCCATCGACGGCTCCATCCTCAGCAGCGACAAGCTGGTGACGGAAGCGGCCTTCGCCTCCCTGATCAGCAATCCACTGCAATCGCTGCTGTGGCAATGGGGCGTGCTGCTGTTTATTGGCGGCATATTGATGCTGGGCGTAACCAAGGGCATCGAGGCGATCGCCAAGAAACTGATGCCGCTGCTGTTCCTGCTGTTGCTCCTGCTCTGCGCGGTCAGCCTGTCGCTCGATAAAGCGGGCGAAGGCCTGGCTTTCCTGTTCCGTCCCGACTTTTCCAAACTGACGGCTTCCGTCGTGCTGACAGCCATGGGCCTGGCCTTCTTCAAATTGTCCGTCGGCATGGGCACGATGATGACCTACGGCAGCTATTTCCGCGATGACCAGAATATCCCCGTCACGACCCTGCGCGTGATGGCGGCCGACCTCGGCGTATCGATGCTGGCCGGCATCGCCATCTTTCCCGCCGTGTTCACGTTCGGTTTTGCTCCCAGTGCGGGACCATCGCTGGTGTTCATCACCATTCCCGCCGTGTTCTCGCAAATCCCCATGGGGCAAGCCCTGATGGTGGTGTTTTTCATCCTCGCCGCCGTCGCCGCCACAGGCGCGATGCTGTCGCTGATGGAAGTGCCCGTGGTGATTTTCCATGAGCGCTTCGGCTGGACGCGCACCAGGGCCACCATCGTGACCATGCTGCTGCTGGCCGTGCTCGGTTCCGTATGCGCGCTCAGTAACAGCACCCTGGCGGACTTCAAGCTGTTTAACTTGAATATGTTTGATCTGTTCGACTTTGTCTCGTCGAATATCTTCCTGCCAGTAGGCGGTATCGCGATTGCCTTGTTTACAGGCTGGGCCTGGGGCAAAGACCATTTCATTGAAGCGATCAGCAATCATGGCCAATTGCAGAACAGAGAATTGGCGCATGTGCTGCTGTTCCTGCTGCGCTTTGTCTCGCCCGTCTTGATCCTGATCGTGATGCTGAAGGGTCTGAAGGTCTTTTAATCAGAGTACCCGGGTGTAGGTCTGGCGCACCAGCACCCGGTCGCCGCAATCGAAATGCCACCATTCGCTGTTGATGCCGAAGAAGCCCGCCTGGAACATGGCGTCTCGCAGCAATCGGCGATGTTCCACTTGCTCTTCGGTAATTTCCCCCTTCTCCAGCAAGACCAGCTCCAGCGCGGGGTGCGAGCGCTCACTCAGGTCGTCAAAGCCCGTGCCCATGTCCAGTTCCTGCCCGTCCGGCCCGACGATGGTGATGTCGAGCGCCATGCCGAAGGAGTGGATCGAGCCGCGCGACGGTTCCGCGATATAGCCGAGCAACTCCGTTCCCTGCAGCGCATCCCACAACTGCTGCTGCACCCGCTGCGGGCGCAGGGCGTCGAGCACCAGCAGATGATGATCGGGATGCCGCTCGGCCAGCCAGGCCACTGCCTGTTCCAGGGCCGCAGCCGCATCGCGGTGCAGCCAGGCGCAATCGATGGGGCTGTATAAATCGCGGCCGACGAAATTGTCGGGCGTGGCATAGCGCAGATCGACGGCGATGCCGGCGATGCTGCTCAGGTGACGAAATTGCGGATCATTACTCACCGCTTCCAATTGCAGACTTGCAACAGACATCAGACTCCTCTTTCCAGACAATTACGCGCCGCCACGCCGATGCTGTCGGCCAGGCGCCGCGCGCCATGCGACAGCGGTGAGTGGCCCGCCGTCAATAAATACAGCTGGATCGGGATCGTGGGTGCCCAGGGACGGCGCTGCAACAGCTCGGGCGAGCCGGACGCGGCCGTAAACGGATCGACCACGGCCATGCCGGCGCCCGCCTCCACCAGCGAGCGGGCGATTTGATAAGTTTGCACCACGGTACTAAAGACGGGGTGGATATCCTGCGCTTCGCAGGCGGCGACCACCAGTTCACCCAGCGGATCATTGTCCGCATGGCCGATCAGCTCGCCACTCAGGCCATGCGCCGTCAACGGGGTGCCGCAATCGGCCGCGCGCCAGGTGCCGGCTGGCGCGATGACCGTCATGACGCCCTGCGCGATCGGTTCGGCCACGATGCCCGGATGACGCGGGTCTTGCAGCGATACGGCCAGGTCCGCTTCACCGAGGCGCAAGGTATTGACGATCTCGCCCGTATGGTGGGTGGCCAGCTGGCAACGCGTGTGGGGAAAGTCGCGCCGCCACTCCGTCATGGCAAACGGCAAGACGCTGATGGCGATCGTCGGCGTGGAGACCAGGCGGATGGTTTCCACTGCATGCCCCTTCAGGCTGGCCGCCAGGCGGCGGATACCCAACAAATCGCGGTTGAGCTTTTCCGTCTCGACAAACAAACGGTGCGCCTCAGGTTTCGGGTACAGCTTGCCCCGCACGCGCTCAAACAACGGCATGCCCAGTTGCAACTCGCAATGCTGCAAGACCTTGGTCACGGCCGGTTGCGAGATATGCAGCACCTGGGCGGCGCCGCTGATGGTGCCAACTTGCATGATGGCGTGAAACACTTCGATATGACGCAGCCGCATGAGCTATTCCTTTACCTTGCCGTGGCCGCCTGGGCCGTCAACGTTCAGCATATAAGAAAAAGTCATGGGCTGGAACGGCCATGCTACTTTGCAACAACAACTGGCGCCGGCGTCGTCAGCACTTCCAGCAGGGCCGCCGTTTCGCCGTCGGGTGTGCCGTCAAACAAGGTGTTGCGGTATTTCATCTGGAAGGCGATCAGCACATTGCGCGTCGCTTCGTCGAAAACGCCCGTGTTCGGCGTCGCATAGCCGTGCTGGGCCAGCTTTTTCTGGAACCAGACGGCGTCTGGCACTTGCTGCTCAAAAATAAGGCGCTGCGCTGCAACACGGTTGGCATCGGGCCAGACGATCAGGCCCGCATCGGCCAGCTGGCGCCAGGGAAACAGCGGTCCCGGGTCCTGCTTGCGCTGCGGCGCGATTTCATTGTGGCCCAGGATATTTTCCGGCGCGATGTTGTAGCGCGCCTGGATATCTTTCAACAGCGGAATCAGCTCATCGATCTGTGCCTGTGGGAACGGATACCAGAGGCGGCCTTCCGGCGTGTCCTTGTAGCCAGGGTTGACGATCTCGATACCGATCGAGCTGACATTCAACTGTGTATAAGTCTTCCAGTTACTCACACCCGCGTGATTGGCTTGGCGCGATTCGTCGACCAGCACGTAAAACTTCGGCTTGTCCGTGTCCGTCAGCAAATAATGGCTGCTGACCACTTGTTCCGTCAGGATCTTGATCGAGCGGGGCAGGTCGCTGACCGTGTAATGGATGACGATGAATTTCACGCGCGGGCTCTGGCTGCGCGCGTTCAAACTGTGGTCGAGGTGCGGCGCGGGCGTGGTACAGGCGGAGAGCAGGGCCACCAGCAGGGCGAGGGCGATTTTTTTCATGAAAGATCCGTGATCGGGTTAATAAAATGTTCAGTGTTGGCCTGTGTCTTGATGGCCGTCTTGACGGCGATCCTGGCCGCCGCTTCATGCGGACGGGCAACTTTCTGTTCCATCGTCAACGATACAGGCAAAGCGGCGCGCATGGCTGCCGCGATAGCCGGGTGCAATTGCGCCGCACGCCCGGCCAACACCACGGGACGCGGACCGTAGCGCGCCGTCAGGGCCTGCGCCAAACGCGCCAATTCCTGTCCCGCGCGCTGCAAGATGTCCAGCGCCAGCGGGTCGGCATCCGCACTGGCGGCCACGGCCAGCGCCAGCCGGCCGATGGCGCCCCGGTCCTGGCCATACATGAAGGCGCGCGACAGCGACCAGTCGCTGCCGCCCAGTTGCGCAAACACGGCCTCGGCCATGGGCGACGCTTGCCAGCTGCCGGGCGCTTCGTCTTCGCGGCGCCAGATGTGGCGCAAGGCTTCGCGCGCGATCCAGTAACCCCCACCGCCATCGTCGAGCAGCACGCCACGCCCGCCTGCGCGGTGAAACACGCCATCGACATCGATCCAGGCGGCAATCGAGCCCGTGCCAGCGTAGACCAGGTAACCTTCGCCGGGTTCAAAACTGTCGCGATAGGCAATGTCGATATCGTTGCCCAAGCGGACGTCGACGGCGGCCAGCGCCAGCAAGTCCGCCAGCATGTGCGCCAGCGTCACATCGTCGCCGCCAAAGCCCGTCAAGCCCGCCACCACGGCGCGCGGCTGGCCAACGGCCAGCACAGCCTGAGACAATTTCGCAAACGTGGCGTGCACGGCTGCGCGGCCCACATCGCTGCTCATTTGCAAGGCAGACAAGCCTTCCACGGCCCCGTCGGCCACGATGACACCGTCCGCGCCGGCCAAAGCCCAGCGCGTTTGCGTGCCGCCCGCGTCGATGCCCAGCCCGAGCACGGCAGTGTCAATATTGTTTGCGGGGAAGGAAATCATGGCATGAGTGTAAAGCCAAGCGGAGCTTGCAGGCATGAAAGCTTGCGCATGTTTCATGCCTGCAGGTTATGGACTGCCGGTAAACCAGCAAAATTACTTGGCGGCGACCGTAAACGGTGCGCGGACGGTAACGCGGGGGCTTTCATTGCCAAGGCGGTCCACGGCGCTGACCACCACCGCATTGACTTTACCAACGGAATCGTCGACCAGGGTCAGCTCGCCTTGCACGCCCGTGACCACGGTAAAACGCCAGTCTTCGCCGTAGCGGGCCCAGACGGCGTACTGCGCCACGGGTTTGCCGCCGCCCGCCGTCAATTTGACGTTCAGGCTGGCGGAATCGCGGCGCAAGGCCAGCACGGGCGTACCCGGTGCTTCCTTGCCCAGCCACGGCGTGGCGGGAATCAGGGCAGGGCTTTGATACACGGTCGCCTTGAGTTGCTCGCTGACACCCTTGCGGTTCTGCATCAGGGGCACCATGCTGAAATGCACTTGTCCATTCGCGCCGGGGCGCGTGCGCGTCACTTCGATCTGCTTGATGATCTCTTGCGGCGTGAAGGACTTGGCGGAATTGTCGATACGGCTCGTATATAAACCCGGCCATACGTGGCGGCCATACGGGTTTTGCGCCAGCCAGTAGTCGAGCAGCACGCCAAACGCTTGCGGCGCCTGCGCCACTGGCCAGTACAGCTGCGGCGACAGATAGTCGAGCCAGCCCTTGGCCAGCCACAGTTCCGCATCCGCATACAATTTATCGTACTGGCTGAAGCCGACGATGCCGGCAGGGCGGCGGTCGGGACGGCCGATGCCGAACGGGCTGATGCCGAAGCGCACCCAGCTCTTTTCGCGGTGGATGCCTGTGTATAAGGCTTCGATCAGCTGGTTGACGTTCTGGCGGCGCCAGGAAGCGCGGTCCAGCTGGCCGCCGGCCAGCAGATATTGCTGCCAGGAAGGCTCATCGGGAAACTGCAGTTCGCGCTTGGCGCCGCCATTGCCCGCGTCCAGCGCGGCTGTTTCAGCACCGGCGCCGGCGCCAGGCGCGTCGATCGGATACGGATAAAAGTAGTCGTCGATATGCACGCCATCGATATCGTAGCGGCGCACCACATCGAGCACCACGTCCGTCGTGTGCTTGGACGCGGCGGCGTCACCCGGGTCCATCCACAGGTAGCGGCCGTATTGCTTGACGGACGCCGGGTTGGTGGACGCGAAACTGTCGCGCGCCAGCGGCGACTTGGCCGTCGCGTGACGGGCCCGGTACGGATTGAACCAGGCGTGCAATTCCAGGCCCCGCGCATGCGCCTGCGCCACCCAGAAGGCCAGCGGGTCATACATCGGTAACGGCGGCTGGCCTTGCTTGCCGGTCAGGTATTCCGACCACGGTTCCAGTTGCGATGGGTAAATCGTGTCGGCGCTAGGGCGCACTTGCAGCACAATCGCGTTCAGATTCAAGGACTTGGCGCGGTCGAGGATGGCCAGCGCTTCCGCTTGCTGCTTGGCGACAGGCAAGTTGCTGCGGCTGGGCCAGTCGATATTGGCGACAGTAGAGACCCAGGCGGCGCGGAATTCGCGCGGCGCCGGCGGCGGCACTTCGCCCGTGATGTGCTGCACGGGCGGCACGGCCGGCAAACCCGCTTCGCCCGGTGTCACTGCCGATGGCAGCTTGGTGCTGGTACAGCTGCTGAGCAATGTGGCGGTGGCCAGCGCGGCCAATACGCCGGCGCTGGCGCCCAGGCGTTTTTTGAAAGTAGACAACAAAACAATTCCTTGCAGTGGTGAAGCGCAGGTCTATCGGTGCGGGCATTTTACTGTGCGCCCGCCATCCATGCGGGCGCACGCTTCAAAAGAATCAGGCCTCGGCCTTCTTGCCGAATTCGGGATCGATCTTGACCAGCGCGGCCATGATGAAAGCAGGAATGGTGGCGATGCAGACCCAGATGAAGAAGTGCTGGTAGCCGAGCATTTGCTGTATCCAGCCGCTGGCCATGCCCGGCAACATCATGCCCAGAGCCATGAAACCCGTGCAGATGGCGTAATGGGCCGTTTTATGCGCGCCATCGGAGACCATGATCATGTACAACATGTAGGAGGCGAAACCGAAGCCATAGCCGAATTGCTCCAACGCAATGCCACCGGCGATCACATAAATGCTGCTGGGCAAGGCGCTGGCCAGGTAAACAAACACCAGGTCGGGCAGGTGGACGGACAGCACCATGATCCACAGGCAGCGTTTCAAGCCGAAACGGGAAATGATGAATCCGCCCAGCAAGCCACCCAGGGTCAGGGCGATCACGCCGATGGTGCCGTAGACGAGGCCTACCTGTTCCGTGCTGAGGCCCAGGCCGCCCTTGGCGACGGGGTCGAGCAGGAAGGGCGCGGCCAGCTTGAGCAGTTGCGCCTCGCCCAGGCGGAACAGCAGCAGAAAGCCCAGGATGATGAAAATATCCTTCTTCTTGAAGAAGGAAGCAAAGGTGGCGACGAATTCTTGCAAAGGAGAAACACCGGCACCCTGGATGCTGGGACGGTCGTCCTTCGGCTTGGGTAAAACGAAGTAGTGGTACAGGAAAAGGGCGATGAACAGACCCGCCAGGATGGCAAACACGACGGACCAGGCCAGTTGCACATTGCCCGTCGCATGCGTCAGATAGCCGGCCAGATACACGAGGCCGCCCTGGCCGGCGATCATCGCCAGGCGATAAAACGTGCTGCGCACGCCGACGAAGGCCGCCTGCTGGTGCTCTTCCAGGCCCAGCATATAAAAGCCGTCGGCGGCGATGTCATGCGTGGCGGAACTGAAGGCCATCAGCCAAAAGATGGCCAGGCTGATCTGGAAAAAGTGCGGCAGCGAAGTCGTCAGGGCCACCAGCGCCAGCGCGGCGCCGATCACCAGCTGCAAGCCGACGATCCAGAAGCGCTTGGTGCGGTACATATCGATGAAGGGCGACCACAGGGGCTTGATGACCCACGGCAAGTACAGCCAGCTCGTGTACAGCGCGATATCGGTATTGGAAAAACCGTAGTTCTTGTACATGATCACGGACAAGGTCATGACCACTACATAGGGGATGCCCTGGCCGAAATACAGGGAAGGGATCCACAGCCACGGATTTTTCACGCGCGCCGGGGCGGTTTGTTTCACTAGCTCCATACATCCTTCTTTGTCTCCCAGACAGAAGAATGCCGCGCCATCGGATCACGCCGCCAGTGCCGCCCGCACACTGCCGTTCGCGCCGGCCAACAATGCCTGTGCCTGGTTTGTGTTGATTTTTTTGATCAAGGCAACAATCGCTACCTTGACGTGAAATTGGCATTGCTCCAGCACGGTCCTGGCCTGCGCCTCGCTGGCGCCGGTGGCATGCATGGTCAGACGCACCGCCCGCCAGATCAGCTTGGCGTTGGTCGGCTTCAAGTCTACCATCAAGTTTCCGTAAGTCTTGTGCAAACCGACCATCAGAGCGCTGGAAATCGTGTTCAAGGTTATTTTTTGCGCCGTGCCCGCTTTCAAACGCGTGCTGCCGGAAATGACTTCCGTGCCCGTGTCGAGCACGATGCCGCATTGCGCCTCGTGCGCCACGGGGGCGTCCACATTGTTGGCGATGCCAATGGTCAAGGCGCCGGCCTTGCGCGCGGCCAGCAGGGCGCCCAGCACATACGGCGTGGCGCCGGAGGCGGCCAGCAGGATCACCACGTCATTGTCTTGCGGCTGCAAGGCCAGCAAGTCCGCCTCACCTTGCTGCAAATCATCTTCCGCCCCTTCGACCGCCGTAAACATGGCGCCCGCGCCGCCGGCCAGGATGGCGACGGCCCGCTCGGGCGGCCAGGAAAACGTGGGATTGAGTTCAACACTGTCGAGCACGCCCAGGCGGCCCGACGTGCCCGCGCCCACATACAGCAATCGTCCACCGGCCGCGATGCGGGGCAGGGCGGCCGTGATGGCGGAGGCAATGTCGGGGGACGCCAGCCGCACGGCCTCGATGGCCCAGAACTGGTCATCGACCAGCGCCGCGACCAGTTGCTCCACCGGATACAGGTCCAGATCCGGATGCCGCCGGCTCGGGGTTTCAGTTTTCAACATGATTTCAGAACATGGTTGAAGGTGAAACCAGTTTAATACCAACGAGCAAGATCAGCCATGAAAGGATGACGGGCGGGCATAACGGGAGTTTATGGCTGGTGCAGGATATTTGTACTTCGGTACGGTGCCGTTTGTGTCTATACTTGGCTTCGACGCCCTAATCCACGACATGCGCCATGATCGCTCGCCAATTGCTGTTCCTGTTTAGCGCCCTTGGCGCCATCAACGGCATTTTCCTGGCCGTCTATTTTTTCAGTCGCCGGCCTCGCTGCCTGGCCGACTGCATGCTCGGCGCATTGCTGCTTGCCGTCGGGGTGCGCACCGCCAAATCCGCCTTTCTCTTCTTCAACCCGGCGATCGCCATCGAGTTCCGCCAGCTGGGCCTGTCGGCCTGCTTGCTGATCGGTCCCTTGACCTATCTCTATGTGCGCTCTTTCTTGGCCGGGCACACGCAACTGCCTGCCGGACAACAATGGCGTTGGCATCTGGGCGTGTCCTTCCTGTTCATTGGCATCGGCGTTGCCTTTCCCTATTCCGCGTATCGTTCTGTGTGGGACCAGTCGAGCCATGCGATTCATGTGTTCTGGCTAGGCTACCTGCTGGCAACCGCCAGGCTGCTCTGGCACAGCCGCCGTGCATGGCGGAACGAAGGACAGCGGATGGCGACCAGCAGCGTGCTCCTGCTGAGCGTCTTTGCAGGCAGCGGTGTCATGCTGGCGGCGTACGCGAGCACGCCGTTCACATCCTATATCGTCGGCGCCTTGTCGTTCACCTTCTCGCTGCATGTCGCGGTCATGGTCTTTCTGCTGAGAAAGGAAACCTCGACTCCTGCCGAGCCGAAGGAAAAGTACCAGCATAACCGCCTGGCGCACGAGGATGGGCTTGCCGTGCTCGCCGCGCTGGAACAACAGATGAGCGGGCAGAAATCCTATCTGAATCCGAATCTGACCCTGGCCCAACTGGCCAAGCGGGCCGGATGTACGCAGGCGCAAGTGTCGCAAGTACTCAATGACAAGCTGGGCAAGAGCTTCACTACTTACGTCAACGAATTCCGTATCGCCGAGGCGAAACAGGTATTGAGCGGCGAACCGCAACTGAACATGGATATCGTTGCCGAGCGCTGCGGCTTCAACTCCAGTTCCACCTTTTACTCGACCTTCAAGAAAGTGGCTGGACAGACACCCGCCAGCTACCGCGCCCAATCGGGCCAGGCGGCCGGGGCCGTTTCCGCATGAAACCACTCCTGAATCGCCATTCCGGAGTCTGACATCCTGTTTGGCGACATCCATTCCCCTGCACTTCGCTAAATTATCGACCACCAGCGACCTGAAATAGTCGTTGCTCCGATAAACGCAGTTCTACATGCAGGGTAAATCCATGATTCAGTTTTTAGTGCGAACGATACTCGCCTGTTGCTTGTTTTGCATCTCCGCCGTCGGCACCGCCGCCACCGCGGACCAGGACGAAAATGCCATTCGGGAAACCGTACGCTTGTATCTGCATGGCACCAGCTTCAATGTACAGGACGAGATCAACCAGGCCTTCTATGCCAACGCCCGCCTTTACCTGGACGGTAAAGACGATACGCAATGGCAGTTGAGCGGTCCGGAATATGCCAAACTCTTTAGTGAGGAGAAAAAAGGGCAATTCAATGGGCGCCACGGGCGGCTGATCAAGGTGGAGGTGAGCGGCAAGGTGGCCACCGCCAAGGCCGAGATCCACATTCCCCAGCAAGGGGTGCGCTATGTGGATGTCTTCCTTTTGAAAAAGATCGCCGGCAACTGGAAGATCATCAGCAAGTCGGCCGATCGCGAGCCAGCAGCCCCGCGCCACGCACGCAAGGTGCTGCTGGTCGTGTCGAACGTGCATCAATATCCCGGCACGAAAATTAACGCTGGCAATAATTTTCCCGAGCTGGCCTATGCCTATGATGCCTTTCGCAAAGCAGGGTACGCGGTCGACTTCGTCAGTCCCGAGGGTGGCGCCGTTCCATTGGAAATGATCGTCACGTCGGACGCGCTGCTCAAGCAGCATCTGTACGACAGTGATTTCATGTGGGCACTGGCCCATACCAGGCCCGTCGCCGAGGTCAGGGCAGACGAGTACGCGGGCATGGCTTTCGTCGGCGGCGGCGCGGCCATCGTCGGCGTCCCGGACAACAAGCCGCTGCAGGACATCGCCTTGCGTATCTACGAACAACAAGGCGGAGTGATCGCGGCCATCTGCCAGGGCACCGAGGGCATCAAGAACCTGAAGCTCAGCGACGGTACTTTCCTCATCCAGGGCAAGACGCTGACCTCGTTTCCCGATGCGTTTCTCAACAAGGAATCGCCGATCTACAAGGCCTATCCCTTTTCGGCGGAAGGCAGCATCAAGCGCCATGGCGGCATATTCAGGCACGGCGCCAACGGACAGAGCCACGTCGAGGTCGATGGCCGGCTGGTGACCGGCATGAGCTGGGAGTCGTCCGTCGGCGTGGCGGAATCCATGATCCGCCTGATCGAGCAGTAAGTTTATGGCGCGCGGCGCATTTCGGCGACAAAGTCGTAATGGTCGCTGCGACAATACGAATGCGTGAGTTCCACCGCTTCGCCCGTCTCCAGGTAGGCGATGCGCGTGATGAACAGCACGGCCTGGCCATCGGGGATGCCCAGTTGCTTGGCCAGCACGTCCGTCGCATTCATGGCGCGGATGTGCTGCAAGGCGCGCACGGGGGCCTTCTTGATGCTGCTCAAGTATTCATACAGCGAATCGCCCATGGCGTCCGGGTCCGGCACCACGCTGAACGGCAGCACGCTCACCTCATACGCCATCACCACATCGTCGGCCAGGCGCAAGCGCTCCAGGCGCGCCACTTTCGTGTTCTGCGCCAGGCCCAGGCTCAGCTGTTCATCGCTGCTGGCGATGACAACTTCGCGCTTGAGCCAGCGCGAACCGGGGCGGTAGCCGCGCTGCTGCAGTTGCTCGGAAAAGCTCGACAGGTTCGACAGCGGCTGTTCGATGCGCGGGGCAATATAGTTGCCCGAACCGCGGCGGCGCACGACGAGGCCTTGCTCGACGAGCTGGTCGATGGCCTTGCGGGCGGTCACGCGCGATACGTCGAGCAGTTCGGACAGGGTACGTTCGGATGGCAGGGCCTGGTCTACCTGGTAGCGGCCGTTGCGTACGTCATCGCTCAACTTGCGGGCGATCTGCATATATAAAGGCGAATTGTCATTTAAATCGACCTTGAGTTCTACGCTGGTCTGGCTCATACAGTTCTCCTTGTCCTCCTAGTGTAATAGCGATGGCGCTTGTGCGTAGCCCGTCCACCCATGAATAAATGGAAAATGACCATAAATAACGGTTATACATTTAAAAAAACAATGTTTTACCGTACGTATAGCTTTGCATTATAGATAAATATGCAATTTTCATTGGCGTCGTGAAGCATCCCGCCCTATGCTGGCGATGCCTCCACTACGCCGTGAAACAGGAAACATGCACAATAAAATGACGGGTTTGCTGGGCTTGCTGCTGCTGGGCACGACCTGGAGCGCGCTGGCCGCCCCGCCCGGTGGCGGCAACGACCAGCAGCGCGCGCTCGATGCCACGCTATCGGCCATCGTCGACGATGCGGCCCACCCGCTGGCCAGCCTTTCCGTGCTGGCCATCCGCCACGGCAAGGTGTCGTATCAGCAGCAATTCGGCGACCGGCACATCGGCGCCACGCCGGCGGACAGCTTGCCCGTGACGCCGGCCACCCTGTTCCGCATCGCCTCGGTTTCAAAGATGATGACCACCCTGGGCCTGATGCGGCTGGTCGAGCAGGGCAAACTGAGCCTGGACCAGGACGTGGGGATCTACCTGGGCTTTTCCCTGCGCAACCCGCATTTCCCCCAGCAAGCGCTGACCTTGCGCAGCCTGCTCAGCCACACTTCCTCGCTGCGCGACGCGGGCGGCTATGCATGGGGGCCGGAACGCAGCCTGCGCGACGTGTTTACGGCTGGCGGCGACAGCATGTGGGACAAGCAAACGGCGCCGGGCCGCTATTTTACGTATGCCAACCTGAACTGGGGCGTGATCGGCACCGTGATGGAAAAAGTCACGGGAGAGCGCTTCGATTTGCTGATGCGGCGCCTGCTGCTTGATCCGCTCGATGTGCGCGGCGGCTACAATCCGGCCGCATTCCCGGCAGAGGACGTGGCGAACACGGCCACCCTGTACCGCAAGCGCACCCTGGACACGGAAACCTGGCAGCCGCAAGGGCCATGGATCGCCCAGGCCGACGATTTTTACCAGCGCCCGCCGGCCGGCATCGAGCGTTATGTGATCGGCAGCAACGCCACCGTCTTCAGTCCCACGGGCGGCTTGCGCATTTCCGCCGCGGGACTGGGCAAGGTCATGCAGATGCTGCTCGACGGCGGCCGCTACCGGAATACGCAGCTATTGCAGCCGGCCAGCATCGCCTTGATGTTTGGCCGCCAATGGCAGCTGGCGCCCGATGCCAGCAATGGCGACAGCGAACGGGGCCTGTACCGCGCCTGGGGCCTGGGCAACCAGCAGTTCGATGCGGTGGCCGGGCAGGGCAACCGTCTGGTCGAGGGCGCCAGCTTCACGGCCGTGGGCCACCTGGGCGACGCGTATGGCCTCGTCTCCGCCTTCGTGCTCGATTTCAAGAACAGGAACGGCATGGTGATGCTGGTGGGCGGCACGGGCAGCGATCCGGAACGCTATCCGGGCACGTATTCCGCCATGGGGCGCAGCGAGGAATTGATACTCACCGCGCTATACCGTGGTGCGATTGACAACAATCAGCCCTTGCCTTGAAATGGTGCATTCCTGAAAGTTATGGCTGCACCATGATGTTTCATTGGCTGCGTTGACGGCCAGCCTCTAAGCTCGTCCCGAATGCTCCCGCACCATGGGAGCGCAACGCAGCGAGGCAACATGCAGCAACAAGTCATCATCATCGGCGGCGGCGTCGTCGGTCTGACATCGGCCTGGTGGCTGGCCGAGGCCGGCTACAAGGTCACCTTACTGGAACGCAATGAACAGGTGGCGATCGCCGCCAGCTACCGCAATGGCGGCCAGCTCAGCTATCGCTATGTGGCACCGCTGGCGGACGCGGGCGTGCCCTTCAAGGCCCTGCAATGGCTGCTGCAGAAAGATGGTCCGCTGCGCTTCCGTCCCGAGGCCGACTGGCGCCAGTGGCGCTGGTTGTCCAGCTTCCTGCGCAATTGCAACAGCGCCAGCAACGCCCGCACGACGGCCAAGCTGCTGCAACTGGGAGAATGGAGCCGCGCCGGCATGGCCCAGCTGGAATTGACCGTGCCGCCGGAAGCGTATGCGCGCCGCGATGCGGGCAAGCTCATCGTCTACCGCTCGCCCGCTATCTTCCAGCGTGCCGTGGCGCGGCCCGAATCGGAAGAGGCGCGCATCGTCTTGTCGCCGCTGGAAGCCGCGCAGCGCGAACCGGCGCTGGCCGCCTTGCGGGATTCCCTGGCGGGTGGCATCTTTACGCAGGGCGAAGCGGTAGCCGATTGCCACGCCTTTTGCCTGGCGCTGGAAGCGCGCCTGCTGCAGCATCCGAATTGTTCGCTCATATTAAAAGGCGAGGCGCGCCGCCTCGTCACGCACAAGGGCAGGATCACTGGCGTCGACACCAGCCTGGGCTTGCTGCAAGCGGATCACTATGTGCTGGCGGCCGGCATCCAGAGCCGCGACCTGGCCGCCACGGCGGGCATCTACCTGCCCCTGTATCCGCTGAAGGGCTACAGCCTGACGGCGCCCATCCGCGCCCAGCACCGCGCGCCCGAGATCAGCATCACGGATTTCGAACGCAAGGTGCTGTATGCGCGCATCGGTGGCGACTTGCGCGTGGCCGCCATGGTCGACATGGTGGGCGCCGACAACAGCATCGACTGGGGCCGCATCGCCGGCCTGACGCGGCTGGCGCGCGAAGCCATGCCGCACGGCGCCGACTACGACCAGGCCACGGCCTGGGCCGGCCTGCGCCCCGCCACGCCGAACAGCGCGCCGCTGGTGGGCGCCAGCAAAGTGGCGAACTTGTGGCTGAACGTTGGCCATGGCCCGCTGGGCTTTACCTTTGCCGCCGGCACGGCGCGCATCCTGGCCGACCTGATGGCCGGCAAGGCGCCGCCGTTCGCGCTGGACTTCCTCGCGCCTAAAAAATAGGCGGACCGGCGGCAGCGGCGACCGGCGCCGCCGTTATGGCGGATAATTGCGGAACTTTTCAGTTCCCTATTTGCCAGCGCATGCCCACACTCTCGACATCTGCCGCCTGCCCCTGTGGCGGCGCCTCCTACGCCAGCTGCTGCGGCCCGTATATCGCGGGCGATGCCTTGCCGCCCACGGCCGAAATCCTGATGCGTTCGCGCTACACGGCGTTTACCTTGCGAGACGAACCGTATCTGCTTGCCACCTGGCATGCCAGCACCCGTCCCACCGACGCTTTATTTGCCGAAGAAGAAAAAGTCCACTGGCTGGGACTTGAGGTAAAATCTGCTTTACGTTTACGTCAACGTAAAGCAGTATCAGCAGATCAAGCCGAAGAGATACACCGCGACAGCGTGGAATTCGTGGCCCGCTACAAGGTCAACGGCCGCGCGCATCGCCTGCATGAAGTGAGCCGCTTCGTGCGCGAGGCGGACAAGAGCGGTGATGGCGCCCTGCGCTGGTTTTATCTCGACGGCAGTTTTCCCGAATAGCGCGACCCGAGAGACCGGGCGATAATAAAAAGGAACCGCAATGCCGCACATCGAAAGCAAACTCAATCCGCGCAGTGAAGATTTCAAGGCCAATGCCGCGGCCATGCAATCCATCGTCGACGATTTGCGCGACAAGGTGGAAAAGATCGCGGCCGGCGGCGGCGAAGCGGCTGCCGCCAAGCACCTGGCGCGCGGCAAGCTGCTGCCGCGCGACAGAGTGCAGATGCTGCTCGATCCCGGCACGCCCTTCCTCGAGTTTTCCCAGATGGCGGCCTACGCCATGTACCAGGACGCCAAGGGCGTCGATGCGGCCCCTTCCGCCGGCATCATCACCGGCATCGGCAGGGTTTCGGGCCAGGAATGCGTCATCGTGTGCAACGACGCCACCGTCAAGGGCGGCACGTATTACCCGATGACGGTGAAAAAGCATTTGCGCGCCCAGGAAATCGCCGACCAGAACAACCTGCCGTGCATCTACCTGGTCGACTCGGGCGGCGCCAATCTGCCGAACCAGGACGACGTCTTCCCCGACCGCGACCATTTCGGCCGCATCTTCTACAACCAGGCGAACCTGTCGGCCAAGGGCATTCCGCAAATCGCCGTCGTGATGGGTTCTTGCACGGCCGGCGGCGCCTACGTGCCGGCCATGAGCGACGAATCGATCATCGTCAAGGAGCAGGGCACGATTTTCCTCGGCGGCCCGCCGCTGGTAAAAGCGGCCACCGGGGAAGTGGTGACGGCAGAAGACCTGGGCGGCGGCGACGTGCATACGCGCTTGTCCGGCGTGGTCGACCATCTGGCGCAGAACGATCTGCACGCGCTGTCGCTGGCGCGCACCATCGTCTCGAACCTGAACCGCAAAAAACCGCAGCAGATGGACTTGCGCGCATCCGTCGAACCGAAATACCCGACGCAGGAACTGTATGGCGTGATCCCCGTCGATACGCGCAAGCCCTTCGATGTACGCGAAGTGATCGCGCGCATCGTCGACGGCAGCGATTTCGACGAATTCAAGGCCCGCTACGGCACCACCCTGATCTGCGGCTTTGCGCATATCTATGGCGTCAAAGTCGGCATCATCGCCAACAACGGCATCTTGTTCTCGGAATCGGCGCTGAAAGGCACACATTTCATCGAATTGTGCTGCCAGCGCAAGATCCCGCTCGTGTTTTTGCAAAATATCACGGGCTTCATGGTGGGCCGCAAATACGAAAACGAGGGCATCGCCCGCAACGGCGCCAAGATGGTGACGGCTGTCGCCACGGCCGCCGTGCCGAAGTTCACGGTCATCATCGGCGGCAGCTTCGGCGCCGGCAATTACGGCATGTGCGGCCGCGCGTTTTCCCCACGTTTCATGTGGATGTGGCCGAATGCGCGCATTTCCGTCATGGGCGGCGACCAGGCCGCTTCCGTGCTGGCGACCGTCAAGCGCGACGGCATCGAAGGCAAGGGCGGCGCATGGAGCGCGGACGAGGAAGCGGCCTTCAAGCAGCCGATCAAGGATCAATACGAGCACCAGGGCCACCCGTACTACGCCACCGCGCGCCTGTGGGACGACGGCGTGATCGACCCGGCCGACACCCGCATGGTGCTGGGCCTGGGCCTGTCGGCAGCGCTCAACGCCGAAATCCCGGACACGAAGTTCGGCGTATTCCGCATGTAAGGGAGCAAAAACATGGAATTTGAAACCTTAAAACTGGTCATCGAGGGCAATGTCGCCACCGTGACCCTGAACCGTCCCGACGTGCGCAACGCCTTCAACGAGACGACGATCGCCGAACTGGCGCGCGCCTTCGAAGGGCTGGGACGCAGCGACATGGTGCGCGCCATCGTGCTGGCGGCTAATGGCGCGGCCTTCTGCGCCGGTGCGGACTTGAACTGGATGAAGAAGATGGCAGGCTACACGCATGCCGAAAACCAGGGCGACGCACTGCAGCTGGCGCAGATGCTGCGCACGATTTACCTGTGTCCCAAGCCCATCGTGGCGAAGATCCAGGGCGACTGTTATGCGGGCGGCATGGGCCTGGTCGCCGCATGCGATATCA
This sequence comes from Janthinobacterium lividum, assembly GCF_011601275.1. GTDB lineage: Bacteria > Pseudomonadota > Gammaproteobacteria > Burkholderiales > Burkholderiaceae_D > Janthinobacterium > Janthinobacterium lividum_E. The sequence goes on along the minus strand of NZ_JAAOLY010000001.1, from coordinate 579,263 downwards.
TTCTGGCTGCGGAAGACGTGCATTTCTGCCTGAGCGAGGTGCGCCTGGGACTGATCCCGGCCACTATTTCACCGTATGTCATCAAGGCCATGGGCGAAAACGCGGCACGCCGCTATTTCCTGACCGCGGAGCGATTCTCCGCTCAGGAAGCGCTACGCATCGGCTTTGCCCACGAGGTAGTCGAGGCAAGCGCGCTGGACGCGAAAACCGCCGAGGTGTTGAAAGCGCTGACGGGCAACAGCCCGCACGCCGTGGCGCAAGCGAAAATGCTGGTGCGCGAGATCGTTGGCCAGCCGGTCGACGACGCGCTGCTGGCGGATACCGCCGAGCGCATCGCGCAGATCCGCGCGTCGGAACAGGGCCGCGAAGGCGTGCAATCGTTCCTCGACAAGCGCAAGCCGAGTTGGCTCATGGGCTAGCAATATCATTGGAGCAGTTTTGAAAGCAGAAAAACAATCGGGCTGGGTCGAACGCAGTCTGCGCAGCGTGTGGCATCCGTGCACGCAAATGCAGCACCACGAGACGGTTCCCCTCATCCCCGTCAGCCATGGCCGCGGCGCCTGGCTGTATGACCACGAAGGCCGACGCTACCTGGACGCCATCAGCTCCTGGTGGGTGAACCTGTTCGGCCATGCGAATCCGCGCATCAATGCGGAACTCAAGGACCAGCTGGACCGCCTGGAACACGCCATGCTGGCCGGCTTTACGCATGAGCCGGTGATCGAACTGTCGGAAAAACTCTCAGCCTTGACGGGCGGCGTGCTCGGTCACAGCTTTTACGCGTCCGACGGGGCGTCGGCCGTGGAAATCGCTCTGAAAATGAGTTTTCACGCGTGGCGCAACAGCGGCAAGAGCGAGAAACAGGAATTCGTCTGCCTGAAAGGCAGCTACCACGGCGAAACCATCGGCGCCCTGGCCGTCACGGACGTCGCCCTGTTCAAGGATGCCTACGGCCCCCTGCTGCGCGCCACGCAGACGGTGATGTCGCCCGACTTCCGCCAGGCGCAAGAAGGCGAAACCGCGGAAGATGTAGCGCGCCGCGCGGCCGCCGAAGTCGAGCAGCTGTTCCAGCAAAAAGCCGACAAGATCGCCGCCATCATCATCGAGCCGCTGGTGCAATGCGCGACCGGCATGGCCATGCACGATTCCTTGTACCTGTCCTTGGTGCGCGCCCTGTGCAACCGTTATCAAGTCCATTTGATCCTCGATGAAATCGCCGTCGGCTGCGGCCGCACGGGCACCTTCTTTGCGTGCGAGCAGGCCGGCATCTGGCCCGATTTCGTCTGCCTGTCGAAGGGCATCAGCGGCGGCTATTTGCCCCTGTCCCTCGTGATGACGCGCGAAGACATCTACCAGGCGTTCTACAGCACCGATGTGCGCCGCGGCTTCTTGCATTCGCACTCGTACACGGGCAATCCGCTGGCCTGCCGCGCGGCGCTGGCGACCTTGTCGATTTTCGAGGAAGACGATGTGCTGACGGCCAACCGCGCACGCGCCGCCAGGATCACGCACGCCCTGGCGCCGCTGGCGCAGCACGAGCGCGTAAAACACTTCCGCCAGCAGGGCATGATCTGGGCCTTCGATGCGGTGGACGCGGCGCCCGATTTTTCGCGCCGCTTCTTTTCCACGGCGCTGGAACACGAACTGTTGATGCGCCCCATCGGCTCCACCGTCTACCTGATGCCGCCGTACATTCTCGACGACGAGGAAATCGCGGGCCTGGGCCAGCAAACCCTGGCCGTCTTCAATCATGTGATCGGGGCCTGAGATGGAACTGATCGCGCGATTACAACAGCAGTTGCAAGGGCTGGAAGAACGCAGCCTGATCCGCCGCCGCCGTACCGTCGACACGCCGTGCGCGCCGCGCCTGGCGGTCGATGGGCGCGAGATGCTGGCCTTTTGCAGCAATGACTACCTGGGCCTGGCCGCGCATCCGCGCATCGCCGCCGCGCTGAAAGAGGGCGCCGACCTGTATGGCGCCGGCAGCGGCGCTTCGCACCTGATCAGTGGTCACAGCCGCGCCCACGCGCAGCTGGAAGAACGCCTGGCCGCTTTCGTGGGCGCCAACCTGGAAAACGCCCGTGCCCTGTATTTCTGTACCGGCTACATGGCCAACCTGGCTGTGCTCACCGCCTTGTCGGCGGGCGATCCTGACGCCGAGATTTTCTCGGAAGCGCTGAACCACGCTTCGCTGATCGACGGCACGCGCCTGGCCCGCGTCAAGACGCGCGTGTATCCGCACGCCGACCTCGATGCCCTGGCGATCCTGCTGGCGGCCAGCACGGCACAGACGAAAATCGTCGTCACCGACAGCGTCTTCAGCATGGATGGCGACTTGGCGCCGCTGCCCGCGCTGCTGGCCCTGTGCGAACGATATGACGCCTGGCTGGTGGTCGACGACGCGCACGGCTTCGGCGCGCTGGGAGCCGATGGCCGTGGTGCGCTCGAACATTTCAATCTGCATTCGCCCTACCTCGTGTATGTGGGAACATTAGGAAAATCGGCTGGCGTGGGCGGCGCCTTTGTGTGCGCGCACGAAGCCGTGATCGACACCCTGATCCAGAAGGCGCGCCCCTACATCTTCACGACGGCGGCCCCGCCCGCGCTGGCGCATGCGCTGCTGGCCAGCCTGGACATCATCGCCGGGGAAGAAGGAAAACAACGCCGGGCTCACCTGGCGGCGCTGGTGACGCAATGGAACGACGGCTTGCAGCTGCGGCGCTGGCAAGCCTTGCCGTCAGTGACCGCCATCCAGCCCGTGATCATCGGCGAGAATGCGGACATGCTGGCCGTCGCCGCCCAACTGTACCAGCAGGGACTGTGGGTCGGCGCCATCCGCCCGCCCACCGTGCCAGTCGGTACGGCGCGCCTGCGCGTGACCCTGTCGGCCGGCCACACGGCGCAGGAAGTGGCGCAATTGATCAACGCAGTCAACACCCTGGAAAGGACTCGCCATGAGCCTTGATGATCCTATCGTGGCGGACGTGCTGGCGGACCTGGCGCCGGCCGTGCAAGCGGCGCCGGCAACCACCGGCCTGCCATCGCGCTTTGCCTGTTTCGTCACCGGCACCGACACGGAAATCGGCAAGACCTTGACGTCGTCGGCCCTGCTGCACGCGCTGGTCGCGCGCGGCGTGCGCGCCTGCGGCATGAAGCCCGTGGCCGCCGGCGCCGAAATGCGCGACGGCGAGCTGCATAATGAAGATGCCGACAGCCTGATCGCCGCCGGCAACGTCACCATGCTGCGCAGCCTGACGACGCCCTATATGCTGAAGGAACCGGCCGCGCCGCACATCGCCGCCGCGCTCGAAGGCGTGAGCATCGAGTCCGTGCCGATCCTGGCCGCCTATCTGGAAATCGCCGCCGCCTCGGACGCCGTCGTGGTCGAAGGCGTGGGCGGTTTCCGCGTGCCGCTCTCCAGCGATTTCGATTCGGCCGACCTGGCGCAGCAGCTCGATTTGCCCGTGATCCTCGTCGTCGGCATGCGCCTGGGCTGCATCAGCCAGGCCTTGCTGACGGTGGAAGCCATCGAAGCGCGCGGCCTGACGGTGATCGGCTGGGTCGCCAACACCCTGGAAGTGGAAATGCGCTTCCTCGACGAAAATATCGATGCGCTGATCGAGCGCATCCCGGCGCCGCTGCTGGGCAGGGTGCCGCGCCTGGCGCAGCCCAGCGCGCAAGCGGCGGCGTCCTATCTCGATTTCACCGGCTTGCCCAACTGGCCGGCGCAACAGTCGAACACTTAAACCAAACAATTAATCGTATCCAAAAATAGAAGCGAAGGAACCACCATGTCAGTAGTCCAAGAAGCAGCAAAAACCGTCGAACTGCACCGTCCGGCAGCGCGCATCACCCTGCCCGAAGCGGCCACCTGGCCCATCGATGATGTGCTGGCCCTGTTCGACCTGCCTTTCAATGACCTGATGTTCAAGGCCCAGCAAACCCACCGCGTCAACTTCCCGGACGGCGACGTGGAACTGGCGACCCTGTTGTCGATCAAGACGGGCGGCTGCGAGGAAGACTGCGGCTACTGCCCGCAGGCGGCCCGCTACGACACGGGCGTGGAAGCAAAGAAAATCCTCGACATCGACACCGTGCTCGACGCGGCCCGCCAGGCGAAAGCCAACGGCGCCACGCGCTTCTGCATGGGCGCCGCCTGGCGCGGCCCGAAGGACCGCGACATGGATAAAGTCGAAGAGATGGTCAGCAAAGTCAAAGCGCTGGGCCTGGAAACGTGCGCCACCCTGGGCATGCTGGAAGAAGGACAAGCGGACCGCCTGAAAAACGCGGGCCTCGATTTCTATAACCACAACCTCGATACGGCGCCCGAGTTCTACGACAACGTCATCTCCACGCGCGAATACCAGGATCGCCTGGACACCCTGGGCCGCGTGCGCGAAGCGGGCTTGAAAGTGTGCTGCGGCGGCATCGTCGGCATGGGCGAAACGCGTCTGCAACGCGCGGGCCTGATCGCCCAGTTGGCGAACCTGAATCCGTATCCGGAATCGGTGCCCGTCAACCACCTGGTGCAGGTGGAGGGCACGCCTTTGTTTGGCCTGGAAGCGCTGGACCCGTTCGAATTCGTGCGCACGATCGCCGTGGCCCGCATCACCATGCCGAAAGCGCGCGTGCGTTTGTCGGCCGGCCGCCGCCAGATGGGCGAAGCCGTGCAAGCCATGTGCTTCCTGGCTGGCGCCAACTCCATCTTCTACGGCGACAAGCTGCTCACCACCGACAACCCGGAAGCGGAAGACGACCGCGTCTTGCTCGGCAAACTGGGCTTGCAGACACGCGGCGCCATGCTCGAATCGGTGCAGAAAGAGAAGTGCGGCTGCTGATCCAGCCTTGTCGGGTTACGCCGTGCCGGCTAACCCGACGAATACCGCCTCACCATGCGTAGGTCGGTTTGGCGCGTAGCGCGTAAACCGACACACCAGCAGACAAGGTCCGCCAAGAGACAGCTGCCCCTTTTTGAGAGAATAGAGAGAGACCATGTTCACTAAAATCCTGATCGCCAACCGCGGCGAAATCGCTTGCCGTGTCGCCGCTACCGCGCGCCGCATGGGTATCCAGACGGTCGCCGTGTATTCGGAAGCGGACGCCAACGCCAAGCACGTCGCCGTCTGCGACGAGGCTGTCCTGATCGGCCCCGCGCCGGCCAAGGAAAGCTATCTGTGCGGCGACAAGATCATCGCCGTCGCGCTGGCGACAGGCGCCCAGGCGATCCACCCGGGCTACGGCTTTTTATCCGAGAACGCCGACTTTGCCGACGCCTGCCACGCAGCGGGCCTGGTCTTCATCGGCCCGCCGGCATCGGCCATGCGCGCCATGGGCTCCAAGTCGGCCGCCAAGTCGCTGATGGAAAAAGCCAATGTGCCGCTGGTACCCGGTTACCACGGCGAGGAACAGGATGCGGATTTCCTGCACGTCCAAGCCGACAAGATCGGCTACCCCGTGCTGCTGAAGGCCTCGGCCGGCGGTGGTGGCAAGGGCATGAGAGTCATCGAGCATTCCGATGATTTCAAGGCCGCGCTGGCCTCGTGCAAGCGCGAAGCGATCAGCTCTTTCGGCGACGACAAGGTGCTGGCCGAAAAATACCTGTCGCGTCCGCGGCATATCGAAATCCAGGTTTTTGCCGATACCTTGGGCAACTGCATTTATTTATTCGAGCGCGATTGCTCGGTGCAGCGCCGCCATCAAAAGGTGCTGGAAGAAGCACCGGCGCCGGGCATGCCGGCCGACCGACGCGCCGCCATGGGCGAAGCGGCCGTTGCCGCCGCCAAGGCCGTCGGCTACGTCGGTGCGGGCACGGTGGAATTCATCGCCAACCAGGATGGCTCGTTCTACTTCATGGAGATGAACACGCGCCTGCAAGTGGAACATCCGGTGACGGAAATGATCACCGGCACCGACCTGGTGGAATGGCAGCTGCGCGTCGCCTTTGGCGAGCCGCTGCCGAAAACACAGGATGAATTGGCGATCCACGGCCACGCCATCGAAGCGCGCATCTATGCGGAAAATCCGGAGAAGGGTTTCCTGCCATCGATCGGCACGCTGCGCCACATGCAGTCGCCAGCGGCCGTCACGTTCGAGCTGGGTGGCACGACAGTTCCCGCCGCCGTGCGCATCGATTCGGGCGTGCGCGAAGGCGATGCGATCTCGCCATTCTACGACCCGATGATCGCCAAGCTGATCGTCTGGGGCGCAGACCGCCGCGAAGCGCTGGCACGCATGGCGCAGGCGCTGTCCGACTACCAGATCGTCGGCCTGGCCAGCAATATCGCCTTTTTGAAACGCCTCGTCGAAGGCCAGGCATTCGCCAGCGCCGATCTCGATACGGGCCTCATCGAGCGCAATCAAGCATCGCTGTTCCCCGCCCTGCAGGCGGCGCCCGACACGGCCCTCGCGCTGGCGTCCGTCGCCCTGCTGCTGGAAGAAAAAGCGGCGGCCGAAACGCAATCGGCCAACCGCGCCGACCCGTGGGGCAATGCCCTGGGCTGGCGCTTGAACAGCACCCTGGGACGGAGCCTGTCGTTTAGCGACGAATTCACGCAGGCTGGCGAGGGCAAGGCTTACGCGGCGCGCGTTGCCTACAAAACGGATGGCTGGCTGTTCAACGGCCAGCCACTCTCCCTGACGGCGAACACCGGCCTGGAACTGCACATCAAGCTGGGCGAGCGTGCCGTGCACGGCACCGTGCGCCGCGACGGCGAACAGTTCCACGTATTTACCAACGGCTTGCATTACACCCTGCACTACAGCGATCCGATGGCGCATGCGGGCGAAGTGGAAGCGGAAGGCGGGCGACTGACGGCGCCGATGCCGGGCAAGGTCGTTGCCGTACTGGTAAACAAGGGGCAGGACGTCAAGAAGGGCGAGCCTTTGGTCATCATGGAAGCGATGAAGATGGAGCACACGATCGCCGCGCCGCACGACGGCCTGGTGGAAGACGTGCTGTATGCGGTCGGCGACCAGGTGGCCGATGGCGCGCCGCTGCTGGCCTTCAAGGCTGCCGCATAAAGGTAAGCACATGCGCATCCTGTTACAACGTTCGGACGGCAAGGAAGCGGCGTGGATCAGCGACTTCCGCGACTTGCTGCCCGAAGTAGAAATTCTCTTCTGGCGCGAAGGCGAAGCGGTTGAACCATGCGACTACGCCGTCGTGTGGCAGCCCCCCGCCGCCATGCTGCCCGAGTTGGCGAACGTCAAGGCCATCTTCAATACGGGCGCCGGCGTCGACGCGCTGCTGAAATTTGGCGACGCGCTGCCCGCTCACGTGCCTTTGGTTCGCCTGGACGACGCGGGCATGGGCGTGCAAATGGCCGAATATGTGAGCCACGCCGTGCTGCGCCACTTCCGCCGTTTCGACGATTACGAGGCGCAGGGCCGCGCGGGCATCTGGCAGCCGCTGCCCGCGTTCGACAAGGCGGACTTTCCCGTCGGCGTACTGGGCATGGGCGTGCTGGGCACGCGCGTGCTGCAAGCGCTGGCGCAATTCGAATTCCCGCTGCGCGGATGGAGCCGCAGCCCAAAACACGCCGATGGTGTGGCGTGTTTTGCGGGCGAAGAGGGACTCGAAGCGTTTTTGCGCGGCACGCGCGTGCTCGTGTGCATGCTGCCGCTCACGCCCGACACGCACAACCTGCTCGACCGCGCGCGCCTGTCGATGCTGCTGCCGGGCGCCTACATCATCAACGTGGCGCGCGGCGCGCATATCGCCGAACCGGATCTGCTGACGCTGATCCGTTCCGGGCATATCGCGGGGGCCACGCTGGACGTATTTCGCAACGAGCCGCTGCCGCAGCAGCACCCGTTCTGGCAAGAACCGCGCATCACCATCACGCCGCATATTTCGGCCGCCACCCTGCGCCGCGAAAGCGTGGCGCAGATCGCCGCCAAGATGCGCCGCCTGCACGCCGGAGAAGTCGTCGCCGGCATCGTCAACCGTTCGCAAGGATATTGAGATGAACCCTACTACCAGTCTGCCCAAGCAGGTCAAGATCGTCGAAGTGGGCCCGCGCGACGGCCTGCAAAACGAAAAGGAAACCATCAGCGCCGCCGTCAAGATCGAACTGGTCAACCGCCTGACGCAGGCCGGCTTCGTCAATATCGAGGCAGCGTCCTTCGTCTCGCCGAAATGGGTGCCGCAGATGGCCACCAGCGCGGAAGTGATGGAAAAGATCGCGCGCCGCCCCGGCACGATTTACTCGGCGCTGACGCCGAACATGCAAGGCTTCGACGCAGCGCTGGCGGCGAAGGCCGATGAAGTGGTGATCTTCGGTTCCGCGTCGGAGGCGTTTTCGCAAAAGAACATCAACTGCTCGATCGCCGAATCGATCGCCCGCTTCGAAGGCGTGGCGAAGGCGGCCAAGGAACACGGCCTGCGCCTGCGCGGCAGTATCAGCTGCGCTTTCGGCTGCCCCTACCAGGGAGACGTGCCGCTGGACGCCGTAGCCGACGTGGTGGGCCGCATGCGCGACCTCGGCTGCGACGAGATCGACATCGCCGACACCATCGGCGTGGCCACGCCGCGCAAGACGCAGGCGGTGATGGAGCGCGCGATTGCCGCCTTCCACGTGGGCGGGCTGTCCGGCCACTTCCACGACACCTATGGCCAGGCGCTGGCGAATATCTACGCCAGCCTGGAAACGGGCATCGCGATCTATCACTCGTCCGTCTCGGGCCTGGGCGGCTGCCCGTACGCCAAGGGCGCCACGGGCAACGTGGCGACCGAGGACGTGCTGTACATGATGCAAGGGCTGGGCATCGTCACCGGCATCGATCTGGACCTGGTGGTCGACGCGGGGCAGTTCATCTCGCAGCAGCTGGGACGCAAGGGATCGAGCCGGGCCGGCAATGCCATTGCGGCAAAACGCGCCGCTGTTTGAGCGTAGGCCGGATTAGCGCGGCAAGGCCGCGCGTAATCCGACGCCGCCAGGGCCAACACTGTTGTCGGGTTACGCGCTTTGCGCTAACCCGACCTACCCCGACCGATCCCGACCGTACGTGAACCGTACAGACGAAAAAAAACCCAAGAGTCGAAACTCTTGGGTTTTTTTCTACAAATTTGGTCGGAGTACAAGGATTCGAACCTTGGACCCCCTGGTCCCAAACCAGGTGCGCTACCGGGCTGCGCCACACTCCGAAGACCAAGATAATACAGGCCGTATCGACTTCGGTCAAGGGTCAGGTGAAACTCTGTGTAAATTATTACGCGCGGCACTCAGATGCATGTATTTTTCAAAACGATTGAAGTATGCGACACTGGCTTGGCAAGTTTTCCCGATCAGACATGAAGGCGACGACGGCAATGGAGTTCAAGATAGAAAGAAGCGGCGGCGGCCAGCCCGTGCCGAACCGCCGCGGCATCGTGCTGGGCATCGCCGTGTCCTTGCTGCTGCATGGCGCCTTGATCTATCTGTGGCGCCACGTGCAGCCAGCAGCGCCACCGGACACGGCCCCGCGCGTGGAGTCGATCGCCGTGTGGATACGTCCGCTGGCCGCCAAGCCGCCCCCGCCGCCTGTCGAAGTCGTCAAGTCGAAGCGCGAGCCCAAGCCCATCAGCAAGCCGAAACTCGCTACTGCCCGGGAAACGCCGGCGGCGGCTACGGCGCCAGCATCGCCCCCACAAGCCATCACGGTCGTGCCGGCATCACCGGCCGCGCCGGCGGCCAGTCCCGATACCATCAGGCAAGAAACCCAGGAAACGCCAAAATTCGACATGGAAGCGGCCAGGAAAACGGCGCGCAAGATGGCTGGCGAACGCGATCCATCCAAGGTAGGCACGGCCGTGGGGCAAATCCCCGACAAGCCGCTGCAAACGGAAACCCAGCTGGCGCGCGACATCGCGCAGGGCAAGCGCGGCGATTGCCGCACCGCCTATTCAGGCGCAGGCTTGCTGGCACCCGTGTTGATGTTGCTGGACAAGAAGGATAGCGGCTGCAAGTGGTGAAGAAGATTGACTATACCCAATGTGGGTATCTATGCAGACACATTGTTTTCCAAGACACAGCAACGCGTGCTGGCCTTGCTCTTTGGCCAGGCGCAACGGTCTTTCTATGCGAATGAAATCATCGCCTTCGCGGCCATCGGTTCGGGTGCAGTGCAACGCGAGCTGGCCAAGCTGGTGAAATCGGCCCTGGTCACGGTGAAAAAGGTGGGCAACCAGAAGCATTACCAAGCGAATCACGATGCGCCGATATTCGACGAGCTGCGCAGCATCGTACTGAAAACCTTCGGCGTGGCCGATGTGCTGCGCGTCGCGCTGCAGCCGCACTGGCAGGAAATCGACTTGGCTTTCGTGTACGGTTCGATGGCCAAGGGCACGGAACAGGCGCACAGCGATATCGACCTGATGGTGATCGGCAGCATGGCATCAAACGCCCAGTTACTGACGGCCTTGCAGCCAGTGCAGCAGCAACTGGGGCGCAGCATCAACCCGACCTTGTACACGCCAGAAGAATGGCGGCAAAGAATAGACGAGGGCAAGTCGTTCGTCGTGCGCATCCTCGAACAGCCCAAGATTTTTGTCAAAGGGGGCGACGATGAATTCATCAAGCTCGCAAGCGCTGGCGAATCTGGCGCGCATCGGCCAGCTCAAGGCTGAGCCACCTGACGCACGCGAACGGGCCGGCTTGCTGCGCTCGGCCACCGTGCGCCTGCGTGACGCCAGACAGGTGATACTGTCGCTGGAAAGCCGCTTCGACCTGGCATAACGCGGCGCATGCGGCGGCCTTGTCTGCGTTACGTCAACATGGTTATCGCAGCGACAACCGCTATCTCGTTTTCCAGAGCCTGGAACACACCTTGGGTTTCACGCCACAGCAGTGACTACTGTTAAGCCAGGCGCACAAGAAGCGCAACCTGGCCGAATATGAGGGCGAACTCGATGTCACGGCAGGCTTTGTCGATGAGCTGATCGCACATGTGGAATTGTTACTCGTGGCGGCAAGGGCGCTCGATGTCCAGCCGCCATCCTGATTCCCTTATTCCTGCCCCTTCAACTGCAAGGCCCGCTCATACAGCGCGTTCTTCTTGCGGCCCGTGATCTGCGCCGTCAGGTTCGCCGCCTGCTTGACGCTGCATTCGGCCAGCAAGATGTTCAGGATGCGCTCCGCTTCCACGTCTTCCGCGTCCTGCGCTTCCGTCGCGCCTTCCAGCAGGACGACGAATTCGCCCTTTTCACGGTGCGCATCGGCGCGGATCCAGCTTTCCGCTTCGGACAGGGGGCAGCGATGGATTTCCTCGAACATTTTCGTCAGTTCGCGCGCGAACACCACCTGGCGCGTCGGTTCGAACGCTTCCACCAAGGCCGTGGCGCAATCGAGGATGCGGTGCGGCGCTTCATAGAACACCATCGTCGCCGTCACGCCGCGCAAGCTGTGCAACATGTTTTCGCGCTGCTTGGCCTTGGCTGGCAGGAAGCCGACAAAGTAGAACTGGTCGTTCAACAGGCCGCTGGCGGAAATGGCCGTGATCGCCGCCGACGGGCCGGGCAGGGGCAGCACGCGCAGGCCGGCCGCGCGCACGGCGTCGACGATACGCGCGCCGGGGTCGGACACGGCAGGCGTACCCGCATCGGAAACGAGGGCGATGCGCTCGCCGGCGTGCAGGCGGGCGATCAGGGTCTGCGCCACTTCGCGTTCGTTATGTTGATGCGCCGCAATCAGAGGCTTGTTCAAGCCAAAGCGCGTCAGCAGGTGCGCCGTGTTGCGCGTATCTTCACAGGCGACGGCATCGGCAAGGCTCAGCAAATGCAGCGCGCGCAGGCTGATATCGGTCACATTACCGATCGGCGTGGCCACTATATACAATGTTGCGATAGGATAGACCTGGTGCGCCGCCTCTGTCATGATGGGCAGGCTGGCGATGGAACTGATTTCTTGTACGGTCATTTTGGAGGTTAAATGCTTGCTAATAGTGTGAAGTTACTGCTTGTTTGTGCCGCGACCGGCATGCTGAGCGCTTGCAGCACGCCTTGCGACGCGCCCGGGCAATTGTGCGCGCCTATTGAATCTAACACAAGGGCGCTGCCGCCACCGAAGCCGCTGCCTCCGCCCGTGCCGCCCAAGCCGCCCGCGCCCGAACCGGTGACGTTTGCCGTGGCCGTACCCGATATTACTGCCTACGACGGCAACGGCGCCCCATTGTCGCCCATCAACACCAAGCCGGCCACCGGCACGCCGCAAGACATGCCGGCCGCCACGGCACCGGCGCCGTCCGACGGCAAGGCCCACCACATCGGCTTGCTGCTGCCGCTGCGCTCCACTTCCCTGGGGCCGGCCGCCGAATTGCTGCGCGCCGGTTTCATGGCCGCGTACGAGCGCGACCGCAGCGGCTTTGAAGTGACGGTCATCGACACGGGCGACGGCAGCAGCGACGTGCTGAACAAATTTGCGCAAGCACAGGAAGAGCAGGACATCGTCGTCGGTCCTTTATCGCGCTCGGCCGTCACGGCCGTGGCGAACAGCGACCTGGTACGCAAGCCGACGATCGCCCTGAACCACCCGGACAACCGCGGCGAGGCGCGCCTGCCGGCCAAGCTGCTGGTGATGGGCCTGTCGATCGAGGCGGAAGCACGCCAGGTCGCCGCCTGGGCCGCCAGCGAACAGCCGGGCGCCAGCGCGCTGATCCTGTCGGCCGGTTCGCCCTCGCAGCGCCGCATCAGCGCCGCCTTCAAGCAGGAATGGCTGCGCCAGGGCGGCAAGGTCGAGACGATGGACTTGACAGCCACGAATGGCTACCTGAGCGATGCGGAACTGGTGCAACTGCGCGCGCGCCTGACCGCCACGCCGCCGGGCCTGCTGTTTGCCGCGCTCGACGCCGACCAGGCGCGCCAGCTGCGCGTGGCCATCGGCGGCGACCTGCCCCTGTATGGCACCTCATCACTGAATCCCGGCGCCGGGCGCGGCGCCAGCGGCCCCGAACTCGACGGTGCGCGCCTGCTGGACCTGCCATGGCAAGTGCAGCGCGACCATCCGCAAGTGATGGTGTATCCACAGCCGGAGCAGCCTGCCGAACGCCGCCTGACGGCCGACATGGAACGCCTGTATGCGCTGGGCATCGATGCCTTCCGCGTGGCGCGCGAAGTGGCGCTGCGGCCGAACGCGCCATTTACCCTCGATGGCGTGACGGGCCGCCTGGCCGTGCGCTTCGAGAATGATCAAAGCGTGTTCGAGCGCACGGAACAAGCCGCCACCTATCAGCAGGGCGTGCTGGGCACCTGGCCGCCGGCCGCGCCGGCACCTGTCGCCGTGCCGCCGGCCCAATAAGGATACGCCATGCCACCCCTGCCTTTCCAGAATAAACAGGCACGGGGACGGCAAGGGGAAGACGATGCGCTCGCGTATCTGCTGCTGCAAGGCCTGGTGCTGCTGGAACGTAACTACCTGTGCAAGGGCGGCGAGCTGGACCTGATCATGCGCGATGGCGCATCCATCGTCTTCGTCGAAGTGCGGCTACGCAGCAGTGCGGCCTTCGGCGGCGCCCTGGCCAGCATCACCCCAGCCAAGCAGCGGCGCATGACGGTGGCCGCGCAAACCTGGCTGCTGGGGCAAAAAACCGTGCCGCCGTGCCGTTTCGACGCGCTGGCCATCGATGGCGGGCGCATCAGCTGGCTGAAGAACATCCTCGATATGTAAGCATTTTTAACAGTGCTTGTCCGCCATGCCGCGCGCCTGCACTATAATCGGCAGACTATGAATAATCAACGCATCCTCTCGCACTTCCACGAAAGTGCCGAACTCAAGATCCAGGCCGCCACCGTACTGGCGCAACCCATTGCGCAGGCGATCGACCTGATGTTTTATGCATTGTCCAACGGCAACAAGATCCTCGCTTGCGGCAACGGCGGTTCCGCCGCCGACTGCCAGCATTTCGCAGCCGAGCTGGTCGGGCGCTTCGAACGCGAGCGCTTTCCCCTGCCGGCCCTGGCGCTGACGACGGATACGTCGATCCTGACGGCCGTGGCCAACGACTACAGCTACCGCGAGATCTTCTCGAAGCAGGTGCAGGCCTTCGGCCAGGCCGGCGACATCCTGCTGGCCATCTCCACGTCGGGCAATTCGGCCAACGTGATGGCCGCCGTGGAAGCGGCGCTCGAGCGCGAAATGCGCGTCGTGGCGCTGACGGGCAAGGACGGCGGCGCCATCGGCAAAATGCTGACGGACGCCGACGTGCATATCTGCGTGCCGGCCGAGCGCACGGCGCGCATCCAGGAAGTCCACCTGACCACCATACATTGCATCTGCGACGGCATCGATGTCGCGCTATTCGGAGGAGACGTGAATGACTAAATTCGGTACTGGCCCAGGCTGGAAACGCGTACAACGCCCGCTGGCCACCGCACTGCTGTGCGGCGCCATGCTCACTTCGCTCACCGGCTGCATCGAATTGATGGTCGGCGGCGCGGTGATGGGCGGCGTTGCCGCAGCGGACCGCCGCACCCTGGGCGCCCAGACCGAAGACAAGTCGATCGCCCTCAAAGGCGAGTCGCGCATCCCCTCCATCGTCGGCGACGTGGGCCACGTCAACGTCACCAGCTTCAACCGCCGCGTCCTGCTGACGGGCGAAGTGCGCGACGAGGCGATGAAAAACGCCGTCGAGCGCGAAGTGCGCAATATCGAAGGCGTGGAATCGGTGGCCAATGAATTGATCATCGCCGGTCCGGCCAGCTATACCTCGCGCTCGAACGACGCGCTGATCACCACCAAGGTCAAGGCCAGCCTGGTCGACATGAAAACCATCTCGGCCGCCTCGTTCAAGGTCGTCACGGAAAACGCCACCGTCTTCCTGATGGGCCGGGTCACCCAGCGCGAAGGCACGGTCGCGGCCGACGTGGCGCGCGGCGTGGGCGGCGTGCAGAAAGTGGTCAAGCTGTTCGACTACATTTCGGAAGCGGAACTGAAGCAATTGCAGCCCGATCCGGCGCCAGCACGCAGCAGCAGCAGCAGCACCGGCGACACGGCGCAGCAATAAACGCCTCCTCCGTTTGACCTACGGCTTTGATGCGGCGATACGGCTATAATGGCCGCATCGCCGCGCTTTTCAAATGAAAACCATGTCAACTTCGCCATCCGCAAGCAAGTCCTGGATCAAGCCAGCCCTGATCGCCGTCCTCGTGGCGGGCGTGGCGGCGGCAGGCTATCTGTCGCTCAATGACAAGCAAAGCGCGCCGGACGTGACCTTCCACGGCATCCATGGTGAAAAGATCACATCGGCCAGCCTGCGCGGCAAGGTCGTGATGGTCAATTTCTGGGCCACCTCGTGCACCACCTGCGTGGCGGAAATGCCGGACATGGTCGACACCTACAACAAGTACAAGGGGCAGGGACTGGAATTCGTGGCCGTGGCCATGAAATACGATCCGGCCAACTACGTGCTGAACTTCGCCGAAACGCGCCAGCTGCCGTTCAAGGTGGCGCTCGACGTGACGGGCGAGGCGGCCAAGGCCTATGGCGACGTGGCCCTCACGCCCACCACCTTCGTGCTCGACAAGCAGGGCAAGATCCTGAAACGCTATGTGGGCAAGCCCGAGTTTGCCGAACTGCACAAGCTGCTCGAGACGGCCATCGCTGGATAACACGGTACAAAACCTTGTTGCCAAGTGTTATCAACCTGTTATAACCTTCCCAGGCGTGATCCCACTCACCTTGTGAAGGCCAGCCGTGCCCCTAGCCGCCCAATCGCTCGACCCGCAGCAACTGAAAACCTGGCTGCTCGCCACCGGCAACAAGGACGCCACCGCGTTCCGCCAGCTATATAACTCCACCTCATCGAAACTGTTTGGCTTCGCGCTGCGTATATTGCATAAGCAAGAGCTCGCAGAAGAAGCCTTGCAAGAGGGTTTCGTCGCCATCTGGAACAACGCCGCCACGTATCAAAGCCATCTGGCGGCGCCGATGACCTGGATGGCCACCATCGTGCGCAACAAGGCGTTCGATGTGCTGCGGCGCAGCGACGATACCGTGGAAATCGATGCCGAACAGTTTGATAGCGAAGTCATGAATGCACTCCGAGACCCCCAGGCCACGCCGATCGAGTCACTGCAACTGAGCGGTGACGCCAAGGCGCTGGCGTTTTGCATGTCCGCCCTGGAAGGGCTGCACCGGCAGGTGGTCGCCCTGGCGTTCTATCATGACCTGTCGCACAGCGAAGTGGCGCAGCAGATGTCGCTGCCGGTCGGCACCGTGAAGACCTGGATACGCCGCAGCCTCGAACGGCTACGCACGTGTCTGGCGAAACGGGAGGCACCATGAATATCCGCGGCAATGACAGCCTGCGCCAGAAACTGGCGTCCGAATACGTGCTGGGCACGCTGAAAGGGGGCGCGCGGCGGCGTTTCGAAGGCTGGCTGCACAACGACGCCGACTTGCGCAATATCACGGCCGAATGGCGCCAGCGCCTGGAACCGATGGCGGAATTTGCCACGCCCGTGGCGCCGCCCAAGCGCGTGTGGCAGCAGATCGAGCAGCGCTTGCACCTGGCGCCGCGGGGCGGCTGGTCCTGGTTGCGCGATTCGCTGTCGTTCTGGCGTTCGCTGGGCATGGCCTCGAGCGCCATCGCCGCGCTGCTGGTCATTGTCGTGGCCACGCGCGTGATGGATGCACCGCAAATCAACTATGTCGCCAGCCTGACGGACGAGAAGGCGCAAACGGCCCTGCTGCTGACGGCCGACAGCCGCCACGGCGCCCTCGAGGTGCGCATGGTCGGCAACGCGCCCGTACCGAGCGATAAGGACCTGGAACTGTGGGCCGTGCCGAAGAGCGGCAACCCGCGCTCCCTGGGTTTATTGGCCGACAAGGGCAATGTGAAACTGGCCCTGTCACAGCGCGCCATCGGCAACGACGTGGCCTTGCTGGCCGTCACGCTGGAGCCGAAAGGCGGTTCGCCGAATCCGGACGGACCGACGGGGCCAATCTTGTACAAGGGTAACTGGGTAAAAATTTAAGCTTATTTGGGATACAGAATCATCTGCGTGCAGCGGAACAGGGCAATCGTCTTGCCCGTTTCCTTGCTTTTCACCACGGCATCCCACACTTGCGTGTTGCGGCCCTTGTGCTCGACCTTGGCCGTGCAGGTGAGCGTGCCTTCGCGGGCCGTGCCCAGGTGGTTCGATTTCAGTTCGATGGTCGTGAAATTGCTGGCGCCTTCGGGCAAGTTGACGATGCAGCCATAGCCGGAAGCCGTATCGGCCAGGGTCACCACGCTGCCCGCGTGCAAATAACCATTCGGCGCCAGCAGATGCGGCAGTACGGGCAATTCCGCCGTCAGTTGGCCGTCGCCCACTTCCGTGATGACGATGCCCAGGTGGCCGGGCAGGCGGCCCGTGCCGCGTTCATTCAACATTGCTACGGTGATGTCGGGATTGCTCATGCTGGTCCTTGTGCGGGTGAGACCGGGATACGCCGGAAAATACTATGATGATAGCAACTTTTCCCGCATCAGTCTGGCGGCCACTTATTTCCGGCCGCGCCGCCGTTTCCACCACACCAAGGTCCCCGTCAGCATGAACAGCAGCGGCATCAGGCCGAACACGGTAATAAAACCGCGCCCGGCCACGCCAAAGGCCTGGCCCGAATGCAGGGGGAATTGCCAGCCGAGGAAGACATCCCCAGCCGGCGCCCGCAAGGGATCGCGTATGCGCAGGGGCAAGCCGCTGCGCGCGTCGAGGGTGATACGCGTGGCGCCGTCACCCTCGGCGATTTCACCGGGCTGGCGCACGCGCACGTCGTACGGCTGGTCCTTCTTGGC
Organism: Janthinobacterium lividum; assembly: GCF_011601275.1. Classification (GTDB taxonomy): domain Bacteria; phylum Pseudomonadota; class Gammaproteobacteria; order Burkholderiales; family Burkholderiaceae_D; genus Janthinobacterium; species Janthinobacterium lividum_E. The sequence goes on along the minus strand of NZ_JAAOLY010000001.1, from coordinate 561,512 downwards.
CGGCAGCACGATGCGCGACACGCGCGCCTGCGGATACAGCTGTTGCGCAGCGGCCATGGCCTGGCCCGTATCGAGCAGGTCGCCATCCTGTTGCAGATTTTTCAGTTTGGCCTTGTCCGGCGCCGTCGACACGAGCTCCACCAGCGGCACGACCAATTGCGGCAAATTGAAATAGATGCCGGAAAAGGCGAGCACGGCCAGTACGGGCGCGGCAAAAAAACCGGCCGCCTTGTGAAACGTGTAGTTGAAGCGGGGCCAGGAACCGCCATGCGACACCGTCAAAGCGCGCTTGATGGCCGTCCACTGCAGGCGCGGCCACCACAGATAGATGCCGCTCAAGGCCATCAGCAGCAGCATCACGCCCGAGATGCCGGTAATGGTCTTGCCCACCTCGCCCGACAATAAATAGCGGTGCAAATGAAACATGCCCGACATCAGCAGCGGACGCGTGAAACCGAAACGCCCCCAGTCGCGCTCGCCTTTGACTTGCAGGGTGTAAGGGTCGACCATCACTTGGCGCACGATGGCCTGGCTGAAAGGGGACGGCTTGTCCGGCTGGCGGTACGAGGCCACGTACACGTCGCGCGCATCGGCGGGCGGATTGAGCTGGGCCGGTTTGCCGTAGGCGGGGTCGGCCGCGAGCCCATCGACCACCGCTTGCACCGTGCGCGGCGTCACCTGGAACACCTGGCCGGGCGCGGGCGTGCTCGCCTGCAACAGGGTCGGATTCAGGTACGCGTCAAGCTCCGGCATCCAGGCGATGGCGGAACCCGTCAAGCCCAGCAAGACGAACAGGGCGCCGAACCACAGGCCCGCATACAGGTGCAGCTTGGTGAACAACCACTTGATCGGGCGTTTGGACATGGGGAGGCGACTCGGGGAAATTTGGGCTGCAGAACGATAGCATGAAAGCTCGGCAGTGAAAATCATGCGCAGGAAGGAAGGGGCAAACGCAACAACACGCTCATGGGACCATTGAAATCAGGTGAAAACGAGCGTTTCGGCACCATCATCGAGCGCATCTGCATCGCGGGTAACTGTTGCAGGACATACACTTTCCCCTATACTTCATCGAAAGGAAAACCATGACCGCCTCCCGCCTGCTCGCCGTCACGCTGGGTCTCGCACTGCACCTGGGCGCCCACGCCGCCGACTTTACCGTCACCAGCACCGACATCGCACCGGGCCAAACCCTGGCGCCAGCGCAAGTGTTCCAAGGCTTCGGCTGCACGGGCGGCAACCTGTCGCCGCAATTGTCGTGGCGCGGCGCGCCGGCCGGCACCAAAAGCTACGCCGTCACCCTGTACGACCCGGACGCGCCCACAGGCAGCGGCTGGTGGCACTGGAGCGTGTTCAATGTGCCCGCCAGCACCACTTCCTTGCCAGGCGGCGCCACGGCCAGCACTCTGCCGGCGGGCGCCATGCAAGGACGCAACGATTACGGCGACAGCGCCTACGGCGGCGCCTGCCCGCCACCAGGCGACAAGGCGCACCGCTACCAGATCACCGTGTGGGCACTGAGCGTGGACAAGCTGCCGCTGGACCAGCACGCCAGCGGCGCCATGCTCGGCTACATGCTCAACGCCAACACACTGGGCAAGGCGCAGCTGACGGGACTGTATGGCAGATGAGATCGGCGCGGTGGCCCTGAGCGAACTGCGCATCGCCCACGGCACCATCGAGGCGCGCCACGCACAAACCCTGCGCCGCGTGCCCGTCTTCCAGAGCGCCCTGTGCCGCGTGCGGCAAGGCGAAAAGTTGCTGGAGTGGGGCGCTCGCCAGGCGCGTGCCGGCACGCACGACGTGGTGCTGATGCCGGCGGGACAGGAACTGGGCGTGGCCAACCTGCCCGGCACGCAAGGCTACCGGGCCGAAGTGCTGAGTTTTTCATCCGCCCTGATCGCTCGCTTCCGTGCCCGCCATGGCGCTCTCGTCGATGCCCAGCTGCGACAGGCGGCCACGGCCAGCCTGTGCGTGCCGCTCGATACCCACGCGGCGCAGGCCTGGGACCAGCTGATGGCCAGCCTGGCGGGTAGCGCACCGCCCGCGCTGCTGGCGCACCAGGCGGAAGGCTTGCTGCTGGCCCTGGCCCTGGGCGGCCATTGCGGCCCGCTGTTGCTGGACCGCCGCGATCCGCTGGCCGCGCGCGTGCAGCAAGTGCTGCTGCTGGACCCGGCCGCCGACTGGAGCGTGGCCAAAGTTGCCAGCCATTTGCACCTGGGCGCATCCACCCTGCGCCGCCAGCTGGCACTGGAACAGCGGCATTTCCGCGCTATCCTGGAAGACGTACGGCTGGGACTAGCCTTGCAGGAATTACAATCTGGCATCTTACCTATCAGCGACATCGCGGCCGCCTGCGGCTACGCCTCGCCATCGCGCTTCGCGGCCCGTTTCCGCCAGCACTACGGCTTGTCGCCACGCGAGCTGCGCGCCACCGTGTAAAGCCGCTCTCGCGCAAATGAATTGCAACAAGCGCTGACAAGGCGGCGATTTTCTTGCTACTATGCGCCCATGTCTTCCCGCCAGCCCACCCGCAAGCTTGCTCATCACGGTGCCGCCGCCCTCGCGCGCACGCCATGGCGGCTGTGCGTGGCGCTGTTCAGTGCGCTGGCCCTCGTGTTCCTGCTGTCGACGGCCGCCTCGCACCTGCACAAGACGTCGCTCGACGCGGAAGAGTGCGCGCTGTGCGCCACGGTCATCGACAAGGTGGCCGACATCGCCGTGCCGCCGGCCATCGCCGAGCCGCCCGCCCAGTTACTGCCGTACCGCTTGCTGGCCATCGCCCCCGCCCCCCTGGCGCCCGTCGCCACCCTCATCCTGCCGCCCGTGCGCGGCCCGCCTGCCGCCTCACTGTAGTTCCCACGCTGTTTTTCCTTTTTCAGGCTGCCCCTTGTCGCGCGATCATGCGCGCCGGGCCGCCTGGCGTTGACTATTTTGAGGTTCATCATGCAACACACACCACGCCTGAGCGCGCTGTCGCTCGCCCTTGCCAGCCTGTTTACCGTTTCCGCCCACGCCGCCGAGCCTGCCGAAGCCACTACCGATACTGCCTCACAAGACATGCAAAAGGTCGAAGTCACATCCGCCCATCTGAAAAGCGCCCGCATCGAGCTGTCGCCGAAAGTCGGCACCACCATCTACAGCATCGACAGCCACATGGTCGACATGCTGGGCCAGGGCGACAACACGCCCTTCAATGAAGTGCTGCTGCGCCTGCCGGGCGTGTCGCAGGATTCGAAAGGCTCGGGGGCCCTGCACGTGCGTGACGACCATGCCAACGTGCAATATCGCATCAATGGCGTGCAACTGCCGGAAAGCATCACCGGCTTCGGCCAGTCGATCGACACCCGCCTGATCGACAAGACGGACTTCATGACGGGCGCCTTGCCGGCCCAGTTCGGCCTGCGCACGGCGGGCATTGTCGATATTGAAACGAAAGAGGGCGGCATGACGCCGGGCGGGCGCATCGGCATCATGGTCGGCAGCCACGACCACGTGGAGCCGAGTGCGGAATTTTTTGGCAGCGTGGGCAAGTTCAATTACTACCTGTCCGGCAGCTACCTCGGTAATTCCCTGGGCGTGGAAAACCCGCAAGCCACGCGCAGCGCCCTGCACGACAAGACGCGCCAGAACAAATCGTTCGGCAGCCTGTCGTATTTCCTCGATGACAATACGCGCCTGGGCGCCATGTTCGGCACGTATAACGGCCGCTTCCAGATCCCGAACAACCCGAACCAGGCGCCGGCATTCAGCTTGGACGGCCACAGCGATGCGCAGGCAGGCACGTCCATCCTGCCGTCGTCGCAGCTCAATGAAAACCAGCGCGAAGTGAACCGCTTTCTCGTGCTGTCGCTGCAAAAGAGCCTGGGCGACGTCAATTACCAGGTGTCGGCCTTCCACCAGTATTCGGAACTGCACTTCACGCCCGATTCCATCGGCGACCTGATCTACAACGGCGTGGCCTCGGACTCGCGCCGCGCCAACAGCGCCTCGGGTGCGCAATTTGACGCCAGCTACAAGCTGACCCCGGACCATACCCTGCGCGCGGGCCTGGCCTACACGCGCCAGAAGACGACGAGCGACAACACGGTGGCCGTCTTCCCCGCCATGGACGGCGCGCAATCGTCCACCACGCCGATCACGGTGCTGGACAACAGCGGCAAGACGGGTACCCTGTCAAGCTTCTACCTGCAGGATGAATGGCATATCAGCAAGCCGCTGACCCTGAACTATGGCGCCCGCTTCGACAAAGTCTCGGCCTACACGAGCGAGCAGCAATGGAGCCCGCGCGTCAACCTGGCGTACCAGATCGCGCCGGGCACGGCCCTGCACGCGGGCTATTCGCGCTACTTCACGCCGCCACCGCAGGAACTGGCGGCGCAAGGCAGCATCGACCTGTACGCGAACACGACGAATGCGCCGGAAATCGGCCAGTCGGACAACGTCAAGGCCGAGCGCACGCATTACTACGATGTCGGCATCAGCCACCAGGTCAATTCGAAACTGACCGTGACAGCCGATGTGTACTATAAAAAGATCAGCAACCTGCTCGATGAAGGCCAGTTCGGCCAGGCACTGATTTTGACGCCGTTCAACTACGCGGACGGCTACGCCAAGGGCTTGGAGCTGTCGGCCATCTACAGCGAGAAAAACTGGGGCCTGTTCCTCAACGCCAGCACGCAAAAGGCGCAGGGCCGCAATATCAATTCGGGCCAGGCCCTGTTTGGCGCCGATGAGTTGAACTACATCAGCAAGCACTATGTCTACCTCGATCATGACCAGAAATACACCTTGTCGGGCGGCGGTCATTATCACTTTGGCGATTCGCAAGTGAGCGCTGACTTCCTCTACGGCAGCGGCCTGCGCATGACGCCGGATGGCGGCGCGCCCAATTCCGGCCACTTGCCCGGCTACTTCACCGTCAACACGGCGCTCACGCACACGTGGAAAAACACGCCGCTCGGCAAGGTGGAAGGACGCCTGGCCCTGATCAACCTGTTCGACAAGTCGTACCTGCTGCGCGACGGTTCCGGCGTGGGCGTGGGGGCGCCGCAGTATGGTGCCCGCCGCAGTTTCTATGCGGGTTTATCAACGAGCTTCTAAGAGTTACGCGCGAAGACAGCGGCAGGGAGCAACGCCTGCCGCTGTCGGTTGCCGTCAACTAAGGAGTTATCCCCAGGTGATGGGCGCCTGCCCATGCGCCTGCAAATACGCGTTGGCCTGGCTGAACGGCTTGCTGCCAAAGAAACCTTTGCTGGCCGACAAGGGAGACGGGTGCGGCGCCGCCAGCACCAGGTGCTTGCCGGGGTCGATCAGGGTGCGCTTGGCTTGCGCATAGCCGCCCCACAGGATGAACACGAGATTGTCCCGTTCGGCGGACAGGTGGCGGATGGCGCTATCCGTCAGTTTTTCCCACCCCTTGCCCGCGTGCGAGCCGGCCGCCCCCGCGCGCACCGTCAGCACGCTGTTGAGCAAGAACACGCCTTGCTCGGCCCAGTCGGACAAATCCGTGCGCGTGCGCGCCACGCCCACATCGCTATGCAATTCCTTGAAGATATTCTGCAGGCTCGGCTGCGGCGGCGTGCCTTCGGGAATCGAGAAGCACAGCCCCATGGCCGCGCCCGGCGTGTGATACGGGTCTTGCCCCAGGATCACCACCTTGACTTGCTCGAACGGCGTCAGGTCGAACGCGCGGAAGATGGTTTTACCCGGCGGAAAACACGGCCCGGCCGCGTATTCTTCCTTCACGAAGGCGGCCAGGCGTTCCCAGTAGGGCTGGGCAAACTCGCCCTCCAGCCGCGCCTTCCACGATGCGTCGATGCGTACGTCCATGCGTCACCTCATAGCTTATCCGTCAACCATGCTTTTTCAGCATGCCAGTATAGGACGCTCAGCCGCATGAGGTGGGCACGATACGATCAGGCAAAAAAAAGCCGCCCGGCTTTGCAGCGGGCGGCTTGATGCGGCACAAGTGGCTTAGAAATTCAGCGCCGATTCCACGCCGGCGCTATGCGCCTGTTCATCCGCGTGGTACGAGCTGCGCACCATGGCGCCGACGGCGGCGTGGGTGAAGCCCATCTTGTACGCTTCTTCCTCGAACATTTTGAACACGTCCGGGTGCACATAGCGGCGCACGGGCAAGTGGCTGTTCGATGGCGCCAGGTATTGGCCGATGGTCAGCATGTCGATGTCGTGCTCGCGCATGTCGCGCATCACTTGCAGGATTTCCTCGTCCGTCTCGCCCAGGCCCACCATGATGCCGGACTTGGTTTTCACGTCCGGGTACATGGCCTTGAAATCCTTCAACAGCTTCAGCGAGTGCATATAGTCGGAGCCGGGACGCGCTTCCTTGTACAGGCGCGGCGCCGTTTCCAGGTTGTGGTTCATGACGTCAGGCAAGCCATCCTTGAACAGGTTCAGAGCTTTCTCCAGGCGGCCACGGAAGTCGGGCACCAGCACTTCGATGCGGGTGTTCGGCGACAGGGCGCGCGTTTGCTGGATGCACTCGACGAAATGGCCGGCGCCGCCGTCGCGCAAGTCATCGCGGTCGACGGAAGTGATGACGACATAGTTCAGGCGCAGCTTGGCGATGGTTTTCGACAGGTTGGCCGGCTCTTCCTTGTCCAGCGGGTCCGGACGGCCATGGCCGACGTCGCAGAACGGGCAACGGCGCGTGCACTTGTCGCCCATAATCATGAAGGTGGCCGTGCCCTTGCCGAAGCACTCGCCGATGTTCGGGCAGCTGGCTTCCTCGCACACGGTGACGAGTTTGTTTTCGCGCAGGATGTCCTTGATTTCATAGAAACGGGTCGAGGCCGAGGCGGCCTTGACGCGGATCCAGTCCGGCTTTTTCAGGCGCTCGACTTGCTCGATCGGAATGATCTTGATCGGGATGCGCGAAGTCTTGCTGGCGCCTTTTTGCTTTTCGCTCGGGTTGTAGGCGGGAGCGGCGGGGGCGGTGCTGGAAATGGTCTCAGAAGTCATGGCTGCAAGCCCTTGACGGGCAGTGTTGGTTTGTTTGCTCAGGCATCCGCTGCCTGAGGCGCGCCTGCGGCGCTGTTTGCTTCGCTTACATCGAGTAATACGGTCAATTCATGGGCCAGGGCCCGCTGCACTTCGGCCAGCGGCGCCACGACGCCCATGCTGCGCATGTCCACCGTCTTCAGTCCCGAATAGCCGCAAGGGTTAATCCAGGAAAACGGCGCCAGGTCCATCGCCACGTTGAGCGACACGCCATGGTAGGTGCAGCCGTTGCCGCGCACTTTCAAGCCCAGCGCGGCGATCTTCGCACCCTTGCTTGGTCCGCCGGCAATATAGATGCCAGGCGCGCCATCGATGCGCTCGCCAGCGAGATTATACGCCGCCAGCACGTTGATGATGGCTTGCTCGATTTTATGCACGAACTGGCGCGCATACAGCTTGCCGCCCGGCTTGTTGCGGCGCAAGTCCATCAGCAGGTAAATCACCACCTGGCCGGGACCGTGGAACGTCACTTCGCCGCCCCGGTCCGTCTGCACCACGGGGATCGCATCTGCGCCGACCAGCAGATGGCCGCGGTCGGCCGCCAGGCCCAACGTAAACACGGGCGGATGCTCGACGATCCACAGTTCGTCGCGCGTCTCCGTCGTGCGCGCGTCGGTAAAGGCGCGCATGGCGGCAAAGGTGGGCTCGTAATCGACGCGGCCCAGTTCGCGGATCAGCGCCGTTTCGGTGCGGGTGGTGGTCATGACTGATTCTGTAATCAACTGCCGGCGCCCTGCGGACGCTGCGGCGAAGCCGTGATTATAAGCCAGGCCGCCGTTTCATTCAGCCTCGGCGCTTGGCAACAGCAGCAATCTGCCCAATTTTTGTGCAGCATGGCGCACCTGGGCCAGGCTCAAGGCCGTGTAACCGAGCAGCACGGCCGGCGCCAATTTTGCGCTGTGGCAAAAATCGCCGAGCGGCTGCAGCGCCAGTCCCTCTTGCGCGGCGCGCGCGCAAAACGCCCGTTCATCGCTGTCCGACGGCAGCCACAGCACACAATGGAAACCCGCCTGCTGGCCGGAAATGGTGTAGCACCCGGACGCGGTCTGCTCGAGGCAGGCCAGCAGCAAGTCGCGCCGCTCCTTGTAGGCCAGCCGTGCCTGGCGCAGATGGCGCACGAAGGCGCCTTCCTCCATCCAGGCGGCCAGCGCCAGCTGTTCCGTCACGCCCACGGAGCGGCCCGTCAACTGCACGATGCGCAGCAGTTGCGGGCGTAGAGCGGGCGGCAGCACCATGAAGCCCACGCGCAGGCCGGCAAACAGGGTTTTATTAAAACTGCCACAGTAAATCACGCGCTGGTACTGGTCCAGCGCCTTCAGGGCCGCCAGCGGGGCGCTGTGGTAATTGAATTCGCTGTCGTAATCGTCTTCCACCACCCAGGCGCCGTTATCGTTCGCCCATTCCAGCAAGGCCAGGCGGCGCGTGACGGACATGGTCACGCCCAGCGGCGACTGGTGCGCCGGCGTCACATATGCGAGGCAGGCGTCCGCGTGCGCGGCCAGGACGGCGCAATCGATGCCCTCGGCGTCGACGGCAATGTCCACCGGCACGGCGCCCGCGAGGGCGAACAGGGCGCGCGCGGCCGGGTAGCCCGGTTCTTCCAGGCAGACTTTATCGCCATCGCGCACGATGCCGCGCGCCAGCAAGTCAATCGCGTGGCGGATGCCGGTGGTGACGACGATGTCTTGCGGATCGCAGCGGATGCCGCGGTACTTGGCGAGGAAATCGGCGATCTGCTGGCGCAGCTGGGGCAAGCCGGCAGGGTCGGCGCTGCACAGCTGCTCCGGCGTGGCGGCGGCCAGTGCCCGCGTGGCGCACTTGGACCAGGCGGCCATGGGAAACAGGCTGGCGTCGGCGCGCCGCGCAACAAACGGCAAGCCGTCGCGCACGCCCGTGTCCGAGGCAGGAGCGGGCGCGGCGGCCGGTACGGCCAGGGTGGTATCGCCGAAGCCTGCCATCAAGAAACGTTCCGGCACAACGGCGCACACGCGCGTGCCGGAGCCGGGCACGCGCGTCACGTACGCTTCCGCATGCAGGCGGTCGAACACGGTTTCGATGGTGCCGCGCGACAACTCCCACCGTTCGGCCAGGGTGCGGCTGGACGGCAAACGGCTGCCCGCCGGCAGCATCTTCGTCAGGATGGCCGAGCGCAGCGCTTCATACGCGCCATCCTGCTTGTTGACGCCCTCCTTGTCGAGCCAGCTCGTTGGGCGAGGCAAGTCCAGGGCGTGCGGTGATTTTCCTCGCGGCATGATGATGATCGTCCAAGTTCGTCCAAGTGGTCCAATGAATTTTCTGATGAGTGGCACTTCGCATTACACCACAACCATCCTACTCTCACCGTTCCGGTGCGCCAGCGGGGCGCACGCTCGTATGGATCGTACAAACAATGCAGAAACAAATCGCTTTATGGGCCTGGGGCGGCATCGTGCTGCTGCTGGTCTGCCTGTCGCGCATCAGCATCGACATCTATTTGCCTTCGCTGCCGGCCATGGCCGATGCCCTGCATGCCAGCGATGCCCAGTTGCAATTGACCTTGAGCCTGTTCATGGCCGGTTCGGCCGCCTCGATGCTTGCTTGCGGGCCGCTGGCCGACCGCTACGGACGCCGTCCCGTGCTGCTGGCCGGCACGGGCATTTTTGTGCTCGCCAGCATCGTCTGCACCGTCACCAGCGACGTGCACGTCCTGATCGCCGCGCGCGTGCTGCAGGCGTTCGGCGGCTGCAGCGGCACCATCATCGGCCGGGTCATGGTGCGCGACCGCTTCGATCCTGCCACGCAGGCGCGCATGCTGGGGAAAATCTCGATGGTGATGGGCTTGTCGCCGATCCTGGCGCCGCTGGCCGGCAGCGTGCTCGATGCCGCGTTCGGCTGGCGCGCCGTGTTTGGCGTGCTGTGCCTGCTGGGAGCGCTGTCGCTGGGACTGATCGCCGCTTATGTACCGGAAACCAGGCCGGCCAGCGTCGTACCACAGGGCAATACCCTGGCCCTGTACCGCCGCCTGCTGGGCGATGCGTATTTCCTGCGCTATGCGCTGGCCATCGGCTGCGTGTATTGCACGTATTTTCCGTTCATCGCGGAATCGTCCGTGCTGTTGCAAAGGGGTATGCATCTGTCGTCGCACTCTTATGCGCTGGTGTTCGCGCTGACGGTCAGCGGCTATATCGCGGGCTCGAGCCTGTTTCGCGCCCTGGGACCGCGCCTGGGCGCCGATTACATGCTGGGCGTGGCGGTGCTGATCAATGTGGCGGGCGCGGCCAGTCTGTTGCTGGCGGGTACGTTGGCACCGCGGCACGTGGCCTCGCTGGTGGCACCGATGCTGCTGGTGATGGTGTCGGTGGGCATGGCGATTCCCGCCTGCCAGCTGGCCGTGCTGCAGCCGTATGGCGACCAGGCGGGCAGCGCCTCGGGCCTGTTCTTCTTCGTGCAAATGCTCATCACGGCCATTTGCGGCGCCGTCATCGCCGCCATCACGGACGGCAGCGAAAAGCCGCTGCTGTGGGTGACGGCGGCGGCCAGCGCGGCCTTTGCCGCCGTCTGGCTGCTCACGAGGAAGCGGGCCAGCACGACGGCGGCATGTCTTACATGACGATCTTCACCATCGGGTGGCCCGACAGCGCCGTGTACAGGGCATCGAGCTGCTCGCGGCTGATGGCGCGCACGGTGACGGTCAGGCCCGTGTAATTGCCCTTACCCGATGGACGCTCTTCCATGCGGCCCGCGTGGAAGGTCGGATCGTGGCTGATGACCAGCTCGAGCATGGTCGGCGCGAAGTCGACATGCGTCGGGCCCATGATCTTGATGGGAAAGTCGCTCGGGTATTCGATCAGCGATTCGCTAGGGGGAATCGTCACTTCGGTCGGTGGGGTCGTTTGCATGGGAAATCCAATCAGTGCCGGTCAGAACAGGCAGCGCTTATCGCGCGGCGGCTGCATAAAAGCGTATTGTAGCCAACTTTGAGGGCGGCTGCGCCGGCCGCCATGGCGCAGACGGCAAGGCAAAAAAAAAGCCAGCTGGGTAAGCTGGCGGAAAACTATTTCGTTTAGACAAAATAGCCGGAAAAGCGATGCTGTCACTTGGAGGATAAGCAGTGGTCGTACTGTAGACAAACGACGGCGGCTTTGCCTCCGGTATGTGACGAACTGCGCATTTTGCGGCTTGAATGTCGATACGGCGCGACAGACGGGAGCGCCGCCGCCGTCAGCGCTCCGCTTCCGGCTGCAGCCGGCTGTTGCGACCGGGATTGCCGCGCTCATGGTTGCGCTCACGCGGCCCATTGGGGCGCTCGGCACCGCGCGCTTCCTGGGGCGGACGGGCGGCGGGCGCCGGCATCGGCGGCGGCGCGGGCCGCGGCTGGGCCACAGGCGGCGGGGCAGGCAAGGACGGCGGCGGCGCCGTCTGCACCACTTCGCGGCGGGGGCCACGCTCGGCGCGGTGCCAGTCGGTACGGGGCCGCTCCTCGCCACGCCACCCGGGGCGGGCCACATGATCTTGCACGGGTGGCAAGGCCGGCATGACCGGCATCAGGGGCTGTTGCGGCACCGGCGGCTGTTGCGGCTGCTGAGGCTGGGCTGGCACGGGCGGCCGGTTCGGCTGCATGGGACGCGGCGCCATGTGCGTCTGCCCATCGTCCGTCTGCAAGCGGCCGGGGCGGTTGACCCAGTCGCGCCGGGGCTCCCTTGCCTCGATGGGACGCTGCCAATTGCCGGCCGGCGCAGGTGCCGTGCTCAACGGCAAACTTTGCATGACGGGCGGCGGCATGGTGGTGCGGTTGCGGCGCGGCACGTCGACCGTGCGCGCGCCGCCAAAACGCTCGCCGGGCAGCATCGTCATGCCTTCGCGCCGTTCGCGCTCGCCCGCCACGGGGCGGCGCCCTTCGGCCATCCGGTTGATGCGGCGTTCATACTCGGCGCTGGCGCGGTAGCCGGGCACGTAGCGCTCGTGCGGCGACAGGGGAAACCAGCCGACGCCCGGGCGCTGGCCATGATGTGGACCTTGATTGCCGCCGACCCAGCCCACCAGGGCCGGCGCCCAGGGCACGCGGCCACGTTCGCGGCCCGGCGCCCAGCCCCAGCGGTGGCCCAGCAGCACCCAGCGGCCGTAATGCGAAGGCGCATAACCCCACGGCGCATTGTCGACCCAGGTCCAGCCCCACGGCGCGATCCATGTCCAGCGCCCGTCGCTGTACGGCGCCCAGCCGGGCGGCACGGCGCTGGGCAGCCACAAGGGGCCGTATTGCGCATCTTCCTGCCAGGCGCCGTAGCGGTCCAGCTCTTCATAGCCGGTCGTATCGTCCGTGACATAGCGCAAGGCCGGCGCGGCGGCGGGCAAGGCTTCGGGCCAGTTGTCGAACGCCACGCGCTGCAAGGCGCCCGTGCGCAATTCCTCGTCCGTCAGCTCGGCGCGCTTGCCTGCACGCAAGGTGACGCTGCCCGTCGCGCCATCCACGTCGGCCGCCCCGTCGAGCACGCTGACGACGCTGGCGCCGGGCTGGCGCCCCGCCTCGATGCGCACCCAGCCCGGCTGGGTCAGGATCACGCGCGCCTGGGCCGTGGTCAGCTCGAAGCCGCGCAGCGCATCGGGATTGCGCACGCGCACGCTGACCGTGCCATAGCTCAGGTGCAGCTTGAAACTGTCGTCATCGAGCTCGCTCACTTCCAGCTCGGAATCGCCATCGAGGCGCACGGCGGCCGCGCCTACGCGAAACTCCGCCAGCGCGCCGCGCATCGTACTCAGGCGGTTATCCGTCGTGACGGGCCAGTTCAGCAGGGCGTTTTGCGCATCGCCATCGCCGGCGCGCACCAGCACCTGCCCTTCGACGGTGGAAATGCGCCCCACTCGGGCGGGCGGGTCCTCGGCCAAGGCCAGGGAGCACGCCGACGACAGCAGCACGGCGCAGATGGTGTTGAGCAGGGGGAAAGACAGGATAGGACGCATGGCAGCGCTCCAGGCAGGACTTACAAGGACGACATGCTGTCGATTACATCCGCATCAGGCGGACATCGCAAGCGGGCTTACAAATGTTTGCATATTGACTTCGTTCAGGACGCCGCCTGGCCACCGCGCTTGACGAAGAACAGGGCGGCGCCGACGGCCATCAGCAAGCCGCCAAAGAAGCGGTTCTGCTTTTTCACGGCCTTGGCATCGCGGAAAAAACGCTGCATCGACGAAGCGAGGAAAGCGTAGCTGTGCATGACGATCTGGTCGATCGTGCACATGGTGACGGCCAGTATCAGCAGTTGCGGCAGCAGCGGCGCAGCAGGGCTGATGAATTGCGGCAATACCGCCACCATGAAGATGATGCCTTTCGGATTCGTCACGTTCGTCAAAAAACCCGTCAGCACGCGCCGGTGCCAGGACGGCACCACGGCATCGGCATGCAGGTCGCTGGCCACCGCCACCTTGGCGCGCCACTGCGACAGGCCCAGGTAGATCAGGTACAGGGCGCCCACCGTCTTGACGATATTGAACGCCACTTCGGAAGCCAGCAGCAGGGAACCGACGCCGGCGCCCGCGATGCCCAGCACCACCAGCAGCCCCAGTTGCAGGCCGAGAATCGTGGCGCTGGCCTTTTTCACCCCGTACGACAGGCCGTGCGACATCGACAGCACGGCGCCCGAGCCGGGCGAGACGGCGATGATGGAGGCGGCGATGACAAAGGTGATCCAGGTGGCGAAGGGCATGCGGTTTCCAAAATAAGAGACGATGAGCAATTTTACCCCGGCCCGTGCGGCCCTGCCGGCCATCCCTGGGGTAAGATCGCAAGGATGCCTTACCCACGTCACCCCTTGCCGTACAACCAAGAACAACATCATGAAAAACAACACTTTCCTCGTTCCACCACTTCCTGCCACCGCCATGGGAGCGCACTGAGATGGCCGGCTCCAGCCTGCTGGCCCTGCTCGACGACATCGCCAGCATCCTCGATGACGTTTCCCTGATGACCAAGGTGGCCGCCAAGAAGACGGCCGGCGTGCTCGGTGACGACCTGGCCCTGAACGCACAGCAAGTGGCCGGCGTGCGCGCCGAGCGCGAATTGCCGGTGGTCTGGGCCGTCGCCGTCGGCTCGCTGAAGAACAAGGCCATCCTCGTGCCCGCCGCGCTGGCCATCAGCGCGTTTGCGCCGTGGGCCATCACGCCATTGCTGATGGTGGGCGGCGCCTACCTGTGCTTCGAGGGCTTCGAAAAGATCGCGCACAAATACCTGCACCCGGACGACAGCCACCAGGCCGAGCTGGTGCAGGCGCTGCGCGACCCGCAGGTCGACCTCGTCGCCCTGGAAAAGGACAAGATCAAGGGCGCCATCCGCACCGATTTCATTTTGTCGGCGGAAATCATCGTCATCGCGCTGGGCACGGTGGCCGCCGCCACCTTCGCCGAGCAGGTAGCCGTCGTCGTCGGCATCGCCATCATCATGACGGTGGGCGTGTACGGTCTGGTGGCGGGCATCGTCAAGCTCGACGACGCGGGCTTTTATTTGTCCGCGCGCAAGGGCGCGGGCGCGCTGATGGATGGCGTGCGCGGCTTTGGCCGCATGCTCGTGTCGGCGGCGCCGAAACTGATGAAATTTCTCTCCGTCGTGGGCACCCTGGCCATGTTCATGGTGGGTGGCGGCATTCTCACGCACGGCTGGCCATGGGCCAGCGGCATGCTGCACCATGCGGTAGCAGCCGTCGGCAGCGTCGCCGGCATCGGTCCCGTGCTGGCAGCCGTCACGCCCAGCCTGATCAACGCGGTGGCCGGCGTCATCGCCGGCGGCCTGGTGCTGGCCGGCGTCACGGCCGTGTCGGCTTTGTTGCGCATGGTCAAGCCAGCCAAATAAACTTTCTGGTCTGATGGGGCGGCAGGCGCATCCGTGCCTGCCGCCCGGCCATGCCGCGGCGCCAGCCTGTCCATGGAGACCCTATGCAGACTTCCCCCATCCAACGTCCCAGCAGCGCCTTCATCGGCGCCTCCTGGGCGGCCCTGCTGATCGGCGTCATCACTTACCTGTCCGGCCTGTGGAACGCCACGATGGCGCTCAACGAAAAGGGCTATTACTTCACTATTCTCATGTATGGCCTGTTCGCCGCCATCTCGCTGCAAAAGTCCGTGCGCGACCGCGCCGAAGGCATCGCCGTGACGGGCATTTATTTTGGCCTGTGCTGGATTTCCGTGCTGCTGGCCTTGCTGCTGCTGACGGTCGGCCTGTGGAACGCCGCCTTGCAAAACAGCGAAAAGGGCTTCTATGCCATGGCATTCCTGCTCAGCCTGTTTGCCGCCGTGGCCGTGCAAAAGAATGTGCGCGATGTAGCACGTGTTCTTGCGCCGGAACAAAGCAACGCACCGCTAGCCTAGCGCCAGCGGGAACCATGGCGCGCCGCGCCACTCTATCTGTATTTGCCCGGCGACGGGCCGGAGAATCAGATGAGCGATCTGCAAAAACGGCTGCAACTGGCGCTGGACGCGGCGCAGATGGCGATATGGGATTCCAGCATCGTCGACGGCATGCTCATCGACGGCACCGTCGTCTGGTCCGCCCGCGGCGCCGCCCTGCTGGGACTGGCGGCGCGGCCGCTGACGCAGCCGTTCCGCGACTTTCTTGGCTTCGTGCATACCGACGAGCGCGAGCGCGTGCTGCAGGTGATGCAGGAAGGTGTCGACCGCGGCGATGGCTATGTGCTGCAGTACCGCGTGGTCCATCCGGACGGCGATGAACGCTGGCTGTCGGCCAAGGCGCGGGTGTTCGCCGATGCCGAAGGGCGGCCCGAACGCACGCTGGGCATCATCTGGGACATTACCGAGCACATGCGACGCGAAATCATGATCGCCGAACGCAAGGAACTGGCCGAAGTGACGCTCAGCTCCATCGGCGACGCCGTGATCACCACCGATCCGCACGGCAAGACGCGCTACCTGAACCGCGTAGCGGAGCAATTGACGGGCTGGAGCAACCATCTGGCGCAAGGTCTTGATATCCAGGACACGCTGCGCCTGGTCGATGAAAACACCGGTGAAACACTCGAGCACGTAGCCCTCAAATGCCTGCTGCAGCGCCAGGCCATCGGCATTTCCTCGCACACGCAGCTGGTCACGCGTGAAGGACGGCGCATTCCCATCGAAGATTCCGCGGCACCCATCTGGTCGCGCGATGGCAGCATCCTTGGCGCCGTCGTCGTGTTTCGCGACGTCAGCCATGAGCGCAAGCTGAGCCAGCAACTGTCGTGGCAAGCCACGCACGACACCTTGACGGGCCTGGTCAACCGGCGCGAATTCGAACATCTGGTGTCCAACGCCCTGCACTCGGCCAAGGAAGAAGGGCATGTGCATGCGCTGCTGTACCTGGACCTGGACCAGTTCAAGGTCATCAACGATACCTGTGGCCACGGCGCCGGCGACATGCTGCTGCAGCTGCTGGCCAAGTTGCTGCAGCAGCAGATGCGCGACAGCGACATCCTGGCGCGCCTGGGCGGCGATGAACTGGGCGTGCTGCTGCCCCACTGTCCGCTTGACCATGCGCACGTGATCGGCGAGCAGCTGCGCCAGTCCATCAAGGATTTCCGTTTCGCCTGGGACAGCCGCAATTTTGAACTGGGCGTGAGCATCGGCATGGTAGAAATTACGCAAGACAGCAAATCCATGAGCGAGCTGCTGATCGCCGCCGACCAGGCTTGCTACCTGGCCAAGGAGCAGGGGCGCAACCGCCTGCACGTGTACCAGGAATCGGATGTCATGCTGGCGCAGCGGCATGGTGAAATGCTGTGGATTTCGCGCCTGAACGAGGCATTCGAACACGATTATTTCCGCCTGTACGCCATGCCCATCGTGCACCTGCACGACAGCCTGGAACACCACGACGAGGTGCTGATCCGCATCCGCAACGGCAAGGGCGATTTGATACTGCCCGGCGCCTTCATCCCGGCCGCCGAACGCTACGACATGATGCTGTCCATCGACCGCTGGGTGATCCGCGCCGTCTGCGCGCATATCGAGAGCGTGCGCGACAGCCTGGCGCCGCTCGAGGCGCTGGCGGAAGGGCGTCGCCGTGCCCCGGCCCTGTATTCGATCAACCTGTCGGGCATGTCGCTGGCCGACGCGGGCTTGCACGACTACATCACCGAGCAGTTCGTGCACTACGCCATCGCACCCGAGCAGATCTGCTTTGAAATCACGGAAACGGCCGTCATCGCCAACCTGCCCAAGGCGCAAGTGTTCATGCGCCAGCTCAAGGCCATGGGCTGCCGCTTCTCGCTCGACGACTTCGGCAGCGGCTTTTCCTCGTTCGGCTACCTGAAGGCCCTGCCCGTCGACTATCTGAAGATCGACGGCGTCTTCGTGCGCGACATCGCCAGCAATGCCATCAACCGCGCCATGGTCAAGGCCATCAATGAAGTGGGCCACGTGATGGGCCTGCAAACGGTGGCCGAATACGTCGAAGACGAAGCCACCCTGGCCGTCATCCGCGAGCTGGGCATCGACTACGCGCAAGGCTACGCCGTGGGCAGCCTGCGGCCGCTGACGGCGGGCGTGGATTAGCCGCCACCGGCAACCAGTAACTTTAAAACAATGCCGCATTGCTATCGCTAAATGCGTGCAAGCACGACCAATCTGGAGGATTTTGATCTACATCAATAAATTTGCGCAGGCGACTCCTTACACTGATCTCCATTCTTGCAATCGTGCAAGTCTTACTCACCAATTAGCTATTCAACTGATCAGGAAGCCGCGACCATGCGACAAAATTTGCCAGTGACTAACCGTGAAGTCCTCGTCCTGGACGACCAGGCCATCGTGTCGAAAACGGATATGAACGGCAATATCGTGTATGTGAACCCGTACTTCAGCCAGGTCAGCGGCTTCAGCGAGGCAGAGCTGCTCGGTTCGCCCCAGAACATCGTGCGCCACCCGGACATGCCGGCCGAAGCATTCGCCGACCTGTGGGCCTCGGTCCAGGCCGGCACGCCGTGGACGGGCCTGGTCAAGAACCGCTGCAAGAACGGCGACTTTTACTGGGTGCGCGCCAACGTCACGCCCATCCGCGAAGCGGGCAAGACCATCGGCTACATGTCCGTGCGCGTGAAAGCGGACAAGGACCAGGTCAAGGCGGCCGAGGAAGCCTACGCGGCCATCCGCAACAAGGAAGGCGGCAACATCGTCATCAAGCACGGCCAGATCGTGCGCCCGGGCCTGGCGCACCTGCTGCACAAGCTGACGCACATGTCGCTCAACCTGCGCATCTGGGCCGCCACCTCCATCGTCAACTGTTTGCAACTGCTGGTGTGCGTCATCAGCCTGTTCGCCAGCGGCGGCAAGATCACCAATTACGCCATCTTCGGTGCCACTCTGCTCGGTTTCCTGATCAACGTCTTCCTCTGGTACACCTTGCGCATGTCCGTGCTCAAGCCGCTGGGCAAGGCCTTGAACGGGGCGCGGGCCATTGCCGCCGGCGACCTGTCGGGCAGTTTCGAGACGGACAGCACGGATGAAATGGGCCAGCTGCTGCGTGCGCTGCAACAGATGAACAGCAACCTGATCGCCACCATCCGCGACGTACGCATCAACGTGGAAACCATGGCCGTGGCCACCAGGCAAATTGCCGTCGGCAATATGGACCTCTCGGGCCGCACGGAATCGCAGGCGGCCAGCCTGGAAGAGACCGCCTCGAGCATCGAGGAATTCTCGTCGACGGTGAAACAGAACGCGGACAATTCCGTGCAGGCGAACGAACTGGCCGTGGCCGCCTCGAAAGTGGCCGTGCAGGGCGGCGAGATCGTTTCCGAAGTGATCACCACCATGGACGACATCAACACTTCGTCGAAAAAAATCGTCGACATCATCGGCCTGATCGAAGGCATCGCCTTCCAGACCAACATCCTGGCCCTGAACGCGGCCGTGGAAGCGGCACGCGCCGGTGAGCAGGGCAGGGGCTTTGCCGTCGTGGCGGGCGAAGTGCGCAACCTGGCGCAGCGCTCGTCCGTGGCGGCCAAGGACATCAAGCAACTGATTGAAATTTCCGTCGGCAAGGTGGGCGCCGGCATGCTGCAGGTGAACCGCGCCGGCGCCACCATGGAGCAGGTGGTCAGCTCCGTCAAGCAGGTGACGGCCATCATGCAGGAAATCTCGATCGCCTCGCGCGAACAGAGCATCGGCGTCGACCAGGTCAACCAGGCCATCGCCCATATGGACCAGGTGACGCAGCAGAACGCGGCCCTGGTGGAAGAAGCGGCCGCGGCGGCCACGCGCCTGGCGGAAGAAGCGGCCAGCCTGTCGCAAGCCGTGAGCCTGTTCAATTTCGGCAAGATGCCGCCACCGCGCCGCGTCGCCATGCCCAGCGGCAAGGGCGGCGCCGCGAACGCCGGCAAGCCCACCGCCATGAAACGCCTGGCCGCCTAAACCTTTCAAGACTTCATACACATCATGCCTACACTACTCAGCAGTGCTTCCGCCGACCTGGACGCCGTGGTCGAATTCGACCCGGTCATCATCGGCAAGATGAGCCAGTCCGGCCCGCGCTACACGTCCTATCCCACCGCCGACCGTTTCAACGGGGATTTTGGCTACGGCAATTTCCTGGAAGCGCTGGCCGCGCTGCGCATGCGCGGCGGCCGCCGCCCGCTGTCGCTGTACGTGCACGTGCCGTTCTGCGACACCCTGTGCTACTACTGCGCCTGTAACAAGATCATCACCAAAGACCGCAGCAAGGCCGCCACCTATCTCAGCTATCTGAAACAGGAAATCGCCATGCAGGGCAAGCTGTTTGCCGGCATGAACCAGATCGAGCAATTGCACTTCGGCGGCGGCACGCCCACTTACCTGAGCGAAAAGCAGATGGACGAACTGATGGCGCACCTGCGCCAGCATTTCGAATTCGCTTCCGATGAAGACGGCGAATATTCGATCGAAATCGACCCGCGCACCGTCTCGCGCGAACGCGTGTTTTCGCTGCGCGCGCAAGGTTTCAACCGCATCAGCCTGGGCGTGCAGGATTTCGACGCCGACGTGCAGAAGGCCGTCAACCGCATCCAGCCGGAAGCGGAAACGGTAGCCATCATGCAGGCGGCGCGCGATGCCGGTTTCCGCTCGATCAGCATCGACCTGATCTACGGCTTGCCGAAACAAAACCTGGAAACCATGACGGAAACGCTGCGCAAGGTGATCAACGCCAGCCCCGACCGCATCGCCCTGTACCACTACGCGCACATGCCGCATCTGTTCAAGCCGCAGCGCCGCATCCTCGACGCCGACATGCCCGACAGCGCCACCAAGCTGGCCATGCTGGGCCTGTGCATCGCGCGCCTGACGGCCGCCGGCTACGTCTACATCGGCATGGACCATTTCGCCAAGCCGACGGACGACCTGGCCGTGGCGCAGCGCCAGGGCCGCTTGCACCGCAACTTCCAGGGCTATTCGACGCGCGCGGAAGCGGACCTGATCGCCTGCGGCGTGTCGGCCATCAGTTCCGTCGGCGCCGTCTACAGCCAGAATGAAAAGACGCTCGACGCGTACTATGAAAAGCTTGACGAAGGCGTGCTGCCGATCGCGCGCGGCATCAAGCTCGACACGGATGATTTGTTGCGCCGTATCATCATCCAGATGCTGATGTGCAATTTCGAATTGTCGATCGCCAGCATCGAGCAGGCACACCCCGTGCAATTTCGCAGCTACTTCGCCAGCGAGCTGGACAAGCTGCGCGAACTGGCCCGTGACGGCTTGCTCGTCATCGAGGAAGACTGGCTGACGGTGACGCCGAAAGGGCGCTTGTTGATCCGCAATATTTGCATGGTCTTCGACCGCTACCTGACCATGGCGCGCGCGAATACGGCGCCCGACGCGGTGCAACCGCTGCGCTACTCGAAAACGGTGTAGCGCCACGCGATGAACGCCCTCAGCCTCGTGCCCATGTTCCTCGTCGGCCTGGCCGGCAGCGTGCACTGCATCGGCATGTGCGGCGGCATCGTGGGCGCCCTGTCGCTTGGCGGCGGCGCACCGGCGGCGGCGCCTGCGCGCCCGGTGATCGCCATCGCCGTGGCGCGCCCCGCAGTCCAGGCTAACGTGCTGCGCGTGCTGGCCTACAACGGCGGGCGCATAGCCAGCTACATGCTGGCCGGCGCCATGGCCGGCAGCTTGGCGGGCGCGGGCATGCTGCATCTGGCTTCCCTGCAAGTGGCCGGCTACTGGCTGGCCAACCTGATGCTGGTTGCTTTGGGCCTGTATCTGATGGATGCCTGGCGCGGCCTGGCCCATCTGGAAGCGGCCGGCAACGTCGTCTGGCGCCGCGTGCGCCCCCTGCTGAAACCGCTGATGCCCATGGATACGCCATGCAAAGCGCTGGCCGTGGGCGGCCTATGGGGCTGGGTGCCGTGCGGCATGGTCTACAGCGCCCTGCTGACGGCCATGCTGCAAGGCTCGGCCCTGCAAGGCGCGGCCACGATGGCCGCCTTCGGCCTGGGCACCCTGCCCATGCTGCTGGGCATGGGCTTGCTGGGCACGCGGCTGCGCGCGCAGATGCAGCGCCGTCCCGTGCGCATCGCCAGCGGCTTGCTGGTGCTGGGCTTTGGCTTGCTGGGCCTGCTGCGCGCCGCGAACGGCGTCTCGCTGGGCTGGCTCGACGCTCTGTGCGTCACCGGCCATCCATGAAAAGACGCTTGAAAACAAACCTATGAATGCTGTTTTACAACCCTCCGCCTGCTTCCATTGCGGCTTGCCCGTGCCAAGCGGTTCCAGCTGGAACGTGGCCATCGACGACGTGCCGCGCGCCATGTGCTGCCCCGGCTGCGAAGCGGTGGCGCAAACCATCGTCGACATCGGCCAGAGCGCCTACTACCGCGACCGCGACGAATACGCCGTCAATGCAGCGGACGCCACCATGGTGCCGCCCGAATTGCGCCTGTACAGCAATGACGATGCGCAATTCGCGCGCGACGCCAGCAGCTGCGAAGCAACGCTCTCTGTCGAAGGCATCCGCTGCGCCGCCTGCGTCTGGCTGATCGAGCGCCAGCTGACGCGCCTGCCCGGCGTGCAGGCAGCCAGCCTGAACGTCGCCACGGAGCGCCTGTACGTGCGCTGGAGCCGCGCGCAGTGCGAGCCGGGCGACATCCTGCAAGCCGTGCGGCAAGTCGGCTACACGGCCTATCCGTACGACGCCGTGCGCCATGGCGAGCGCCTGCAAAAAGCCAGCAAGACGTTGGGCCGCCAGTTGTTCGTGGCCGGCCTGTCGATGATGCAGGTCATGATGTACGTGGCGCCCGCCTACCTGGCCGCCGAGGACGGCACGCTGGACGACAATATGGCCAGCCTGATGCGCTGGGCCAGTCTGCTGCTGACCCTGCCCGCCATCTGCTATTCGGCCATGCCCTTCTTCCAGGGCGCCTGGGCCAGCTTGCGCGCGCGCACCCTGGGCATGGACGTGCCCGTCGCACTGGGCATCCTGGCCGCCTTCTTCGGCAGCGTGGTGGCAACCTTTACGGGCCGCGGCGAGGTGTATTACGACTCGGCCACGATGTTCATTTTTCTCTTGCTGTGCAGCCGCTATTTCGAGCTGCAGGCGCGCCGCAAGGCCGCTTCCGCGCTCGAGCGCCTGCAGCACGCCTTGCCCGCCTCCGCCTCCTTGATGGCGGGCTATCCCGACAACCGCGCCACCACCCTGGTGCCGGCCGGCAGCCTGGCCGTGGGCGACGTCATCCTCGTCAAACCGGGCGAGGCGATCGCCGCCGACAGCGTCATCGTCGAAGGCACGAGCGCGCTCGATTTATCCTTGCTGACGGGCGAGAGCGCGGCGCAGCGCAGGAAAACGGGAGAACGGGTGCCGGGCGGGGCCATCAACGCGAGCGCGGCGCTCATCTTGCGTGTGCTCAAACCGGCGCGCGAAAGCACCTTGTCCGACTTATTAAAACTGATCGAACGGGCCGGCAGCGGCAAGCCGCAGATCGCGCAGTGGGCCGACAAGGTCGCCGCCTGGTTCGTATTGGGCCTGCTGCTGTTTGCCGTCGCCGTGTTCGCCTTCTGGAGCTGGCACGACCCGTCGCAAGCGTGGCCCGTGGCCATTGCCGTGCTGGTCGTGTCTTGCCCGTGCGCGCTGTCTCTTGCCACGCCGACGGCGCTGGCGGCCGCCACTGACAGCCTGCTGCGGCGCGGCGTGCTGATCGTCCAGCCGCACGTATTGGAAACCCTGCACCGCGCCACCCACATCGTCTTCGACAAGACGGGCACCTTGACCCTGGGCCGGCCCGTGCTGCGGCAAATCGAAGGGCTCGGCAGCCTGAGCGAGGACGATTGTTTGCAGGTGGCCGCCGCGCTGGAAGCGGGCAGCGCCCACCCGCTGGCGCAGGCGATCCTGGCGGCGGCAGGCGAACCATCAGGCGCGCATGCAGAGCAAGTGCAGGAAGTGCAGGGGCAGGGATTGGAAGGCATCGTCGACGGCGTGCGCTACCGCCTGGGCAATGCGGCCTTTGTCGCCGCCATCGCCGGGCCGCCGCTGGGCGACACGGCCATCGGCATGCAGGGCATGACGCCGCTGTACCTGGGCGCGCAGGGCCGCTGGCTGACGCGCTTTTTACTCAGCGATGCGCTGCGCCCGGAAGCGCGCGACGTCGTCGCGTATTTCCAGCGGCGCGGCAAGCAGGTCGTGCTGCTCAGCGGCGACCAGGAAGCGCTGACGCAAAGCGTGGCGACGGAACTGGGCATCAACACGGCCTGCGGCGAATGCCTGCCCGATGAAAAGCTCGATTTCGTGCAGCAGCTGCAAGCGACGGGCGCCGTGGTGGCGATGGTGGGCGACGGCATCAACGACGCGGCCGTGCTGAGCGGCGCCGACGTCTCGTTCGCCATGGGTTCCGGCGCCGCCCTGGCGCAGGCGCATGCGGATACGGTACTGCTGTCGAGCCAATTGGTATCCGTGCTCGACACGGCGAAGACGGCCGCGCGCAGCATGCGCATCATCCGCGAAAACCTGGGCTGGGCCACCCTGTACAATCTGACGGCCATCCCGGCCGCCGCGCTGGGTTTCTTGAACCCCTGGCTGTCGGGTGTCGGCATGGCTGCCAGCTCGGCCGTCGTCATCGCCAACGCCCTGCGCCTGCGGAAAGCCTGAACATGGAAGCACTGTATCTTCTCATCCCCTTGAGCGTCGTCGTCGTCTTCATCGCCCTGTGGGTGTATTTCACGGCCTCGGACGGCGGCCAGTTCGACGACCTCGTCGGACCAGGCCTGCGCGTGCTGCAGGACGACGACACGACGGCCACGCCGGCACCCGGCGAACCGCATCCCTGACCTCACCAGCCCGGCCGGCATCCCGCGCGCCATGGCCGGCGCGTCTGCCCCGCATCCGTCCGGATTGCAGGGATCTTGTATGGCTTTGTTGAGCGGAATTTGACCGAAATATCACTTTATTTCGATGCCAGTTCGCTACGCTTATTTCATCCGGGGAATTTTGATCCACATCAAAGTTTTTTCGCGGTCAAACACTTACTCTCTGGCCACCATCATAAATAGTAATTCCAGGGAGAGTCTTTGTGGATCAATCGCTGAACTATAACTACAAGATCGTGAAGCAATTCGCG
Organism: Janthinobacterium lividum; assembly: GCF_011601275.1. GTDB lineage: Bacteria > Pseudomonadota > Gammaproteobacteria > Burkholderiales > Burkholderiaceae_D > Janthinobacterium > Janthinobacterium lividum_E. The sequence continues at coordinate 536,952 of NZ_JAAOLY010000001.1, read as the reverse complement.
GTCGCTACTGTGGTATGGGGCATCATCGGCATGCTGGTTGGCGTTATCATCGCCGCTCAGCTGGCCTGGCCTGCCCTGAACCTCGACATACCATGGCTGACATACGGACGCCTGCGTCCGCTGCACACGAATGCGGTGATTTTCGCCTTCGGCATCTGCGGCCTGTTCGCTACTTCGTACTACGTTGTACAACGCACCTGCCAGGTGCGCCTGTTTTCCGACAAACTGGCCGCCTTCACCTTCTGGGGCTGGCAAGCCGTGATCCTGTGCGCCGTCGTCACCTTGCCTATGGGCATGACGCGCGGCAAGGAGTACGCGGAACTGGAATGGCCTATCGCCATCCTCATCGCCGTCGTCTGGATCGCCTACGCCATCGTGTTCTTCGGCACGCTGATCAAGCGCAAGGTCAAGCACATCTATGTGGCCAACTGGTTCTTCGGCGCCTACATCCTGGCCGTGACGATTTTGCACGTGGTCAATGGCGCCGTCATGCCAGCCTCGTTCACGAAATCGTATTCCGCCTATGCGGGCGTGCAGGACGCCATGATCCAGTGGTGGTACGGCCATAACGCGGTGGGTTTCATCCTGACCGCCGGCTACCTGGGCATGGTCTACTACTTCATCCCGAAACAGGCCGAGCGCCCCGTGTACTCGTACCGTTTGTCGATCGTCCACTTCTGGGCGCTGATCTTCACCTACATGTGGGCGGGCCCGCATCACCTGCACTACACGGCATTGCCTGACTGGACGCAATCGATCGGCATGGTCTTCTCGCTGGTCCTCTTGGCACCAAGCTGGGGCGGCATGATCAACGGCATCATGACCCTGTCGGGCGCCTGGCACAAGCTGCGCACCGACCCGATCCTGAAATTCATGATCGTCTCGCTGTCGTTCTACGGCATCGCCACCTTCGAAGGCCCGATGATGTCGATCAAGACCATCAACTCGCTGTCGCACTACACCGACTGGACCGTGGCCCACGTGCATGCGGGCGCCTTGGGCTGGGTCGGCTTCATCACCATGGGTTCGATCTACTACCTGCTGCCGCGCCTGGCTGGCCGCACGCAGATGCACAGCACGCGCCTGGTCGACGTGCACTTCTGGGTGGCCACCATCGGCATCGTGCTGTACATCGCCGCCATGTGGATCGCCGGCGTGATGCAGGGCCTGATGTGGCGCGCTGTCAATCCGGACGGCACCCTGACCTACACCTTTGTCGAGAGCGTGAAAGCAACGTATCCGTACTACGTGGTGCGCGTGGCCGGCGGCCTGCTGTACCTGTCGGGTATGTGCATCATGGGCTACAACACCTGGATGACTCTGCGCGGCAGCAAACTCCCCGTCGCCCGCATTCCGGAACTGAACGCGGCGCACGCCTGATAGGAGCGAAAGCAAATGAAATTTTCACATGCATGGATTGAGAAAAACCCCTGGCTGCTGATCGCCCTGGTCACGGTGGTGATCAGCATCGGCGGCGCCGTCGAGATTGTCCCCCTGTTCTTCCAGAAGAGCACGACGGAACCGGTCGCCGGCCTGAAGCCGTATTCGCCGCTGCGCCTGGCGGGCCGCGACATTTACGTGCGCGAAGGCTGCTACAACTGCCACTCGCAGATGGTGCGTCCGCTGCGCGCGGAAACGGAACGCTATGGCCACTATTCGGTCGCCGGCGAGTTCGTCTACGACCGTCCGTTCCAGTGGGGTTCCAAGCGCACGGGACCCGACCTGGCCCGCGTGGGCGCCCGCTACAGCGACGAATGGCACCGCACGCACTTGAACAACCCGCGCGACGTGGTACCCGAGTCGAACATGCCGTCCTACCCCTGGCTGGCGAAGACCAAGCTGGTGCCTGACGAGATCATGCCGAAGATGCGCGCCCTGAAACGCCTGGGCCAGCCGTACAGCGATGAAGAGATCGCCGCCGGCCCGGCGCAGCTGCAGGACAAGACGGAAGAAGACGCCCTGGTCGCCTATCTGCAAGGCCTCGGTACATTAATCAAAACAAGGAATTAGCATGGCAATCGAAAACCTGTTTGACAGCGCCAGCAGCGTCATGACGGTGGTTTCCTTTACGACGTTCGTGGGTATCCTGTGGTGGACGTTCAGCCGCAGCAACAGCGACTTCGACGCGGCGGCGCGCCTGCCGTTCGCCGACGACGCGCTCGACTATCCGGCCGAGGCCGAGATGAACCTGGCGAAGGAGCATCACCATGGCTGACTTTACCAATGGCTTCTGGAATATCTACATCATCGTGCTGTCCCTGCTGGGCATCATCGGCTGCGGCGTGCTGCTGTACTCGCAGTCGAAAGTGAAAGTGGTCGCCGGCGCCCCCGCCGACGGCACCACGGGCCACGTCTGGGACGAGGACTTGAAGGAACTCAATACGCCGATGCCGCGCTGGTGGATGTGGTTGTTCTACATCACCATCGTCTTCGCGCTGGCTTACCTGTTCCTGTACCCGGGCCTGGGCAACTATGCCGGCAGCCTGGGCTGGAAATCGACGGGCCAGTACGAGGAAGAGCTGAAGAAGGCGGAAGCCGACTACGGTCCCCTGTTCAACAAGTACCTGAGCCAGGACCTGAAAACGGTGGCCGCCGACCCGCAGGCGCAAGCCATCGGCCAGCGCCTGTTCCTGACCTACTGCGCGCAATGCCACGGTTCGGATGCGCGCGGCAACAAGGGCTTCCCCAACCTGACGGACAAGGACTGGCTGTATGGCGGCGAACCGGACATCATCAAGACCACCATCCTGCACGGCCGCAATGGGCAGATGCCGCCGATGGGCGCCGCGCTGGGCTCCGAAAAGGATGTCGAGAACGTGGCCCATTATGTGCTGAGCCTGTCCGGTTCGACGTCGGATCCCGTCAAGTCGGTGCTGGGCAAGGCCAAGTTCGGCGCCTGCATGGCCTGTCACGGCGCCGATGCGAAGGGTAACCAGATGCTCGGTGCCCCGAACCTGACGGACAAGGTCTGGCTGTACGGCGGCAGCGCCGACACCATCATGGAAACCGTACGCAAGGGACGCAGCAACACCATGCCGGCCTTCAGCGATTTCCTCGGCGAATCCAAGGTGCACGTGCTGTCGGCGTATGTCTGGAGCCTGTCGAATCCGCAGGCACCCGCAAAGTAAAAATGGAACCTCAAGTCATCAAGATGTATGCGGCCCGCGAGCAAATCTACCCTCGCGAGGCCAAAGGACGCTACGCTACCTGGCGATGGGTATGCGTATGGCTTACCCAGCTCGCGTTCTACGGCTTGCCGTGGTTGACCTGGAATGGCAGGCAAGCCCTGCTGTTCGACTTGACCACGCGCAAGTTCTACATTTTCGGCGTCGTGCTGTGGCCCCAGGATTTCATCTATCTGGCGGCCCTGCTGATCATCTGTGCGTATTTGTTGTTCCTCGTCACGGCCATTGCCGGGCGGGTGTGGTGCGGCTTCTCTTGTCCGCAAACGGTATACACGGAAATCTTCCTGTGGGTCGAACGCCGCATCGAGGGCACGCGCAGCGCGCGCATGGCCCTCGACAAGCAGGGCCCCTCCGTGCGCAAGGCGTTCAAGAAGACGGCCAAGCACCTGGTGTGGGGCGCCATCGCCCTGTGGACGGGCTTTACCTTTGTCGGCTACTTCACGCCGATCAAGGAACTGGCGCAGTCGGTGACCACCTTGAACTTCGGTCCCTGGGAATGGTTCTGGGTCTTGTTCTACAGTCTGGCAACCTACGGCAACGCGGGCTGGCTGCGCGAGCAGGTGTGCAAATACATGTGCCCCTACGCGCGCTTCCAGAGCGCCATGTTCGACCAGGACACCCTGATCATCACCTACGATGCCAAGCGCGGCGAACCACGCGGCGCCATGAGCAAGAAAGCCGGCAACAACGACAAGCTGGGCGACTGCATCGACTGTACCCTGTGCGTGCAGGTGTGTCCGACCGGCATCGATATCCGCAACGGCCTGCAGTATGAATGCATCGGCTGCGCCGCCTGCGTCGATGCCTGCAACAGCGTGATGGACAAGGTCGAGCGGCCGCGTGGCCTGATACGCTACAGCACCGACCATGCGATGGAAAACAACTTCAATTCGAAGCAGATACGCCAGCGCGCCATGCGCCCGCGCGTCCTGATCTACACTTCCATCCTGGCCCTGATCATCATCGCCGTATGTACCTCGCTGGCCCTGCGCACGCCCCTGAAAATGGACGTGATCCGCGACCGCGGTTCGATGGGACGCGAAGTGGAAGACGGCATGATCGAAAACGTCTACCGCCTGCAGATCATGAACACGTCCGAGCAAAGCCAGCATTTCAAGATCAGCGCTACCGGCTTGCCGGGCCTGACCTTGCTGACGCGCGAAGAAGTGACCTTGCAGCCGACGGAAACGCTGGGCTGGCCGATCCGCCTGCGCGTGCCGCACGGCGTGGGCGAAAAGGGCTCGAACAAGATTGCGATCGAATTGCAATCGCTGGACGACCCGTCGCTGCATGTGCGTGAAAGCGCGGTCTTCATCGTGCCGCGTTAATGCAGGAAGGCCGGTCCCCGCACGGGGGCTGGCCGTTTAAAAGGAGAATACCATGTCCGACAGTCTGAAACTGCAGCCTCCCGTTGCACCGTGGTACAAGCATCGCTGGCCATGGCTGCTGATGATCGGCCCCGGCCTGTCCGTGGTCGTCGGCAGCTTCATGGGCTATATCGCGTTTACGCAGCCCGACGCGCTGGTGGTGGGCGATTATTACAAGCAGGGCAAGGCGATCAACCAGGATTTGAAGCGCGACACGATCGCCAGCGACCTGGCCATGGATACGAGCCTGGCGTACGACGTGGCGCAGGCGCGCCTGACCGGTTCCGTGCACAGTTTCGGCAAGGCCTATCAGGCTCCTTTGCTGCTGCACCTGGCGCATGCGACCTTGCCGGAAAAAGATATCAAGGTGCTGGTGCAACCCGATGCGGCCGGCAATTTCTCGGTCGCGCTGCCGATGCTCGAGCGCAGCCGCTGGCAAGTGCTGGTGGAAAACGACAAGCGCGAGTGGCGCCTGTCCGGCATCTGGACCTGGCCCCTGCAGCGCAGCATCGCGCTGCATGCGGACGAAGAACTGTAAGCCTTATTTACAGACGTCCGTGCCTGCCGTAATGGCCTTCAATTTGGCAGGCTGCAAGATCTCGATCTCGCGGTTCGACACGCGCAGCCAGCCTTCCTTCTTGAATTTCGACAGCAGGCGGCTGACGCTTTCGATGGTCAGGCCCAGGTAGTTGCCGATTTCCTCGCGCGACATGCGCAGCTGGAAATTGCTGCCCGAATAGCCGCGCGCTTCATAGCGCGACGCCAGGTTGACGATAAAGGCGGCAAAGCGCTGCGTCGCCTGCATATTGCCCAGCAACAGCATCACGCTTTGCTCGCGCGTGATTTCCTGGCTCATCATGCGGTGAAAATGACGGAGCAGGGTCGGCATATTACCCAGCAATTGTTCCAGGCTGGAAAACGGGATTTCACACACTTCGCTGTCTTCCAGCGCCACCGCATTACAGTGGTGGCGGTCGGCGCTGATGGCGTCCATGCCCAGCAGTTCGCCGGCCATCTGAAAACCCGTCACCTGCTCTTCGCCGCCGGGATTGATCTGGTACGTCTTGAAGTGCCCCAGGCGGATCGCGTACAGGTTCTGGAACGAGTCGCCGATGCGGAACAGCGAGGCGCCGCGCACGACCTTGCGGCGGCGGCCGATGATCTGGTCCAGCCTGTCCATGTCGCCCATATCGAGGCCCATCGGCAGGCACAATTGATGCATGCTGCAGGTCGAGCATCGCGCACGCAACGCTTCCACGTTCACTGTGGGCAAGGTTGGAGTGAGGAGCGCTTCAGTCATGTCAGTACCTTTTAGAAAATGCAACAACAAGTTTACTGCATACAGGGTTGCCGTGTGCCAATTTCACCGCAATTTCGGCGAATAAACGACGTTCCGACTTTAATTATATGGCAACATCGTCAAAAGCCCATGCGGGAAGGGCCATTTGCGCGGCGGCGCTTGCCAAGCTGGGGTATTGATAGGAAAATTCCTGACAGCATTATCTGCCGCCTGTGCCTCCCGGTACTGAAAAGGAAATCATGAAGCCTCTCGGCATCAAAGCAAAAGTCGCGCTGGCCACCAGCCTGACCTCGATCGCCATGATCGCGCTGGTCACCATGATCCAGGTGCAGCACATGCGCGACGACTTCACGCGAGTACTGCTGAGCCAGCAGTCATCCCTGATCAGCCGCACCGCTGCCGAGCTCGACGACAAGCTGGGCATGCTGCTGCAGATCGTCACCCTGACGGCCAGGCAGCAGCCGCCGGAATTGATCGCCCAGCCCGCCCAATTGCGCGAATACTATTCGCGCCGCTCGATGCTGGTGCTGTTCGACGATGTGCTGGTGCTCGACGCGCAGGGTGCCGTCGTGGCCGACATGCCGGAAGTGACGGGGCGCGCCGGCATCAATGTTGCCGAGCGCGAGTATTTCCAGACCGTCCTGCGCACGCGCCAGCCCATGATCACCGAACCGATGCTCGGCAAATCGAGCGGCATGCCCATCGTGCAGATGGTGGCGCCCGTGCTGGCCGCCGATGGCCAGGTGGCCGGCGTGGTGATCGGCGTGCTGCGCCTGTACAAGGACAACCTGCTGGGGCGCCTGCGCTCGGAAAAGATCGGCAAGAGCGGCTATTACTTCATCCTTACGCGCGGCGCCGTGCCGCGCTACGTGCTGCATCCCGATACCAGCCGTTTGCTGCAGCCGCGCCAGCCGAATGCCAACCTGACGACCACCCAGTTGCTGAAGGAAGATGGCGAAGGCAGCATGGTCAGCACCAACAGCCGCGGCATCACGGCCGTCAACAGCTTCAAGCGCCTGAAATCGGTGAACTGGCTGCTGGCCACCTCGCTGCCCGTCGCGGACGCCTTTGAGCCGTTCGATGGCGTGCTGTACCGGCTGGTGCTGTGGAGCATCCTCGCTTCGCTGCTGGCCGCAGCCGTGCTGGGCTGGGTCACCGTGCGCCTGCTGTCTCCACTGGTGCGCCTGCGCGACACCCTGCTGGCCCTGCGCACCAGCGGCAGCCGCTTCACCCCCGTGCCGGTGCAGCAGCGCGACGAGATCGGCGAACTGACGGAAGCGTTCAACGGCCTGATGAGCGAACGCGACCGCCTGCAGCAGGAACTCGAATCGCGCGCGGCGGAGCTGGAACAGGAGCGCGACCGGGCCGAGGCGGCCAACCGCGCGAAAAGCGATTTCGTGGCCAACATGAGCCATGAAATCCGCACGCCCCTCAATGCGGTGCTGGGCATGGTGTATTTGCTGGGCAATACCAGGCTCGACACGGAACAGCGCAAGTACCTGACCATGGTCAGAGTGGCGGGCCAGTCGCTGCTGGGCATCCTCAACGACGTGCTCGACTATTCGAAGATCGAGGCGCGCCGCATGGAATTGTCGCCCGTCGAATTCGACCTTGACGAAGTCATGAATACCCTGGCCACGACGATGACGATGAATGCGGGCGAAAAGGAGCTGGAACTGGCCATCGCCGTCGAGCCCGACGTGCCGCGGCGCCTCGTGGGCGACGCCCAGCGCCTGCAGCAAATTCTCGTCAACCTGGCCGGCAACGCCATCAAATTTACCGAGAGCGGCGAAGTGGTGGTGGCTGTCAGCCTGGCCGAGAGCAAGAGCGAGAGCGGCCGCGCCTGGCTGCGCTTCGAAGTGCGCGACACGGGCATCGGCATGACGGAACTGCAGCAACAGCAGCTGTTTTCCGCGTTTTCACAGGGCGACCAAAGCATCACGCGGCGCTTCGGCGGCACGGGCCTGGGCCTGGCCATCAGCAAGCAGCTGATCCACATGATGGGCGGCGAAATCGCCGTCACCAGCAGCGAAGGCAAGGGCAGCCGCTTCTGGTTCAGCGTGCCCTTCGAGATGCTGGCGCAGCCGGCCGAAACGCGGCGCACGCCGGCCCTGGGCCAGCTGCGCCTGCTGGTGGCCGACGACAACCGCACCACGCGCGAACTGATCGTCAAGCTGATCGAGGCGTGGGGCTGGCTGGCCGACGAAGTGGACTCCGGCTTTGCCGCCATCGAACTGTACCGCGAACGCCTGGCGCAGCAGCAACCGTACGACGTGGTGCTGGCCGACTGGCACATGCCCGTCATGGACGGCCTGGCCACGGCCAAGGCCATCCGTCAGGCGGCCAGCGGCCAGCGCCAGCCCATCGTGGTGATGGTCAACGCCTTCGCCCGCAACCACCTCGAGGAAATCTCCAGCGCGGCCGAGGCCGACGTCGTGCTGATGAAGCCGATCACGGGATCGAGCCTGTTCGACGCCCTGCATCAGGCGCTGATCGCCAAGAATGACGGCGGCGAGCAGCGCATCCTGCACCAGCCGCTGGGCACGGAACTGGCGGGCGTGCATTTCCTGCTGGTGGAAGACAATCATTTGAACCAGGCCGTGGCGCGCGGCATCCTCGAACACATGGGCGCCACCCTGGACGTCGTGGGCGACGGCTTGCAAGCCGTGGAACGGCTGCGTACGGAAGCGCTGCGCTACGACATCGTGCTGATGGACATGCAGATGCCCGTCATGGATGGCTTCAGCGCCACCCACATCATCCGCACGGAACTGCGCTTGAGCCTGCCCGTGATCGCCATGACGGCCGGCGTGCTGGCGTCCGAGCGCGAGCGTTGCATGACGGCCGGCATCAGCGACTTCATCGCCAAGCCCGTGGTGGTGGAAGAGATGATGGAAGTCATCCTGCGCCACCTGCCCAAACGCCCGCCAGTGCAGGCGGCCGAGCCGGCGCGCGTCGCCGATGAGGAAGTGTTTTCCATGGCGCCGCTGATGCGCGTGATGGGCCGCGACGCGAAGGGGCGCGGCGTGCTGCGGCGCATGGTGGAAGACGCGCTGAACAAGGGCATGACGCCCGTGCGCGACGCCGAAACGGCGTTGCACTCAGGCCGCCACAGCGACGTGGCGCGCATCCTGCACAGCGTGCGCGGCTCCGTGGGCACCCTGGGCACGAAACGCCTGATCCGCGCCGCGTTCGCCACCGAGGAAGCCATCGACGCTGGCCGCCTGGACGAGGTGCCGGCGCTGCTGGCGCACACGGCGCAGGAGCTGGAGCAGGCGCTGGCGGCGGCGGCCGACTGGTTGTCGCGGTTGAAGGATTAAGTTTGCTACCTTGCGTAGGTCGGATTAGCGGCGGCACGCCGCGTAATCCGACAACATTGTTGGCGGATCATGTCGGATTACGCGCAGGCGCTAATCCGACCTACGGCTTTTGGCTTACGCGGGCACACCCAGGATCACGCTGGACGCCTTGAACATCGCCGTCACGCTGCTGCCGATGGCGATGCCCAGGTCGGTGCTGCTCTGATTGGTGATGATGGCGGCGATGGTGCCGCCGCGCGGCAAGTCCAGCACCACTTCCGTGTTGACGGCGCCCGTCTGCACGCGCGTAACCGTGCCGGCCAGCTGGTTGCGCGCGGAAAAGCGCGCGCCTGCGCTGTCGGCCACGAGGATGATCGACGAGGCCTTGATCAGCGCAAACGCTTCCGCGCCCGGCACCAGGCCCAGGCTGGCGCTGCTGCCCTGCGTGACGATGGCCACGATGTGCTGGCCACCGGGCAATTCCAGGGTGACTTCATCGTTGACGGCGCCCTGTTTCAGTTCGGCCACCTTGCCCAGGAATTGATTGCGTGCCGTGGTTTTCATGGCCATTCTCCGTATGAGTAAAAGATCGTCGGCGATGCCTTCGGCCTGGCTGCCCAGCTGGCGCAGGTAGCGTGCATGCTCGCGCTCGATGATGCGGAAATTGTCGACCAGCTGGCGCCCACGTTGCGTCAGCCGCGTGCCGCCGCCGCCCTTGCCGCCCGTCAGGCGCTCGACCAGCGGTTCGCCGGCCAGGTTGTTCATCGCGTCGATGGCGTCCCACGCCGCCTTGTAGCTCATCTTGACGAGCTTGGCCGCCTGCGTGATGGAGCCGCACTCGGCGATGGCGCCCAGCAATTCCACCCGGCCGGCGCCGCCCAGGTTTTCTCCGCCCACCGTCATCCATACCGAGCCTTCCAGGCCGATTCCCGCTGCCGCTGATTTATCCAATGCGTTCACCCAATGCCATGTGGTCTTCCCTGTTATCGATCTGTCCGTCGCGCAAGTACAGCACGTGCTCGCCCAGGATGCGCGCATCTTCCGGATCGTGCGTGATCAGGATCATGGGCACGTCCAGGCGCTGCTGCCACTGGCTCAGTTCCAGCCGCATTTTGACACGCAGGGCCGGATCGAGGGCGGCAAACGGCTCGTCGAGCAGCAGTGCGCTCGGCTCGGCCACGAGCGCCCTCGCCAGCGCCACCCGCTGGCGCTGGCCTCCGGACAACTCGTCGGGGAACTGGTGCGCCAGTTCCTGCAAGTGGAAGGCGGCTAGCCAATGCTCGACTTTCTGCAATTTTTCGCGCGCGTGCGGATTGAACCAGCCGCGGCTCAGGCCAAAGCCCACGTTCTGGCGCACCGTCAGGTGCGGGAACAGCGCGTAATCCTGGAACAGGTAGGCAACATTGCGCTGCTGCGGCGGCAAATTGATGCCGGCGGCCGAATCGAACAGGGTGCGCCCGTTCAGGCGGATATGGCCTTCGTCAGGCGTGAAGAGGCCGGCAATGGCTTTCAGGGTCATGCTCTTGCCGGCGCCGGACGGGCCATACATGGCGATGCGCTGGCTGCCTGACGTACATTGCACCTGCAGGTCGAAGCGGCGTTTGCCGGAGCGCAAGGTGGCGCGGATGTCGAGGTCGAGTTGCATGGGCGTCATCCTCAGCGTCCTTTGTGCGCGACGCGCCCGGGCGCCAGGCGGCCAGCCGACAGCAGCACCACGATGCAGACAAATGAGATGATCACGACCAGCGTATTGGCCACGTCGTCCTGGCCCGCCTGCACGGCTTCATACACGGCCACCGACAGGGTCTGGGTCTTGCCGGGGATGCTGCCGGCCACCATCAGGGTGGCGCCGAATTCGCCCAGCGCGCGCACGAATCCCAGCAATACGCCAGCGAGGATGCCGCGCCAGGCCAGCGGCAACGTGACGCGGAAGAAAATCGCCATCTCCGAAATGCCCAGCACGCGGGCCGCCTGCTCGAGTTGGCCGTCGACGGCCTCGAAGGCGGCGCGTGCCGGCTTGAAGACGAGGGGGAAGGCGACCACGGTCGAAGCGATCACGGCGCCCTGCCACGTAAAGATGAGGTTGATACCGAAGTTGTCCTGCAGCCAGATGCCCAGGGTGCCGCGCCGCCCCAGCAGCACCAGCAAATAATAACCGAGCACGGTGGGCGGCATCACCATCGGCAGGGTCAACAGGGCGTCGAGCAACTCGCGCCCGGGAAAACGCGTGCGCGCCAGCAGATAGCCCGTACCGATGCCGAGCAGCAGATTGAGCGCCGTGGCCCATGCCGCCACTTTGAGCGACAGGGCCAGCGCGGTCCAGGCGATATCCATGCGCAGTCGTTTGCTTTATGGTTTCTTGAAACCGTACTTGGCGAGGATGGCTTGCGCCGGCGCCGTCTGCAAATAGCTGACGAAGCGCTTCGCTTCGGCCCCATTGCCGCTGCCCTTGATGGTGGCGATCGGGTACAGCACGGGCGCGTCCAACGGCACGTCGAGCACGACGTTGACCTTGTCTTTCATGATGGCCGCATCGGTGGCGTAGACAAAACCCGCATCGACTTCGCCGCGCGCCACGTAATCGAGCGACTGACGCACGTTCTGCGTGCCGATGGCTTTAGGCTGCACGGCGTCCCACAGCTTGGCCTTCTTCAGCGCGCCTTCCGAATAGCGGCCGACGGGCACGCTGGCCGGATTGGCGATCGCCACGCGGGTCACGTCCTTGTGCGTCAGGTCGCTCAAGCTCCTGATGCCCAGCTTGCTGTCGTGCGGCACGATCAGCACCAGGCTGTTGCCAACGAAGTCCATGCGCTCGGCCGGCAAGACGAGGCCCTGCTTTTGCGCCGCATCCATGGTTTCCTGGTCGGCCGAGGCAAACACGTCCACGGGCGCGCCCTTGACGATCTGTTGCAGCAGCACGCCCGAGGCGGCAAAATTCAAGGACACCTTGCTGCCCGGATACTGCGCCTCATAGCCCTGCGCCGCCTCCTTGAACGCATTCGTCAGGCTGGCCGCGGCCGACACCACCACTTCGCCGGCAAGGGCGGAAGTCGCGGCGGAGGCAAGAAGAGCGGTGCCAAGCAGGCGGGCGAGAGAGGTGAGGCGCAATGTGAGGCGCATGAGCGTATCCTTGATGAGAAGAGAACCAGGACCGTAATATACACCGATATATAGCGTTCTGCCATCGCACAGGTCAAGCCAGCGCAATGCTGATTCCCTGATATACTGTATATAAACACAGTATATCGAGATGAGCCATGGAATTGACGGACAAGCTGGAAATCCTGGCCGACGCGGCCAAGTACGACGCGTCCTGCGCCAGCAGCGGCGCGCCCAAGCGCGATTCCATCGGCAAGGACGGCTTCGGCGCCACCTCGGGCATGGGCATTTGCCACAGCTACACGCCGGACGGGCGCTGCGTCTCGCTGCTGAAGGTATTGCTGACCAATTACTGCCTGTACGACTGCCAGTACTGCGTCAACCGGCGCAGCTCGAACGTGCCGCGCGCGCGCTTTACGGTGGCCGAGGTGGTCAAGCTGACGAGCGACTTTTACCTGCGCAACTACATCGACGGCCTGTTCCTCAGTTCCGGCATCATCCGGTCAGCCGACTACACGATGGAACAATTGGTGCAGGTGGCGCGCGAGTTGCGCGAGGTGCACCAGTTCCGCGGCTACATCCATTTGAAAACCATTCCCGACGCCGATCCCGCCCTGATCGCGCAGGCGGGCCGCTATGCCGACCGGCTCAGCGTCAATATCGAACTGCCGACACAGGACAGCGTACAAAAGCTGGCGCCGGAAAAGAGCGTGCATACGATCAAACTGGCGATGGCTTCCATTCGCCGCAAGCTCGACGAGAAGGCGGAAGAACCGCGCTCGCCGCGTTTCGCGCCCGCCGGGCAAAGCACGCAGATGATCGTCGGCGCCGACGCCAGCGACGACCAGCAGATCCTCTCCACGGCCGAGACCTTGTACGGCAGTTATAAACTCAAGCGCGTGTACTACTCGGCCTTCAGCCCGATCCCCGACAGCCCGAAAAGCGTGCCGCTGGCGCCACCACCGATGTTGCGCGAACACAGGCTGTACCAGGCCGACTTCCTGCTGCGCAGCTATGGTTTCCAGGCCAGCGAACTGCTGCCCGCCACGGGCGGCAACCTGGCGCTCGATATCGATCCGAAACTAGCGTGGGCGCTGGCGCACCGCGAATATTTTCCGCTCGACTTGAACCGCGCCGCGCAGCACATGATCGCCCGCGTGCCCGGCATCGGCCTGCGCAATGCCCAGCGCATCGTCGACCTGCGAAGGCTGCGGCAGGTGCGCTACGCCGATCTGTCGCGCCTGCGCTGCAGCATGAAGAAAATCGCCCCGTTCATCATCACGGCCGACTACTTTCCCGCGCGCGACACGACCGCCTCCGAACATCTGCGCCGGGCCATGGCGGAGGCACCTCAGCAGATGAATCTGTGGCCGGAGCTGCAGGCCGCATGAGTACGGTGGTGCGACGGGCGCAGTCGTTCGATGAGTGGCGCGCTGCCGCAAGGGAACTGATCGCGCGCGGCGTAGCACCTGCCGATGTGGCCTGGCAGTCGCAGCCCGGTGAGGGCGACCTGTTTTCCGCCACGCCGGATGCCACGGATACCAGCGCGCCACGGCTGCGTCTGCCGCGTCCCCTGGTGGAACTGCTGCAGGCCGCCGCCTGCTTCAACGTGCCTGACCGCTGGGCCTTTTTGTACCAGGTGCTGTGGCGCTGGCAGCTGGGCCAGCACGACGTGATGTCGCCGGCCGACGCGGACGGCGCGCGCCTGCACGCCATGGTCAAGGCCGTGCACCGCGAAGAGCACGACATGCATGCGTATGTGCGCTTTCGCGAGCGCAGCGATGCGGAAGGGGCACCCCGTTTTGTCGCCTGGTTCGAACCCGTGCACGAGGTGCTGCCGCAAGTGGCGCGCCACTTTGCCCGCCGCATGGGATCGACCAGCTGGATGATCGCCACGCCCGCCGCCAGCATGCTGTGGGATGGCACGACCTTGCACGCGGGCCCGGCCCTGCTGAGCGGCGCGGCCGACATCGACGATGCCGGCGAAGCGCTGTGGCTGACCTACTACCGCAGCATCTTCAACCCCGCGCGCGTGAATGCGGATTTGCTGCGCAGCCATATCCCCTCGCGTTTCTGGAAAAATCTGCCGGAAGGCGCCATCGTGCCCGCCATGCTCAGCGGCGGCGCCAACGGCGAACGCCGCACAGGCCAGACGGCCAGCGTGGGCCAGCGCAGCGGCGCGGCCATGATCCCGATTGCCGCCGAGCGCGCCCAGCCCACGCGCGAGGTAGCGACCAGCCTGGACCAGTGCCGCCGCTGCGAACTGTGGCAACACGCCACGCAAGCCGTTCCCGGCGCCGGGCCGGCTCAAGCCCGCATCATGCTCGTGGGCGAGCAGCCGGGCGACCAGGAAGACCTGGCGGGCTTGCCGTTTGTGGGCCCGGCCGGTGCCCTGCTCGAGCAAGCCATGCAGGAAGCGGGCATGGCGCGCGACAGCATCTATCTGACCAACGCCGTCAAGCATTTCAAGTGGGAACCGCGCGGCAAGCGCCGCCTGCACAAGACCCCGGCCCAGCGCGAGATTGCGGCCTGCCATGGCTGGCTGGAAGAAGAGATCAAGCGTGTCCAGCCGCAGGTGATCGTGGCGCTGGGCAGCACGGCATTAAAATCCGTGCTGCAGGATGGCGCGGCAAGCATGACGCCGCTGATCGGCACGACTATCCAGCAGGCGGGACGCTCGGTGATTACCGTGTATCACCCGTCATACGTGCTGCGCGCGCCTGATGAGGGGAGTCGGCGGCAGGCTTACGCGGTGATCGTGGACGGCCTGCGGCAGGCACTGCTGTTGGGGCCTAGGGCAGGGTAGCCATCACAGCGTCGTCGCCGGCACATCCTGCCCCTCATCGCGCCGCGCATAACGTTGCGCGATCACGGCGCAGATCATCAGCTGAATCTGGTGGAACAGCATCAGCGGCAAGATCACCATGCCCAGCGAACGGGTTGAAAACAGCACCTTGGCCATCGGCACGCCGCTGGCCAGGCTTTTCTTCGAGGCGCAAAAGACGATGGCGATTTCATCTTCCTTGTTGAAGCCCAGGCGGCGGCTGACAAAGGTCGAGATGCCCAGCACCAGCGCCAGCAGCAGCAGGCTGATCAGGCCCAGCGCGACCAGGGTTTCCACCGAAATCGTATGCCACAAGCCTTCGCTGACGGCTTCGCTGAAGGCCGTGTAGACCACCAGCAAGATCGAACCTTGGTCGACGTATTTCAGGGTGGCTTTATGGCGGTCGACCCAGCGGCCGATCCAGCGGCGCAGGAACTGGCCGGCCAGGAATGGCAACAGCAGCTGCATGACGATGGACAGCACGGCATCGACCGACGACTTGCTTTCCGCGCCCTTGGCTACCAGCAAGCCCACGAGGATGGGGGCGAGGAAGATGCCGATGAAGTTCGAGGCCGAGGCGCTGCAGATGGCGGCCGGCACGTTGCCGCGCGCCATCGCCGTCATGGCGATCGACGATTGCACGGTGGACGGCAGCGCGCACAGGAACAAGATGCCCATGTACAGGTCCGGCGTGAGAAACGTCAGCGCCAGCGGACGCAGGGCCAGGCCCAGCAGCGGAAACAGGACAAAGGTGCTGGCCAGCACCAGCAAGTGCAAGCGCCAGTGCATGGCGCCGGCCACCACGGCTTCGCGCGACAGCTTGGCGCCATGCAGGAAGAACAGGGCGCCGATGGCGACCGTGGTGATGCTGCCGAAGACCACGGCCGTCTGGCCCGTGCAAGGCAGGAAAGTGGCCAGCGCCACGGTGACGAGCAGAGCGATGGTGAAATTATCGGGTTTCAGATTGCGCAGCAGGGCGGCGGGAGAAAAAGAAGACATGCGGTAGCCTGGTAGCGGCGCAGCCTTGCAACACTGTGCCGGGGATGACAAAAAGCGCCGGGAACGGCGCCATTGCTGGCTATTCTACCTGCTTCCACTCAGAGCCTGACAGAACCCTAGCGAGCGGCAACGAGTTGTGGCCAGGAAGCGCAACTGTGCTACAGCACAGTGCGCATCGCAGGCCGCCAATGGCGACGCGCAGTCGCTACTGTCAGGTGCTACACGATGCCACTGCTGCTCGCGCCTGCCTTGGGCGGCCGCGCCACGCCGCGCTGCTCGCGGTAGCCCGTCGTGCGATAGCACTCCACCGGATCGATCGCGCCGCCCGAGCGCAAACGCGCCATGGCCAGAATCGCGCTCACGTCCGTGCGGAAAGCCTGCTTCAAGGCTTGCGCCGACGCATGCACGTCATTGCTTTCCTGCAGCTGGCGCAGGCCGGCGCGGTCGACCAGGGCCGACTGAATAAAGGCGCGCTGCACCTCAACCGCGCTGCTCATCAGGCTTTCGATGGGGTCAGTCACATTGTGCGACTGGTCCAGCATGTAGGCAGGATTGAAAGTGCTGCCTTCGCGCTCGGCCGCGTCGGCCAGTTCGTTGAACACCAGGAACAGCTGGAACGGATTGATGCTGCCCGAATCGAGGTCATCGTCGCCATACTTGCTGTCGTTGAAATGGAAGCCGCCCAGCTTGCCGAACTGCGCCAGGCGCGCGACGATCATTTCAATGTTCGTGTTGGGCGCATGGTGGCCCAGGTCGACCAGGCATTGGGCTTTCGGCCCCAGCGCGCTGGCGCAGGCAAAGCTGGTGCCCCAGTCGGCAATGGTGGTGGCGTAGAAGGCTGGCTCGAACAGTTTATGCTCGATAAAGATGTTCCAGTCGGCGGGCAGGGCGCCGTAGATGTCGCGCATGCTGTCGAGGTAACGTTCCAGCGCGCCGCGCAGATTGTGCTGGCCGGGGAAGTTGGCGCCGTCGCCGACCCACACCGTCAGCGCTTTCGAGCCTAGCGCGCGGCCCAGTGCTATACACTCGATATTGTGTTTGACCGCCTGCGCGCGCACGGCCGCGCTTTGCGACGTCAAACTGCCGTGCTTATAGGTATGCGCCTGGCCCAATTGATCCTGGAAGGTGTTCGAATTGACGGCGTCAAAGCCCAGGCCATGGCCTTGCGCGATTTCGCGCAGGGCGGCCGTATCGCTGACCTTATCCCAAGGGAAATGCAGCGAGACGGCGGGCGTGGCCTGCGTCAGCTGGTTGATCACGGCGCAGTCTTCGAGCTTTTCAAACACATTGCGCGGCTCGCCCACGCCAGGAAAACGTGCAAAGCGCGTGCCGCCGGTGCCGGCGCCCCAGCTTGGCACGGCCACGGCGAAGGTCTGCGCCAGCGCCGTCAGTTTTTCAATATCCTGGCCGCGCCGTTCCAGTACGCCGGCCAGCGCCGCGTAGTCGGCGTCCAGGTTACCTTGCAGCTTGGCATTGTGTTCGGCCACCAGGCCGCTGTCGATCATGGTACTCATCTTGTCTCCTTGGGTGCGGCGCGGCGCATGGACCGGCTGCTTTTTTATAGGACGTGATTATCGTGTAAAGGCGGCCGCATTGCCGGCATCGACATTGAGGATATTGCCGGTGCTCTTGGCCGCTTTTTCGCTGGACAGGAAATACACGGCCTCGGCAATGTCTTCCGGCAGCACGCTGCGTTTGAGCATGCTGCGCTGGCGGTAGAATTCCTCGATATCGTCCGAATCGATCTTGTTCGACGCGGCCCGCTCTTCCTTCCACTTGCCGTCCCAGATGCGCGAACCACGGATCACGGCGTCGGGGTTGACCACGTTGACGCGGATGCCGTGCGGCGCGCCTTCGAGCGCCAAACAGCGCGCCAGGTGGATTTCAGCCGCCTTGGCGGTGCAATAGGCCGAGGCGCCGCCCGAAGCGACCAGGCCATTCTTGCTGGCCACATACACCATGCTGCCGCCCAATTGCTGCTGCTTCATGATGCGGAAGGCGGCGCGGCTGACCAGGAAGTAGCCGGTGACCAGAATCGACTGGTTGCGCTCCCACATTTCCAGGGTCGTGTCTTCGACCGGCGCCGACGAGGCGATGCCGGCGTTCGACACCAAGAGATCCACGCCGCCAAAGCGCAGCGCGGCCGCGTTCAGGATGGATTCGACTTCATGCTCGGCCGTGATATTGGCGCGCACGGTGGCGATATTGTCGCGCCCCGCCACTTTCAACAGCGCCTGCTCGGCTTCTTCCAGAGCGCCGCCATCGATATCGGTCAGCATCACGCAAGCGCCTTCCTGCAGCAGCTGGCGCGCCACGGCCTGGCCAATGCCGCCGGCGCCACCGGTCACCAGGGCGATGCGGCCGGCCAGGCTTTTCGGTTTCGGCATGCGCTGCAGCTTGGCTTCTTCGAGCAGCCAGTATTCGATATCGAACGCTTCCTGTTCCGGCAAGCCGACATAGGTATCGACGCCATTGGCGCCGCGCATCACGTTGATGGCGTTGACATAGAACTCGCCGGCGATGCGCGCCGTCGCCTTGTCCTTGGCGAACGACAGCATGCCCACGCCCGGGATCAAATAGATGATCGGATTGGCGTCGCGCACGGCCGGGCTGTTGTCGTGCTTGCAGCGCGTGTAGTAGGCAATGTAATCGGCGCGGTAGGCGGCCAGCGCATCGTCCAGGCCGGCCACGAGCTTGTCGAAGTCGGGGTTAAGCGGATCGAAATCGATCACGAAAGGACGGATCTTGGTGCGCAGGAAGTGGTCGGGGCAGGAAGTGCCGAGTGCGGCCAGCGGCAGCAGATCATTGCTGCAGACAAAATCGAGCACATTGGCGCTGTCGTCAAAGTGGCCGAGCTTGTATTCATCCTGGCTGATCTTGCCGCGCAACACAGGCATCAGGCGCTGCGCCAGCGCCGCGCGCTCCTGCGCTGGCAATGGCGCGGCCTTGGCGCCGCCAAAGACGGGCTGCTTGCTGTTGGCGGCCAGCCAGTCTTCGGCGCGCTTGATGATGGCCAGGGTCACTTCATAGCAGGACTTGGCCGTATCGCCCCAGGTAAACAGGCCGTGGCCTTCGAGGATGATGCCCTTCAGGTTCGGTTGCGATTGCGACAGCGCTTCGAGTTTCAGGCCCAGGTCATAGCCGGGACGCTGCCATGGCAGCCAGCCCAGTTCGCCTTCAAAAATCTTGTGCGTGAGCGCTTTGCTATTGGCGCAGGCGGCGATCGCGATCACCGCGTCCGGGTGCATATGGTCGACATGCTTGCGCGCGATGTAGGCATGCAGCGGGGTGTCGATACTGGCTGCGCGCGGGTTCAGGTTGAAGGTGCAGTGGGGCAGATACGCCACCATTTCATCTTCCAGCGCCAGGCCACGGTAGCGGCCTTTCAAGGCATGGAGCTTGTCCATGTAGAGGGTGGAAAAACCGTCGAGCTTGATGCTGCCCAGGTCGCCGCCCGACCCTTTCACCCACAGCACCTCGGCTGCGCCGCCCGTCAGCGGGTCGGTCATGCTGATCTTGGCCGACGTATTGCCGCCGCCAAAATTGGTGATGCGCATGTCGGAGCCGAGCAGATTCGAGCGGTACAGCAGCAGTTCCGGTTCGCTCAAGGTTGCGGCGTGCGCGTCATCCCACAGCGAAGTCATGGGCGCAGGCGTGTTGGTGTCCATCGTGGCGGTCATACAGTGTCTCCATTATTGGTTATGTGTGCATTGCCCTGGCCGCATCTGCGTGCGGAGCAACTGGCGGCAGCAGCGCTCAGTAGAAGTCAGGCGCCTGATCATGTCAATCAACAAGCAATCAAAAGCGTGAGAGAAACGCAAATAATCATCATGTTGATCGAAGAGACGATCAGGCATTTGCGCAATGGGCAAATAATCACGATGTTGATTGATTGATTGTTGACACGCACCGCTCAACTGCTTAGGCTGGCTCACCGATAAAGAAGTCGTCCCTGCCCATCTGGCTACGCCAGGGCAAGGCAGGAGAGGGCTCAAGAGGAGACAAAGGTGATCAATCACAAACGCCGCAAAGGGCTGTTGAAGTTACTCGCCGAGCATGCCGCGGCGAGCGTCGACCAGTTGGTCGGCTGGCTCAATTCGTCGCCAGCGACCATAAGGCGCGATATCGCCTGGCTGGCCGAGCGCAACCTGCTGGTGCGCACGCGTGGCGGCGCAGAAAGCCTGCCGCAAAAAAAGCAGCGCACCTTTGCGCTGTCGGGCGAGACATTCCAGAACAATATCGACCGCGGCGCCGCGCAAAAACGCGCGATTGCCCGCCATGCCTGCGGCCTGTGCGCGGACGGCGACACCATCATCATCAATGGCGGCACCACCACCTACCGCATGGTGGAATTTCTGGTCGACAAGCGCCTGAAAATCCTCACCAACTCCTTCATGATGGCCGAACGCCTCCTGATGACGAGCGAGAATGAAATCATCTTGCCGGGCGGCACGGTGTACCGCGAACAGAACGTCATCCTCAGCCCTTTTGATAACGACATCAGCCAGCACCATTACGCCGGCAAGATGTTCATGGGCGTGTATGGCCTGTCGATGCTGGGCCTGATGGAAGCGGACCCAATGCTGATCCAGGCGGAAAAGCGCCTGATCAGCCAGGCCGAGGAATTGATCGTGCTGGCCGACAGCAGCAAGTTCGCCCGCAAGGCGGGACTGATCCTCTGCGGCCTGAACCGCGTCTCCTGCGTCATCACGGACACGGGCGCGTCCGACGCTGCCGTGCAGATGCTGGAACAGTCGGGCGTCAAGGTGCTGGCAGTAGCGCCCGAGCTCGCGCCCGAGGCGGCCCTGTCGCAGGCGGAAAGCGACTGGTCGGGCCAATAAACACCAATAACAAGATGGCCGGAGGCATGGTGCCTACCGCCACATCAATAATAAAAGGAGACGTGGCATGAAAATGAAAAAAATGATGGTGGCGATCCTGAGCACCTGCATGATGGCCTGCCTGGCCACCGGTGCCCAGGCGGCTGACAAAATGAAGATCGCCATGGTCGTGAAAAACCTCGGCAACGGTTTTTTTGATGCCGCCCATGAAGGCGCGAACGAAGCGGCCAAGCAGCTGGGCGACGTGGAAATCATCTACACGGGCCCGACCACCGCCACCGCCGAAGGCCAGATTGAAATCATCAGTTCCCTGATCAGCCAGAAGGTCAAGGCCATCGTCATTTCCGCCAACGACGCCAATGCCCTGGTGCCGATCACCAAGAAAGCCATGCAGCGCGGCATCAAGGTCATCTCCTTCGACAGCGGCGTCGCCAAGGAAGGCCGTTTGCTGCAGCTGAACCCATCGAGCCCGTCCCTGATCGGCCAGAAACAGATCGAAATGGCGTCCGACGCCATCGGCGGCGCTGGCGAGATCGCCATCCTGTCGGCCACGGCGCAGGCGACCAACCAGAATATCTGGATCGGCGAAATGAAAAAGACGCTGGCCCAGAGCGCGTATTCGAAAATCAAGCTGGTGTCGACCGTGTATGGCGACGACCAGTCCGACAAGAGCTACCGCGAAGCGATTGGCCTGTTGCGCAGCAACCCGAATTTGAAAGCCATCATCGCTCCGACGACGGTCGGCATCAATGCCGCCAGCAAGGCCGTGGTCGATGAAAAACTGGTCGGCAAAGTGTATGTGACGGGCCTGGGTTTGCCATCGGAAATGGCCGGCCACGTGAAAAGCGGCGCCGTGAAAAGCTTTGCGATCTGGAACCCGATTGACCTGGGCTACGCCGCCACCTATGCCGCGCATCAGTTCGTCATTGGCAAGGCAAGCGGCAAGGCGGGCGAATCGATTGCGGTCGGCCGCATGGGCAAGCTGACTGTCGACGCCACCGGCGAAGCGGCACTGGCGCCACCGTTCACGTATGACAAGGATAACGTCGACAAGTTCTCGAAGATTTTCTAAGACTGTCGGCGGCTGTTGTCGGGTTACGCGTTCCGCTAACCCGACCTACGAAATCTTTAACTTGTGAATGGCTATGTCACAGAATCCCCCTATTGCGCAGAACGATGCGCCGGTATTGCGCCTGCACGGCCTCTGCAAGCATTTTCATGGCGTCACCGCGCTGCACGACGTGGCGCTGGCCGTGCGCGCCGGTGAAGTGATGGCGCTGATCGGCGAAAACGGCGCCGGCAAGTCGACCCTGGTGAAGACCCTGACGGGCATTTATCAGCCGGACGCCGGCCATCTCGAAGTCGGCGGCCAGCGCGTGCTGTTTGCCAGCCCACAAGACGCGATGGCTGCCGGCATCACCGCCGTGCACCAGGAAACCGTGATGTTCGACGAACTGACGGTAGCCGAGAACATTTATATCGGCCGCCAGCCGCAGACCGGCTACCCGGCGCGCATCGACTGGGCGCTGATGGCGCAGCAAGCAGAAGCGATCTTTGCGCGCCTGGAAGTGCAGCTGCCGGTGCTGGCCAAGGTGAAGGACCTGAGCGTGGCGCAGCGCCACTTCGTGGAGATCGCCCGCGCGCTGTCGCAGGAGGCGCGCGTGGTGATCATGGACGAGCCGACGGCGTCGCTGTCGCAGCGCGAAATCCACGAGCTGTACCGCATCATCGGCCAGCTGCGCGCGGCCGGCACGGCCGTCATTTTCATCTCGCACAAATTCGATGAAATCTTTGCCGTCGCCGACAGCTACACCGTGCTGCGCGACGGCCATTTTGTCGCCGCCGGCCTGCTGGCCGAGATTACCGAACCGCAGCTGGTCTCCTTGATGGTGGGCCGCGCCATCCACCAGGTATTTCCCAAGGCCGAGGTAGCGCTGGGAGCGACCTTGCTGGAAGTGTCGCAGTTCTGTCATCCGACCGAGTTTCGGGACGTCAGTTTTTCGGTGCAGCAAGGCGAGATCGTCGGCTTCTACGGCCTGGTGGGCGCCGGGCGCTCCGAAGTGATGCAGGCGCTGTTTGGCCTGACGCCAGGCGTGACCGGCACCGTCAAGATTGCCGGCCAGGAAGTGGCGATCCGCTGCGCCAGCGACGCCATCCGGCACGGCATCGCGTATGTGCCGGAAGACCGCCAGCACCAGGGCGCGCACCTGTCGCTGTCCATCGTGCAGAACATCACCTTGCCTATTCTCGACGGCATCGGTTTTTTCCTGCGCAGCAAGCGTGCCAGCGAAACGGCGATCGCGCGCCAGCTCAGCGAACAGCTGGAACTGAAGGCCAGCCACTTTACGCAGATGGTGTCGGAGCTGTCGGGCGGCAACCAGCAAAAAGTGGTGCTGGCCAAATGGCTGGCCACCAAGCCCAAAGTCATCATTCTCGATGAACCGACCAAGGGCATCGATATCGGCTCGAAAGCGGCCGTGCACCGCTTTATCAGCGAACTGGTGACGCAGGGCCTGTCGGTGATCCTGGTGTCATCGGAATTGCCGGAAGTGCTGGGCATGGCCGACCGCGTGGTGGTGATGCACCAGGGCCATATCAACTGCGTGTTGCCGCGCGCCCAGGCGACGCCGGAAAAAGTGGTCGCCGCCGCCTCCGGCAGCGCGCATACCAACGAGGAACTCATATGCACTACCTGAAACAACGCGAAGTCCAGCTGGCGCTGCTGATCGTGCTGCTGGCCGGCGCCGTGGGCGTGCGCGCCCCGGTCTTTCTGAGCACCGGCAGCCTGGCCAATCTGCTGACCGACAGCACCTTGCTGATCATGCTGGCGCTGACGCAGATGTTCGTGATCGTCACGCGCGGCATCGATCTGTCGGTGGCGTCAAACCTGGCCTTGTCCGGCATGATGGCGGCGCTGCTGGCGGTCAATTATCCCGGCCTGCCTTTGGTGCTGGTGATGCTGGCGGCGGTGCTGATCGGCCTGCTGCTGGGGCTGGTCAATGGCTACCTGATCGGCTACCTGGACCTGCCGCCCATCGTGGTGACGCTGGGCACCATGAGCGTGTATAGGGGCCTGGTGTTCGTGCTGTCCGGCGGCGCCTGGGTCTCGTCGCACCAGATGCCGGCCAATTTCATCGCCTTTCCATTGAGCCATCTGTTTGGCATCACGCATCTGGTATGGATCGCCGCCGTCGCCATTATCGCCATCTGGTTATTGGCGCGCTATACGCGCTTTGGGCGCGACCTGTATGCGATCGGCAACCAGCCGCAGGCGGCGCGCTATGTCGGCATCTCGACGGCTCGCCGGCTGTTCTGGACCTACGGTCTGTCGGGCATGATGGCCGGCCTGTGCGGCTACCTGTGGGTGGCGCGCTATGCGGTCGCGTATTCGGAAATTGCCTACGGCTTTGAATTTACCGTGATTGCCGCCTGCGTAATCGGCGGCATCAGCATCGCCGGCGGCGCCGGCACGGTGTCGGGCGCCGTGCTCGGCGCGCTGTTCCTGTCCGTGATCAATAACGCCTTGCCGATCATCAAGGTCTCGCCGTTCTGGCAAAGCGCGCTGACGGGCATCGTAATCCTTACCGCCGTGCTGATCAATGCACGCGGCAACAAGAAGGCCGGGCGCCAGATCCTGCCGCTGGCCATGCTGCAACCGTCCTCAAGGAGCGCCGCGTGAACGCGATCTCGACTTCCCTGCACCAGAGCACCGTGAACGGCGCGCCATCGCCCGCCGCGCCCGGTACGCGCTACACCATCCTCGACCGCAAGGCACAGCGCCTGTCGCATTACCTGGCGCACTGGGAAGCGCTGCTGGCGCTGCTGCTGGTGGCCGTGTTCATCGGCAACAGTGTGCTGCTGCCAAACTTTTTCGACGCCTACAACCTGGCCGACAGCACTTTCAATTTCAGCGAAAAAGCGCTGATTGCGCTGCCGATGGCCTTGCTGATCATTTGCCGCGAAATCGACATTTCCGTCTCGGGCACCTTGGCGCTGTCGTCGGTGGCGATGGGTTTTGCGCACCACCACGGCGTGCCGCCGGAAGGCCTGCTGTTTGTCGCGCTGGCCATGGGCGCCGTTTGCGGCAGTCTGAACGGCGTGCTGGTGACGCGCTTTGCCCTGCCGTCCATCGTCGTGACGATCGGCACGGTGGCGCTGTTTCGCGGCCTGGCCAGCGTGATCCTCGGCGACCAGGCCTATACCGGCTATCCGCCACTTCTGGTCGACTGGGGCCAGGGCTATTTCTTCGACATCCTCCCGCGTCCCTTCGTGATATTGCTGGTGTTTGCCGTGCTGTTTGCCGTGCTGCTGCACGCGACCAGCTGGGGCCGGCGCATCTTTGCCATCGGCAGCAATCCGATGGCCGCGCGCTTCTCGGGCGTGGCGGTGGACCGCTACCGCTTTGCGCTGTTCGTGCTGACGGGCACCATGGCCGGCCTGGCCGCCTGGCTGCTGACGGGACGCATCGGCAGCACGCGGCCGAATATCGCCATGGGCTGGGAACTGGAAGTGATCACCATGGTCATCCTCGGCGGCGTCAGCATCGCCGGCGGCAAGGGCAGCATCGGCGGCGTACTGCTGGCCGTGCTGCTGCTGGGCATGGTGACCTATGGCCTGGCACTGCTCAATATTCCTGGCGTCATCATGACGATTGTGGTCGGCATCTTGCTGTTGATCACAATTGCCCTGCCGCGCCTGCTGAACCGCAAACCGACGAAAAAATAACCATGGAACACATCGCTTTCAGGATGCAGCTCAAGCCGGGGCCGGCCATCGCCGCCGAATATCAACGCCGCCACGACGCCATCTGGCCCGAACTGGCCAGCTTACTGCACGACTCGGGCGTGCGCGACTACAGCATCTTTCTCGATGCAGGTACGGGCGCGCTGTTTGCCGTGCTGCGCCGCATCGACGGCCACGCGATGGAGGCGCTGCCGCAGCATCCGGTAATGCGCCGCTGGTGGGATTACATGGCCGACCTGATGGACACGCGGCCCGATGCGTCGCCCGTCGTCGTGCCCCTGGCTCGCGTTTTTCATCTCGCCTGAGGACATGACGTGACCGACAACGCCACCGTGGTACTCGATATCGGCAAGACCAATGCCAAGCTGACCTTGCTGGACGCCACCGGCGCCATCCTGGCCGAACAGCGCTGCCCAAACAGCATCGTGCACGCGGGACCGTATCCGCACCACGATACGGAACGCCTGTGGGACTGGCTGCAGACCATGCTGGCCGTGTTTGCGCGCCAGGCCCGCATCACTGCCATCGTGCCCGTCACGCATGGCGCCACGGCGGCCCTGGTCGACGACGAAGGGCTGGTGCTGCCCATCCTCGACTATGAGTCCAGCTTGCCGCAAGCGCTGGCAGTCGAGTATGCGGCGCTGCGTCCCGCGTTTGCCGACAGCCTGTCGCCACGACTGCCGTGCGGGCTGAACCTGGGTTTGCAGCTGTACTGGCTGGCCAGAACATATCCGGAGCAATTTGCCCGCGCGCGCCATATTCTGACCTACCCGCAATACTGGGCCTGGCGTTTATCGGGCGTGGCGGCCGGCGAAGTGACCTCGCTGGGTTGCCATACGGATTTGTGGCAACCGCGGCAAGGAACGTATTCCTCGCTGGTGCAGCAGATGGAATGGACGCATCTGTTTCCACCGCTGCGGCCGGCGTGGACCGCGCTGGGGCCGGTGCTGGCCCACGCCTTGCCGCCCGCGTGCCAGGTGCTGTGCGGCATCCACGACAGCAATGCCTCGCTGCTGCGCTATCTGGATGCGCGAGCAAACGGCGAGCCGCGCACGGTATTGTCGACCGGCACCTGGGCGATCGCCGCCGCGTTTGGCGCGCCTCTCGAGCAGCTCGATGAAACGGCCGACATGCTGGCCAATGTCAATGCGCTGGGCCAGCCCGTCGCCTGCATGCGCTTCATGGGAGGACGCGAATTTTCGGTGCTGGCCGGCGAGCAGCCGCAAGCGTGCGATGCGGCCGACATCGCGCGGCTGGTCGGGCAAGGCACCGTGGCGCTGCCGTGCTTTGCCGAGTCGGGCGGGCCGTTCGTGGGGCAGGCGGGGCGCATCGCCGGGCCAGCGCCGCGCAACGCGCAGGAACGGTATGCGCTGGCCACCTTGTATTGCGCGCTGATGAGCGACTATTGCCTCGACGCCCTCGACGCACGAGGGCCGGTCACGGTGGAAGGCAGTTTTACGGACAACCGGCATTTTTCGTCCTTGCTGGCGGCCTTGCGGCCAGGCCAGGACGTGGCCGTGTCGCAGGACGCCAGTGGCACCACGTGTGGCGGCTGGATGCTGCATCGCTGGGGCGAGGTGCCGACGATGGCGGCAACGGTGATGCCGGCGCTGGCCGTGGGCGGCTTGCTTGCTTATCGTGAACAATGGCGGGCACTGCTGACACAATAAATCAACGGGCAAAAAAATGCCCTGTCCGCAGACAGGGCAACCCGGAGTAAAGTACAGCGCGAGGCGTTACCGCGCGGGAATTAACCGGCGGCTTTGACTTTCAGCTCGTTCTTGATTTCTTTCACGCCGCTCACGGAAGCGACGATCTGCACGACGCGGTCACCCGCTTCGGCGCTCGGCACGTCGCCCGACAGGACGACCACACCTTGCTGGGTTGCTACCTTGACTGGCAGGGCAGCGGCTTGCGCATCGGCGCTCAGGGCGGCCTTGGCCGAGGAAGTGATGGTTTCATCAGGGACGGCTGCGGCAGCGTTGGCGGCCACGACGGTGTCAGCAGGAGCTTGTGCTTTTGGTGCGGAGTCAGCGGCATGCGAAGCGGTGATCGAGGCGCCCGACAGTACGATAGCGGCAACCAGGGTATTGAACAGTTTCGATGTTTGCATGGTAGTTCCTCTCAATGAAGTTAAAAGCTTCTTACTTGGATAAAGCAACACTTTGAAGCGTCACATCTACCCATACAGCAAGCGCCGTGCCAGCTTTTAAATTTCATTTAAAATCAATAACTTACATTCCATCTCAATTTTTTCAGCCCGTTTCGCGGCGATCTGGCCCGAAAAACGGGGCTTTTTGTCGCCTGGCGGCGACAGCTTGTGGCAAGACCGTCAATGTTTTACGCCAAGCCTTTGATTTTCCACGCTTTATTTTTGTCGCTATTCAGCGACAGGGTCGCCATCGCCCCGGAACAGGGCCGGCGTCAGCTCGTATTTCTGTAATAAGCGGTAGAACTCCGTGCGGTTGCGGTCGGCCAGGCGGGCCGCGTCGGCCACGTTGCCATCCGTCAGGCGCAGCAGCTGAATCAGATAATCGCGCTCGAAGCGCTGCTTGGCTTCGTTATAGCTGAGCGCTTCCAGCGACGGCACGCGCAGGGCCCGCTGCACCAGCGACAAGGGCACCAGCGGCGCCGTCGCCAGCGCGCACACTTGCTCAACGACATTGACCAGCTGGCGCACATTGCCGGGCCAAGGAGCGGCCACCAGCGCAGTCAATGCATCAGGCGCGAAACCATTCAAGGGTTTTTGATACTTGGCCGCCAGCTTCTGCAAGAAATGGTTCGCCAGCAGAGAAATATCTTCGCGGCGCTCGGCCAGCGGCGGCAGGGTCAAGGTCACGACATTCAGGCGGTAATACAGGTCTTCGCGAAATTGCCCCTCGGTCATCGCCACGTCCAGATCGCGGTGGGTCGCCGACAGCAAGCGCACATCCACCGGACGCGTCTGGTCGGCACCGACGGGGCGCACGGCCCGCTCCTGCAGCACCCTCAGCAGTTTTACCTGCAGCGGCAAGGGCATGTCGCCGATCTCATCCAAAAACAGGGTGCCGCCATCGGCCGCCTGGAACAAGCCTTCGCGGTTGCCGACGGCGCCCGTAAACGATCCCTTCACGTGGCCGAACAATTCCGACTCCAGCAGCTGCTCGGGAATGGCGCCGCAGTTGACGGCGATAAACGGCGCCTTGGCGCGGCGGCTGGCATTGTGCAGGGCGCGCGCCAGCAACTCCTTGCCCGTGCCGCTGGGGCCGCGAATCAGGATGCTGGCATCGGACCCGGCCACCAGCTTGGCTTCGGCCAGCAATTCGGCCATCTGCGAACTACGGCTGATCAGCTCGGCACGCCAGCTCTCGTCGCCGGACGCTTGCGCCGGCATGACGGTGGACAAGTTGATGGCATACGCCACTTTTTCCATCAGCAGCTTGCCGTCGAACGGTTTCGTCAGATACGCAAACGCGCCACGCGCCGTCGCGTCGACGGCGTCGGGAATCGTGCCATGCGCCGTCAAGAGAATCACGGGCAAGGCCGCATGCTGGCGGCGGATTTCATCGAACAGGGCCAGGCCGTCGCGGCCCGGCAATTGCACGTCGGTAATGACCAGGGCCGGCAATTCCACGGCCAGGCGCGCCAGCGCCGCTTCCGCGCTGCCCACGGCCGTCACGCGATAGTTGCCCGCCTTCAGGCGGATGGTCAGCAGGCGCAGCAGGTCGGGATCGTCGTCGACCAATAAAATGTGGGCGTGTTCGCTCATTTCGGCGCTCCCGCGGCAGGGCGCACGGACAGGCTGCGCTCGATATTCTTTAACGCTTCGAGTTTTTCATTGAGCAAGTCGTTGCGGCGCTGGGCGTCGCGTAGCTGCGTGTTGAGCTTGTCTATGCTCTCTTCCTGGCGGCGCAGTTCCGCATACTGGCTGCCCAGCAATTGCGCCAGCGGCGCCAGCAGTTGCGCATCCTTGCCCGTGGCCGTCAGCAATGGTTCCAGCAGCGCCTGCGCGCGGGCCAGGTCGCCGGGACCGCGCAAGGCCGCTTGCAGCATGGCACGGCGTAGCGTGTTCTGCGGCGCATGGTCGGCTTTCGCCAGGTCCAGCTGCGCTTTTACCAGTTCCGACGGCGTCATCAGGCGCAAGACGCTTTGATACGCGAGCAGTTCGGTCAGCTGGGGATCGGCTACCACCACCACGCGCGGCGGCGTTTGCACCAGCACGGGCGTCTGGATGGGGGGCTTGGCGGCGCAAGCGCCCAACAGCAATGCGCAGGCGACCATGGCGGTCAGGGAAATTCTCGTCATCATAAAGGCAGTTCTATCCGAAAATGCGCGCCAGCGGGGCGCGGTAAAAGAGTGACGCTGCCATCGTGGGCGGCAATATATTCGCGCACGATGGACAGGCCGATGCCATTGCCGTTGCGCGCGCCGGCCGCCTGGCGCACTCCCTGGTAAAACGGTTCAAAAATACGCGCGGCATCCTCGGGCGCCACGCCGGCGCCCTCGTCGATGCAATCGATACGCACGCGGCCGCCTTCGCAAGACAGGGTGAAACGCACGGTGCCGCCTTCCGGGCTGAAGCGCACGGCATTCGACAGCAAATTCGCCAGGGCCGTCGCCAGCTTGTCGCGGTCGGCCTGCACGATCAGGGATTCGCCCTGCACCTCGACCGTCAAACGGCGGGCCAGCCATTGCAGGCGTTGCCCGGCCACCACATCTTGCAGCAAGACCAACAAATCGACCTTGCTGTGCGCCAAGTGCTGGGCGTCAAAAGCGGCGGTATTGTAGCGCAGCAAGTCCTCGATCTGGGTTTGCAAGGACGCCGTGTTTTGCTGCAAGATGCCGGCAATCTCGCGCTGACTGTCGCTGAGCTTGCCTGCCACCTCGTCTTCCAGCAAGGCCACGCCTTCGCGCAGGGCCGCCAGCGGGGTTTTCAGCTCATGCGATATATGACGCAGAAAACGTTCCTTGTCGGCATCGAGGTCGGCCAGGCGCTGGCGCAGCCAGTCCAGCTGCTGGCCCAGGCGGCGCGTGTCGGCCGGGCCGCCGACGACGATGGGCTGGTCGTAGCGCTTGTCGCCCAGGCGCTCGATGGCCGTCTTGATGCGGCGCAGCGGGCGCGACAATAAAAAGCCGAAGCAGGTGGCCAGCACGGCCGCCAGCAGCACTGCGCCGCCCACCAGCACACCCAGGAGGCGGCGCTGGCGTTCCAGCTCGGCCAGCAGGGCGTCGTTGCGGCTGCCGATTTCCGTCTTGCTTTCGCGCGCCAGGCTGTCATTGATCTGCGCCATGCGGGCAAACGCGCGGTATACGACGGCGTGACCATCGCGCTTGCGGCGCTTGCCCGCCTGTAAAACTTCCCAGGCCGATTGCGCCTGCACCGTCCATTCGTCGGCCAGCTGGGGAGCGAACTCGGGCGTGGCACGGTTCAGTACTTGCAGCGCCGCCGTCGCTTCGTCGCGGGCCGCCGCGAAGCGCTCGCGGAACACGGGATCATCGAGCACGAGGAACTGGCGCGCGCTGCGCTCCATGGCCAGGGTGCGCTCGGACAGGCGCTGCGACTGTTCCGTCAGGGCAATCGCCTGCGCCGCCGTCTCGCGCCCCAGCCGCGCCAGATGTTCCAGGGTCAGCAAGGCTTGCACAGAGGTGGCCGTCAAAATGCCCGTCGTCAAAATGAAGGCGGCAAATAACAGTTGGCGAAAGGAAAGTCGAGACAAGGTAGGCGCCTTCGGTTCAGTCTGGAGAGTAAAAGGCGCATGGTACGCTAAGCCTCCATCGCGGGGCGCCAGCTGTCAAAAATAGCCTATTTGGCAACCTTGTTGCTTTTGCGTCCCACAAGCAAGCGTCGGCGGCGGCGCGCAGATACTCCTAGTACAATAGGGAAAAACTTCATACAGGCATCAAAGTGGCCCCGGCCCTGGCATTACGCCGCTTTGCCCCCACATGTGATGCAGCCCCACCGACACTCCGAATCACCTACCGCAGAGATCCCATACCGCATGAGCACATTTGAAAAAGTCAGCAGCAACTTCATTCCAGTCTTGCAGGCAACCATTGAGCAATATGTCGAGCCAGCAACGGGCATGCGCCATATCCACATGCATACCGAGCAGGCTGAGATGGTGTTCCTGGTGGCCTTTCCCACTGTGCCCGAAGTGAGCGACGGGCGCGCCCACATCCTGGAACACCTGGCCTTGTGCGGCTCGTCGCGCTACCCGGTGCGCGACCCCTTCTTCTCGATGCTGCGCCGCTCGACGGCCACGTTCATGAATGCAATGACCTATGCGGACCGCACCGTATACCCGTTCGCCAGCACCGACCGCAAGGATTTCTTCAACCTGCTCGACGTCTACCTTGACGCGGCCTTCTTCCCGAACCTCGATTACCTGAATTTCCGCCAGGAAGGCTGGCGCCATGCGTTCGAAGGCGACAAGCTCGTGTACCAGGGCATCGTCTTCAATGAAATGAAGGGCGCTTTCAACAGCCCCATGCGCGCGCTCGACAGCGGCATCGCCAGCGCCTTGCTCAAGGGCACGACGTATGAAGTGGAATCGGGCGGCGATCCGCTCGACATCCCCGAGCTGACGCATGAAATGCTGAAAGAATTCCACGCCAGCCACTATCACCCTTCGCAAGCCGTGATCATGACCGCCGGCAATATCGAAGCGTCGGCCGTGCAGGAACAAGTCGCCGAGCGCGTGCTGTCCAAGCTCAGCGGTTTCTCCGAACGCCGCCTGCCGCAACTGGCGCCCGCCTGGACCGCGCCGCAGGAAAATATTGTGAAAATTCCGTCGCAGGAAGCGCGCGACGATGAGTTCGGCCTGCAATTCGCCTGGCTGATGGGCGAGTCGAGCGACCCCATCGCCTACTACCACGCGCATCTGCTGTCGCACGGCTTACTGGGCGAATCGTCGGCGCCCGTCATGCGCGCCATGGAATCGGCCGGCTATGGCCGTCCATCGGACATGAATGGCCGCGATGCGGGCATCCGCCAGATGGTATTCCACATCGGCATGGAAGGTTTAACCAAAGAACAGATCGCCGATGCGCACCAGCGCATCTGGACGGCCCTGGAAGAGACGGCGGAAGAGGGCATTCCCGCCGCCGTGCTGCATGCGGCCTTGCGCGACATCAAATATAGCCAGCGCGAAATCAGCAGCGGCCGCATGCCTTACGGCCTGGGCCGCCTGCTGCACGCCTTGCCGCTGGCCATGTATGGCGGCGACGTGATGGACGCGTTCGACAATGCGGCCATTCTGGAAACATTGGAACAGCAGATCGAGGACCCGGAATTCTTCAAGCAGCTGGTGCGCGAGCTGATCGCCAATCCGACCCGCCTGACGACGCATGTGGTGCCTGACAGCGCCTACTTCACGGCCCGCGCCGCCCAGGAAGACGCCAAGCTGGCGGCCCTGCAAGCGCGCCTGACGGATGCCGAGCGCGAACACATCATGGCCGAGTCCGCCGCGCTGGAAGCGCATCAGCAGCTGCCGTCGAATTCCGAAGTCTTGCCGCGCATCCGCCCTGGCGACGTCAGCGCCTTGCCGCGCCCGGCCCTGCCGATTCCAGCCGCCGTCGACGGCGCCGTGGCGTTCAGCATCGCCTCGAACGGCATCAGCTATGCCAACGTGCTGTACGACGTGTCGAGCCTGCCGGAAGCGTCGTGGCCATGGCTGCGTTTGTACACGGACCTGGCGCCGGAACTGGGCGTGGGCGACATGTCGTTCGACGACGCCAGCGCCTGGCGCCAGAGCATGGTGCCCTCGTTCCACATCGGCCTGGAAGCGATTCCCCGCCCGCAACAGGCGATGCGCGTGGAACTGTCGTTCTCGGCCAGCGGCTTGCGCGAAGAACATGCGGCGATCGCCGCCGTGCTGTCGGCCTGGATCGCCAAGCCACGCTTCGATGAAGAAGAGCGCCTGGCTTTCCTGATCGAAAGCCTGGTGCAAGACAAACTCTCCAGCCTGGCCGAGTCCGGCAACCGCTACGCCATGCTGGCCTCGGCAGCTCCCCTGTCGCCTACGCGCCGTTTCGACGACATCGTCGGCGGCCCGGCAGCGCTGCCGTTCTACCGCCGTTTGCAGCAGCTGAGCAAGACATCGGCAGGCTTGCAGGAAATCGCGCGCGAACTCGACACCCTGCACGCGCACATCATCGCCCAGCAGCCGACCGTGCTGTGCGCCGGCCTGGAGCAGGATGGCATCACCCTGGCCCGCTTGCTGGAATTGCCGGCAGCCAGCACAGATGCCGCCGCACCGGCAGAAACCGTCGCACCGGCAGCTTTGCCGCTGGCCAACACGGCCCTGCATGCGACAAGCCAGATCAACCATTGCTTCGTTTCCTGGGCCGTACCGGGCGTGCATAATCCGGACGCTTCGGCCCTGGCCGTCGCCGCCGAACTGATGACCAACCAGGTGCTGCATACGGCCCTGCGCGAAAAAGGCGGGGCGTATGGCGGCAGCGCCAGCTACGCGGCCGGCGCCGGCACGTTCACGCTCAGTTCCTACCGCGATCCGCGCCTGGCCGGCACGTTCGCCGACTTCGGCACGACCCTCGATCAGATCCTCGACGGCGATTTCTCGCAGGAACAAGTGGAAGAGGCCATCATTTGCGTCATCAAGGGCCTCGACAAGCCGCACTCGCCATACGCGGAAGCGCTGACGGCGTGGAACATGCAGCAGCGTGGCACGACGGAAGCCGTGCGCCAGCAATTCCGCACCGGCGTGCTCAATTGCACCCTGGCGCAGATCAAGGAAGTCACGCGCACCTGGCTGAAAAACGGCCAGCCTAGCCGCGCCGCGTTTGCGGGCAACACGACGCAAGACCTGGCCGGACTGGAAGTGGTGGATTTGCTGGCGCTGGCTTCCTGAGAAACTTGCCGCAAATCGAGTAGGTCGGATTAGCGTGGCGAAGCCGCGCGTAATCCGACACCACCACCGGCCAACGATATTGTCGGATTACGCGACGTTCCGCCGCTAATCCGACCTACGCTGCTACTGCGGTATTGCGCTCGGCTCCATGAACATCAATTCCCACTGATGCCCATCAGGATCCTGGAAACTATGTCCATACATGAAGCCGAAATCCATCGGCTCCTTGTAGATGCTGCCGCCCGCCTGGACGGCCTTCGCCACCAGCGCATCGACTTCGCCGCGGCTCTCGGCCGACAGACACACGAGCACTTCCGTCGCCACCTTGGTGTCACACAGCTGCTTGGGCGTGAATTGCTTGAATTTGTCGTGCGTCAACAGCATGACGAAAATGTCGTCGGCGACGATCATGCACGTCGCCGTTTCATCCGTGAAATGGGCATTGAAACTGAAGCCCAGCGCCGTGAAAAACGCGACGGAGCGTTCCAGCGACTGGACAGGCAGATTGACAAAGATTTTGCGGGCCATCATGTCTCCTTGTGGGTCGTATGAATATGTGCTGCCCGCCGATTCTACACCGGCTGTTCAGCCCTTCACGCGCGCCACGGTCTTCGGCGCGTAGCCGAAATAGCGGCTGAACGCGGCGCTGAAATTGGCCGGGTGGCGATAACCGGTTTGCCAGCCCGCCTGCGCCACTTGGCAACCATTTTCCAGCAATAACTTTGCCCGCTGCATGCGCAGCGCCAGCAGGGTGCGCTGCGGGCTGTCGTTGTAGCGGTAGCGCCATCCCTGCTTGAGCTTGAACAAGCTCAGTCCCGCTTGCGCACACAGGTAATCGAGCGTGAGTTCCTGCGCCATCTGTTCCTGCATCAGCGCGTGGACGCGTTCCAGTCTGGCGATATCGGCCTCGGACCAGCGCGGCACGGGAGAGGGCGCCGGCCGCAGTGCCCGCAGCTGTTCCGCCAACAGGCTGAGCACGCCGATATGCACGTCCAGCGGGTCCGTCGCGCGCAGCAGCGAGCGCGCGTGCAGGGCGCTGTTGCGCGTCGTGGCCGCATGCGCCAGCTGGCGCGCGCCGCCGTCGGGCAGCAGGGACGCCAGGCCTTCCGGCCAGTAGCGCGCCAGCGCCTCTTCCCCCACCAGCACGCGCAACTGCGCCGCCCGCTGATTCGCCTCGAAACGGCGCTCGCCGCTTGTGTGGCGAAACGCCGTCACCGTCGTATGGCCGCCCCGGAAACGCAATTGTTCGCCATCGCGCGTGACGTAGCCGGACGCGCCTTCCAGGCCGATGGTGATCACCATGCCGCCCGCATCGTCATGCTTCGATTGCTCGACGAGCGCCAGCCGTGGGTGGTAATCGGAGTGCACGAGCAGCAAGCCCTGATCGACCTGGCGCTGGTCGGCGCGGCACTCTTTCAACCCCGGGTCCAGCTGGCGCCGCGTCCAGCCTGCCGCGTCCCTGTCCTGTTCCATCATCGCTCCTTCCGTCCTTTCGCGCCGTCGCGCATACGAAATGCGCCGCGCCGCATACAAATGCAAATGATAATTATTCTCATTTTTGCATAAAATAGGCCTACACGCCCATCTCGTCGAAAGGAACTTTCATGTTATTCACATCACAGCATGCCTTGCAGCCTTACTGGGACCTGGCCGTCGCGCCCGTACAGGCGGACGGGCTGGCCGCCGCCCTGGAACTGGGCATTTTCGATGTGCTGGCCACGCCGCACACGCCGGCGCAGCTGGCCGACACCCTGTCGTTGCATGCGCCGCACACGGCGCTGCTGCTGGAACTGCTCTGGAGCATGCAGGTGCTGGAGCGCGACGGGGCCGCTGCGGATGCTGAGGCAGACACACAACGCTACCGCTGCACGGCCAGCACCTTGCAGTATTTCTGCCGCAACTCCGTGGCCTTCTGCGGCGACGCCTGGCTGTACCGGCTGCATGCGCTGCGCCACTTCGCCACGCAGTTACCTGCCCTCGTGCGCGACGGCGGCAAGGCGGCGCCCTACAACACGGCGAACGGGGTCAACTGGGCCGCCGCCGCACAGCAGCAAATCGGCCAGGAACAACGCGCCGTCACCATGCGCGCGGCCCTGGCCGTGATGCAGCGCATCGCCCCGTTTGCGGGCGGCAACACGCCCTTGCGCCTGCTCGACGTGGGTGGCGGCCCGGGCTGGGTTGCCATTGCGCTGGCGCAAGCCCATGCGGGTTTGCACGGTTGCGTTTTCGACTGGCCGGAAACGGTGGCCGTGGCGGCCGCCAACATCGCCCATGCGCAACTATCCGACCGTCTGGAGACGGTGGGCGGCGATCTGGGCTGCGACGACATCGGCAGCGGCTACGACCTGATCTGGTGCTCGTCCGTGCTGCATTTCGTGCCCGACCTGGCGGCGGCCTTGCGCAAGATGCAGACGGCGTTAAAACCCGGTGGCGTGCTCGTCTGCGTACAGGCGGAAATCGCCCCGGCACCAGGCGACGCGGCGCGCGTGCTGCCGTACTACTTGCCGATGCGCATGCTGGGCCGCACGGTGACACGGCTGGGAGAATTGGCGCAGCTGCTGCGCGACACAGGCTGGCGGCAAGTGGAGCAGTACGGCGCCAGCGATTTTCCCATGGCGCCCGTACAAGTGCTGATTGCTCGTGCCTAAAAATTACCATTTAGAAATTATCTTTTTTATAGCAAAAAGGGACGCAAATGCGCTAAGCTGTGCCGGCATTGATCGATGTCATCCGCAGCACTCTGCTGCCTCCACAGGGAATCCATCATGAGTCTAAATATCGCAGGGAAAGTCGTCGTCATCACCGGTGCCAGCAGCGGCCTGGGAGAAGCCACCGCGCGCCATCTGGCCGCACTGGGCGCCAGCGTCGTGCTTGGTGCGCGGCGCATGGATTTGCTCACCATCATCGCCGAGGAAATCACGGCGGCCGGCGGTCAGGCCGCCATCGCCCAGACCGACGTGACCCAGGCGGGCGACCTGACGCGTTTGATCGACACGGCGCTGGCCGTGTTCGGCAAGGTCGACGTGCTGATCAACAATGCGGGGTTGATGGCCATCGCGCCGATGAGCGCCTTGCAGGTCGACGAATGGAATAACATGATCGATATCAACATCAAAGGCGTACTGAACGGCATCGCCGCCGTGCTGCCGCATTTCCAGGCGCAAAACAGCGGCCACTTCATCAATATCTCGTCGGTGGCGGGACAAAAAGTCTTCAGCCCGGGCGGTACCGTCTACAGCGGCACCAAGTTTGCCGTCAGCGCCATTTCGGAAGGCTTGCGCCATGAGCTGGCGGCCAGCGGCGGTACCATCCGTACCACCGTCATTTCACCGGGCGCCGTGGACACGCCACTGAGCGAGGGCAGCAGCCATGCCGAGAGCGCCAAGGCCGTCAAGGAGTTCTACGAGATTGCCATTCCCGCCGCTTCAGTGGCGCGCGCCATCGCGTATGCGATCGAGCAGCCAGCCGACGTGAGCATCAATGAAATCGTGCTGCGCCCGACGGCGCAGGCGTTTTAAACGGAATCTTGCTGCAGCGACTCGATGATCAGGCTGGCCAGGCGCTCGACAGGCGGCCTGGACACGCTGGACGCACGCAGCAGTTCCAACGACAGCGGGGGCAGGGCGGGCAAGCCGGCCGCCACGTGATCGAGCGCACGCACGCTTGAGGGCAAGCCCAGGCCCGTGCGCACCGTCACGCCCAGTCCGGCTGCTGCTGCCGCCCACAGTCCTGCCAGGCTGGGACTGGTAAACGCCGTGCGCCAGGCGATGCCGGCATGGTCCAGCGCCTGCGTGGCGCAGCGCTGGAACAGGCATTCGCGGTCAAACGCAATGAGCGGCAACGGCTCGCCCGACTCGGGCCGCCAGGCCAGGCTGGACGAGGCGATCCAGCGCATGGCCGGTTCGGCAATATGCTGGCGCTGCTGCTGCGGATATTCGGCCACGTCGGCGATGCCGGCGCCGCCCCACAGCAGGGCCAGGTCCAGCTGCCCCATGGCCAGGCCTTCCATCAAGGCCGTGTTGCGCGCCACGTGCGCCTCGATGCGCACTTTCGGATGCGCGCGGGCAAAGCGCCCCAGCACATCGGGCAGCAAGGCTTCGCCAAAATCCTCCTGCAAACCCAGCCTGATCCAGCCTTCCAGTTCCGCGCCGCGCAAGGCGACAGCCGCCTCGTCGTTGAGTTCCAGCAAACGGCGCGCATAGCCGAGCAAGACTTCGCCGGCCGGGGTCAGCGCCAGTCCCCTTCCATCCTTGCGGAACAGGGGCATGCCCGCCTGCTCCTCGAGTTTTTTCAGCTGCGCGCTGACGGCCGAGGTGGAGCGGCCCACCTTGTCCGCCGCGCGGGCAAAACTGCCCAGCTCGATGCCAGCCACATAGCTGCGCAGAAAGGCGATATCGAAATTAAGCAGGCTCATGGTGCAGATGCAATCGTCCGTTTTTATGGGATGGTTCAATGAAAATTATCTGATATTCAGAACGATCGTACTGCGCAACACTGTCAGGGTCAACCACTTACTCTCCACGCCATGAGCACCAATTGCCAAGCTGTTCCTGTTCCTGTCCCCGCCACCACGCCCGCGCTGGGCGACGCCCACCGCTGGAAAGTGCTGGCCGTCGGCGTGGCGGCCAATGCCAGCTTTTCCGCCGCCGCCAACGGCATGCCCACCACGGCCATCTGGCTGCGCAGCGGCTATCACCTGAGCAATACTGAACTGGGGGTGGCGCTGGGCGCCATGGGCCTGGGCGTGGCCTTGAGCGAATTGCCCTGGGGCATGGCCACCGACCGCTGGGGGGACCGCCCCGTGCTGCTGACCGGCTTGCTGGGCACCATGCTGGCACTATTGACCTTGCTGCTGTGGATCACGCCCGCCGGCGGTTCCGTGCCGCCGCTGTGGGCGCTGGCGGCCGGGCTGGCGGCCGGGCTGGCCCTGGTCGGCGTGCTGGGCGGCAGCGTGAATGGCGCCAGCGGCCGCGCCGTGATGCGATGGTTCGGCGCCGGCGAACGGGGTTTCGCCATGAGCATCCGCCAGACGGCCGTGCCGCTGGGCGGCGGCCTTGGCGCCCTCGTCCTGCCCAGCCTGGCATCGCGCTATGGCTTCATGCCCGTGTTTGGCGCCCTGGCCCTCGTATGCGCCCTGTCGGCGTTTTTTACGTGGCGCTGGATGCATGAGCCCGATTTCTCTGCCGAGACCGCCACAGGCCTGCAAAACGCGTCCAAAGGCCCGTTGAAAGACCAAGCAACGTTGCCCCTGAAGAATCGCAGAGTCTGGCGCATGGTGGCCGCCATCGGCTTGCTGTGCGTGCCGCAGTTTGCCGTGCTCAGCTATGCCACCGTGTTCCTGCACGATGACGGCCACCTGGGCTTGGCGGGAATCACGTCCGTGATGGTGGCCCTGCAGGCGGGCGCCATGGTGATGCGCATCTGGAG
The DNA here is from genome assembly GCF_011601275.1 of Janthinobacterium lividum. Classification (GTDB taxonomy): domain Bacteria; phylum Pseudomonadota; class Gammaproteobacteria; order Burkholderiales; family Burkholderiaceae_D; genus Janthinobacterium; species Janthinobacterium lividum_E. Next base: position 497,019 of record NZ_JAAOLY010000001.1, on the reverse strand, counting down.
CGGACGCCACACGGACCGCCACGCGAACCGGCCCGCCTACCTGCGCGGTTCGGCCCTGGTGGCGCTGGCCACGTTCGTGCTGCTGGGCATGGCCGCCGCATGCGATGCGCCGGGCTGGCTGTTGATGGCCGCCGTGGTGGTGGCCGGCATCGCCGTGTCCGCCTGGCATGGCGTGGCCTACACGGAGCTGGCCACGGAAGCGGGCGGCGCCAACGCGGGCACCGCCCTGGGCATGGCGAACACGGCCGTCTACGTCGGCTTGTTCCTCACGCCGATTGCCATCCCGCATTTGCTGGCGGCGAGCAACTGGCCCGTCGTGTGGTGGCTGGCGGGACTGGTGGCGCTGCTGGCCCGCCCGCTGTTTCCGAAAGCCTAGGGCAGCGCCCTGATCCGGTACACGCAGCGCATGGCGTTGGCCAGCACGTGCTGCTCGCGCACGATGCTGGCGTTCGGTCCCACCACTTCCTGGAACAGCTGCAATTCCGAGCGGCAAAAACCCTGGCAGGTGCGCGCGGCGGCGCAGATGGGGCAATGGTCTTCGATCAGCAGCCAGTCGTCGCCGTCTTCTTCCACGCGCGCCATATAGCCCTCTTCATCGCGCACGGCCGCCAGTTGCCGCAGGCGCGTGGGCAAGTCCGGCGCCGAGCACGCCAGCGCATACGCGCCGCGGCTTTCCTCTTCGCGCTGGGTGATGAGTTTATCCAGGCCCGCCTCGCCGAACAACTGGCGCACGGAACCGATCAGCTTGATCGTCAGCTGCGCATGCGTGTCGGGAAAGCGCGCATTGCCCGCTTCCGTCAAGACCCAGTTCTGGCGCGGCCGGCCCGCGCCCGCCTGCGCTTCCTGGCGTCCCTCGATCAAGCCCGCCGCCACCAGCTTTTGCACTTGCTGGCGCGCCGCCTCGCCCGTCATGTCCAGGGTCTTGGCCAGGGTTGCCGTGGAGACGGGTCCCTTGGTCTTGATGAAATACAGGATGCGCTCCGTCGTTTGCGGCGCCTCGCTATTATCCAAACGTTTACTTGTGTAATTCATTTCACTCAACTATCATGGGCTCAGTTAACCAACTAATTGCTTGCATAATAGGCCGGTAGCTCCCCGCTGTCGAGGAGTTTCCACGTCCGCATGCCGGCAAGACACTCTTTGGACGGGAATCACCATGCAGCTGCAGCACTCCATCTGGCTGTTTCACGCCATCCTCGCCACCGGCCTGGCCACCTGGCTCAGCCTGGCCGCCATCAACAACCTGCACGCCTTCCACGGTTCCGTCTGGGCCATCGGCAACACCATGCGCATGGACCCGCTGCGCCAGGACCCGACCATCCAGACGCCGCTGCTGCGCCGCGCGCTCACGTCCTTAACCCTGCACCGGCTGGCGCTAGGTGTGGTGCTGGCCTTGCAGCTGCTGGCCGCCATCGCCGCCTGGACGGGGGTGACGCTGTTTGCCGGCGGCGGCCTTACCGCTGCCTTGCCCTGGCTGAACCTGGCCCTGTGCGCCATGGCCGCTTTTTTGCTGCTGATGCACCTGGGCGGCCTGTGGTTCGGTTACTGGATCGCGCAGGAAAGCTTGCAGACGACGCACCTGGTGTTGCTGTTGTGGACCCTGGCGCTGTTTTTCACCTTCAACGCGCAGCGGACCTGATCAGCCTTCGCTGCGCCTCTTCTTCCCAGTTGTAAAGGACTTCATCATGCATACGAAAATCGTCGGCGCATCCGCGCTGGCCCTCACTCTGGCCGTCGCGGGCGCCGCCCTCTATCCGCGCGCCGACTCCCATGCGGCCGATGCCGCCGCCTACCCCGCCACCAAGGTGGCGCTGGTGCCCGTCGTGCTGGGCACGCAGGAACGTTTTTTCGCTGGCGTGGGCGAACTGGAAGCGGCGCGCCAGGTGCAGGTGGCGGCCGAGACGGGCGGGCGCATCACGCAGATCCGCTTCGAGTCGGGGCAGAGCGTGGCGGCCGGCGCCATCCTGGTGCAGCTCAATGATGCGCCGGAACAGGCGGCCCTGCTACGCCAGCGCGCACAGCTGAAAAACGCGGAAAGCAGCCATGCCCGCACGGCCCAGATGGTCAGAGAAAAAGCGGCCACGCAGGAGCAGCTCGATAGTGCCCTGGCTGCGCGCGATGCGGCCCTGGGCGACGTGCGCCAGACGCAAGCGCTGATCGCGCAAAAGACCATCCGCGCACCGTTCGCCGGGCAGCTGGGCATCCGCAAGGTCCACGCGGGCCAGTACCTGAACGCGGCCGATACGGTGGCCAGCCTGATCGACACGAAGTCGCTGATGGTGAACTTTTCGCTCGATGAGCAAAGCAGCGCGAAGCTGGCGCCAGGCCAGGCCGTGCAAGTACTGGTGGATGCCTATCCCGATGACATCTTCACGGCGAAGATCAACGCCATCGATCCGCTGATCGCCCGCTCGCGCATGGTGCAGGTGCAGGCGGCGCTGGCCAATCCGCGCGGCGCGTTAAAGGCTGGCATGTACGCGAACGTGCGCGTGGCGCGCGAAGCGGGCCAGCAGCTGACCGTGCCGGAAACGGCCGTGACCTACAGTGCGTATGGCGACACGGTGTTCGTCGCACAGCAGGAGGGCAAGCAGCCGCTCACCGTCAAGCGCGTGGGCGTGAAACTGGGCGAGCGGGCAGGGGGCCGGGTAGCCATCCTCGACGGCTTGCGCGAAGGCCAGCGCGTGGTCGCTTCCGGCCAGCTGAAACTGGCCGATGGCATGGCCGTGCAAGCCGTCGCCAACACCCTGGACGAGGCCAAGCGCGCCGCGCCCAAGGCAGGTTCTTAAGGGAAGGCCATCACCATGAAATTTACCGATTTATTTGTACGGCGTCCCGTGCTGGCGCTGGTGATCAGCACCTTGATTCTGATGCTGGGCGTGATCGCCATCCTGCAGCTGCCGATCCGCCAGTATCCGATGCTCGAATCGTCCACCATCACCGTGAAAACCACGTATCCGGGCGCCTCGGCGGAACTGATGCAGGGCTTTGTCACGCAGCCCATCGCGCAAGCCGTATCGTCGGTGGAGGGCATCGACTATCTGACCTCGTCGTCGGTGCAGGGCAGCAGCACGGTCACCGTGCGCATGGAACTGAACCGCGATTCCACGCAGGCGCTGACGGAAGTCATGGCCAAGGTCAACCAGGTGCGCTACAAGCTGCCCGAAGGCGCTTTTGACCCCGTCATCGAGCGTTCGGCCGGCGATTCCTCGGCCGTCGCCTATGTCGGCTTTGCCAGCGAGAGCGTGTCCGCGCCCGCGCTGACGGACTACCTGGCGCGCGTGGTGCAGCCGATGTTCGCCACCATCGACGGCGTGGCAAAGGTCGACGTGTATGGCGGCCAGCAGCTGGCCATGCGTTTGTGGATCGACCCGGCCAAGCTGGCGGCGCGGGGCCTGACGGCGGCCGACGTGGCCGACGCCGTGCGGCGCAATAACTACCAGGCGGCGCCCGGCAAAGTGAAGGGACAGTTCGTCGTCTCGAACATCAGCGTCAACACGGATCTGACCAGCGTGGCGGAGTTCCGCGACATGGTGATTCGCAAGGGCGGCGATGAAAAAGACAGTGCTGCCCTGGTGCGCCTGAAGGACGTGGGCACGGTGGAACTGGGCGCGGCCGCCACGGAGACGAGCGGCATCATGGACGGCGTGCCGGCCGTGTACCTGGGCCTGTCGCCGACGCCGGGCGGCAACCCTTTGGTGATCGTCGACGGCATCAAGAAGCTGCTGCCCGAGATCCAGAAAACCCTGCCGCCGGGCGTGAAAGTCGAGCTGGCGTTCGAGACGGCGCGCTTCATACAGTCGTCCATCGACGAGGTGGCGCACACCCTGCTCGAAGCGTTGCTGATCGTCGTTATCGTCATCTACCTGTGCATGGGTTCCTTGCGCTCCGTGCTGATTCCCGTCGTGACGATCCCGTTGTCGATGCTGGGCGCGGCGGCGCTGATGCTGGCCTTTGGCTTCAGCATCAATTTATTGACCTTGCTGGCGATGGTGCTGGCCGTGGGCCTGGTGGTCGACGACGCCATCGTCGTGGTGGAAAACGTGCACCGGCATATCGAGGAAGGCAAGACGCCCGTGGCGGCCGCCCTCGTCGGTGCGCGCGAAGTGGCCGGCCCCGTGATCGCCATGACGATCACCCTGGCCGCCGTGTATGCGCCGATCGGCATGATGGGGGGACTCACGGGCGCGCTGTTCAAGGAATTCGCGCTGACCCTGGCCGGCGCCGTGGTGGTGTCGGGCGTGGTGGCCTTGACCTTGTCTCCCGTGATGAGTTCCTTGCTGCTGCAGCCCAAACAATCGGAAGGGCGCATGGCGCGCGCCGCCGAGCATTTCTTCGAAGGCTTGACCTCGCGCTATGCGCGCCTGCTGGACCGCTCGCTGCACCACCGCTGGCTCAGCGCCGGTTTCGCCGCGCTGGTGATGGTGAGCTTGCCGTTTTTGTACCTGCTGCCGCAGCGCGAACTGGCGCCGGCGGAAGACCAGGCCAGCGTGCTGACAGCGATCAAGGCGCCGCAGCACGCCAACCTCGATTACGTCGAGCGCTTCTCGTACAAGCTCGATGCCATCTACAAAAATATCCCCGAGACGGACTCGCGCTGGATCATCAACGGCGGCGAAGGACCGGCATCGAGCATCGGCGGCATCAACCTGACGCCGTGGGCGGAACGCGCGCGCAACGCGGCCGTCATCCAGGCAGAATTGCAGCACGCCGTGGGCGACGTGGAAGGCACGAGCATCTTCGCCTTCCAGCTGGCGCCCTTGCCGGGATCGAGCGGCGGCTTGCCCGTGCAGATGGTCTTGCGCAGCGCGCAGGATTACGCCACCCTGTTTCGCACCATGGAAGACGTCAAGCAGCGCGCTCGCGACAGCGGCCTGTTTGCCGTCGTCGACAGCGACCTCGATTACAACAACCCGGTGGTCAAAGTGCGCGTGGACCGTTCCAAGGCGAACAGCCTGGGCATCCGCATGCAGGACATCGGCGAATCGCTGGCCGTGCTGGTGGGCGAAAATTATCTGAACCGCTTCGGCATGGATGGCCGCGCCTATGACGTCATCGCGCAAAGCCCGCGCGAACAGCGACTCACGGCGCAAGCCCTGACGCAGCAGTACGTGCGCGCCGACGATGGCAGCCTGCTGCCCCTGTCCGCTGTTGTCTCGGTGACGGAACAGATCGAGCCGAACATGCTGACCCAGTTCAACCAGCAAAATGCGGCAACCTTCCAGGGCGTGCCGGCGCCGGGCGTGACCCTCGGTGACGCCGTCGCCTTCCTCGATGGCGTGGCCAAGACCCTGCCGCCGGGCTTCAGCTACGACTGGCAATCGGACGCGCGCCAGTTCGCCACGGAAGGCAATGCGCTGCTGCTGGCGTTCCTGGCGGCCGTCGTCGTCATCTACCTGGTGCTGGCAGCGCAGTATGAAAGCCTGACGGACCCGTTGATCATTTTGATTACCGTGCCGCTGTCGATCTGCGGCGCGCTGATTCCGCTGGCGCTCGGCTATGCCACCGTCAACATCTACACGCAGATCGGCCTCGTGACCCTGATCGGCTTGATCAGCAAGCACGGCATCCTGATGGTGGAATTTGCCAACGAATTGCAGGTGCATGAACGGCTGGACCGCATCACGGCCATCCGCAAGGCGGCGCAGATCCGCTTGCGCCCGATTTTGATGACGACGGCCGCCATGGTGGTGGGCCTGGTGCCGCTGCTGTTCGCCTCGGGCGCCGGCGCCAACAGCCGCTTCGGCCTCGGCGTGGTGATCGTCTCGGGCATGTTGATCGGCACCTTCTTTACCCTGTTTGTGCTGCCCACCGTGTACACCTTTCTGGCCCGCCGCCACACGGCCGATCATGCCACGCCGCGCGCGCGCGACCTGTCGCAGGCGCTGAAGGAATCCCCATGAAAAATTATCGCTATCTTGTCTCTCTTTTGCCCGTGCTGGCCGGCTGCGCCGTCAGCCCTGCCTACGTCACGCCGGGCACGCCCGACATCACCCTGGCCAGTCCGCAGCAAGCGCAATTCGCACCTGGCACGAGCGCCGTCAGCGAGGCCGCCTGGTGGACGTTTTTCGACGATGCGCGCCTGTCGCAGCTGATCGCCAGCGCGCTCGAACACAACCTCGATATCGCCCAGGCACAGGCGAATTTGCTGGCCGCGCGTGCCGTTTTCGACGAGCGCCGGCTCGACGAACTGCCTGCCGTCACGGGCCAGGCGGACTGGCAGCGGCAGGTGCAGCAAAACGCGCCCGATAGCCGCGCCGCCAGCGCCAGCACGCGCGTGGGTTTCGACGCGCAATGGGAGATCGACCTGTTCGGCCGCCTCGCGCACATGAGCCGTTCGGCGCAGGCGCGCGCCGACGCGGCGCAGGCGGACTTGCGGCAAGTGCAGATGACGATCGCCGCCGAGGTGGCGCGCAATTACTACGAGGCCCTGGGCTACCAGCAAAACCTGGCGCTGACGCAGGCGCAGGTGCACAGCTGGCGCGACACGGTGGCACTGATCGATGCGCGTATCCGCGCCGGCAGCGGCTTGCCGGAAGAGCGCCACAACGCGCTGGCCAACCTGGCGCGCAGCGAAGCGATGCTGCCGCCCTTGCAGGCGGGCTTGCGCCAGGCGCAATACCGGCTCGATGTGCTGAGCGGACAAGCGCCAGGAGCCATCGCGCTGGCCACCACGCCCCGGCAACAGGCGCCGCTGGCGGGCCAGCTACCGCTGGGCGACGTGAACCGCCTGATCAAGCAGCGTCCCGACGTGGTGCGCGCCGAGCGCCTGCTGGCCGCCTCCAGCGAAGACGTGGGCGCCGCCACGGCGGACCTGTACCCGCGCCTGAGCCTGGGCGGCTTTTTGGGCTTCTTCGCGCTGCGGGGCAGCGGTGTGTTCGACGGCGGCGCGCGCGCCTTCGAGGTGGCGCCATCGGTCAGCTATCCGGCCTTCCGCCTGGGCAGCGTCAAGGCGCGCTTGCGCGGCACGCAGGCCGAGGCGCAAGGCGCTCTGGCGCGCTATGAGCAGACGATGTTATTGGCGCAGGAAGACGTGGAAAACGCCGTCACGCAGCTGGCGGAAAACCAGACGCGATTGGCGTCCCTGCTGCAGTCGGCGCGCCACGGCAACGCGGCCCTGGGCATCGCCAGCACGCGCTATGCGGGCGGCGGTGGCAGCTATCAGGCCGTGCTGGAAAACCAGCGCGCCTTGTACGATATCCGGCGCGAGGCGCTGCTGGCGGAAACGGCGTCCTACATCGATGCGATCGCCCTGTACAAGGCGCTGGGATGGGGGCAAACTATGTGATCTTTTTAGCTCGGAAAGGCACGCGATGTTCAACCAAGGAAGCTGGCTCAATCCACCGGAAAACTGGTCCGCCGACGGCGCGCAATTGCGCGTGACGACGGACGCCAACACGGATTTCTGGCGCAAGACCGCGTATGGTTTTATCCGCGACAGCGGGCATTTTTTCGGCACTGAAGTCAAAGGCAATTTTACGGCGCAGCTGCACGTGGCGGCGCAATACACTTCGCTGTACGACCAGGCCGGCATGATGGTGCGCATCGATGACGCGCATTGGATCAAATGCGGCGTCGAGTTTTCCGATGGCCAGCTGCTGTTGAGCAGCGTATTGACGGCGGACACATCGGATTGGGCCGTCAGCATCGCTCCCGCCATGCCGGACGGTTTCTGGCTGCGCGTGACGGTCAGCGACGACGTGATCCGCGTGCAGTATTCCACCGATGGATTACGCTGGCCGCTGCTGCGCCTGGCGCCGTTTCCCGTGGCGCCGCGCTACCTGGTGGGACCGATGTGCTGTACGCCCGAGCGTGGTGGCCTGGAGGTGGTATTTTCACAGTTTGCTGTCGGGCCAGCACTGCTCAAGGACCTGCATGACCTGACTTGAGGGGTGCTGTGCCGCCCGGTGGATCGGTCCATTGATTGTCGACGCACCATTGCTGAACATCGGCGATAACTTGTGCCGCAACAGGCTGCAAGCCTGGCAGTTTTTTCTGGTATTTCCCGATGCTCGCCACGAAAAAGGCAAGGAAGGCGGAGCCGATCAATTTGCGTTGCGCGGACGTGTCTTTTTTCACCGGCACGAAGTCTTCTTCATCCATGGCGATATCGAGGCCAAACATTTTGTCGCCGGCGTAGTAGCGGCAAAATGTTTTTCGCTGCAGGTCTTTTGGCAAGCAGCGCAGGCACACAAACAATTCCCAGTCGAGATCAGGATATTTTTCCTCCATCAAGGGACCAAGCAGCTGCAGTTCATGACTGATGTCAAACACTTTGCTCCAACTTGGCGAATCCGAGGTCGTGTCAACGCGCATGCTTGGCTTTCTCCGATGGCAACAGGCGCATGATACCCGGATCGCCGCGCAGGCAGCGATCCTGCACGCTGCCATCAGCTCAATGCCGTATCGAGCACCATCATCAGCATGAAACCGAACACCAGCGCGGTGCAGGCAAAACCGCCATTGCCGCTGCGGTGCGCCTCGGGAATGGCGTCGTGCACGATGACGAACAGCATGGCGCCAGCGGCGGCCGCCAGGCCCCACGGCAGCAGGGCGGACGAGAGGCCGATCAAGGCCAGGCCGGCCAGCGCCGCCAATGGCTCGACCAGGCCCGAGGCGGCGCCCATCGCCACCGACAGGCGCCGGCTGTAGCCTACGCTGCGCAATGCCAGCGCCACCACCAGTCCTTCGGGCACGTCCTGGATGGCGATGCCGGCCGCCAGCGCATTGGCGCGATCAAGTTCCACGCCGGCATAGCCGACACCGATTGCCAGGCCTTCGGGCAGGTTGTGCAAGGTGATGGCCAGCACAAAAACCCACACCCTTGTCAGGCTGCTGGCTGCCACGTCAGCCGGCGCGCCATCCGGCACGCGCTCGCGCACCACCAGGTTGAGTGCGATGATCAGCAGCACACCCAGACCCATGGCAAAGGCCATCAGCAGGCTCGCGTCCAGCGGCGTCGCCGCATGCGCCCTGGCCGCCGCCAGCGCCGGCAGCACCAGCGAAAAGGCGGTGGCGGCAAGCATCACGCCAGCGCCAAACCCAAGGAAACAATCGTAGCTGCGCTGCGAGAATCGATGCGACAGCAGCAGCGGCAAGGTGCCCAGCGCGGTGGCGCCAGCGGCCATGGCGCCGCCGATCAGGGCCGGCACCAGATGGGCATTGCGCAGCGCCAGCTGGGCCGCCATGGCGTAAAGCAGCAGCAGCGCGCCGCCGCTGCACAGGGCAAAGCCCAGTGCATGGGGCCAGGACCAGTGTCTGGCCAGGGCTTGCAGCGCACGCGGCCGGTTCACGCCAGTGCCCGCGGCAAGGGGCTACAAGGGCATGGACGCGGCGGCGCCATCGCTGCCGTTGGAGCGCATGCCCAGCTCGGCGCCTGTGAGCGGATCGGCGGCGGGATTGGACGCCGTGCGCGCGGCCATCTGCTGCACCGTCGCCAGCTCGTCCTGCGGCAATTTCACTTCCGCCTCGCCCGTGCCGCCATCGACGGCCATCTGCTGGCGCGGATCGGAAATATATTGCCACTTGCCGCCCTGGTTCCACGGGCCACGCTCCTCGCCCGGTCCTTGCGACATGTTGAAGTACACATCGGCGTACTGCGGGTCGCCCGGCAGCTTGCCCGGAGGGAAGTTCGGTTCGATCGAGTACAGGGCCTTTTCAAACGACTTCTGGTGCGCCACTTCGCGCGTCATCAGGAAGCCCAGCGCTTCCTTCACGCCCGGGTCGTCCGTCAGGTTGATCAGGCGCTCGTAGACAATCTTGGCGCGCGCCTCGGCCGCGATATTCGAGCGCAAATCGGCCGTCGGTTCGCCGATGGTGTCGATGTAGGCGGCCGTCCATGGCACGCCGGCCGAATTGACCAGCGGCGCGCCGCCGCCGTACAGCAGCTGCGTCACATGGCTGTCGTTGCCCGCGCCCGTGATATTGCGGTACAGCTCGGCGGCCTGGTCGACGCCCTCGGCCAGCCGCCCCTTGGCGCCCTTGTTGAGCATGACGACGATATTGCCGATCACTTCCAGGTGGCTCAGTTCTTCTGTCGCGATATCGAACAACATGTCCTTGCGGCCCGGATCGTCCTCCGACAAGGCTTGCGTGAAATAGCGGCAGGCGGCGGCCAGCTCGCCCTGTGGGCCGCCGAATTGTTCCAGCATCAGGTTGGCCAGCCCGGGATTGGGCTGCTCCACCCTGACCGTGTATTGCAGTCGCTTGTTGTGTGCAAACATGGTGCTCTCCTCATTCGCAGCACGCCGGCCTACTCGTGCTGATTCAGTGATCTGTGGATGTCTTTCGACTCGTTGCGGCCAGGCCGGTCGTCGGCCAGCTTGCCCGCTTCGCTCTGCGGCCGCTGCGCCGCGCCCTTGACGTGGGCGTTGTCGTCAGATGCCGTCAGGGTGGGCAGATTTTCCTGCTCCACCGGATCAGGCCCGCCCTGCGGCGTGATGACGTCGTTGGCCCAGTGGCCGCTGTTGGCATTGCCGCTGGCCAGCTTGCCGCCGCCCTGGTTGGCATAGGCATCGCCCTGCGACTTATTGACGTCGCTCTTGTCCATGCGCGTGTTGCGGCCCTGGTCGGCGGGGTGCTGCGGGGTATTGCCGTGTTCGTCCTGCATGCGCTTCTCCTCGGTTGGTGGATGAAGTCCCATGCTACTGGCGTGCAAGCGCCAGCGAGATAGGCGCGCGGCGTGACGCCATGTAGGAAAGCGTCCCGTGCGTCAACGTCGCCGCAGCCACAGCGCGCCGGCGGCCAGGCCGATGCCGAAGGCGCCATACACCAGCAGCAACGACGGGCGCGACAAGCGCATTTCATAGCCGGGCTGCAAACGGTGCGGCGTCAGCTGGTAATCGGTAAAACAGGCCACGGCCGTGGCGCCGGCGGCCGCCGCGACGGTCGAGGCCACGCGGCGCCGGTCGAGGATGCGCGCCGCATAGCGCTCGAACAGCACGCCCCAGAACATGGCGCTGCCATGGTGGATGGCATAGCCGACCAGCGTGTGCTTGAGCGAGGCGTCGTCGCGGCGCGCCGCCCGGTCGCCCCACAGCCAGTGGCTGACGGCATTCACGGCGGCAAACATGCTGCCCGTTTCGCGCCGGCCACAGGCTGCCAGGGCGGCGGCGGACAGCAGGGAGGCAAGGCTGCCTGAAACGGCGCCGTGGCGCAGGGCAAGAGGCAAGGTTGGCATGATTTTTCTCCCGCGGCGCAGGCCGCACAATGAACTGAAATGAAAAAGGCGTATCCAATCCCGTCAGGAGGTCACATGCGCATACTGCTGACGGGGGCGAGCGGTTTCATCGGAACGCATGTTTCGACCGCGCTGCTGGCCGAAGGTTTCCAGCTCGTGTGCACGGCGCGCCGCGTGCCGGCGCACGCCCGCGCCGGCAACGAGCAGCGCGTGCGCCTGATCGAGGCTGACTTTGCGCGCGACACGGCCAAGGCCGCGTGGCTGCCGCGCCTGGCCGGCATCGACGTCGTCATCAATTGCGTCGGCATCATCGCCGAGCATGGCACGCAGACCTTTGCCGCCCTGCACACGCAAACGCCGTGCGCCCTGTTCGCCGCCTGCGCCGAGAGCGAGGTGCAGCTGGTGATACAGCTGTCGGCCCTGGGGGCGGACGACGGCGCTGTCTCGCCCTACCACCTGAGCAAGAAGGCGGCCGACGATTTTCTCGCCAGCCTGCCGCTGCGCGCCGTCATCGTGCAGCCGTCGCTCGTATATGGCGACGATGGCGAGAGCGCGCGCCTGTTCCGCATGCTGGCCAGCCTGCCCGTCTATCCCCGCTTCGGCCGCGCGCCGCAACTGGTGCAGCCCGTGCACGTGGACGACCTGACCGATGTCATCGTGCCCCTGGTGCGCGGCGCGGGCGCGCTGGGCGGCCAGAAGACGCGCCGCGTGCCCGTCGTGGGGCCGCAGGCGCTGCCGTTTACGGCCTACCTGGCAGCGTTGCGCGCAGCCATGGGACTGGAACGGCTGCGCGTGCTGCCGCTGCCGCGCTGGCTGATGCCGCCCGTACTGCTGCTGGCCAGGCTGCTGGGCTTTGCCATGCCGGACCGCGCCACCCTGGGCATGCTCGAGCGCGGCAATACGGCCGATGCGGGACTCACGCGGCGTTTGCTGGGACATGCGCCGCGCCCCGTGGCGCAGTTCATCACCGATGCGCGCGGCGCGGCCGTGCGCGCCCGGCTCGACTGGCTGCTGCCCGTGCTGCGCCTGTCGATTGCCATCGTGTGGATCGCCACGGCCATCGTCTCGGCCGGCGTCTATCCGCTCGAAGACAGCTATCGCCTGCTCACGCGCAGCGGGGTGCCGCCAGCCTGGGCGCCGCCGCTGCTGGCCGGCGCCTGCCTGTTCGACCTGCTGCTGGGCATGGCCACCCTGGCGCTGCGCCCGCCGTGGCGGCGCTGGCTGTGGCCGCTGCAAGCCGCGCTGATCGTGTTCTATACCGTCTGGATCGCCGTGCGCCTGCCGGAATTCCTCTGGCATCCGTACGGCCCCCTGACAAAAAACCTGCCCATGCTGGCGGCCCTGTGGCTGCTCTACCAACTGGAGGAAAAATAGATGGAATACCTGGTCATCAAATGGCTGCACATCGTCTCGTCGACCCTGCTGTTCGGCACCGGCATCGGCTCGGCCTTCTACCTGCTGTTCACGAGCCTGAGCCGCGACGTGCGCGCCATCGCCGTCGTCAGCCGCCACGTGGTGCGCGCCGACTGGCTGTTTACGGCCACCACGGTGGTGTTTCAGCCCCTGAGCGGCTTTTACCTGGCGCACCTGGCCGGTTATCCCTTGAGCAGCCGCTGGATCGTCTGGTCCGTGGTGCTGTACCTGGTGGCGGGCGCCTGCTGGCTGCCCGTCGTCTGGCTGCAGATGCGCATGCGCGACATGGCGCAGGCCAGCGCGCGCGACGGCGTCGCCTTGCCCGCGCCGTACTGGCGCTACCTGCGCATCTGGGCGGCGCTGGGCGTGCCCGCCTTCTTCGCCCTCATCGTCGTGTTTTACCTGATGACGGCCAAGCCGGCTTGAACACGCATCACCGGGTGTGCGTCAGTGTTTGCGGCCCTGCTTCTTGCCGCCGCCGGCACCCTTGCCGGAACCGGCCTTCGTATGGCTGGCCGCGTCCTTGCCGCGCTTGCCAGCATCATTGTCGGTACTGCTTTTGTCTTCCGTGGGGGCGGCCGATTGGCGGTTCTGGCCGGCCTGCGATTTTTGCTTGGGCATGACACGCTCCTGATGAACGAGGGGACCCTGTCAGCCTAGCCGCCATGGCGCCAATGTCCATCGGCGCGCCTGCCGCCACGCTGTAGGATCAATCCGCCCGCGCAACCCACGTTTCATGCAGGTGGCGCCACAGCAAGGCGCCATCGGGCGTTTTGTCATACACGACGGTGGACCAGCGCTCGGTGTTTTCCGCGCCCGGCAGCGACTGGAATTCGCGGTAGGACACGGTGGCGCCGGTGGCGCTTTCCTGGATCAGCTGCAAGTCCGTGATGCGCATGGCGAGGCCCGGGCGGCTGCCGCCGGCGCCCTGGAAAAACCCTGTCAATCCGGCGTGGTCGAGCCGCATCCCGCCCGGCGCCACCATCGTAAAGTCGGGGGAAAAACGCGCGAGTAAATCGGCGCAGTTTTCCGCTGCCGCCGCCTCGCCGGAAAGCCATGCACGGATCAGCACATGCGTGGATAAAACGTCGTCAAAATAGGGATTCGTTGCAGTCATTTTTTGCTTGCTCCATGGTGTAGTAAAAGGTCGAGAACGGCGCGGTTGTCGATGCGCAGGCACAGCGCCAAAGGCAGCAGGCACGAGGCGGCGGCCAGCGCAAAGCACCAGTGGAACACCTGCGCCGCACGCAGGTGCTGGGCGGGGTCGTCGAGCGAAGCGATGCCCTGCGCCGCCAGCAAGCCGTTGAGCAGTACGCTGAGCAGCGCGACACCGAGGCAAAAGCCCAGCTGGCGGTTGATATTCCACACGGCGCTGGCCTGGCCCAGCTGCGCGTCCGGCGTGCGCAAGAAGGCCGTGCTTTGCGCCGTGCTGCTGCACAAGCCGCCGCCAAAGCCCATCACGGCATACGCGCCGGCCAGCCAGAACAGCTGATCGGCCGCCTCCACGCGCAGCAGCATCAGCATGCCCGCCGCCTGCAGCAGGGCGCCAGCGATGAACAGCGGTTGCGGTCCCACGCGGCGGTAGCTTTTGCCGGTCAGCGAAATGGCCGCAAACGAGGCCAGCGCCCACGGCAGCATCAGCGCGCCCGCCGTCGATGCGGGCATACCCAGCACGCCCTGCAGGTACAGCATGGCCAGCAGGCTCACGCCCATGAAGACGCCCGGCACCAGCAGATACATCAGCATGGCGATGCGCAGCAGCGGCTCACTGGCCAGGCGCAGGTTGAGCAGCGGCGTCGATTTGCGCAGCGCGCCGCGCACGTAGCCCCAGGCGCAGGCGGCACCCAGCGCCAGCACGGCGGCACCGGCCGGCACGTCGCCCGGCGTGCCCAGCATGGTCAGGCCCAGCAATAGCAGCAAAATCGCCGTGCTGCCCGCCAACAAGCCGCCCACGTCGAGACGGGGCACGGCCGCGCGGGGCGGGTCGGCGCGCAGCCAGCAGGCGGCCAGCAGCAGCGCCAACGCGGCAAACGGCACGTTCAAATAAAAGATCCAGCGCCACGACAGGCTGTCGACGATGACGCCGCCCAGCGCGGGCGACAGGGCGGGCGCCAGCAAGCCCACGAGCATGATGACGGAGGACAGGCCGGGGCGCTCGGCAGGCTGGTACAGCTGGTAGGTCATGCTTTGCCCCAGCGGGATCAACAAGCCGCCGCCGAGGCCCTGCACGCAGCGCCAGGCGATCAGCGCCTCGATCGAGGGCGCCAGGCCGGCGCCGATGCTGGCGCATAAAAAAGTTAGCAACGATGCCATGAACACGGTTTTGCTGCCATAATAGGCAGCCAGCCAGGCGCTGGCCGGGATGACGATGGTCAGGCCGAGGATGTAGGCGGTGCTGATCCAGGCCAGCTGCGCCACCGAGGCGTGCAGGGCATGGCCGATGTCGGGGTAGGCGACGCTGGTGATGAACATGTTGATCAGGTCGACGAAAAACCCCAGCAGATAGATGGCCGCCACTTTTTTGCGATAGTCCATGGTGCTCCGAATGGCAAACGGCCAGCTTAAGCGTCCATCGCCATTTGCGTAACGGGCCAGCCCCGATTACACTGTCAAATAAATTTTGACAAACCTCTACAACCCGCATGCCTCCTCATTCTTATTTATGATCAGTCTTGACCGTTTGGGTATTTTCATCGCCATCGTCGACGCCGGTTCGCTGACGGCCGCCGCCGCCGTGCTGGGCCAGAGCAAGGCCGTCGTCAGTTTTAATTTGAAACAGCTGGAGGCGGAGCTGGGCGTGTCGCTGCTGACGCGCAGCACGCGCAGCCTGGCGCTGACCGACGTGGGACGGCGCTTTTATGAAGATTGCCAGCGCGTGCTCAGCGAAGCGCAGGGCGCCATCGAAACGGCGCGCCAGGGCCACCAGGGCTTGCGCGGCACCTTGCGCCTGACCACCACCGTCGAATACGGCGGCCGCACGGTGATCCCCGCGCTGATCGCCTTTGCCGCCGCCCACCCGCAGCTGCAGATCCAGCATTCGTCGTCGTCCTCGCACGAAGACCTGATCTCGGGCCGCTACGACCTGGCCATCCGCATGGGTTCCCTCAACGATTCTAGCTACCGCGCCGCGCTGATCGAGCCATACGCCATCTGGCCCGTCGCCTCGCCCGCCTACCTGGCCAGCCTGCCTGCCAAGGGCATCACCAGCCTGGACGACTTGCAGCGCGCGCGCTGGCTGGCGCACAGCCGCCTGGCCGCGCCGCTGCGCTGGGACGTGCACACGCCGGACGGCGCCGCCGCCTTTGCCGTGCAGGACGACGCCGCCATCCAATCCGACTCCGCCTCGGCCCTGCTGGGCTTTGCCCTGGGCGGCTGCGGCGTGGCCCTGCTGCCGCAGTGGCAGGTGGAGGCGGAAGTGCGCGCGGGACGCCTGCGCCGCCTGCTGCCCGACGTCGTCTTCCCGGAGCAGGGCGTATATGCCGTGTATCCGAACACCCAGCATATCGCGGAAAAAGTGCGCGCCTTTATCGACTTTTTGCGCGCCTTTGTGGGCACGCCGGACTGAGGTTTCACGTCGTCAATACTTGTTGAATACAACGATTTCCAAGGGGCAAACGAGCGCCCCTTTCGTTTTTCCCGGCCTACACTGGAAGGGCATTGTTCACCAATTGGAGACCATCATGGCACATACATTGGCAGCAGTTTTCGCCGTGCGCGATATGGCCGAGCGCGCCCGGCACGACCTGATCACGGCTGGCTTCCCCGGCGCCAGCATCCGCCTGCACGATGCGGGCAGTGACGACTTTTCCGCCACGGAAAACATCCGCCGCGACGACAGCGACAGCCTGCTCGACAGCGTCAAGCATTTCTTTACGGACCTGTTCGGCAGCCACGCCGACCGCCACATCTATGCGGAGGCCGTACGGCGCGGGCATGTCGTGCTGACCCTGGAAGAGGCCAGCGACGCCGATATCCAGCGCGCCACCGACATCGTCGAACGCTACGCGCCGCTCGACATCGATGCGCACGCCGAGCACTGGCGCGCCGGCGGCTGGCAAGGCGCGCCGCAAGACGCCAGCGCGATGCGCCAGGGCGCCAGCATGCAGTCGGATACGCCATCGCGGCAGGGCACCTCCGCCAGCAATGTGAACGAGGCGCCAGGATCGCAGCAATTTGCCAGCGACATGGCGTCGCCGCCACTGCCGTCCAGCGCGGGCGCCAACGTGCGCCGCTATCCCGGCGCCGACAACCTGCCCGGCACCAGCTACGACGACGAGCAGTATTACCGCAACCACTGGAGCGCCACCTATGTCGCCACAGGCGCGCGCTTCGAAGACTACGATCCCGCCTACCGCTATGGCCATTCGATGGCGAATAGCGACAGCTACCGGGGCCGCCCGTGGGACGACGTGGAAGCGGACCTGCGTTCCACGTGGGAACACACGTATCCGCAATCGGCGTGGGACAACTTCAAGGCGGCCGTCAAGCATGGCTGGGAGCGCGTGACGTCCTGACGCGCGGGGAGGGGGATGGTCCCCTCTCAGCGCCCCTCGTGCGTGAGTTTGAGGAAGTGGTTCAGGATGTGAAAATGGTCTTCGAAGAATTGCTCTTCCATGGCCGGCAGCGCCGCGACGGGCACCCATTGCGCCAGCGCCGCATCGTCGGCCGCCGTCACGGCCGGTAGCTGGCGCGTCTTCAAATCGAAGTAATGCGCATGCGTGATGGTGCGCCCGCGCTGGCTGCGGTCCGGGTGGTCGAACACGGCCACGCCGACCAGCGCCTCGACGAGGGTGGGCGCCAGCACGCCCAGCTGGGTTTCCTCCGCCAGTTCGCGCAGGGCGCCCTGCAGCAGGCGTTCGCGCGGCTCCAGGAAGCCGCCGGGCAGCGCCCACAAGTCCTTGCCCGGATAGCCGCCGCGGCGCACGAGCAGCACGTGGCCGCCCGTCTGCACCAGCGCGTCGACGGTTGTAAAGATGGGCGCATACGGCGCCGTGCGCCAGCGCGCTTTATAGGCTTCGATGGCCCGGTATTCCTGCACCAGCGGGGAGTACCACGGCAGCAAGGTCCACGCCTTCAGATACTGGCCGATGGCCGCCGGCAGCAGCTGCGCCACGGCGCTCAGCGACACGTCCACGTCCTCGGCCTCGAACAGCACGTTGCGGATGGCCGTCGCGCCGATGGGTGCGCCAGGGTCGATTTCCAGATTGAATAACTGCCAGTGCGGAAAATGGTGCAGGTAGTAACTGGTAGCGTCCTTGAAGCAGGCCACCAGCATCACGCGCTGCGCCTTGGGCACGGCGCCCGCCACGGCGCGCCGCACGGCATCGGCCCACAAGCCGTCGTCGTAGTAATCGCGCACGGCCACGTAATGCACGCGCGCGCGCTGCGCCTCGGGTAAGGTCGCGGCAATCATGGCGGCCCGCTCCTGCCACGTAAACGGGTTCTTCGGGCTGCGCGCATGGAAGGCCGAACCGAGCACCACCACCACTTGCGCGGCCGTCGTCAGCGCCTTTTGCAACAAGCCCGCATGGCCATTGTGAAAAGGCTGGAAGCGGCCGATCAGGATGGCCGCATCGGCAGAATAAGTGAGGGTCATGCGTCGTCTCCGGTGGGGTAGTGGGCGGCGATCGGCAATTGACGCCCGCTGCCAAAGGCGCGCGAACGCACGCGGATGATGGGCGCCGCCTGGCGCCGCTTGTATTCGTTGCGGGCGACCATGCCGAGGATGCGCGTCACGAGCGCGCGTCCCTCGTCCGTCTCGCGCAGCTGGTCGACCAGGGTCAACGCTTGCGCGCTTTCGGCCGCCGGCAGGCGGCGTCCCTCGATATGCCATTTGAGAATTTCATCGAGCACGGGATACGGCGGCAAGCTGTCGGTATCGCGCTGGCCCGGCGCCAGTTCCGCCGATGGCGGTTTATCGAGCACAGCGGCGGGAATCAGTTCGCGCCCGGCGCTGGCGTTGATATGGCGCGACAGGGCGAACACCTCCGTTTTATACAGGTCGCCGATCAGCCCCAGTCCACCATTCGTGTCGCCATACAGGGTGCAGTAGCCAACCGAGATTTCGCTCTTGTTGCCGGTGGTGAGCAGCAGGGCGCCAAACGCGTTCGAGTATTCCATCAGGATCGTGCCGCGCACACGCGCCTGCAGGTTTTCCAGCGGCAGTCCCTGCAGCTTGCCGTCGAAGGCGGCCGCGTAGCCGGCTTCGTATTGCGCCACGATGTCGCGGATCGGATGCGTGTAGAGGGCAATGCCCAGGTTGGCGCACAGGGCGACGGAATCGGTGACGGAGCCGGTGCTGGAAAACACGGACGGCATGGTGATGCCCACGACGTTCTCGGCGCCAAGCGCTTCGACGGCCAGGGCCAGGGTCAGCGCCGAATCGATGCCGCCCGAGCAGCCGACGACGACTTTCGTAAAGCGGCAGCGGCGCGCGTAGTCGCGTAACCCCAGCACGATCTGGCGCCGCGCAAACTCCACGGCGGGGATGCCTTCCGGGTCGGGCACGGGAAACGCGGCACCATCGGTACGCGTAAAACGGCCGCCGGCAAAACGCAGCAATTGAAAATCTTCGACGAAGCGGGCCGCTTCGAATTCCACGCCGTCGGTCGGTGACATGGCGAACGAGGCGCCGTCGAACACGAGCTGGTCCTGGCCGCCCACCTGGTTGACGAAGAGCAGGGGCAGGTGCACGCGCTTGCAGGCGGCGCCAAACACGGCGTGGCGCTGGGCGCGCTTGCCGATATCGGACGGGCTGGCGTTGATGCTGACGACGAGGTCGGGCCGCGCCGCGTGCAGGGCGTCGAAGGGGTTGACGGCGTAGGCACGTCCGTCGTCATTCCAGCCATCCTCGCAAATCATGAAGCCGACCTTGCAGCCGGCGATCTCCAAGGTGCAGGCGCCGGACGGGCCCGGCTCGAAATGGCGGCCCTCGTCGAAGATGCCGTAAGTGGGCAGCAACTGCTTGTAGTATTCGGCGACGATGCGCCCGTCGCGCAGCGCCAGCAAAGCGTTGTACAGGGGTTTGCCGACGCCGGAGTTAGGCCGCGCGGTGCCGATGACGGTAACCAGTTTCGGCCAGCGCGTGGACGCCTGCAGCACGGTATCGAGCGCCTGCTGCATGTCGCGCAGGAAGGCGGCATCCTCGAACAGGTCGCCCGGGTAATACGCGCACAGCGATAGTTCTGGACAGACGAGCAGGTCCGCGCCTTCCTCGCTGGCACGCTGCATGCGTGCGAGGATGGCGGCGACATTGGCGTCGAAGTCGCCCACGGTGGGGTTCATCTGGGCGAGGGCGATGGTCAGCATGGTGATCCTTCAATCGGTTGCGCGTGAAACCACTATCCTGCCTGAAAAATTTTCTGAAGGTACTGATGCAATCGTGCAAGCCTGCCGCTGAGGGTACTACAAGGTCTTGAGCCAGGTCCGCAGGCGCGTGCGCGCGTTCGCATACGGCGACGCCGTGTTGAACTGGATCATGCGTCCCATCGTGTAATGCGTGTACCAGGGCTGGCCATACAATTGCGCATCGTCGTGTGCTTCGACCAGCGCCAGCAGCTGGTTTTTCGCCTGCTCCAGGCGCTGCAGCAAGTCGTCCATGCTCAGCTCAGCATAGTCGGCATAGAAGCGCTGCGCCAGTTTTCCCAGAGCGTTCCACGTGAAACCTTCGGCGGGAAAAGCGATGTCCTCGATGCGTTTGCCATCGCGCAGCTGCGCGTGCCAGTACAAGACCAGCTCGTTCCACCCCACCAGATAGGCGAGCAGATCGCACACGCTCATGCGCGTACCCGCCACTTGTCCTTCCAGCACGGGTTCCCGCGCCAGCGCTGGCGGCACGCGCGCCAACTCCTGCGCCAGCTTCGCATAGGTGCTGTTGATGGCGTCGAGCAGTTCCTGCTTGCTTTTGGGGATGGCCATCAGGCCGCCTTGACGACAGGCAAGCCGGCTGCCTGCCAATCGTCGTAACCGCTGCCGAGACGGCGCGCCTGCAAGCCGTGCTGGCGCAAGGCGGCCACGGCCCGCACGGACAGCACGCAATATGGTCCACGGCAGTAGGCCGCGATCTCTGCGTTCGCGGGCAATTCGCCGAGACGGCGCTGCAAGTCATCAAACGGAATATTGATCGCACCGGGCAAGTGGCCGGCGGCAAATTCCTGCGCGGGCCGCACGTCGAGCACGGTGATGCTGGCCTCGCGCATGCGTTCCTGCAACTCGTCGCCCGTGATCGCTTCCACATGGTCGCCCCGGCCCAGCGCCTGCAACTCGCTGTGCTGATGCTGCGCATACACATCCAGCGCACTGAGCAACTGCACAACAGGGCCGTTGCCCAGCCGGTACAGCACGCGCTTGCCATCGCGTCGCGCCTGCACGAAACCGGCGCGCCGCAACTGCTGTAAATGCTGGGACGTATTGGCCACGGACAGGCCCGTCAACTCCACCAACTGCTCCACCGCATATTCGCCGTGCACGATCTGCTCGAGCAGGCGCAAACGGGGCGCGCTGCCTAAAATATGGGCAAAACCGGCGGGACTGGCAAGGGTATCGATTTCTGCATTGTTCATTGACACAATGCTAGCACCCTTATAACATTCAAGCAATTAATTGAATGTTAGTGGAGACAATGCAAATACTTTGGCCCGATGCGCTGGCGATCGGCGTGGGCGCGACGGCGGTGATGGATGTGTGGGCGGTGGCCTTGAAACGCTTCTGGTGCATCCCCTCGCTGAACTTTGCGATGGTGGGGCGCTGGCTCGGCCATCTGCCGCGCGGCACCTTCAGCCACGTCAACATCGCACAGGCAACGCCCGTGCGCGATGAAGCCATCCTGGGCTGGACGGCCCATTACCTGATCGGCGTGCTGTTTGCGGCCGTGCTGCTGGCGCTGGTGGGACAGCAGTGGGTGCAGCAGCCGACGTTCGCGCCGGCCCTGCTGGCGGGCCTCGTGAGCGTTGCCGCGCCGTTTTGCATCTTGCAGCCGGGCATGGGCGCCGGCCTGGCCGCCAGCAAGACGCCGTACCCAAACGCCGCCCGCCTGCGCAGCCTGATGGCCCACACGGCGTTCGGCGTCGGCCTGTACCTGGCGGCCCTGCTGTGGTCGACCGTGCGTTAAGACGTCAGCGGAGGTACCGGTGCGGGCGCCGGTGCAACGGCTGACATTGCCGGCGCCTCGGGCTGCGCCGGCACGCTGCTCAGCACCATCGTGCTGGGCTTGGCGATGGCGATATTCGCATCGTCCAGGCGCTTGAGCAGTTCGAACAGCAGCGCGCTGCGGATGCCCGACGTCAGGCGCGGCGACGAGGCAAAGCCGGTGGCGTTGAACAACAACAGGCCATTGTCGATGCCGTCGAGCTGCACATTCGGCGCCGGCGTGTCGAGCACGTCGGGATTGTCGACAAAGACGGACAGGATCAGCGCGCGCGCCGCCTGCGCATCCGTGCCCAGCGGCAGCGGCAGCTTGACCTGCACCAGGCCCAGCGGATTGGCCAGGGTCACGTTGCGCACCGTCTTGGTAATGAATTCCGAGTTCGGCACGATCACCGTCGAGCGGTCGCCCAATTGAATTTCCGTGGCACGCACATTGATGCGGCGAATGTCGCCCTCCACGCCACCCAACGACACCCAGTCGCCCACCTTCACGGGGCGCTCGGCCAATAAAATCAGGCCGGAAACGAAGTTCTGCACCACCGCCTGCAAGCCAAAACCGATACCCACCGACAAGGCCGACGCCACCCACGCGATGCGTTCCAGGCCGATGCCGGCCGCCGACAGGGCCAGCGCCACGGCCAGCACGCCGCCGATATAGCCGAACAGGGTGATGAACGACACTTGCATGCCCGTGTCGAGATTGGTGGTCGGCAAATAACTGTTTTGCAGCCAGCGCTTGAACAACCCCAGCGCGATAAAGCCGAAGACCAGCACCAGCAACGCCTGGATCATCGCGGCCGGGCGGATCGCCACTTCGCCGATGGCCAGGCCATCCTGCAACTTGCCGACGCGCTGGAACAACTCGCCCGGACCTTCGCCGAACGGCGCCAGCAGCAGCATCAGGGCCAGCAGCACGACGATGGCGCGGCCGATGCCCGACAGCAGCACGGCCGCCTGGTCGCGCGCCTTGGGCGTGGCCAGCACGGGATGGGCTGCGTCCGGCGGTGGCGGCGTGGAGGCCAGCAGCATGCAGATATCGTCGACCAGCACCGTCAGCAAATACGTGCTGCACAGCACCACGATGACCCAGGCGATTTGCTTGGCAATAAAACTGCCAAAGGCCACATAGCCGATCAGCAAGCTGATGACGCTCGACGCCAGCGCCAGCCACAGCAGCACCGTGACGCAGCGCAGCCACAGGGGCGTGACCAGGGTGGCGGGATCGGCCTCGCGCAACTGGCGCCAGCAGCGCTCGGCGCGCATCAGGCCGTAGGCGATGGTCGTGCTCATCACGAGGGCGACGATGCAATTGACGGCCACGGCCGTCGACAAGCCCGCATTGATGACGATGGTGACCCGTTCCGTCGCCCACACGAGCACGACGATGAAGGAAAACATCGATGGAAAATTGCGCATGCGGTGCGCCAGCGCATCGGGCAGGGGCAGCAAACGCCACGAGACGCGGCGCGGCGACAGCAGCGCGTGGCCGAGTCCCGCCGTAAAGCCGGCAAAACAGATGATGCCGATCAAGCTGCTAAGGAAAGTCGAGGTCTTTTCGGACAGGCCGCCGTCCCAGCGCAGCCCCATGGCCAGCAATTCCGCCACCAGGCCCGGCGTGGCCAGCGCCAGCACCAGTACGGCCAGCGCATGCAGCGAGCGGCGCAAACGGCCGTGCGGCACGCGCGTGGACGTGACCACCAGCAAATAGCGCGAAATCCAGACGCTGGCGCCGATCACGGCCACGATGGCGGCCAGCAAGCCGCCCCAGGCCGACCACGGCGTGGCGCTTGCCGCATTCGCCAATTCCAGCTCCAGCGCCCGCAGGCGCTGCAGGTTCTGCGGCAATTCGGCATGCAACTGCTTCCAGAACGAGCCGGCGAGTATCGACGCAGTGCGTTCGCCCAGGCGCGCCTGCAACTGCGCGCGGCGCACCGTCGACACCTGCTCCGACGCCTGCGTCGCTTCCACGGCCAGCAAGCGCGCCAGTTTTACTTGCGCATCGAGCGCGCTGCTGGTGCGGTCCAGCAAACTGCGCTGCGCCGCCACGTCGGGGGCATCTTTGATCCCCGCCGCCGGCTTGCCCAGCTCGGCCAGCCGCGCCTGCACGCTGGTGAGCGTGGGCGCGAGCGCATCGGCCACCTTGTCGGCCTCGGCGCTGGCCGCCAGCGCATCGGCACGCATCTGCGACAGGGTCGCGTCATCGAGCTCCGCCTCGCCATCGAGCGCCTTCTGGATACTCGTAATCTGCTTGCGCAAGCCATCGAGACGCTGGTCGGCCGTGGCGGCGTCATCGACGGGCTGCGACCAGGCGGGCGGCGGGGCCAGCGAGCAGGCCAGCAACAACGCCAGCAGGAAGGGGAAGAAACGGAGACGGAAAGAAGTCATGCGGACCTAAGGCTGAAAATGGAAAAAATTGCCGAATCGGCGACGACGCCGGCCATGGCCTGCCGCCCGGCGGGTGCCTGCCAATATAGCTGAAAACACGCGCAAGCCGCAGAATAGGCGGAACCGGCGTGCATCCAAGGGGGCGACTAGGCATATTGCCCTATAGAAATATCATATGAAAAGGTCTAGGATCGTCCTCCGCTTGGCGGCGCGGCCCACCAATCCGCAGCCGCCGACCTTTTGACCATTCCCTCCGTATTGAGACCGCCATGAAGTTTTTATCCAACCTGACCATCGGCACCCGCCTCGCCGTGGGCTTTGGCGCCATCGGCGCCATGCTGATCATCATCTCCTGCCTGGGCATTGCCATGCTGGGCAAGATCAACCAGGGCACCGGCCATATCGTGCATGACAGCATGCCGAAGATTGAACTCGCCAACAGCGTGTCGGCCAACATCAACGACATCGCCATTGCCCTGCGCAACATGATGCTCAGCGCCGATCCAACCGACCAGCGCAAGCAAACGGACGCCATCCTGGCCGCGCGCCAAGCGGCGGCGGGCAATCTCGACAAGCTCGCGAACATGCTCGATTCCGACCGTGAACGCGCGCTGATGGCCAAGATGAACGACGCTAACACGCGCTACGCGCAGGGGCAGGAAGCCTTGCTGGAACTGATCAGGAGCGGCACGCCGGACGACAGCAGCGCCTATCTGTACGGCCAGCTGCGCCCCGTCTTGCTGGTCTACAAGCAATTGATTGCTGAACAGATCAGCTTGCAAAACACCCTGGCCAACACGGCGGGAGACAATGCCAATGCGACCTATGCCAACACGCGCACCTTGCTGATCGGTATGTCGCTGGCGGCGCTGGCCATCGCGGCGGCACTGGCGTATGGCATCACGCGCTCGATCACCGGCCCCGTCGCCATGGCGCTGCAGGTGGCCAACACGGTGGCCGCGGGCGATCTGAGCAGCCAGATCACGGCGCAGTCGCGCGATGAAATGGGGCAACTGTTGCAGGCACTCAAGCGCATGAACGACAACCTGGCGCAAACGGTGGGCACGGTGCGCGCCGGCACCGAAACGATCGCCTCGGCCTCGTCCGAAGTGGCGGCGGGCAGCCTGGACCTGTCTGCGCGCACGGAGCAGCAAGCCAGCTCGCTGGAAGAGACCGCCTCCTCCATGGAAGAACTGACCTCGACCGTCAAACAGAATGCCGACAATGCGCGCCAGGCGCATGTGCTGGCCGACACGGCCTCCGGCGTGGCGCAGCGCGGCGGCGCCGTCATCGCGCAAGTGGTGGCGACCATGCGGCAAATCGACGCCTCGTCGAGCAAGATCGCGGACATCATCGGCGTCATCGATAGCATCGCCTTCCAGACCAACATTCTTGCCTTGAACGCGGCCGTGGAAGCGGCACGCGCGGGCGAGCAGGGCCGTGGATTCGCCGTCGTGGCCACGGAAGTGCGCAGCCTGGCGCACCGCTCGGCAGCGGCGGCCAAGGAAATCAAGACCCTGATCGACGACTCGACCCAGAGCGTGGCGGCCGGCAGCGAGCTCGTGCATCAAGCCGGCAACACCATGACCGACCTGGTCGACAGCGTGCGCCGCGTTACCGACATCATGGAAGAAATCACCTCGGCCAGCGCGGAACAGACGGCCGGCATCGAGCAAATCAACCAGGCCATCAGCGAGATGGACAACGTCACCCAGCAAAACGCGGCCCTGGTGGAAGAGTCGGCGGCCGCGGCCGCAGCCATGCAGGACCAGGCGGCTACCCTGGCGCAGGTGGTGAGCGTATTTAAACTGGGCGGCGTGCCAGCGGCGACCTTGCCAACGCCTGCCGTGCGGCCAGCGGCTGGACCCGCAATACGCGTGGCCGTGGCAGCGGCACCGCAACGCGCCAGCGCATCGGCACAGTGGGAGGAATTCTAGAATAGCGCGACGACGGATCATATGAACATAAGATTGAATTTAGTCACATTAAATTCAATTTTATGTTTACCTTAAAGATTAACTATTGCGCTCATATCCTTTCAATTAAGGACTACAATGTAAAGAATATGTTCACTTCCATGTTCCCTTCCCAATCATGACAAAACGTGCCCGCCCGGAAGATGCCATGCCGACGCTCGTTAACGAGCGGCTCAGGATATGGGGCCAGTGCATACGCAAGCAGCGGGTGCAGCAAAACATCACGGCACGCGACCTGTGCGCGCGCCTCGATATTTCGCATCCCACCCTGCAACGCATGGAACGGGGCGAGGCATCCGTCAACGTGGGCCTGTTCCTGGCCGCCTTCCACGTGCTCGGCATTCTTGCCATCACGGCGCCGGAACCCGACGCGGCGCTGTGGCAAATGGACAGCGCCAACATCCGCAGCCGCCCCACTTTGAACGAGGGCGACGATGGCTACTTCTAGCCGCCCTTTGTTTGTCTATCTGCAGCGGCCCGACTCCAGTTCTTGCGTCTGTCGGGCAATGGCGACCGCTGGGGTGCGCTGGCCGTGGGTGACACGCCCAAACCGAACATAGCGCAACTGGCCAGCCCCAGGCTGCATCGCCTGGACGCGCTGGTGCAAGAACTGTTGGCCATTGCGGAAAGCCGGCCAACACTCAATGCGCCCTTGCGCAAACGCCTGTTCGCCACCCCAAGCATGGGCGGCGCGCGTCCCAAGGCAACCGTGCAGGACGGCGAAGACTATTGGCTGGTGAAACCGGGATTGATGACCGATACGGTCGACCTGGCGCTGCTGGAACACGCGACGATGCAATGGAGCAGGGCGGCTGGCCTGCGTTTCGCCGACACGCGCCACCATGCACTGACAGCCGAACGCAGCGTGGTGCGCATCCTGCGCTACGACCGGCGCGGCGCGCGGCGCATCATGACGGCCAGCGCGGCATCGCTGCTGCAAGTGCAATATCCACCTGTGGAAGCGGCCGACAGCGATGGCGCCAGCTATCCGCGCCTGGCGGAAGAACTGCGGCGCATCGGCGCGCCACTGGAAGACGGCATCGAACTGTTCGGCCGCATGGTCTTCAACGGCATCGTCGGCAACAACGGCCATCCCCGCAACCACGCCGTCCTGTTCGACCTGGACGAGCAACGCTGGCGCCTCTCGCCCGCCTTCGATGTCGTACCGGATACGGAAGACGACCCGCAAGCGCTGGTCATGCAAGTGAGCGCCGGCCGCCGCGACATCACGCGCGACGCCATGCTGCTTGACCACACCCGCTTCGGCTTCGCCACGCGCCAACAGGCGGAAGAGTATGCCGATACCCTGCTGACGCGTATCGAGAAAGCGTTTGCACAAGTGGCGCCGCTGCTGAACCCAGCCTTGCGGGCACGGATGGCGGAGCGCTTGCGGACGATGCTGCTGCGCCTGGCTTAGGCGCAGGCATAACTTCACCAGCCGGCTAGGAAAGCTCTCCCCGGATGATTTGCGCGCCTGCGCTGAGCGCATTCAGTTTGCCTCTTGCTACCTGGCGAGACAAGGGCGCCATGCCGCAGTTGGTGCTCGGGTAGAGCTTGTCGGCATCGACAAAGCGCAGCGCTTTGCGCAGGGTGTTGGCCACTTCTTCCGGCGTTTCAATGGTATTGCTGGCCACGTCGATGGCCCCGACCATCACTTTTTTGCCACGGATGAGTTCAATCAGGTCGATGGGAACACGCGAGTTGTGGCATTCCAGCGAGATGATGTCGATATTCGATTTCTGCAGCTTCGGGAAAGACTCTTCATATTGGCGCCACTCGGAGCCCAGCGTATTTTTCCAGTCCGTATTGGCCTTGATGCCGTAGCCATAGCAAATATGCACGGCCGTTTCGCATTTGAGTCCTTCGATCGCCCTTTCCAGGGTGGCAATCCCCCAATCATTAACCTCATCAAAGAAGACATTGAATGCGGGTTCGTCGAACTGGATGATGTCGACGCCGGCCGCCTCCAATTCCCTCGCTTCCTGATTGAGGATCTTGGCGAATTCCCAGGCCAGTTTTTCACGGCTCTTGTAATGGCTGTCATACAGCGTATCGATCATCGTCATCGGACCTGGCAGCGCCCATTTGATCGGCTGCGTGGTTTGCTGGCGTAAAAATTTGGCGTCGTCCACAAAAACCGGCTTCGGGCGGCTCACGGCACCAACGACGGTCGGCACGCTCGCATCGTAGCGGTCACGGATCCTGACGGTCTCGCGTTTGTCAAAATCCACGCCGCTCAGGTGCTCGATAAACGTGGTGACGAAATGCTGGCGGGTTTGCTCGCCATCGCTGACAATATCGATGCCTGCCAGCTGCTGTTCCTGCAGTGACAAAAGTAAGGCATCCTGTTTGCCCTCGATCAATTCCTCGTCCTGTAATTTCCACGGCGACCACAGCTTTTCAGGCTGCGCCAGCCAGGAAGGTTTGGGCAAACTGCCAGCAGTGGAAGTAGGTAATAATTTTTTCATGATGAATGCTTTCGTTTATTTTTTTAATCAGAGCGCGTAATTCGCAGACCATTGTTCAAGAATATTCTTGTAGGGTTTGATGAAGTGCTCTTCCGTATATTTGCCCTGCTTGACCGCCAGCTGGCTGCGCTCTTCCCGGTCATAGACAATTTGCGTCAACGAATAATCCTGGTTCTTAAGGCTGGGCTGATATAACTTCCCTGCCGCGGAATTGGCGTTGTAAATTTCCGGCCGGTAGATCTTTTGGAACGTTTCCATCGTGCTGATGGTGCCGATCAGTTCAAGATTGCTGTAGTCGGCCAGCAGGTCGCCGATAAAATAAAAAGCCAGCGGCGCGGAGCTGTTGGGCGGCATGAAGTAGCGCACCTGCATCCCCATTTTTTCGAAATATTCATCCGTCGACGAGAACTCATTTTGCTGGTACTCGACACCCAGGATCGGGTGCTGGTTTTCGGTACGCTGATAGGTCTTGCTGCTCGAGGCGCTGATGCAGATAACGGGTGGCTTGCTGAAGTGCTCTTTATAGGTGTTTGACCTGACAAAGTGCTTGAACAGCTTGCCATGGAAATCGCCGAAATTGTCCGGCGTGCCAAAGGTGGATTTATTGTTGTTGTGCTCTGGCAGCAGGACGCTGAAGTCGTAATCGCGCACGTAGGAAGAGAAGTTATTTCCTGCGATGCCATCGATGCGCTCATTGGTTTTGTTGTCGATGATGTTTGGCTTCAATATCTCGATCAATGGAATATTGTCGCCTTCTGCATCGATATTCAACGCGACGGAAATGATTTCAAGTTCGACGGAGTAGCGGTCTGCGGTCGGATTATCCCAGTGCGCCAGGTTGTTGAAGCGGCTGTCTATCATCTTCAAGGTATTGCGCAAGTTCTCCTGGCGACGCTCTCCCCTGGCCAGATTGGCAAAGTTGGTTGTCAGACGCGTATTGTCCGATGGGTGATAGTTTTCATCGAAGATAATGCTCTTGATGCTGAATACAAAGTCTTTGCTCATGGTGATCTGTCCTGATTTCTGCAAAAAGATGAATGTGTTGATTGACCGTCGTGATGCGTATCAGGCCGCGACCAGCTCTTCAGCGGTGGCAGATCTCGCATGGCGCGTCAAGCCGATCAAGGGCAAGGCCCGCTGGACCGCCAAGGTGGCGCGCTGGATCAGGGCCTCATCCTGCAGGCGGTAGTCGGTAAAGTCCTTGTCGGTCGCGTAGACGCCCAGCGGCAATGTGCGTGCCTGGAAGAAGCTGAAGAGCGGGCGCAACTGGTGGTCGATCATCAGGGCATGGCGCTCGCTGCCGCCGGTGGCCGCCAACAAGACGGGCTTGTCGGTCAAGGCGTCCTGGTCAATGAAGTCGAAGAAGTGCTTGAACAGTCCCGTGTACGAGCCACGATAGACCGGAGTTGCCACCACCAGGATGTCCGCTTGCTCGACCGCTGCCAATTCCCGCTCCACCGTCTCGGGCAGATGGGAGCGCCAGACTGCGCCCGCAAGCTGCGGCGCCAGTTGGCCCAGTTCGACCAGGCGTTGTTCGCACAGCACTTCATCGGCGATCAGGTCCATCAGGTGCTCGGCCAGGGCTGCAGCCTTGGAAGGGCGTTGCAGCCCGCCGGAAACGGCGACTAAGCGCAGTGGACGTGTCATGTTTGCTTTCATAAGGGTGATGCGGGCGGGCTGACAAATGCCAGCAGCAAGGGTAGGGATGATAACGGTGGGAATCGATGAAGTATAATGGTCTTATTTCATACATCCATGAACATGGCTCATCTCAATGCTTGAACGCATCCACCTCAGCATCGTCCAGCAAGTCGAAAAGCAAGGGTCGTTGACGGCCGCCGCAGGCGTGCTGAACCTGACCCAGTCGGCCTTGAGCCACAGCATGAAGAAGCTGGAACAACAACTGGGCACCGACGTCTGGCTGCGCGAAGGGCGCAACCTGCGCCTGACGCAGGCCGGCCAGTATTTGCTGGCGGTGGCGAACCGGGTGCTGCCGCAACTGGACCTGGCCGAAGAGCGCCTGGGCCAGTTCGCGCAGGGTGAGCGCGGCGCGTTGCGCATCGGCATGGAATGCCATCCTTGTTACCAGTGGCTGCTCAAGGTGGTGTCCCCCTATCTGGCCGCATGGCCCGACGTGGATGTGGACGTCAAGCAAAAGTTCCAGTTCGGTGGGATCGGCGCGCTCTTCGGCTACGAGATCGACCTGCTGGTCACGCCCGACCCGCTGTACAAGCCGGGGCTGACATTCGAACCCGTGTTCGACTACGAGCAAGTGCTGGTCGTGGCCAAGGGCCATGCCCTGGCGTCGGCGGCCTATGTGAAGCCGCAGCAACTGACCCAGGAAGTGCTGATCAGCTACCCCGTGGACATCGAGCGCCTGGACATCTACAACCAGTTCCTGTTGCCCGCCGGTGTCACGCCCAAGCGCCACAAAGCCATCGAAACGACCGACATCATGCTGCAGATGGTAGCCAGCGGCCGCGGCGTGGCCGCCCTGCCGCGCTGGCTGGTCGAGGAATATGCGGTCAAGATGGACGTGGTGCCTGTGCGGCTGGGCCCGCGCGGCATCGCCAAGCAGATTTTCCTGGGGGCCCGCGAGACGGACACCGCCATCGACTACGTGAAGGCCTTCATCGCACTGGCGCGCCAGTCTGCCAGCGCCGTGGCGCAAGGAAACGATGATACAAACCTTGATGCATCACGATAAGCTCTTGCCCGCTGGCGACATCACGCGCAGCTATTCCCTGGAAGCCAGTACGAAGGACATTGCTGCTTTGAGCGCGGCGGCGCCGCGGATATTGCCTGGGTCCACCATTGCCATTCCCTACTTGGCACGCGAGGATGACGACGCGCGGCTGGCCGCAGCGTGGGCCGTGCGCAGGCTGGGCTTTGAGCCCATGCCGCACTTGTCTGCGCGCCGTATCGCTTCGCTCGCGGGCTTGGAGTCCTTCGTGCAGCGCGCGGCCGCTGAAGCGGGCGTCGAGCGCTGCTTCGTCATCGCTGGCGATCCATCGACCCCGATTGGGCCGTTTTCCGACAGTGCCGCGCTGATCGACACAGGCGTTTTCGAACGCGCGGGCATGCAGGTGATCGGCGTGGGTGGCCACCCGGAAGGCCATCCGGTCATGAGCAAGGCCGAACAGTGGGAGGTGCTTGAACGCAAGTGCCACAGCATCGAAAAGCGCGGCATGGCTCCTTTGATCGTCACGCAGTTTGCCTTTGATGCCGACGTCGTGTTGATGTGGCTGGAAGCGCTGCGCGCGCGTGGCATCAACCATCCCGTGCGCGTGGGCGTGCCGGGCCCCGCGAGCATCGCGGTACTTGCCCGCTATGCCGCATTGTGCGGCGTGAGCGCCTGCGCATCGATGTGGTCCAAATACGGTGTCTCGATCGGCAAGCTGTTCGGCACGGCGGGGCCGGATCTGTTTGTCGAGCGCCTGGCCACCGGGCTGACGGAAGCGCATGGCAAGGTCAGCCTGCATTTCTTTCCCTTTGGCGGCATCGCACAGTCAGTGAAGTGGGTAGAGCAGTACCGTTCCCGCACCGACCCCGGCCTTTGAGCATCGACATGTGACGAGCCCTCTCTGGCGGCAATACGCCACCAGAGAAAAACGGCATTACTCCACCGTCACCGACTTCGCCAGATTGCGCGGCTTGTCCACATCCGTGCCGCGTGCCAACGCCGTGTGGTACGCCAGCAATTGCAGCGCGACTACGTGCAGGATCGGCGACAAATCTCCATAGTGCTCGGGCAGGCGGATGACGTGCAGGCCTTCGCCGGAGCTGATGCGCGAGTCGACGTCGGCGAAGACGTACAGCTGGCCGCCGCGGGCGCGTACTTCCTGCATGTTCGATTTCAGCTTTTCGATCAGGGCGTCGTTCGGCGCGATGGTGACGACCGGCATTTCATTCGTCACCAGGGCCAGCGGGCCGTGCTTGAGTTCACCGGCCGGATAGGCTTCGGCGTGGATGTACGAAATTTCCTTCAGCTTTAATGCGCCTTCCAGGGCGATCGGGTAGTGCATGCCGCGGCCCAGGAAGAGGGCGTTTTCCTTGCGGGCGAATTCTTCGGACCAGGCGATGATTTGCGGCTCCAGCGCCAGCACGGAAGCGATGGCGACGGGCAAGTGGCGCATGGCTTTCAGGTGCGCCGCTTCCTGTTCTTCGGAGAGGTGACCATTGACTTGCGCCAGGCACAGCGTCAGCAGGAACAAGCCTGCCAGCTGCGTGGTGAAGGCCTTGGTCGATGCCACACCCACTTCCACGCCGGCGCGCGTGATGTAGGCCAGAGCGCATTCGCGCACCATGGCGCTGGTGGCCACGTTGCAGATGGTCAAGGTGTGCAGCATGCCCAGGCTGCGCGCGTGTTTCAGGGCGGCCAGGGTGTCGGCCGTTTCGCCACTTTGCGAAATGGTGACGACCAGGGTATTCGCATTCGGCACGCTGTCGCGGTAGCGGTATTCGCTGGCCACTTCCACGCTGACGGGCACCTTGGCGATCGACTCGATCCAGTATTTCGCCGTCATGCCCGCGTACGAGCTGGTGCCGCAGGCGAGGATCAGCACGCGGTCGATCTGCTTGAAGATTTTATAGGCGTCGTCGCCGAACAGTTCCGGCATGATGCCCGTCACGCCTTCCAAGGTGTCGCCGATGGCGCGCGGCTGCTCAAAGATTTCCTTCTGCATGTAGTGGCGGTACGGGCCCAGCTCGGCTGCGCCAGTGTGCGCGTGCACGGTTTTCACTTCGCGCTCGACAGGCTTGCCATCGACGTCGACGATCCAGCAGCGCGACAGTTGCAGGTCGACCACGTCGCCCTCTTCCAGGTAGATGATCTGGTCGGTCGTACCAGCCAGCGCCATGGCGTCCGACGCGACAAAGTTTTCACCATTGCCCAGGCCGACGATCAGGGGCGAGCCCTGGCGCGCGGCGACCACTCGGTGCGGTTCGTCACGGCAGAACACGGCGATCGCATACGCGCCGTCGAGGCGTTTGACGGCTTGCTGCACGGTCTCGAACAGGTCGCCGTTATACATGTGCTCGACCAGGTGGGCGATCACTTCCGTGTCCGTCTGGCTCTGGAAAACGTAACCGAGGGCCGTCAGTTCGGCGCGCAGCTCGTCGTGGTTTTCGATGATTCCGTTATGCACCAGCGCCACGCGGGCGTTCTCTTCCGTTGGGGAAAAGTGCGGGTGGGCATTGAACGAGACAGGGGCGCCATGCGTGGCCCAGCGCGTGTGGGCGATGCCCGTAAAACCGCTCAAGCCTTCTTCGGCGATCTGCTTTTCCAGTTCGGCCACGCGCGAGGTGGAGCGCGAGCGCTGCAGGC
Source organism: Janthinobacterium lividum (assembly GCF_011601275.1). Classification (GTDB taxonomy): domain Bacteria; phylum Pseudomonadota; class Gammaproteobacteria; order Burkholderiales; family Burkholderiaceae_D; genus Janthinobacterium; species Janthinobacterium lividum_E. Next base: position 463,131 of record NZ_JAAOLY010000001.1, on the reverse strand, counting down.
GGCCATCCGCATGCAGGGCGATGCCGCAGGAATCGTAGCCGCGGTATTCCAGGCGCTTCAAGCCTTCGACCAGGATGGGAGTGATATTACGTTGCGCTACTGCGCCGACGATGCCGCACATAGAAACCTCTGTCTAAAAATTCATCAATGCACGCATGCTAATGCAGAGTGTGTGAAATATGCTTTCTAAATCCGTGTATATTTGACTGAATATTTCACACCTATTTTACGATGAAATATTATTTCATTTAAACTCAATATACTCTCTAATTCTTCAAAACCATGAGCGAACACAACATTACACTCGACGAAATCGATCGTCGCATCCTGAACGCCTTGCAAATTGATGCATCGCAAACCAACAGCGAGCTGGCGCAAGCGGTGCACGTCTCGGCGCCCACGTGTTTGCGGCGGGTCAAGCATTTACGTGAAAGCGGCGTCATCGAACGCCAAGTGGCCATCGTCGCGCCACAACTGGTGGGCGCGCGCCTGACGGCCGTCGTGGAAATCACGCTCGACGTGCAGGCGGCCGAGCGCATGGCGGAATTCGAGCAACTGGTGGCGGACGAGCCCGCCGTACTGCAATGCTACCGCGTCTCGCCCGGGCCCGACTTCGTGCTGATGGTGCAGGTGGCCGACATGCCCGCCTACCACGTGTTGGCGCACCGCTTGTTTGCCGCGCACGCGAATGTGCGCAACGTGAAAAGCTATTTTTCCACGTTTCGCAGCAAATTCGAGACGCGCATCGCTGTGTGAGGCAAGCTGGCAGAGAGGTTATCCCTGCTTATCCCCGACTTTCAGCCTGCTTATACACAAGTTTATCCACAGCATGAAAAATCAAGGATGTCCACGGCTGCCACATTCAGCCTCGCATGAGGCCTTTCAATAAATATACGTCGGCTCCCCCATAAAACTTATTCCGGCTTATCCATGGCTTGTCCATGCCTTAAACACAGGCTTTTGCACAGCTTTACCCACAGCCGGCATTAACAAATAGTCCTTGAATATCCTTCAAATACAATGACTTATGATTTATTCAGCACTTATCCTTAGATTAGGCACAGGCTTATCCACAATCAAGATGAGCAAAAATCCCAAGCCATTTTTGTCATCAGCGCAGACTGGCTTGCAGACTGGAGTGGCAAGCCGGAGCCGATAACTTATCCCGTCTTTTCCACAGGTTTTTTACCGTTTATACGCAGCTTATACCGGGCTTATCCATCACTTGTCCGCATGCTTGTTCACACGTTTATCCACACTCGACAATACAGAGAAAATACTGGATAGGAAAAATGGGGCGATTTATCCCGGGTTGCCAGCCAACTCTCCACAGAATTATCCACAGGCATAAAAAAACGCCGCCAGCCCGGACAGGCTGACGGCGTCATGCGTACCGAGGGCGGTGTGCTTACTTCTTGATTTTCACGGGACGCGTCCAGCCGTCGATGGTGACCTGGCGCGCGCGCGAAACGGTCAGCTTGCCTGCAGGCGCATCTTTCGACAAAGTCGTGCCAGCGCCCAGGGTGGCGCCCTTGCCGACGGTGACGGGCGCGATCAGCTGGCTGTCGCTGCCAATGAAAGCGTCGTCTTCAATTACCGTGCGGAACTTGTTCACGCCATCGTAGTTGCAGGTAATCGTGCCGGCGCCGATGTTGACCTTCGAGCCGATGGTGGCGTCGCCGATGTAGGCTAGGTGATTCGCCTTGCTGTGCGCGGCGATCTGGCTGTTTTTCACTTCGACGAAGTTACCGATGTGCACGTCTTCCGCCAGAACCGTGCCAGGACGCAGGCGCGCGTACGGGCCGATGATGGAGGCGGCGCCGACGACGGCGTCCTCGATATGGCAGAAGGGCTTGATGTGTGCGCCAGCCGCCACCGTGGCGTTGATGAAGACGTTGTTGGCGCCCACGCGCACGCCGTCGCCCAGTTCGACTCTGCCTTCGAACACGCAGCCGACGTCGATGGTGACATCGCGGCCGCAAATGAGTTCGCCGCGCACGTCGATGCGGGCCGGGTCCAGCAGGGTCACGCCCCGCTCAAGCAGCGCTTGCGCGATATTGTTCTGGTGGATGCGTTCCAGCTGGGCCAGCTGCACCTTGCTGTTGACGCCCGCCACTTCCCAAACGGCAGCCGGATGGGCCGAGGTGACGGCTACGCCGTCGGCGACGGCCTGGGCAACGATATCAGTCAAATAGTATTCCCCTTGCGCATTGTCATTCGACAAGGCCGACAGCCATTGCTTCAGGGCCATGGTGGGCGCGACCATGATGCCGCTGTTGATTTCCTGGATGGCGCGCTCTGCTGGCGTGGCATCCTTTTCCTCGACGATGCGCACGATGGCGCCGTGCTCGCGCACGATGCGGCCCAGGCCGAAAGGATCGTCCTGTTCGACGGTCAAAATGGCCAGCTTATCGTTGCCAGCCGCATCCACCAGTTGCTGCAGGGAAGCGGCGCTGGTCAGCGGCACGTCGCCGTACAGGATCAGGGTCGGCACGCTGTCGTCCAGCAAAGGCAGCGCTTGTTGCACGGCATGGCCGGTGCCCAGCTGCTGCGCCTGCTCGGCGGCGTCAATCTGCACAGCATGGTTCACCTTGTAGCCGTCGAGCAACTTCAGCACCGCTGCGCCCCCATGCCCGTAAATCACGCATAATCGGGACGGCGCCAGGCCGCGCGCCGTGTCGATGACGTGCGACAACAGCGGCTTGCCCGCCAACGGGTGCAATACCTTGGGCAGTGCCGACTGCATGCGTTTGCCCATACCGGCAGCGAGAATGACAACGTTCATAGACCGTAATTTTATAAGTTAAGAATATGAAAAAGTTTAACACGCAGGCCCCGTCTTCCACGCCCTTTAACCGTTTTACTTATGCCATGCTGGCCATCATGCTCGTCGTCATGGCCGGCTGTAGCGGCTTGCGCCTGGCCTACAATAATGGCGATACCGTGCTGTACTGGTGGCTCAACGCGTATGTCGACCTGGACCGCGACCAGAAAGGCTGGGTGCGCGAGGATATCGACAAGCTGTTCGACTGGCACCGCAAGACGCAATTGAAGGATTACGTGGAAATCCTGCGCACGGGCCAGAAGCAGCTGCAAGGCAATACCACGCAGGCGGACCTGATGGCCGACTACAGCGAGATCAAACAACGCACCCAGGCGCTGCTGCTGAAGGCGGCACCCGAACTGGCCGACCTGGCGCGCTCGCTCAAGCCCGAGCAGATCGCGCAGATGGAAAAGAAGTTCAAGTCGAACAATGATGATTACCGCAAGAAATACCTGAGCGGCGACCAGGAAAAGCGCCAGACGCTGCGCTACAAGAAAGCCATGGAGCAATTCGAACTGTGGTTCGGCAGCTTCAGCAGCGAGCAGGAAGCCATCATCCGCAAGGCATCCGACGCGCGTCCGCTGAACAATGAGATCTGGCTCGACGAACGCATGCGGCGCCAGCAGAATGTATTGAACCTGGTCCGCAAGGTCCAGCAAGAAAAACTCGGCAAGGAAGCGACCGCGGGCTTGATCACGACCCTGATCAAGGACAGTTTCGAGCGCCTGGAACATTCGGAGCGAAAGGCCTTCTTCGATGCCTACGAAAGCAGCACGGCGCAGATGGTATTGACGGTGATCAAGATCGCCACGCCGGCGCAGAAAGCCCATGCCATCAAGCGCATGCAGGGCTGGATCGACGATTTCAATTCGCTCGCCAGCGCGCCCAAATAAGCGTGCCTGCACAGCAGCGCCAGCCGGGGGCCTGGCGCTGGGCGAGGGGGCCATATGCTATAGTGGCCGCCATCGAATTGAAGAAATCCCCATGCAAAAGAAGATTAAAAAACCCGCCAAAGTCCCCGTCCACCACGCGCCGCCACCGAACCAGGTACGCATCATCGGCGGCCAGTGGAAGCGCTCCGTGCTGCCTGTTTTGCAGGCACTTGGCTTGCGCCCGACGCCGGACCGCGTGCGCGAAACCGTGTTTAACTGGATCAATCACCTACGCGACGGCGACTGGGCCAACGCCCAGGTGCTGGACCTGTTCGCCGGCAGCGGCGCACTGGGTTTTGAGGCGGCCAGCCGCGGCGCCGCCTCCGTCACCATGGTCGACACGCACACGCCCGTGATCCGCCAGTTGGAAGAAAACAAGACGAAATTGCGCGCCGACAATGTGCAACTGTTGCGCGGCGACGCCCTGCTGACGGCACAAGGCCTGGCATCGCGCGGCCAGCGTTTCGACCTGATCTTCCTCGACCCGCCCTACCAGCAGGATTTCCTGGCGAAAGTGCTGCCGCTGTGCGCCAACCTGCTCAAGGAAGGCGGCATCGTGTACGCGGAATCGGGCTTGCCGCTGGTCTTCGATGAAGCGAGCGCGCTGGAAAAGCCGGAGTGGATGGCGCCGTGGGAAGTCATCCGCGCCGACAAGGCGGGCACCGTTTATTATCATTTGCTAACTTACAACAAAGTGCCGGCAACTGCCTGAATCTGCCTATAAATGAGGCAAAAAGGCTCCCTGGCCCGAGGCGCAGCACCAATTTCAGGCATAATGCGCGTCTATATTGGTGCATCGTTAGGGAGCCGCAATGGTTGTAGCCGTTTATCCAGGAACATTCGATCCGCTCACGCGTGGTCATGAAGATTTGGTGCGCCGCGCATCGGGTCTGTTTGACAAGCTGATCGTCGGTGTGGCCGACAGCAAGAACAAGCAACCGTTTTTCTCGCTCGACGAACGCCTGGAAATCGCCAACGAAGTGCTGGGGCATTACCCGAATGTGCAAGTGGAAAGCTTTTCCGGCCTGCTCAAGGATTTCGTGCGCAAGCATGAAGCGCGGGTCATCGTGCGCGGCTTGCGCGCCGTCTCCGACTTCGAATACGAATTCCAGATGGCGGGCATGAACCGCTACCTGCTGCCCGATGTCGAAACCATGTTCCTGACGCCATCCGACCAGTACCAGTTCATTTCGGGCACCATCGTGCGCGAAATCGCGGCGCTGGGCGGCGACGTCTCGAAGTTTGTCTTCCCCTCGGTGAACCGCTGGCTGCAAAACAAGATTGCCGCCAACGCGGCCTCATCGCAATAAGTAAGAGTGAAATCATGGCATTACTGATCACCGACGAATGCATCAATTGCGACATTTGCGAGCCCGAGTGCCCGAATGACGCGATCTACATGGGCGCGGAAATCTACGAAATCGATCCCAACAAATGTACCGAGTGCGTGGGCCACTTTGACGAGCCGCAATGCCAGCAAGTGTGCCCCGTCAGCTGCATCCCGTTCAATCCCGCCTGGCGCGAAAGCCCGGAGCAATTGATGGCCAAGTACGAGCGCCTGCAGGCGGAGCTGCCTGCCGCCAAGCCTTAACCTTTCCTCCACGCCACTGTCCGTGGCGCCAGCTTCTGCCAACTGTTCTACACTGTGTGCTGGCTGTTCCGCAGCACCTGGTTATCCACGGAGGTAGAAGATGCAAATAAGCACATCCCGTCTGGCCCGCTGCCTGGCCGCCGCCAGCCTGTGCGGCGCCCTGGCGCAGCCGGCCCTGGCCGTCGACGTGGGCGGCGTCAAGCTCGACGATACGGTGCAGCTGGCCAGCCGCGAGTTGAAACTGAATGGCGCCGGCGTGCGCTACAAGGTCATTTTCAAGGTCTACACGATCGCCCTGTACCTGCCGGAAAAGAAAACCCAGCTGGCCGACATCCTGGCGCTGCCGGGTCCGCGGCGCCTGGAAATCGTCATGTTGCGCGATATCACCTCCGACGAGCTGGGCAAGGCCTTCATGCAGGGCTTGAACCGCAGTTCCGACCAGGCCGACCGTACCCGTTTGCTGAGCCAGACGATGCAGTTCGGCGCCATGTTCGAAATGGTCCCGGGCTTGAAAAAAGGCGACATCCTGACGGTGGACTGGCTGCCGGAAGAGGGCACCTTATGCAGGCTGAACGGCAAGCAGGTGGGCGACAAGGTACCCGAACTGGCCTTCTACAATGCGCTGCTGAAAATCTGGATCGGCGCCCATCCGGCCGACACCCAGCTGCGCGCCCACTTGCTGGGCGACATGGCATAGCCAACAACGCGGACGTAAAAAAAGCCGGTTCGCACCGGCTTGTCATGCTGCAATAGTGAACTTAGGCGCGGCTCGACAGGGCACGCAGTTCAGCCGCATTGCTTGGCGATACGCCATCCATCTTGCCCAAGGTACGCTTGAGCGACTGCGCTTCGCGCATCTGCTGGCGCGCCAGGCGCTGCTCGCGGCTCAGCTTGGGACGCACCACCAGCACCATGGCGCGGGCAATGCCTACCAGCAAAGGCTTGAACAGCAGGGCAAAAGCGCCTGCGGCCACGATCACCAGCACGATTTGCAGGGCGTTGAGCAGGGAAATCTCCAGCACGGGTGCGGATACTGCGTACAGGGCGGAGGCGAAGGTAGACATACTGTTCCAGTGCATTATAGAATTTGACGGTACTATAGTGCAGTGCAACATATAAATCTAATTCCATTTCTTGATACCAATTATATGAATCATGAATGGAAAGATGTAATATTTTTTAACGAGTGAAAATATTCGTGCCCGGCGCGGTTTACACTCATGACACATTACTTTGAATTCAACTTTTATCTGGGCTTTCCATGAGTTTTCTGACGCTGGATCTGAACTTGCTGCGGGTTTTCGACGCCGTCATGACGGAACAAAACCTGACGCGCGCAGCCGGCCACCTGGCGATGACGCAGCCGGCGGTATCGAACGCCATCAAGCGCTTGCGCGAAAGCCTCGGTGACGAGTTGCTGATCCGCACCGCGTATGGCGTGAAACCCACGCCGCGCGCCGAAGCCCTGTGGCCCTCCGTGCGTTCGGCCCTGGCCAGCCTGGAAGCGGCCGTCACGCCGGAAACCTTTGACGTGTCGAAAACCCACGCCACCTTCCGCATGGCCATGGCCGACGCCACGGCCGCGTTCTGGCTGCCTTCCCTGATGCGCTCGATCGAACGCGAAGCGCCCGGTGTCAACGTGCGCATGATGCCGCTGACGACGCGCGAACCGCGCCCGATGCTGCTGCGCGGCGACATCGACCTGGCCGTGGGCTTCTTTCCCGGCGTGGCGGCGCAATTGTCGAGCGAAACGGGTTCGCCCATCCGCCACGAGCGCCTGTATTCCGGCAAGTATGTATGCGTGATGCGCCGCGGCCATCCGTTGGCCGACAAGGAATTGACTCTGGATAACTACTGCGCGGCCAACCATTTATTGGTGAGCTTTTCCGGCCGAGCGCATGGCTTGATCGACGAAGCCCTGTCGCAGATCCACCGCGAACGGCGCATCCTGTTGACGGTCAACCAGTTCTTCACGGCAGGCCGAGTGGTCGCCAATTCCGACCTGATCACGGTCTTGCCGCGCCATTTGATCGCCTCGACGGGCATGACGGAGTCCCTGCTGTACAAGGATTTGCCGCTGACCTTGCCGGCCGTCCACCTGGACATGCTGTGGCACGAGCGCGACGCCCGCAGCCCCGCCCACAAATGGCTGCGTAATCACCTGGAAAGCATGAACACACCCACTTTACGGACGGCCACGGCGGCCGGTGGCGGCGTGGCGCCGAAGCCGCATATCGAGTAAGCGTCACCTGCACAAGAAAAAACGCCTGATGATCTCTCATCAGGCGTTTTGCTATGCATGATTGCTGGAGCGATAACCGATGCGAAAGCCGCCCCAGTGCTTGCCCTCGACGTGGATGGGCACGGACAAATCGTGCATGACCTCGCCCGTGTCGCGCTTATACGTCTGCAACAGGAAGGCCTTGGTATTGCTGCCGCAGCGCTTGCCCGTGCGGTCGCTGAAGATGCGCTTGGTGCGGTTATTGACCATATCGGTGGCATAGTCGCCCGTCAGCGGCTGGGAAAACTTCTTGTTGTGCGTCGGAAAATAGCCATTGTTGTCGACGGCGCCCGCGTAGGCCAAGTGGGGCAGGGCGGCCAGCACGCCTTCCTGCAAGTCGGGCAGCACCTTGTCCGTAAAGGCGTCGAACTTCGTGTTGTGCTTGGGCGGGTTGGTGTTCGGAATGGGGCGGTAGTGGCGGTCGAACAGGGCTTCGCGCGTGATGCGCCCCGACGCGATGGCTTGCTCGAACAGTTTGCCCACGTCGCGCGCGGCGCGCTGGGCCGCCTCGCGGATCTCGTCGTGCGGCGTCGCCACGCTCGATTCACCGAGGGCGCCGGCGATCACTTCGGCCCGCTCTGCCAGGGCCATGGCCGACTGCGTGGCGCGCGGCAATTCGGCATTCGTCGACAACATGCTGTCGCGGATTTGCAGGATGGCATCGGCGATCACTTGCGTCGTATCGACGTGTTCGCGCGAGGCACGGGCGATTTGCCCGATCTCGTCTTCCGATTCGCCCGACGATTCCTCGATATGGCTCAATGAAGCGTGCACGCTTTCCACATTGCGCGCCGCTTCCGTCACGCCGGCCGCCAGCGAACTCATGCCCTGCGCGGCCTTTTCCGACTGTTCATTGATTTCGCGCACCATCACGCTGATTTCATCGGAAGCTTCCTTGGTGCGCTGCGCCAATTGCCGCACTTCACCGGCCACCACGGCAAAACCGCGCCCATGTTCGCCGGCGCGCGCCGCTTCGATGGCGGCGTTCAGCGCCAGCAAATTGGTACGCGCGGAAATATCGGAAATGGCTTCCGTGAAACCGGTGATGCGTTTGGATTTTTCCTGCAAGCTCAGCATGTTGCTGGAGGCGCCTTGCGCTTCCTCGCGTGCGCTGTTGATGCGGCGCAAGCCCTGGTCCACTTCGGCGCGCGCCGCCACGCTTTCCACGCGCACGCCGGCGGCCACCTTGGCCGCCCGTTCCGCATTGGCGGCGATCTTTTCCGTCATCGCGGCATTTTGTACGGAACTGTCGGCGATGTCGCTGGCCGTGCGCACGTCGAGTTCCACCTTCTGTTTGACGGAATCGACAAAATACGAGGTTTCCGCCGCGCCGATCATGATGGCGTCGATGGCATTGCCCACCGTATCGGCGAACTGGTGCAAGCCTGGCTCGCCGCGCGGACGGCCGGCAAATGCCAGCAGCGCGGCGCCGATGGCGGCAGCCACGCAAGCGATCAAATAGGGATGGTTGCCGCCCGACAGCAGCAACAGATAGGCCAGGCAACAGGCGACGGCCATGGCCAGGATCGTGAATACAAAGAAACGCACCAGCTGATGCTGCAACTGCTTCATTTGTCCCCCGCTGCGCGAACCCGTCACGTCCCGGGAGGGACGTGCTGTGGCCGTATGCGGGTGGGCCCGATTGCCCACCTTGCACCCTGAATACAACGTCTGCGCGTGTTTTCAGGCCGGCTACCGGATAGCAGAATTGTAGTTCTACCCTACAACATTTGTTCCGATAGCTCAATCAGAAAAACGGGGCGGCTACACCAAGGTCACTTAATTGGCAATTTGGTGGTGTTTTTGACCTCTTCCATGACGGCATAAGTGTGGGTTTCCCGCACACCTTTCTGCAACAAGGTCTTGCCCAGGAATTCGCGGTAGGCGGCCATGTCCTTGACGCGCGCCTTGACCAGGTAATCGAAACCGCCAGCGACCATGTGACATTCCAGTACCTCTGGAATGATTTGTACGCTATGCTTGAAGGCGTCGAACACTTCCGGTGTCGTGCGATCGAGCACCACTTCGATGAACACCAGCAGCGACACGTCGAGCAGCTGCGGGTTCAACTGGGCCGTATAGCCCATGATGTAACCGGATTCGTGCAGCTTGCGCACGCGCTCCAGACAGGCCGCTGGCGACAAGTTCACGCGCGCGGCCAGCTCCACATTGCTGATGCGTCCATCGCTCTGCAATTCCATCAAGATTTTCTTACTGATCTTGTCCAGCATTACCATCACCCCCAAATTAATATTATTTGGTTAAATTGTCGCATCAAAAACTATCTATTGCTAGTCCCCTGTATTACCAGAATTAATCCATAAGAATCCCCTTTACAATCGAATCATCTTAACGTCCGACTTTCTGTATTTTTTTGCACCAAAAAAGAGCAAGAATTACGTCAGTTTTCGTCCCCTTTTTCCTTGTAAAGAGTACTTATGCACCCTGCAGGCCCCTCGGCTTTTACCCCGATTCCTTTTGCTGCGTTCCAGGCAGAAATCCTGCCCGAAGCGACTCCGCAACGCGCCGCCATCACTGCCGCCTATAGGCGCGACGAGGTTTCCGCGGTGCAGTGGCTGTTGCAACAAGTGCGCCCCAGCAGCACCGAAACGACGGCCGAAGGACAAGCGCTGGCGCACCGCCTGGTCTCGAACGTGCGCCAAAAACGCACACGCGCGTCCGGCGTCGATGCACTGATGCACGAGTTCTCGCTATCGTCGGAAGAGGGTGTTGCATTGATGTGTCTGGCTGAAGCGCTGTTGCGTATACCCGACAGTCAGACGGCCGACCGTTTGATCGCCGACAAAATCAGCAAGGGCGACTGGAAGAAACACCTGGGCGAATCGCCGTCGCTGTTCGTCAACGCGGCCACCTGGGGCTTGCTGATTACGGGCAAACTGGTCAGTACCAGCAGCGAATCGGGCCTCGGTTCGGCCATGACCAAGCTCATCGCCAAAGGCGGCGAACCGCTGATACGCAAAGGTGTCGACCTGGCCATGCGCATGCTGGGCAACCAGTTCGTGACGGGTCAAACCATCGAGGAAGCGCTGAAGAACAGCCGCGAGAATGAAACGCGCGGCTACCGTTACTCGTACGACATGCTGGGCGAGGCGGCCCTGACGCAGCAGGATGCGGCCAACTACTACGCCTCGTACGAAACGGCGATCCACGCCATCGGCAAGGCGTCGAACGGCCGCGGCATCCGCAACGGCCCCGGCATTTCCGTGAAACTGTCGGCCCTGCACGCACGCTACAGCCGCGCCCAGCGCGCCCGCGTCATGGAAGAGCTGTTGCCAAGAGTCAAAGCGCTGCTGTTGCTGGCAAAACAGTACAACATCGGCTTCAATATCGATGCGGAAGAAACGGACCGCCTGGAACTGTCGCTCGACCTGATGGAAGCCCTGGCCTTCGATGCGGACCTGGCCGGCTTCGACGGCATCGGCTACGTGGTGCAGGCGTATCAGAAGCGCTGCCCCTTCGCCATCGATTTCCTGATCGACCTGGCGCACCGCAGCGGCCGCAAGTTCATGGTGCGCCTGGTCAAGGGCGCGTATTGGGATGCGGAAGTCAAACGCGCGCAAGTCGATGGCCAGGAAGGCTATCCCGTCTACACGCGCAAGGTCTACACGGACGTCTCTTACCTCGTCTGCGCGCAAAAACTGCTGGCCGCCAGCAGCCTGATCTATCCGCAATTTGCCACACACAACGCGCAAACCCTGTCGACCATCTATACCTGGGCAAAACGCGACGGCATCACCGACTACGAATTCCAGTGCCTGCACGGCATGGGCGAGACCTTGTACGACCAGGTCGTCGGCCCCGAGAATCTCGACAAGCCGTGCCGCATTTATGCTCCCGTCGGCTCGCATGAAACCCTGCTGGCCTACCTGGTGCGCCGCCTGCTGGAAAACGGCGCCAACTCGTCATTCGTCAACCAGATCGTCGACGAAAGCGTGGCCATCGATAGCCTGATCCGCGATCCGCTCGAGCAGGCGCGCCTGCAGGGGGGCTTGCCGCACCCGTCGATTCCGCTGCCGCTGGACATGTTCGGCAACGAACGCAAGAACTCGGCCGGCCTGGACCTGTCGAATGAAGATACTTTGCGCACGCTGGCCACGGGCTTGGCGCAGCAGCAGACCTGGCAGGCGGCGCCGCTGATCGATGGCGCCGTCAGCCTGAACGGCCCCACGCACATGCTGCACAATCCGGCCCAGCACGACGATGTCGTGGGCAAGGTCATGGAAGCCGGCCCGGCCGACGTGGAAACGGCGCTGACCAGCGCCAGCGCCTACGCCATGGATTGGCAAACCACGGAGCCGTCGGTCCGCGCGCAAGCGTTGCAACGCGCCGCCGACCTGTTCGAAGAACACCATATCGAGCTGATGGCCCTGGCCGTGCGCGAAGCGGGCAAGTCCTTGCCGAACGCGATCGCGGAAATCCGCGAAGCTGTCGACTTCCTGCGCTACTACGCGGCGCAGGTGGAACACGCACCGAACACCCTGGCGCTCGGTCCCGTCACCTGCATCAGCCCGTGGAACTTTCCGCTGGCCATCTTTACGGGCCAGCTGGCCGCCGCCCTGGCGGCAGGCAACGTGGTGCTGGCCAAGCCGGCCGAGCAAACGCCGCTGATCGCCCACCGCGCCGTGCAATTGCTGCATGCGGCGGGCGTGCCGCGCGGCGCGCTGCAATTCCTGCCCGGCAGCGGCGAAGTCGTTGGCGCCGGCCTGTGCAATGACGCGCGTGTGAAAGGCGTGATTTTCACGGGCTCGACGGAAGTGGCGCAATTGATCAACCGCAACCTGGCCGCGCGCGCCGTGGCCGAAGGCATTGACATTCCCCTGATCGCCGAAACAGGTGGCCAGAATGCCCTGATCGTCGATTCGTCCGCCTTGCCGGAGCAAGTGGTGCAGGACGTGATGTCGTCGGCCTTCGACAGCGCCGGCCAGCGCTGCTCGGCCTTGCGCGTGCTGTTCCTGCAAACGGAAATCGCCGACAAGACCATCCACATGCTCAAGGGCGCCATGCAGGAATTGCGCGTCGGCAATCCTGACCGCCTGGCCACCGATATCGGTCCCGTCATCGATGCGGAAGCGCAAGGTAACTTGCTGGCGCACATCAACAAGATGAAAACCATGGCCATCGATCATTATTCGCTCGATTTGCCAACCGTCAAAGGCACGTTTGTCGCCCCGACCGTGCTGGAAATCAAGTCGCTGGCGCAATTGACGCAGGAAGTCTTCGGCCCCGTGCTGCACGTGATCCGCTACAAGCGGTCCGAACTGCCGCAACTGGTGCAATCGATCAACGACAGCGGTTACGGCTTGACCTTGGGCATCCATACGCGCATCGATGAAACCATCGATTTCATTACCAAGCGCGCACATGTGGGCAATATTTATGTGAACCGCAACATCGTCGGCGCCGTCGTCGGCGTGCAACCGTTCGGCGGCGAAGGCAAATCAGGAACGGGCCCCAAGGCGGGCGGCCCCCTGTACCTGAAACGCCTGCAGCGCAATGCACCGGCAGGCGCGCAGCACCAGCGCCAGGCGCCGCCTGCACTCGACGCGCTGACCGTCTGGGCGAAGATGCATGGCCACGACAAGGTCGTGCAACTGGCGCAAGACTATGCGCGTACCACCTTGCTGGGCAGCACCACCGTCTTGCCAGGCCCGACCGGCGAGCGCAACACCCTGAGCTTTGCCGCACGCGGCACGATTTTGTGCGCGGCGGCGACCTCGGGCACGCTGATGAACCAGCTGGCGGCCGTCCTGGCCACCGGTAACCAGGCCCTGGTGCTGGCCCAATCGCCGGATCTGATCCCGGGCGACTTGCCGGCCGCGCTGAAAGACCGCATCCAGATCATTACGAGCCTGGAGTCGGTCAAGCATGATTTCCACATCGCCATGATCGAGCCTAGCCTCGATGGCCAGCTCAAACCGCTGCTGGCGGCATGGGAAGGGGCGCTGGTGGGCACCATCGCCACCACGCAAGAGGGTGCCATCCCCCTGTGGCGTCTGGTTGCTGAGCGGGCGCTGTGCGTGAATACGACGGCGGCGGGCGGAAATGCGAGCCTGATGATGCTGAGCGTCTAACATTTAAGCAGGCAGTCAACGTAAAAGGGCAGAACCAGTGGTTCTGCCCTTTTTTTATGCACGCTGGATGAAAAATCAGCCAGCCAGGCGCTGGCACAATTGCTGGATCACCGTATACGCGTATGGCGAGGCGACGGTTTGCACGAAACGCATGAAGTCGACGGCCGCCTCTTCGTTGGCATTGTCGGAAATGGTGCGCATGACCGTAAACGGCACGCCCAGTTCAAAACACACTTGCGCCACGGCGGCGCCTTCCATTTCGACGGCCAGCAGGTCGGGAATATCAACCTTGAGCTGGTTCAGATGCGCGGCGCTGCCGATGAACTGGTCGCCGCTGGCGATCAGGCCGCGGTGCACTCGCGCGTGCTGCAAGCCAAATGTCGCGATATCTGTCGGCTTGAGCACGCTGGACACATCGTCACGCAGGAAATTTTCCGCGGCGGCAGCCAGTTGCGTGCTCAGTTCCAGGTCCGTGGCGAAGCGCTGCAAGCCAGTCAATGGCACTTCAAAGCGGGGAAACAGAGGGCGGGCATCCATATCGTGCTGCAACAGCGCTTCGGCCACGACGATATCGCCTACCTTCACGTGTTTATCCCCACTGCCGGCCACGCCGGTGAAGACGATGTGGGTAACTCCGTACTTTTCCACAAGGATAGAAGCTGTCATGGCAGCGGCAACCTTGCCCAGACGCGACAGGACGCACACAGCGTCGATATTCCACAAGGTTCCCAGGGTGTAGTCGCGCATGCCGTGCGAACGCCTCTGGGGGCTCTGCATGGCTTCTACCAGCCCCTGCTGTTCTTCGTGCAAGGCACTGATGATGCCTAAACGCATTTTTTTATGTGTATGCATGCTGTTTTTACAGGTTTTTTGAATTGCAAAACGGTTTACATGGTGAAAACAGCCATTTCGGCGACTTTTCCACCGTTCGCGTTTGTCTCTGTGTTTTAAATAAAGATGTATACATAAAAATAGTAGTGATAGTAAACGGCCATTTTTTTGTGGATAAGTCGGTATACCATCGAAAAATCATCGACTTAGCGTACAAAAAAGTAGGCGCACAAGCATTGTATCTAGGGAGGACTTGTTTGGGATAAAAATCGGCTTGTGGACAAAGATCGACTTTTCCCACATCTCATCCTGTGGATATGCAGGCACTTATCCACACCAACATGCAAAAATCGTGGATTTTCTTGCTGTAGTGGCATGTTTAACGTGTTTCGTTGGCATAGATCTATGTCTGCCAATCAACAGTGAGCGGGCACGAGCGTTGTTCTTTCACGGAGGTGAGCGTTCAGTTGATTCCTGGAAGACGGGTTGGTAGTAGGTCGTGAAGTCGCCGTTGGCTTTTTTTTTGACGGTTTTGCATGTTTTTTTGAAATATCCCCGGACTTCCGCTTTTTTTGTCGGTTTACAATAGATCTATATATAAAAATAGTAGTAATAGTAAACGCGTTTTTTTCTGTGGATAAGTCGCTTTTTTTCAACAGGATCAAGCGTTTACACGCAAAATAAAGCGTGCATAATCGCTGTATCACGCGAGGAGCAAAATTGTATAAAATGCGGGCCTGTGCAAAAGTTCGTGTTTACGCACAAGTCATCCTGTGGATATCAAGTGAGTTATCCACAATCGTCTCAAATTCCCCTTCTTTTTGATATCGAATCGCCTGCTGGCACTGTGCCTGCTCAGGTCTCTTGACGTTTCCATTTTGCAAAACGGTTTTGCAGTGCTGCGTGCGTGATGTTGGCCGTGCCGGTTTTCGTCGCTCAGTTGTTGGCGCGATTTTTTTTGTCGGCAAAAGCAGCTTCCCGGCTTTTTTTGAAGACAGGCTTGCGGATGTTCTTCAAGGCGGAGGGCAGGCAAAGCGCACGTTGTCGGGTTTACCTTAACAAGTTCGTATACAAGAATAGTAATAGTAGTTAACGGCGACATCTTCTGTGGATAAGTCCTGATTTATCCTTGTAAACAATCGCTTGGCGTACGGATAAGCGCTGAGTAAGCGTTGTATCTGCCTGGGATGGTTTCGGGATAAAAAAAACCGCGTTCAAAAAAATTTCGCTTACTCACATATCGTACCTGTGGATATCCATACGGTTATCCACAGCTTGCAGGCCCTGGTTTGATGCTCTTTTTTACCTGGCCGTGACGCTAGCCGTATCGCTGGCAACGATTAATGTCGCCCTGGTCCGGCACTGGTGGTAATCTCAAGGCGGCTCAGCAGCCATGCATGCATGAAGAAAGACAGACTCTGGTAGCGGAACGCGGTGGGGAGACACGCCGCGCGACAGCTTGATGGCATACCGAAAGGAGCTTCATTGGAATCGGCAGGCGAATACGACTACATCATCGTGGGCGGTGGCACGGCAGGTTGTGTGCTGGCCAATCGGCTCACACGCGACAAGGACGCCAACGTTTTGCTCGTGGAAGCGGGCGGCAAGGACGACTATGTGTGGATTCACATCCCCGTCGGCTACTTGCATTGCATCGGCAATCCCCGCACGGACTGGCTGTATTCCACGCAGGCGGACGCGGGACTGGGCGGGCGCAGCCTGATCTATCCGCGCGGTAAAGTGCTTGGTGGCAGCTCTTCCATCAATGGCATGATCTATATGCGGGGCCAGGCCGGCGATTACGATCACTGGGCCGACTTGACGGACGACGCTTCCTGGCGCTGGGACAAGGTTTTGCCGCTATTTAAGCAAAGCGAGGATTATTACGGCGGCGCGTCGGAAAACCATGGCGTGGGCGGCGAATGGAGAGTGGAAAAGCAGCGCCTGTCGTGGGATATCCTGAACGCATTCCGCGATGCGGCGCAGCAAGTTGGCATTCCGAAAACCAGCGATTTCAATGGCGGCGACAATAGCGGCAGCGCGTATTTCGACGTCAACCAGCGCCGCGGCATCCGCTGGAATACCTCGAAAGCGTTCTTGAAACCGGCATCGCGTCGCCCGAATTTGACCATCATGACGGGCTGCCACGTGGAACGCCTGTTGCTTGAGACATCGGCGTCGGGGCCGCGCTGCACGGGCATCGTGTTTACAGGCGGCGGCACGCAGTGGCAGGCGACGGCCCGGCGTGAAACCTTGCTGACGGCGGGCGCCATCGGTTCGCCCCAATTGCTGCAATTGTCCGGCATCGGTCCGGCCGCCTTGTTGCAGCAGCATGGCATAGCGCCCGTGCTGGACTCCGCAGGCGTGGGCGGCAATTTGCAGGATCATTTGCAGCTGCGCATGGTCTTTAAAGTGCAGGGCGTGAAAACCTTGAACATCATGGCGGGCAATATGCTGGGCAAGATGCAGATCGGCCTGCAATATGCGCTGTTCCAGAGCGGGCCCATGTCGATGGCGCCGTCGCAGCTGGGGGCGTTCGCCAAATCCGACCCGCAGCAGGCCACGCCGAACCTGCAATACCATGTGCAGCCGCTGTCGCTGGATAAATTTGGCGAACCCTTGCATGCGTTTCCCGCGTTTACGGCCAGCGTGTGCAATCTGCGTCCCACGTCGCGCGGCCACGTGCACATCGCGTCGGCCGACAGCTATGCGGCGCCGAAAATCATGCCAAATTACCTCAGTACCGAGCAGGACCGCAGCGTGGCGGCCGACGCCTTGCGCCTGACGCGGAACATCGCCGCCGCGCCGGCCCTGAAAAAATTTGCGCCGGAAGAATACAAGCCTGGCGTGCAATTCCAGAGCCAGGAAGAATTGGCGCAGGCGGCCAGCCAGATCGGCACCACCATTTTTCATCCGGTGGGCACTTGCCGCATGGGCCTGGCCAGCGATGCCTCTAGCGTGGTCGACAGCCAGTTGCGCGTGATCGGCGTGGCTGGCTTGCGCGTCGTCGATGCGTCGATCATGCCGTACATTACTTCTGGTAACACGAACTCGCCCACCGTGATGATCGCGGAAAAAGCGGCGCAAATGATACACGCGGCCTGGAAATAGCTGGAAATAGCTGGGTAAAGGGGCGAGTTTGCGCCATTCGGGCTGGCGAAAAATCCCCGTAGTTATACTGTATTGTGCGTTAAATTTAAGTTGTGTATTATAAAAATGACTAAGTAGTACAAAAAGTACAACTAGGAGACACGATGTCAAACGTAATCTTGGAAACAAGAAATTTGACCAAGGAATTCAAGGGTTTCACTGCTGTGAGCGAAGTGAACCTGAAGGTAGAGCGGGGCCATATCCACGCCTTGATCGGTCCGAACGGCGCCGGCAAGACCACGTGTTTTAACTTGCTCACCAAATTCCTGGTCCCTACTTCCGGACAGATACTGTTCAATGGGAAAGATATCACGGCCGCCAAACCGGCCCAGATCGCGCGCATGGGCGTGATCCGTTCCTTCCAGATTTCTGCCGTCTTCCCGCATTTATCCGTGCTGCAAAATGTGCGCATCGGCTTGCAGCGCCAGCTGGGAACCTCGTTCCACTTCTGGCAAAGCGAACGCGCCTTGAACCAGCTCAATGACCGCGCCATGGCCTTGCTGGCCGAAGTCGACCTGACGGAGTTTGCCGACACCATCACGGTCGACATGCCGTACGGGCGCAAACGGGCGCTGGAAATTGCCACCACCCTGGCGATGGAGCCGGAAATGATGCTGCTCGACGAACCGACGCAAGGCATGGGTCACGAAGACGTGCACCGCGTGACGGAACTGATCAAAAAAGTGTCGGCAGGCCGCACGATTTTGATGGTGGAACATAATATGAGCGTGGTGTCGGGCATCTGCGACAAGATTTCCGTCTTGCAGCGTGGCGCCATGCTGGCCGAAGGCAGTTACGCGGAAGTGTCGCGCAATCCGCAAGTGATGGAAGCGTACATGGGCACCACCCACGCGGAACTGGAAGGGGCGCATTGATGGCGACACAAGTGAATGGCGGCGCACCCGCGCTGGAAATTACGCAGCTGCACACCTGGTATGGCGAATCGCACATCCTGCACGACGTGAACCTGAAAGTGGCGCAGGGCGAAGTGGTAACTTTGCTGGGCCGTAACGGCGCCGGCCGCACCACCACCTTGCGCGCCATCATGGGCTTGACGGGCGCGCGCACGGGCTCCATCAAAGTCAACGGCGTCGAAGCGATAGGTTTGGCCACGCACAAAATCGCCCACCTGGGCATCGGCTATTGTCCCGAAGAGCGCGGCATTTTTTCCTCGCTGTCGACCGAGGAAAACCTGCTGCTGCCGCCAACCCTGGCCAGCGGCGAGAAGGGCATGTCGGTGGAAGAAATCTACGCCATGTTCCCGAACTTGCAGGAACGCCGCCACAGCCAGGGCACGCGCCTGTCGGGCGGAGAACAGCAGATGCTGGCCGTGGCGCGCATCCTGCGCACGGGCGCACGCCTGCTGCTGCTCGATGAAATATCCGAAGGCCTGGCGCCCGTCATCGTGCAAGGGTTGGCGCGCATGATCACCACCCTGAAAGCGAAGGGCTATACCATTGTCATGGTGGAACAGAATTTCCGGTTTGCCGCGCCGCTGGCGGACCGGTTTTATGTGATGGAGCACGGTCAGATCGTCGAGACTTTTGCTGCATCCGAACTGGAGGCCAAGATGCCGGTATTGACCGAGCTGCTTGGCGTGTAGTCCCATGTAGTAAGCGTCCATCGTCAGCAATCGACTGAATAGCAAACAATAATCCCAACGGAGACACTATGAAACGTAACGCTATCGCCATTGCCACCGCCACTCTGTGTGCCCTGGGCTTTTCCGCCGCGCACGCCCAGGTATCGGGCGACACCATCAAGATCGGTTTTATTTCCGACATGTCGGGCGTGTATTCCGACGTCGACGGCCTCGGCGGCGCGGAGGCCATCAAGATGGCGATCGCCGATGCCGGCGTCGTACTGGCCGGCAAAAAGGTGGAATTCATTTCCGCCGACCATCAAAACAAGGCCGACATCGCCGCTTCGAAAGCGCGCGAATGGTTCGACCAGCAGGGCGTCGACATGCTGATCGGCGGCACCAATTCCGGCGCCAGCCTGGCCATGGCCAAAGTCGCGGCGGAAAAGAAAAAAATCTTCATCGCCATCGGCGCAGGCTCCTCGCGCCTGACGAATGAAGAGTGCACGCCCTACACCGTGCATTACGCCTATGACACGGTGGCGCTGGCGCGCGGTACGGGTGGCACCATCGTCAAGCAGGGCGGCAAGAACTGGTATTTCATGACGGCCGATTATGCGTTTGGCCACTCGCTGGAAAAAGACACGGCCGAGGTCGTCAAGGCGGCCGGCGGCAAGGTCCTGGGCAGCGTCAAGCATCCGCTGGGCGCCTCGGATTTCTCTTCCTTCCTGCTGCAGGCGCAATCGTCCAAGCCGCAAATCCTCGGCCTGGCCAATGCCGGCGGCGACGCCATCAACAGCATCAAGGCGGCCAACGAGTTCGGTTTGACGAAGTCCATGAAGCTGGCCGGCTTGCTGATCTTCATCAATGACATCCATTCGCTGGGCCTGAACCTGACGCAGGGCATGTACCTGACGGATGGCTGGTACTGGGACTTGAATCCTGAAACGCGTGCCTGGTCGAAACGCTATTTCGCGAAGATGAAGAAAGAGCCATCGATGCTGCAGGCGGCCGACTATTCGGCGGCGGCGAACTACCTGAAAGCCGTCAAGGCGATCGGTACGGATGACACCGAGAAGGTCATGGCCTACCTGAAAAAGACCAAGATCAACGACATGTTCACCCAGAATGGCGAAGTGCGTCCCGATGGCCGCATGGTGCACGATATGTATTTGATGGAAGTGAAGAAACCGTCCGAGTCGAAATACCCATGGGATTACTACAAGGTGGTCGCCACCGTGCCCGGCGCGCAAGCGTATGTGACCAAGGCCGAGTCGAAGTGTTCGCTGTGGAAGTAACGCTGTAGCAACCTCCACAGAGTGCCCGCCTGCGCGCGGGCGCTCTGTCCTGCATGCTTCGCCCGCAGGGTTCGCCTTGCGCCGCCGCACCCGTTTGCGGTGGCGCGTTTCCCTTGATACCACACCGCTATCCGGCGGTGCTTTTTATACTGTGATGCCATGGAAATTTTCGGCGTTCCAATACAAGCGATGATGAGTCAGCTGCTGCTGGGTCTCGTCAACGGCTCGTTCTATGCCATGTTGTCTCTCGGTCTGGCCGTTATCTTCGGCTTGCTTAACGTTATTAATTTCTCGCACGGCGCCATGTACATGATGGGCGCCTTCCTGGCCTGGATGGGCCTCAGCTATTTCGACATCAATTACTGGGCCATGCTCGTCATCGCCCCGATCCTTGTCGGCCTGGTCGGCATCCTGATCGAAAAGACCATGCTGCGCTGGCTGTATAAACTCGACCACCTGTATGGCTTGCTGCTGACCTTCGGCATCACCCTGATCATGGAAGGCGTGTTTCGCTCGTTCTATGGCGTCTCGGGCCAGCCGTATGCCGTGCCCGAAGCGCTGGCCGGCGCGACGGACCTCGGTTTCATGATCTTGCCGAACTACCGCGCCTGGGTGGTGATCGCATCGCTCTCCGTGTGCCTGGCCACCTGGTTCGTCATCGAGAAAACCAAATTAGGGGCCTACCTGCGGGCCGGCACGGAAAACCCGAAACTAGTGGAAGCGTTCGGCATCAACGTGCCGCTGATGGTGACGTTGACGTTCGGCTTCGGCGTGGCGCTGGCCGGTTTCGCCGGCGTGCTGGCGGCGCCGATCATCCAGGTTTCGCCGCTGATGGGCTCGAACCTGATCATCGTCGTGTTTGCCGTGGTGGTGATTGGCGGCATGGGTTCCATCATGGGTTCCATCCTGACGGGCCTGGGCCTGGGCGTCATCGAGGGCCTGACCCGCGTGTTCTACCCGGAAGGCTCGGCCACCGTGGTGTTCGTGGTGATGGTCATCGTGCTGCTGCTGCGTCCCGCCGGCCTGTTCGGCAAAGAAAAGTAATCCTCATCAGTCATGTATTGGAGCTACCACGATGAATAAGAATGTAGGCTACGCCATTGCCTTGCTGCTGGCGTTGGCGGCCCCGTTTTACGGCTATCCCGTCTTCCTGATGAAGTTGCTGTGTTTTGCCCTGTTTGCCTGCGCTTTCAACTTGCTGATCGGCTATACGGGCTTGCTGTCGTTCGGCCACGCGGCCTTCTTCGGCGGCGCCGGCTATGTCACCGGTTATGCGCTGCGCACCTGGGGCTGGCCAACGGAACTGGGCTTGCTGGCTGGCGTCGCCACGGGCGCCTTGCTGGGCCTGGTGATCGGCGGCCTGGCGATCCGCCGCCAGGGCATCTACTTTACGATGATCACCCTGGCGCTGGCGCAGATGGTGTACTTCCTGGCTTTGCGACTGCCGTTCACGGGGGGCGAGGATGGTTTGCAGGGTGTTCCACGTGGAACCTTGCTCGGTACGATAGACCTGGGCAATGACACCGTCTTGTACTACGTCGTGCTGGCCATTTTTGTCGCCGGCTTCGCCCTGATCGTGCGCACCATCCACTCGCCGTTCGGCCAGGTGCTCAAGGCGATCAAGGAAAACGAACCGCGCGCCATCTCGCTCGGCTACGACGTCAACAAGTACAAGCTGATGGCCATCGTGTTGTCCGCTTCCTTGGCTGCGCTGGCCGGCGCCACCAAGACCCTGGTGCTGGGCTTTGAAACCCTGACCGATGTCTACTGGGGCATGTCGGGCCTGGTCGTGCTGATGACCCTGGTGGGCGGCATGGGCACCTTGTCCGGCCCCATCCTCGGCGCCGTGCTGATCATTGCGCTGGAAAACAAGCTGGGCGATGTCGGTACCTATTTGGCCACGCACACGGGCATCGAGTGGTTCGGCACCCTGGGCGAATCGGTGGGCATGGTCACGGGCGTGATCTTCGTCATCTGTGTGCTGATGTTCCGGCGCGGCATCGTCGGCGAAGCCATCGCGCGCTTCGGCGGCAGGGCTGCCAAAGCCGCGGTCTGATTTTCAAGCAACGCCGGACGGATCGTCCGGCGTTTTTCATTGTGCGTCCACTGTTACTTCAACGGAGAGTACCACCATGCAAATGATGATCACGCGCGCGGGGAGCAGCTTGTGCACGCTGCTAGCGTTGGCAGCCTGCGGCAGCAACCATGCGCCGGAAGAACTGAACCAGATGCCCGGCTACCTGGGCACCATCACGCGTGCCGACTACGACGGCAAGACGAACGATCTGCTCACGGCCGGTCTCGGCAAGACGGGGCTGGCCGGCGCCGCGCCCGCGTATGCGAACGTGGAACAGCCGACGCCGCTCGAACTACGCCGCAATGCCATCTACGCCAATTACCGTGCCGTGCTCGACATTGCCGCCAACAGCGGCTACGGCACCCTGTACGGACCGAACGTGGATGCGTCCGGGAACGCGGGTACGGGCGAGGGCCTGGTCGCAGGCAGCGAATACATCGCCTATGCCGACGATGGCACGGGCAAGAAAAACATCACACTGATGGTGCAGGTGCCGGCCAGCTTCGACCCCGACCATGCCTGCATCGTCACGGGCACGTCGAGCGGCTCGCGCGGCATCTACGGCGCCATCGGCAGCTCCGGTGAATGGGGCTTGAAAAAAGGCTGCGCCGTAGCGTATGCCGACAAGGGTTCCGGCACGGGCTTGTATGTGTTCGAGGACGACAGCGTCAACCTGCAGAACGGCCTGCGCGCGGGCAGGGTGGCCGCCGGCAAGAATGCGCTCTTCGCGCCGGACCTGAGCGACGCCGAGCGGCTGGCCTGGACTGGCACCAACCCGAACCGCATCGCCTTCAAGCATGCGCACTCGCAGCAAAATCCCGAGAAGGACTGGGGCAAGGTCACCTTGCAGGCCGTCGAGATGGCGTACTACGTGTTGAACGAGCGCTATGGCGTGCTGGCCCGCGACGGCAGCTCGCGCATCGTGCGGCTGACGCCGAAGAACACCATCACGATCGCCTCGAGCATTTCCAACGGCTCCGGCTCGGCCTTGCTGGCGGCGGAACAGGATACCAAGGGCTTGATCAGCGGCGTGGCGGCCAGCGAGCCGCAAGTCCAGCCGGCGGCATCGAGCGCCTACACGGTGCGCCAGGGCGGGGCAGCGGTGGCCAATCCCGGCCGTGCGCTGTTCGACTACGCCACCTATGCGGCCCTGTATCAACCATGCATCGCTTCCGTGGCTGGCAACGCGGGACGCTGCACGGCCCTCGTCGCCAAGGGTTTGTTGGACGGCGCCGACCTGGCGGCGCAGCAGGCGGACGCCAAGCAGCGCTTGCGTGCGTATGGCTGGCTGTCCGACTCCGATCCGCTGCAGGCCGCGCATGCGGGCACGAACATCCTCGTGGCCGTCACGTACGCGTACGCCTACGGAAAATTCTCCGTCACCGATAAAGTGTGCGGTTTCACGTTTGCGCAGACGGACGGCAGCGGCAATCCTATCGCGTTCACCTCCGCGCAAAAGGCGGCCAGCTTTGCCGCGCAAAACGGCATTCTCGGCAATGTCGTGTACGAGAACAGCGTGGGCGGCGCCAAGGTCTACACGGCCGGCGTGTCGCCGTCGAGCAGTCTGGCGGACCAGTCGCTCGACGGTTTCCTGTGCCTGCGCAGCCTGGCGACGGGGCGCGACACCGTCAGCGGCGCCAACCTGCAGGGGACATTGGCGACGCAAAGCGTGCGCGTGCGGGCAGGCATGGCCGAGGTCGCGGCCAGCGGCAAACTGAACGGCAAGCCGGCCATCATCGTGCACGGCCGCAGCGACACGCTCATTCCCGTCAATCATGCGTCGCGTGCCTATCTGGGCCTGAACGCCGCCGTGGAAGGGGCGAATAGCCAACTGCGTTATATCGAGGTGACGAACGCCAACCACTTCGATTCCTTCAGCAGCGCCTTGCCGACCTTGATCGTGCCGTTGCACGTGTACCTGAACCGGGCGCTGGACGCCATGTATGCGCACTTGAACGCCAAGCAAGCCTTGCCGCCATCGCAGGTGGTGCGCACGGTGACGCGCGCCGATGCGTCGACCTTGATCACGAATGTCAACGTGCCAGCGATCGCCACGGCGCCGGCGCCCGGCAATGTCATCAGTGTGACGGGCACTGTGATCGATATTCCCAACTAGGCTGTCCCGCTTGTGGAAGCTGCGGCCACGTTTCACGTGGCCGTTTTTATTCCCAGGCCGTATCGGCGATGCAGCCCAGTCCCTGAAAGACGGGCTTGGAAAACCAGTAGCCCTGCATCAGCGAAATGCCGCAGCCGGAAAGAAAATCGCGCTCGGCGCGCGTCTCGATGCCTTCGGCCAGCACGCGGATACCGAGTTCGCGGCACAGGCTGGCGATGGCCCGCACGATGGCCTGGCGCGGCGTGTGCGTATCGATGCCGCGCACCAGGTCCATGTCGATCTTGATGATGTCGGGCTGGTATTCGGCCAGCAAGTTCAAGCCCGCATAGCCGGCGCCGAAATCATCGATGGCGGTCTGGAAACCGAAGCGCCGGTACGCGCGGAAGATCTCGACCAGGTGGGGCCGGTCTTGCACCCGCTCGCCTTCCGTTACTTCAAAGATGATTTTATCGGTAGGGAAGTGATGCAGCTTGGCCGCTTCCAGGGTGCTGCGGATGCACACTTCAGGACGGTAGACGGCGTTGGGCAGGAAGTTGATCGACAGATATCCCTGCATGCCCAGCCTGGCAGCGCCGGCCACGGCCTTGACGCGGCAAGCCTGGTCGAAGCGGTAGCGGTTGTCATCGTTGACTTGCGCCAGCACGCTGGCCGCGCTTTCGCCGTTGGGGCCGCGCACCAGCGCCTCGTGGGCATAGATGCTGCGCGTGGCCAGGTCGACGATGGGCTGATACGCATACTCGAAGGCGAACGGCAGCGGCGCGCTGTCATGGCAGCCCGCGCAGGCACCGTATGGAAAACTGGTGCTGTCAGGGTGGATGGGGATGGCGGGAGGCGTCATGGCGGCAGTGTAGCAGGGAGGGCTGGTTCTATTCCGTCTGCTGGCTCACAGTGCGGCCGCATAGATGGCGCGCGCGTCGCCGCGGGTGACGGGTCGGGGATTGTTGCCCAGCAAGCGCGTCTGCAGCATGGCTTCATCGGCCAGCAGGTCCAGGTCGGCGGCTGCGATGCCCACTTCGCGCAAGGTGCGCGCGATGCCCGTGGCCACGGCAATTTCCTGCATCATATCGATCAGGGCAACGGCCCGCGCTTCCTCGCTGCCCGCGATGCCGGGCTGCAGGATCGCGGCCAGTTGCGCATACAGGGGCGCCGCATGGGACAGATTGAAACGCAGCACGTGCGGCAGCACCAGCGCATTCGACAAGCCATGCGGCACGTGGAACAGTCCACCGATGGGATAGGCGAGTGCATGCACGGCGGCCACGGGCGCATTGGCAAACGCCTGGCCGGCCAGCATGGCGCCGAGCAGCATGGCTTGGCGCGCCGGCAGGTTGCTGCCATCGCGGCAGGCCGTGACCAGGTTGCTCGACAGCAGCCACAGCGCCTGGGTGGCCAGCATGTCGGACAAGGGATTTTTCAGCAGGCGGCTCGTGTATGCTTCGATCGCATGGACCATGGCGTCGATTCCCGTGGCAGCTGTTACGGCGGGCGGCAAACCGAGGGTCAGGCTGGCGTCGAGGATAGCCAGGTCCGCATACAGTTGCGGCGCGACCACGCCCATCTTGCTGGTGGCGCCCGTGGTGACGATGGCGATGTGCGTCACTTCCGAGCCTGTGCCGGCCGTGGTCGGCAATTGCACGAGAGGCAGGCGCTGGCCGTGGACATTGCCGATGCCATACAGTTGCGCCAGTTCCTGGTGGCCTGGCGCCAGTACGGCGATCAGCTTGGCCACGTCCAGCGAGCTGCCGCCACCGAGGCCGATAATCAGTTCCACGTGAAACATCTGCGCCTGGGCCACGCCGGCCAGTACGACGGCTTCGGGCGGATCGGCTTGCACGTCGGAAAACACGTGGACTTCGATGCCGGTCGCTTGCAAGTTGTGCAGGGCGGCGTCGGCCAGGCCCGTGCGCAAAAAGCCTGTGTCGGTGACGAGCAGGGCGCGGCGCACGGTGGGGAAGTGGTGGGCGATGTGCGTGCCCAGTTGGGCGGCGGCGCCCGGTTCAACGATCAGATGGGGCACGGTGCGGAACTGGAAGGCGGACATGCAGACTCCTGACAGTGAGGACAGAAGCCAAGCTTACTCCGCTTTCCAGCCCCGCGCCTGTTTCACGTGGAACCAGATCCGTCGCTTACTCCCAGTCCAGCGCACCTTTTTTCCACTCATAGACTAGTCCGATTGTCAGCACGGCGAGAAAACCCATGACGGCCCAGAAACCGGGCAAGCCCAGTTCGTTGACATTGGCCGCCCACGGCATCAGAAAGATGACTTCGATATCGAACAGGATGAAGAGGATGGCGACCAGATAGAAACGCACGTCGAACTTCATGCGCGCGTCGCCGAACGCTTCGAAGCCGCATTCATACGGCGACAGCTTTTGCGGATCGGGTTTGTGCGGACCGAGCGCGCGCCCCAGCAGCATGGGTACGATGCCGACGAGGATGCCGATCAGAATGAACAGGAGGACGGGAAAATAGTTTTCGAGGAGCATGTCGATTCCTCTCAGTGGCTGGACGACAGTTTCATCAGCACGATGCCGCACACGATGAGGACGGCAGCGCACACGCGCATGGTGTTGACTTGCTCGCCCAGAAAAACGATGCCGACGATAAAGGCGCCGACGGCGCCGATGCCCGTCCAGATGGTGTAGGCCGTGCCCAGGGGCAGGGTGCGCATGGCCAGCGACAGCAAGCCGAAGCTGGCGATCATCATGACGATGGTAATGACGGAGGGAGTGAGTCTGGTGAAACCCTCGGAGAGTTTCATCGAGTATGCCCACACGACTTCAAACATGCCGGCAATGAGTAACAGTATCCAGGCCATGGCGGCTCCTTATACAGAGCGGGCCGTCCCGGTGTGTTCCCATGATGGGGGAGGCCGTCCTCCTGGATGATCGTCCCGCTGGCCACTGGCGTAGCCACGGATGCGGACGATGCGGCAATTGTAGCAAACATTTCACCCTGCCGCAGCCCGGCGCAGTACCCTGTCTTGGCAGCGCCGCGTGTTCCACGTGAAACAAAAATCGCCGTCGGCTTGCCCTTGCTGAGTAAAAATTAAGCAAAAAATGGCCCGTGGAAGGTTGCGCTTGCAAAAAGACTCTATAATCGGAGCTCTCTTCCCGCATTTTTACTTGCATTGTTACCTATTTATCATGTTATTTCCTACAGAATTCGACGTCATTGTTGTCGGCGGTGGTCACGCCGGTACCGAGGCGGCCCTCGCTTCCGCCCGCATGGGGCAGAAGACGCTATTGCTCACGCATAATATTGAGACACTGGGCCAGATGTCGTGCAATCCCTCCATCGGCGGCATCGGCAAGGGCCACCTGGTCAAGGAGGTCGATGCCATGGGCGGCGCGATGGCTATCGCCACCGACGAGTCCGGCATCCAGTTTCGCATCCTGAACTCCTCGAAAGGCCCGGCAGTTCGCGCCACGCGCGCCCAGGCAGACCGTATTTTGTACAAGGCCGCCATCCGCACGCGCCTGGAAAACCAGCCTAATCTGTGGCTGTTCCAGCAAGCCGTCGATGACCTGATCGTCGAAGGCGACCGCGTGGTTGGCGCCGTGACACAGATCGGCCTGAAGTTTCTCGCGCGCGCCGTCGTGCTGACGGCCGGTACTTTCCTCGACGGCAAGATCCACGTGGGCTTGAATAATTATTCGGCTGGCCGCGCCGGCGACCCGCCCGCCATCTCGCTGTCGGCCCGCTTGAAGGAATTAAAGCTGCCGCAAGGGCGCTTGAAAACGGGCACGCCGCCGCGCATCGATGGCCGCACGATCGATTTTTCCGTCATGCAGGAACAGGCGGGCGACCTCGATCCCGTGCCTGTGTTCTCCGTGATGGGCAACACGGCCATGCACCCGCGCCAGGTGCCGTGCTGGGTCACGCACACGAATAGCCAGACGCACGACATCATCCGCGCCGGTCTGGACCGCAGCCCCATGTACACGGGCGTCATCGAAGGCGTCGGCCCCCGTTATTGCCCCTCGATCGAAGACAAGATCCACCGTTTCTCGGGCAAGGAATCGCACCAGATCTTCCTCGAGCCGGAAGGCTTGACCACGCATGAGTTCTATCCGAACGGCATCTCCACGAGCTTGCCGTTCGACGTGCAGATCGCCCTGGTGCAGTCGATGAAGGGCATGGAAAACGCCCACATCCTGCGTCCCGGCTACGCCATCGAATACGATTATTTCGACCCGCGCGGCTTGAAAGCGTCGCTGGAAACGAAGGCCGTCGCCGGCCTGTTCTTCGCCGGCCAGATCAATGGCACCACGGGCTACGAGGAAGCGGCCGCGCAAGGCATGCTGGCGGGCCTGAATGCGGCCTTGCTGACGCAGGACAAGGAAGCCTGGGTTCCGGGCCGCTCCGAGGCCTATCTGGGCGTGCTGGTCGACGATCTGATCACCCAGGGCGTGCAGGAGCCGTACCGCATGTTCACCAGCCGCGCCGAGTACCGTTTGAGCCTGCGCGAAGACAATGCCGACATGCGCCTGACGGAAATCGGCCGCACTTTGGGCTGCGTCGGCGACGCCCAATGGCAAGCATTCGAGACCAAGCGCGAAGCGGTGGCGCTGGAACTGCAGCGCCTGCGTTCCACGTGGGTCAATCCGCGCATCCTGGCGGCCGCCGAGTCGGAACGCATCGTCGGCCAGGCCATCGAACGCGAGTACTCGCTGGCGGACCTGCTGTGCCGCCCGAACGTCGGCTACGACACCCTGATGAGCATGACGGGCATGGAAGGCCAGGCCCTGGCCGGCCCCGGCGTGATGGATCCCGCCGTGCGCGAACAGGTGGAAATCCAGCTCAAATACGCGGGCTACATCGAGCGCCAGAGCAAGGAAATCGAGCGCCACGAACACTATGAAAACCTGGCCTTGCCAGAAGGTTTCAATTACCTGGATATCGGCGCACTGTCGGTCGAAGTACGGCAAAAACTCGACAAGCAGCGTCCGGAAACCCTGGGCCAGGCATCGCGCATTTCGGGCGTGACGCCGGCGGCGATTTCGCTGCTGCTGGTGCACCTGAAAAAGCGCGGTTTTGGCGCAGGGCAGGCCGAAATGCAGACCACCACTTTAAAGGACGAGGTTGTTGAATGAAGCAGTTTGACCGGGCCGCATTGGCCCAGATTTTGAATGAAGGCATCGCCGCGCTGGGGCTCGATCTGAGCGCGGATCAGACGGAAAAACTGCTCGATTACCTGGCCTTGCTGGCCAAATGGAACAGCGTGTACAACCTGACGTCGGTACGCGATCCCCTGCAGATGCTGACCCTGCACGTGCTCGATTCGCTGGCCGCCGTGCCGGCGTTCGCGGACGCGAAAAACGTGCTCGACGTGGGCGCTGGCGGCGGCTTGCCGGGCATGGTCCTGGCCATCGCACGGCCCGATATCAAGGTGTCGATGATCGACACCGTGCATAAAAAGACGGCATTCTTGACGCAAGTGAAGGCCGAACTGGGCTTGAGCAACGTCACCGTGTACACGAAACGGGTGGAGCAGCTGGAAGTGCAGCAGAAATTCGACGTGATCACCTCGCGCGCCTTTGCCGACCTGTCCGATTTCGTCAACTGGTCGAATCACGTACTGGCCGAGGGCGGGCAATTCATCGCCTTGAAAGGGGTGGCACCGCCAGACGAGCGCGAGCGACTGCCGGCAGACTGGAAAGTGACGGAATTACGAGCAATCCAGGTCCCAGGGCTAAATGCAGAGCGTCATCTGGTCTTTATAGCAAGAATTTAAAGGCCGCAAAATTAAACGATATAAATCATATAAACAGTTTATACGGTATAAATAATATAAACCGTATAGACGATTTATACCGTATAAATGAAATAAATAGTATAAATCGTTTCGGTCCAATGCCGGGGCGCACGATGAAGTTTGCATCTCTTTACAACTAGAAGATACATGGCCAAAATTTTTTGTGTAGCAAATCAAAAGGGTGGTGTTGGTAAAACCACAACAAGCGTCAACCTCTCCGCCGGTCTGGCCAAGTTGAACCAGCGCGTGCTGCTGGTCGACCTCGACCCGCAGGGCAATGCGACCATGGGCGCCGGCATCAACAAGGCCGGCTTGAAGGCGTCGACCTATGAAGTGATGCTGGGCGAGTCCGATGTCAAGACGGCACGCCAGCGTTCGGAAGCGGGGCGCTTCGACGTCTTGCCGTCAAACCGCGAACTGGCCGGCGCCGAAGTGGAGATGGTCGAACTGGACAACCGCGAACGCCGCCTGAAGGATGCGCTGGCCGAAGTGGACGGCGAATACGATTTCATCTTGGTAGATTGCCCACCGGCATTATCGATGCTGACCTTGAACGGCCTGTGCGCCGCGCATGGCGTGATCATCCCGATGCAGTGCGAGTACTACGCGTTGGAAGGCTTGTCCGACCTGGTCAATACCATCAAGAAGGTGCATGCGAACCTGAACCCGGATCTGAAGATCATTGGTCTGTTGCGCGTGATGTTCGATCCACGCATGACATTATCGCAACAGGTGTCGGCCCAGCTGGAACAGCACTTCGGCGACAAGGTGTTCAATACCATCATCCCGCGCAACGTGCGTCTGGCCGAAGCGCCGTCGTACGGCCTGCCCGGCGTGACCTTCGACCCCAGCTCGAAAGGTGCCCAGGCGTATATCGCCTTCGGCGCCGAGATGGTCGAACGCATCAAACATATGTAAACAAGGGGCGGGCGTCTGCACTTCATGATGTAAGCGCTTACTCTGAAAACACGATTAGGACAGCATGGCTACGAAAAAATTAAAAGGATTGGGGCGCGGACTCGACGCCCTGTTGGGCGGCGGTGGTGGCGACTTCACCAGTCCGGACACGAATCAACCGTCGAAATTGCCCGTGTCGCAAATGCAAGCAGGCAAATACCAGCCGCGCACGCGCATGGACGAGGGAGCCTTGAATGAACTGGCCGCCTCGATCAAGGCGCAAGGGCTGATGCAGCCGATCCTGGTGCGCCCGATCGGGCAAGACACCTTGAGCGGCCTGGTCAAATATGAAATCATCGCCGGCGAACGCCGTTTCCGCGCTTCGCAACTGGCCGGCCTGACGGAAGTGCCGGTACTGGTGCGCGACGTCGACGACCTGGCGGCCGCCGCCATGGCACTGATCGAGAACATCCAGCGCGAGGACCTCAATCCATTGGAAGAAGCGCAAGGCATTCACCGCCTGATCGCCGACTTCAGTTTTACGCATGAGCAAGCGGCCACTGCGCTGGGACGTTCGCGCAGCGCCGTGTCGAACCTGTTGCGTTTGATGAACCTGGCCGCTCCCGTGCAAACCATGCTGATGGCCGGCGATATCGACATGGGCCATGCGCGCGCGCTGCTGGCCGTCGATGCGGCCAGCCAGATCACCCTGGCGAACCAGGTCGTGGCCAAGCGCCTGTCCGTGCGTGAAACGGAAAAGCTCGTCACGCGCACGGTCGAGGAAGCGGCCAACCCGGTCGAGCCGCGGCAAAAGGAAAAGTCCGGCGACATCGCGCGCCTGGAAGAAGAGCTGTCCGATGCGCTGGCCACGCCCGTGGTGTTCAAGATGGGCAACAAGGGCCGTGGCCAATTGGTGATCGATTTTGCCGATCTTGACGTATTGGATGGTTTGTTGACCCGCTTGCGTGGTTAAATAGCAAGCTGCAAAGGCAGGGGCCATGCGGGTGTGGACAATCCGGCCATGCTTTCCGGATGCACCACGTGATTCCTTGATAACACGGCTGGAAGCGGCCAGACAAGCGGCTTTGCCATATAGTGGTGCAAAAGGCGGCGAATAGTCGGTAAAGCGTCAGTTTCACGCAGCAATTGCCCTGCTGCGGTGCAGCAACGTTTGACTCTATAGATCAAAGCCAACTATAATCCCGTGTCTTTGCGTGTGTAGATTTTTCTGGGAACTTGGTAATTGAGTGATTCACAACAAAGTATTGCCAAGCCAGTCTACAAAGTAGTTGCCTTGCAGCTAGCAATCGCTATCAGTTTTGCCACGGTCACCCTGTTTTTCGGTGGCAGTGTCAGAGGCTGGTCCGCCGCGTACGGCGGCGCTATCGCAGTCATCGGTAGCCTGGTGTATGCCCTGTTGGTGGTTCGCGGTTCTAGCGACGCCAATAAGGCATTCCGGGCGCATTTGCGCGCAGAAGTGGTGAAAATATTTATCACAGCGGTGCTGTTTATATTGGCACTGGTGTTGTTTCAGTCGGCCGCCTGGTTATGGCTGATCTTGGGTTTCGCGGTGGCAACCTTAGCATACTGGTTTTCATTGCTCGCTGTTTAATCATTGGTTTTGGGGCCTGTTGAGCTCTGAAACGACAAATCTAAATTCATTATGACCACAGAACACGCTATTGAAGCGGGCCATGCTGCCCCGGCCAACGCCACAGAATACATCAGTCACCATCTGGCCCACCTGAGAAGTGCCGACGGCATGATCAATCTGGATACGTTCTGGATTTCGGCCATTCTGGGCTTTGTCTTCCTGGCTGTTTTCTATATGGCGTCGCGCCGCGCGACGGCTGGTGTCCCTGGCAAGTTGCAAAACTTCGTCGAAATGGTCATGGAAATCGTCAATGACACTATTAATGGGGCTTTCCACGCGAAAAGCAAGGTCATCGCGCCGCTGGCCATCACTATTTTTGTGTGGGTCTGGTTGCTCAACGCGATGGACTTCCTGCCGGTTGACCTGTTGCCGAAGATCCTGAGCTGGTTTGGCGTGCATAAACTGCGCGCCGTGCCGACCGCCGACGTCAACCACACCTTCGCTATGTCGCTGTCGGTCGTGCTGTGCGTGATCGCCTTCTCGATCAAGGCCAAGGGCCTGGGCGGCTGGATCAAGGAACTGTTCACGGCACCGTTCCACGCGAGCGGCCTGATCGGCACGATCGCCCTGGCACCTGTCAATTTCTTGCTGCAAATGGTTGAGCTGGTTGCAAAACTGATCTCCCTGTCGCTGCGACTGTTCGGCAATATGTATGCCGGCGAACTGATTTTCATCTTGATCGCGTTGTTGCCTTGGTGGGCACAGTGGGCGTTGGGTGGTCCATGGGCAATTTTCCATATCTTGATTGTAACTTTGCAAGCTTTTGTGTTTATGGCGTTGACGGTTGTGTATCTGAGCCTCGCGGTTGAGAAACATTAATCATTAACTTTATATTTTGTTTTTTTAGTATCTTTCGTTTTTAAATTTAGGAGAATTTTATGCAAGCTCTGATCGCACAAGTACAAAGCATGACCGTTCTGGCAGCAGCAATCATCATCGGCCTGGCCGCAATCGGCACCGCTCTGGGCTTCGCTATCTTGGGTGGCAAATTCCTGGAAGCTTCGGCACGTCAACCAGAACTGATGCCACAACTGCAAACCAAACTGTTCGTTATCGCTGGTCTGCTGGATGCTATTTCGATGATCGGCGTTGGTGTTGCTCTGCTGTACACGTTCGCTAACCCGTTCCTGTCCGCTCTGACGGCTGTTGCTCAGTAATTCGCTCCAACCCTAGGAGAAACTTTTAGTTAGGAGCAAAGGTATGGACATCAATATGTCGCTCATCGGCCAGATGATCACCTTCGCGGTGTTGGTCTGGTTCTCGATGAAGTTCGTATTTCCAGCGCTGAACAATGCGCTGGATGAGCGTGCCAAACGAATCGCGGATGGATTGGCTGCTGCCGATCAAGGTCAAGCTTCGATGGCAGTCGCTGAAAAGCGTGCGCAAGAGGCATTGAACAGTGCACGTGAAGAAGCGTCGCAACGCGTTGCGGACGCTGAAAAGCGCGCGCAGCTGGTTGCTGAAGAGATCAAGCAAAATGCACAAGCTGAAGCTGCGCGTATCATTGCGCAAGCCCAGTCGGACGCCGAACAGCAACTGTCGAAAGCACGCGAACAATTGCGCGCTCAGGTGGCTGACCTGGCTGTCAAGGGTGCCGAGCAGATCTTGAAGCGTGAAGTTAACGCTACGGCTCACGCCGAAATGTTGCAGCGTCTTGCTGTCGAGCTGTAATCATGGCAGAACTCGCAACCGTCGCCCGTCCCTACGCGGAAGCTTTGTTCCGCGTAGCCCAAGCTGGTAAGGAGTCAAGCAACCTCGTGGCGTGGTCCGAGCTGGTGTCCGAACTGGCACAGATCGGTAGCCACCCCGAGGTACAGGCGTACGCGCGCAATCCGAAAGTTTCGGAAAGCGACGTCGCCGCCACCATCCTGTCGTTGTTGAAATCGCCGCTCAATGAGGAAGTGAAAAACTTCGTCACGATGTTGATCGAAAATGGCCGCATCAGCCTGCTGCCGGAAATCGGCGCGCAATTCCATGCCTTGAAAAATGGCCTGGAAGGTGCGGCTGACGCCGAGATCACGAGCGCTTTCGATCTGAGCGAAGGCCAAACGGCCGAGCTGGTCGCAACGCTGGAAAAGAAATTCAGTCGTAAGCTCAACCCTGCCGTCACAGTGGATCCATCGCTGCTCGGCGGCGTGCGCGTGGTCGTTGGCGACCAAGTGCTCGATACCTCGGTGCGCGCCAAGTTGCA
Organism: Janthinobacterium lividum; assembly: GCF_011601275.1. Lineage (GTDB taxonomy): Bacteria > Pseudomonadota > Gammaproteobacteria > Burkholderiales > Burkholderiaceae_D > Janthinobacterium > Janthinobacterium lividum_E. The sequence goes on along the minus strand of NZ_JAAOLY010000001.1, from coordinate 427,860 downwards.
GCAACTGCACGCTGCACTGGTGTCGTAAGACACGCGCTTCGGCAGGCCAGCTTAGACAGACCCTTACCCCTCGCGCAAGCTGAGAGAAACACTTTTAGGAGTTAGTATGCAACTCAACCCATCTGAAATCAGCGAGTTGATCAAGAGCCGGATCCAAGGTCTTGACGGCGGCGCTGAAGTGCGTAATCAAGGCACGGTTATTTCCGTCGCCGACGGTATCTGCCGCATCCACGGTTTGTCGGACGTGATGCAAGGCGAGATGCTGGAATTCCCAGGCAACACGTTTGGCCTGGCAATGAATCTGGAACGCGACTCCGTCGGTTCCGTGATTCTGGGTGCCTACGAGCACATCTCCGAAGGCGACACGGTGAAATGCACCGGCCGCATTCTGGAAGTGCCAGTCGGTCCTGAGCTGCTCGGCCGCGTTGTCAACGCACTGGGCCAGCCGATCGACGGCAAAGGCGCCATCGAGACCAAACTGACGGCCGCGATTGAAAAAATCGCACCGGGCGTGATCGCCCGTGAATCCGTTTCGCAACCAATGCAAACCGGCCTGAAGTCGATCGATGCGATGGTTCCAGTTGGCCGCGGCCAGCGCGAACTGATCATCGGCGACCGTCAAACCGGCAAGTCGGCTGTGGCGATTGATGCGATCATCAATCAAAAAGGCCAGGGCATGAAATGTATCTACGTCGCGATTGGCCAAAAAGCCTCGTCGATCAAGAACATCGTGCGCTCGCTGGAACAGCACGGCGCGATGGAATACACCATCGTTGTCGCCGCTTCCGCTTCGGAATCGGCCGCCATGCAATACATCTCGCCGTACTCCGGTTGCGCCATGGGCGAATACTTCCGTGACCGCGGTGAAGATGCACTGATCGTCTACGATGATCTGTCCAAACAAGCTGTTGCATACCGTCAAATCTCGCTGCTGCTGCGCCGTCCACCAGGTCGCGAAGCGTACCCAGGCGACGTGTTCTACCTGCACAGCCGCCTGCTGGAACGCGCAGCACGCGTGAACGCCGACTACGTCGAGAAGTTCACCGACGGCGCCGTCAAAGGCAAGACCGGTTCCCTGACGGCGTTGCCGATCATTGAAACGCAAGCTGGCGACGTGTCCGCATTCGTTCCAACCAACGTGATTTCGATTACCGACGGTCAGATCTTCCTGGAAACCTCGCTGTTCAACGCCGGTATCCGTCCTGCAATTAACGCCGGTATTTCCGTATCGCGCGTCGGTGGCGCCGCCCAGACCAAGGTCATCAAAAACCTGTCCGGCGGTATCCGTACCGACTTGGCGCAGTACCGTGAACTGGCCGCGTTTGCGCAGTTCGCTTCGGACCTGGATGAATCGACCCGCAAGCAGCTGGACCGTGGTGCCCGCGTCACGGAATTGCTCAAGCAAGCCCAATACTCGCCACTGTCGATCTCGCTGATGGCCGTATCGCTGTTCTCGGTGAACAAAGGCTTCATGGACGACGTGCCAGTCAAGCAAGTGCTGTCGTTCGAAGCTGGTGTCCACGCTTACATGAAGACCAAGCAAGCTGCTCTGCTGGCCAAGATCGAAGAAACCAAGCAACTCGACAAAGACAGCGAAGCAACTCTGTCGGCGGCCATTGCTGATTTCAAGAAATCCGGCGCATATTAAGCGGCCAGGCGGCGCCCACCTCGAGTGAGGCGCCGCCCTACGCGCAGAAGGAGTAAGGACTCATGGCATCAAGCAAAGAGATACGAGGCAAGATCAAGAGCGTAGAGAATACGAAGAAGATCACCAAGGCGATGGAAATGGTCGCCGCGTCCAAAATGCGCAAGGCGCAAGACCGGATGCGGGCCGCCCGTCCCTACAGTGACAAGATTCGGAATATCGCCGCCAATCTGGCGACCGCCAATCCGGAATACACGCACCCGTTCCTGGCAGCGGCCCAGGGCACGCAAGCGAAGGCAGTGGGTTTCATCGTTGTCACGACCGACAAGGGTCTGTGCGGCGGCATGAACACCAACATCCTGCGCCAGGTGACGTCGAAGTCGCGCGAGCTGGAAGCAGCTGGCAACCGGGTTGAAGCAGTTGCCATCGGTAACAAGGGTTTGGGTTTTTTGAATCGCATCGGCGTCAAGATCGTCGCCTCTGCCATTCAAACTGGTGATACGCCCCACCTGGACAAACTGATCGGACCTGTCAAGGTCATGCTCGAAGAGTTCCAGGCAGGCAAGATCGATGCAGTGTACCTGTGCTACACCAAATTCATCAACACGATGAAACAGGAACCAGTCGTGGAGCAATTGCTGCCCCTGACGGCCGACAAGATGGTCGCCGACAAGGGTGCCCACTCGTGGGATTACATCTACGAGCCGGACGCGCAAAGCGTGATCGACGAATTGCTGGAGCGCTATGTAGAAGCGCTGGTGTACCAGGCAGTCGCGGAGAATCTGGCGTCCGAGCAATCGGCGCGGATGGTCGCGATGAAAGCTGCAAGCGACAACGCGGGTAGTGTGATCGGCGAATTGAAGCTGATCTACAACAAGACCCGCCAAGCTGCGATTACCAAAGAACTCTCCGAAATCGTCGCCGGTGCGGCTGCGGTTTAAACGAATTTAACTATATTGAAGGAACGAACATGGCTGATGGCAAAATCGTTCAGTGTATCGGCGCTGTGGTGGACGTTGAGTTTCCCCGCAACGCGATGCCCAAGGTATTTGATGCCTTGAAGATGGCAGGCTCGGAACTGACCCTGGAAGTACAACAGCAGTTGGGCGACGGCATTGTCCGTACCATTGCACTCGGCTCGTCCGATGGCCTGCGTCGCGGCATGATGATCCAGAACACCGGCAAACCTATCATGGTGCCAGTCGGTAAAGCAACCCTGGGTCGCATCATGGACGTGCTGGGCAACCCGATCGACGAATGCGGCCCAGTGTCGCACGAGCAGATCGCGTCGATCCACCGCACGGCTCCTGCATACGACGAACTGTCGCCATCGCAAGAACTGCTGGAAACCGGCATCAAGGTGATCGACCTGGTTTGCCCGTTTGCAAAAGGCGGTAAAGTTGGTCTGTTCGGCGGCGCTGGCGTAGGCAAGACCGTGAACATGATGGAACTGATTAACAACATCGCCAAAGCGCACAGCGGCGTGTCCGTGTTCGCCGGTGTTGGTGAGCGTACTCGTGAAGGTAACGACTTCTACCACGAGATGGCTGACGCGAAAGTGGTCGATCTGGAAAATCCAGAGAACTCCAAAGTAGCGATGGTCTACGGTCAGATGAATGAACCGCCAGGTAACCGTCTGCGCGTCGCGCTGACCGGCCTGACGATCGCTGAATCGTTCCGTGATGAAGGCAAGGACGTTCTGTTCTTCGTCGACAACATCTACCGCTTTACCCTGGCTGGTACCGAAGTCTCGGCACTGCTGGGCCGTATGCCGTCGGCTGTGGGTTACCAACCGACCCTGGCTGAAGAAATGGGCCGTCTGCAAGAGCGTATTACGTCGACCAAGACCGGTTCGATCACCTCGATCCAGGCCGTCTACGTTCCAGCCGATGATTACACCGATCCGTCGCCTGCTACCACGTTTGCTCACTTGGATTCGACCGTTGCGCTGTCGCGTGACATCGCTTCCCTGGGTATCTACCCAGCCGTGGACCCACTGGATTCGACCTCGCGTCAGCTCGATCCGTTGATCGTTGGTCAAGAGCACTATGACACCGCGCGTGCCGTGCAAACGACCCTGCAACGCTACAAGGAATTGCGCGACATTATCGCGATTCTGGGTATGGACGAGCTGGCACCGGAAGACAAACTGCTGGTCGCCCGCGCACGTAAGATGCAGCGTTTCCTGTCGCAGCCTTTCCACGTCGCTGAAGTCTTTACCGGCGCGCCTGGTAAATACGTTTCGCTCAAAGACACGATCAAGGGCTTCAAGATGATCGCTTCGGGCGAACTCGATCACCTGCCGGAACAAGCGTTCTACATGGTCGGCACGATCGAAGAAGCAATCGAAAAAGCCAAGAAACTTAACTAAGTTAAGTCTGGGCCTAACCCCGCCCCTCAGAAGGCGGGGTTCTTCAACCCGATAGGACACACATGGCACACACAATTCACGTTGACGTGGTTTCCGCTGAAGAACTGATTTTTTCAGGTGAAGCAGAATTCGTCGCGTTGCCGGGTGAACAGGGCGAGCTGGGTATCTACCCACGCCACACGCCTTTGATTACCCGCATCCGTCCGGGCGCGGTCCGCATCAAGGTAGTCGGCCAGGCAGAAGAAGAGTTCGTCTTCGTTGCCGGCGGCCTGCTGGAAGTGCAACCGGATACCGTGACCGTCCTGGCCGATACCGCGATCCGCGGTCACGACCTCGACGAAGCGAAAGCGCTGGAAGCGAAGAAGTTGGCGGAAGAAAATATCCACAACAAGGATTCGGGCATCGACTACGCGCAAGCGCAAGCCGAGCTGGCCAGCGCGATTGCGCAACTGGCAGCGATCCAGAAGCTGCGCAAGATTTAATCAATTTGCGCCGCGCAAGAAAGGCAGCCTTCGGGCTGCCTTTTTTTTTCAGCAAAAATTAGCGGCGTTTGTCCTTTCCCCTTTCCAGCCCCGCCTTCAATATCGTCTTCCACTTGGCGCGCGCGGCGATGCGCTCGAGCGGCGTCTCCTCGCTGCGCCGGGCGTCGCGCAGCAGCTTGTGATAATTGCGCAGGCGGTCCCCATCGACGGCGCCGCGCACGGCGCAACCGGGTTCGCTGGCATGCCGGCAATCGCGGAACTGGCATGTTGCCGCCAGCGCCGCGATGTCGTCAAACGTGGCTGCCAAGGTTTGCGCATCGGCATCGGCGCGCCAGCTGCGCAGCCCCGGCGTGTCGATGATGCAGGCGCCGCTGGTACACAGGTGCAGCGAGCGGGCCGTCGTCGTGTGGCGCCCGCGTCCGTCGCCATGGCGCACGCCGTTGGTTGCCTGCTCCGTCGCGCATAAAGTATTGGTCAGGCTGGACTTGCCGGCGCCCGATGAACCGAGCAGCACCAGGGTCTGGCCGGTGCTCAACCAGGGTTCCAGGATGGCCACGTCATACGCATGGCGCGTATCGATGGCAAACAGGGGCACGTGGGGCGGCAGGCGTTCTCTGAGCTGCGCCAGCTTGCCCGGTACGTCGTCGGCCACGTCGGCCTTGCTCAGCACCACCACGGGCGTCACTTGCGCCGCCAGCACGATGGACAGATAACGCTCGAGGCGGCGCGGATTAAAATCTTCGTCCAGTCCCATCACCAGCAGGGCCGTATCGACATTGCTGGCCAGTGCCTGGCGACGGCCGTCATTGCCGCGCCGGGCGATTTGCGTGACTGGGGATAAGTGTGCCGTTATCCACAGCGTGCCGTGACCATCGTATTCGGCGGCGACCCAGTCGCCGACGGCAAGGATGGTGTCGTGTTGCTGCAGCTGGTGCAGCAGGCGCGGCAGGATTTGTGCCGGGTGTTCCAGGCTGCCGTCGTGCACGATGATGCTGTCGCGGTGCACGGCGCAAACGCGCATCAGTTGCGCGGCGGGGGAAGAGATGTCGAGTTGGGTGGCTGCGCTGGCGATGGCCTGCTGCAGCCCAATAAGGCGTAGTTGCGCAAAATCGAATGCGATCATGGTAGCGTGATTCCAGATTCTGTCGTCCGCGTGCGGACATGTCGCCTGCGCGTGCAGGCACCGCCAGTCGCTTTGACTGGCACGAAAGAAAGGAAGTCGGCTACGCGATCAGCGTATGGGAATTGCGGGCTAAAAGGCTTAGCGGGGAAAAACGGTGATCAGGCAGCCGACAGCACGGCAGTATCCGAATGGCGCATGTTGTCTACTCCTGTTGTGTGATGGAAAACACCAGTGTGCCAGCGGCCTGCGCCGCCGTCAACAGAAGCTGTGGCTTAGCTGCACATGCCGTAAGCCTGGCGCTCGGGGAAATAGCGGTACGTAAACGTGCGCACCGGATAGCGCTTGCCGCCGACGAGCATGTCAGGCATCGACAGATCAAAGCGCTGCGGCAGCTGGCGCGGCAGTTGCAACCGCAGGCGCCACTGGGTTTCCTTACTGTTGCCGACGGCGGAAAACATCATGGGCAGCTGCTCGATGACGTCGACGATCTCCGCCTTCTGGTTCATGCCGCGCTGGTAAATGGTGAGTATCTTGGCTTGCGCGAAGGGCGGCTGTTTCGGTTCTTCCAGCAGAAAGGACAGGCGCGTAAAACTGGTTTGCGTACCGACGGGCAAAGTAAAAATCAGCGCCAGCTCCGTGCCGCCTTCCTTCAGGGTGACGGGCGGCGTGGCGTAGATGCTGATACCGCGCGGCAGCTCGAAACGCGAGCCCTCCGTCCACGTCTTGCACTCGGGCGTGGTGGCCTGATACAGGCTGGGCGCCGTGTAGTCATCGCAGGCGGAAACCAGCAGCAGCAGGGGCAGGGCAAGGAGGGCGGAACGGCGCATGGGAGTCACGGTTGGGGGAATGAGCCGACAGTGTAAGCGATCCCCACGCGATCCACCAGACGCTAGGAATGCCCGGGCGGCGCGCGCCGTACGGACTGCAGCTGGCAATGCGCTGCCTGCAGCGCATCCTTGATGATGTCCAGCGCCAGCTGCGGCCGCGCCGCGCCGCACATGAAGATGTCGACGGCGGCAAAGCCGACCTCGGGCCAGGTATGCAGCGAGATGTGCGACTCGGCCAGCAGCAGCACGCCCGTGACGCCCTGGCCCGGGCCAAAGCTGTGGAAATGGCCGTGCAGTACTTGCGCGCCGGCCGCGACGGCGGCGTTGCGCAGCAGGCGCTCGAGCGCCGCGCAATCGCGCAGGGGGGCCGGCGCGATGCCCGACAGGTCGGCCAGCAGATGGATGCCCAGGGGCAGATGCGGTGTGGACGCCATGCTTATTTGTGACTCCCGCCACCGCCGCCGGAGCCGCCGCCATAACCACCGCCGTAGCTGCCGCCGCCGGTGCCCGTGCGCGAACTCCAGCTGCTGCCGCTGCTGCTGCCGGCCACCTTGAACATGCGCACCCAGTTGGCGGCCGTGACACTGAAGGTCACCATCAGGGCATAGATCACATATTTACTCATGGGGGATTCTTTGCATTCTTGTCGAGGAAAGCGGCAGGCAGGAACAGCGCCAGGCAGCCCAGCAAACTCCACATCAAGGTGCTGGAGAACGAGACGAACATCGGGATCGCATTCAAGACCAGTACGATGACGATGAAGACCTTGGCGATGCCGCGGTGGCTCAGCTGGATATTGTGCACCTGGTCGCCGCCATGGAAGGAGGCGCCGAACCAGGCGGCCATCTGGTCATAGGCGACGGGGACGGAGCGCGACCAGGTCATTTCCTCGCCGGTGATTTCCGCCGCCAGCTTGGTCTGTCCCTGCTCGAATTCATGCACGTGCGTGCTGTCGCCGACAGCCACTTTCCAGTTGAAGGCACCGGCCGCATACACGACTTGCGAGCCGTAGTCATACAGTTTGCGATAGGTGGCGCCGTCGAGCGTGCAGGTATCGGCGTCCAGCGACGTCCAGTTGGGCCAGTTCGGCAGCACGTTCGAGCGCGACCAGCCATCGTCCGTCTCCACCAGCCAGAAGAAGCCGGCGCGCGCGTTGTACAGCAGGTATTCGTTCCACTCGCTGCCTTCGTCGTCGGCACGGCGCATCATGCCGATCACCGTGAAGTCGACATTGCTGATCTTCGCGCTGGCGCCCAGTTCCAGGGAAATGTCGGCGTTGTCGTGCACCTGCTTGCCGATGGCCAGTACCTGCGCTTCCGGGCCGCTGGCGTCGAGCTGCGCGTGGCAGGCGGGGCACACGAGTTGCGCCGCCGCGCCGGGCACATAGTGGATGCCGTTGCCGCAGGAAGGGCAGTCGAGCGCATCGAGCTTGCCGCGATACTTGCCGGCGCTCTTGGCGATGGCGTCGTCGTCGCGCAGCAGCTGGCACTTCAAACCGTCCAGGGTGACGGCGACGCCCTGGTAGACGACCGGTTGCGGGCCATCCGTGTAGTCGAGCGTGACAAAGCTGGCGTAGTTGCGGAAGTCCGCCACCTGGATGCGCCAGCCGGCGCCCACCTTGAACGGCAATTCACCCTGGCCGGCGATGCATTCGGCGTTGCGGATCTCGGCCGCCGTGTACGGTTCGCCACAGATCGTGTAGCGCTTGCCTGGCGCCAGCTCGCCAAAGGCGGGCAGGGCGTCTTGCGTGCTGCGTTCGCGCGTCAGGGTGTACAGGCCGGACGAGTCGCCCAGCCAGGCCGTGCTGGCGTCATCGAACAGCAGATACCACTCGTTCCACGTGCCGGCGCTGTAGCGCTGCTGGATGCGGCCGACGACGGTGAAGTGCTGGCCATCGTGCACGCCGTCCGTGCCGATCTGGATCGGTGAATAGTCTTCCAGGACGGCCGACATCTTGCCCACGTCCCTGACGGAATCGGCGTCCTTGAGGATGGTGCTGTGGCAGTACTCGCACACGGTGAGCACGGAAGCGTGCGAGCGGAAACGGACTTCCGCGCCGCAGCTGGGACAGGAAACAGTTTGCATGCAGTCGCGCTTAGCCGATCAGTTTTTTCAGCAGTTCAGCCTTGGCGCCGTCGTAGTCGGCCGGCGAAATGAGCCCCTTGTCCAGCAGCCCCTTGAGTTTTTCCAGGCGCGCTTCGATAGGTTCTTCCACGGGGGCTGGCGGCGCCGCCGGCGCCTGCTGCTGCAGCGCGCCGCCCATGCTTTGCGCCATCACCTGGCCGATCGACAGTCCGGCGCCCAGTCCCGCACCGATGCCGGCCATGCCGCCTTCGTTTTGCGCCGCCAGCGGGATCGCGTTGGCCACCTGGAATTTCGTGTAGCCGCTCATCTTGTCGGCACCCAGGCCGCCCTTCATGCCGGCCGAGATGCGTTCGTCGAGCGCCGCCTGCAATTCCTCCGGCAGGCTGATGCTGGCCACGTTGAATTCATCGAGGCCCACGCCGTAGCGGGCAAACGCCTGCGTCAGGCCATCCTTGACTTCCTGCGCCATCAGGGCCTGGTTGGCCGCCATGTCGAGGAAGGGGACATTCGCGCCGCCCAGCGAGCTGGCCATGCTCGACATCAGAATGCCGCGCAGCTGATCTTCCACCTCGTCGCGCGTATAGACTTCGCGCGTGCCGCTGATCTCGGTGAAGAAGGTGCGGGCGTCGGCGATGCGGTACGAGTACATGCCGAAGGCGCGCACACGGATCATGTCGAAATCCTTGTCGCGGATGGTGATCGGCTGCGGCGTGCCCCACTTGCGGCCAGTCTGCACGCGCGTGCTGAAGTAATACACGTCCGACTTGAACGGCGAGTCGAACAGCTTGTCCCAGTTTTTCAGGTTGGTCAGCAATGGCAAGGTTTGCGTCGTCAGCTTGTGCGTGCCGGGACCGAAGACGTCGGCGATCTTGCCTTCATTGACGAAGACGGCGACCTGCGATTCGCGCACATTCAGGATGGCGCCGTTCTGGATCTCGAAATCCTGCATGGGAAAACGCCAGGCCAGTACGCCTTCCGTCTCTTCGTTCCACTGCAGTACGTCGATAAACTGCTTCTTTATAAAGCTGCCGAGGCTCATGATGGTGTCCTTGAATGAGGTAAAAACGTCAGGAAATGCAGGCGGCGTTGATGGCGCCGATCGACAGGGAAATGGCGGCCAGCAGGCCGCCGAAGGCGCTGTTGTTCGATTCGATCTGGTCCTTCGACATGCGCAGCAATCGCGTGGTGACCACATAGGCGAGCAATTGCACCACCATGGCGCCAAAGGCCCAGGCGAAGAATTGCTGGTAGCCGGCCGTGTGCATCAGGGACGAGGCGATGGTGGCGGAAAAGCCCAGCATGGCGCCGCCCAGCGACAGGGCCGCCGCCTGGTTGCCCTGGCGGATCAGCAGTACTTCGTTATACGGCGTGACGCGCGTGTAGATGATAAAAAATACAATCAGCAGCGCGGCGGCAAGTAAAAGGTGGATCAGATAGTTTAGGATGTCGGGCACGGCATTCCTCGCAATGAGCATTTGATAACGTCAACGCATATTAGAACAAAAAAAGTCCAATGAACAAAAAGATTCTGATTTTGTCCGTCTTCGTGGTCGCCTCCTGCGGCCTCGCGTATGAACTGATCGCTGGCGCCATGTCCAGCTACCTGCTTGGCGACTCCATCCTGCAGTTTTCCACCATCATAGGCTGCTACCTGTTCGCGATGGGTGTGGGCGCTCACTTTTCAAAATACGTAAAGGACGACGACGTGCTTTCGCGCTTCGTCGACATCGAGCTGGCCGTGGGCCTGATCGGCGGCCTGTCGGCCGCCGTCCTGTTCATGACGTTCTCGTGGATGGCCGCGCCATTTCGCACCTTATTGTATGTGATGGTGTTCCTGATCGGCGCACTGGTTGGCATGGAAGTGCCGCTGGTGATGCGCGCCCTGAACACGCGCCAGACGGAATTTTCCGAGCTGGTCAGCCGCGTGCTGACGTTCGACTACCTGGGTGCGCTGGCCGTCTCCCTGCTGTTTCCGCTGGTACTGTCGCCATATCTGGGCCTGGTGCGCACGGGCTTCCTGTTCGGCATGCTGAATGTGGGCGTGGGTCTGTGGAGCATTTATGTGTTCCGCGCCGAGCTGAAAAATCTCACGGGGCGTTTGCTGCGTGCCTGCGCCGTGATGCTGGTGCTGATCGCCGGCTTTGCCATGTCGGACCGCATGGTGGCCTGGGGCGAACACGGCCTGTTCGGCGACGAGATCGTGTATTCCACCACCACGCCCTATCAGCGCCTGGTGATCACGCACTGGAAGGATGATACGCGGCTGTACATCAACGGCAACCTGCAGTTTTCCTCGCGCGACGAGTACCGCTACCACGAGGCGCTGGTGCACCCCGTGCTGGAAGCGCTGCCGTGGGCGCGCCGCGTGCTGGTGCTGGGCGGCGGCGATGGCCTGGCGCTGCGCGAAATCCTCCGTTATCCCCACATCGAGCACGTCACCGTGGTCGACCTCGACCCCGCCATGACGGCCGCGTTTACCACGCGCCCGGAACTGGCCAAGCTGAATAACAGTTCGTTCTCGGACAAGCGCGTCACCGTCGTCAATGCCGATGCCGCCGTCTGGCTGCGCAACAACGGCGACATGTTCGACGCGGCCATTGTCGATTTCCCCGACCCGTCCAGCTTCGCACTCGGCAAACTGTATTCGGTGCCGTTCTACGACCTGGTGAAAAAACACCTGGCGGCCAAGGGCCTGATGGTGGTGCAGTCGACGTCGCCGTTCTTTGCCCCGCACGCCTACTGGACCATCAATTCGACCCTGCGCGAAGTGGGCATGCGTACCTGGCCCTACCACGCCTACGTGCCTTCGTTCGGCGAATGGGGGTTTATCCTTGCTTCTCCCCAGCTCGACTACAAACCGCCCACCAGCTACCGCCTGCCGATGCGCTACCTGAATGCGGACACCACGCGCGGAATGTTCATCTTCCCGCCCGACATGCAGCCGCTGCCGATGGCGCCCAACCGCTTGAATACCCAGTCGCTCGTGCATGAATTCGAGCAGGACTGGAACCGGGTGATCCGCTGATGCAGCGCCGCTCCTTCATGCTGTGGGCCGCCGGCGGCACGGCAGCCGCCGCCGGCATCGGCATCGGCAGCATCGCCGCCTACCTGCGCTGGCAGGAAATCACGCCGAAGGTGCTGTACCCGGGCCGCAGCGAAGGACATTATTTGCGTGAGCTGCTGCGCGAGCGCAAGGCGCTGCCGCCACCTTCACGCACCTTGCACACCGACGTGGCTATCCTCGGCTCGGGTATCGCCGGCCTGACGGCCGCCTGGCGCCTGAACAAGCTGGGGCACAAGGATTTCCTCATGATCGATGGCCCGCAACCGTATGGCAACGCGGCTGGCGGGCAGTTCGGCGACCTGGCTTATCCGACCGGAGGCCATTATTTGCCGCTGCCGTCGCCCGAATCGACCCATGTGCGCGAAATCCTGTTCGACCTGGGGATCATCCAGCGCGATCCGCAAGCGGAAAAGCCATATTATGACGAGCGCTACATCCTGCACGCGCCCGAAGAGCGCTTGCTGTTCAACGGCCACTGGCAGGACGGCTTCATTCCCACCGAAGGCGTCTCCGCCGAAGAACTGGCGCAGCACGAGCGCTTCTTTGCCGACGTGCGGCGCCTGCGCCAGGCGCATGGCAACGACGGCAAGCGCGTCTTCGTGTTCCCTACCGTGGAATCGTCGCAAGACCCGGCCTGGCAGGCGCTCGACACCATCACGTTAAAGCAGTGGATGGAGCGCGAAGGCTATACCTCGCCCACCCTGCACTGGTATCTGAATTACTGCTGCCGCGACGACTACGGCACGCGCTACGACCAGGTCTCGGCCTGGGCCGGCCTGCATTACTATTGCAGCCGCTGGGGCCAGGCGGCCAACGCGGGCAATGGCGCCTGGCTGACCTGGCCGGGCGGCATGCAACCGGTCGCCACGGCCATGGAGCAGGCCTCGGGTGTCCAGCGTCATGCGGGCACGGTGGTTTCCGTGCAGACGACGGCCAACGGCGTGGAGGCGCTGTGCCTGGAACTGGTCGACGGCCAGCCGCGTACCTACCTGCTCAAGGCGCGCAAGGCCATCTGCGCCATGCCGTTATATGTGGCGGCCCGCGTGGTCAACAACATCGCCGGCTATGGCTTTGACGCGAAGCGCCATACGCCCGCGTATGCGCCGTGGATGGTGGCCAATTTTTTACTTAAACGCTTTCCCGATGAATTGCCGCATGCGCCCCTGTGCTGGGACAACGTGGTGTACCAGGAGCCTGGCCTCGGCTATGTCGTCTCGACCCACCAGGACATCCGCGTGCGTCCGCCCGAGAAAACCGTCTTCAGCGCCTACGTGGCCCTGTCCGACCGCACGCCGCAGGAAGCACGCAAGTGGCTCGACACGGCCACGCCCGAAGAATTGCTGGCGCTGGCCAGCGTCGATTTGAAGACGGCGTATGGACGCGATTTCGCCAGCTGCGTCGAACGGGTCGACATCACCGTACGGGGCCACGCCATGGCCGCACCGTTGCCCGGTTTTCGCAGCAATGCGGGGCTCAAAGCCTTGCGCGAGCACGACGGCGCCATCCTGTTCGCGCATGCCGATCTGTCGGGCTTTTCCGTATTTGAAGAGGCCGCGTGGTGGGGTGACAGGGCGGCGCGGCTGGCGATCACATAAATGAAAAAGGCCGGCGCAAGCGCCGGCCAGAGCCCCCTAAGGCTCGAACCTGTGCTTCCTTGTTCTTCTCATTTATTTTTATTAATCACGTCGATGAAGACGGCCGCCAGCAGCACCAGGCCCTTGATCACTTGCTGGTAGTCGATGCCGATGCCCATGATGGACATGCCGTTGTTCATCACGCCCATGATGAAGGCGCCGATGACGGCTCCCATCACCTTGCCCACGCCGCCCGAGGCCGAGGCGCCGCCGATGAAGCAGGCGGCGATCACGTCCAGCTCGAAACCCGTGCCCGCTTTCGGCGTGGCCGTGTTCAGGCGCGCCGCGAAGATCAGGCCGGCCAGCGCGGCCAGCATGCCCATGTTGACGAAGGTGTAGAAGCTGACCCGTTCCGTCTTGATGCCGGACAGGCGCGCCGCCTTCTCGTTGCCGCCCACGGCATATACGCGGCGGCCCAGCACGGTGCGGTTGGTAATGAAGGTGTAGGCGACGATGAGCAGCGACATCACGGCCAGCACGTTGGGAAAACCGCGGTACGACGCCAGCAGGTAGCTGAAATACACCATCACGGCGGCGAAGATCGCGTTTTTCAGCAGGAAGAAGGCGCGCGGTTCGTTTTCCATGCCGTGTTTCAGTTGCTTGGCGCGGCTGCGCAGCGAGGTGATGATCAGCGCCGCGGCGGCGATCACGCCCAGCAGCAGTGAAAATCCGCGCAGGTTTTCGCCGCCGAACGGATCGGGCAAAAAGCCCGAGCTGAGCATCTGGAAGCCTTCCGGGAAGGGACCGACCGACTGGCCAGCCAGCAGCGCCAGGGTCAGGCCCTTGAACACCAGCATGCCGGCCAGGGTCACGATAAACGACGGGATCTTGAAGAAGGCGACGAAATAGCCTTGCGCGCCGCCGATGACGGCGCCGGCCAGCAGGCAGAGGATGCTGGCGGCGACAAAATTCATGTTGTAGTTGACGATCAGGACGGCCGCCAGCGCGCCGACGAAGCCGACCACCGAGCCGACGGACAAATCGATATGGCCGGCCACGATGACCATCAGCATGCCCAGCGCCATGATGACGATGTAGCTGTTTTGCAGCACCAGGTTGGTCAGGTTCAGCGGCTGCATCAGGGTGCCGTCCGTCATGTACTGGAAAAAGCCCATGATGACGATCAGCGAGAGCAGCATGCCGTAGTCGCGCATATTATTCTTCAAAAAGCCGGCATAGCTTTTCGCTTGCGGCGCGGCCGCTGGCGTTGCTGCTGCCGGCGCGCCTGCTGTCAATTTATTGTCCATTGTTTTCTCCGTGTGTAACGATCGCGCGCATGATTCGCTCCTGCGATGCTTCTGCCGCGCTCAGTTCTGCCGCGAAGCGGCCTTCGTTCATGACATAGATCCGGTCGCACATGCCCAGCAATTCCGGCATCTCCGACGAGATCATGATGATGCATTTGCCTTCGGCCGCCAGGTCGCTGATGATGCTGTAGATCTCGTACTTGGCGCCCACGTCGATGCCGCGGCTCGGTTCATCGAGGATCAGCACGTCGGGGCGCGAAAACAGCCACTTTGCCAGCACCACTTTCTGCTGGTTGCCGCCGGACAGGTTGACCACCTTCTGCGCCACGCTCGAGCAACGGGTCTTGAGCTTGCGGCGGAAATCCTCGGCCACGCTGAACTCGCGCTGCTCGTCAATCACCATGTGCCTGGAAATCGCATCGAGGTTGGCCAGGCTGGTGTTCTTCTGGATGTCCTCCTCAAGGATCAGGCCCAGGCCCTTGCGGTCTTCCGTCACGTACGCGAGGCCGTGGGCGATCGCCTTGCCGATGGTGCTGACGTCGATCTCCTTGCCATTCTTGAGCACCGTGCCGCTGATGCGCTGGCCGTAGGCGCGGCCGAAAATGCTCATCGCCAGTTCCGTGCGCCCGGAGCCCATCAGGCCGGCGATGCCGATGATCTCGCCCTTCTTGGCGTGCATGTTGATGCCCTTGATGACGGGGCGGTCGGCATGCTCGGGATGGAAGACGCGCCAGTCGCGCACTTCGAAAATAGTCTCGCCTATCGTCGGCGTGCGCGGCGGATAGCGGTCGGCCATTTCGCGTCCGACCATTTTTTCGATGATGCGGTCTTCGCTGACGGGTTCCGCGCGGCAGTCGAAACTGTCGACCGTGTTCCCGTCGCGCAGCACCGTGATGGCATCGGCGACTCTTGAAATTTCGTTGAGCTTGTGCGAAATCAGGATCGAGGCGATGCCCTGGGCTTTCAGGCCCAGCAGCAGGTCGAGCAGGGCCGCGCTGTCGCTTTCGTTCAGGCTGGCCGTCGGCTCGTCGAGGATCAGCAGCTTGACGTCCTTGCACAGCGCCTTGGCGATCTCGATCAGCTGCTGCTTGCCCACGCCCAGGTTGGTGATCAGGGTGTCCGGGGATTCTTTCAGGCCGACTTTGTGCAGCAGTTCGCGCGTCTTGCTTTGCGCGTATTCCCAGTCGATGACGCCCATGCTGGACGGTTCGTTGCCGAGGAAGATATTCTCGGCGATCGACAACTGGGGCACCAGCGCCAGTTCCTGGTGGATGATGATGATGCCGATTTCTTCGCTGTCCTTGATGCCGCGGAAGTGCCGCGTCTGGCCCAGGTAGTCGATGTCGCCCGTATAGCTGCCATGGCCGTAGACGCCGCTCAGCACTTTCATCAGGGTCGATTTGCCGGCGCCGTTTTCGCCGACGATGGCGTGGATCTCGCCGCTGCGTACCCGCAGGTTGACATTGTCGAGCGCAACGACGCCCGGGAATGTTTTGCGTATCCCGCGCATTTCCAGGATAGTGTTCGTCATATAACCTCTCTGGCACGGCCGTGCCGGTCGGCATCGGTCGTGCGGCAGTCTTGTTCTTGATAGTGCGTGAAGCGAAAGGCCCGGCAGCGCCGGGCCTTCAGTACCGTGGATGCTTATTTCACTTGCGCTTCCGTGTAGTAGCCGCTGCCGGTGACGAGCACCTGCTTCCAGTTCGCCTTGTCGACGGTGACCGGTTTCAACAGGTAGGACGGCACCACCTTGACGCCGTTGTTATAGGTCTTCGTATCGTTGACGGTCGGCGTTTTGCCGCTCATCATCGCGTCGACCATGTTCGCCGTGACCTTGGCCAGTTCGCGCGTGTCCTTGAACACGGTTGACGCCTGTTCGCCGCGGATGATCGACTTCACCGACGGGATTTCCGCATCCTGGCCCGTCACGACGGGGAACGGCTGCTTCGGCGTGCCGTAGCCGACGCCCTTGAGCGAGGACAGGATGCCGATGCTCAAGCCGTCATACGGCGACAGCACAGCGTCGACGCGCGCATTGCCGTAGTAGGCGCTGAGCAGGTTGTCCATGCGGGCTTGCGCCACGGCGCCGTCCCAGCGCAGGGTAGCGACCTTTTCCATACCCATCTGTTTCGAGCGCACCACCAGCTTGCCGCTGTCGATGTAGGGTTTGAGCACCGACAGCGCGCCGTTGTAGAAGAAGTGCGCGTTGTTGTCGTCGGCCGAGCCGCCGAACAGTTCGATATTGAACGGGCCCTTGCCTTCCTTGAGTTTCAGCGCCGATTCGATATAGCCCGCTTGCAGCACGCCGACCTGGAAGTTGTCGAAGGTGGCGTAGTAATCGATGTTTTTCGTGCCGCGGATCAAACGGTCATACGAAATGACCTTGATCCCCTTGTCGGCCGCTTTTTGCAGCACGTTCGACAGGGTGGTGCCGTCGATGGCGGCGATCACCAGCACCTTGGCGCCCTTGGTGATCATGTTTTCCACCTGCGCCAGCTGGTTCGGGATATCGTCGTCGGCAAACTGCAAGTCTGTCTTGTAGCCGCGCTCCTTGAATACCTTGACCATGTTGTCGCCGTCGGCGATCCAGCGCATGGACGATTTGGTTGGCATCGAGATGCCGATCGCGCCCTTGTCTGCGGCGCTTGCCACGGGCATTACCGCCATGCCGGAGATGGCCAGCGCCAGGCTCGCGGTCAGCATTTTCATTGTTGTTTTCATTTCAGGTCTCCACCGTCTTCGATAGTTGAATGTGCCAGGGCCGTCGTCCAGCGGGCGGGCTCCGTGCGAATGGCCGATTGCAGGCCACGGCTGATACTAGTTTGTCCATCCATCCCTCACCAATCACTTTTTTCGCATTGGTGATATCCAAAACGATATCGATGGGTCAATTGATGCAATGCGCCATGGCGCGCCTTCCCGCCTGCGCACAGGGCGGAAACGGGGGCTGGGCGGCGGCTTTTTTTGGTGCACTGCAATACCAATAATCATCATTCAATTTGGTGATTTTCGTAATTGCGGCGACACAGGGCGGCGCGCAGAATCGGTCCGAACTTGAACACCGGCCATCCCGTCACGACCTTTTGAAAGCTTGCCATGCAGCCGATTTCTCCCGCCTCCCTGTTGCCCGCCGACCTGGCGCAGGCTACCCTCATTGGCCGCATCTGGCGTGACGGCCCCTGCGTCGTCGCCGTGCGCGGCGGCGAAGTGGTCGACATCACGCAGACGGTGGCGACGGTGGCCGAGCTGTTCGAACGCAGCGATGCGCTCGATATCGCCCGCCATGCGCCCGGCATCGCGCTCGGTCCCGTGCAGGCGCTGCTGGAGCAGGCACTGGCCGCGCCGGCCGGCGAGCCGCTGCTGCTGGCGCCGTGCGACCTGCAGGCCGTCAAGGCCTGCGGCGTGACCTTCGCCGTCAGCCTGCTCGAACGGGTGATCGAGGAACAGGCGGGCGGCGACGCGGCGCGCGCGGCCAGCTTGCGCACCGCCCTGCAAATGACATTGGGCGGCGACCTGTCGGCCTTGAAACCTGGCTCGGACGCGGCGCAGCGCCTGAAACAGCAGCTGCAACAGCGCGGCGCCTGGTCGCAATACATGGAAGTGGGCATCGGCCCCGATGCGGAAGTGTTTACCAAGGCCCAGCCGATGTCGTCGGTCGGTTGCGGCGCGCAGGTCGGCTTGCTGCCATCGTCCGCCTGGAACAACCCGGAGCCCGAGATCGTCCTGGCCGTCAACAGCCGCGGCGAGGTGCTGGGAGCGACCCTGGGCAACGACGTCAACCTGCGCGACATCGAAGGACGCAGCGCCCTGTTGCTGGGCAAAGCCAAGGATAACAACGGTTCCTGCTCCATCGGCCCCTTCATCCGCCTGTTCGACGAGCACTTCACGCTCGACACCGTGCGCGAGGCGGAAGTGTCGCTGCTGATCGAAGGTGCGGACGACGGTTTCGTGCTCGAAGGCGCCAGCTTCATGCGCGAAATCAGCCGCGACCCGCTCGACCTGGTGCGCCAGACGGCAGGCCAGTACCACCAGTATCCGGACGGCTTCATGCTGTTCCTGGGGACCATGTTCTCGCCCGTGAAGGACCGCGGCGCGCAGGGCGGCGGTTTTACGCACCACCTGGGCGACAGGGTGACGATTGCCAGCGCCGCGTTGGGCGCGCTGGTCAACGAAGTACAGCGCTGCGATGCGATTGCCCCCTGGACGTTTGGCGTGCGCGCGCTGTACCAGAACCTGGCGCAACGCGGCTTGCTTTGATCCGATTATTTTAAAAAGAGAGACACCATGCAGCATGCAATCTATTCCAGTCTGGCCGGCAAGCGCGTCGTCATCACGGGCGGCGGCACCGGCATCGGCGTGGCCATCGTCGAGGCGTTCGCGCGCCAGGGCGCCCACGTCACCTTTCTCGACATCGCCCGCGAAGCATCGCTGGCGCTGCAGGACAAGCTGGCCGACCTGCCGCAGCCGCCCGTTTTCCGCTATTGCGACCTGACGGACCTGGGCGCCCTGGCCGCCACCTTCGTCGAGATCGAACACAGCGCGGGCGCCACGGATATCCTCATCAACAATGCGGCCAATGACGACCGCCATCAATTGCAGGACGTCACGCCCGCCTACTGGGACGAGCGCATGGCCGTCAACCTGCGCCACCAGTATTTCTGCGCCCAGGCAGTGGCGCCCGCCATGCGCGCCAAAGGCAGCGGCGTGATTCTCAACCTGGGGTCGATTTCCTGGCACCTGGCGCAAGCGCGCCTGTCGATCTACATGACGGCCAAAGCCGGCATTGAGGGCCTGACGCGCGGACTGGCGCGCGACCTGGGCGTCGACGGCATCCGCGTCAACTGCATCATTCCCGGCGCCGTGCGCACGCCGCGCCAGGAAAAGCTGTGGCATACGCCGGAAGCGGAAGCCGTGATCCTGCAGGGACAATGCCTGCAGCTGCGCGTGGAGCCGGAAGACGTGGCGGCGCTGGCGCTGTTCCTCGCGTCCGACAACGCGGCCAAGTGCGCGGGACGCGAATACTACGTCGACGCAGGCTGGTACGGCGCATGAGCACCGCAGGCAACCGCCAGGCGCGGCGCTTCCGCTCGCAGGACTGGTTCGACAATCCCGACCATATCGACATGACGGCGCTGTACCTCGAGCGCTTCATGAACTACGGCATCACGGCCGAGGAGCTGCGTTCGGGCCGGCCCATCATCGGCATCGCGCAAAGCGGCAGCGACATCAGCCCCTGCAACCGCATCCACCTGGAGCTGGCGCAGCGCGTGCGCGACGGCATCCGCGACGCGGGCGGCATCCCGATGGAATTCCCGCTGCACCCGATTTTTGAAAATTGCCGCCGTCCCACGGCCGCGCTGGACCGCAACCTCGCGTATCTGGGGCTGGTGGAAATTCTGCATGGCTACCCGATCGACGCCGTGGTGCTGACGACGGGCTGCGACAAGACGACGCCGGCCCAGCTGATGGCCGCCGCCACGGTGGACATTCCCGCCATCGTGCTGTCGGGCGGCCCCATGCTCGACGGCTGGATGGACGGTGAACTGGTGGGCTCCGGCGCGGCCATCTGGAAGGGCCGCCGCCAGCTGTCGGCCGGCTTGATCGACAACGACAAATTCCTGCAGATCGCCGCCGCCTCTGCGCCGTCGGCCGGCCACTGCAACACCATGGGCACGGCATCGACCATGAATGCGCTGGCGGAAGCCTTGGGCATGTCGCTGACGGGCTGCTCGGCCATCCCCGCGCCGTACCGCGAGCGGGGCCAGATCGCCTATGAAACGGGGCGCCGCATCGTCGCCATGGCGCATGACGACGTGCGCCCGTCGAGCATTCTCACGCGCGAGGCGTTCCTGGACGCCATCATCGTCAACGCGGCCATCGGGGGCTCGACCAACGCGCAGCCGCACCTGATGGCCATGGCGCGTCATGCGGGCGTGGAACTGCATTCGAGCGACTGGATGGAACACGGCTACGACGTGCCGCTGCTGTTGAACATGCAGCCGGCCGGGAAGTATCTGGGCGAGCGCTTCCACCGCGCCGGCGGCGTGCCGGCCGTGATGTGGGAGCTGCAGCAGGCGGGCTTGCTGCACGCTGACCGGTTGACGGTCACGGGCCAGAGCATGGCCGCGAACCTGGCCGGGCGCGAAAGTACTGATCGCGAGATGATCCGCCCGTTTGCCGCGCCGCTGAAGGAAAAGGCCGGTTTCATGGCCTTGCAGGGCAACCTGTTCGACTTCGCCATCATGAAGACCAGCGTGATCTCGCCCGCTTTCCGCGAGCGCTACCTGTCGCGTCCCGGCAGCGAGGGCGTGTTCGAGGCGCGTGCCATCGTCTTTGACGGTTCAAGCGACTATCACGCGCGCATCAATGACCCGGCCCTGGCGATTGACGACAGCTGCATGCTGGTCATGCGCGGCGCAGGTCCCGTGGGCTGGCCCGGTTCGGCCGAAGTGGTCAACATGCAGCCGCCCGACGCCTTGCTCAAGGCCGGCATTTTGAACCTGCCGACCCTGGGCGACGGGCGCCAGTCCGGCACGTCGGACAGCCCCTCGATCCTGAACGCGTCGCCGGAAAGCGCCGTGGGCGGCGGCCTGGCGCTGCTGCGCACGGGCGACATCATCCGCGTGGACTTGAACGGGGGCCACTGCGACATGCTGGTCGATGCGGACGAACTGGCGCGCCGCGCCAAAGAACTGCCGCCGCCCGTCAACGACAGCGCCACCCCGTGGCAAGAAATCTACCGCGCCAGCGTGGGCCAGCTGGAAACGGGCGCCTGCATGGAGCTGGCCCTGAAATACCGCGCCGTGGGCCAGACCCTGCCGCGCCACAACCATTAGCAGGCAGATCTGGACAGGTCGGGTTAGCGCTCCGCGCGTAACCTGACACCACCACAGACATAAAATTTTTCAGCAGTACCCGCAGTTAAAAAACGTTGTTAATAAAATCCACAAGGAGACACACAATGAACAAGATCATCAGTGCAGCCATCATGACCGCCATGCTGGCATTGAGCAGCAGCGCCGCCCTGGCCGATGCGAAAAACCCGAAAATCGGCTTTTCCATCGACGATTTGCGCGTGGAACGCTGGACGCGCGACCGCGATTTCTTCATCGCCGCCGCCGAGAAGCAGGGCGCCAAGGTCTTCGTGCAGTCGGCCGACGCCAGCGAGCAGCGCCAGATTTCGCAGATCGAAAACCTGATCTCGCGCGGCGTGGACGTGCTGGTGATCGTGCCGTTCAACGCCACGGTCCTCAACAACACCGTCAAGGAAGCAAAAAAGGCCGGCATCAAGGTGCTGTCGTATGACCGTCTGATCCTGAACGCCGATATCGACGCGTACATCTCATTCGACAACGAGAAAGTGGGCGAGATGCAGGCCGAAGGCGTGACCAAGCTGCAACCGAAGGGCAATTACTATCTGCTGGGCGGCTCGCCGACCGACAACAACGCCAAGATGCTGCGCGAAGGCCAGATGAAGGTATTGAAACCGTTCATCGACAAGGGCGACATCAAGATCGTCGGCCAGCAGTGGGTAAAGGACTGGAGCGCCACCGAAGCGCTGTCCATCGTGGAAAACGCGCTGACGGCCAACGGCAACAAGATCGACGCCATCGTCGCCTCGAACGACGGTACTGCCGGCGGCGCCATCCAGGCTTTGGCCGCGCAGAAGCTGGCCGGCAAGGTGCCGGTCTCGGGCCAGGACGCCGACCTGGCTGCCGTGAAACGCGTCATCGCCGGCACGCAATCGATGACGGTCTACAAACCGTTGAAAACCATCGCTGCGGAAGCGGCCAAGCTGGCCGTGCAACTGGCGCGCAATGAAAAGCCGGCCTACAACTCCAGCTATGACAACGGCCTGAAAAAGGTCAGTACGGTGCTGCTGAAACCAACGCCGCTGACCAAGGCGAATGTGAACATTCTCGTTGATGACGGTTTCTATACCAAGGCGCAATTGGGTAATTGATCACCTGCTTGCTGTCGGCTTACGCGCTGCGCGCTAAGCCGACCTGCGATTGCCCGCATCGGCCGTTATCCGACAATCGCCGGCTCCGGAAACGCCGGTGGTGGTGTCGGCCGTCCGCATCGGCCGTAGGTCGGATTAGCGGCGCCATGGGCGCCGCTAATCCGACATTTCCCCCGTATCCGCAACGAGAGTGAGCATGTCCGACTATCTGCTTGAAATGAAAGGCATCGTCAAACAGTTTGGCGGTGTCCGCGCGCTTGACGGCATCGACCTGCAGGTGCGGGCCGGCGAGTGCATCGGCTTGTGCGGCGAGAATGGCGCCGGCAAGTCGACCCTGATGAAGGTGCTGTCCGGCGTGTACCCGCACGGCACCTGGGATGGCGAGATCCTGTGGGAGGGCCAGCCCCTGCGCGCGCAATCGATCCGCGACACGGAAGACGCTGGCATCATCATCATCCACCAGGAACTGATGCTGGTGCCGCAGCTGTCCGTGGCCGAGAATATCTTCATGGGCCGCGAGCTCACCCTGCCCGGCGGGCGCATGCATTACGCGGCCATGTACAAGCGCGCCGACGAGCTGCTGCGCGAACTGAAAATTCCCGAACTGAACGTGGCGCAGCCCGTGATGAATTACGGCGGCGGCCACCAGCAGCTGGTGGAAATCGCCAAGGCGCTCAACAAGAATGCGCGCTTGCTGATCCTCGACGAGCCGTCGTCGTCGCTGACGGCGTCGGAAATCGCTGTGCTGCTCGATATCCTGCGCGCGCTGAAAGCCAAGGGCGTCACCTGCATCTACATTTCGCACAAGCTCGATGAAGTGGCGGCCATCTGCGACACCATCGTCGTCATCCGCGACGGCAAGCATATCGCCACCACGCCGATGGCGCAGATGAACGTCGAGCGCATCATCGCGCAGATGGTGGGCCGCGAAATGAGCCAGCTGTATCCGCAGCGCGCGCAGCCGGCACCCATCGGCGAGGTGCTGTTCGAGGCGCGCCACGTGACCTGCATCGATGCCGACAACCCGCAGCGCAAGCGGGTCGACGATGTGTCATTCACCCTGCGCAAGGGCGAGATCCTCGGCATCGCCGGCCTGGTGGGGGCGGGGCGCACGGAGCTCGTCTCGGCCCTGTTCGGCGCCTACCAGGGGCCTTGCCAGGCCGAAGTGTGGCTCGATGGCCGCAAGATCGATACCCGCTCGCCGCAAAAGGCCATTGCCATGGGGCTGGCCATGGTGCCGGAAGACCGCAAGCACCACGGCATCGTGCCGGACCTCGACGTGGGGCAGAACATCACCCTGGCCGTGCTGGAGGAATTCGCGCGCGCCACGCGCATCGATGGCGAGGCGGAATTGACGGCCGTGCGCGGCGAGATCGCGCAGCTGGAACTGAAGGCGGCCAGCCCGTCGCTGCCCATTACGAGCCTGTCGGGCGGCAACCAGCAAAAGGCCGTACTGGCCAAGATGCTGCTGACGCGCCCGCGCGTGCTGATCCTCGACGAGCCTACGCGCGGCGTCGACGTGGGCGCCAAATATGAAATCTACAAATTGATGCTGGCGCTGGCCGACCGGGGCGTGGCCATCATCATGGTCTCGTCGGAACTGGCCGAAGTGCTGGGCGTGTCCGACCGCGTGCTGGTGATGGGCGAAGGCCGCCTGCGCGGCGACTTTATCAACGATGGCCTGAGCCAGGAAACCGTGCTGGCGGCCGCGCTGGACCAGCGTCCCGCGCCCGCCGCCAACACCGCAAACAAGGAAACCGCAGCATGAAACCGCACAGTATCAAACAGCTGTTCACCCAATACAAGATGCTGGCCCTGCTGATCGCCGTGGCGCTGATCTGGGCCTTCTTTTCGTGGAAGACGGAGGGCAGTTTCCTCACGCCGCGCAACCTGTCTAACCTGCTGCGCCAGATGTCCGTCACCGGCATCCTCGCCTGCGGCATGGTGCTGGTGATTATCGCCGGCGAGATCGACCTGTCGATCGGCTCCCTGCTGGGGCTGCTCGGCGGCATCGCCGCCGTGCTGGACGTCACGCAGCACTGGCCGCTGGCGCTGAACCTGGCGGCCGTACTCGGCTGCGGCCTGGTGATTGGTTTGCTCAATGGCTACCTGACGGCGTACCGGGGCATCCCCTCCTTTATCGTGGGCCTGGGCGGCATGCTGGCGTACCGCGGCATCCTGCTGGGCATCACGGGCGGCATCACGATCGCGCCCGTCTCCGAGCCGATGGTCTATCTGGGGCAAGGCTACCTGCCCGCGGTGCCCGGCATCGTGCTGGGCGTCGGCCTGTTCCTGCTGGCCGCCTTCCTGACGTGGCGCGCGCGCGCCAGCCGCGCGCAGCATGGCTTGCCGCAGACGGCGCCCTGGGCCGACGGCTTGCGCCTGGCCGTCATCGGCGCCGTGCTGTATGCCTTCGTGCAAACCCTGAACGGCTATGAAGGCATCCCGCTGCCCGTGCTATTGCTGCTGGCCTTGCTGGGACTGTTCAGCTACATCACCAGCCAGACCGTGTTCGGCCGCCGCATCTACGCCGTGGGCAGCAATATGGAAGCGACGCGCCTGTCCGGCATCAACGTGAAAGCCGTCAAGCTGTGGATCTTCGGCATCATGGGCCTGATGTGCGCGCTGGCGGGCCTGATCAACACGGGCCGCCTGGCCGCAGGTTCCCCATCGGCCGGCACCTTCAGCGAACTCGACGCGATCGCCGCTTGCTTCATCGGCGGCACCTCGATGCGCGGCGGCTCGGGCACCGTGTACGGCGCCCTGATCGGCGCGCTGGTCATGGCCAGCCTCGATAACGGCATGTCCATGCTGGACGTGGACACCTACTGGCAGATGATCGTGAAAGGCAGTATCCTCACTTTGGCCGTGTGGGTCGATGTCAGCACGCGAGCGGGGCGTCGTTAGCCGTGAAACGATCTGGCACGGGAGGAGACACCATGAAGATGCCGACCGCGCACCGGATCGCGCTGCTGTTTAACGGGAATAAAATCTACGACCGCGACATCATCGCGGGCATCGCCGCCTACCTGAACACCACGCGCGTGTCGTGGGACCTGTTCCTGGAAGAGGATTTTCGCTGCCGGCTTCCCGGCATCGAGCGCTGGCAGGGCGACGGCATCATCGCCGATTTCGACGATCCCGCCGTCTGCGAAGCGCTGGCGCACAGCCGCCTGCCCGTGGTGGCCGTAGGCGGCTCGTATGCGCGCGCCGAGGATTACCCGGCCGGCATCCCGTATGTGGCGACCGATAATTTCAAGATCGTCAAGCTGGCCTATGAACACCTGGTGGAAGCGGGCTTGACGCGTTTCGCCTGTTTCAGCCTGCCGGAGGCCGATGTCAACCGCTGGGCGCAGGAGCGCGAAACGGCGTTTTGCGCCTTGATGGAGCGCGATCACATGCGCGCCGACGTGTACCGGGGCGTCGCCACCAGCGCGCCGTCGTGGGACGAGGCGGTGGAGCAGCAGATCGCCTGGCTCAACAGCCTGGAAAAACCCGTCGGCATCATCGCCGTCAGCGACGCGCGCGCGCGCCAGCTGCTGCAAGCGTGCATGCATGCGGGGATCGCCGTGCCGGAGCAAGTGGCCCTGATCGGCATCGACAACGACCCGCTGGCGCGCATGCTCACGCGCATTCCATTGAGTTCCGTGATCCAGGGCACGGAGGAAATGGGCCGCACGGCCGCGCATCTGCTGCATCAGATGTTGAATGGCGCGCGCCTGTCCGGCACGCGCATCCTCGTGCCGCCGGCCGGCCTGAACGTGCTGGCCTCCACGCGCCACCAGCCCTTCCAGCATCCGCAGGTGATGCAGGCGCGCCATTTTATTCGCCAGTACGCCTGCCAGGGCATCAAGACGGAGCAGGTGGCCGATTACGTGGGCGTGTCGCGCTCCTCGCTCGAAGCGCACTTCCGCCACGAGCTGGGGCGCAGCGTGCACGACGAAATCCTGCATTTCAAGCTCGATGCGGCCAAGACCCTGCTGGCGCGCGGGCCGGGGCAGGTGGCCGAGGTGGCCGTGCGTTGCGGCTTTACCACGGTGCAGTACATGCATGCCGTCTTCAAGCGCGAACTCGGTTGCACGCCGCGCGAATTCCAGCAACGCAGCCGGCCGCCGCCAGCTCCAGGGCAGGCGCCATGATGCATCTGCTGCGCAATGCGCGCGGCATGCGCGTGGCCATCGACGCGCACGATGCCAGCGTGCGGGCCTGGTGGGCGCCCGACCGCTATGGCCGCCTGGCCGATGTGCTGGGCGCCGCCCCCCCTGCTGCGCGCTCGTCCACGGCCTGGCAATGCGCGCCGCCGGACGACGGCCATTTGCTGCTGCACCTGGCGCACGACGGCCTGTCCGTGCGCCTGACCTACCGGCTTGACGAGGATGGCAGCCTGCACCTCGACTGCGTCGCCACGGCCGAGACGGTTTCCCGCTTCGCGCTGGCCGCACCCCTGTTCAATCTGCAGGGCGGCCGCGCCGCCGTGGGCGACCATGTGCTGCGCCTGGCCGCCGACCGTTACTGGCCAGGCGGCCACTCGTGCAGCGCTCCGCTCGACGTGGCGGGCAGCGCGTTCGACTTCCGCCAGCCGGCGCCGCTCGCGTCACGCCTGGCCTGGCCCGCGCTCGTGCACTTGCCGGGATTCCGGCATGACTTTTACTGGACGGGCGGCGGCCAGCTGCGCGAGGCGGCGCGGGTGGCCGACCCCGCTTCCGGCCGGGTCTTGCGTTTTTCCAGCACCCAGGACAGTTGCCGTTTGTATTCCGATGCGCGCTGTTTTTCCCTGCTGGCGCAGGGCGTGCAATTGCAGCCGGGACAGCTGACGCGGTTCAACCTCGCCTACCGTTTGGGCGTGCAGGATATCGACGCGTTTGACATATCCGAACCGGTATCAATGATGTCAAATAAGTGATTGGTCAGATATGCGGGGCAGTTCTACCATGAGGTAGTTTTTCCCTCATTCATTTTTGTCCTGACCGACGCTGCGAACCTGCCCATGAACATACTCACCATCGATGCCGGCACCACCAATACGCGTACCTTGCTGTGGCGCGCAGGCGCCGTCGTCGCGCAGGCGCAGCTGGAAACGGGCGTGCGCAATACCGCCATCGATGGCCATAACGGCGCGCTGAAACAGGCGCTGCGCGACACCATCGCCAGCGTGCTGGCCAGCGCCGGACTCGCGCCTTCCGAGGTGGACCTGGCGCTGGCCTCGGGCATGATCACCTCGCCCATGGGCGTGCGGGAAGTGCCGCACTTGCCGGCGCCCGCCGGCCTGGCCCAGCTGGCGCAAGGCATGCAGGCGGTGGACTTGCCCGACGTGCTGGCGCAGCCCCTGTGGCTGATTCCCGGCGTGCGCAACCAGCATGGCGCCGTCGGCCTGCATAACGTCGAGGCAATGGACATGATGCGCGGCGAAGAGACGGAAGTCGTCGCGCTGCTCGAGCGCCTGCAATTGCGCGGCGCGGCGACCCTGATCATGCCCGGTTCGCATACCAAGCTGATCAGTGTGGACGAGCAGCGCCGCATCCTCGGCTGCAGCACCACCATCGCGGGCGAACTGCTGCAGGCGATCACGCAGCACACGCTGATCAAGCAATCGGTCGATGGCGGTTTTGCCCAGACCCTGGTGCCGAAAATGCTGCTGGCCGGCGCGGCCGCGGCGCAAAAAACGGGGCTGGCGCGCGCCTGCTTCAGCGTGCGCACCCTGGGCCAGTTCAGCGCCATCGAATGCAATGAGCGGGCCAATTTTCTGATGGGCGCCGTCCTCAGCGGCGACCTGCTGGCGCTGCGCAACAGCACCGCCATCCAGATGCGGCCCGATAGCCCGCTCGTCATAACCGGCAAGCCCATGCTGCGCCAGGCGCTCGGCTTGCTGATCGAGGAACACGGATTTTTTTATGGCAAGCGCATCATCGTCGACGACCAGCAGCAAGACTATCTGGCCGGTCACGGTGCGCTGCTGATCGCCGCCGCGCGCGGCTTGATTTCCCCGCAGGAGACAGTATGAGCAGCAACAAGAACAAGCGTCCCTTGCGTTCGCAATCGTGGTTTGGTGGCGACGACAAGGACAGTTTTATTCACCGCAGCTGGATGAAGAACCAGGGCTATCCCAGCGACGCCTTCGATGGCCGTCCCGTCATCGGCATCTGCAATACCTGGTCCGAGCTGACGCCCTGCAATGGCCATTTCCGTGACTTGGCCGAGATGGTCAAGCGCGGCGTGCTCGAAGCGGGCGGCTTTCCCGTCGAATTTCCCGTGATGTCGCTGGGCGAGACGAATCTGCGTCCGACGGCCATGCTGTTCCGTAACCTGGCCAGCATGGACGTCGAGGAATCGATCCGCGCCAACCCGATCGACGGCGTGGTGCTGCTGACGGGTTGCGACAAAACCACCCCGGCCCTGCTGATGGGCGCGGCCAGCGTGGACTTGCCCACCATCGTGCTGTCGGGCGGCCCCATGTTGAACGGGAATTACCGGGGCAAGCCGATCGGTTCGGGCACGGATGTGTGGAAGTTTTCCGAGGACGTGCGCGCCGGCCGCATGACGTCAGCCGAATTCAAGCAGGCCGAATCGTGCATGTCGCGTTCCGCCGGTCACTGCATGACCATGGGTACGGCATCGACCATGGCCAGCATGGTCGAAGCGCTGGGCGTGACCTTGCCCGGCAACGCGGCCATTCCCGCCGTCGATGCGCGCCGCAAGCTGCAGGCGCAGCTGACGGGCCGGCGCATCGTCGACATGGTGCATGAAGACCTGAAACTGTCGCAGATCCTCACGCGCGAAGCGTTTGAAAACGCCATCATGGTCAACGGCGCCATCGGCGGCTCGACCAATGCCGTGATCCATTTGCTGGCCATTGCCGGGCGCATCGGCGTGGACATGCGCCTGGGCGACTGGGACCGCCTGGGCCGTGACATTCCCTGTCTGCTGAACCTGATGCCGTCGGGCCAGTACCTGATGGAAGATTTTTACTATGCGGGCGGCCTGCCCGTGATCATCCGCGACCTGCTGGGCAAATTGCACGGCGAGGCGCTCACCGTCACGGGCGCCACCATGGCCGTCAACGTGGCCGAAGCGGAAAATTTCAATCCCGAGGTGATCACGCCGCTGGCGCAGCCATTCAAGGACGAGGGCGGCATCGCCGTCCTGCATGGCAACCTGGCCCCGCGCGGGGCCGTCATCAAGCCTTCGGCCGCTTCGCCCGAGCTGATGCAGCACCGTGGCCGCGCCGTCGTGTTCAACAGCATCGAGCACTACAAAAAGCGCGTCGACGATCCCGCGCTCGATATCGATGCCAGCTGCGTGATGGTGCTGCAAAACTGCGGTCCGCAGGGCTATCCGGGCATGGCCGAAGTGGGCAATATGGGCTTGCCGAAAAAACTGCTGGAGCAGGGCGTGCGCGACATGGTGCGCATCTCGGACGCGCGCATGAGCGGCACGGCCTACGGCACGGTGGTGCTGCACGTGGCGCCGGAAGCGGCCGTGGGCGGGCCGCTGGCCCTGGTGCGCGATGGCGACATGATAGAACTGGATGTGGCGGGACGGCGCTTGCACCTGGACGTCGACGAGGCTGAGCTGGCGCGCCGGCGCGCCGAGTGGAGCGCACCGCCGCCGGCCATGAAGGGCGGCTACCAGTCGATGTACATCAAGCACGTGACGCAGGCCGACGAAGGCGCGGATCTGGACTTCCTGGTCGGCTGCCGCGGTTCGGCGGTTCCGCGCGAGTCACATTGAAGGGAAGGAAAAAAAATGATGGGGACACAGGCCCAATTACTGGTCGATGCGCAGAATTTCCTGGGCGAGGGTGTGCGCTGGTGCGAACGCAGCGGCCGCGTTTTCTGGACGAATATCGAAGGCTGCCAGCTGCATGCGCTGGTGCTGGCCACGGGCGAGCGCCAGAGCTGGGCCATGCCCGAGCGCCTGGCGTGTTTCGCGCTGACGGATAGCGACGAGGTGCTGTTGCTGGGACTGGCCTCCGGACTGGCCTGGTTTGACGCGCGCAGCGGGGCCGTCACGCGCTTGCACACGGTGGAGGGGGGCTTGCCCATGACGCGCCTGAACGATGGCCGCTGCGACCGCCAGGGGCGCTTTGTCTTCGGCACGCTCGATGAGCGCCCATGCCGCGATGCGATCGGCAGCTTTTACCGCCTCAACCTGGATTTGACCCTGGAGCGCTTGCCGCTGCCGCAGATCGCCATCTCGAACAGCATCTGCTTCAGCGTCGATGGTACGGCCATGTACTTCTGCGACTCAATGAAAAAGGCAATCTATCGCTGGGACGATTACCTGGGAGGCGACGCCAGCCGGGTACGCGTGTTTGCCGTGCTCGATCCGGGACCGGGCGCAGCCGATGGCGCCACCATCGATGCGGATGACTACCTGTGGAGCGCGCAGTGGGGCGCGGGCAGGGTCTTGCGCTTCGCGCCGGACGGCAGCGTCGAGCGCAAGATCAGCCTGCCCGTTTCGCAGCCCAGCTGCGTGAGCCTGGGCGGCCCGCACTATGACGAATTGTTCGTCACGACGGCGCAGGAGAGCTTGACCCCGGCCCAGCTGGCGAGCGAACCGCTGGCCGGCGGATTGTTTCATGCACGCCAGGTAGGCGTGCGCGGTTTGCCGGAAGTGCGCTTTGGCGCCTTGCCGGCCTGACAGGAGAGAGCAGATGCAAAAACACATGGTTTTCAATGGCATCCTCGAACGGGGCATGGTCGGCATCGTGCGCGCCGACTCGCCCGATGCGGCCGTACAGATCGCCGAGGCGTGCATCGCCGGCGGCATCACGGCGCTGGAAGTGGCGTTCACCACGCCCGATACCCTGGGCGTGCTGCGCACCTTGCGCGAACGCCATGGTCATGAGGTGCTGCTGGGCGCGGGCACCGTGCTCGATACGGAGACGGCGCGCGCCGCCATCCTGGCCGGCGCCCAGTTCATCATTTCGCCCAGCGTCAACGTGGACACCATCGCGCTGTGCCAGCGCTACCAGGTGCTGTCCATGCCGGGCGCGATGACGCCGACGGAAATCGTCACGGCCCTGCAGGCGGGTGCCGACATCGTCAAGGTCTTCCCCGCCGAGATGTTCGGCCCCGCCTACATCAAGGCCCTGCGCGCGCCCCTGCCGCAAGCGCCATTGATGCCGACGGGCGGCGTGACGGTGGAGAACTTGCAGGAATGGTTTGCCAGCGGCGCCGTGGCCGTGGGCATCGGCAGCAGCCTCAGTGGCCCTGGCGCCACGGGCGATTACGCGGCCGTGACGGCGCGCGCGCAGGCTTTCGTGGCGAAGATGGCGGCCGTGCGCAAGGCTAAGTCTTCTGGCTAGCTCCCGGCGCGACGGGAATCTGCTACGCTAGGCGGGCAATGTCGCACGCCCAACTATGACCAGAATATGTCCAACATCGCCCGCATCCTGCAAGACAGCCGCATCATCGCCATCGTCGGCATGTCCGACAAGCCCGAACGCGCCAGCCATGAAGTGGCCGACTACCTGCTGCACCATGGCTACTGCGTGCTGCCCGTCAATCCGGCCCTCGCCGGGCGCGATGTGCTGGGACAGCGCGCCTACGCCACCCTGACGGAGGCTGCCGCTGCGGTGGCACCGGCGCGCATCGACATCGTCGACTGCTTCCGCAAGTCAGAAGATATCCTGCCCATCGCCGAGGAAGCCATCGCCGTCAAGGCCGGCTGCCTGTGGCTGCAGCTCGACATCGTCAACGAGCAGGCGGCGCAGCTGGCGCGGGCGGCGGGCCTGGACGTGGTGATGGATCACTGCACAAAAATCGAGCACCGCAAGCTGGCGGTGGCGGCATGAAGGCGCGCACGCAATTCCGTGCCGGCAAGGGCTTCGAGCTGAAAGAGGACTTCGCCGGCAAGCGCCTGCTGGGCGCCGCCACCAAGGCGGCGAACAAGAAGCTGACGCCATCCCAGTGCAAGGCCATGGACCGCGAGGAAACCGTGGCACTGACGGCGCAGATCGCCGAATGCCAGAGCATGCTGTATGCGCAGCACAAAAAGAAGGTGCTGCTGGTTCTGCAGGGCATGGATACGTCGGGCAAGGATGGCACGGTCAAGGCCATCTTCAGCAACATCAACCCGATGGGCATCCGCGCCGTGGCGTTCAAGGGCCCCACCGATATCGAACTGGCGCACGATTACCTGTGGCGCGTGCACCAGCACGTGCCCGTGAAGGGCGAAATCGCCATCTTCAACCGTAGCCATTACGAGGATGTGCTGATCACGCGCGTGCAGGACATGATCGACAAGGCCGAATGCCAGCGCCGCTACGCGCAGATCCGCGATTTCGAGCGCATGCTGAGCGAAACGGGCACCGTCATCCTGAAAATCTTCCTGCACATCTCGAAGGACGAGCAACGGGGACGGCTCCAGGAGCGGCTTGACGATCCTGACCGCCAGTGGAAGTTCGACCCCAACGATATCGCCCAGCGCAAGAAGTGGGATGGCTACCAGCGCGCTTATGAAACGGCGATCCGCGAGACGGATGCCGATCACGCGCCGTGGTACGTGGTGCCATCGAACTCCAAGACGCAGCGCAACCTCGTGGTCGCATCCCTGCTGCTGGAAACCCTGCAGGGCATGAAGCTGGAATACCCGGCGCCGGACCCGAAACTGTCGTCTTTCAAGGTCGAGTAGAGCTTAAGCCAGTTCCGTGCCGCGCCTGCGGAATCGGCCGCGCTGTGGCATAGTATCCCTCGTCGATAATTCAAACCAGACCGGAGATTCTTATGCTGCAGTTGAAAGATCCTACCTTGTTGCGTCACCAGGCTTACGTGAATGGAGCCTGGGTCGATGCCGATGGTGGCCAGACGATTAACGTGAACAATCCCGCCACGGGCGAGCATATCGGCACGGTGCCCCTGATGGGCGCAGCCGAGACGCGCCGCGCCATTGAGGCGGCCAATGCCGCCTGGCCCGCCTGGCGCAAGAAGACGGCCAAGGAACGCGCGGCCGTGCTGCGCCGCTGGCATGACCTGATTCTGGACAACGCCGACGACCTGGCGCTGATCATGACCACCGAGCAGGGCAAGCCGCTGCCGGAAGCGAAGGGCGAAGTGCAGTTCGGCGCTTCGTTCATCGAGTGGTTTGCGGAAGAAGGCAAGCGCGTCGCGGGCGACACCCTGCAATCGCCATGGCCGGACCGCCGCCTCGTCATCACCAAGGAGCCGATCGGCGTGTGCGCCGCCATCACGCCATGGAACTTCCCTGCCGCCATGATCACGCGCAAGGTCGGCCCGGCCCTGGCCGCCGGCTGCCCGATGGTCCTGAAACCGGCTGAAGCAACACCGTTTTCCGCGCTGGCGCTGGCCGTGCTGGCCGAGCGCGCGGGCGTGCCTGCCGGCGTGTTCAGTATCGTCACGGGCGCGCCGAAAGACATCGGCGGCGAAATGACGTCGAACCCCATCGTGCGCAAGCTGACGTTTACGGGCTCGACCCAGGTGGGCCGTTTGCTTGCCGAGCAGTGCGCGCCGACGATCAAGAAGCTGTCGCTGGAACTGGGCGGCAATGCGCCGTTCATCGTCTTCGACGACGCCGACCTGGACGCGGCCGTGGAAGGCGCCATCGCCTCGAAATACCGCAATGCGGGCCAGACCTGCGTGTGCGCCAACCGCCTGTACGTGCAGGACAGCGTGTATGACGCGTTTGCCGACAAGCTGGTGGCCGCCGTGGCCAAGCTGAAGGTGGGCAATGGCATCGAGGCGGGCGTCACGCAAGGCCCGCTGATCGACGCCAAGGCCGTCGCCAAGGTGGAAGAGCACGTGGCCGATGCGCTGTCCAAGGGCGGGCGCCTGCTGGCCGGCGGCAAGCGCCATGCGCTGGGCAACGGCTTCTTCGAGCCGACCATCATCGCCGACGTGACGAACGACATGCGCGTGGCCACGGAAGAAACCTTCGGCCCGCTGGCGCCCCTGTTCCGCTTCAAGACGGACGATGAAGTCATCGCCCTGGCCAATGACACGGAATTCGGCCTGGCCGCCTACTTCTATTCGCGCGACATCGGCCGTATCTGGCGCGTGGCCGAAGGCCTGGAAACGGGCATGGTTGGCGTCAACACGGGCCTGATCTCGAACGAGATCGCCCCCTTCGGCGGCGTCAAGCAATCGGGCCTGGGCCGTGAAGGGTCGACCTACGGTATCGAAGATTATCTCGTTATCAAATACATCTGCATGGGCGGTATCTAAGCCGCTTAACGCGAGCCGCGGCGCGCAGCCAACCGGTCCAGCATGCCCTTGACCGCTTCCATCTGCGTGCCGCTCTTGCGGTAGAAATCCGGGTCGATCGGATTGATGCTGGTGTAGCCCCAGAAATCCCAGCAGCCTTTCGGGTTGTACGGGTAGACGGGGCTCGGTTCGGCTTGCGGATACAGCACGATGATCTTGTTGGCGTCCGCCACCTGGTTGTAGCCGGTGCTGGTATAGAAACGGTCGCCGATGGCCTGCGTCGTTTGCAGGCAGCCGTGGAACACCACGTGCACGCGGCAGCTTTCGCTGTCGCAGGCTTTCGGGATGTAGGCGTAGCCCGTATTGTTCATGCTCGAGTACGCGTTCTGGATGAAGCTGCGCTGGTTGAAGGCGATCAGCTTGCCCGTCAGGGTGGTCGCCGACGGTTGCAGGTCCGGGTACAGGTGCTGCAGGATGTCGCGCGCCTGCGTGTAGTCGCAGTCGTTGATGAAGGGTGACTCCGTCACGGCGCAAGGCTTGTCGGCATTGCTGTCGGTCAGAATGGCGTGGCCCGCGCCCAGCGTGTCGACGAAGCGGATCTGCGCCGCCGGCGTGCCCGCCAGTTGATAGAATTTCCCCACCTGCTCCACCACCGGCCGCGTCACGGTCTGGTCTTTCGTTCCGCTGAACAGATACACGCGCTGGCGTTTCAGGTTGGCCGTGTCGTCGATGAGACGGTCACGCGCAAAATCGTTTGCCGCGCGCAGCAATTCGCTGGCGACAGGCGGCGCCACCTGCGCACTGCCGGGATTCATGCAGGTGCTCAAGGCATTCGTCAGGTAGGGAATGTAGGGGAAGCGGCCCGGCTGGCCCGAGCAGAAATATGGGCCGCCCGCGATGATGCCGGCGCCGGCCACCGTGGCCGAGTAGGCGACGGCAAACTGCGCCGCCATGAAGCCGCCCGAGGACAGGCCGGACACCGTGGTCTGGCTCAGGTCGGCCTGGTAGGCGGGCAGGGCGGGTGCATCCTTGGTCGCGGCGGGCTTGACGGCTTTGGCCGTCGTGGCGGCGTGCGCGCCGCCTGGCGCCAGGATGAGCAGGCTGGCGGCCAGCAGGGCGGTGGGTAATGCGGTCAGGTGCGGGAAGGGCATGGCGACTCCACAAGGCAGGGAAAGGGACAGGAAGGCCGAGCATAGGTAAAAAAACTGTGCTTTGGGCAAGTACTGCGCCGTCGTTGATGTCGCTCAAGCAATCGCTGTTGTTGTCCGTCTTGCACGCGCGCGCGGCGTTTGACATAGAATGGTTTTTTTCCGTTCAACCATGGTGCCCTTCATGTCCAAGACCCTTGCCCAGCTGTTTGCGCTCACCACCCTTGCCGCCGGCGCCAGCCTGGCCGTGCCGGCCCATGCCGCCGACACCGCGACAGCTGTCGCTGCCGCTGCGCCGGCCGCTTGCCCCGCCATCCTCAAGCAGACCTTCAACCGCCTGCAGGATGAGGCGCCGCAAAACCTGTGCCAGTACGCAGGCAAGGTCGTGCTGGTGGTGAATACGGCCAGTTATTGCGGTTTTACCAATCAATATGAAGGGCTCGAGGCGCTGTACGCCAAGTACGGCAGCAAGGGCCTGGTGGTGCTGGGCTTCCCGTCAAACGATTTCGGCAAGCAGGAACCGGGCAACAGCAAGGAAATCGCCGATTTCTGCTACAACACCTATGGCGTGAAGTTCCCCATGTTTTCGAAGTCGGTCGTCTCCGGTCCCGCACCGAACCCGCTGTACGTGGATTTGATCAAGCAGACGGGCAAGACCCCGGCCTGGAATTTCCATAAATACCTGATCGACCGCCACGGCAAAGTGGTGGAAAGCTTCCCCAGCAAGGTGACGCCGGACGACAAGAAACTCGTTGGCGCGGTGGAAAAAGCACTGGCGCTGTAAGTTGCCGACACACAAGCAGGCTTGAACGCCTGCTTTTTTTTAATGCCGCGCTTGTCGCATTGCCATCATTGTCCTAAGCTGGTTGTTCGCGTTTGTCACAACAAAGGAGAACATCATGGCGTATGTCGATGGATTTGTCGTGCCCGTACCGAAAGCCAAGCTCGATGCCTACCTGGCCATGTCGCGCAGCTGCGGCGCCGTCTGGCGAGAGTACGGCGCGCTGGAATTTCGCGAATGCGTGGGCGACGATGTCAAGCCGGGCAAGCTGACCTCGTTCCCGCAGGCGGTGGACTTGCAGGATGGCGAAGTGGTGGTGTTTTCATGGATCGTGTATGAGTCGCGCGCCAAGCGCGATGAAATCAACGACAAGGTCATGAAAGATCCGCGTCTGGCCGAGATGATGGATCCGGCCAAGCTGCCGTTCGATGGCAAGCGGATGATCTACGGCGGCTATGAAATGCAGGTGGATATCTAGCGGCTGAAACAGTCCATGGCGGCGTTGCAGTGCCTCGTCGTGCGTTCGCACTGCCTTCGGCAATGCGCCTTGCCCTGAACGGTTTCAGGCGCTAGCGATAATCTGTGCCGGCATCGCCCCGCGCAGCGCATTGCACACGACGATGGCTTCGGCCCGTGCCAGCATGGCGCGCGTGATGATGGTTTCCTGCGCGTTCCAGGCAGGATCGGCCAGCATGGCCGCGCGCTGCACGCCGGGCAGCAGGCCGCAGGACAGGGGCGGCGTATGCCAGCGGCCATCGAGCTGCACGAAGACATTGCTGCGCCCGCCCTCCGTCAGTTCGCCACGCTCGTTAAAGAACAGCATGTCGAAGCCGCCTTGCGCCTCGGCCGCGCGCCAGGCAGAGTCGTAGCGCGCGCGCACGCTGCTCTTGTGGCGCAGGAACAGGTCGTCGGCAATCGTTGTGTCGGGCGACAGCATGACGTTGACCGTCCCCGGCAAGGCGGTGAGCGCGCCGCTTTGCGTCGTGAACTGGCCGTCCTGGCGCAGCGCCAGGCGCAGGCGAAAAAGGACATCGTCGGGGCGTGCCGCGCAGGCCGCCTGCAGCGCGGCGCGGGCAGCGGTGGCATCCCAGCTAAAACCGAAGTAGGCGCTGGAGGCGGCCAGGCGCGCCAGGTGGTGCTCCTGCAGGCGGCAGCCATGGTCGCGGCTCGCATGCAGGGTCTCGAACAGTTCGAAGTCGTTCGTGAGGCCCGTGAGGAAGCGGGCCTTGAGCTGGCATTCCGCAAATTCCTCGTGCGGGTCGCTGTCGAGCACGATGCCGGCGCCCACGCCCATCTCGCCGCGCCGGATACCGCCAGGCCCAGCCGGCTGCAGGGCCAGGGTGCGGATCGGCACGGACATGCAGAAGTCGCCCACAGCGTGGGCAGCACCGGCGCCCGGCGGGTCGAACCAGCCGATGGCGCCCGTATAAATGCCGCGTGGCGCCCCTTCCAGTTCGGCGATGATTTCCATGGTGCGGCGTTTCGGCGCGCCCGTGATCGAGCCGCATGGATACAAGGCCTGGAAGATGTCGGCCAGGCTGGCGTCGTCGCGCAGGCGTGCCTGCACGGTAGAGGTCATTTGCAGCACGCTGCTGTAGCGCGTCACTTCGAACAGTGCGGGCACCTTGACGGAACCGGTGGCGGCGATGCGGCCGATGTCGTTGCGCAGCAAGTCGACGATCATCAGGTTTTCCGCGCGGTTTTTCGGGTCGCTGGCCAGGGCGGTGGCGCGGCGCGCGTTTTCTGCCGTTTGATCCGCAGGGGCGGCCGGCGCCGTGCCTTTCATGGGACGC
Source organism: Janthinobacterium lividum (assembly GCF_011601275.1). Taxonomy (GTDB): domain Bacteria; phylum Pseudomonadota; class Gammaproteobacteria; order Burkholderiales; family Burkholderiaceae_D; genus Janthinobacterium; species Janthinobacterium lividum_E. Next base: position 389,536 of record NZ_JAAOLY010000001.1, on the reverse strand, counting down.
GCCGTCAATTCTCCCTGCGCATGGCGCACGAACAGCTCCGGCGACAGCGACAGCAGGGCGCCCCCATCGGGCAGCATCACCAGCGCGCCGTAAGGCACGGGCTGGCGCGCGCGCAGCCGCGCATACAGGGCAAGGGGCGAACCGAAGGCGTCGAAGCGCAAACGGTACGTGTAGTTGACCTGATAGGTGTCGCCGGCCACGATGTAGTCGTGGATGCGGTGCAGCGCGCGCGTGAATTCGGCTTGATCCACGTTCGCGCGGATATCGGCCACGCCGGCAGGCGCGGCGTCCGCGCCGACGCGCGCGTCCAGCCACTGCGCCACCTCGTCCTGCGACAGCTGCGTGCAATGCTCAAAGACGAGCACTTGCGCCAGCGGCGGCGCATCAAGGCCGGCCGCGCGCGGCGGCATGGCCAGCAAGTGCGCACCCAGTTCGTAGCTGCACACGCTGACGGCGTACTGGCCGCGCTGTAAAGCCTCTTGCAGCCCTTCGAGCAGTGCCGGCCACTGTTGCTCCTCGGTGCACTGCAAGACCGCCGCCAGGCCCGTGTACAGGCGCGAACCGGCGCCGGGTGTGCTGGCGTCGTCGAGCAGGGCGAAGCAGTCGGTATGCATGGGGACAGCCGCGGCGGTGACTTACCCCAGCAGCATGGCGATTTGCAGCGCCGCTTCCTGGGATGGATTGATCTTGAAGCCGCTCTTGGCGTAGCGGTGCCAGCGCCCAATGACGAAGCTGACAATCAGGGTGGCGCGCGCCGCCACTTCGCTTTCCTTGCCATGGCCTTCGGCGGCGGCAACGCGCAAGGCCTGCTTGAGCGCCAGTTCCACGCGGTCGTAGAACTGGTTCATGCGCACTTGCAGGCGCTCGTCCTCATTGACCAGCGCATCGCCGATGAGCACGCGCGTCATGCCCGGATTGCTGATGGCGAAATTGAGCAGCATGCCGATGATGTCGCGCGTCTGCGTCATGCCGTCGCTGTGCTTTTCCGCGATCTGGTTGATCAGGCCGAAGACGCTCGACTCGATGAATTCGATCAGCCCTTCGAACATTTGCGCCTTGCTGGCGAAATGGCGGTACAGGGCCGCTTCCGATACGGTCAGTCTGGCCGCCAGTGCGGCGGTGGTGATCTTTTCGCCTTTCGGCTGCTCCAGCATTGCGGCGAGGGCCTGAAGAATTTGTAGCCTGCGTTGGCCCGGCGGTGTGCTTGCCATATTTTCTCTTGTCGTTAAAAAAAATGCTGCCTTGATGGGGAGGTCCGTCACCGCCGCTAGCGGTGCGGCTTCCAGCGTCAACCGGAAGCCCAGGAGTCCCCTTCAACGCAGACGGTGAAGGCGGCGTGCCAAATGCCGGACAGATTTTACTTTGACATCGACGTAAGCGGGGCGATTTAACGCCTTGGGCAACTTCGCCACGCCGATCGGATCGGCTATTTTCAGGTATTGCGTGATCCAGGCCGTGCGCAGGCCCAGTTTTTTCGCACCCTTCAGGTTGGCCAGGGTGTCTTCCACCAGGATGCAGCGGCCGGGGCGGATGTGGTGCTTGCGCATCAGTTTGCGCAGCATCAGGGTCGATGGCTTGGGCCGCAACTGGCGGTGCACATGCATCGCTTCGATGGCGACGTGGTGTGAAAAATGCCGGCGCAAGCCCAGGTGGCGCATCACGTCGCTCGAATAGCGCAGCGGCGCGTTGGTGAGTAAAATTTTACGGCCAGGCAGGCGTTTGAGTAAAGCCCCCAGCCCCCGCTCGGCGCGTATCATCGCGCGCAAATCGTCGAACGCATGCGTCTCGTGCAGAAAATGCGCGGCCTGCACCTGATGGTGCTTGACCATGCCCAGCAAGGTGGCGCCATAGCGGCGCCAGTAGGCCGCGCGCGCCGCATTGACGATAGCGTCGTCGGCCGGCGTCACGCCGTCGCCCAGTACGCGGGCAATATAGGTATTCATATTGGCCGTGATGGTGGGGAAGATGGCGTGCGAGGCATTGTGCAGCGTGTTGTCGAGGTCAAACAGCCAGACCGGCGACGAGCGGTTAAGATGGGACACAGGCACAGGAGTCTTTGCTAGCGAGAGAAGATGAAAAATTCAACAATCAGGAAAACCATGCGACGCCAGATTATAGTGATGTTTTGCGGATTATTCTTGCCACCGTTGCAGGCGGCCTTGGCCGAAGCGCCGCCAGTGGCGCAAAACCGTGGCGCCCTGTTCAAGGTGCAGGACGCCAGTCACACCCTGTATCTGTTCGGTACCATCCACGTCGGCGCGCCCGATTTTTACCCGCTCGAGCCGACGGTGACGCAGGCATTGGACGGCGCCGGCGCGCTGGCGCTGGAGATCGATCCGGGCGCCGATCCGCGCAAGGCCGTCAGCGCCGTGCTGAAATACGGCATGGAGGCGCCGGGCGGCAAAGTGCCTGCCGACTGCCGCCAGACCCTGGCGCCGCGTCTGGCGCCGCTGTTGCAAAAATACGGCATCGCGCCCGAAGCGGTGGCGCCGATGAAGCCGTGGATGCTGGCCAGCGTGCTGGCCATCGGCGAATTTTCCACGCTTGGCTACCGCTCCGACCTGGCCGTCGACAATTACCTGTCGCAGCAAGCCAAGGCGCGCAAGATCCCCGTGGTGGAACTCGAATCGATGGAAGGCCAGATGGCGCTGTTCGGCGCGATGACGCCGGTTGACCAGTGTCGCTTCCTGGAAGACGGCGTGGCGTCGATCGAGGACCAGGAACAAAGCCAGGAAGCACGCGACATCGCCAACGCCTGGCGCAACGCCGACGCGGCCGCCTTCGACAAGCTGGCGGCAAAGGCGGCAACAGACCCCTCGTTCGCCGCGCAGTTCGTGCAAAAGGTGTTGCTGGATGGCCGCAACCCGGCCCTGGCCGACGGCATCGCCAAACTCCTGGCGCGCGAAAAGCACAGCCTGGCCGCCATCGGCGTGCTGCACCTGGTCGGAGAAAAAAGCGTGCCGGACTTGCTGCGTCAAAAGGGCTTGAAGGTCGAGCGGGTGTATTGAAGAACTGCTGAAGAGGTAAAACTGGCTTAGCCGCGCAACAAACGGCGGCAGAGTAGATGAAAAGTGTTCAGGGCAAGGCGCCGAGACGAAGACAGTACGCATGGTCGGCGAGGAAGGACAACGCTGCCATGGACAGTTTTTCAGCTGCGGGGAAAGGATACTGGTGCCCTTGACGTGGATCGAACACGTGGCCTCTCCCTTACCAAGGGAGTGCTCTACCACTGAGCTACAAGGGCAAATTAAAAGCGGCGCCAGGTGATCTGCGCCGCCAAACTACTCGCTGTGATGCATTGCGATTTTTTTAGTGCGAACGGATCATAGTACCAAAAGCCTGCTCGGTCAACACTTCCAGCAATAATGAGTGTTCGATGCGGCCGTCGATGATGTGCACCGTGTTCACGCCGGACTTGGCGGCGTCGAGCGCGGACGAGATCTTCGGCAGCATGCCACCCGAGATCGTGCCATCGGCGAACATCTCGTCGATTTCGCGCGCGGACAGGTCGGTTACCAGGTTGCCCTGCTTGTCCTGGACGCCGGCGATGTTGGTCATCATGATCAGCTTTTCCGCTTTCAGGATTTCCGCGATCTTGCCCGCCACGACGTCGGCGTTGATGTTGTAGGCCTGGCCATCCTGGCCGAAACCGATAGGCGAGATGATGGGAATGAAGGCGTCGTCCTGCAGCGCCTTGACGACGGCCGGGTTGATCGCGTCGATCTCGCCCACAAAACCGATGTCGAGGAATTCGCCCGGATGTTCGCGGTCCGGCATTTGCATCTTGCGCGCGCGGATCAAGCCGCCATCCTTGCCCGTCAGGCCTACTGCCTGGCCGCCGTAATGGTTGATCAGCATGACGATATCCTGCTGCACTTCGCCGCCCAGCACCCACTCCACCACTTCCATGGTTTCTTCATCGGTGATGCGCATGCCTTGCACGAAGGTGCCTTGCTTGCCGATTTTTTTCAGCGCGTTGTCGATCTGCGGTCCGCCGCCGTGTACCACGACGGGGTTCATGCCGACCAGCTTGAGCAGGATGACGTCGCGCGCGAAGCCGTGCTTCAGGCGTTCGTCCGTCATGGCGTTGCCACCGTATTTGATGACGATGGTCTTGCCGTGGAAATTGCGGATGTAGGGGAGGGCCTCGGCCAGAATCTGCGCCTTGATCTGCGGCGACACCGCCGTCAAGTCGTCATTCATGTCCAGGTTCAAGTTAGCTAGTTGATTCATGGCGAGTCCGGAAAATAGATTTGTGCGATTTTACAGGGAAGAAGAAAATCCTGGAGGCATTATAGGGCGATCTTGTTGTATTTTCCCTGATGATCCTATAGTCTGGCCCGATATGTCCCCCAGCCAGCCCTTTTACTGCCCGTTACATCTGCGTCGCCTCCCGGCGCAGCATGACACACACTTGCCATTTCAAACACAGCCATGAGCCAGTGCAGCCTGTGCGGCGCCACTTTCCAGTGCGGCCAGCTTGACCCGGACGCCAAGGAGCCCTGCTGGTGCGTCTCCCTGCCGCCGGCCGTTCCCGTGCCCGGCAGCGCCGCCATGGGCTGCTGGTGCCCCGCCTGCCTGCAAGCCCATATCGCCACCTTGACGCGCCCGGCAGCAACGCCGGTCAAATAAGCGCATCGGCGTGCTTTTTCCTTTGCAAAAGACCTTGCATTTTGTAGGGGAATACGTTCAGACTTCGATTTTCAAGAATTTCTTATAGGAAAGTCATGCGCTTCAGGGATATCAGTATCGGCGTGCGCATCAATGCCGGTTATGCCATGTTGATCGTGCTGATGCTGGTCGTCATCGTTCTCTCTGGCAGCCGCATCTATGCCATCCGCGCCGAGACGGACGATATCCTGCAGCGCGACTGGGTCGCCGCCAAGGCCACCAGCAAGATCCACGGGCTGGCGCGCGAGGCGGCCACGCGCATCGGCAACCTGCCGAACCAGCACGAGCTGGCGCTGCGCCAGGCGAACCAGGCGCGCCTGGAAGCGATCAAGCAAGGCATCGATGAGCAGGTGCGCATTCTCGACGGTCTCGATGCGCGGCCCGAGGAACGGCGCCTGCTGGAACAGATGCACCTGGCACGCGCCGACTACTATGTGTCGCTCAAGGCGATGTTCGAACTGGTCGAACGCGGCGAGCATGCCCGCGCCGAGCAGGCCGTGCAGACGCAGACCTTGCCGGTGCTGGAAAAAGTGCTGCTGTACGTGGGCCAGCTCGACGACTTGCAGCAGCAGCAGATCCGCGACAGCGCGGCACGGATACGCAACGACATCGGTACCTCGCTGCTGCTGATGGGCGGCATCGGCCTGGCGGCCTTGCTGACGGGTCTCGCCTTTGCGTGGTCGGCGCGCTCGATCACGCGTCCGCTGGGCGAGGCGGTGGCGATCGCCACGCGCGTGGCCAATGGCGACTTCAGTTCCGTCATCGAAGTGACGTCGCGCGACGAGACGGGCGAATTGCTCCAGGCGCTCAAGGACATGAGCACCAGCCTGGCCGTCGAGCAGGACCTGCGCCACGCCGTCGAAGTGGCCGAGGATGCGACCAAGATGAAGTCGGATTTCCTCGCCAATATGTCGCATGAAATCCGCACGCCGATGAACGGCATCATCGGCATGACCCACCTGGCGCTGCAGACGGAACTCACGTCGACCCAGCGCAACTACCTGGAAAAGGTGGAATCGGCGTCGAAGAACCTGCTGGCCATCATCGACGACATCCTCGATTTCTCGAAGATCGAGGCGGGCAAGATGGCCTTTGAAAAAGTCGATTTCTTCCTCGAGGACGTGCTGGCGCAGATCGCCGACCTGTCCGTGATGCGCGCGCAGGACAAGGGGCTCGAACTGTTGTTCGACATCGCCCCCGACGTGCCGAACGCCTTGCAGGGCGACCCGCTGCGCCTGGGCCAGGTGCTGATCAACCTGACCAACAACGCGATCAAATTTACGGACAAGGGCGAGATCGTCGTCACCATCCGCCTGCAGCAGCTGGAAGAACATGCGGCCGTGCTGCGCGTGGACGTGCGCGACACGGGCATCGGTCTGACGCCGCCCCAGCGCAGCAAATTGTTCCAGGCTTTTACGCAGGCCGACACCTCCACCACGCGCCACCATGGCGGCACGGGCCTGGGGCTGACCATCAGCAAGCGCCTGGTGGAAATGATGGAAGGCGAGATCGACCTGGTCAGCGAAGCGGGCGTGGGCAGCACCTTTTTCTTCACGGCCCGCTTCGGCCTGGCCGCCGTGCCGCGCGATAATTTGCTATTGCCGCAGCAATTCCAGGGCTTGCGCGTGCTGGTGGTCGACGACAATCCCAGCGCGCGTGAAATCTTCGTCAGCATGCTGACGGCGCTGGGCTTCGAGGCGCGTGCCGTGTCTGGCGGCGTGCTGGCCATCGGCTCCGTGGCGCAGGCGCGTGCCGAGGGGCGGCCGTACGGGCTGGTGCTGATGGACTGGAAAATGCCGGGCATGAACGGCCTCGATACCCTGGCCGGCATCCGCGCCGATGCCGCCGGCATCGATGCTACGCCGGCCTGCATCATGGTCACGGCCTTCCATCGCGAAGCGCTGCTGGAGGCGGCGCGCCAGCGCGACTTGCCGCTCGACGGCGTATTGAACAAGCCGATCAGCGCCTCGACCCTGCTCGACCAGATTGCGTTCGTGTTTGGCGGCGTGACGGGGCAGAGCCGCAAGACGCAGCGCCAGAGCAGCTACCGCGACGACGAACGCGCCCTGCGTGGCGCCTGGCTGCTGCTGGTCGAGGATAATGAAGTGAACCAGGAGGTGGCGCAGCATATCCTGAACGACGCCGGCATCCGTGTCGACATCGCGGGCAATGGCGCCATCGCGTTGGCGAAGATCGCGGAAAACGCCTATGACGGCGTGCTGATGGATTGCCAGATGCCGGTGATGGACGGCTACCAGGCGACGCGCAAACTGCGCCAGGATCCCCGTTATTCGAACTTGCCCGTGATCGCCATGACGGCCAATGCCATGGTGGGCGACAAGGAAAAATGCCTGGACGCCGGCATGAACGATTTCATCGCCAAGCCGATCGACGTGGCGCAGCTGTTCGGCACCCTGGCGCGCTGGATCGCGCCGGCCACGCCGCAGGAAATGGCGGCGGTGGTGGCGCAGCCGGAAGCGGAGCTGCCCGTGATCGCCGGCCTGAAAATGGCGGATGCCATGCGCCGCGTGGGCGGCAATGCCGCTTTGATGCGAAAATTGCTGGACCGCTTCGTGGAAACCCAGTTCGACGCCATGCAGCGCATCGTTGCCGCCATCGAAAACAACCAGCTGGAAACGGCGATCCGCGAAGCGCATACCCTGAAAGGCCTGGCCGGCAATATCGGCGCCGGCGGCCTGGCCGACAGCGCCGCGCGGGTCGAGCATTTGCTCAGCCTGGGCTCGCACGACGGCTTGCCGCAGGCGCTGGCCGCCTGCACCCTGGCGCTCGACGAGCTGGTGCCGAAGATCGTGCTGGCCATGCAGTCGCGCGGCCATGCGGCCGAGGCGGGCGGCGCGGTGGTGGCGCACGTGGCGCCGGTGGACCGGGCGCACCTGGAAGCGGGCTTGCGCGAACTGTCGCAGCTGCTGCTGCAGGACGATGCGCAGGCCGTCAAGCACCTCGACGGCATCGGTCCCGTGCTGGTGGCGGCAGGGCAGGCGGAACATGCGCGCCAGTTGAAGCGCATGCTGGGACAATACGATTTCGAAGGTGCGCTGGCGCAGCTGGGCGAAGTGGCCGATGCGCTGGAGCTGACACTGTGAGAAGGATAATGATGCAGAACGAAGGACGGGCATGAGAGCGCCGGCAAGCAAGCCAACCATCCTGGTGGTCGACGACACGCCAGACAATATCGACCTGCTGCGCGCGGTGCTGGAAGACGACTACCGCACCAAGATCGCCGTCAATGGCGAGCGCGCCCTGAAGATCGCCGCCGGCAGTGACCAGCCCGACCTGATCCTGCTCGACATCATGATGCCGGGCATGAGCGGCTACGACGTGTGCCGCGCGCTGAAGGCCGATCCCGCCACGGCCGGCATCCCCGTGATTTTCGTCACCGCCATGAGCGAAGTGGCGGACGAGCAGCTGGGCCTGGCCCTGGGCGCCGTCGACTACATCACCAAGCCGATCTCGGCGCCCATCGTGCTGGCGCGCATCAGGACGCAGCTGGCGATGAAGCAGATGCAGGATTTCCTGCGCGACCAGAATCATTACCTGGAAACGGAAGTGGAGCGCCGCGTGCAGGAAGTGGCGGCGCTGCAGGACGTCACCATCCACGCCATGGCCTCGCTGGCCGAGACGCGCGACAGCGAGACGGGCAATCATATCCGCCGCACTTCGCACTACCTGAAGGCGCTGGCCGAGAAGGTGCGCGGCTTGCCGCGTTTCCGCGATTTTTTGACGGACAAGAATATCGAACTGCTGTTCAAGACGGCGCCGTTGCACGACATCGGCAAGGTGGGCATCCCCGACCATATCCTGCTCAAGCCGGGACGTTTCGAGCCGCACGAAATGGCCATCATGAAGACGCACACCACCCTGGGGCGCGACGCCATCCTGGCGGCCGAGCACGAACTGGGCATCGAAGTCGATTTCCTCAAGTACGCGAAGGAGATCGCCTACAGCCACCATGAAAAATGGGATGGCAGCGGCTACCCGCAAGGGCTGGCTGGCGAAGACATCCCGATTTCGGCGCGCCTGATGGCGCTGGCCGACGTGTACGACGCCCTGATCAGCCGGCGCATCTACAAGCAGGGCATGGATCATGCGCAAGCCGTGCAGATCATCGTCGAGGGACGCGGTTCGCATTTCGACGCCGAGATCGTCGACGCCTTTTTGCAGATCCAGGATCAGTTCATCGCCATCTCCCACCGCTATGCCGACGGCGTATGCGAGATCGCCGACAAGCAGCGGCAGATCGCGCCCTATACCGAGAACATCAGCTGACGGTCTTGAAGAAGCGCAGCATTTCGCGGCTCGCGTCCGGGCCTTTTCCATCCGTATAGCTGCCGTTATCGCTGCCGCCGGACCACGCATGGCCGGCGCCGTGGATGACCCAGTACTCGCCCAGCGGCGAGCCGTCGGCCTGGCTGTGCGTGGTGCGCGTGTAGCGGTGGCCATTCGGCACGCTGCCGTCGATGGATGCGGCTTTGGCCGCCTTGCCGCCCGCCTGGCTGCGCACGCCCTGGGCGATCAGTTCATCGCCATTGCGCAGGTTGACGGTGGTGTCGCGGTCGCCATGGAAGACGATGATGGGCACGCCGCCGGCCGGCGCCTTGCGCTGGGCATTGGGCATGGCGCCGCCCTTCATGGCCGCCAGCGCCGACGGCAAGTCCTGCGCCGAAGCGAAGGGCAAGCCCGAATGCACGCCGACGGCGGCAAACAGGTCAGGGTACAAGGTGCCGACGATGACGGCCATGGCGCCGCCCGCCGACAGGCCGGCAACGAACACTTCGCGTTCATTCACAGGATATTCGTCGATCACTTGCCGGGCGATGCCGGCGATCAGCGACGGTTCGCCCTGGTCGCGCTGCTGGTCGATGGCGTTGAACCAGTTCCAGCAGCGCGAACTGTTGGCGCCCTGCGTTTGCGCCGGGTAGACGACAAAACATTCCTTTTCTTCGGCGAGCGCATTCATCTGCGTGCCGGCGGCGAAATCGTCGGGATTTTGCGTACAGCCGTGCAGCATCACGATCAGCGGCATGGCCTGGCCGTGGTAGCTGCTGGGGATGTACAGTTTGTAGGAGCGCGTGCCCGCATGGTTGCGGTACACGCCATCGATGAACTGCGCGCCAGCGGGGATCTCCACCGGCGTGGCGGCCGGCGCATTGAAACCGGGCGGGTGGAAATTCGGCAGTTCGAAGCTGGGCATGTCGAAGCTGTGCTGGCCCAGGCCGGCGGGCACGCCCAGGCGCGACATGAAATCCTGCGCGAAGTCCTGCGCCGCCTGTGCGGGCGTGGGTGGCGCGGCAGGCGTTTCTGGCGCGGCGGCAGCTTGCGGCTGCTCGGCTCTGGCTTGCGGCGCAGGTGGCGGATTAATGTCGCGCATCGGCTGTGGTGGCGGCGTTTGCGTGGCTGCCGCTTGCGGCGTCAGGCCGGCGGCGGACAGCGCCTGCTGGATCGCTTCGGTGGCGGCGGCGGGACCGCTGCCCATCAGATTGCGGGTTGCGGCGCGCATCTGCGCCAACATGTTGATAGGTAGTTTCATGACCATCCTTAACGGTGCAGCGCATCGGCCGGGTCATCGCCGCGAACCAATACGCTAGTGAATTCGCCCTGCGAGCGCCGTCTTGACGACGGTGCTGGCGTGCAGGGCACCTAATACGAAAATCGACTCGATGGTGGCCAGTGCCAGTTCCACGGAGACATCGCTGGCGATACTGGCCAGTCCCAGCACCTGTATCTGCAGGCGCTGGCCGGCTGCCTGGATCGCCTCCAGGTCGGCGCGCGAGTAATGCTGCATGCCCAATACCAGGCTTTTACGGGCGACGGTTTGTCTCACCACGTCGGCGTGGATACCGAGCTGGTTGCGTATGGCCGTACGGATCAGATCCGTACGGTTGGAATAAAATCCCTCCTGGACCAGCAGATCGATCTGCCCCAGGTCGATCAAGCCGAGGTTGATCGTGATTTTCTCGGATTCCCCAATTTTGGGCTTGCTGTCTTGCTTGGCCATATCTCTCCAAAAACTCCATGTGGCATCCAATTGCCATCTGTATGGATGGTAGTATAGTTGTGTAATATCCCAAGTCAAGCAGGATCTGGCCTGTTCGTGTTGTAGGACGGGCACGCGCAGAGTGAGAGTGCACCGCAAAATAAATTTCCCGAAGATGCGTTTTTGATCATTTTTACTCTGGAAAATATATTCACAGAAACATTGCATGACGATGCCGCCGACTCGCCGGCGCCGTTTCGCGGCATAATGAAAGCCTTCACGTTTACCGATGCCGCTCCATGATGGTCGCCAACCCACCTCCGCCAGCCGTTCCGCTCCCCTTGCCGTCGCCGGTACCGTCGCCCTGCGTCAGCCTGTGCAAGATGAACCGCAACAGCGGCTTGTGCGAAGGCTGTTTGCGCACGCTCGACGAGATCATCGCCTGGAGCCGTGCCGACGATGACTTCAAGCGCGCCGTGTGGGCCGAATTGCCAGGACGCGAATCACTGCTCGACTTCGAGCCCGACTACTGAGGAAGCCATGCCGCGATTGCCAGCGCTGTTCCCCGATGCCATGCAGGTGTTCGAACGCGGCTGGCTTTCGTCGAATAACATCCTGTTCCTGGGCCGGGACGACACGGCCCTGATCGACAGCGGCTATGTCACGCATGCGCCGCAAACCCTGGCCCTGCTGCGCCACAGTCTCGATGGCCGTCCGCTGGACCGCCTGTTCAACACCCATCTGCACTCCGATCATTGCGGCGGCAACGCGCTGCTGCAAGCGCAATACGGCTGCCATACGGCCATTCCCGTGTCGGAAGCGGACAAGGTGCGCGCGTGGGATGTCGACGCCCTGAGTTTTCAGGCCACGGGCCAGCAATGCCCGCGCTTCGGCTTTGACGCCACCGTCTCGCCCGGCGACACATTGACCTTGGCCGACATGCGCTGGCAAGCGCTGGGCGCGCCGGGCCACGACCCGCACTCGCTGATTTTTTACTGCGCCGAGGAGGGCATCCTGATCTCCGCCGACGCCCTGTGGGAAAACGGCTTTGGCGTGATCTTCCCCGAACTCGATGGCGGCTCCGGCTTTCCTGAAGCGCGCGCCACCCTGGACTTGATCGCCGGTCTGGACGTGCGCGTGGTGATCCCCGGCCACGGGCGGCCGTTCCAGGACGCCGCCGGCGCCTTGCAGCGCGCGTATTCGCGCCTCGATTACCTGGCGTCCGACCCCGTGCGCAATGCGCAGAACGCCGTAAAAGTGCTGCTGAAATTCCTGCTGCTGGAACGCCAGCGCATCGCCCTCGCCGACATACCGGCCCTGCTGCGCGGCATGCCCGTCTTCGAAGAGGCCAACCGGCGCTTCCTGCGCCAGGAATCGGCCGCGCTGGCCGAGTGGGCCGTTTCACAATTGATGCGGGCCACGGCGGCGCGTGTCGAGGGTGAGTACTTGCTTAACGAGGGCTGAAACGGTCAGGCGATAAATTCAGCACGATCGTACTTTTTCTGCACTATAATCAAGCTCAGTGTGTTTCTCATCCCGATCAACTTTCCAGCGAGTCCGCCATGGCATTGCCTGTTGCGTTGCAAAACCTCTCCTTACCCGTTATCGCTTCGCCGATGTTCATCGCCAGCGGCCCGGCCCTCGTCGCGGCGCAGTGCAAGGCCGGCATCGTCGGTTCGTTCCCGGCCCTGAACGCGCGTCCCGCCGAATTGCTCGACACATGGCTCACGGAGCTGCAGGCCGAACTGGCCGCTTTCCAGGCCGCCAATCCGGACAAGAAAGTCGGGCCGATCGCCGTCAATCAGATCGTGCACCAGTCGAACGACCGCCTCGCGCACGACGTGGAAGTGTGCGTGAAACACCGAATCCCCATCATCATTTCCTCGCTGCGCGCGCCGCCCAAGGAAATGCTCGACGCCATCCACAGTTATGGCGGCATCGTGCTGCATGACGTGATCTCGATCCGTCACGCGAAAAAGGCGCTGGAAGCCGGTGTCGATGGCTTGATCCTGGTGGCCAGCGGCGCCGGCGGCCACGCGGGCACCCTGTCGCCGTTCGCGCTGGTGGGCGAAGTGCGCAAATTCTTCGACGGCCCGCTGGCGCTGTCCGGCTCCATCGCCACGGGCGACGCCGTGCTGGCCGCGCAAGCGATGGGCGCCGACTTCGCCTACATCGGCTCGCGCTGGCTGGCGACCAAGGAATCGAACGTCAGCGACGGCTACCGCGATGCCATCGTCGATTCCAGCGCGGCGGACATCGTCTACACCAACCTGTTTACGGGCGTGCACGGCAATTACCTGAAAAAATCGATCGAAGCGGCCGGACTCGATCCGGAAGCCTTGCCCGTAGCGGACAAGAGCGCGATGAATTTCGGCTCCGGCAGCGCCAAGGCTTGGCGCGACATCTGGGGCGCGGGCCAGGGCGTGGGCTTGATGGACGACGTGCCGAGCGTGGAAGAGATGGTGGCGCGCCTGAAGGCCGAATACGATGCGGCGCGCGCGCGGTTGAAGTTGTAACACTGGTGGTAGTTGTCGGATTACGGCCTTTGGCCTAATCCGACCTACGCCACCGGGCACTGGTAGGTCGGATTAGCGCGCAGCGCGTAATCCGACAACACCGCCATCACTCCTGCTTCAAATCCTCAGGCTTGATGGCCCACAGCCCCGGCAGGTTGCGCCAGTAGCCATACGCATCCATGCCGAAGCCGACGACGAAGCGGTTCGGGATCACCAGGCCGACGATGTCGGCTTGCACGGGCTTTTTCTTGCCGATGGCCTTGTCGGCGAATACGGCCAGGATCACTTCCGAGGCACCCATGTCCAGCAAGCGCTGCTTGACGTGCGCCAGGGTTTCGCCTTCGTCGAGAATATCGTCGAGCACGATGACGGTGCGGCCCGCAACGTTCGAGCGGGGGATGACTTTCCACACCACTTCGCCACCCTTGTCGTCGTCGCCGTAGCGGCTCACGTGGATGTAGTCGAATTCGAGCGGAAAGCTCAGTTGCGGCAGCAGGCTGCCCGTAAATACGACGGCGCCGCCCATCACGCCCAGCACCAGCGGGAACTCTTTCGAGTCCTCGGCGTTGAAGCGCGTGTTGAGCACATCGGCCATGCGCGTGATCGACGCCTGCACGGCGTCTTGGTCGAACAGCAGTTCCGCGTTCTTGATCAGGTCACGGGCACGATTGTGATGAAATTCTTGCATGGACTCTTGCATGGCGATGAATGGGGCTGATGATGAATGCGGGTATTATCCCGCAAACGCCATCCGTGCGCTACGCCTAGCTGTAATCGCGCACATCGTCGATTATTTTCCCATCCTGTGCCAGGCTGCCCACGGCCACCAGCACCACTTCGCCGCGCAGCTTGGTCAGTTCGCGGATCGAGCCGATGATGGCCTCGGTGCCGCTGGCGTCATGGGGATTGTCGACTTCGCAATGCAAAGCCATTTCGTCGTTGGCCATGCGTCCCGATACCACCAGCCGCGCCTTCTTGATCTGCGGGTGGCGGCGCGCGATTTCATGCACTTGCGACGGATGCACGAACATGGCGCGCACCTTGGTGGTTTGATCGGCGCGTCCCATCCAGCCCTTGATGCGCGTATTCGTGCGGCCGCACGGCGACTCCGGCGTATCGACCAGCACGGCCGACAGATCGCCCGTGGCAAAGCGGATCAGCGGATAGTCGGCATTGAAGACGGTGACGACGACTTCGCCCACTTCGCCCGGCGCGACGGGAATGCCGCTGCCCGGGTGGACGATTTCCAGCAGCACGTTTTCGTCCACGACCATGCCTGGATTGAGCTTGCCATTGCTGGCCGTTTCATAGGCGATGCTGCCGATATCGGCCGAGGCATAGGTCTGGAACACGTGCGGCACACCGTTCGCGGCAAACCAGCTGCGCAGGGATTCGGGCAAGGCTTCCGCACCCATCACGGCCTTGGTGACGCTGCTGATGTCGGCGCCCATTTCGCGCGCCTTCTCGATGATCAGTTTCAGGAATGACGGCGTGCCGATATACGTGTCCGGCTTCAGGTCGACCATCGCCTGCACCTGCATTTCCGTCTGGCCGATGCCGGCCGGGATGACGGTGCAGCCGATGCGCGCGGCGCCCCCTTCGACCATGAAGGCGGCCGGCGTGAAGTGATACGAAAAGCAGTTTTGCAGCAAGCCGCCGGCGCGCACGCCGGCCGCGTACATGGGCCGCGCGAAGCGCCACCAGTCTGGGCCGCGCCCTTCCGGATCGAAGATGGGGCCGGGCGAGACAAAGACGCGCGACAGGGCGTTCTTCGGTGTCGTGTTCAAGCCGCCGAACGGCAGCGCGCCGTGCTGCAATTGCTTGAGGTCGGACTTGCGCGTGACGGGCAGCTGCGCCAGCGCGGCGCGGCTGGTGATGTCGGCCGCGTTGACGCCATCGAGGATGCGGGCCCAGCCCGGCGCCTGTTGCGCGCGCGCGATCAGCTGCGGCAGGCCGGCCATCAATTCGCGTTCGCGCGCTTCGGGGGCGCGTGCTTCCAGACTGTCGAGCGTATCGGTCATGTTGCGGATTCTCCAATGTCACGTTGCATTTTTTTCGTCAGCCCCGCAAAAATCAGGCTGTATGAGCGGCGCAGCAGGGCGGCCATTTCGTCGTCGTCGAGGGCGTCGGGACTGGCGACCAGTACCCATCTGGCCCGCGCCAGGTAGGGCGCCGGGCGAAAGCCGGTGCGGTCCGTCAATTCCAGGAAGCGCTCCGCATCGACCTTGAAGCTCATGCCGCGCGTGCTGTGCGCTTCCGCGCCGCACAGGGCGAACAGCTTGCCGCCGACGCAAAACGCCAGCACGTTGCTCCACTTGATGTCTTCGGTCGCGCCAGGAAAGCCGCGGCACACTTGCTTCGCCCGTTCCAGGTCCATGACTTGCCTCCCGCGTCAGGCCAGCCAGCGCTTGCGGCGGCGGTAGAACTTCATGTCGCGGAAGCTCTTGCGCCCGGCGCTGGACACGCCCAGGTAAAACTCTTTGACGTCTTCGTTGCTGGCCAGTTCCTGGGCTTGCCCTTCCATCACGACCCGTCCGTTTTCCAGGATGTAGCCGAAGTCGGCGTAGCGCAGGGCCACGTTGGTGTTCTGTTCGGCCAGCAGGAAAGACACGTTTTCCTTGTGGTTCAAATCCTTGACGATGCCGAAGATCTCTTCGACGATCTGCGGCGCGATGCCCATCGAGGGCTCGTCCAATAAAATCATCGACGGCTTGGCCATCAGCGCGCGGCCGATGGCGCACATCTGCTGTTCGCCGCCCGAGGTGTAGCCGGCCTGGCTGCTGCGCCGCGTTTTCAGGCGCGGAAAGTAGTGGTAGACCTTGTCCAGCGCGTCTTTCAGTTCGCCGCGCGACAGGCTGCGCGTGTAGGCGCCCGTCAGCAGGTTTTCCTCGATGGTCAGGTGGCCGAAACAGTGGCGCCCTTCCATCACCTGCGACAGGCCCCGCTTGACCAGTTCATTCGGCGTCAATTGGTCCACGCGCTCGCCCTTGAACTGGACTTCGCCCTTGGTGACGTCGCCCCGTTCGCCGCGCAGCAGGGTCGAGATGGTTTTCAGGGTGGTCGACTTGCCGGCGCCGTTGGCACCCAGGAGCGCCACGATCTTGCCCTGCGGGACTTGCAGCGACACGCCCTTCAGAACCAGGATCACGTGGTCGTAGATGACTTCGATGTTGTTCACCGACAGGTAGGGCGGCGGTGTTTCAGTGGCAGTATGGTTCATGGCTGCTTCGTTTTCATAGGTGGTGGTGCTTGTCGGATTACGGCCTGCGGCCTGATCCGACCTACTTCGTATCCAGGTAGGTCGGGTTAGCGCGTGGCGCGTAACCCGACACCATCCCGAACGCGGCTTACTTCATGCATGCCGGCGTGATCTTTTTCTCTTCGGCGTACTTGCCCGACGATTCCTCGACCAGCTTGCGCACCAGGGCCTTGTCGCCGACGATCCATTTCGGCGTGATGGCGGTCCACTTCTTGCCATCCCACTGCTGCACTTTGACGGCGCCCGAGCCTTCATGGTCGTCGCAGCTGGTTTTCACGGTGGGGAACATGCCCAGCGCGCCGACTGCCTTCTGGCGCGCGTCGTCGACGTTCAGGTTTTCCAGGCCCCAGCGCATTTGCTCGCCCGTGATCGGTTTGCCCTTGCCGAATTTTTCCTGCGCGACGCGGATCGCTTCCACCCACAGGATGCCGGCCGTCACGCCGCGCATGTGGTAAACGGAGCCGATGCGCGACTGGTCGGACAGGTTGCCCTTGCCGGACGCGTAGAGTTTCTTGCGGATGTCGTCGAGCACGGGGTAGTTGCCCGGGGTATTGAACGTCATCGCCGTGTAGCCCTTGGCCGCGTCACCCGATGGAATCGTGTCTTCCTCGGAGCCGGCCCACCAGACGCCCAGCATTTTGTCGCGCGGGAAGCCGTTGCGCTGCGCCGTCTTGATGGCAACGGAGTTCATCACGCCCCAGCCCCACAGGATCACGTGGTCCGGCTTGGCCTGGCGGATTTGCAGCCATTGCGATTGCTGTTCGCTGCCTGGCGGCGCGACGGGAATTTTTACCAGTTCGAAGCCGTACTGTTTCGACAGCGCTTCGAGCACGGGCAGCGGCTCCTTGCCAAAGGCCGAATCGTGGTACAGGTGGACGATCTTCTTGCCTTTCAGCTTGTCCATGCCGCCATCCTTGTCGCCCAGGTACTTGATCATGGCGGCGGCCTGGCTCCAGTAGCTCGAGATCAGCGGATACACATACGGGAAGACCTTGCCGTTGGCGGCGTCCGAGCGGCCGTAGCCGATCATCGTCATGGGGATCTTGTCCTGTGCCACGCGGTCGAGGATGCCGTAGGCGACGCCCGTGGACAGGGTTTCGACCAGGGTGGCGCCGCCCTGCTTGGTTTTCAGGCGTTCATAGCATTCGACGCCGCGCGACGGGTTGTATTCGGTTTCGCATTCTTCCCAGCTGATTTTCACGCCATTGACGCCGCCGGCCTGGTTGACCAGATTGAAGTAATCGATGATGCCGCCGTAGAAACCGGAGCCGCCGGCTGCGTAAGGACCCACGCGATAGGACGGCAGGGCGATGTACTGTTCCTTGTCCTGCGCTTGCGCGCTGCCTGCCATGGTGAGTGCGGCACTGGCGATGGCGGCGGCCAGCATGAGCGATTTGATGTGTTTCATTGTGTGTCTCCTCTTGTTTTATTTGGTATTCAAGTGAACCGACATCGACTGCAAAAAATTAATGGGGGAAGGGCCAGAGTCTCAACTTTTCCTTCGCGATCTGCCACAGCCTGGCCAGGCCGTGCGGCTCGACGATCAGGAAGAAAATGATCAGCGCGCCGAACACCATCAATTCCAGGTTCGAAGCCACGCTGGTCGGCAATGCCAGGCCATGCGCGATGGTGTTCAGGAAGACGGGCAGCAGCACGATGAAGGCCGCGCCGAGGAAGGAACCGAGAATCGAACCGACGCCGCCGATGATGATCATGAACAGGATGCGGAAGGACAGGTCCAGGTTGTACGCTTCCGGTTCCACCGTGCCCAGGTAGGCATACGCATACAGCGCGCCGGCCACGCCGCAGTAGAAGGAGCTGACGGCAAACGCCAGCAGCTTCGTGCGCATCAATCGAAAGCCGATCACTTCGGCCGCCATGTCCATGTCGCGCACGGCCATCCACGAGCGGCCCACGTTCGAGCGGATCATGTTCTTGGCCAGCAGCGCCATGCCGGCAACGATGGCCAGCACCAGCAGGTATTTGCTTTGCGGCGTATCGAACTGGTAGCCGAGGATGGTCATCTTCTGCACCGTGATCACGCCCGAGGAGCTGTAGTTGGTCAGATACGGAATCTTGGTCAGGCACCAGACGACAAAAAACTGCGTCGCCAGGGTGGAAGCGGCCAAATAAAAGCCGCGGATGCGCAAGGAGGGCAGGCCGAAGGCGATGCCCACCATGGCCGCGCACAGGCCGCCGAGGATGAAGGACACGAGCAGCGGCAAGCCAGGCAGGCGGGCCATGAAGTTATACGAGGCAAAGGCGCCCACGGCCATGAAGGCGGCCGTGCCCAGCGACAGCTGGCCCGCGTAACCGGTCAGGATGTTCAGGCCCAGCGCCGCCAGGGCGAAGATCAGGAAGGGGATCAGGATCGCCGACAGCATGTAGGGCGAAGCGAAATACGGCAGGAGGAAGACGGCGACGAGCAGCGTGGCCGTCAGCGCCAGGCGGTCTTGCCTGATCGGGAAAATCTGGTTGTCAGCCTGGTAGCTGGTCTTGAATTGTCCTGCTTCACGGTAAATCATGGCGTGTCCTTTACTGGCTGTTGGGGTGTTTGTCGGATTACGCCTTCGGCTAATCCGACCTACGATGCTCTTGGGGCCTTATATTCGCCGGATGATTTTCTCGCCGAACAAGCCTTCCGGACGCACCAGCAGGAACAGCAGGGCCAGCACATACGGGAACCAGCCTTCGATGCCGCCGCCCACCATGGGGCCGAGGTAGACTTCGGCCAGCTTTTCCGACGCGCCGATGATCAGGCCACCGACGATGGCGCCCGGCACCGACGTAAAGCCGCCCAGGATCAGCACGGGCAGCGCTTTCAGGGCGATGAAGGTGAGGGCGAACTGCACCCCGTTGCGCGCACCCCACAGCAAGCCGGCTACCATGGCCACCAGGCCCGCCACGCCCCACACGACGGCCCAGATGCGCTGCAGCGGGATACCCACGGCCAGCGCCGCCTGGTGGTCGTCGGCGACGGCGCGCAGGGCGCGGCCCACCTTGGTTTTCGAGAACAGCAAGGCCAGGCAGATCACCAGCAGCGCGCAGATGCCGGCCGCCACCACGTCGAACTGCGAGACGATGATATTGAAATGGTCCATCAGGAAGGGCATCGGCACGTCTTCGATGGGCAGGTCCAGCTTGTGCACCTGCGAGCCCCACATCAGCTGCGCCAGGCCTTCGATGAAAAAGGTCAGGCCGATGGTGGCCATGAACAGCGTGATTTCAGGCTGGTTGACGAGGGGCCGCAAGACGACTTTTTCAATCGCCATGCCCAGCACGATCATGGTCACCATCGTCAGCGGGATGGCCAGCCACAGCGACAGGCCGAACTTGTCCATGATGCCGACGCAGGTGAGGGCGGCGAAAAACACCATCGCTCCCTGCGCAAAATTGAACACGCCCGACGCCTTGTAGATGAGGACGAAGCCGATCGCCACCAGCGCGTACATGACGCCCGACAGCAGGCCGCCGATCAGCACTTCAAAGAAAAAATTGATATTCATTGCTATTCCTCGTCTAGTGCGCCACGCCGAGATAGGCGTTGATGACATCCTGGTTGCTGCGCACCTCGTCGGGCGTGCCGTCGCCGATCTTCTTGCCGTAATCGAGCACCACCACGCGGTCCGAGATATCCATCACCACGCCCATGTCGTGCTCGATCAGCACGATGGTCGTGCCCAGCTGGTCGTTGACGTCGAGGATGAAGCGGCACATGTCCTGCTTTTCTTCCACGTTCATGCCGGCCATCGGTTCGTCCAGCAGCAAAATTTCCGGTTCGGCCACCAGCGCGCGGCCCAGTTCCACCCGCTTTTGCAAGCCGTAGGGCAGGCGGCCCACGGGCGTCTTGCGGATGGCCTGGATTTCCAGGAAGTCGATGATTTCCTCGGCCTTCTTGCGGTGCTCGATTTCCTCGCGCCGCGCCGGGCCCCAGTACAGGGCTTGCAGCAGGAAATTCGACTTCATCTTGAGGTTACGTCCCGTCATGATGTTGTCCAGCACCGTCATGCCCTTGAACAGGGCGATGTTCTGGAAGGTGCGCGCGATGCCGGACTTGGCGGCCGCGTAGCAATCCATGCCGCGCCGGTGCTCGCCCCGGTAGATGATTTCGCCCTGCTGCGGGCGGTACACGCCATTTATCACGTTCAGCATCGAGCTTTTGCCCGCGCCGTTCGGGCCGATGATGGCGCGGATTTCATGCTGTTTCACGTCGAAGGAGATGTCCGTCAGCGCTTTCACGCCGCCGAACGACAGTGAAATGTTCTTCAGGTCGAGGATCACGGGGCCCGTCTTGCGGGCCGTGCCGAAATGGGCGTCGGGTTCGTTCATTTGCATCGTGCTGTGCTCCATCATGCGGCCAGGCCCTGGGGCCGGTACGTTTTGCTGTCCCAGATCTGCAAGTCGGCGCTGGTCGAACCGGTGCGGCCATCCTCGAACTTCACCTGGGTCTCGATGTATTGCGTTGTCTTGCCTTCATACAGGGCGGAAATGAGCACCGCGTACTTTTCGGCGATGAATTTGCGGCGGACCTTGCGCGTGCGCGTCAGCTCGTCGTCGTCCGGATCGAGTTCCTTGTGCAGAACGAGGAAGCGGTGCACCTGCGTGCGATCCATCAAGGGGTCGGCCGCCAGTTCCGCGTTGACCTGCTCGATGCAGTCGCGGATCAGGCCATAGGTCTCGGCGCGCGCCGCCAGGTCCGTGTAGCCGGAGTAGGCGATGCCGCGCCGCTCGGACCAGTTGCCCACCGCTTCGATGTCGATGTTGATGAAGGCGCACACCTGGTCGCGCGCATGGCCAAAGGCCACCACCTCCTTGATGAAGGGGAAGAACTTGAGCTTGTTTTCGATGTAGTTGGGCGCGAACATGGCGCCGCAATTCATCTTGCCCACGTCGGCCGCGCGGTCGATGATCTTCAGATGGCCTTCGCTGTCGAACACGCCCGCGTCGCCCGTATGGAAGTAGCCGTGATCGTCGATCACTTCGGCCGTGGCGTCGGGACGCTTGAAGTAGCCGCTCATGGTGGCGGGCGACTTGACCAGCACTTCACCATTGGCCGCCAGCTTGACTTCCACGCCCGGCGCGGGCAAACCGACGCTGTCGAACTTGATATTGCCGTCCGGTTGCAGACACACATAGGCGCAGGTTTCGGTGGAGCCGTACAGCTGCTTGAGGTTGACGCCGATGGAGCGGTAGAAGCGGAACAGGTCGGGGCCGATGGCGGCGCCGGCCGTGTAGGCGACGCGCACGCGCGACAGTCCCAGCACGTTTTTCAGGGGGCCGTAGACGAGCAGCTCACCCAGCTTGTAGCTGATGCGGTCCGCCAGCGGCACGGGCTTGCCGTCCAATATCTGAGCGCCGCAGCGCTTGGCCACGTCCATGAAATGGCTGAACATGTGGCGCTTGATGCTGCTCGCGTCTTCCATGCGTATCATCACGCTGGTGAGCATGTTCTCGAACACGCGCGGCGGCGCAAAGTAGCAGGTGGGGCCGATTTCGCGCATGTCGATCATCACCGTGTCGCCCGATTCGGGGCAGTTGACGGTGAAGCCGGCCACCATGGCCTGCGCCAGCGAGAACAGGCAGTCGCCGACCCACGCCATGGGCAGGTAGGACAGGATGTCTTCATTGTCGGTGAGCTTGTCGAAGGCGACGCCGCCTTCGCCGGCTGCCAGCAGCGCCGTGTGGCTCTGGCACACGCCCTTCGGCTTGCCCGTGGTGCCCGAGGTGTACAGGATCACGGCCGAGTCGCTGCCTTGGCCCGCTGCCACGGCGGCGTCGAAAAAGCCCGGGTGTTCGCGGTCATAGGCCCGGCCCAGCGTCTGCAGGGCGGCAAAGGACGTCAGCTCCGGCTGGCGGTAATGGCGCATGCCCCGTTCATCGTCATAGGCGATGTGGGCGACGTGCGGATACAGGGCCTTGAGTTCGAGCAGCTTGTCGACCTGCTCCTGGTCTTCGACGATGGCGTAGCAGATTTCCGCATCCTGCAGCACGTAGGCCATGTCGGCGGCCGGCGCGTCCTGGTACAGTGGCACAGGCACGCCGCCCAGGCTTTGCGCGGCCAGCATGGCCCAGTACAGGCGGGGACGGTTGTCGCCGATGATGGCCAGGTTCATGCCGCGCTGGAAGCCGATGGCGGCCAGGCCGCAGGCCAGCGCGCGCACTTCCTCGTTCACCTCGGACCAGGTCCAGGTTTGCCAGATGCCCAGGTATTTTTCGCGAAATGCGGGCTTGTCGGATCGTACTGTCCCGTGTTGCAATAAGCGCCGCGGAAAAGTCGGCATTGCTGCTGTGGTATTCGTTTGCACCAGTGTCTCCCTGTTGCTTGTCTCAGGCCCCACCTCGTTGGATGGCGCTCTGTGTTTTTTATGTGTAAGGCGTTTGTGCAATGATAGTAGCCTGCGTTAGTTTGCCAAGTTGTCTTTTCGGGGACATTTACCCACTTTTCGATGGTGCATCGCACAATGATCAATCCTGATATCAGCCTCAAGGATGCCGTGCGCGCGGCCCACTGGGCGCAGCTGCTCGATCCCGTGCAAATGGCCCGGGTCGAAGCCGATGTGTTCGAGACTTTCGTGCCGAAAGGCGGCTTTGTCTGCCGCAAGGGCGAGCCGGTGGACAACTGGATCGGCGTCATCAGCGGGATGGTCAAGATGAATAATTTTTCCGCTTCCGGCAAGGCCATGACGTTTACGGGCTTGTCACCGGGCAGCTGGTTCGGCGAAGGTTCGCTGCTCAAGCGCGAGATGCGCAAATACGACACCATCGCCGTGCGCGATACGCGCGTGGCGCGTTTGCCTGCCACCACCTTCCACTGGCTGCTGGAAACGAGCCTGCCATTTACGCGCTTCCTGCTGATGCAGCTCAATGAGCGCCTGGGCCAGTTCATCGGCATGGTGGAAAACGAACGCCTGCTGGACCTGAACACGCGCGTGGCACGCTGCCTGGCCTCGATGTTCCATTCGCATCTGTACCCGAGCGTGGACACCTTGGTGCAACTGTCGCAGGAAGAAATCGGCCTGCTGTCCGGTTCCTCGCGCCAGCGCGCCAACCAGGCCTTGCAGGTGCTGGAAAAAAAGGGTTTGTTGCGTCTCGATTACGGCGGCATCCGCGTGCTGGACCTGGAAGGCTTGCGCCGCTACGAGGCCGATGATGGAGACTGAGATCTCCAGCCGTGCCGCAGCGCTGCGTGCACGCCTCGAGGGCGCTGCCGTCGACCATGCGCGTTTCGCGGGGCCGCCGGTCGATTTCAACGACTGGACACCGGAAGAACTGGGTGCCATCTGGGGGGCGTTGCACCGCGCGGCGCGCTTCGGCCATGATGATATTACGCGGTTTAATCTGGCGCGCACGCTGCTGGGACAGGTGACCGAGGCCGGACTGGCGCCATTGCTGGCCGGCGCCGTGTTCCTCGACGCGCTCGACGCGGCCGCTGATTACAACCTGGAATGGGCGTATGTCATCGGCTGCCTGGCCTGCCTGCAGGGCGAGGCGCCGGCAGGCACGGCGGCGCAGGCGCGGCGCATTCTTGGCGCAACCTCGGGCTGGGCCGAGCGGCCCTACCAGGCCTGGCTGCTGGCGCGCCTTGCCGGCGGCGACGCCCCTGCGCAATTTGCGCAGGTAATGGAGGAGCGCCACGCCCGTTATCCGATGCCATTGACCTTGCAGGAATTGGCACTGCTGCCGCAGCTGGCGCAAGCGTCCCTGCTGGCGCTGGCCGGTTCGCCCCACAGCAGCTTCTGGAACCGCAACAGTATCGGCGAGGCCGATCCCGCCGACGTGCTGGCCGACGATGCGGCGTATGTGGATTTTGCGCGCACGATACTGGAGCAGGCGGCGCGCCATATCGCCGCCATCCATGACGGCAGCGTGCCGTATGCGGCCGACGCCGCCTTTGCCACGGCAGACTCTCCGGTGCTGGCGCGCGCCGCGCGGGTGGCGTCCTATCGCGATGATGCCTGGTTCAGGCCCGTGATCACCGTCTTGTTGCCGTTGGCATGCGTGGCGCCCGGCGCGGCCAAGAGCGCGCCGTCGCAATCGCTGGCGATGGCATTGGGCCATGCGGTGGAAACCATTCCCACGCCCGAAAGCCTGCAGGCCCTGCGCGCGGCGCTGGCCCAGGTACGCCATGCGGGCATCCGCAAGAAACTGGAACGCAATCTGAAACCGGCCGAACGGGCGCTGGCCGAACGGCCCGATATCGCCTGGAGGATCGGCATGCCCGGCCCCATGGGCAAGCGGCGCCAGGCCATGCTGGCGCGCCGCCTGGAAGCTGGATACGCCACCGAGGTGTGGTTTGGCCTGGGCCAATGGCGCGCCTTGCGCGACGATGCCGATATCGATACGGTGTCGCGCGCGCTGGTCTGGCGCACGGGCGATGGACTGGCCTTCATGCTCGACGGGAAGGGGGCCATCGATGCGCAGGGGCAGCCAGTGCAATTGCCTGAACAAGGAGACATCGGCCTGTGGCATCCCCTGTACGGCAGCAGTGAGCAGCGCGCCGCCTGGCAGGCGCTGGTCACGCGGCGGCGCGTGCGCCAGCCGCTGCGCCAGGTGTATCGCGAAATATATGCACCGCCCGGCGACGGCAGCGCCCCATTTGCCGGCTACCAGCTGTCGCTGCCTACCTTGCTGGGACTGGCCCGCCGCGAAGGCTGGCGGCTGGATGACGATGAAGGCTTGTCGCGCCAGTTCGGCGCCTGGCGCGTATTGCTGCGCCTCGGGGGACGCGTGTATCCAGGCGCGGGCGGCGCCTGCACGTCCAACGGGCTGGCGCCCGCGCAGCTGACGCCGATGGCGCCGGTGGCGTATTCGGAAGCGTGCCGCGCGGGGGACCTGCTGGTCAGCGCCAGCGCCTTGGCGCTGGTGGAGGAAGAGCAAAGCGTGGAGCGCGAACAGCGCCTGTTTTACCTGGCCAACCTGGCACCGGGGCCGATGGCGGGTATGCGGCGCGCCGTGCTGGAACAGGTATTCGCGGACCACATCGAGGATGGCCGGATGGCGCTGCAAGCGCGCCACCTGATGGTGGGCCAGCATGCGATCCACCTGACCACCGGCAGGGTCACGAAGTATGGCGCCGAGGCGGTGATCGAGGCGGTAGCGAAGGGGAGCAAGCTGGGCGCCGTGCCGTGGCTACCCTACGACGAGGCGCTGCTGGAAAAAATCGCCGCCGCCGCCGGGGCGCTGCTGGCGCTGCACCGAGTGCAGCCCGGCTGCTAATCGCGGTATCATAGACGCTTCCCAGCACCGCGCCATTTTCGCTCCCATGCAGACACCAGACCAATCCACTCCCGCCTCCCGTTTGTCGCAACTGCGCGCCGCCATGCGCGCGCAGCACATCGATGCGTTGATCGTGCCATCGGCCGACCCGCATTTGTCCGAGTACCTGCCGGCGCGCTGGCAGGGCCGCGAGTGGCTGTCGGGCTTTACGGGTTCCGTCGGCACCCTGGTCGTGACGCAGGATGTCGCCGGTGTGTGGACCGATGGCCGCTACTGGGAGCAGGCGGAAGACGAGCTGGCCGGCAGCGGCATCGTCCTGAAGAAAATCCCGTCCGGCGCCAGCGTGCTGTATATCGACTGGCTGGGCGAGACCATGCAGCCGGGGCAGACGGTGGCCGTCGACGGCACCGTGCTGGGGCTGGCCAATGCGCGATTGCTGCAGCAGGCGCTGGGCGGGCAAGTGACCCTGCGCACGGACACCGACGTGCTGCAAGCCGTGTGGCCGGATCGCCCGGCCATGCCGGTCGCGCCCGTGTTTGAACATGCGGCCGCGTATCCGTCGCTGTCGCGCACGCAAAAACTGGCCGCCCTGCGCGCCGGCATGGCCGCGCACGGCGCCAGCCACCACGTGATTTCCACGCTCGACGATATCGCGTATCTGTTCAACCTGCGCGGCGCCGACGTCAATTACAACCCCGTTTTCCTCGCGCATGCGCTGGTGGGACCGGAGCGCGCCACCCTGTTCGTCGCCGACGGCAAAGTAGCCTCCGCCCTGCGCGCCACCCTGGAAAGCGAGGGCGTGGACGTGGCCGCGTATGACCGCGCGGCGGCTGCGCTGGCCTCCTTGCCTACCGGCGCCACCTTGCTGCTGGACCCGCGCCGCATCACGTTTGGCACGCGCCAGGCCGTGGCCGAGGGCGTACGGGTGGTCGAAGCTATCAATCCGACCACCCTGGCCAAGTCGCGCAAGACCGATAGCGAGGCGGCCCACGTGCGCGCCGCCATGGAGCAGGACGGCGCCGCCCTATGCGAATTTTTCAGCTGGCTGGACGCCACCCTGGCCGACCCGCAGCGCGCGCCGTTGACGGAAATCGGCGTCGACGAGCACCTGGCGGCCGCCCGCGCCCGCCGCGCGCACTTTGTCAGCCCCAGTTTCGGCACCATCGCCGGCTTCAATGCGCATGGCGCCATCATGCATTACCACGCGCATGCGGATTCGGCGGCGACCATCGAAGGCGACGGCTTGCTGCTGATCGACTCGGGCGGTCAGTATTGGGGCGGCACGACGGACATCACGCGCGTCGTCCCCGTCGGCACGATCACGGCCGAGCACAAGCGCGATTTCACCCTGGTCTTGCGCAGCATGATCGCCCTGTCGCGCGCGCAGTTCCTGCGCGGCGTGAAGTCGCCCATGCTCGACGCGATTGCCCGCGCACCCCTGTGGGCCGAGGGCGTCGACTTTGGCCACGGCACGGGCCACGGCGTGGGCTTTTTCCTCAATGTGCATGAAGGTCCCCAATCGATTTCCCAGTCCGCCATGCCGGAGCCGCAGACGGCCATGGAACCGGGCATGATCACTTCCATCGAGCCGGGCATCTACCGGCCGGGACAGTGGGGCATCCGCATCGAGAATCTGGTGCTCAACGTACCCGCAGGGACGACGCAGTTCGGCGAATTCCTGCGCTTCGAAACATTGACCCTGTGCCCGATCGATACGCGCTGCGTGGAACGCTCGCTGTTGCGCGACGACGAGGCCGCCTGGCTCAACGACTATCACGCCTCCGTGCGCGCGCGCCTGGCGCCGCTGTTGTCCGGCGATGCGCTGGCGTGGCTGGAACAGCGCACGGGAGCCATCTGATGCGCTCGACCCGCGCCACGTCCGCCATCGAGCGGCTCAAGGAACGCACCGGCAACCGCCTCTACACGATGGCGCGCACGGGCGATGAACTGTTTTTCCTCACCGAAGGCCCCGGCTTGCCGCCTCTGTGCCCGCCGCTGGAACTCGATGCCTTTGTCGCCTTCGTCAATGGCCTGGGACCGCAAAAGGCGCGCCGCGTCAGCAAGCTCGATGTGGCGTTTGAAAAGCAGCTGACGAAAAAGCCCCAGGATTAAATGCCGACCATCGACTTCCTGCGCGCCTACTGGTCGCCGGCCGAGCTGGCGACGAATGGCGTGATCCTGCTGAACTTGCTGGGCGCGCTGCTGCTGGGCTTGCTGGTGGGCTATGAACGCTCGTATCACGGGCGCGCGGCAGGCATGCGCACCTACAGCCTGGTCTGCATGGCCTCGGCCGCGCTGACGGTGCTGGGCGGCTATCCCGAGTTCTGGTATGGCGGCCATGGCGCCATCGTCGGCAGCGACCCCACGCGCGTGATCCAGGGCATCGTCACGGGCGTGGGTTTTCTCGGTGCCGGCGTCATCATGCGCGAGGGTTTCAATATCAGCGGCCTGACGACGGCCGCCTCGATCTGGGCCTCGTCCGTGATCGGCATCATGGTCGGCATCGGCTTTTATCTGTCGGCCATGGGCCTGGCCTTCCTGTGCGCGATGGCGATGATTTTTCTGTCAAAATTGGAGAACTGGCTGCCGTCGCGCCACGCGGTGGCCATCACCATGCGCTTCCGCCAGGGGTTTATTCCCCGCGAAGATGCGCTGCGGCGCATGGCCGCCAAGCGCGGTTACGACATCGCCGGCGGCTCGCTGACCATTGGCAGCAACGAAGGCATGCAGGAATGGCGCTTTGTCGCCATCGCGCATGGCAAGAACACGGGCGCCAGCCTGTCGGCCATGTCGGCCGAACTGGCCGCCTTCGAAGGCATCGCGGGCTTCCAGCTGTCGCATGCCCGCAATTAATACGGATGCCGAGAGGATGGACATGGATACACAGGCCCAAGAGGTACTCGATTTCTGGTTCCTGCCGCCGGATCAGCCTGGCCATGGCCAGTCGCGCGCGGAATGGTTCCGCAAGGATGACGCTTTCGACGCGCAGATACTTGCGCGTTTCGGCGCGCTGATCGATGCCGCCATCGATGGCGGCTTGCGCGAGTGGGATGCGACGCCGCACGGCGCGCTTGCGCGCCTCATCGTGCTCGACCAGTTCACGCGCAATGTGTACCGCGGCACGCCGCGCGCCTTTGCCGGCGACACCAGGGCGCTGGCGCTGGCCATCGCCTTGACGCAAGCGGGGCAGGACCGCCAACTGCCGCCGATGCTGCGCGCTTTTGCCTACCTGCCGTTCGAACACGCGGAAGACCTGGCCATGCAGGCGCGCGCCGTCGAGCTGTTCCAGCTGCTGTCGCAGGCGCAACCCGGCTTTGACGGCATGCTCGACTATGCCGAGCGTCACCAGGAAGTAATCGCCCGCTTTGGCCGCTTCCCGCACCGCAACGCCATCCTGGGCCGCGCGTCCACGCCGCAAGAGGTGGAATTCCTGCGCCAGCCAGGATCGAGTTTCTAGACAATCGCATGAATGTGACTTTGAATATTATCGGCGCCGGCCACGTGGGCAAGGTGCTGGGCCGGCTTTTCGCCGGCGTGGACGGGATCGCGCTGCAGGACGTGCTGACGCGCTCGATGGCCTCGGCGCAGGCGGCCGTCGCTTTCATCGGCGCCGGCACGCCTGTCGACAATTATGCGGCCTTGCGCCACGCCGACGTCACCATGCTGGCCGTCTCGGACGACCAGATCGGCCCGGCCTGCGCGGCGCTGGTGGCCGAGGGACGCCAGGCGGGCGCCATCGTGTTTCACTGCAGCGGCGCGCTGGCCTCGAACGTGCTGCTGGCGGCCACGCAGGCGGGCGCGTTTGTCGCCAGCGCCCACCCGATCCGCAGCTTTGCCGACCCGGCACAGGTGGCCGCCACCTTCGACGGCACGTTTTGCGGCGTCGAAGGCGATCCGCTGGCGCTGGCCTTCCTCACGCCGGCCCTGAATGCCATCGGCGCGCGCCCCGTGCCCATCGATCCGGCCGCCAAGACCCTGTATCACGCCGCCGCCGTCTTCGCCAGCAATTACCTGGTGACAGTGCTCGACGCCGCCTTGCGCGCTTACCAGGCGGCCGGCATTCCCGAACCGGTGGCGCGCGAACTGGCGCAGCCGCTGGTGACGGAAGCGGTGGCCAATGTATTCCGCCTGGGCGCCGCGCCCGCGCTGTCCGGTCCCATCGCCCGCGGTGATTCGGCCACCGTGCAACGCCAGCAGATGGCCGTGCAAAGCTGGGATGCCGCCACGGGCGAGTTGTACCGTGCACTGGTGGCGCCCACGCAGGATCTGGCCAGGCGCAAGCGCGGCGGATGACTCAGGCCGCGTGCACGCCGTTGCGGCCGTGATGCTTGGCCTGGTACAGGGCGCTGTCGGCGCGTGAAAAGAAGGCCGATTCGCTCTCCTCCGGCCGGTACTCGGCCACGCCCAGGCTGATCGTCACGGGTAGTTGCGGCACGGGCAGGCCGAAATCGTGGCCTTCGATGGCGGCGCGCAGGTTTTCCGCCACTTCCGCCGCTTGCGCCAGGCTGCAATTATTCAGCAGTACCAGGTATTCCTCGCCGCCCCAGCGTGTGATGACGTCGCTTTCGCGCACGGTGGCGCGCGCCACGTCGGCCACGCCACGGATGACCTTGTCGCCCCACAGGTGGCCGTGGGTGTCGTTGACGCGCTTGAAGAAATCGATGTCGAAGAGGATGGCGGACATCGGTTGCTCGTTGCGCCTGGACAAGAGCATGGCGCGCTGGAACAGCAATTCCAGCGATTGGCGGTTCAATAGACCGGTCAGCGCATCCGTCGAGGCGATGCGCTCGATGCGGCGCTGGTAGCGGTTTACCGTCAGCAAGGTCAGCACCAGTACCAGCAGGGTGACGCCAAAGCTGATGGCCAGGTTGAAGATGAACACGCGCTGCAGCGACTGGACTTCGTCGCTGACATTCTGCTCGACCACCAGGTACCAGCCCAGTTCGGGAATGAAACGCGAGTTGACGAGAATTTCCGCGCGGCCCAGCTGGTACGACAGATGCGTCGGTTCGCTGCGGTGGTTGATGATCTGCCCGGCAATGGCGCTCACGCCAGGCAGGCTGCGGATGTTGCCGCGTCCGTTGCGCATGGTCTTGCCGGCCAACACCAGGGTGCCGGCGGCATCGACAAAATAAATGTTGCGGTGAAAGCGCGCCTGGTAGCGGTCGATGATGTGGCTCATGGTGTCCAGGGTCAGGCCGATGCCGGTGGCGCCGATGAACTGGCCGTCGTAGTCAACCACGCGGTGGTTGATGAAGATGGTCATGCTGTCGCGGTTGGCCATGTCGATGTCGACATTCGTTTCATAGTCGCTCTTGTCCATGGCGCGCACGCGGTAGTACCAGACGTCGCGTGTGGCCTGCGGGCTGACGGATTTCAAGGTGCCTTCCGCGTAATAATATTTGCTGCTCTTGTCGGAGACGAGAAAGCTGGTGATGGCGCCGTACTTCTTCTTGACCTCGGCCAGGTAGCGCACGATCTGTTCCGGCTTGTTTTCGCCGGCCAGTATCCAGTCGCGCACAAAGGTGTCGTGCGCCATCAGCGAGGAAATGAAGACGGGGCGCAGCATGTCCTTCTGGATTTCCGAATAAATATTGTCGCCCGTCAGCGGCAAGGTCTGGTCGGCGATGCCGTGTTCGATGGCCTGGCGCGAAGCCAGGTAGCTGGCCAGGCTGGTGGCCATGAAACCCGCCCCCAGGATCAGGGTCAGGAGGATGAGCAGGCGGTATTTGATCGACAGAAGACGCATGGAGACGGGGAGTGGCCGGCGGGAAGGCTATCGTGACGCAAGCCAAAAGTATGCAGCAGGGCGGGTATTGGCGCAATGATAACTGGCTTTATTGATAATTTACGCTGGCGAACGCGACAAGATAACCACGACTTACCAAATAAAAGTGCCGATTTGTCGACAAAGATGCCAATTAGCAATAAGATTTGACGAGGGGAATCATTGCGCACCGCCCCTGTCTTGCCGCCCGTTTCAGGCGCGGGACATTACGCGCAGGGAGTGTTGCATGTTATTTTTAAAGAGTACGTCCGTCAGCAAGGCCCCCGGCATCTACGAGGTCGACATCGCCGCCAAGCCGCCTGGCAAGACCTTCGGCATTTTTCTCGCCACCGATCCCGACCATCCACCATCAGCCTTGCTGGGGCAATTGAAGGCGCTGGGCTTCGAGAACACCTATAGCTCGCCCTACCTGCACAAGGATGGGGGCAAAGTGCTGGACCTGCATTTCCAGAAGGATGGCACGGATATCTTCAAGGGCTGGAAAACCGAGGAGTGCACGCACAACCTGGCAGCCATCACGGCGCTGTTCGAGGAGCATGGCATCACTATCGCCCCACGCGTCATGTCGATGGCGGAAGCTTACGCATAAACGCCTATCAAAACCTACTGCGCGTCGTGATTTGCAGTCTGCGATGCTCACTGTACCTTCGTACAGTTGCGCTTCTTGACCGCAACTCTCTTCCGCTCGCTACGGTTTTGCTTGGCGTTGTAGATAGTTCAACCCGTCTCCACGCCAATGTGATACAGCGCCCACGGGCAGCTGGCGAACCGTTCCGCCAGGGGCAGTGCCGCCACGGCCGCGATGCGGTCCGCATCGTGGATCGCCCATAGCGGCCCCAGCCCGCCCAGCGCCATCGCCTGCCCGTCCAGGTGGGTGGCGACAATAAAACGCTGTGCGCGCACCTGCGCCATGGTCAGTGCCGCCGCATAGCCATCCACGGCGCGCAGCAGCAGGCGAATATCACCTTCCTCGGGCGCGCCCGCCGCCTTCAAGACA
Source organism: Janthinobacterium lividum (assembly GCF_011601275.1). Lineage (GTDB taxonomy): Bacteria > Pseudomonadota > Gammaproteobacteria > Burkholderiales > Burkholderiaceae_D > Janthinobacterium > Janthinobacterium lividum_E. The sequence goes on along the minus strand of NZ_JAAOLY010000001.1, from coordinate 357,094 downwards.
TCGACCAGCAACGGCCCGCGCAAGGCATGCGCCTTGCCGTCGTATTCCAGGGTGGGGTGGATGGTGCGCGCCGGCAAGTTCGCCAGCGCCGCAAAGTCGAATGCCCGCGCCCGCTCAAAACTGATCTTTTGCTTGTGCATCATCTGGTCGCGCACGGCGTCGAACGGACCCCGGTTCGGCTTGTCGATGCTGCCCGTGATGGTCAGCAAGGCCGGACTGCGCAGGCCGGCCGGCGCCGCGCGGGCGATGGCGGGCAGGGCCGCGCCAGCCATGGCGGCGGCGAGAAACTGGCGTTTATGCATGCACTTCTCCTTTGACTGAAAATCGATAATGTTCTTAAGTCTATCTTAAGTTCGCTCAACGGTGCGCATTTTACGGTTATTGTCAGTTTGGAATGTTGGCTTACATCTTGTCACAGTTCTTACGGAATGGAGAAAGACGTAGCTTTTTTCAGCTGTTATGGTGTCCTCATCGCACTTCGCTGAACTGCGAATCCAGGCAACATTCACTAATTGAGAGAGAGAACATGATGAAGAAGAAAATCCTGTTTGCAATGATCGCTTCCGTTACCGCACTGACCGGCATGAGCGCCGCACACGCCGAGGGCGCCTATGTGGGTGCCGGTGTCACGGGCAACCGCTATAACTTCGATATTCCTGGCGCCACTAGCGCCGATAATCACAGCGGCTACAAGGCCGGCGCCAAGATCTTCGCCGGTTACGATTTCGATAAGACCTGGGCGGTCGAGGGTGGCTATGCCGATTTCGGCAGCAAGGATTACAGCTATGTCACGGGCGCCGGCAACGGTTCCGTGAAAAGCGATTCGCACGGCTACTACCTGGCCGGCAAGGCCACCATGCCCGTGACCGACAAGGTCGGCGTGTTCGGCAAGCTGGGCGTGGCCAAGGTCAAGAACAGCGTGAGCGGCACGGGCCTGTCGACCGGCATCAGCGGCAACGACAAGACGGGCGTGTACGCTTCCGTCGGCGCCCAGTACGCGATCAACGAGAAAGTCTCGTTGACGGCGGAAGTGGAACACTTCGGCAAGAGCGCCGACCAGGGCCGCAAGGCTACCGGCCTCGCTTTAGGCGCACGCTACAACTTTTAATCACTTGGAAGTTTGCTGAAAAAAAAGGCAGTTACCGCGAGGTAACTGCCTTTTTGCATTGCCGGACTGAAGTTACGTGGTCAATGGCTTGTAGCGAATACGTTTCGGTTTCGCGCCTTCTTCGCCCAGGCGTTTCTTCTTGTCGGCTTCGTATTCCTGATAGTTGCCGTCAAAGAAGGTGACTTGCGAGTTGCCTTCGAATGCCAGGATGTGCGTGGCGATACGGTCGAGGAACCAGCGATCATGGGAAATGACCATGACGCTGCCGGCAAATTCCAGCAGGGCGTCTTCCAGCGCGCGCAAGGTTTCCACGTCCAGATCGTTTGACGGTTCATCGAGCAGCAGGACGTTGCCGCCCATTAATAGGGTTTTCGCCAAGTGCAGACGGCCGCGTTCACCGCCGGACAGGTTGCCCACTTGCTTTTGCTGGTCCGAGCCCTTGAAGTTGAAGCGGCCCAGGTAGGCGCGCGACGGCATTTCAAAGCGGCCCACCGTCAGCATGTCGGCGCCGCCGGACACGTCTTCGAACACGGACTTGTTGTCAGCGAGACTATCGCGGTTCTGGTCGACGATGGACACGCGCGCCGTCTGGCCGATGGCCACTTCGCCGCTGTCCGGCGTTTCCTTGCCGGTGATCATCTTGAACAGGGTCGACTTACCGGCGCCGTTGGGGCCGATGATGCCGACGATGGCGCCTGGCGGCACGGTGAAGCTCAGGTTGTCGATCAGCAAACGGTCGCCGAACGCTTTCGACACGTTCTTGAACTCGATGACTTCATTGCCCAGGCGTTCGGCCACGGGAATGAAGATCTCCTGCGTTTCGTTGCGCTTCTGGTATTCGTGTTCGGACAGCTCGTTGAAGCGGGCCAGGCGGGCTTTCGACTTGGCCTGGCGCGCTTTCGGGTTCTGGCGCGACCATTCCAATTCCTTCTGCAGCGCCTTCTGGCGGGCCGATTCCGTCGCCTCTTCCTGCTTCAGGCGGGCTTGCTTCTGGTCCAGCCAGGTCGAGTAGTTACCCTTCCATGGGATGCCGTGGCCGCGGTCCAGTTCCAGGATCCACTCCGCCGCGTTGTCGAGGAAGTAGCGGTCATGGGTGATGGCCACCACGGTGCCGGGGAAGCGCAGCAGGAATTGTTCCAGCCAGTCGACCGATTCCGCATCCAGATGGTTGGTCGGCTCGTCGAGCAGCAGCATGTCCGGTTTCGACAGCAGCAGCTTGCACAGCGCCACGCGGCGCTTTTCACCGCCGGACAGCACGCCGATGGTGGCGTCCCATGGCGGCAGGCGCAGCGCGTCGGCGGCCATTTCCAGCTGCAGATTCAAATTGCCGCCGTCGGAAGTGGAGATGATCGCTTCTAGGCGTGCCTGTTCCGTGGCCAGGGCGTCGAAATCGGCGTCTTCCTCGGCATACGCGGCGTACACGGCTTCCAGCTTGGCTTGCGCTTCAAATACTTCGCCCAGGCCCGATTCCACTTCCTGGCGCACGGTTTTTGCCGGGTCCAGCTGCGGTTCCTGCGGCAGGTAGCCGATGTTCAGGCCCGGCATCGGCACGGCTTCGCCCTGGATGTCGGTGTCGATGCCTGCCATGATTTTCAGCAGGGTCGATTTGCCGGAGCCGTTCAGGCCCAGCACGCCGATCTTCGCGCCTGGGAAGAAGGAGAGGGAAATATCTTTCAGAATCTGGCGCTTGGGCGGGACGATTTTGCCCACGCGATTCATGGTGTAGACGTAATTTGCCATTAGAAATCTCGGGTGATATACAAAGACGGACAGGATACGGTAAACGCCCGCTTCCGGCCAGCGCTGCGCGCTGCGGAAACGGACGCCAGGGCAAGACTAGACGGCGCTGCGCGCGCGGCGGCCGCTCCACAGGCCTTCGGCCGCATACAGGCCCAGCGCCGTCCAGATGACGAGGAAGCCCAGCATGCGCTCGGGCGTGAACGATTCATGGAAGACCCATACGCCGATCAAGAGCTGGCCCGTGGGGGCGATGTATTGCAATAGCCCCAACACGGCCAGCGGCAGGCGGCGCGCGCCGGCGGCAAACAACAGCAGAGGAATGGCCGTGATAGGGCCGGAAACCAGCAGCAGCGCGCGTGTGGCGGTGGAATCTGTATTGACGAAGCCGCTCTGGCCATGCCAGGCCAGCCACAGCATGTAGGCCAGCGCCAGGGGGAACAGAATCAATGTTTCAAACGACAAGCCTTCCAGCGCGCCCAGCGCGGCCGTCTTGCGCAGCAAGCCATAGCCGCCGAACGAGGCCGCCAGCAGCAGGGCGATCCACGGCACTTGCCCCGCCTGCCAAGTGAGCCAGGCCACGCCGCAGGCGGCCAGGCCGATGGCCAGCCACTGTAGGCGGCGCAGGCGCTCGTGCAGCAGCAGGAAACCCAGCATGACATTGATCAGGGGCGTAATGAAGTAGCCGAGGCTGGCGTCGACCACGTGGCCGTTGTTGACGGCCCAGATATAGATGAACCAGTTGGCTGAGAGCAAAAACGCACTGGCAACAAAGCTGGCCACGACCCTGGGCTGCGCTTTCAGGCTGCCCAGCCAGCTCCACTGCCGGCGCACGGTCAGCACGATGCCGAGGAACAATAGCGACCAGACCATACGGTGCGCCAGGATTTCCTGCGGCGCGATCTCGCCGATGGCGTGAAAGTACAGGGGGAACAGGCCCCAGCACAGGAAGGCGAGGGAGGCGTACAACATGCCTGGATTCATGATGGGCTTCGCAGGAGAGTAGACAGTCTGTCATTATGTCTGAAAACATCGGGGGCTGCCCGGCGCCGCTGACGAGGCGTAGAATGGCAAGAAATCAATGGCCGCAAGCCCGCGCAGCAAGGCGGAGCGGCACAAAATCACGACTTTGGGGTAGCCCGGAACCATGCAAAAATACTCTTGCTATTTGCTAATACCTATCATATTGTGCGATGCAACAAAACAAAAACGGGTGCAATCTTGACGTCGGAACATAAAAAAAGCGGCCTGGCCGGCATGACCTTGGCGGCCGTCGGCATCGTTTACGGCGATATCGGCACCAGTCCGCTGTACACCTTGAAGACCGTCTTCGACCCGGCCCACGGCCTGATGCTGTCGCCCGAGAACCTGCTGGGTATTGTCTCGCTGATTTTCTGGGGCCTGACTCTGATCGTCTCGCTCAAGTACGTGACCCTGGTGCTGCGCGCCGATAACCGCGGCGAGGGCGGCATCATGGCCCTGATGGCGCTGGTGCTGTCATCCGTCAGCCGCCTGTCGCGCTGGCATTTCCCCCTGATGGTGATCGGCGTCTTCGGCGCCACCCTGTTCTATGGCGACAGCGTGATTACGCCGGCCATTTCGGTGCTGTCGGCGATTGAGGGCCTGGAAGTGGCCACGCCCGCCTTCAGTCCGTATGTGGTGCCGCTGACGATGGTGGTGCTGGTTGCGCTGTATTCGGTACAGTCGCACGGCACGGCCGGCATCGGCCGTTATTTTGCCCCCATCATGGTGCTGTGGTTTGCCGCGCTGGCTGGCATGGGCGTGGTCAACATCATCAAGTCGCCAGCCATCCTGGCCGCGCTCAATCCGCTGCACGCGGCGACCTTCCTGATGAATAACGGCTTCGTTGCTTTCGTTGCCTTGGGCGCCGTGGTGCTGGCGCTGACGGGCGCCGAGGCGCTGTACGCCGACATGGGCCACTTCGGCAAGAAGCCGATCCGCCTGGCCTGGTTCCTGATCGCCTTTCCCGCGCTGGCGCTGAACTACCTGGGCCAGGGTGGCCTGCTGCTGGCCCATCCGGAAGCCGTCACGAATCCGTTTTACCAGCAGCTGGGCGCGTGGAGCGTGTACCCGCTGGTGATCCTGTCGACCATGGCCACCGTGATCGCCTCGCAGGCGACCATTTCCGGCACCTTCTCGATGACCAAGCAAGCGATCGCGCTGGGCTTCTTGCCGCGCATGCGCGTGCGCCACACGTCGGAAAGCGAAATCGGGCAAATCTACATTCCCGCCGTGAACTGGCTGCAACTGGCCGTGGTGCTGCTGGCCGTCATCGGCTTCGGTTCCTCGGAAAACCTGGCCGCCGCCTACGGTATCGCCGTGACGGCCACCATGCTGTCGACCACGATCCTGACCTTCTTCGTCATCCGCTACCGCTGGAAGATGAACCTGGCCCTGTGCTGGGCCGCCACGGGCTTTTTCCTGATCATCGACGTCAACCTGGTGTCGGCCACTGCCCTGAAACTGTTCCATGGCGGCTGGTTCCCGCTGCTGCTGGGCTCGATTTTGTTCATCGTCATGCTGACCTGGAAACGGGGCCGCCAGCTGGTGTTCCAGAACCTGGAAAAGCACGCGATTCCGCTCGACGATTTCCTCTCGTCGCTGTTCATCGCGCCGCCGCTGCGCGTGCCGGGCACGGCCATCTTCCTGCGCGGCGAAACGGATGGCGTGCCGCATGCGCTGCTGCATAACTTGCTGCACAACAAGGTGTTGCATGAGCGCGTCATTTTCCTCACCGTCTTCATGCATGAAGAGCCGTGGGTGGCGCCATCGGAGCGCGTGCGCGTGGTGGATCTGGGCCACCAGTGCTACCAGGTCAATGTGCATTACGGCTTCAAGGATGAACCGGACATTCCTGCCGCGCTGGCGCAGTGCGCGCAGCAGGGACTGGATTTCGAGATGATGGAAACGTCGTTCTTCATTGCGCGCCAGACCATCATCTCGACGCCGGGCGCCGGCATGATGCCGTGGCGCGAGCACCTGTTCGTCACCATGTCGCGCAATGCGCGCACGGCGGCCGACTACTATCAGATCCCGAGCAACCGGGTGATCGAACTGGGCACGCAGGTGGAAATCTAGATGAGATGGCCATTTTGGCAATGTTGTATCGATGCGCAATTTAGCGTCGTGCTTACGTCTGCTTACAAATTGGCTGCGCGACTCCTGTTAAACTGCTGCTCGCACCGGTCCGCACCGTACGGGCTGAGCCACACACCAATATTTAAAGGGAAACCATGAAATCGGTATTTCAAATGATCGCCACCCTCGCTTGCGCCGTGGCCCTGACCGCTTGCGGTGCTGCTGCCAACACCGAGAAGCCGGTCGTGCTCGACCCGAATACGCAAGTGAAAGAACTGACCATTACCGATACGGTGGTCGGCACCGGCACGGCGGCGGCGGCGGGCGACACCCTGCTGGTGACCTATACGGGCTGGCTGTATGACGCGAGCAAGCCGGGCAACAAAGGCACGCAATTCGATGCGAGCCCGGATGGCGCCGGTTTTACCTTCGCTCTGGGTATCGGCCGTGTCATTCTGGGCTGGGACCGCGGCCTGGTCGGCATGAAGGTCGGCGGCACGCGCACCCTGGCCATCCCGTATGACCTCGGCTATGGCAAGGCGGGCAGCGCGCCGAAGATTCCTGGCTACGCCGGCTTGCTGTTCGAGATCAAGCTGGTGAGCGTGACGAAGAAGTAAGCACGCGCAGGGCAGCAAATAAAAGGGCGATTCCTCGGAATCGCCCTTTTTGCTTTGGCGGCCCCTTTACGCCTCGGGCGGGGCCAGTTCCTGGAAGTAATACGTGGCGCCGCCCAAGTTGGCAGGCGCGTCGTATTGCAGCACTTGCGTGCGACGCAGCGCCACCGGTGCGCTGAAGGCGGGGCCGTCGTAGACGAAGGTGTGGAATTCGCCGTTTTCACCGCAGGCGTCGACGTCGGGTGGCAGGTCGGCCAGGAAGGCCGCATCGAACTCGCGACCGCAAAATGCGCGCGGCAAGTGCTGGCCATTGATGCACACGACGATGGCTTTGAAACCGGCGGCGAGAAATTCGTCGACCAGCGCGCGGCGGTCCCCGCCCCACAGGGGCAGGTGGGCCGTCAGGCCGGCCGCGGCGCAGACTTTTTCCTCCCAGTCGCGGTGCGGCTGCAAGTCGATGTCGCCAAACAGCGCATGCTCGATGCCCTCGGCCTTGGCCGCGCGCAGCATGGCGATGAATTGCTCTTCATAGCTGGCCCAGCTGGCGTGATAGCGCTGCAGGCGCGCGCCCAGGTTGGCCGCCTGCGCGGCGAGCAGCTCGGGCGGCACGCCGTGCGAGCGCGACTTGCGGCCATCTTCATCCATGGCCGTGATCAACAGGGGAACGGCCATGCCGGCGTTGCGCGCGCGCCACAGGGCCAGGCAGGAATCCTTGCCGCCGCTCCAGGAAATCAGGGCCGTCGTCATGCCGCTGTTTCTGGCGCCACCGCGCGCAGCATGTCGACGTGCTGTATCCCATCTTCATCGTACGGCGCGCTGACGGTGACAAAACCGAAGGATTGATAGAAACGCTCCAGGTACTGCTGCGCGCCGATGCGGATGGCGTGGCCAGGGTGCTGGCGTTCGGCGCGGGCGATGCCTTCCGTTAATAGCTGTTTGCCGGCGCCCGTGGTGCGCGCCTCGGGCGCCGTCAGCACACGGCCCAGCGACATCTCCACATACTTGGCGCCCGGTGCCAGCACGCGCAGGTAGGCGCCCAGCCGGCGCTGGCCATCGACCGTTTGCCAGCCCAGCAAATGCATGGCTTGCTGGTCATGGCCGTCCAGGTCCGGATAAATGCACTGCTGTTCGATGACGAACACGCGCTGGCGCAAGGCCAGCACCTGGTACAAATCGTGGGGGCCGAGTTCGTCGAACGTGTTCCATTGCCAGCTGATCATGGGTCATCCTTGATTGAGAGTGGCGTGATTTTACCGGCTTCACGCCACCGGCGTGGGATAGCGCTGCGCATACCACTGCTTCAGGTGCTCGATGCAGCGCGTCACGCGGGGCGCCACCAGCTGGCGCGACGGATAGATGGCAAACAGCGCCAGGCTGGGGCGCTCGATATCCGGAAACAGCTCGACCAGCGCGCCGCTGGCCAGTTCCTCGCGGCAGACAAAGGTGGGCAGGATGCCGATGCCCAGGCCGCGCAGGATCAGGCTGCGCATGAACAGGGTGTTGTTCGTGCGGACCCAGTTCGGCACTTCGATGTCGCTGTGCGGTCCCGCATGGCGCAGCGGCCAGCGGCTGCCGAACAGGGCGTGGCTGTAGATGAAGCAGCGCTGGCGCGTCAGATCCGTGGGTTCGCGCAGGGGGCCGTGACGTTCCAGGTAGGCGGGCGCGCAGCAGATGTGCAGGCGGTAGTCGTGGATGTGGCGCGCCACGTAGCTCGAATCGTTGAGCGCGGTGGTGACGCGAAAACCGAGATCGTAGTTGGCCGCCGCCAGGTCCACGTATTCATCCTTCAGGTCGACGTCCAGGCGCAGCGCTGGCCAGTCGGCCATGAAATCGGCCAGGCCTTCGGCCAGCTCGCCCACGCCCAAGGTCAGCGGGGCGTTGATGCGCAGGCGGCCCGTCACGTGCGCCGTCGAATGGGCCACCATGTCTTCCGCCTGCGCCAGCTCGTCGAGCAGCTTGCGGCAGTGCTCGAGGTAGGCGGCGCCCGTTTCCGTCAGGGCCAGCTGGCGCGTGGTGCGCGTCATCAGGCGCCCGCCCAGTTCCTGCTCCAGCTGGCCGATGCGTCGGCTCACATACGAGGCCGACAAGTCCAGTTCGTCGGCCGCGCGGCGAAAGCTGCCCAGCTCTGCCACGCGGCGAAACAACTGCATTGCCTGCAATTTATCCATGTCTTGCCTTATTCAGTCTGATTACGCATCAGTGCTGTGCATTATTCATCATTTCTCCCCATTTTGATTCGGAATATGCTGGTGACCTCTCTACAGAAAGGCCACACCATGAAAAAATTACTGATCAGCAGCCTGTTGCTCGCCGCCTTTTCCACCGCCCAGGCGGCAGACGTCCTCGTCGTGCTGTCGGACGCCAATCACCTCGAGCTGCGCGACGGCAAGGTCTTCCCGACGGGCTTTTATCTGAATGAATTGATGCAGCCCGTGAAAAAGTTGCTCGACGCGGGCCACACGGTGACGTTCGCTACGCCGCATGGCCAGGCGCCCACCCTGGACGCCAGTTCGGATACGGTCGATTACTTTGGCGGCGACGCGGCCGCGCACGCGGCGCACAAGGCGCTGCTGGACCAGCTGGCGCTGACGGTGCCGGGCCGCTCGCCCGTGATCAGCCTGAAGCGCGTGGAACAGATCGGTTACGGACACTACGCGGCCGTGCTGGTGCCGGGCGGCCACGCGCCGATGCAGGATCTGTTGAAGGACGCCAGCCTGGGCGCCTTGCTGCGCCAGTTCCACGCGGATGGCAAGCCGACGGCGCTGCTGTGTCATGGCCCCATCGCCCTGCTTTCGGCCTTGCCGCAGGCGGCAGCGTTTGCGGCCGCGCTGGAAGCGGGCCGCACGCCATCCACCCCGGCGGACTGGATCTACAGCGGCTACCGCATGACGGTCATCAGCAATCAGGAAGAGCTGGCGGCGCAAGGCGCGCTGAAGGGCGGGACGATGAAGTTCTATCCGCAGTCGGGCTTGCAGGCGGCCGGCGCGCGCTATGTGCAGAACCAGGCGCCATGGACCAGCAACGTGGTGGTCGACCGTGAACTGATCACGGGACAGAATCCCGCCTCGGCGCCGGCCCTGGCGGACAAGCTGCTGCAGGCGCTGCGCTAAAGCAAAAATCCCCGGCGACGCCCAATGGCGCGGCCGGGGATGTACAGTGCGTGCAGCGGGGATTAGACGATCGTCAGGGTGACGTCGATGTTGCCGCGCGTGGCGTTCGAGTACGGGCAGACGATGTGGGCGGCGGCGACCAGCGCTTCGGCGGCGGCGCGTTCCATGCCTGGCAGCGAGATTTTCAGTTCCACTTCGATGCCGAAGCCCGTTTCGATGGCGCCGATGCCGACGTTGCCTTCGATGGACAGGTCTGCTGGCAGGGCGATCTTGTCGCGGCCGCCAACGAATTTCATGGCGCCGATGAAGCAGGCCGAGTAGCCGGCGGCGAACAGTTGTTCCGGATTGGTGCCGACGGCGCCATTGCCGCCCAGTTCTTTTGGCGTGGTCAGCTTGACGTCGAGCACATTGTCGGACGACACGGCACGGCCTTCACGGCCTCCGGTGGCGGTGGCTACAGCGCGGTACAGGACTTGTTTGATCGACATGGTGGTTTCCTTTAGGTAGATAAATAGGTGGCTACTAAATAGTGTGCTACTTGTTTCAGGGGCTGTTGCCTCAGGATCTCCGTCTGCAGAAGCACTTGCCGGCGTCCATGTGCTTAATATATATCGTGCGCTATTTAATTGCAAGCGATTTTATTTTGAGGAGACGCATATTGATGCTTTATTTTGATGCCTTTGTCGCCAGTATTGCCCTTCCATCGCATAATGGCCACCGCCGCGTGCGCCGATGGTTATGCTTGGCCCACTTCAATACCAAGGAAAAATCATGACTAGCCTCTTCTTTATCCTGCGCATCACCCTGGCCACGATGCTTACCTACATCATCGCCACGGCGATCCTGGTCGAGAATTTCCTGCGCTATATTTTCGGGAATACGGAAGGCTTCTTTGTCATCGTCGGCGCGCTGCTGGCCTGCGCCGTGATCACGAATGCGTTTTCGCACGTGCGGCGCGTGCGCCTGATCGCCGGCGCCGTCAATGCCGGCACCCTGTCGAGCCGTCAGCGGCGCCAGATCGAGATTCCGTTCGAGGCGGGCGAGGCGTTCGACATGATCGACGCGGCCATCCGCGAATTGCCGGGCAGCGAAGTGGTGGAAAGCGCGCGCGACAGCCTGCAGGTGCAGGCTAGAGTGCGCCGCGCGGCGCCCTACACGCACACGGGCTTGCCGCGCATGCGCGTGCTGGGTTTCCTCGAGCCGCGGCCGAACCAGATCCTCGCCACCGTCACGCCGAATGGCGAGGCGGGCAGCGTGACCCTGATCTGCGAACCGGCGCGCAATGCCTGGACCGACTGGTTCCTCGTCGACCATGGCAGCAACCTGGAAAACGCGGAAGCGGTGACGCGGGCGCTCACGCGCCGGGTGGCGCAGCGCCGCCGTGGCGAGCAGGCCGAGGCGCGCCAGACGGTGACGGAAAAGGAACTCACGGTGGCCAAACTGAGCCTGCTGCATGCGCAGGTCGAGCCGCACTTCCTGTACAACACCCTGGCCAGCGCGCAGCTGCTCACGCGCAGCGACCCCGTGCGCGCCGATGAAATGCTGGGCAACCTGATCCTGTACCTGCGCCACTCGCTGCCGCGCACGGAGCAAGCCATGTCCACCCTGGGCACGGAGCTGGAACGGGCGCGCGCCTACCTCGATATTTTGAAAATCCGCATGGGCGGGCGTTTGAACCTGCAGATCGAAGTGCCGCAATACCTGCGCCAGGTGGAACTGCCGCCGATGATGCTGCAAACCCTGGTGGAAAACGCCATCAAGCATGGCCTGGAGCCGAAAAGCGGCGGCGGCACCATCTGGATCATGGCGCGCAGCGGTAATGGCACGGTGATCGTCACGGTGGCCGACGACGGCAAGGGCTTCAGCGACGATGGCGCCGGCACGGGCATCGGCCTGCGCAATGTGCGCGAACGCCTGCGCCTGACCTACGGCAGTGCCGCAGCGTTTGCCATCGTCGCCAATTTTCCCGATGGCGTGACGGCCACCATCACGGTGCCCGACAGCACGGCGCAAGGAGTGTCGTATGCATCAGCCTGAGATGACTTGCGTCATCGCCGAAGATGAAACCCTGCTGCGCGACGCGCTCGTGGCCCTGCTGGCCGAAGAGTGGCCGGCACTGCGCATCGTCGCCGCCTGCGACGATGGCGGCACGGCGCTCGAGGCCATCGCCACGCACAAGCCCGACGTCGCCTTTCTCGACATCCGCATGCCGGGCTTGACGGGGCTGGAAGTGGCGGCCGGCGCGCTTGAAGCGAGTCCCGCCACGCAGGTGGTGTTTGTCACGGCCTACGACCAGTACGCGATCGACGCCTTCGACAAGGGCGCCGTCGATTATCTGTTGAAACCGATCGCCCGCGAGCGCCTGCAAGCGACCCTGCAGCGTGTGCGGGCGCGGGCCGGCAAGGCCCGGGCGGGTGACGGCGCGCTGGCCGGCCTGCTGCAGCAATTGAGCAGCGCCTTGCCGGCGGCCGCCAAGTCGCCGCCGCTGGTGTGGCTGACGGCCAGCAGCGGCAAGGATACGCGGCTGATCATGGTGGAAGACATCGCTTATTTTCAGTCCGACACCAAGTACACGGCCGTCATGACGGCGGATGGCGAGGCGCTGCTGCGCAAGCCGATCCGCGAACTGCTCGACGTGCTCGACCCGGCCATCTTCAAGCAGATCCACCGCTCCACCATCGTCAACATGAAGATGGTGGCGTCCGTCACGCGCGATGAGGTGGGACGCGGTGTCTTGCGCCTGAAGACGCGGCCGGAAACCCTGGCCGTGAGCCAGCCGTTCATGGCCTTGTTCCGCAATATGTAGGGCGGCTTAATCGGCCGTCTCGAAACCTTCCAGCACATTGACGACATTGATGCCGATTTCCTTCACCGCATAACCGCCTTCGAGGATGAAGGCGGTGGGCAGGTTCAGGTGGGCCAGGCGTTCGCCCACGCGCAGGTAGTCGCCGCTTTGCAGGGTGAAGTGCGACAGCGGGTCGCCGGCGAAGGTGTCCACGCCCAGCGACACCACCAGCGCGTCGGGCGCATACATATTGATGCGCAGGCAGGCCGTTTCCAGGGCGGCGAACCAGCTGGCCGTGGTGCTGCCGGCCGGCAGCGGCAGGTTGACGTTGTAGCCGAGTCCCGCGCCGCTGCCGGTTTCATCCGCATGGCCCAGGTAAAACGGATATTCGCTGCGCGGATCGGCGTGGATGGAGGTGAACAGCACGTCGTCGCGCTGATAAAAGATGCTTTGCGTGCCGTTACCGTGGTGGTAATCGATATCGAGGATGGCGACCTTGCGGGCGCCGTCGTCGAGCAGATGCTGCGCGGCCAGGGCCGCGTTGTTCAGGAAACAGTAGCCGCCAAAGAAATCGCTGCCCGCGTGGTGGCCCGGTGGGCGCGTGAGGGCGAACGTGGCCCGCTCGCCCAGGCGCAGCGCGTGGGCCGCGTTGACGGCGCAGTCGGCGCCCGTCTTGGCCGCCGTCCACGTGCCGGCCGTCAGCGGCGTGCCGTTGTCCATCGAGTACAGGCCCAGTTTGGCCGTGAAGTCGTCCGGCTCGATATCGCTGCGCAAGGTGCGCACGGGCCACACGGACGGCAGCGCGTCCTTGCCCGCGTTGTCCGGATCGAGGGCCAGCCATTCGTGCCAGGCGTGACGCAAAAAATGCAGGTAGCGCGGCGTGTGGATGCGCTCGAGCGACGTCAGCGGCACGCCGTGCGGCGTGACGATGCGGCCCAGGTTGCGCCGGCCCAGCTCGGCCACCACCATGTCGGCCCGTTCGGGCGTCTCGAAGCAGGGCACCATGGTGCCGCGAAACATCTCGAAGCGGCCCCGGTGCTGGCCGTGCAATTCATTGTAGAAGGTCAGCATGGGGCGCCAGGCAAAAAGTCGGGCAGGATCAGGTGTGCGAGCACAGGGTGCTGGCGCGGTAGGCGGCGACGAAATCGTCGAAGCTGCCGGCTGGCGCCGCTTCCATGGCGCGCTGCTCGGCCAGCGAGCTGGCGGCCATCGCGTCGAAATATGCGCTTTGCTCGGGTGTGGGCGGATGCGCGCGGAAAAACGCCGCATGGCGTTCGCTTTGCTGCAGGCCGAAGGCGGCAAACGAGCCGCCGTTGGCGCGCAGCTCGGCCAGGACCTTGGCCGATGGCGTCGCGTCCGGGTCGGCCAGTTTGACGGCTTGCGCCGCCAGGCTGTCCGCGTGCTGCGTGCCGCCATGGCGCGCGTCGAGCAGCGCTGCCACGGGCGCGATGCGCGCCAGCAGTTCCTCGCCCCAGGCCTGCAAGCCGATGTCCTCGCCATCGCGGCGCAGGGTCAGGCCCGGCTTGCGGCCTTCCTTGACGGTGCGCGCGAAATTGTTCGTGTAGCAGGCGCTTTGCTCGGCCGAGATGGGGCCGCTGTCGTCGAGCGCGCAGAACAGCAAAAACGCGTCGAGGAAGCGCCCCGTTTCCAGGCTGATGCCGACCGGTTCGAAGGGGTCGACATCCATGCAGCGCACTTCGATGTATTGCACGCCGCGCAGGCACAGGGCTTGTATCGGACGCTCGCCCGTGCGGATCACGCGCTTCGGGCGGATGGTCGAATAGTATTCATTTTCGATCTGCAACACGTTGGTGGACAGTTGTATCCACTCGCCATCCTTCTTTGTACCCAGCGCCGCATACGGCGGATACGGGTCGTTGACGGCGTGCGTGAGCGCGTTGACGTAGTCTTCTAGGCTGTTTTCGTGCGGGCGCAGGCCCGACTGGGCGTCGTTCTGGTAGCCGAGGTCGCTCATGCGCAGGCTGGTGGCGTACGGCAGGAACAGGGTGTCGTCGGACAATGTGTCGAGCTTGTGCGCGCGGCCGCGCAGGAAGCCGGCGGACAGGGCCGGCGAAGCGCCGAACAGGTACATCAGGAGCCAGCTGTAGCGGCGGAAGTTGCGGATCGTCGCCAGATAGCTTTCCGACTGCACGTCTTTCGGCGTGGCTGCTGCCTGCGTGGCGCTGGCGCTGGTGTCCGGATTGCTGGCCAGCACTTGCCACAACTGTTCGTCGAGCGAATAGTTGTAATGGATGCCGGCGATGCATTGCATGGCTTTGCCGTAGCGCAAGGCCAGGCCGCGCCGGTAGACGTGCTTGAGCATGCCCATGTTCGACGTGCCGTAGTTGGCGATCTCGATCTCCGCTTCGGGCGGCAGCTGGCATGGCATCGACTGGCTCCACAGCAACTCGTCGCCGAGGCGGCTGTAGGCGTGGCGGTGCACGGTGTCGAGCTTGTCGAGCGTGATGGCGATGTCGGATTCGGCCGGCGTGATGAATTCAAGCAGCGCTTCGGCGTAGTCGGTGGTGATTTCAGGGTGCGTCAGCGCCGAGCCCAGGGCGGCGGGATGGGGCGTGGAAGCCAGATGGCCGGCGTGGTCGACGCGCAGGGTTTCACGCTCGATGCCGCGCAAGCCGCCCAGCAGCGCGCGGTTGGCATCTTCGGTCAGCAATGCCAGGCGGCGAGTCAACAGGTTGGGCAATTTGAGCTTCCTTTCGTGTGCAGCATGTAAATAATTTGTGCTGAGATTAACCGAATTTTGGCAAATGCGTCGGCGCCGGCCCAAAAAACGCCGCGTCGCCAGCGTCCGCCCCGGGGAACGGGGACGGCGCTTCGGTCAGGAATTCGCTTGATATTTTAACAAACTGCGGGGGATCTGGCGCGCTGCCGGGTCAAGCTTTGCGCAGGTGGCGGCGGTCAGCCCAGGCGGGCGCCGCTGACTCGTTCGATGCCGGCCAGGTCGCGCCAGCTTTGCACTTTATTGTAGCCGGCGTCGGCCAGCAAGCCGCGCACGGATGCCGCCTGGTCGTAGCCGTGCTCCATCAGCAGCCAGGCGCCCGTCGCCAGGTGGCGCGCGGCGCCGCAGACGATGGTGCGCAGGTCCGACAGGCCATCGGCATGGTCGGTCAGCGCGTCCGCCGGCTCGAAGCGCAAATCGCCTTCGGCCAGGTGGCGGTCGCCGCTGGCGATGTAGGGGGGATTCGAAACGATCAGGTCGAATTTTTCCGTGCCCAGCGCTTCGAACCAGTCGCTGGCCATGAAGGTGATGTTCACGCCGTTGGCGCTGGCGTTGCGGCGCGCCACGGCCAGCGCAGCGCTGCTCACGTCCAGGGCCGTGACGACGGCGTCGGGGCGCGTGTGCGCCAGCGCGACGGCGATGGCGCCACTGCCCGTACCCATGTCAAGCACCCGTCCGCCGGGCGGCAATCGCTCGAGCGCCAGTTCCACCAGCACTTCCGTGTCGGGGCGGGGGATCAGCACGGCGTCGTTCACTTCGAACGGCAGGCCGAAAAATTCGCGCTGGCCGACGATATAGGCGATCGGCTCGCCCTGCAGGCGGCGCGCCAGCAAGCTGGACAGGCGTTCGGCTTCGTCTGCAGTGAGCACGCGCTCCGATTGCGTGATCAGACTCACGCGCGACAGGCCCAGCGCGTGGCCGAGCAAAATGCGGTTATCGAGCGGATCGAGCAGTGGACGGATTTGCAGGGCGCCGACAGTGCTGCCGGCGGGAATCAAGGTTTCTGACATGGTGCTTTCAATTATTTCTGACGGCGCAGCAAGGTCCACAGCATGGCGATGGCGAAGATGGCGAACCAGGCGAATGCCCATTGCGGGATCGACAGGCCGAAAAACGGCTCGCCGGCGTTTTCGCAGGCGCCGTACGATTCAAACATGAAGGGCATGAGTTCTGCCGTGAAGACCTTGTTCAGCGCCGTTTCCACCGGGTCGATGCCGCACGAGAAGCCGGGGTTGGCCAGCACGTACAAATGCTTGGCGCCCACGCCCAGGCCGCCCAGGGCCGCCAGCAAGCCGACGCCCGCGCCGATTTTCGGTTTGTTTGCCACCGCGCCAGCCAGGCAGGCGATGCCGATGGCGAGGAACAGGTAGCGCTGGATCACGCACAGCGGGCACGGCGCCATGTTCATGGCGTGCTGCAAATACATGGCCACGCCCAGCATCAGGAAACACAGGGCGGCGGTCAACAGGAGGACGGTGCGTGAATTTTTCATGGGCGACACGGTGAGGTGGATGGAATCGAGCTGGTCATTTTCGCACAAGGACCGATTTTTATTGCTTAGCCGCTACTTAAAGCTGTCGGCTTAGCGCAGCGTAAGCCGACACAACGGCGCCAGCCTTTAGTCGCCCAGCGCCGCCAAAAGCTCAGCCTGATGCTCCGCCGCCAAGGCATTCGTCAACTCCGTCAAATCCCCGTCCATGATGAAGTCGAGCTTGTACAAGGTCAGGTTGATGCGGTGATCCGTTAGGCGGCCCTGCGGGAAATTGTAAGTGCGGATGCGCTCGCTGCGGTCGCCCGAACCGATCAGGCTCTTGCGGGTGGCCGCTTCCTTCGACTGCTGTTCGCGCAGCTGCACGTCCTTGATGCGCGCGGCCAGCACTTTCATCGCTTGCGCCTTGTTCTTGTGCTGGCTGCGGTCATCCTGGCACTCGACCACGATGCCGGTTGGCAAGTGGGTGATGCGCACGGCGGAATCCGTCTTGTTGATGTGCTGTCCACCGGCGCCCGAAGCGCGGTAGGTGTCGATGCGCAGGTCGGCCGGGTTGATGTTGACGTCCTCGACTTCATCGGCTTCCGGCATCACGGCCACCGTGCAGGCGGACGTGTGAATGCGGCCCTGCGTTTCCGTGGCCGGCACGCGCTGTACGCGGTGGCCGCCCGACTCGAATTTCAGCTTTGAATACGCGCCATTGCCCACCACGCGCACGATCACTTCGCGGTAGCCGCCCAGGTCGGAGTCGGACGAGGACACGAGTTCCACCTGCCAGCGGTTGCGCTCGGCAAAGCGCGTGTACATGCGCAGCAGGTCGCCCGCGAACAAGGCCGATTCATCGCCGCCCGTGCCGGCGCGAATTTCCAGGAAGATGTTGCGCTCGTCGTTGACGTCCTTCGGCAGCAGCATGGTCTGCAATTCGCGTTCCAGGCGCGTCATGGTGGTTTTCGCCGTCTCGATTTCTTCCTGGGCGAATTCCTTCATGTCCGGGTCGCCCAGCATCTCTTGCGCTGTCGTAATATCGTTGCCCGCTTCCTGGTAGGAACGGTACAGGGCCACGAGCGGGCCCAGTTCGGCGTGTTCGCGCGTCATCTTGCGGTAGCTGTCCATGTTCGACGTGGCGTCCGGATGCATCAGCAGTTCGTCGAGTTCGACCAGGCGATTCGCCAGTTGATCGAGTTTGGCCAGCATGGATGGTTTCATAGCGATTCGCGGTAAAAGAGTGGTGGGATGATGCAAGCCCGGCAGGCGGGCAAGGGTGGTCGCGCGCGGGCGGCCAGCGGGGCTGCGCTAACGGCGGGGGCGGAACAGTTTCGGCAGCAGGGTGACTAGCTGCTTGCGCTCGTCGCCTTGCGCGTGGTGCAGCGCCTGCTGCGGGCCGTGCAGGAACTTGGCCGTCAAGCCTTTCGACAGCGCTTCCAGGACGGCGTCGATGTCGGCGCCCTTGGCCAGCATCTTGCGCGCCCGTTCCACTTCCATCAGGCGCAACGATTCGCTGTTTTCATGCAAATGCTGGATGACGGGCACCATGGCACGGTCGTCGACCCAGCTCATGAACGATTGCACGCGCGTCTCGATGATGGCTTCGGCTTGCGCCACGGCCGCTTGCCGGCTTTCCAGGCCCGTCTGCACAACTTTGCCCAGGTCGTCGACCGTGTACAGGAAGACGTCGTTCAAACGGCCCACTTCCGCTTCGATATCGCGCGGCACGGCCAGGTCGACCATGAACATGGGCTTGTGGCGGCGTGCCTTGATGGCGCGCTCGACGAGGCCCAGGCCCAGCAGCGGCAACGATGACGCCGTGCACGAGATGACGATGTCGAACTGGTGCAGCTGCTCCGGCAAGTCCGCCAGGCGGATGGCCTTGCCGTTGAAGCGGTGCGCCAGTTCCTCGCCCCGTTCCATGGTGCGGTTGGCAATGGTGATGCTTTTCGGGTTTTGCGCCGCAAAGTGCGTGGCGCACAGTTCGATCATTTCGCCGGCGCCGATGAACAGCACGTTCTGTTCGGCGATCTTGTCGAAGATGCGCTGCGACAGGCGCACGGCGGCCGCCGCCATGGACACGCTGTGGGCGCCGATTTCCGTGCTGCTGCGCACTTCCTTGGCCACGGAAAAGCTGCGCTGGAACAACTGGTGCAGATACGTGCCCAGGCCGCCCGCCTCGTCGGCCGTGCGGATGGCGTCCTTGATCTGCCCCAGGATCTGCGTTTCGCCCAGCACCATCGAATCGAGCCCGGAGGCGACGCGGAAGGTATGGCGCACGGCATCGTGCTGCGGCAGCATATACAAGTGGGGGCGCAGCTCGCTGTAGTTGAGCTTGTGATAATCGGCCAGGAAATGCGCGCCCGCGTCGAGCGGATTGGGCACGTGGCTGGCCGCATACAGCTCGGTGCGGTTGCACGTCGACAGGATGGCCGCTTCGTCGTTGTCGCGCAAGTCGATGCGCTGGAACCAGGTGCGCGCCGCCATCACCGCCGAACCCAAGTGCTCAGGCGCAAACGCCAGCTGTTCGCGGAGCGACACTGGGGCGGTGGTATGGTTGAGACCGACGGCGAGCAGTTGCATTTCAGGGCTGTTGGGGTGACTTATGCCGACATTATAGCGCTTTGTGCCCGCGCTTTGAGCAGGTCAGCCGTTTGCCGCCATTCAGCCGCCCAGTTTTTCCAGGCGATAACCGTAGCTGTAGACGGGCACGAGCCGGTAGCCGTGTTCCGGTTTCAGCTGCAGCTTGTTGCGCACGCGCGAGACGTGGGTATCCATGGTGCGCGAAGGCAGGGCGGTGTCGCGTTGCCACACGGCTTCGTGGATGTAGGCGCGCGACAGGGGACGGCCCAGGTTGCGGAAAAACAGCAGCGCCAGGGCGAATTCTTTGTGCGTCACGTCCAGCACTTCGCCATTGCGCAGCAGGCGTCCGGGACGGGTTTCAAACGTGTAATGACCGAATTGCAAGTACTCGGCGCCATTCTGGGCCGGGTACGCCACGCGCAGCAGCGCCTGGGTGCGCAAGGTCAGTTCGCTGCGCCGCAGGGGCTTGATCATGTAGTCGTCGGCACCTGCCGTCATGCCCGCCACCACGTCGTCTTCACCGGAACTGTTGGTCATAAACAACACGGGCGCCTTCGGCGCCAGTTTTTCCCGGGCACGGCGCAAGACTTCCGCACCGTCCAGATCGCTCACGTGCCAGTCGAGGATGAGCATG
This sequence comes from Janthinobacterium lividum, assembly GCF_011601275.1. Lineage (GTDB taxonomy): Bacteria > Pseudomonadota > Gammaproteobacteria > Burkholderiales > Burkholderiaceae_D > Janthinobacterium > Janthinobacterium lividum_E. Next base: position 337,213 of record NZ_JAAOLY010000001.1, on the reverse strand, counting down.
TCGCAACTGTCCTTGCGCAGTTGCCCCAGCATTTCCTTGCCACTCTGAAACTCGTGGCAAGCGTGGCCGGCGGCGGTGAGCACCTGGCAGATCAGTTCTGCCTGGCTATGGTCGCTATCGAGTACGGCAATTCGCATAATTGGCTGGAGTGTGTAGCAACAAACAGACGGTCTGCTCTGCTTATCGTAATGTTAAGGAATGCTCAAGTGAAATATAACAGAGATTGCAACTGTGTCCAGTGAAATCGGAGGGCAGACCCTTTACGTTACACTTGTTCATCTACCCCCTACTGTGGAGAAACGGCCATGTCAGACAAGAGCACTACCGATTGGACACTGATACCGGCCAGTCGTGCGGAAATCGAGCAAGTGCGCGAGCGTTGCCGGCGCCTGGTGCAGCGGCGCGCCATGATGTCGGCGGGGGCCTCTGCCATTCCCATTCCAGGCATCGACCTGATGTCCGACGTGGGCCTGTTTTCCATGCTGATCAACGATATCAACCACGAATTTGGTCTCACGCCCGAGCAGATCGAACGCCTGAACCCGCAGTTCAAGATGATGGCTTACCGCGCGGCGGTGGGTATGGGCGGCATGCTGGTAGGAAAGTTGGTGTCGCGCGAACTGATACTCCACCTGCTCAAGCGCAGTGGCGTCAAGATTGCCACCAAGCAGGTGGCGCGCTTCGTGCCGTTTGCCGGCCAGGCAGTGGCGGCGGCCATCGGCTACGCCGTGTTCCGCCAGATCGGCAACCAGCACGTGAACGCCTGCGCCGCGGTGGCGCAGGAATTGCTCACGGTCAGGCCGAGTCAAAGCTGATTCTTTTATGTAGGGATCAAAATGTGTCTGATAGCCGTCGCAAATGGTTGATTCGCCGTTGCCGCGAGTTCGTCTTTTAAAAATGCTTTTCCTTCCGCTACTGTGAAATCGCCTGAGTCCACCATTTCCCTGACTTCCTTTGCTTGGTCGATATAGCCAGCGATCACACTGCGTCGCATTTGGCGCAAGGCGCCGTTGAGATTGAAAATGCGTATGGTTTCCATTGCGCGTTTTTTATCTGTGGCGTTCAATCCTTCGCGCACGGCCACGGTACCGTCGCTGACGAACAAGAAAAAATGTTCCGGATCTTCCTCGTCCGGTTTGATCAGGTCGGCAGGATCGTAACGTGGCAGTTTATCTTTGAATTTGCCGCAGCTGTCCAATCGATTACAGGAACCAAAAAGATTCGCCCAGAGAAAGGTCACCTTTGGATCATGCGCTTTTTGACGAAAATGCTCTATATGTCTCTTGTCGTTGCGCAAGGTATCTTCGCAATAGGCGCAACGATGTTGCTGCATCTCGTCCAATCTTTCCCATATCTCGTGCTTGTCTTCGGCGATGACGGCCTTCCAGTTGTCCCGGCCATGCTGATAGTTGGACAAGCACGTCGGCGCAGCACCGCGTTGCAGCTTATGCATCACCCGTCTCGCGCAACGGCAATTTGCGTTTGAACGCTTGCAGGCGTATCAGGCGGTCACATTCCAGCATCTTTGGGTGAAGGGTGCCAAAATGAGCATCCAACTGGTCGCGTAACGTCTTGCCACCAGGCTCGTCATGCAAATTCTGCTGAATTAACGCCATGTAGTGACTGAGTTGGCGAGCAGGCTCGACATCGGGAACGGGATTGATACCCATCACATTGGCCAGCACGTCCGAACTGGCCACCCCCATAGTTTGTTGATCGATGGTATTGACCACCATGCGCTTGCAACCGCTTTCTTCATCCAGTTCCCAATCCAGCCGGCGTATGCAGTGCGCGTCGATGCTGCTCAGTACTTGAGGGCTGTGGGTCGTGACGATGAACTGGATATTTGGAAATGCCTTTTGCAAATCAGGCAATACGGTCTGTTGCCACTCCGGGTGCAAATGCATGTCGATTTCATCGATCATGACGATGCCATGCGTCAGCAAGGCCGCTTTGTCGCCATGGTGGGTATTGAGTTTGTAGCAGCGGTAGGCAATGTCACCGACGAGCGCGAGCATGTTGCGTATGCCGTCACTGAGTTGGCTAACCTTGAGTTTGCCCTGATCAGGATGTTCCAGTACCAGATCGTCGTGTTCGGCGCTATATTCCAGCCAATGCCAGCCTGTATGCGGTTCCAGAATCACGTCGATGGCCTGCTGGACGGCGCGTACCGGTGCAAGCAGATCGCCCGCGACCTCCACTTCGGGGCCGAGTCTCTTTTCGAGATTGCGAATCTGCGCATCCCTGAGCGCCTTGAATACCCGCGTGTACCACTGGGCAAAGTCTTTATAGCTTGACGAAGGCGCGAGGCAATCGCGATAGGCCCAGGTGCGCGAGAACGAGGCCTGGTCCACTTTATCCACTTTGCCAGCCAGTTTCTTTTGGCTCCACAATCGGCCCGTGCCGTAATAGCCGAGCATCGGCAATTCATCCGCTTCAACCTGGCCATTGGCAAAGACGCGATTTTCCAAAACCTGTGCATAGCCATACAGCTCTATTGCATCAGAGAAAGCATTGTTTTTTGTTTTGCTGGACCTTTTGACGCTGTCGCGCAAGCGTCTCCCATGCCAATCCAGATCAGTACGACCGGCATCATGGACCAATGGCTCAATAGTGCCAAATGACTCAATCACGCAAGGCAAGCGCCATTCCATCTGATGCGCTGCCAGTTTTTCGCGAAACACATCGTCGATCTGTATGCCCGTGGTATCGAGCGACATGCTGCCCAGGTCGAAGCCGGCGATATACGGCCACAAGGCAATCTTGATGGCGTCTAACAGGGAGGATTTTCCTTGGCCGTTGAGTGCGACAATTACTGTCAACTGGGGATCGAAAGCGAGCTGCACATTTTCAAAGCAACGGAAATTCTGCAGAGTGATCCGTTCGATTTTCAATGTTGGCTCCAGTGCAGCAAAGGTGAATGTCGTCAGGGACAACGCGAAAAGGGCTGACTGAATGTCAACCCTTTGATTATAGTACTGTTTTTGTCCGCCTTTGTTGCTTGGCCAGCTCTATGCGTCCGGCAGCACCACGTTGACGTCGAGCACCTCCAGGTTGCCCTGGCGGTCCAGCGAAATCTTGATGTCGTCGGCATTCACCTTGGTGTACTTGGAAATGACGGCGATCAATTCCTTGTGCAGGGCGGGCAGGAAGTCCGGGCCATCGCGTCCGCTGCGTTCGCGGGCGATGATGATCTGCAGGCGTTCCTTGGCCGCGGTGGCCGTCTTCGGCTTGGGGGGGAAGAGGAAAGAAAGCAAGGCCATATCACTTCGCCCCAAAAATGCGCTGGAGTAATCCAGGCTTTTCATAGTTGGTAAAGCGCAACTCGACTTCTTCGCCGAGGAAACGCGAGACCACGTCTTCATAGGCTTGCGCCACGTCCGTGCCCGTGAAATGGATGGCCGGATTGCCCTGGTTCGAGGCGGCCAGTACTTGCTCCGACTCCGGAATGATGCCCACCAGCGGGATGCGCAGGATTTCCTGTACGTCCTGGTAGGACAGCATTTCATCCGATTCCACGCGTTTCGGCGAGTAGCGGGTGATCAGCAAATGTTCCTTGACCGGCTCGCCGCCCGTCTGCGCGCGGCGCGACTTGGCTTGCAGGATGCCGAGGATGCGGTCCGAATCGCGCACCGACGACACTTCCGGGTTGGTAACGATGATGGCTTCGTCGGCGAACGTCAGCGCCATCAGCGCGCCATGCTCGATGCCGGCTGGCGAATCGCAGATGATGAACTCGAAACCCATGTTGATCAGGTCGTTCAACACGCGTTCCACGCCTTCTTCCGACAAGGCATCCTTGTCGCGCGTTTGCGACGCGGGCAGGATGAACAGGTTGTCGCAGTGCTTGTCCTTGATCAGGGCCTGGTTCAGCGTGGCCTCTTTGTTGATCACATTGATCAGGTCGTAGACGACGCGGCGCTCGCAACCCATGATCAGGTCGAGGTTACGCAGGCCCACGTCGAAGTCGAGCACGGCTGTCTTGTGGCCGCGCATGGCCAGGCCAGTGGAAAAACTGGCGCTAGAGGTCGTCTTGCCGACACCGCCCTTGCCGGACGTCACAACAATAATTCTTGCCACAAATAATCCTTTTCAGATATCTCTTGAATTGTGCAGCTTAAGAGCGGTTCACGGGAGTGACCGGATTGACAGAGTGTATATCGATTCTGTCTCCAGCCAAACGAATTTGCGCGGGTCCGCGCGCCATTTCCGCAGGGAAACCATCCTCGAACGTGCGGTACACGCCGGCGATCGAGACCAGTTCCGGTTCCATGGCCAGCGCGAAGATGCGCGCCTGGGCATTGCCCGAGGCGCCGGCCAGCGCGCGGCCGTACAGCGAGGAATACACGTGGATGCTGCCATCGGCGATGATTTCGGCGCCATTGTTGACGACAGCGGTAATGATCAGGTCGCAGCCGCGCGCATAAATGCGCTGGCCCGCCCGCACGGGCGTGTCGATGACCATCACCTGGGCGTCGGCGCCCGCCTGGGCGGCGGCCGTGGGCGTATCCTTGGGGCCATCCTTGGGCGGCGCATCGTCGCGCGTCTTGCCGCTGTCGAGGCTCAAGCCTTGCGCCAGGATGGCGTCATGCATGTCGGCCGGCGCATTGCGCACGGCCACGGCATTCAAACGATATTTTTTCAGCAGGGCCACCAGGGCGGCCCAGTCGATGGGCACGCTGCCGGGCGGCAAGGCTGCCACGTCCAGCACGGCCAGGTCGTCCTCGAAAAAGTCGGCCACGCCGCCCGTCATGTCGCGCAAGGCGGCATCGAGTGCCTGCGTATCGGCGCTATGCATAATGGCGGAGACAGCAACGACGGTGGAAATCTTGATTTCGATAGGCTTCTGCGACGGGCTTTTGGACATAAACATTTATCAAAGTGAAACTGCGGCAGGCCAGATGTTCCGTACGGCAACAATGGGAGCAGTAAATTTCTTGCATTCTACTGCAAAAAAATCGGCGTCAGGGGCCTGGCGCGTGCTATTCCGCAGGGCAACACCCACTTCATGTCAAAAAAAACGGACGGCGCCCCGGAAAACCGGTGCGCCGCTCCGAAAGCAGCCCTGCATGCGGCCTGGATAGGGGCTTATGTCATGCAGCCGCGCGCATCTGCCGTGCCGCCGCCACCATATTTTTCAACGCCGCTTCCGTTTCCGCCCAGCCCCGCGTCTTCAGGCCGCAGTCCGGGTTGACCCATAAATGGGCTGGTGGAATGACGGCGCTGGCTTTTTGCAGCAATGTCACCATGTCGGCGGTCGAGGGGATGCGCGGCGAGTGGATGTCGTACACGCCGGGGCCGATTTCGTTCGGATACTGGAAATGGCCAAAGCCTGTCAGCAACTCCATGTCCGAGCGGCTTGTCTCGATCGTGATCACGTCGGCATCCATGGCGGCGATCTGCGGCAGGATGTCGTTGAACTCCGCGTAGCACATGTGGGTGTGGATCTGCGTCGCGTCGCTGACGACGGACGCGGCGATGCGGAAGGCGCGCGTGGCCCAGTCCAGGTAGGCGTCCCACTGGCCGCGGCGCAGCGGCAAGCCTTCGCGGATGGCCGGTTCGTCGATCTGGATGATGCCGATGCCGGCCGTTTCCAGGTCTGCCACTTCGTCGCGGATGGCCAGGGCCAGCTGCAGCGCCGTGGTGGCGCGCGGCTGGTCGTCGCGCACGAACGACCATTGCAGGATCGTCACCGGCCCCGTCAGCATGCCCTTCATCGGTTTATTCGTCAGGCTTTGCGCGTGCACCGTCCAGGCCACCGTCATGGCGGCCGGGCGCTGCACGTCGCCGTAGATGACGGGCGGCTTGACGCAGCGCGAGCCGTACGATTGCACCCAGCCGTGGCGCGTGAAGATAAAGCCGTCGAGCTGCTCGCCGAAGTATTCGACCATGTCGTTGCGTTCCGCTTCGCCATGCACGAGCACGTCCAGGCCCAGCGCCTCCTGGCGTCCCACGGCGTGGGCGATTTCGGCGCGCATCTGTGCTTCATACTCGGCGCCCCCAAGTTCGCCTCGCTTGAAACTGGCGCGCGCGGCCCGGATGGCCGTCGTCTGCGGGAAGGAACCGATGGTCGTCGTCGGGAAGTCGGGCAACTGGAAACGCGCGCGCTGTACGGCCTGGCGCAGCGGGAAGCTGGAATCGCGGCGGTCCACGGTGGGCGTGAGCGCTTGCAGGCGCTGCGCCACTTGCGGACGGTGCACGCGGGGGCTGGCGCGGCGCCCGGCAATGGCATGGCGAGAAATGGCCAATGCGGCCAGCGCAGCGTCATCGGGATGGCTTGCGAGCGCCTCCTTGAGGACGGCGATTTCCGCCAGTTTTTCCGTGGCAAACGCCAGCCAGGTCCGGATTTCACCGTCGAGTTCCGTTTCCGCTTCCAGGCTGAACGGTACGTGCAGCAGTGAGCACGACGGCGCCAGCCACAGGTGGCCGTTGCGCTTGGCCGCCAGCGGCTGCAGCACGGCCAGGGCCGCGTCGAGGTCGGTGCGCCAGATATTGCGGCCATCGACGATGCCGATCGACAAGACTTTATGCGCGGGCAGCCAGTCCGTGACACTGATCAGTTCATGCGGCGCGCGGATGCCGTCCACGTGCAGGCCGGCCACGGGCAGGCGGCATGCCAGGCTGAGGTTTTCTTCCAGCGGCGAGAAATACGTGGCCAGCAATATATTCACGCCTACCTGGTTCAACTGCCAATAGGTGCTCTCGAAAGCGCTGCGCCACGCGCTGGGCAAGTCCAGACCCAGGATCGGTTCGTCGACCTGCACCCATGTCACGCCTTGCTGCTTGAGGCGGTCGAGCAGCGCGCCGTAGACGGGCAGCAATTGTTCCAGCAGGGCCAGGCGGTCGAAGCTCGACTCGCCTGGCGTCTTTTCCTTGCCCAGCCACAGGAAGGTGAGGGGGCCGATCAGGGCTGCCTTGACCTCGTGGCCCAGCGCCTGCGCTTCGGCCGCTTCCGCCAGCAGGCGCTCGCAAGCGAGAGAAAACCGGGTCTGCGGCGACAATTCGGGCACCAGATAATGGTAATTGGTGTCAAACCACTTGGTCATTTCCAGCGCGACAGTGCCTGCGGCGTGTGCATGGTGCGCGTGGCCGCAGCCCGCGTGCTCCGCATGCGTTTCTTCACTGCGCGCCATCGCGAAATAGCGCGACAGGGGCGATTGCTCTGGCGCAAAGTCAAAACGCGCCGGTTCGCAGCCCAGCAGCTGGATATGGTTGGCGACCTGGTCGTAAAAGGCGAAGTCGCCCACGGTGACGTAATCGAGCCCGGCCTCCCTTTGCAATGCCCAGTGGCGCGCGCGCAGTTGCTGGCCCGTCGCTTCCAGCGCCGCCTCGGATAGCTCGTCGCGCCAATGGCTTTCCAGCGCCAATTTCAGTTCACGCGCGGCGCCGATACGGGGAAAGCCAAGGATGTGGGTACGAATGGTCATGATGTCATCGAGATTTAATGTGAATGCGCTAGAGTGTGCGGCAACTTGATCTATAATCAAAACGAAACATTTTGCCGAATAACATGAAAATAATTCACGTACAGATCCCACTTTTCCGATGCTAGAAATCCGCCACCTGCGCACCCTGAGTGCCCTCCGTTCGTCCGGCAGCCTGGTGCGCGCCGCGCAACTGCTCAACCTGACCCAGTCGGCCCTGTCGCACCAGATCCGTTTGCTCGAAGAGCGCTACAAGGCGCCCTTGTTCGAGCGCAAGTCGATGCCGATCGCCTTTACGGCCACGGGCAGCCGGCTGCTGGAACTGGCCGACAAGCTGCTGCCCGAGATCGAGCTGGCCGAGCGCGACGTGGCGCGCCTGTCGCAGGGAGATCAGGGACAGCTGCGCGTGGCGCTCGAATGCCATACCTGTTTCGACTGGCTCATGCCCGTGATGGATGCATTCCGCCAGCGCTGGCCGGAAGTGGAAATCGATCTTGTCTCCGGCTTTCACAGCGAACCGGCGGACTTGCTGCGTTCGGGCGAGGCCGATCTCGTGATCGGTTCGCCGTATGGTCCCGACTTCACCGTGTTTCCCCTGTTCCGCTTTGAAATGCTGGTGGTGATGGCGCAGAAGCACCGGCTGCAGGCGCAGCGCCGGCTGATGGCGGCCGACTTTACGGGCGAGACCTTGATTACCTATCCCGTGCCGGAAGAGCGCATCGACCTGATCCGCGAAGTGCTGCGGCCGGCCGGCATCCAGTTTGAGCGTCGCACGGCCGAATTGACGGTCGCCGTGCTGCAGTTGGTGGCGAGCCGGCGCGGCATTGCCGCCTTGCCGAATTGGGCCATCAAGAATTACGTCGATTACGATTATGTGGTGGCGCGCCCGGTGGGCGAGCATGGCTTGTGGAGTGATTTGTATGTCTCCGTGCCAGACCATCTGCAGGACAAGGCGTACGTGCGTGATTTCGTCAGCGTGATACGCGAGCAGTGCGCGGCCTCGCTCGATGGTATCAAGTTGTTGTCTTGATCAACGTTGAGTTGGAAACAAACCAACAGCAAAGCTTGAGATATATCAAGGTTCAGTAATGAACCACCGCTTACAGTTGAGCACTGTGCGGCGCAACATGGCGCCGTCTACTCTTTGGGGAGAAACGACATGTTTTCATTTTCCGAACAATGGGCATTGGCCGGCAAGGCCGTGGTGGAAGCGCAATTGATCAGCGCGCAAGCGTATGCCCAGGCTGCCGTCGACAGCGGCGCCAGCGTGCTGGACCTGCAACTCGATGCGGCCCGCTCGGCGCTGGCCGCCGCTACGGTGGCGGGCAATCAGCTGCTGTCCGTGAAGGACCCGCAAGCGCTGCTGCAGCTGTCGCGCGCGCAGTCGCAACTGGCCATCGAACGTATCGGTGCGTATGGCCGCCAGGCAAAGGATGTTGCCCAAGAAACCCAGGAGAAATTCGAGACTGTGACAAAGGGTGAGTTTGCTGCATCGCGTCAAAAATTTGGCGAGCTGTTGCAAGTAGTAAAGCAAACCCCCGTCCCCCTGATTATTCCCTTCAATAATTTTCTAAAAACCACTTTCGGCGGCGCCGATGAAGGGTATGATAAAAATAAAAACACGCGTCCTGCTCGCCAGGCGTAAGCGTGTTGCGGCCCGGCAGCGGCTATCCGCCGCGCCAGTCCGCCCGCCGCCACCGCAAGCAGGCTGTCATCGCCGCCGCCTGCGGTGCGGCGCTGGAACTGCGGCGCATGCCGCGCTAGAATGAAACGCAGCTTGCTGTGTCTTCCCCGGATTCTCATTGGATTCTATTAGTACCTTGACCTTGGCCCTCGTGGCCTGCATATCGGAGAAATAAATGGATGATGTCGTAATCGTGGCCGCCGGCCGTACCGCAGTCGGCAAATTCGGTGGCAGTCTGGCCAAGATTCCTGCGTCCGAACTGGGCGCGCATGTAATCAAGGGCTTGCTGGCACAGACCGGCATCGACCCGAACCTGATCGGCGAAGCGATCCTGGGCCAGGTGCTGACGGCCGCCGTCGGCCAGAACGCCGCGCGCCAGGCCGTCATCAAGGCTGGCCTGCCTAGCTCGATCCCGGCATTTACCATCAACAAGGTTTGCGGCAGCGGCCTGAAGGCCACGCACCTGGCGGCGCAAGCGATCAAGTGCGGCGACGCCAACATCATCATCGCCGGCGGCCAGGAAAACATGAGCGCTTCGCCGCACGCAATGAACGGCTCGCGCGACGGTTTCCGCATGGGCGACTTCAAGATGATCGACACCATGATCGTCGACGGCCTGTGGGACGTGTACAACCAGTACCACATGGGCATCACGGCGGAAAACGTCGCCAAGAAATACGAAGTGACGCGCGCCGAGCAGGATGAATTCGCGCTGCAGTCGCAGCTGAAAGCGGAAGCGGCGCAAAAAGCGGGCAAGTTCAAGGATGAAATCCTGCCGCTGGAAATCGCCAACAAAAAAGGCACCGTCGTCTTCGACAGCGATGAATACATCAAGCCAGGTTCGACCCTGGAATCGCTGTCCGGCCTGCGCCCCGCGTTCGCCAAGGACGGCACTGTTACCGCCGGCAATGCGTCGGGCCTGAACGACGGCGCCGCCGCCGTGATCATGATGTCGGCCTCGCAAGCGAAAGAACTGGGCTTGAAGCCACTGGCGCGCATCAAGGCTTACGCGTCGTCGGGCCTGGACCCGGCCGTCATGGGCATGGGCCCCGTCTCCGCATCGCGTTTGTGCCTGAAAAAAGCCGGCTGGACGCATGAAGAGCTGGACCTGATGGAAATCAATGAAGCGTTTGCTGCGCAAGCGATTGCCGTCAACAAGGAAATGGGCTGGGATACCAGCAAGATCAACGTGAACGGCGGCGCGATCGCCATCGGCCACCCGATCGGCGCGTCCGGCGCGCGCATCCTGGTCACCCTGATCCACGAAATGATACGCCGCGACGCCAAGAAAGGCTTGGCAGCCTTGTGCATCGGCGGCGGCATGGGTGTTGCTTTAGCGATCGAGCGGGATTAATCGCTAGCGCCGAACCCAGTCGTCGCGCAAAGTGGGTGACGACTGGGTTCGGTACGCCGCCATCATGCGGTGTTTTCGGATCGCTTTATTTAAATAATTAACTTTTTAGCAATAGAACGACACTGAGGGGATGAAAATGGCAAGAGTTGCATTGGTAACTGGTGGCATGGGCGGTCTGGGCGAAGCAGTGTGTTTCAAGCTGGCGGCCCTCGGCTATCGCGTGGTGACCACATATTCCCCAGGCAATCCGAAGGTCGCGGAATGGCTGGCGACGACGAAGGACATGGGCTATGACTTCAAGGCCTACCCGTGCGACGTGGCCGACTACGATTCGGCGGCTGCCTGCGTGGCGGCCGTGGAAGCGGAAATCGGTCCTGTCGACGTGCTGGTGAATAACGCTGGCATCACGCGCGACATGACGTTCAAGAAGATGGACAAGCCGAACTGGGATGCCGTCATGGGCACCAACCTCGATTCCGTCTTCAACATGACCAAGCCTGTCTGCGACGGCATGGTGGAACGCGGCTGGGGCCGCATCATCAATATCTCGTCCGTGAACGGCCAGAAGGGCGCCTTCGGCCAGACCAACTATTCGGCCGCGAAAGCCGGCATGCATGGTTTCACCAAGTCGCTGGCGCTGGAAGTGGCGCGCAAGAATGTCACCGTCAACACCATCTCGCCAGGCTACATCGGCACCAAGATGGTCATGGCGATTCCGCAGGAAGTGCTCGACAGCAAAATCATCCCGCAGATTCCGATGGCGCGCCTGGGCAAGCCGGAAGAAGTGGCCGGCCTGGTCGCCTACCTGGCTTCCGACGAGGCAGCGTTCGTCACGGGCGCCAACATTTCCATCAACGGCGGCCAGCACATGTCGTAATCGTTGTTGAGGTAAAACAGAAAGACAGCTTCGGCTGTCTTTTTTTATGCTTGCCAGCAAAACAAGGGGACGGCCGGATTTGTCTTAGAATCAGCATTTCCCCACTGCATCATCTCCATGACCCTTGTTTCCGCCTTGCGCCGCGCCAGCGTGGCCGCCATCCTTTTCCTGGGCGCCAGCGCGGCCCAAGCCAGCGTCGCGTTCCACGTCACGGTGACAACCGAACGCGTCAACAAACCCGGCGTGAAAACCAGCTTGCCCGCGCGCACTACGCAGGAAAGCGATGTCGTGCTGGGCGAACATTACCTGAGCGTGCGCGATGGCAAGAGTCTGTCCGTGTTGGACTTTGCCACGCGCCGCCGCTACCTGATCGATACGGCGGCGTCCACCTACGACACGTATTCGCTGTTCGACGTGGCGGGTTTTCGCGTCTTCGAGCTGCGCCATCGGCAGGGGATCGTCGGCATATTGAAGGCGGGCGGCCTTGAGCAGCACGCAACGCTGCCCGTGTATGAGGAACAGGCTTTGTCGGTACTGGACAACAAGCGGCGCGGCGCGCTGGCGCCGCAAGTGCTCGACGGCGCCGTGCTGTGGTCGCTCGACGGACAGCCCCTGCTGCGCCTGGGCATTGCCGGCAGCCCCGCCAGCGGCGACGATGCGACGGCGTTTGCCCAGTACTTGCGCTACACCTGGGGCGGCCATCCGCTGGTGCTGAAGCTGCTGGCCGACGGCAAGCGCATTCCCGCCGACTTCACCTTGCATTACCAGGAAGTGGGCGGCACGGTGACGCGCCATTTCCGCGTCAGCGCCATGACGGCGGGTGCGCCCGCCACGTATTCGCTGGCCGCCTACCGGCCCCGCCCGCTGGCGGCCGATGCGCCCCCGCTCGAACGGGTGCTGGCGCAGGCGGCGCTGTTGCCGCCGCCGGGACCGCAGGTGCATGCCGCGCTGCGCGCCGAAGCGGAAAGGCTCTTTGCGGCAGAAAAACCCTTCGAGGCTTTCTTGACCATGCTGGAAGACCATTTTTCCACGGGTGCGCTGGTCGAAAAACTGTCGCTTCAGCAGCAGCGGGCCATGCAGGAATGCCAGCCCATCCACGACTTGACGCGGGGATTGCAGGCCAAGGACAAGGAGGGCATCGCGGACGCGCTGGCCACCGTGCAGGAATTGAGAAAGCAAACGGGGATGACGCAGCCCGTCCTGGCCTTGTTCGAGGGGAATTTGCGCGCCAAGCTGGGGCAATGGCCGCAAGCGACGGCCTTGTATCTGCACGTGCTGCAGGCAAAGCCGCAGATGGCGGCCGTGTACCAGGATCTGGGCGACGCCTTGCTGGCGCAATTCGATGCGCCGAATGCCTGGCGCAGTTGGGATGCGGGGCGTGCCATGGCGCCGTCGCTGCGGCAATTTCGCAAGGTCAACGACCTTGAGCGCAGCTTGCTGAACGATTACCCCGCCTTTTTTGCCGACGCTAAAGCAGTTCAGCCCAGCACCAGCCGTCCGGCCAGCAGCACGAAGACCGAGGGCAGCACGAACTTGCCGTAAGGCGAAGGCTTGCCGCGCAGGCGGCGCGCCAGGCGTGCGGCCAGCACGGCGTAGATGGCGTCGAACAGCAGGCCCATCAGCACCAGAACAGCGCCCAGGCGCAGGTATTGCATGCCGACCTGCTCGCTGCCGGCGACAAATTGCGGCAGGAACATACTGCAAAACAGTAGTGCCTTCGGATTGAGCAGATTCGTCAGGAAGCCGCGCACCAGGCTGGCGCGGGCGCTGTGCGCCGTGGCGGGGGCGGCTTCGTCCGGCGCCGTTTTGCTCGACAGGGCCGACTGCAGCAGGCGCAGCGCCAGGTACAGCAGGTAGGCGGCGCCCGCCCATTTGACCCACTGCAAGGCTTGCGGATGCGTCACCATCAACGCCGCCAGGCCCGCGCCCGACAGCGCCACGTGCACGGCGCGCGCACCGGCGATACCCACGGCCGTCACCAGCGCCGTGGCCACGCCGCGCGCGGCGCCCGTCGCCAGCACCAGCGCCATGTCGGGCCCCGGTAATAAAAAGGCGCCAGCCAGTGCCAGCAGGTACATCAGGAAGGTAGAATCGGACATGGGCCAGTCGAAAAGAAAAGCGGGAGCATGCGCACGGTGCAGCCTGCTCGCCGGGCCCCATTATGTTCTTGCAGCGATGAAATGTGCTTGCTTTTCCTGCCCTGCATGCCCTAGTATTCGGGTAGATTCCACTCGTATAAAAACAAAAATTAGATGAAACTTTCAGAAGTTAGCCTTGACGCCACCGATTTACAGATACTCAGGCTGTTGCAGGATGAAGGAAGGCTGTCGAATGCGCGCCTGGCCGAGCGCTTGAAACTGAGCGAAACTCCCGTCTGGCGCCGCCTGCGCCGCCTGGAAGAAGAAGGTTTTATTACCGGCTACCAGGCTTTGCTCAACCGCAAGAAACTGGGCATCGGCCTGGTCGCGTTTGTCCGTGTCGTGTTTGCCAACCATGGCGGCGAGCAGCCGTCGCAGTTCGAACAAGCGATCGCAACGATTCCCGAAATTCTGTCGTGCCACAACGTGGCGGGCGAAGCCGATTATTTTCTGCAAGTGGTGGCGCGCGACCTGGAAGCGTATGGCGAATTCGTCTCGACGGTCTTGCGCCGCCTGCCTGGCGTGGCGGAAATCCAGTCCAGCCTGTCGATGCGCGAAATCAAGTCGTCGAACCGCCTGCCCTTGTTGCTGGCCTGAGGCGCCGGCGGCGCACTATAATTGGAACAGTTGCCAGGACTCGCGCCTGGCGCCCTGACCGCCATTCCAAGGACCGCCATGCCAGATACACTGTCACCCCTGTTTCCCGCCCTGTCGCCGAACCGGCACGGCATGCTGGCGGTCGATGACATCCACACCATTTATTGGGAAGAGTGCGGCAACCCCGACGGCATACCCGTGCTGTTCCTGCATGGCGGCCCCGGCGCGGGCCTGTCGCCGCAGCACCGCCGTTTCTTTGATCCGCAGCGCTACCGCGTGATCCTGTTCGACCAGCGCGGCGCCGGCAAGTCCACGCCGCTGGGCGAATGGCGCAATAACACGACGCAGCTGCTGATCGAGGACATCGAACGCTTGCGCGCCCAGTTCGGCATCACCCAATGGCTGGTGTTTGGCGGCTCGTGGGGCTCGACCCTGGCGCTGGCGTATGGCCAGGCGCATCCCGCAGCCTGCCTCGGTTTCGTGCTGCGCGGCATTTTCCTGTGCACGCAGGCGGAAATCGACTGGTTCATCGAAGGCGTGCGCTGGTTCTATCCGGAACTGTACGCGGAATTCGCCGCGCCGATTCCGCTGGAAGAACGGGGCGACTTGCTGGCGGCCTATGTGCAACGCATCCTCAGCAGCGATCCAAACGTGTACTGGCCGGCCGCGCGTGCCTGGAGCCGCTTCGAAGGCCGTCGCGTCTACCTGATGCCGCAACCGGAAGATGCGCCGAACGATGCGCTCGACCTGGGCGTGGGCCGGCTTGAATCGCATTACATGGCCAATCTCGGTTTCTTCGAGGAAGACCAGCTGATCCGCAACATGGAGCGCATCGCGCATTTGCCGGCTGTTATCGTGCAAGGACGCTACGACGCCATCTGCCCGCCGCTGTCGGCCTACCGCCTGCAGCAAGCCTGGCCCGGCGCGCAGCTGGAAATGATCCCGGACGCGGGCCATGGCGCGCTCGAGCACGGCATCGCTTCGGCGCTGGTGCGCGCCACCGAGCGCTTCGTGCCGGGGCGCGGCTTCGCATGAGCCGTGAACATGCCGGTTGGCAAAGCGGCCAGCCGGCGTGCGCCACCTGCTACACTATGGCCTGTGCTGGCGCCAAGGTCGGGCGCCGGTGTGAACCCACGACTTTTTATCCATGAACATACAGATCGGCGACATCGGCCATATCATCCAGCTGGCGATTGCGCCGGTTTTCCTGCTGACCGGCATCGGCACCATGCTGGTGGTGCTGACCAACCGCCTGGGCCGCATCATCGACCGCACGCGCGTGCTGGAAGACCGGCTCGATATCGGCTACAACGATTTCTATATGGATGAGCTAGATACCTTGTATCGGCGTACCCATCTGATCAATTACTCGATTTCGCTGAGCACGGCGTGCGGTTTCTTCGTCTGCGTCATCATCGCCATGCTGTTTTTGGGCGATATTCTGAACCTGACCCTGGACAAATACATCGCGGCCTTCTTTGTGCTGGCCGTGATTTGCCTGATCGGCTGTTTTATTTATTTACTGCGCGAAATTTATCTGGCCGCGACGGCCCAGCGCATCCGACGCCATATCCGCCCGCCACGGTAAGCGGCGCGCCGGTTTACCCTACTATTGAAGAACGAGTCCAGCATGCACGATTACAAACGTCCCCCTACCCTGCACCGCTACGGCCAGCGCAGCGAACTCGAGCTGGCGCTGAGCCTGGGCCAGTTCCGCCTGGCACCGGCGGGCAATTGCCTGACCCTGAGCTTTTCGCAAGTGTGGGACAAGCAACTGTTCGACCTGTTCGCCCCGGCTGACGCTTGTTTGATCATCCACAATACGGAAGAATTCGGCGAACGCCTGCACCGCGCCGTGCAGCGCACCTTGCCCAGTTGGGCAGGCATCGATGGCCTGGTCGAATACGGCCAGCGCGCCGCCCTGGGCGCCGCCTTCACCAAGACGCGCGCCGAAGCGCCCGAGCAGGAATGGCTGTTCGCCTGGCGTTCGATGCAACCGCAGGCCAGCCTGAACCCCGTCACGGTGAAGCTGGGCAGCCTGGAAAACTTCGCGGAAATCCGCGACCGCGACACCTACCTGGCGTAATTTAGCTGGATTTGTCGGCGTACTGGCTGTCGATGCGGGCCAGCACGGCCGCCATCATGCGCTCGATATCGCCGCGTATCATGGTCGTGCCCAGCATGCCGGGCACATAGAAACCCGGCATCAGCCGGCTGGAAAAGACGATGCGCGTGCCGCCCGTCTCGGGCACGGGATACAGATTCCAGCGCGATTCGTAATGCCGCATGTCGCCGGAGATCAGGGCGATGTCGATGGACGTCAACGGCGTTTCCGTGGCCCGCACCACCAGATGGATGGGGTGGTTCATGAACAGGAAGCGCGCCATGCCCTGCTGCTCGATGATGACTTCATTGCCGTTGCGAGACAGTACGCGGCAGGAGCTGAGGTCGGGCACGAATTCATTCATGCGCTCGTAGGTGGTCAGGGTCTTCCAGACGGACGCCGGCGGCGCCTGCACGCTGGCGCTGGCATCGACTTCATACATGCGCTGGCCGTCGACCTCGATGCGCTTGACCTCGACCTTCAGCCTGTCCAGGCGTATCGCCTGTGCCAGCGCGGTAGCGGGGACGGCGCACAGCATCAGCAGGCAGAGGAAGAGTCGCTTCATGCCACCTAGCCTACGGGAAAGTACCGCCCGGCACAAGCTGTACGCATCGCCGGCCGCTGCGCCGGGCGATTTAGAACTCCCGGTCTAGAGAAAGTCGCTGCGGCGATCGGCAATGCTTGCTACCGTACGGCCTGCAACCACCTTATCGGACCGATCACCATGACTGCCTATCCCCATCTGCTGGCCCCGCTCGACCTGGGTTTTACCACCTTGCGCAATAGAGTCATCATGGGGTCCATGCACACGGGCCTGGAAGACCGTTTTTACCATTATGGCAAGCTTGCCGCGTTTTACCGCGAACGGGCGCGCGGCGGCGTGGGACTGATCGTCACGGGCGGCATCTCGCCGAACCGCCAGGGCTGGCTGCTGCCGTTCGGAGGGACCTTGAATTTCCTCGGCGACGTGCCGAACCACCGCAAGGTGACGCGCGCCGTGCACGAGGAGGGCGGCAAGATCGTCATGCAGATCCTGCATGCGGGCCGCTATGGCTATCAGCCGTTCGTCGTCTCGGCGTCGGCCAAGAAATCGCCGATCTCGCCCTTCCGTCCCCGCCCCCTGAGCGAACGGGGCATCGAGCGCACGATCTGCGACTACGTGCGCTGCGCGCGCCTGGCGCAAAAGGCGGGCTACGACGGCATCGAAGTGATGGGCAGCGAAGGATATTTATTGAACCAGTTCCTGTGCGCGCGCACGAATCTGCGCCAGGACCGCTGGGGCGGCACGATCGAAAACCGCATGCGCCTGCCCGTGGAGATCGTGCGCCGCATCCGCGCCGCCGTCGGCCCCAGCTTCATCATCATGTACCGTCACTCGCTGCTCGACCTGGTCGAGGGCGGCAATACCTGGGATGACGTGGTGACCGTGGCCAAGGCGCTGGAGCACGCGGGCGTGACGATTTTGAATACGGGCTTCGGCTGGCACGAGGCGAGAGTGCCCACCATCGTCACCTCGGTGCCGCGCGCGGCCTTTGCTTCCGTGGCGGGCCGCCTGCGCCGCGAAGTGACGATTCCCGTGGTGGCATCGAACCGCATCAACATGCCGCACGAAGCCAACGCCATCCTCGAGCGGGGCGACTGCGACCTCGTGTCGATGGCGCGCCCCTTCCTGGCCGACCCTGACTTTGTCGCCAAGGCAGCCTCGGGACGCGCCGACGAAATCAACACCTGCATCGGCTGCAACCAGGCTTGTCTCGACCACACCTTTGCCAACAAGCGCGCCAGCTGCCTCGTCAACCCGCGCGCTTGCCATGAAACGGAACTCGTGTACGCGAAAAAGGCCGTGCCGCGCCGGGTGGCCGTCGTTGGCGCCGGGCCGGCCGGCTTGTCGGCCGCCTGCGTGGCGGCCGAATGCGGGCACGCGGTGACCCTGTTCGACAGCAGCGATAGCGTGGGCGGCCAGTTCAAGGTAGCCATGCAAATTCCCGGCAAGGAAGAATTCACGGAAACCATCCGCTATTTTGCGCGTCGGCTGGCGCTGCTGGACGTCAAGCTGCGCCTGGGCCAGCGCGTGACGCGCGAGCAATTACTGGCCGGCGGCTATGACGACGTCATCGTCGCCACCGGCATCAAGGTGCGTCTGCCGGCCATTCCCGGCATCGACCATCCGAAGGTGCTGTCGTATCTGGATGTGCTGCAAGCCAAGAAGCCGGTGGGCGCGCGCGTCGCCATCATCGGCGCGGGCGGCATCGGTTTCGACGTGGGCGAGTATTTGCTGCACGACCCGGCGCACCCGTTGCCGCAACCCGTGGCGACCTGGGCGGGCGAGTGGGGCGTGGACTTGAACGCGGCCACCGGTGGCGGCCTGGTACCGCCCGTGGCGCCCCATCCCGTGCGGCAAATCTTTCTGTTGCAGCGCAAGACGTCGAAAGTGGGCGCGGGGCTGGGCAAGACGTCAGGCTGGGTGCACCGCGCGGCGCTGGCGAGAAACGGCGTGGCCATGCTGGCCGGCGTGAGCTACGACAAGATCGACGAGCAAGGTTTGCACATCACCGTGGGCGGCGAGCAGCGCCTGCTGGCGGTGGACAACGTGGTCATCTGCGCGGGCCAGGACAGCTTGACGGAACTCATGCCGGAAACGGACAAGGACGGCAAGCCGCTGGTGTCGGGCGGCCCCCGTTTCCACAAGATCGGCGGCGCCGCGCTGGCGGCCGAGCTCGATGCCAAGCGGGCGATACGCGAAGGGGCGGAGCTGGCGGCGAGTTTATAACCCGGAAAAAAACTGGGGTCGGACCCTCAGGGTCCGACCCCGGCATTTGCATGGGCTAGAGGTTCGGCATCAAAGAACTTTAATGGCCATGCCCCTTCTTCGCCGTCTCAAAACTCTGCAGTACGTGCTCGGCCATGCCATTGGCCAGCTCGTGCTCGCCAATGAAGACCTTGCCCGCGTTTTCCGCGCGCAGCAATTCCGCCTCTTCCTCGCTGTGCGTGCGTACCACCGTCAGGATGGCGGGGTTCAGCGCGCGCGCCGTCTCGATCATGGCGCGCACGTGGAAGGTATCCGGCGTGGCGATGACGAGCATGGTGGCGTGCGTGATGTGCGCCTGGATCAGCACGGCCGGTTCGCCCGCATTGCCGGCCACGGCCGGGATGCCCTGCTTGCGCAGCTGGTCGACGATTTCGCGGTTTTCCTCGGCCACGACAAAGTGGATGCCCCGCTCCATCAAGGCGGCGGCAATGCGCCGGCCCACGCGGCCATAGCCGACGAGGACGATCTGGCCCGACAGTTTTTCCTGCGGCACCGTCATCGGCAGCTCGGCCAGCGGATCCGTCGTGCGTTCGAACTTGCGCGCGAAATCGCTGTTGCTCATCACGCGCAGCAGCGGCTTGGCCATGCTGAAGACGAGCGGGTTGAGGGCGATCGACAGGATGGCGCCGGCCAGGATCAGGCTTTGCCCTTCCTGCGGCATCAGGCCCAGAGAGAGGCCCAGCGCGGCCAGGATGAAGGAAAACTCGCCGATCTGCGCCAGGCTGGCCGAGACGATGATGGCCGTCTTCGGCGGATAGCGCAGCGCCATCACGAGCAGGAAGGCGGCGATCGACTTGCCGAAGATAATGATCGCGCACACGGCCAGCACTTGCAGGGGCTTCTCGATGAGGATGTTCGGCTCGAACAGCATGCCGACGGAAACGAAAAACAGCACGGCGAACGCGTCGCGCAAAGGCAAGGATTCTTCCGCGGCGCGGTGACTGAGTTCGGATTCGCGCAGCACCATGCCGGCGAAGAAGGCGCCCAGCGCGAACGACACGCCAAACAGCTTGGTGGACGCATAGGCGATGCCGACGGCGGCGGCGATCACGCACAGGGTAAACAGTTCACGCGAACCGGTGCGCGCCACTTGCCACAGGATCCACGGGAACAGCTTGCGGCCGACGACCAGCATGAAGACGATGAAGCCGGCCACTTGCCCCAAGGTAATGGCCAGGGTTTGCCACAGGCTGACGGCCTCGGCATCCGGCGCGACCTTGCCGCCCAGCACGCCGGCAAACGCCGGCAGCAGCACGAGGACCAGCACGGTGACGAGGTCTTCCACCACCAGCCAGCCGACGGCGATGCGGCCATTCAGGGAATCGAGGATGCCCCGTTCTTCCAGCGCGCGCAGCAGCACCACGGTACTGGCCACGGACAGGGCCAGGCCGAAGATCAGTCCGCCACCGAGGGTCCAGCCCCACCAGTGGGCCAGGCCCATGCCCATCGCCGTGGCGACGCCGATCTGCAGGATGGCGCCGGGCAGCGCGATCTTGCGCACGTCCCATAAATCTTCGATGGAAAAGTGCAGGCCGACACCGAACATCATCAGCATCACCCCGATTTCCGCCAATTGTCCCGCTATTTCCGCATCCGCCACAAAACCGGGCGTGGCCGGTCCGATGATGATGCCGGCGGCTAGGTAGCCGACCAGTGCCGGCAGCTTCAGGCGCGCGGCGATGAAGCCGAAGATGAGGCCGAACCCGAGGGCGGCGGCGATGGTGGTGATCAGGCTGATGTCATGGGGCATGCGTGGTGGGTTCCTTATGGCGACGTGCGGATGGAAGAGATGTTGCTCAGCGGCTAAGTATAAACGCATCAAAGCCCCTGCCGGAAAATTTCCTGCGGCTTTATTGCAAAAAACCTGTGCTATATCTTCGTCCAGGTGGCCGCGAACGCATGCCTATCCACCCCGAACATCGCCTAATTCAAGGAATCAAACGATGTTACACCCATGCGCTCAGAGCTTGCGCACGACCACGCAGCCGATGGAATAACCGGCGCCGAACGAGCAGATGACGCCGGTGCTGCCCGCCGCCATGTCATCCTGATATTTATGGAAGGCGATGATGGAACCGGCCGACGAGGTGTTGGCGTAGGTGTCGAGGATCACGGGCGCTTCATTGGCTTGCGCGTCGCGGCCCAGGATCAGGCGTGCGATCAGCAAGTTCATGTTCAGGTTGGCCTGGTGCAGCCAGTAGCGGGAGACTTGCGCCACTTCCACGCCGGCCTTGGCCAGGGTTGCCTTGATCATCTCGGCGGCCATCGGGCACACTTCCTTGAAGACCTTGCGGCCTTGCTGGCGGAACAGTTTATCGGCCTGGCCCACGCCGGACTCGTCAAAACGGTTGAGGAAGCCGAAATTGTTGCGAATGGCGTTTGAAAAGCGCGTTTTGAGTTCCGTGCCGATGATCTCGAACTGGTGCTGGGACACGGCCGTGTCCTTCGCTTCGACAATGATGGCGGTGCAGGCGTCGCCGAAAATGAAATGGCTGTCGCGGTCGCGCCAGTTCAGGTGGCCGCTGGTAATTTCGGGATTCAGGACCAGCACGGCGCGCGCCTGGCCGCTTTGCACGGCGGCCACGGCTTGCTGGATGCCGAAGGTGGCGGACGAACACGCCACGTTCATGTCAAAGCCATAACCATCGATGCCCAGCGCATCCTGCACTTCCACGGCCATGGCCGGGTAGGCGCGCTGCATATTGCTGCAGGCCACCAGCACCATGTCGATATCGGCTGGCGTGCGCCCGGCGCGTGCCAGCGCATCGCGCGCGGCGGCCACGGCCATTTCCGCCTGCAGCGACAGTTCGTCATCGCCGCGCTCGGCAATGCGCGACACCATGCGCGCCGGATCGAGGATGCCTTCCTTTTCCATCACGAAGCGCGACTTGATGCCGGACGCCTTTTCAATAAAAGCCACGCTCGACAGGTCCAGCGCCGTCACTGTGCCCGCGGTGATCGCGTCGGCGTTATCGGCATTAAACTTTTCCGCGTAGGCATTGAAGCAGGTGACCAGTTCTTCGTTGGAGATCGAAAATGGCGGCGTGTACAGTCCGGTACCGCTGATGACGACTTGTTTCATGGTTAAACTTTCAAATTTGGCAATCGACGTGGCGCCGATAAGTGAAGCAAATTTTACACAAACAGGCTCGACTGTAGAGAGTTTCGTGTTGCGGGGCAGGGCGATGTGTGGCGGAAGATTGATTTTTGTCGCGTGGACGGAATACCGGGGGGCATGGTGCCCCCCTGGCTGTGCTGCTTACTTCTTCTGTTCTTTCTTGACGTCGGCTTGCACCACCACCGGTTCGGCCTTGGCCAGTTGCACCGGCAAGCCCTTCAGGTGGTTCAGCGCCTGGTGCAATTGGAAATCGTCCTTGCTGCCAAATTCCAGCGGCTTGCGGGTCTTTTCCAGGGCGATGATGCGCAATTGCTCTTCCATCTCGTCGTTGACGGGGGCCGCTTTGGCGCTTTCCTGGTCGCGGTCGTTGCTCAGATGCTTGGTCAGGTCCGCTTCGCGGATGCGCAAGCCGTTCAAACCGTCGCCGTCCGCATTTTCATCGACCAGCAGGTCGGGCACGATGCCCTTGGCCTGGATCGAGCGGCCGTTCGGCGTGTAGTAGCGGGCCGTCGTCAGCTTGACGGCCGTGTCGGCCGTCAGCTGGCGGATGGTTTGCACGGAACCCTTGCCGAAGGTTTGCGTGCCGATAATGGTGGCGCGCTTGTAATCCTGCAGGGCGCCGGCGACGATTTCCGAGGCCGAGGCCGACCCCGTGTTGACGAGCACCACCAACGGCACTTTCTTGATGGCGGCGGGCAATTTCGCCAGCGCATCGCCTTCCGAGCGGAAAGTATAGTATTCGGCGCGGCCGTAGAACACCTGTTTCGAGTCCGGCAGCTGGCCGTTGGTCGAGACGATGGCCGCGTCCTTCGGCAGGAAGGCGGCCGAGACGCCGATGGCGCCTTGCAGCACGCCGCCCGGATCGTTGCGCAGGTCGAGCACCATGCCCTTGATGTTCGGATCCTGCTTGTATAGGGCCGTGATCTGTGCGGCCATGTCGTCGACGGTCGGCTCCTGGAACTGCGACACGCGCAGCCAGGCGTAGCCCGGCTCGACCATCTTCGCCTTCACGCTCTTTTGGTGGATTTCCTCGCGCGTGATGGTAAAGGCCAGCGGCTGCGGTTCATCCTTGCGGGCAATGGTCAGCGACACCTTGGTGCCAGGTTCGCCGCGCATGCGCTTGACGTTGTCGTCGAGGCTGACGCCTTTCACGGGCTGGCCATCGAGGCGGGTGATCAAGTCGCCAGCCTTGATGCCGGCGCGGTAGGCGGGCGAATCCTCGATGGGCGAGACGATCTTGATGTAGCCGTCTTCGCTCAGGCCGATTTCAATGCCCAGGCCGACGAACTTGCCTTCGGAGCCTTCGCGCAGCTCGGCGTAGGCTTTCTTGTCCAGGTAGGCGGAATGGGGGTCAAGCGAAGCGACCATGCCGGAAATGGCGTCTTCCAGCAGTTTCTTGTCTTCCACTGGCTCGACGTAATCGGACTTGATCAGGCCAAACACGTCGGCCAGCTGGCGCAATTCTTCCAGCGGCAGGGGCGGTTCGACGGTTTTTTGCGCCATGGCGGAAAATTGCAGCGACACGGCGACGCCGGCCACCACGCCCAGGCCGATCAAGCCGGTATTTTTGAGTTTGCCCATCTTTGCACCTTTGCAGCTAGCGTGTCTTGCACAAGCGCCAGTCCCCGTGGAGCGGCGCTTTGTTGAAAGTATAGACCTGAATCTCTGCCGGCGTGGGCCGGCCGTGGAAAAAGCGTGCCTGGGCCCAGTCTACGCGCGAAAACGGGGCCGCCAGCTTGCCATATGTTGCGGTTTTGTATGCGATGTATAGGGAGTCTTGAGGGGAGTAAGCATTTGTAAGAGTCGAAAAAAAGCGTGTGCAGCGGCCCTATAGTGGACTCGCATTCTCGACCCGAAGTGGTTTTGCCTGCGTCTGCGGACGCAGGCTTTTTTTTATCCGGAGCCCGCATGACCTCGCTGACCTTTCCCTCCGCCGTGCGCCGTCTCGGCCTCGCCTTGCTGCTGGGCACAACCGCCTTGACCGCCTCGGCCGTGCCGATTTCCGAGATGCGCCTGGAAGACTTGTTGCCGATGGCGCCCGATTTCAAGGTGGAACTGAAACTCAATGCGAATCAAAGCATCTTGTGGCAGCAGGTGGAAGGGAAATCCCGCCAACTCTTGCGCGAACGCAAGATGCGCCGCGAACGGCTGCAAGCGGCGGTGACGCAGGGCTTGCAGGCGCCCCGGCTGGAGCTGCGCGACTTGCTCGCCGGCCTGGACACGGAAAGCACACAGAGCCTGGCCGAAGAAAAGCAGTTGCGCGAATGGTGGCTCAGCGTCAACGACGCCCTGGACGAGAACCAGCGCCAGATGGTGGCCCAGTTCCTCGCCGGCCAGATGGCGCGCGTGATGGACGCCGCCGTACCCCGCAGCGAATCGCGTGGCGCTCCCGCTGGCGAGCACGGCGGGCGCAAGGGCGGCAAGGGGGGAATGGGTGGCGCGGGCGTGAGCATGGGCAGCAGTGGCGCCGGCATGACGATACCGGGCAACTAAGGGCAAGCAAGGAGGCAGTCGGGGGCCAAGGATGGCCAAATGGCATGCTCACGTGCTACATTCCTGCAGTACCTGGCGCGGCAGGCTATCCGCCCGCAGCTATCTGCCCGGTCTTTTTGACATGCCCCATAAGGACAATTCGTGAATCGCTATCTCTTAAGCAGTCTGACCCTGACCCTGTTGGCTGCGTTTGCCCATGCCGCCGAACCCGTATCGGCCGCTGCCGCTCCGACCGTGGCCCCAAGCGCCGCACCTGCCGCCGCTGGCGTCGTTTCCGGCATCGATGTGCAGTACATCGACCCCGCCGTGCGCGTGCAGGACGATTTCTTCACCCATTTGAACGGCAAGTGGCTGGCGACGGCCGAGATCCCTGCCGACAAGTCGAGCTGGGGTTCGTTCGCCAAGCTGCGCGACGACACGACGCCGCAATTGCGCGGCATCATCGTAGCCACGCAACAGGATAAAAACAAGAAAGCCGGTTCCGAAGCACAGAAAATCGCCGACCTGTACGCCAGCTACATGGATGAAGCCAAGCTCGATGCGCTGGGCACGAAGCCGCTGGCCGGCGAACTGAACCGCATCCGCTCGCTGCGCGACAAGAAGGGCGTGCCGGCCCTGATCGCCCACCTGAGCCAGACGGGCGTGTCGACTCCCTACTCCGTCTACGTGGGCCAGGATGCCCGTGCCTCGACGAAATATGCGGCTTACGTGAGCCAAAGCGGCCTGGGCATGCCCGACCGCGATTACTACCTGGAAGCCAAGCAGGCTGGCGTAAAAGAAAAATACCAGGCGCACGTGGAAAAAATGCTGGCCATGGCCGGCGACAAGAACGCCGCCGCCCGCGCCAAGGCTGTTGTTGCGCTGGAAACGGCCTTGGCCGAAGTGCAATGGACCAAGGTCGAGAACCGCGACCCCGTCAAACGCTACAACAAGACCGACATCAATAAACTGAACGACCTGACCCCGGGCTACGACCTGAAGTCCGGCTTGGCCGCCCTCGGTATCGCCAACAAGGTCGTTTACGTCATCGTCAACCAGCCGAGCTACCTGGCCGGCTACAACAAGGTGCTCGCGTCCGCCGACCTGGACACCGTGAAAGCCTATTTCGAATGGCAATTGCTGCGCAGCTATGCCAGCTATCTGTCGAAAAACTTCGTTGACGAGAGCTTTGCCTTCTACGGCACGGTACTCAGCGGCGTGAAGGAAAACCAGCCGCGCTGGAAGCGTGGCGTGGGCGCCGTTGAAGGCGTGCTGGGCGAAGCCGTCGGCAAGCTGTATGTGGCGCAATACTTCCCGGCGGAGCGCAAGGCGCACATGGAGGAACTGGTGAAAAACGTGCTGGCCGCCTACAAGGACAGCATCGACACCCTGGACTGGATGAGCCCGGAGACCAAGAAGGAAGCGCAAGCCAAGCTGGCCAAGTTCACGCCGAAGATCGCGTATCCGAACAAATGGCGCGATTACACGAAGCTGCAAATCGTCCAGGGCGACCTGGTGGGCAACATGATGCGCGCCGCCAATTTCGGTTCCGCGCGCCAGGTGGCCAAGCTGGGCAAACCGATCGACCGCGAAGAGTGGGGCATGACGCCGCAAACGGTAAACGCCTATTACAGCTCGACGATGAATGAAATCGTCTTCCCCGCTTCCATCCTGCAGCCGCCGTTCTTTGACGCCAATGCGGACGACGCCGTCAACTATGGCGCCATCGGCGCCGTCATCGGCCATGAAATCAGCCACGGCTTCGACGACAAGGGCAGCCAGTCCGATGGCGACGGCAACCTGCGCGACTGGTGGACCCCGGCCGACCGCAAGAATTTTGCGGCCAAGGCCGACGCGTTGACCAAGCAATACGATGGCTACAGCCCATTGCCTGGCTACCACGTCAACGGCGCCCTGACCCTGGGCGAAAACATCGCCGACAACTCGGGCGTGGCGATCGCCTATAAAGCCTATAAAATCTCGCTGGGCGGCAAGCCGGCGCCCGTGCTGGACGGTCTGACGGGCGACCAGCGTTTCTACATGGGCTTTGGCCAGGTGTGGCGCAGCAAGATGCGCGAAGCGCAGCAGATCGTGCAGATCAAGACCGATCCCCATTCGCCGGGCCAGTACCGCGCCAATGGCACCATGGTCAACCAGCCTGGCTTCTATGAAGCGTTTGGCGTGAAACCGGGCGACAAGATGTATGTTGCGCCGGAAAACCGCGTGATCATCTGGTAAACGTCATCCGACACACCGATGGGACTCACAATGTTGTCGGCTTACGCCCTCTGGGCTAAGCCGACCTACGTCATGTAAACGTTATCTTGTCACAACAAAAAAGACCACTTGCGTGGTCTTTTTTGCATTCTGGCCAAAGTTCTTTCTGTCATTTCAGCCGGTATGCTACAGTCAAAAACCGGGCCAGAAGCCCTGGGCCTTCTGACCCTTATATTCCACACAATACAATATAGAGGACAACCGTGAATCGTTATTTGTTAAGTGCATTGACCTTGAGTTTGCTGGCCGGCGTGTCCGGCATGGCTGGCGCCGCTGATACTGCCAAGAAAGCCGCCGCCGCTCCCGCCACGGCCGTCGCTGCCGCGGCGCTGACGTCCGGCATCGCCGTCGAATACGTCGACCCTGGCGTGCGCGCGCAGGACGACCTGTTCCAGCACCTGAATGGCAAATGGCTGGCGGAAACCGTGATTCCTGCCGACAAGTCGAGCTGGGGCAGCTTTGCCAAGCTGGCCGACGATACCCAAACGCAGCTGCGCGGCATCGTCGAAGGCGCGGCCGCTGACAAGGCTCGCGCGGCCGGTTCGAATGCCCAGAAAATCGGTGATTTTTATAACAGCTTCATGGATGAAGCCAAGCTGGAAAGCCTGGGCCTGACGCCATTGAACGCGGAGCTGGCGAAGATCGCCGCGCTGCAGGACAAGGCGGAATTGCCGGCCGTGATCGCGCACTTCAGCAAGCTGGGCGTGACGTCGCCGTACGACTTCGGCATCCACCAGGACGCCAAGGATTCCACCAAATACGTGGCCGACATCGTGCAAAGCGGCCTGGGCTTGCCTGACCGCGATTACTACCTGGAAGCAGGCAAGGCCGATACGCGCGCCAAATACCTGGCCCACGTGGAAAAAATGCTCAGCTTGGCCGGCGACACGAACGCGGCAGCCAATGCCAAGGCTATCCTGGCGCTGGAAACGGAACTGGCCAAGGCGCAATGGAGCAATGTGCAGAACCGCGACCCCGTCAAGACCTACAACAAGGTGGAACTGGCGAAACTGGCCAGCGTGGCGCCAGGCTACGACTGGGCCCGCTACCTGAAGGACACGGGCATCGCCGGCAAGGTCAATTATGTGATCGTCAGCCAGCCCAGCTACCTGAAAGGTTTTGCCGAGATCGCCAACAAGACGCCGCTGGAAACGTGGAAAGCATACTTCCAGTGGCATTTGCTGCACGCGAACGCCGGCTATCTGCCGAAAGCGTATGTCGATGAAAACTTCGCCTTCTATGGCACTACCCTGACGGGCGTGACGGAAATGCGTCCGCGCTGGAAACGCGGCGTGGGCGCCGTCGAAGGCGCGCTGGGCGAAGCCGTGGGCCAGCTGTACGTGGAGCAGTATTTCCCGGCCGAGCGCAAGGTGCGCATGGAAGCGCTGGTGAAAAACCTGATGACGGCCTACAAGCAAAGCATTGACAAGCTCGACTGGATGAGCCCCGTCACCAAGAAACAGGCGCAAATCAAGCTGGCCAAGTTCACCACCAAGATCGGCTATCCGAACAAATGGCGCGATTACTCGGGCCTGACGGTGGCGCCCGACGACTTGATCGGCAACATCCAGCGTTCGCACCTGCTCAACTACAACCGCGAATTGAACAAGCTGGGCCAGCCTATCGACCGCGACGAGTGGGGCATGACGCCGCAGACCGTGAACGCCTATTACAACCCGGAACTGAACGAAATCGTCTTTCCTGCCGCCATCCTGCAAGCGCCGTTCTTCGACGCCAACGCGGACGATGCCGTCAACTATGGCGCCATCGGCGGCGTGATCGGCCATGAAATCAGCCACGGCTTCGACGACCAGGGCGCCCAGTACGACGGCGACGGCAATCTGCGCGACTGGTGGACCAAGGCCGACCATAAAAACTTCGCCAAGAAAACCAAGCAATTGGTGGCGCAGTACAACGGCTTCAGCCCCGTCAAGGACCACTTCGTCAATGGCGAACTGACCCTGGGCGAGAATATCGCCGACAATTCCGGCGTGGCGATCGCCTATAAAGCATACAAATTGTCGCTGAACGGCAAGAAAGCCCCCGTCATCGA
This sequence comes from Janthinobacterium lividum, assembly GCF_011601275.1. Lineage (GTDB taxonomy): Bacteria > Pseudomonadota > Gammaproteobacteria > Burkholderiales > Burkholderiaceae_D > Janthinobacterium > Janthinobacterium lividum_E. The sequence continues at coordinate 308,306 of NZ_JAAOLY010000001.1, read as the reverse complement.
CGGTTTCACGGGTGAGCAGCGTTTCTATGCGGGCTTTGCCCAGGTATGGCGCATGAAGATGCGGGAAGCGCAGCAACTGGTCTTGCTGAAAACGGACCCGCACTCGCCAGGCCAGTTCCGCGCCAACGGCACCATGCGCAACCAGCCCGGCTTCTATCAAGCCTTCGACGTGAAACCGGGCGACAAGATGTATCTGCCACCGAAAGACCGCGTCATCATGTGGTAACAGCAGTGCTAACGCGCTAGCATCGAGCCGCCCCGCTATCAAGCCGGGCGGCTTTTTCACATCCGTCGCGAACGTCGCGTAGGTCGGATTAGGGGCACGCGTAATCCGAAAAATCGCTTGCTTATGCGCAGGCGAAAAAAAACCGCCCATCCGGGCGGTTCCTGGTTCAGCGCGCTGGCTGAATTATTTGGCAGGTTCGGCTGCAGGAGCAGCGCCATCAGCGGCCGCGGCTGGTGCCGGGACTTCCGGTTCCTTGAACTTGCCGCCCGACGCGTTGGCGATGTAGACGACGGCGCGCGCCACTTCCACATCGTCGAGGTCGGGATTGCCGCCCTTGGCCGGCATCGCGCGCAAGCCTTCGATGGCGTGTTTCAGGACCGTATCGTAGCCTTGGGCCAGGCGGGCCGACCAGCTGCCCGCGTCGCCAAATTTCGGTGCACCGGCCACGCCGGCGCCATGGCAAGCCACGCAGGTCGCCGTATAGACGGCTTCGCCGCTTTGCAGCACTTTCGGACCGCTGGCATCCTTGAAGGTAAAGCCAGCGTTGGCAACTGGGCTCAAACGCTCGGCAATGGCTTCCGGAGACTGGCTATCCGTACCGGCGCCCGTCAGTTTTTGCGCCGTGACGAACTGCACCAGCAGGATGATGCCGATGACGGTGATGAGGAAGAAGCCAGCTACGGCGGCAAGCAATTGTTTAGGCGTTTTGATCGCTGATTGTTGTTCGTTATGTGCGTCGCTCATGATGTCCTTAGTCCAGATTTGAAACTGATGGCCGTGTAAGGTAGCATTTTTACATGCTTGGATGTAAACCTTTATGAAACCCACAATTATAGGCACAAAAATTGAGCAGTGACATGCAATTGCCAGCGATACGACAGTTTCCGTAGACGTAGGTAAAGAAAAACGGTATCCTTCGCATCACTTCAGAAATTCCCCCTACGCGGCTGTAGCTCAGTGGATAGAGTATTGGCCTCCGAAGCCAAGGGTCGTGGGTTCGATCCCCGCCAGCCGCACCAGACAGATCACGCTTTCCCGTTTTTTCCAGCCAGCATTGCCATGCGGCTGCCTGCGGTATTGCCCATCGTGACTTGAGCACATCAGCCTGCGTCGGTGGCATTGCGCGGCCGCTAGCCAGTACTGCCGCTTTTTTCAGCATCTTCCTTCCGAAACTGCCGCTGACGCCCCTGCCGTTGCCGCCAAAGCCCTCCAGCCGCCGATATCAAAATTGATATCGAAACAGTGGAAAAATTGATTGGAGAGATTATCGCCCAGCCCCTAAGATAAACGCCGAGCATGCGAACGACATGCAAGCGACATAAAAATATCAAACAATATCTGGAGATTCATGATGCGCAACGCCACCGGCCCGCTCGCGGCCACTTCCCCTCGTCCACTCATCTTGAAGGCAGCCGTTGCGGCACTGGCCGGTATTGGCTTGCTGAGCACGGCTTCGGTCTGGGCGCAGGATGCGGTGGCGGTTGATGCCAGTGTCGAGCCGGCGGCGGAAGTGTCGGTTGTGACCGTCAGCGGCGTGCGCCGCTCGGCCCAGAATTCCCAGCAGATCAAGATGCGCTCGGACCAGGTCATCGATTCCATCGTCGCCGACGACATCGGCAAATTCCCCGACAACAACGTGGCCGAGACCCTGGCGCGCATTTCCGGCATCCAGATCCGCCGCGATTCGGGCGAAGCAAGCGCCGTCATGATCCGCGGCTTGCGCGATGTCACGACCTTGCTTAACGGCCGCGAACTGTTCACCACCACGGGCCGCTACGTCAACCTGGCCGACATTCCCGCCACCATGCTGCAGCGCGTTGACGTGTATAAATCGCAGGGCGCGGACCAGGTCGAAGGCGGCGTGGCCGGCATCATCGACGTGCGCACCAACCGTCCGTTTGATTTCAAGGATTTCACTGCCAGCGTGAATACGCGCGCCGTCTACAGCGACAAATCCAAGGCCACGGACCCGAACATCAGCGGCATGCTGTCGAATCGCTGGAAGACGAGTATTGGCGAAGTGGGCGCGCTGCTGGGCTTGTCGCAGCAGCAGCACCGTTATCACGAGGAACGCGCGTTCAATACGGCGCCCGTGGATAAAAGTTTCCTGTCGCCGGGTTTGACGGGGCCGGACCAGGTGGGCTTGCTGCCGATCAAGGGCGACCGCCGCCGCACCACCGCCAATGCTGTGCTGCAATGGCGCCCGAACGCCGACGTCGAGCTGTACGCGGAAGGCATGGCCACGCGCTTCCTCCTCGATGCCGAGTCCGATTACTTTGTCGGCTTGCCATGGTGGGGCACGCCCGTGTCGGCAACAAAAATTCCCGGCACCGACCAGCTGCAAACCCTCACTTCCACCAACGTCAACACCATCATGTCGACGCAGGCGAACAAGAACCAGACGAAGACGCATCAATTTGCCGTGGGCGGCTTGTGGGATATCAATCCGGAATGGCGTTTCACGTCGGAAGTGGCCAGCACCAAGAGCACGTATGCCTGGCGCAATCCGATTCTCGACGCCATTACCGTCGTGCCGAATGCCCGCGTCAACACCAACCAGAACGGCACCTTGCACGTCGACTACACGGGCAGCGATTTGCAAGATCCATCGAATTACTATCTGAAGGGTTTCTTCGACCGCTACGGCCGTGACCAGGGCAGCTCGAACGATGTGCGCGCCGACCTGGCGTACACGCCGAGCGCCGCTGGCATCTTCAAGGAAATCAGCGTCGGCCTGCGCGGCGTGAAGCGCGAAGCCGAATCGATCAAGAGTTTCGAGGGCAATGCGGAAGCACCGGACGTGTCCGGCGCCGCGTTTCCGTTCGGCCGCCAGAGCGTGACGTCGATTCCTGGCCTTAATTGCTTGTCGGAACCGATGTCCAGCGGCGGCCCCGACTATGGCTTGAAGCAGTGGTACACGCCGTGCGCCAGCTTCCTGCTCAATAACACGGGCACCATCCGCGAAGCCGTCACCGGCAGCAGCGCGGCGCGCGCTATGGACCCGGGCTCGTTCTTCAAGGATACGGAAAAGACGTATTCCATCTATACCAAGGCGAAAATCGCCTTCAAGCTGGCAGCATATCCCGTCGACGGCACTGTGGGCGTGCGCGTCGTGCGCACCGAGCAAAGCCTGCAAGGCAACAGTTCGCAAGATGGCGTCTACACGCCTGTCATCAGCGACACGGCCAGCACCGACGTGCTGCCGAGCGTGGCCCTGAAAATCAAGCTGCGCTCGGATCTGGTCGGCCGCTTCGCTGCGGGCCGCACCATCAGCCGCCCCGGCTTTTCCCAGCTGAACCCGGGCGTGGCCCTCGTCAATTCGACGGAAACGGTGAAGGCCACGGGCGCGGGCGGCAATCCGAACTTGAAACCGGTGACGGGCGACAATGTTGACGCGGCACTGGAATGGTATTTCGCGCCAGCTGGTTCCGTCACGGCCACCGTCTTCCACCACAAGTTCGACGGCTATATCCAGCAACGCATTTCCAGCGAAACCATCGCCGGCAAGACCTATGACGTGGACCGCCCGTACAACACGGCCGCCGGCAAGCTGCAGGGCCTGGAAATCGGCTACCAGCAGTTTTATGACGGCTTGCCTGGCCTGTTGAGCGGCCTGGGCTTGCAAGCGAACGGCACCTACATGAGCGGCACCACCGACGACGAGACGGGCAGCCACGCCATTACGGGCGTGTCGCGCTATGCGTACAACCTGGTGCTGCTGTATGAAAAGGACGCGTGGTCGGGCCGCCTGGCCTACAACTGGCGCTCGAAATTCATCGACAGCTACAACCAGGGCGGCCCCGGCCTGGACTTGAAAGTGGCGCCGACGGCCCAGCTCGACGGTTCGCTGTCGTACAAGATCAACGACCAGTTCACCGTGACCCTCGATGGGAATAACTTGCTCGATACCAAGTTCAAGGATTACTGGAACACTGCGGGCGTGTATCCGCGCGATACGCGCCGCTATGACCGCACGGTAGGGTTATCGCTGCGCTGGAAAATGTAAAACGTCCATGGCTGCGTTGCATTGCCTCGCCGTACTACTCGTACTGTCTTCGGCAACGCGCCTTGCCATGAACGTTTTACATGAGTGAGTAGCAGTATCCAAGGGCGTTGCCATGGTTTCGGCCGGCAACGCCCCTGTCAGTTGGGCAGTCAGACACGATTCATCATAAAAAGAATGGACGGAAAGCATGGAGACGCAAAAATTATCTACCGTTGAAAAGGTCGGCTTCGGCGCCGGCGACATGGCGCTCAATGTCGTCATCTCGTCGATGATGTTGATCATCACCTTTTTCTATACCGATATCTATGGCTTGAAAACCACCGACCTGGCCCTGCTGTTCGTGGCCGTGAAAGTCATCGGCGCCATTGCCGACCTGGTCATGGGCCAGATCACCGACCGCTACAGCTTTGCCTCGGGCCGCTACCGTCCATACCTGCTGTGGCTGGCCGTGCCGTATGGCGTCAGCGTCTTCTTTGTCTTCAGCACGCCCGAGTGGCAATATGACGCCAAGCTGATCTGGGCATACTCGACGTATATCCTGATGACCATCATGACGGCCGGCGTGGGCATTCCCTACATTTCGCTGATCAGCGGCCTGACGAGCGACCCGCAGGACCGCCTGTCGGCCAACGGCTACCGCCTGTTCTTCGCCAAGATCGGCGCCTTCATGGTGACCATCGTCGTGCCGATCCTGTCGCAGCGCTGGGGCGGCGGCAACCCGGCCGTCGGCTACCAGGCGGCCATGGCCGTGATGGCCGTCATGGGCGTGGCCCTGTTCCTGTTCTGTTATTTCTCCACCACCGAGCGCGTCGTGCACGTGGTGGAAAAGCAATCGCTGCTGGCGCAGTTGAAAGTGCTGCTGCAGAACGACCAGTGGCTGGTGCTGTGCGGCGTGTGCGTCACGGGCACCATCGGTTACGTGGTGCGCGGCTCGGTCGCCATTTATTACGCGAAATACTATCTGGGCGGTAGCACGGAAACCGTGGCCGCCTTCCTCACGACGGGTGTGGTGGCCGCCATCCTGGCCATGATCGCCTCGACCTGGATCACCAAGTTTTATTGCAAGGTAAAACTGTTCCGCTACACGCAGATCGGCGTCGCCCTGATCAGCCTGGCGATCTATTTCTTTGTGAAGCCGAGCGACACCGTGCTGGCCTTTGCCCTGTATTTCCTGCTGTCCTTTGTCGTAGACTTGCACGCGCCCGTGTTCTGGTCGGCCATCGCGGAAACCATCGATTACGGTCAAGTGAAAACGGGCAAGCGCGTCTCCGGCTTTGCCTTTGGCGGCATTTCCGTCTGCCAGAAGGCGGGCATGGCGGTGGCGGGCGGCCTGGTCGGCGTGCTGCTCGCGTATTTCGATTACCAGCCCAACCATGAGCAAACGCAATTCGCCCTGAACGGCATCGCCCTGATGCTGTCGATCATCCCCGGCTTTTTCCATTTGCTGATGGGCTTGCTGATGTTCAAGTACCGCATCAGCGACAGTTATTACACGGGTGTGAAAGTGGAAATGCACAAGCGCGGCTACGTGGCCGCGTAAGAATAATTGAATGGAGCAAGCAACATGGCAGACGTCTTGAAACCGCTGATCGAACAGCGCGCCGACCCGCATATCTACCGCCACAGCGACGGCTACTATTACTTTACGGCCTCCGTACCCCAGTACGACCGCATCGAACTGCGCCGTGCCGACAGCATCGCCGGCCTGGCCGACGCGCAAACGGTCGCCGTGTGGCACAAGCCGGAAACGGGGCCGTACAGCGAGCTGGTGTGGGCGCCCGAGCTGCACTTCAACCAGGGCGCCTGGTATGTGTATTTCGCCGCCGCGCCGAGCCGCGAGATCAAACATAAACTGTTCCAGCACCGCATGTATGCGATCCGCAATACGAATGCGAACCCGCTCGAAGGCGAGTGGGAATTCATGGGTCAGATCGACACGGGCATCGACACCTTCTGCCTGGACGCCACCACGTTCGAGCACGACGGCGTGCTGTACTACCTGTGGGCGCAGAAAGATGTGGCCATCGAGGGCAATTCGAACCTGTACATCGCGCCGATGGCCACGCCGTGGCAGCTGGCCGGTCCGCCCGTGATGCTGAGCAAGCCGGAATTCGACTGGGAAATCCGCGGCTTCTGGGTCAACGAAGGGCCGTCCGTGCTGAAGCGTAACGGCAAGATCTTCATCAGCTATTCCGCCAGTGCCACGGATGAAAACTATGCGATGGGCTTGCTGTGGGCCGATGACACGTCCGACCTGCTCGATCCGTTCTCGTGGACCAAGTCGCCCGAGCCCGTGTTTGCCACCTGTTACGAGCACGGCATCTACGGCCCCGGCCACAACAGCTTCACGACGGCCGCCGATGGCGAAGGTGTGTTGCTGGTGTACCATGCCCGCACCTATACGGAAATCGTTGGCGACCCGCTGTGGAACCCGGACCGCCATACCTTTGTCAAACCGTTGCGCTGGGATGCGCAAGGCATGCCTGTGTTTGGCCGTTCATCGACCCTGTAAAACCTGGACTGACGCCATGACCCCAGTTGATTCTGTTTCAGTGACGCAATTGCCGTTCGGCATCCTGCCCGACGGCCAGCACGTGAGCGTATTTACCCTGACCAACCGCCAGGGCATGCAAGTCAAGGTGCTCGACTTTGGCGCCATCATCAGCGAAATCCACGTGCCGGACCGCGACGGCAGCTTTGCCGATGTGGTGCTGGGTTTTGATCGCATCGAGCCGTATCTGCACAACAGCGCCTTCCTGGGCGCCGTCATCGGCCGTTTCGGCAACCGCATCGCCGAGGGACGTTTCAGTCTGGACGGCAAGGATTACCAGCTGGCCGTGAATAACCCGCCGAATCACTTGCATGGCGGAAATCAGGGCTTTCACCAGGTTATGTGGCAAGCCGCGCCGTTCACCAGGGACGATGCCGTGGGCATCACGTTCACGCGCAGCAGTCCGCACGGCGAAGACGGTTATCCGGGCAAGCTGGACGTCACCGTCGTGTACGAACTGGACAACGACAATGCGCTGCACCTGCGCTACCACGCCGTGACGGACCAGGCCACCCCGATCAACCTGACCAACCACAGCTACTTTAATCTGGCGGGGCAGGGCGATATCCTCGGCCACGAGTTGTCCATCAACGCGGACCGCTACCTGCCTGTGGACGCGGGGGCTATCCCCACGGGCGAACTGGCGGACGTGGCCGGCACGCCGTTCGACTTGCGCCAGAGCACCGTCATCGGCAGCAGCATAGCTCTGCCGCATGAGCAGCTGCGCATCGGCCGCGGCTACGACCATAACTTTGTGCTCAATAAACAGGCAGATCATGGGCTGAACCTGGCCGCCACCGTGCGCGAGCCGCAATCGGGCAGGGTGATGCAGGTGTACACGCAGGAGCCCGGTATCCAGTTTTATTCAGGCAATTTCCTCGACGGCAGCCAGCAGGGCAAGCAAGGCGCCATCTGCTATCGCGGCGCGCTATGCCTGGAAACCCAGCATTTCCCGGATTCGCCGAACCAATCGCACTTCCCCAGCACCATTTTGCGCCCGGGTCAGGTGTATCAAACGGAAACCGTGTACCGCTTTTCCGCCGAGTAAGCACCGCCGCTAAAACAGCCCACGCCCTGCCGCCACGCGCGCGCAGGGCGTTTTCATTGGTGCTTATGGATATCGTTTTCGATATCGGAACGCATTAAAAATTGATTGGAAAGGCATGGCAGGATTCTTTAGTATTCCAACATCGCTGCCCGGGCCGACGACATTAGATCCGGCATGGCACAACCAGGAGAATGGCATGTCTGAGACAAAAAAGAAGGTAGCCCTGCGCTCGGCCGAGTGGTTCGGCTCGCAGGACAAGAACGGCTTCATGTACCGCAGCTGGATGAAAAACCAGGGCATACCTGACCACGAGTTTCACGGCAAGCCCATCATCGGCATCTGCAATACCTGGTCCGAGCTGACCCCTTGCAACGCGCATTTCCGCCAGTTGGCCGAGCACGTCAAGCGCGGCATCCTGGAAGCGGGCGGTTTCCCGGTGGAATTCCCCGTGTTTTCGAATGGCGAATCGAATTTGCGCCCGACGGCCATGCTGACGCGCAACCTGGCGTCGATGGACGTGGAAGAATCGATTCGCGGCAACCCGATGGACGCCGTCGTGCTGCTGGTCGGCTGCGACAAGACGACGCCGGCGCTGCTGATGGGTGCGGCCAGCGTCGACATCCCCACCATCGTCGTCAGCGGCGGCCCCATGCTGAACGGCAAGCTCAATGGCAAGGACATCGGTTCCGGCACGGCCGTGTGGCAGTTGCACGAACAGATGAAGGCCGGATCGATCACCCTGCACCAGTTCATGTCGGCCGAATCGGGCATGTCGCGCTCGGCCGGTACCTGCAACACCATGGGCACGGCCTCGACGATGGCCAGCATGGCGGAAGCGCTGGGCACGTCCCTGCCGCACAATGCCGCCATCCCCGCCGTCGATTCGCGCCGCTACGTGCTGGCCCACATGTCGGGCATCCGCATCGTCGAAATGGTGCACGAAGACCTGCGCCTGTCGAAAGTGCTGACGCGCGAAGCGTTTGAAAACGCCATCAAGGTCAACGCCGCCATCGGCGGTTCGACCAATGCCGTGATCCACCTGAAAGCCATTGCCGGGCGCATCGGCGTGCCTTTGGCGCTGGAAGACTGGACCAAGGTAGGCCGCGGCACGCCGACCATCGTCGACTTGCTGCCGTCGGGCCGTTTCCTGATGGAAGAGTTTTACTATGCGGGCGGCTTGCCGGCCGTGATACGCCGCCTGGGCGAGGGCGATTTGCTGCCGCACAAGAACGCGCTGACCGTCAACGGCAAGTCGCTGTGGGACAACTGCGTCGAAGCGCCGATCTACAACGATGAAGTGGTGCGCACCTTGGACAATCCCTTGCTGGCCGATGGCGGCATTTGCGTGTTGCGCGGCAACCTGGCGCCACGCGGCGCCGTGCTGAAACCGTCGGCCGCCTCGCCGCATCTGATGCAGCACCGTGGCAAGGCCGTCGTGTTTGAGGACTTTGAACATTACAAGGCGCGCATCGTTGATCCGGATCTCGATGTGGACGCGAACTCCGTGCTGGTCATGAAGAACTGCGGCCCGAAAGGTTATCCTGGCATGGCCGAAGTGGGCAACATGGGCTTGCCGCCGAAACTGCTGGCGCAAGGCATTACCGACATGGTGCGCATCTCGGATGCACGCATGAGCGGCACGGCCTACGGCACCGTCGTCTTGCACGTGGCGCCGGAAGCGATGGCGGGCGGCCCGCTGGGCATCGTGCGCGACGGCGACATGATCGCCCTGGACTGCCACAACGGCAGCCTGAACATCGACATCAGCGACGCGGAAATCGCCGAGCGCCTGGCGGCCCGCGAACTGGGCAGCGCACCCGGGCCGAAGAGCGGCTACCAGCAGCTGTACATCGAACACGTGTTGCAGGCCGATGAAGGCTGCGATTTCGACTTCCTGGTCGGCAATCGCGGTTCCGCCGTGCCGCGCCACTCACACTAAGCGGAGAATCCCATGCTGTTGCTGCAATTTACGAATGAACACGGCGGGCGCCTCGTCGGCCTGCTGCAAGACGACGCCATCCGCGTCATCGAAGGCTACAACACGACGTATGCGCTGGCGCAAGACGCCATCCGCAAAAAGGTGAGCCTGGCGGACCTGGTCAACGCCACGGTCGGCAATACCACGCATTCCTATGCGGACGTGGCCGCTGCCGGCCGCGTGCTGCCACCGCTCGATCATGCCGATGAAGCGCACTGCTACGTGACGGGCACGGGCCTGACCCACCTGGGCAGCGCCGGTGCGCGCGACGCCATGCACAAGAAGATCGGCGGCGATGCGGAGTCCCTGAGCGACTCGATGAAAATGTTCCGCCTGGGCGTGGAAGGCGGCAAGCCGGCTGACGGCACGGCCGGCGCCCAGCCTGAATGGTTCTATAAAGGCGACGGCTCCATCGTGCGCGCCGGCGGCCAGCCGCTGCGCATGCCGGACTTTGCCCTCGATGGCGGCGAAGAGCCGGAAATCGCCGGCCTGTACGTGATCGGCGACGACGGCCAGCCCTACCGGGTCGGCTACGCCATCGGCAATGAATTCTCGGACCACATCACGGAGCGCCAGAACTATCTGTACCTGGCCCACTCGAAGTTGCGCGCCTGCAGCGTGGGCCCGGCCCTGCTGGTGGGCGAATTGCCCGCGCATATCGCCGGCGCCTCGCGCGTGCTGGACGCGGCTGGCAATGTGCGCTGGGAAAAAGCGTTCGTCAGCGGCGAAGAGAATATGTCGCATACGATTGCCAACCTGGAACACCATCACTTCAAGTATCCGCTGTTCAAGCGCCCTGGCGATGTGCACGTGCACTTCTTTGGCACGGCAACGTTAAGCTTTGCCGATGGTGTGAGCGTGGCGCCGGGCGAAACTTTTGAAATCGAAGCGCCCGCGTTTGGCCCTGCCTTGCGCAACCGCCTCGACGTCTTCCCAACCGAATTTGCGAAAGTGAGCACATTATGAGTTTCAATATCACCGGTGATGCATTGATCGGCGGCGTCGCCGTCAAGGGCAATGGCGGCTCCTTCGAAGCGTGGGACCCGGCCGCGCGCACCCACATCGCGCCCGCTTTCCACATGGTCGACGCCGCGCAAATCGACGCGGCGTGCCGCCTGGCCCAAACGGCCTTCGACCCGTTCCGCGCCACCAGCGACGCGGAACGCGCCGATTTTCTGGACACCATCGCCGCGCAAATCCTTGAGCTGGGCGACGACCTGATCGTGCGCGCCATGACGGAAAGCGGCTTGCCGCGCGCGCGCCTGGAAGGCGAACGAGGCCGCACGGTGGGGCAATTGAAATTGTTCGCCGGCTTGCTGCGCGAGGGTTCCTGGACCGATGCGCGCATCGATTCGGCCTTGCCTGAGCGTGTGCCACCGCGTCCTGACTTGCGTTTGCGCATGATCGGCCTGGGCCCCGTCGCTGTGTTTGCGGCCAGTAACTTCCCGCTGGCCTTCTCGGTGGCCGGCGGCGATACGGCCTCGGCCCTGGCTGCCGGCTGCCCAGTCGTCCTGAAAGCCCACTCGGCCCATCCGGGCACGTCGGAGCTGGTGGCGCGCGCCATCGTCAAGGCGATCGAGATTGCCAAGCTGCCGGCTGGCGTGTTCGCCTTGCTGACGGGCACGGGCAATGGCATCGGCCAGACCCTGGTGGCCCATCCCGCCATCCAGGCTGTCGGCTTTACGGGTTCGCGCTCGGGCGGCATCGCCCTGATGAAGGTGGCGGCGGAACGTCCGCAGCCGATCCCTGTGTATGCAGAAATGAGCAGCATCAATCCCGTCTTCGTGCTGCCACAGGCGCTGGCCGCCCGTGGTGCGGCGATCGCCAGCGGCTTTGCCGCCTCGCTGACCATGGGCGTGGGCCAGTTCTGTACCAATCCGGGCCTCGTGCTGGGCTTGGAAGGCCCTGACTTTACGGCGTTTGCCGCCGCTGCCGCCGAAGCGCTGGCGCCGGCGCCTGCCGCCACCATGTTGACGGCTGGCATCGCCAGCAGCTATGCCAAGGGCGTCGCCGCCCTGGCGCAGCATGCCGACGTGACGCCGCTGGTGCAAAACACGGGCGACGAAGGCAAGGGCGCCGCCGCCCTGTTCGTCACGTCGGGCGAAGCGTTCCTGGCCAAGCACGATCTGCGCGACGAAGTCTTCGGTCCCGCTTCCCTGCTGGTCGCTTGCCGCGACATCGAGCAATTGCTGGCGATCACGGAAAGCCTGGAAGGCCAGCTGACGGCCACCCTGCAAATGGATGCCGGCGACGTGGACGATGCGCGCCGCCTGCTGCCCGTGCTGGAGCGCCGCGTGGGCCGCATCCTGGCCAACGGTTTCCCGACGGGCGTGGAAGTGTCGACGGCCATGGTGCACGGCGGCCCGTTCCCGGCCACGTCGGATGGCCGCAGCACGTCCGTGGGCACTGCGGCCATCAACCGCTTCCTGCGTCCCGTTTCGTACCAGAACCTGCCGCAAGACTTGCTGCCGGAGTCGCTGCGCGACGATAATCCGCTGGGCATCTGGCGCCGTCACGATGGCGTGCTGGGTAAACTTTAATCACAAAAAATAAAAATACACAGGCGGAGACAAGATGAAGCAATTGGCGAAATATGGCAGCTTGCAGGGCAAGCGCGTGTTTATCACGGGTGGCGGCAGCGGCATCGGCGAATCCCTGGTGGCGGAGTTTGCCGCCCAGGGCGCGCTGGTGGCGTTTGTCGATATCGCCGTGGAAGCGAGCGAGGCCCTGTGCCGCCGCCTGGCCGAAGCGGGCCTGACGGCACCCATTTTCCGTCATTGCGACATCACGGATATTCCATCCTTGCAGGCCGTCATGGCCGAACTGGCCGACAAGCTGGGCGACTTCGATATCCTCGTCAACAATGCCGCCAACGACCAGCGCCACCAGGCGCAGGACGTCACCTTGGAATACTGGAACGAGCGCATTGCGATCAATCAACGTCCCATGTTCTTCACGTGCCAGGCCGTCTTCGAGGGCATGAAGCGCAAGGGCGGCGGTTCCATCATCAACGTCAGCTCGATTTCCTGGCACATGAAGTCGGGCGGCTACCCTGTGTATGCCACCACCAAGGCGGCTGTCGTGGGCCTCACGCGGGGCCTGGCGCGCGATTATGGCGCCCACAATATCCGCGTCAATACCGTCACACCGGGCTGGGTCATGACACAGCGCCAGATCGACCTGTGGGTCGACGACGCGGCGGAAGTGGAAATCAAGAAAAGCCAGTGCTTGCCGAGCAAGCTGATGCCACAGGACATCGCCGCCATGGTGCTGTTCCTTGCCTCCGATGACGGCGCGATGTGCTCCTCCCAAGAATTCATCGTCGATGCCGGCTGGGTGTGACAAAACGTCCAGGGCGTTGTTGCCTCGCCTAGCCGTACATTCGTACTGTCTTCGGCAAGGCGCCTAGCCCTGAACGTTTTGTCGGCCGCGGGTTTGCCCGCAGCCATCTTCCTCCTTTGAAACACCGCTCTTGCCGCCCCAACCCCGCGGCAGGAGAGGCATCGCCATTCCATATTGCCGGGTTGATCCCGGCCCTTGCTTTTCACTAAAAAACAGGAGACAGCATGAAACTCATCCATACCAGCATCGTGGCCCTCAGCCTGGCCATGGCCGCCGGCAGTGCCTTTGCCGCGCCCGTCAAGGTCACCATCGACGTGGCCAAGCCCGGTGCCGTGATCAACAAGAACGTGTACGGCCAGTTCGCCGAACACCTGGGCACGGGTATCTACGAAGGCATGTGGGTGGGACCGGAGTCCAGCATTCCGAATACCAAGGGCTGGCGCAATGACGTGCTGGGCGCGCTGAAACAGTTGCACGTGCCCCTGGTCCGCTGGCCGGGCGGCTGCTTTGCCGATGAATACCACTGGAAAGATGGCATCGGCGCACGCGACAAGCGCCCGACCAAGGTCAACACCAACTGGGGCGGCGTGGAAGAATCGAACGCCGTCGGCACGCATGAATTCTTCGACCTGGCGGAACTCCTGGGCGCGCAGACCTATATCAACGGCAATCTGGGTTCCGGCACGCCGCAGGAAATGTCCGAATGGCTCGAATACATGACCTCGGACAGCAAATCGACCCTGGCCGAGCTGCGCCGCAAGAATGGCCGCGCCCAGCCGTACAAGGTCGATTACTTTGGCATCGGCAATGAAGCGTGGGGGTGCGGTGGCAATATGCGTCCGCAGTACTATGCCGACCTGTACAAGCACTATCACACCTTCATGAAGACGCCGGAAAGCGCGCGCCCGAAATTCATCGCCAGCGGCGGCAATGACGACGACATCAGCTGGTCCAGTACCCTCAGCCGCGAGATCAAGCCGAACATGATGGATGCCATCAGTTTCCACTACTACACGGTGCCGACCGGCGTCTGGGAAAAGAAGGGCGCCGCCACGGGCTTTGGCGAAAATGAGTGGATTTCCACCCTGAGCCGCACCCTGCGCATCGATAGCTTGATCAAGAACAATATCGCCGCCATCGACAAGAACGACCCCTCGAAAAAGACGGGCTTGTACGTCGATGAATGGGGCACCTGGTACGACGTGGAGCCGGGCACCAATACGGGCTTTTTGTTCCAGCAAAACAGCTTGCGCGATGCGCTGGTCGCGGCCCTGAACTTCAATATTTTCCACGCCCACGCGGATCGGGTGCGCATGACGAATATCGCGCAAATGGTCAACGTGCTGCAAGCGATGATCATCACGGACAAGGACAAATATTTCCTCACTCCTACGTATCACGCGTTTGAAATGTACGTGCCGTTCCAGGACGCCACGTCCCTGCCGGTCGCCATCCAGGGCAATGGCAAGTACAGCCTGGGCAAGGTCAGCATTCCGGAAGTGAGCGCCTCGGCCGCGCGCGGCAAGGATGGCAAGGTGTATCTGTCGCTGGTCAATACGAACCCGCACAAGGCCATCGATGTGAGCGTGGCGCTGGCCGGCAAGCAGGTGGCCAGCGTGACGGGGCGCGTGCTGACCGCAGGCAAGATGGATGCCGTCAACAGCTTTGCGCAACCGCAAGCAGTGCAGCCGGTGGCGTTCAATGCCAAGGCGCAAGGCGGCAAGCTGACCGTGTCCGTGCCGGCCAAGGCCGTCGTGGTGGTGGCCGTCGACTAAGCTGTCCGCCACTTGTCGTTTATTGAGCCGGCCCGCATGACGGGCCGGCCTGTCATTTCTGGAGAAGACGATGCACATATTGACACGCGGCATGGCCGCCATCCTGGGCACCCTGGCGATCATGGCTGCCGCGCATGCGGCCCAGGTCAGCGTGCACGACCCCGTGATGGCCAAGGAAGGCGACACGTATTATTTGTACAGCACGGGTCCCGGCATCACCTTTTACAGTTCGAAAAATATGCTCGACTGGCAGCCGGAAGGGCGCGTCTTCGCGGGCCAGCCGACCTGGGCCAAGACGGCCGCGCCATCATTTGACGACCATATCTGGGCGCCCGACGTGCAATTTCACGATGGAAAATATTACCTGTACTACTCCGTATCCGGCTTCGGCAAGAATACGTCCGGCATCGGCGTGACCGTCAACACGACCTTGAATCCCCGTTCGCCCGACTATCGCTGGGTCGACCAGGGCATGCTGCTGCAATCGGTGCCCGAGCGCGACGAGTGGAACGCCATCGATTCGAACATCATCACCGATGCCAAGGGCACGCCGTGGATGTCGTTCGGCTCCTTCTGGAACGGCATCAAGCTGGTGAAACTCAACAAAGACTGGACCCGCATTGCGGAACCGCAAGAGTGGCATTCCCTCGCTCGACGCGTGCCGCTGCCGCCACGCGCGGGTGAATTCAAGCCGGCGCCCGAGGAAATCGAAGCGCCGTTCATCTTCCAGCGCGGCAACGACTACTTCCTTTTCGTTTCCTGGGGCTTATGCTGCCAGAAGGAAAAAAGCACCTACCACCTGGCCGTGGGCCGCGCCAAGAGCGTGACGGGGCCCTACCTGGACAAGGATGGCCGCGACATGGCGCAGGGCGGCGGCACGGTAGTGCTGAAAGGCGACAAGGACTGGCAAGGCCTCGGCCACAACAGTGCCTACACGTTTGATGGCAAGGATTACCTGGTGCTGCACGCCTACGAGACGGCGGACAATTACTTGCAGAAGCTCAAGATACTGCCCATGACGTGGGACAAGGATGGCTGGCCGCAAGTCGACGCGCGCGACTTGAACCGCTATCAAAGTCGGCAATTGCCGGCAGCCAAACGGTAAGCCGGGCAGGGGATGGGCGGCAGGTGATACGCAAATCGATATCACAAGCGAAAAAGAATTGATTGGATGGCTATGTTGCTTTCTCCTACCATGGGTTCATAAAAAACCGCCCATCCGGCATCCGGCTGTGATGGTATTCCAAAAAAACTGGAGACAAGAATGAAATTGACACGCCGCACACTCCTCGCCAGCGCCATGTTGTTGGCACTGTCCGCTACTTCTTCCGCCTTTGCCGCCAAGCCCCTCGTCATGGGCTTTTCGCAGGTGGGCGCCGAAAGCGAATGGCGCACCGCCAATACCGTCTCCATCAAGGAGGCGGCCAAGAAAGATGGTGTCACCCTGAAATTTGCCGACGCGCAGCAAAAGCAGGAAAACCAGGTCAAGGCCCTGCGCTCGTTCATCGCGCAAAAGGTCGACGTGATCGCCTTCTCGCCCGTCGTTGAGTCCGGCTGGGATACGGTCTTGCGCGAAGCCAAGGCTGCCAAGATTCCCGTCATCCTGACGGACCGCGCCGTCAATGTCACCGATAAATCGCTGTACGTGACCTTCATCGGTTCCGATTTCGTGGAAGAGGGCCGCCGCGCCGGCCAGTGGCTGCTCGAGCACGCCAAGAAAACCCCGGACGCGCAACTGAACATCGTCGAGCTGCAAGGCACGGTCGGTTCCGCGCCGGCCATCGACCGCAAGGAAGGCTTCCAGGAAGTCATCGGCAAGAATCCCAAGCTGAAGATCATCCGTTCGCAAACGGGCGACTTTACGCGCGCCAAGGGCAAGGAAGTAATGGAGGCGTTCCTGAAGGCCGAAGGCAAGAAGATCAACGTGCTGTACGCGCACAATGACGACATGGCCATCGGCGCCATCCAGGCCATCGAAGAAGCGGGCATGAAACCAGGCAAGGACATCATCATCATTTCGATCGATGGCGTCAAAGGCGCGTTCGAAGCCATGATTGCCGGCAAGCTGAACGTCACCGTGGAATGCAGCCCCCTGCTGGGTCCGCAATTGATGTCGATTGCCCGCGATGTGGTGGCCGGTAAACCCGTGCCAGCGCGCATCACGACGGTGGAAGGCGTGTTCCCTGCCGAGGTGGCCGCCAAGGAATTCCCGAATCGTAAGTACTAAGCTTGCCGCATGATGAATACGCAAGCGCAACACAACGCCGCGCCAGCTCCCTTGCTGGAGTTGCGCGGCATCAGCAAGTCCTTTCCCGGCGTCAAAGCCCTCAGCGACGTTGCCCTGCGCCTGTATCCGGGCGAAGTGCACACTTTGATGGGGCAGAACGGCGCCGGGAAATCGACCCTGATCAAGGTGCTGACGGGCGTCTACACGCCCGACAGCGGCCAGATTTTGCTTGATGGCAAATCCATCGCCCCCGCGTCCACGTCGGATGCCCAGGGACTGGGCATCAGCACCGTGTACCAGGAAGTCAATCTGTGCCCGAACCTGTCGGTGGCGGAAAATATTTTTATCGGCCGCTACCCGCGCCGCTTCGGGGCCATCGACTGGCGTTCCATGCAGCAGCAGGCGCGTGCCTTGCTGCAGCAGTTGCAGATCGACATCGATGTCACCGCGCAACTGTCCAGCTTTCCGCTGGCCATCCAGCAAATGGTGGCCATTTCGCGCGCGCTGAACATTTCGGCCCGCGTGCTGATCCTCGACGAACCCACGTCCAGCCTGGACGAGGCGGAAGTCAATCTGCTGTTTTCCGTGTTGCGCCGCCTGCGCGAGCAGGGCATGGCGATTCTGTTTGTGACCCATTTCCTCGACCAGACCTACGCCATTTCCGACCGCATCACCGTCATGCGCAATGGCGAGCGCGAAGGAGAGTATGCATGCAGCGAACTGTCGCGCCTGGCGCTGGTGAATAAAATGATCGGCGTGGCGGCCGACACGCAGGAACAAGCGCTGGATCTGGCGCAGGAAGCGGGTGCCGCCAGCTTTGGTCCGACTGTGCTCGAAGCGCAGGGACTGGGCCGCAAAGGTGCGCTGCTGCCCATGGATTTCCAAATACGCCAGGGCGAATTGCTGGGCCTGGCCGGTTTGCTCGGTTCGGGCCGCACGGAACTGGCGCGTTTGCTGTTCGGCGCCGACAAGGCCGATTCCGGCAGCATCGTCATGCAAGGCAAGATACGCCAGTTCAACGTGCCACGCGACGCGATTGCCCAGGACATCGGCTTTTGCTCGGAAGACCGCAAGCACGAGGGCGCGATCCTGTCGCTGTCCGTGCGCGAAAACATTATCCTGGCCTTGCAGGCCCGCACGGGCTTGCTGCGCGCCATTCCCTTCAAACGCCAGCAGGCGCTGGCCGACGAGTACGTCAAGGCGCTGGGCATCAAGACGGCCAGCATCGAAACGCCGATCGGCAGCCTGTCGGGCGGCAATCAGCAGAAAGCCTTGCTGGCGCGCTGGCTGGTGACGTCGCCGGCCATGCTGATTCTCGATGAACCGACGCGCGGCATCGATGTGCGCGCCAAGCAGGAAATCATGAGCTATGTGGCCAAACTCTGTCGCAAGGGCATGGCCATCCTGTTCATCTCGTCGGAGTTGCCGGAAGTGCTGCGCTGCAGCGACCGCATCCTCGTCATGCGCGACCGCAAGGCCTGCGGCGACTATGCGCGCGGCGAGCTGGACGACAGCTCCGTGCTGCAAGTGATCGCCGGAGACGCCACATGAGTTTATCCACGCCATCGAACGCGCCACTGGCGCGTCCGGCTTCCACTACGGGTACGTCCGCCTTGCATACCGTTCTGCACCATCCCCTGAGCCGGCCCCTGGCCGCGCTGTTGCTGCTGTTGCTGGTGGCCTTCTTCGCCATCCCCGGCTTTTTCCATCTGGAGATCCGCGACGGCCATTTGTACGGCAGCGTGATCGACATCGTCAACCGTGCCGCCCCGCTGATGCTGGCGGCCTTGGGCATGACCCTGGTCATCGCCACGCGCGGCATCGATATTTCCGTGGGCGCCGTCGTGGCCCTGTCCGGTACGGTAGCCGCCATGCTGATCGGCGGCACCATGGTGATGGACAACGGCGTGCCGACCTACGTGAGCAACATCCCCATGGGCTGGGCCTTGGCCGCCGCCCTGGGCGCGGCCCTGCTGTGCGGCGCCTGGAATGGCGTGCTGGTGGCGGGCCTCGGTTTGCAGCCCATCGTCGCGACCCTGATCCTGATGGTGGCGGGACGTGGCCTGGCGCAATTGCTGACGGATGGGCAGATCGTCACCGTCTATTATCAACCGTTCTTTTTCATCGGCAGCGGCTACCTGTTCGGCTTGCCGTTTTCCCTGTTCCTCGTCGCTGCCGTGTTCATCATCACGGCCGTGCTGATGCGCAAGACGGCCCTGGGCCTGTTCATCCAGGCCGTCGGCATCAACCCCGTCGCGGCGCGCCTGGCCGGCATCAAGACGGCGACCCTGATCTTCTTCGTCTACGTGTTTTGCGCCGCCTGCGCTGGCCTGTCGGGCCTGATGATCAGCTCAAACATCAAGAGCGCCGACGCGAACAATGCGGGCCTGATGCTGGAACTCGACGCCATCCTGGCCGTGACCCTGGGCGGCACTTCGCTGGCTGGCGGCAAGTTCAGCTTAGTCGGCAGCATGATAGGCGCGCTCATCATCCAGACCCTGACCTACACAATCTATTCGCTGGGCGTGCCGCCGGAAGTCAATATGGTCGTCAAGTCGGTCGTCGTCTTCCTCGTCTGCCTGTCGCAATCGTCGGAATTCAAGCAATTGCTGCATCGGAGAAAAGCATGAAGGGCTTGCTGCACACCCCGTATTTCACCTCGCTCGTCACGGTCTTGCTGCTGGTGGTGATGCTGGGCCTGGGCGGCGCCGCCTATCCGGGCCTGCTGTCGACGCAAGTGATCTTCAACCTGTTGATCGATAACGCCTTTTTGCTGGTGATCGCCGTCGGCATGACCTTCGTCATCGTTTCCGGCGGCATTGATCTGTCCGTCGGGTCCGTGCTGGCCCTGTCGACCATGATCGCCGCCTGGCTGCTCCACGTGGCGCACTGGCCGCCGCTCTTGGTGATCGTCACCGTGCTGGCGCTGGGCACCGTCTTTGGCGCCGGCATGGGCGCGCTGATCCATTATTTCAAATTGCAGCCCTTCATCGTTACCCTGGCCGGCATGTTTCTGGCGCGCGGACTGTGCTATCTGATCAGCATCAATTCCATCACCATCGATGACCCGCTGTTCGTCGCCATGTCGCAAACGCAATTGGGGTTCTTGGGCGGCTTTGTTTCACCGGGCGTGGTGGTTGCCGTGTTGACCCTGCTGCTGGCCATCTGGCTGGCGCATGCCACGCCGTTCGGCCGCGCCGTGTATGCGATCGGCGGCAATGAGCAGTCGGCCCTGATGATGGGGCTGCCCGTGGGCCGCACCAAGGTCTTCATTTACGCGTTCAGCGGCTTTTGCGCGGCGCTGGGCGGTGTGCTGTTTTCGTTCTACATGCTGTCCGGCTATGGCTTGCATGCGCAAGGCACGGAACTGGACGCGATTGCCGCCGTTGTCATCGGCGGCACCCTGCTTAGCGGCGGCTACGGCTATGTGGCGGGCGCGCTGTCCGGCGTGCTGGTGCTGGGCACCATCCAGACCCTGATCGCCTTCGACGGCACCCTCAGCTCGTGGTGGACCAAGATCGTCATCGGCGGCTTGCTGTTTGTCTTTTGCGTCGTGCAAAGACTGATGGCCATGGGCCAGAAGAATACCAATCGGAGTTAATAACATGTTTCACAAGAATAAACTTGCCGCAGCCATCGGCATGGCGGCGGCGCTCGCCTGCGCCCCATTCGGCGCGCAGGCGGCCAACCCCATCGTCAAGGATATCTACACGGGCGACCCGGCCGCGCTGGTCGACAATGGCAGGGTGTACCTGTACGTGGGCCACGATGAAGCGAGCGCCACGGATACGGATTACCGCATGCACGAGTGGCGCGTGTATTCCTCGTGCGACATGGCGAACTGGACGGATCACGGCTCGCCCGTGCGCTTTTCCACCTTCGCGTGGGCCGGCAAGGATGCGTGGGCCGGCGACATCGTCAAGCGTGGCAGCAAGTATTATTTCTATTCGACCGTCGACCATAAAACCATCCCGGGCAAGGCCATCGGCGTGGCCGTGTCCGACAGCCCGACAGGCCCGTTCGTCGACGCGCGCGGCAGCGCCCTGATCACGAACGACATGACGAAACAGACGGCCATTCCCTGGGACGATATCGACCCGGCCGTCTTCATCGATACGGATGGCCAGGCCTATCTTTACTGGGGCAACACGGTCTTGAAATACGCCAAGCTGAAAGCCAACATGACGGAGCTGGACGGTCCGATCCTGACCTTCGGCATGGATGCGTTTACGGAAGCGGCCTATATGCACAAGCATGCGGACACGTATTATTTGTCGTACTCGCGCAACTTCCCCGAGGAAACGGCGTATTCGACGGGCCCGACGCCCACCGGGCCGTGGCATTTCCGCGGCACCATCATGGACAAGAATGCCATCGTGAAAACCATTCACCAGGCCATCATCGAGTTCAACGGCAAGTCCTACATCTTCTATCACAACGACAAGTTGCCCGGCGGCGGGGAATACCGGCGTTCCGTTGCAGTTGAGGAGCTGAAATACAAGCCGGACGGCACCATCGAATTCATCCGGCAAACGGCTGGGCCTGCCGCCAACCCCAGCGCCGCCTGCAAGGCATTGTGAACGCTTGTTGAGCACGCATCAAAAGGAGACATACCGATATCTATAACATCGATATTGAATTAAAACTGATATCGATCATGATATGATTTATTCATGGATACCCTCAACCCCAACTGGTTCTTGCGAGCCCGCCTGAAGACGCGGCAATTGCTGTTGTTGATCGCCCTTGACGAGCAGCGCAACATTCACCGCGCGGCGGAAGAATTGCACATGACGCAGCCGGCCGCGTCCAAGCAAATCAAGGACCTGGAAGAGATGCTGGACGTGCGCCTGTTCGACCGGTTGCCACGCGGCATGGAGCCGACGATCTACGGGGAGACGATGATACGCCACGCGCGCATGGCGCTGACGAGCCTGTCGCTGGCGCATGACGACATCGTCGCCCTGAAGTCGGGCTTGACGGGCCAGGTGGAGGTGGGCGTCATCATGACGCCGGCCATGGCCTTGCTGCCGCGTGCGATTGCCCGCATCAAGCAGCAGGCGCCCTTGATGCGCATCGGCGTGCATCTGGAGCACAGCAACACCTTGATGGACATGCTGCAGCACGGCACCCTCGATTTCATGATCGGGCGCATCCTGGAAAAGGAAAGCAGCGCCGGGCTGATCTACGAGGAATTGACGGAAGAGCCGGCCAGCGCCGTGGCCCGCAACGGCCACCCGCTGCTGTCGCGCAAGAATCTGCAATTGAAGGACCTGGCGGGCCAACCGTGGATCTTGCCGCCGCAAGGCAGCATCCTGCGCCACCGTTTCGACATGATGTTCCGCCGCGCCAGCCTGGAACCGCCCGTGGACGTGGTCGACACGACCGCCTTGCTCCTGATCACGTCCTTGCTGCAGCAGACGGATTCGCTGCACGTGATGCCGACGGAAGTGGCGCACTACTACGAATCGCTGAACGTGCTGAGCATCTTGCCCATCGAGCTGCCGTGCAAGATGGATGCGTTCGGCATCATCAGGCAGCAGGATCATTTGCTGTCGCCGGGGGCGGATATGCTTTTAAAAGCTGTGCGGGCGACGGCGGCCGACATGTATTGACCCGAGGCGGTGGTTGTGTGCAGGATACTTAATCCGGCACTTCAAAGAAAAACAGCTGTACCAGCCGCCCATTCTCCGGCGTGTCGCCAAACACATTGCTGATCGAGTGAAAGTAGTGGCCCTTGTACACGATCAGGCGGTTGTGGCGCATCGGCACTTCCAGCAGGGCTTGCCAACTGTCGCGTTGTTCCTGCAAGTCGTTGAATTTCTGTACTTTACTGTTCGGCAGCCAGCGCTTCTGGAAATCCTTGAAGCTGGCGTAGCCGCCCGCTTTCACGTCCGCCTCGGGTAATCGCCGGTACCAGCCGCTGGGCTGGTGGCGCCAGAAGGTAGTGCCGCCCTGGCACTGCTCGGGCGGGTTCAAATACAGCACGCCCGCATAGAAATTGAAATTATTGCCCGTCTCGTTGTCCACATGAATATCGGTGCGCGCCATGGCGTCCGCATAGCTGAGGCGGTAGGAGCCATTGTCGGGCGAGATAAAACGAATGGGCCGGCCCAGCGCCGTGGCGATGCGCTCCATGATGGCCTGGCTGGACTGGCCTGCCGTCTGGCTGCCCGGATAATTCTGCCCCGCATAGCGCTGCTGCTCGAACGGCAACGCCAGCGCCTGCGCGCGCCAGGCAACAGGGTCGGGCAGGAAATCGTCGAGGATGTGCAAATCCGTTTCGCGCAGAAAATCGTGCAAGCTTGCCGGCACGTCGGGCGTCGTCAGCCGTTCCGTGTTTTCCGTGCCGGGGCTGGCAAAGCCGATGCGGCACGTTTGCGCCAGCGCCGGATGCAGCGCCAAGGCTTGCGCGTAGCGTTCCAACGCCAGTTCCTGCTGTCCCGTGCGGTAGTACAGCTCGGCCAGTCCCTGCAGGGTTTGCCAGCGCTGCGGACGCAGGGCGCGCGCCCGTTCCAGTTCGGCGATGGTGTCCGTCAGCCGCTGTTTCCCCATCAGCAATTCCGCATGGCTGATGGCGAAATCATGCTCGTGCGGCGCCAGTCGCGCCGCCGTGGCGTAGCTGGCCAGCGCCGCCTCGCTGTCCGTGCCGCGCAGCACGTTACCGAGGTTGTAATGGAACAGGGCGTTGTCCGGCTGCTGCTTGAGCGACAGTTTTATGAGGCCCAGGCCGATGGCGCCCTGGCCCAGTTCCAGCATCGCCAGTCCCTGGAAATGCTGCGCTTCGGCCAGGGCCGGATTCAGTTTATACGCGGCCTGGTAAGCGTTGATCGCTTCGATCAGCTTGCCTTGCTGCTGCAGCCGTTGCCCGTTTGCCAGATGTTGTTCCGCCAGTGTCTGTTCGCCCATATGTCCCGATCCCGATCCCGATGCAATGTGGCGAACAGTGTAACCGAGCCCGTTCTACCGCGCCTGGCTGACGGGAATTTCTTCCCCGTTCAGCTTGATCGCCACCTTGACGATCTGCGCCTTGACCTGGTTGCTGGCCATGTCCGCTTCCTGGGCGTAGGCATATACGACGATGGCGAAATCCTTGTAGCCGCTGCGCGCCGCTTCGATCTTGCGCGCCGCCTCCTGGTCCACTTTCAGCAGCGAATAACCGTCGCCATTCGTGAACGCCAGCTTGTAGTCGCCGTTGTCGTACATGTAGTAATACGTGCCCGCGTCGGCGAACTTGGCGGGGAAGGCGGCCTTGTCCATGGCGTACGGCGACAGCGCACCCTGGCCATTGATCTGGTAGCGCAGGTAGCGCTTGGTTTTCGCTTCGCTGACCTTGGCGTCGATCTGTGGTTTCAGGGCGTCGAGCACTTCCTGCTTGCGGAAGGCGTCGTTGCTGCCCGCATATTCGCGCGAGATGCGCTGGGCCACCGCCGCGTAGTCGGGCGGCACGCCGGACAGGGCGAGGTAGCTGTACATCAACTGGTGGCCGCTCGTGATGTCGACATAGCTGGACGTTGGCGTGGCAGCGTCCGCTTGCGGCAGGCTGGCGGCGGCCGCCTTCACTTGCGCCTTGGCGGCCAGGTCGGCGACATTCGCGGCGACGGGAGCGGAGGCGGCCGACGTGGTGGTCTCTGTTTTACCGCAGGCGGACAGCAGGACGGCGATGGCGAGCAGGGTAGGGAGGGTACGTTGCATGATATTTCCTTCAATGAATATGTAAGAGGTGAATTAGCCGATGGTTTTACGTTTGTATTCGCCGACGCCGTAAGCGGCCAGGACGATGGCAGACGCCAGCACCAGGTAAAAGCCGATGCCGAACGAGAGTCCTTGCCACACTTGCCCCAGCATTTCGCTGGCCATCTGCTCGGCCATGCGGGCCGCGCGGGTGCCCATGATGCCGCCCATGGCGTTGCCCGCATCGCTGACGGCGCCCTTGATCTTGATGAACAGCAAGCTGCTGTGGATGACGATGAACAGCAGCGGCGCGCACTTGCCCAGCGCCGCTTTCGGGTGCTTGCTAACCATGGTGGCGCAGCATCCGGCAATGGCCAGCAGGAAGAAAAATTGTGCGGAAGTAAAACCGCCGCCGCCATCGCGGGCAAAGCTTTCCAGGCTGTCCGCGGACAGGCCCAGCAACTGCCAATAGGTGCGCGAGACGGAAGCGAACAAACGGATGCCGATGGTGTTGAAGAAAAAGGCGCCGGCGATCAGGACGCCGAGGCTGGCCAGCACCTTGATGCCCAGGGCGGACACGGCCTGGCCCCACAGTTGCTGGCTTTTTTCGCGCGCCAGTTTCGCCGCGCCGGCCATCTCTTCCTGCGCCAGTTGCTGTGTCGCCACGGCGCTGACGGTGGCGAGGCTGCCAGCCTCATCGAAGCGCACGTCGACGACGGCGTTGATGGCGGGCGCCACGTCCGAGCGCCAGTGCGTGGCCACGTCGAACGCATGTTGGATGCCGGCCACGCTGACGGAACCTTGTCCGCTCGGTTGGTAGGCGAGGATGCGGCCACGTTGGCCGGTGGTAATGGTTGCTGCCGTGCTGGATGGTTGCATGAGATTTCCCTGGTCGCTGTCATGCTCTATTGCATGTACCCACGGATAACGGGGGCAGTTCAGGGAAATCTAAAATTATTTTGAATTATTTTTTTGGCGGCTGCATCATGTCCTTGGCGGCGCCCTGGTAATCCTTCATCAAGCCCATGAATGCGTCCTGCAAATGCCGGGCCGCATCCTGCGGCGGCGCGCCCGTGCGCCGGGCCAGGTCGAATTTATACGCATGGGCGGGGCTGTAGCCCGCCTGCGACGCCGCGTCCAGCAGCACGCCGGCCCGCTTCAGTGACGCGGGATCGCCCTTGACCATCAGCAATTCCGCCAGATAGGTCTGGGCAATCGGGAAGTCTTTCGCGGCCGCCTTTTCCAGCCACTGCATGCCCGTTTTCGGCTGTTTGATACCGGCATCGCCGCCGCCGATGCCATAGCCGAGCGCCGTCAGCGCCACCAGATCGCCGCCGCGTGCGCGCTTTTCCAGTTGCTGGCGGGGAAACGGGCGAGCCGCGATCTGCATGCGGATTTCATAGTTGATGTCTTGTAGTACGTTGCCTGGCCACACCTTGGCGCCGGGCTCTGCCGGCTTTTCCACCGTTGGCGCAGGCGCCCGCACGCCGCCCTGCGCGCCGGCCAGCACACCCGGCGTTGCCTGGCTGACGCCCTTGCCGCTGCCCATGTTCAGCACCAGGCGCGCCGACGTTTCGCCGAAGGACACGCGCGGTTTTTGCACATCGTGCGTCATGGCGGCAACCCGTGCCGCCACTTGCGAAAATACGTCGCTCATCGGCAAGCCGGGTGCGTCGAGCGCGTCGAGCAGCGCGCTCGTGTAGGGGCTGTTGCGCGAATCGGGCGACCAGAAATCGCGCGCCAGTGCGCCCGGGCCGGACGAATAGGCGATCACCACGCCGCGTGGCGCTTGCGTGTCGGCAAAGCCGTGGCTGGCCGCATTGCCGCCGCCGGCAACCACCACGGCGCCGCCGCGCGTATATTCCTGGCGGCAAGCGTCGAGGATCAGCACGGCGCCGCGCGCACCCGTGCGCTGCAAGTCGCCCGCCAGGCTGGAAACGGACACGCCCTGCGCGGCGATGGCGGCCGCGCTCAGTGCATTCATGTTGGCGCCCAGCGGCAACACATAGTTCGCTTCTCCCGCCTGCGCGCCGTGGCCCGCGTAAAACACGAGGGCGATATCGGCGCCGCGCGCCAGCGTGGAAAACTCGGCCGACGCCTTTTGCAGCTGTTGCGCATTGATGTCCGTGCGCAACAGCACTTCAAAGCCCAGGCGGCGCAGGCGTTCTGCCATGGCGCGCGCATCGTTCACGGGATTCAATAGCGGTTGCGGATAGGCCGCGTTGCCGATCACCAGGGCGATGCGCTTGCCGGGGCCGCTGGCGGCGTTGCCCGTGGCCGCTTGCACGACGTTACCGTAGAGTAAAAAGAGGAGGCTCAAAAACAGGGGAATCAGGCGATGCATCGGCGTCTCGGGAATTGTCGTGAAAGTAACTAAAGTTAGCGATTTTTACTGTGATATGAGAAAATTGCTTAAATGCATTTTACCTTACTGACAAGTTTCTCTTGTCTGGCCAGCGCACGCTGCTCGTCGCCGCCGGCCAGTGGCGCGTGCCGCCCAACACACGATCGGACCGGCTTTGCAATCGGAACAATTTGAACGGATTCATGCTTTCTGGACCCGCCGCCAGCAGCTGACACAAGGCGAACTGGGCGAGTTTTACCAGCGCGTCATCGCCGCGCTGACGCCGTGCCGTCCGCGCGAGGCGGCGTCGCTGGGCGACTCGCTGGCCGACTTGCGCCACCAGTTCTTCATCGAAAAAGTCCTGCACGGCGACAGCGACGCGGCGCCCCACCACGTCGGTGCCCTGTTTTTGTACTTCAAGCGTTTCATCATCGACCAGCTACGCAAGCAGCGCGATGACGAGGATGCCGATGCGCAAGAAGGCTGTGAGCTGCGCGCCCCCGACGCCTATGCGGAACCGCTGCGGGATTACCAGCTCACGCCACAGCAGGTGCGCGACGCGGCCGGCAGTTTTATTACGACCTTGCCGCATGACTTGATCTTGCTGCTGCGCCATTGCGGCTGCGGCGGCATGCCCGTCAAGGAATTGGCCGAACAGATCGCTTCCGCGCATTACCACGGCGGAAAATTAGGCCTGGTGCACAGGCAGAAAGGCGAGGCCAATAGCGCGGGGCGCCAGATCGTCGAGCCGGCCCACCGCGCCACCTTGCTGGGCAGCTGGGTCTTGAACCTGCTCAAGCTGCGCGTGGGTGATGCACTGGCCGCGCGCGATCTGCAGGCGGCGCAAATAGTTTTGGATATCTTGTGCGTGGCCGCGTTATCCCTGCACATGGACCCCGCGTCCACCCAACCGAACACTGATGAAAGGCCACCGGCATGACTGCATTGACGCCCTCGCTGGCCATCGTTGCCGCGCGCCTGCCATCGCCCCCGTCTCCCGCCGAACTGCTGGACGGCGAGGTGGCCGGCGATACGCCCGACTGGCGCGGCATCGCCGTGCCGGAACACTTGATGGAACGTTTTGCGCGCCGCAGCGATGCGGCGCCGCTGGCCGCGCGGCCCATCGCAGGCGGACAGATCCACCTGCTGGCGCGCCGTCCCGGCTTCGGCGCCGTGCTGCTCGACGCCTGGGACAGCACGCGGCAGCGCTGGCGCGGCTGGCTCGTCACGCCGGACACGGCGTATGCGGACGCCTGCGGCCTCGTGGTTGAAGAGCGCGACGCGCCCGCCGACCCCCGTGCCGGCCTGGTGCTGTGCGACATGCCCGTGACCCTGGCCGTGACGGACCTGGGCGCCTGTTTGGGCGTGTTCAGCCAAGAGCGCCTGCAGGCGGCGCGCTGGCTGGAGTTGCAGGGCCGCGCGAATAGCGCCGCTGCGGCGCCCGGCGTGATCGCCCGCGTGGCCTTGCCCGGCGACGATTACGCCTTGACGGGCACACCGCTGTCGAGCGAGCTGGGCAAGGATGGCCGCGTGGCGTACCGGCAATTGCTGCGCCAGGGGCTGCAGCAGTTGCAGATCGTTTCGGCCGATGCCGCCGCGCCAGCAGCGAAGGTGCCGATGCAGGCGGCCAATGCGAACCGCTGGCTGAAACTCGTCACGGCCGTGGCCGCCAGCGTGATGGTGGTGCAATCGGCCTGGCTGTTCCTGCCGAAAGAGGGCGCCGTCGTCGGCAATGCGGAGTTCCGCAGCGGCAGTGGCAGCGGCGTCGAGACGGGCGTGCGCACGCGCGTGCTGTTCCGCGCCGAGGCTACGGAGGCGGAAATCCGCACGTGGCTGCAGCGCGAGCAGCTGGAAATCGTCGCCGGGCCGGACACTCTGGGCGCCTTTACTTTGCTGTCGCGCGACCGCCAGAAAGTCTTGCCGCCGCCAGGCCCGGGCAATCCGCTGGCCGTCATCAATCCCTGACCCGAAATAAGAGAAAGTTATCAAGCATGACAATGTATAAGAATTTTGCATCCGCGCAGTGGCGCAAATTGATCGCCGGCGTGGCCGCTGGCGTCCTGTTGACGGGCTGCGCCATGACGCCGAACGGCCGTGGCGGCGTGTTGATGGGGCTCGATACAGCCGAACTGTTCGGCACGCCGATTTCCACCTTCCGCTTGCGCGACGGCACGGAAGGGACCTTGCGCAAGGATCCGCAAGGCAAGTATTCGATCAAGCTGTCGCAGGCGTTTCGCGTCGTGCCGCTGGCCAACGCCATCACGGCCCGCGTGGCGCGCGTGGAAAACGTGGGCGAACGCACGGTGGTGATCGTGGAAACCCAGGAGCGCGGCTGCGCCTACCGCTATGAAGTGCTGGCTTTCCAGGGCACGGACGTGCTGCAGTGGACGGTCGGCAATTGCAAGGACCGCCCCCGCGTGGAGCTGGCGGCGGACGGGAAGTCGCTCAATATCGACTTCCCCAACTACAACCGCCTGTCGCGCATGATCTACACGGACAACCGCCTGCTCAACGCCAGCGTGGCCGTGCCGCCCGGCGTCGATACGCGCGCCCAGCCGTTTGCCGACGACGCCTTGCGGGGCACGGGTCCTGCCATCGCCACCCTGCCTGGGAGCGGCAGCGACAGCGGCCGCGTGATCCCGGCGCCGCCGGCCGCCGCGCCGGCGCCTGTCGCCACGCCGAAAACGGGCAGCCGCGCCAGCGCCAAGCCGCGCCGCCAGGAGCCAGCAGCCAGGGCGGCAACGACCGCCGTCCTCAGCCAGCCTGCACCGCGTGCCGCGGCGGCTGCCCCGGCGGCGCCGATGATCTTCCAGGCCGAAGAGATCAAGCCCGTCGTCATCGATTTGAGGAAATAAGATGGCCGCGAGTTTGCGCAGTCTGCAGATCCGGCAGACCTTGATCCTGATCGTCCTGACGATCATGTATTTGTGCTTCGAGCTGGGCTTCAATGCCCGTTTGCTCGACGTGGTGGGCGGCGACGTCAAGCCGCACGACGTGGAAGGCGTGGAATTCTATGGCCGCAGCCTGTCGGGCATCGCCGCCGCACTGGTGGTGCTGCAACTGATGTGGCGCCGCCGCCTGAAGAACAATGGCAGCGGTCCCAGCTGGAAAAAAATCATCTTTTGCTGTGTTGCCACGGCGGCGGTCGTGTTCGGCATTTTGAAGACCACGGTCACGGTGCTGGTCGAAACGCGCGATGCGCAATTTCGCCGCCTGGCCTTCAACACGACCCTGATGCAGCGCTCGCTGGTGGGCGGCAGCCTGCAATTGCAGGGCCTGGTCGATGACGCCACCCTGTTTGCCAAACCCGAAGGCAAGGCTTTTCTTGCGCTGTTCCCTTTCCTGGCCGTTTCGGTGGGCCACCTCGATGAGCGCATGGAGCCGGCCAAGGAACAGTTGATCAATTTTAATGTCCGCAAGATCGCCGGCGGCGCGGCTGGGTACTATGAAAAATACCAGCAGGCGATCGGCGAAGTGCGCGACAAGTGGAAACTGTATTCGGGCATCATTCCCGACGACGATGCGGGCTTGCGCCAGCAGCAGGAATCGGCGTGGAACGATTACCGGCAAAGCCTGTCGCGCCATGGCTGGCAGCCGCATTCCGTGCCGGCGCGGCGCAAGGCGGCCGTCGTCAACAATGTGCGCAAGAAAGTGCCCGTGTCGGCCAACTGGCATCCTGCCGATCAATTGAGCTTCCGCGCCGCCGTCAAGCGCCGCTATGCGTCGGAAGCGGCCAGCAAGGGTTTGAACATCAAGGGCGACCGCATTCCGCCTGGCTTGTCCTTCGCCGCCTTCGTGGCGCGTCCCGGCATCCAGGCCGTGCTGCGCGACGGGCCGGATGGCGGCGACGGCAGCGAAGCGAGCAAGGGCTTGCGTTTGCCCAAGGGCGCCGTGGTGCAGGATGCGTATGCGAGCCCGGCCGAGTTCAGCCGTCTGTTCGACCAGTTCGCCGCGCGCCAGACGGCGGAAAAGCTGGTGGAATACCGCGCCAGCCGCAACGACTTCGAAGTGGGCGGCAAGTATTTTGAAGAGGGCAAGGAAGCGGCGCGCGCCGCCATCGTGCCGCCCGTGGCCCTGTTTTTCTCCTTGCTGGGCGCCATCGGCCACTTCTCGAAACTGCTGTACCTGATCGCCACGGTGGGCTTGCTGGTGCTGGCGGCGCGCCGCGGCGAGCAGGCGGGTTCCGATGGCCAGCTGAGCCGCCGTTCCGCCTGGATCGCCACGGGTGTGCTGGCTGGCGCCTTCCTGGGAACCTGGGGTATCTTTACCCTCTCGGACAATAATGTCACGAAGAGCGAGCTGTTCCGTCAGATGCTGGACTGGAACCGCCAGGCCGCCGATGACAGCACGCGCTGGCAAATCGCCGGCAAGGGCTTGCTGGCCAATATCACGCACGTCGTGGCGGTGGGGCAGGGCTACAGCTACCCCGTCAACGAAGCGATCCGCATCCACGTTTTGCAGGGAATTCACTATGGCTATCATCCGGGACAAAAATAAGGCGGCTGCGCTGGCTTTGCTGCTTTCCATGGTCAGCACGGCCGTGCAAGCGGACTGCCTGGGCATGAAAGTGCACGCCCACCGTGGCGCCGGCAATGCGCCGGAAAACTCGCTGAGCGCGCTGCGCAACACGTATTTCGGCACCTGGGACGGCGTCGAGACGGATTTGCAGCTGCTCGGTGACGGCAGCTGGGTGGTGCACCACGACCTGCTGACTGGCAGGGTCGTCGACACGGGCTCGCCCCGCACCGTGAAACAGTTGACGGCCGATGACTGGCGCGCCGCCAGCATGAAAAACCGTGGCGTGGCCACGCCGGAAACGCCGCCGTTCGTCAGCGATGTCGCCGACCTGGCGACGGCGTTCCCGAGTAAAACCCTGAACGCGGAAATCAAGGATGTCGTGTCCTCGTGCGCGCCGATCGCTACCCTGGTGGGGCAGTTGCGCGCGAACATCAAGCACGGCAACTGGTTCTTGACGTCAGGCGTGCCGAACAACCTCGCTTGCGCGCGCCGCGCCGATCCGCAGGGCTATCTGGGCTTGCTCGTGTTCGACGCGCGCAATGCGCAGGCGGCCGGTACGAACCGGGTCAGCCGCTACATCGCGAAAAATGCCCGTCCGCCCAAGCTGGACAAACCGTGGTTGCAGCGCGTGCAGCAGCAGATCGGCATGCCCACGGGCGTGCACGTGGACGCGCGCAGCCTGGACGCCAATCCGAATTTGCTGATGGATGCCGCCAGCCTGAACATGCCCGTCTTCGTGTATGCCGTCGATGGCGACTCGGCCCTGGCCGCCTCGCTGTTGCGCGCCCAGCAGCGCAGCCATCGCCTGCCCAGCGGCGTCATTCTTGACGGTAATCCCGAGACATTTTGTGCGATGATGAAGTAAGTTTTTTCACTCACCCAGTGCTGCCATGACCATGCCACCATCGACCCCCGCCAACCTTGCCGGCAGCGCCATCGGCGCCATGTTCTTTTCCCTGTTTGGCGGCCTGTGGGTGGCCGGCTGGTGCGTGCAGACGTACGGCGCGCATCCCTTAAGGCTGCTGCCGGTTGCCGCAATCACCGTCTTGCTGCTCATGCTGGCGTGGCGCCAGTTCCGGCGCCACCGGGCCGCGCACGCGGCGGCGGAACAATCACCGCAGGCCAAACGCGTGGGCCGGCTGTTCAATGTCGTCAACGCCGGGCAGTGGATCGCCATCTTCATCGTCGGCAACGTCCTGAAAAACATGGGCTTGCAGGCGTGGTTCATCCCTGCCGTCATTTTGATCGTGGGGCTGCATTTCTTTCCGCTGGCCTGGCTGTTCAAGGCGCGCCGCCACCTGGCCATCGGCATGGCCCTGTGCGTGTGGGCCGTCGGTTATCCGCTGTCCCTGCGCCATGGCCCCCTCGATCCCGCCGGCTGCCTCGGTGCCGGGCTGATCTTGTGGGTGGCGGCCCTCTCCGCCGTGCGCGCCGGTTTTGCCGTGCAGCAGAGCGCCTTGCAGCCCCAGAAATAGCTTTTCCAACAGCCCGCACAGGGCTGCTTCATGCTCATTTTTGCGCACCGCAGCATCGATAATGTTTGCATCGCGCGCGCGACTGGCTTATAAATGTAATCGATTACATTTTGTTGAAAAGCACCATGCCAGCAGCCCTTCCTTCTCCTTTGCCGACAGAAACCGTCTCCATCAGCGCCGTCGCCGCGCATGCGGGCGTGTCGGTGGCCACCGTCTCGCGCGTGATGAACGAGCAGGCAGGAGTGCGTGCGCCCACACGCGACAAGGTGCTCGCTTCCGTGGCCGCGCTCGGCTACCGCATGAACCATCTGGCGCGCAGCCTGCGGACGGCCGAGAGCCGCATGCTGCTGACCATGGTCCCCGACGTGGGCAACCCCTTCTATGCGCAGATCGTGCGCGGCATCGATACGGTGGCGCGTGAACACGGTTATTTCGTGCTGTTGTGCGACACGGGCGCCGATGCGGGCCGCGAGCGCTCGTATTTCGACTTGCTGCGCATGCACCGCGCCGATGGCGCCATCTGCCTCGATCCGGACACGGTGCAGCATGCCTTGTCGCATGAATCCGTCAGCCTGCCGTGGGTGGCCTGCTGCGAATTCGATCCCGCCGTGGCCGTGCCCTATGTCGGCATCGACAACCACCGGGCCGCCTCCGACGCCGTCGCGCATCTGCTGTCGCGCGGCCATACGCGCATCGGCCTGATCAACTCCGATGAGCGCTATCTGTACGCGCGGCAACGCCAGCAAGGCTATTTGGACACCCTGGCGGGGGCCGGCCTGCCCGTGCAGCCGCAGTGGGTGCACACGGTGCAAAGCCTCGATTACGAAGCGGGCACGGCCGCCACCTTGCGGATGATGGCGCAACCCGACGCGCCGACGGCGATCTTTGCCGTCTCCGACACCCTGGCCATTGGCGTGCTGAGCGCGCTGCGCCAATTGAACAAACGCGTGCCCGAAGACGTGGCCGTCATCGGCTTCGACGATATCGCCATCGCCGCGCAGATCGCCCCGGGCTTGACCACCATTGCGCAACCGATGCGCGAGCTGGGCGAGACGGCGGCGCGATTATTGCTGCAACGCTTGGCGGACCCGGCGGCCCAGGTGCCGGGCGTGCTGCTGCAACACCAATTAATTCTGCGAGGGAGTGCATAGTGAGCGTTGCCGTCGGTTTCGAGGGGGTCTGCAAGGATTTCGGCCCCGTGCGTGTCTTGCATGGCGTCAGTTTTACCTTGTCGCCGGGGCGCGTGTATGGCTTGCTGGGTGAAAATGGCGCCGGCAAGTCGACACTGATGAAAATCCTCGCCGGCTATGAAGCCGTCAGCGAAGGCCAGTTGCTGATCGATGGCCAGCCCCAGCGTTTTGCCAGTTCGCGCGCGGCCGAATCCGCCGGCATCGTGCTGATCCACCAGGAATTCAACCTGGCCGAACACCTGACGGTGGCGCAGAACATGTTCCTCGGCCATGAAAAGACGCGCGGCTGGCTGCTCGACGAGACCGCCATGAAGGAAGAAGCATCGCGCTACCTGAAACAGGTGGGCCTGGACGTGTCGCCCGACACGAAAATCCGCGACCTGATCGTCGCCGAGAAACAGCTGGTGGAAATCGCCAAGGCCCTGTCGCGCCGCGCCCGTTTCCTGATCATGGATGAACCGACCGCCACCCTGACGTCGTCGGAAACGCAGCGCCTGTTTGTCGTCATGGCGCAGCTGAAAGCGGACGGCGTGACCATCCTCTACATTTCCCACAAGCTCGATGAAGTCGAGCGCAACACGGACGAGGTCATCGTCATGCGCGACGGGCGTTTCGTCACGCGCGAGCCGACGGCCAGCCTCACGCGCCAGCAGATGGCGAACCTGATGGTCGGGCGCGAATTGTCCGACATGTTCCCGGCGAAAGCAGCGCTGGCGTCGGACGCGCTCGTGCTCCTGAAAGTCGACGGCTTGTGCGTGCCCGGCTGGGCGAAAGAGCTGTCGTTCGAGGTGCGCGCCGGTGAAGTGCTGGGCTTTGCGGGCCTGGTGGGCGCGGGGCGCACGGAATCGTTCGAGGCCTTGCTGGGCTTGCGTCCGCGCAGTGCGGGGACGATCGAACTCAATGGCCAGCCCGTGGACATCCGTACCCCCAAGCAAGCCATGCAGCACGGCATGACTTACCTGAGCGAAGACCGCAAGGGAAAAGGCTTGCACGTGAACCTGGGCTTGCGCGAAAACCTCACGATGATGACGATGGAGCGCTATGCGCGGCCCTGGCTTGATGTGGCCGGGGAAAAAGCGGCGCTGGCCAAGGCCGTCGAGGATTTCAATATCCGCACGGGCGACCTGGATAGCCGCGCGCGCATGCTATCCGGCGGCAACCAGCAAAAGCTGGCGCTGGCGAAATACCTGCATTCGGACCCGCGGGTCGTCGTGCTCGATGAACCGAGCCGCGGCGTGGACGTGGGCGCCAAGCGCGACATTTATTTCCTGATACACCGCCTGGCCGCCGAAGGGCGCGCCGTGATCGTGATTTCATCCGAATTGATCGAATTGATTGGCCTGTGCCACCGGGTCGCCGTGATGCGCGCCGGCACCCTGCAAGCCACCCTGTCTGCTGACCACCTGACCGAAGAGGAGTTGATTGCCCATGCAACCGGCACGCACTGACACCACCGTATCCCCGCTTGCCAGCTTCGGCGCGCGCATCAAGGGCTTTGGCCCCGTGTTGGGCCTGCTGGCCCTGTGCATCGCGGGCACCTTGCTCAATGGCGACTTCGCCACCCTCGACAACCTGATGAACGTGCTCACGCGCACGGCCTTCATCGGCATCATCGCCGTCGGCATGACGTTCGTGATTATTTCCGGCGGCATCGATTTATCGGTCGGCTCCATGGCGGCCCTGATCGCCGGCTGCATGATCTATTTCATGAATGCGCTGGCGCAAGGGACGGGCGGCGACCTGGCGCCGATCACCATGCTGGTGCTGGGCATCGCCATGGCCTTGGTATTGGGTGCCGGTTTTGGCCTGATGCATGGCTTGTTGATCAGCAAGGGCAATATCGAACCGTTCATCGTTACCCTGGGCACGCTGGGCATCTTCCGCGCCGTATTGACCTACCTGGCCGATGGCGGCGCCCTGACCCTGGATGCCACCCTGTCCGAGCTGTATAGCCCCGTGTATTACACGAGCGTGCTGGGCGCGCCGATACCGATCTGGATCTTTTTATTCGTCGCCGCAGCCGGTGCCATCATTCTCAACCGCACGACCTTTGGCCGCCACGTGCAGGCGATTGGTTCCAATGAGCAAGTGGCGCGCTATGCGGCCATCAATGTCGATAGAGTCAAGATCGCCACCTACATGCTGCTGGGCGTCTGCGTGGGCATCGCCACGGTGCTGTACGTGCCGCGCCTGGGCTCGGCCACACCGACGACGGGCTTGCTGTGGGAACTCGAAGCCATCGCCGCCGTCGTTGTCGGCGGCACGGCGCTGAAGGGGGGAGAAGGGCGCATCGTCGGCACTGTGATCGGCGCCATCCTTTTGTCCGTGATCAGCAATATTCTGAATTTGACCAGCATCATCAGTGTCTACCTGAATGCCGCAGTGCAAGGCGTGGTGATCATCGCCGTCGCCTTCCTGCAGCGAGGCCGCAAATAAAAATACAGCGGCGTTCTGAAAGGGCAGCCAACGGGCGCCCACAACCTTGGAGGAGAGCAGCATGAAGAGCTTTATACGGGTAGCAGGGATGGCAGTGCTGGTGATGCAGGCGTGGGCCTTGCCGAGTGCGCAGGCGGCTGAAAAGCTGGTGGTCGGCGTGGCCATCCCCACGGCCACGCACAGCTTTACTTCCGGCATCGTCTGGTGGGCGAACCAGGCCAAGGCGGAACTGGAAAAGGCCCATCCGGGGCTGAAAATCATCGTCAAGACGGCCGCCACGGCGCCCGAACAGGCGAACCAGTTGCAGGACATGTTGACGGTCAACAAGATCAACACCCTGGTGATCTTCCCCATCGAGTCGGCGTCCTTGACGCAGCCCGTGGCGCAAGTGAAAAACAAGGGCGTGTACGTGACCGTGGTGGACCGTGGCTTGACGAACACGCAGTCGCAGGATGCGTATATCGCCGGCGACAACACGGCGTTCGGCAAGCTGCCGGCAGAATATCTGGCGAAAAGCCTGAATGGCAAGGGCAATATCGTCGTGCTGCGCGGCATGCCGACCACCCTCGACAACGAGCGCTACGATGCCTTCAGCGCCGTCATGAAGGGCCATCCCGAGATCAAGGTCTTGGATGCCAAGTATGGCAACTGGAACCGCGACGATGCCTTCAAGGTCATGCAGGATTATCTGACCCGCTTCAAGCAGATCGACGCCGTCTGGGCCGCCGATGACGACATGGCCATCGGCGTGCAAAAAGCCATCGCGCAAGCCAAGCGCACGGACATCAAGCAAGTGTTCGGCGGCGCGGGTGCGAAGGGCGCCGTGAAAAAGATCATGGATGGCTCCGACCCGCTGATCGTGGCCGACGTGTCGTACTCGCCCAAGTTCATGTACGACGCCATCAAGCTGACGACGGAAGCGCGCCTGAAAGGTGATAAATTGCCGGCCAACACGATCATCCCTTCGGTGCTGATCACGCGCGAGAACGCGAAGCAATTCTACTTTCCGAACTCGCCTTTTTAAATTCTGGGGTCAGACCCCCTCGCCTGCTAGCAATGCCCTTTGCGCTAGCGGCATTGAGGGTCTGACCCCGGCTTTATCTAACAGGACATTGATATGAAAACCATCCAGGGCCCGGCCATTTTCCTGGCCCAGTTTCTCGGCGACGAGCCGCCGTTCGACTCGCTCGAGCACCTGGCACAGTGGGCGGCCGGCCTGGGTTACAAGGGCTTGCAGCTGCCCACGGCGCCGCGCCTGTTCGACCTGGAGCAAGCGGCGGCCAGCCAGCAGTATTGCGACGATGTGGTAGCCCTGCTGGCGCGCCACGGTTTGCAGGTGACGGAATTGTCGACGCACTTGCAGGGCCAGCTGATCGCCGTGCATCCCGCCTACGATGCGCTGTTCGACGGCTTTGCGCCCGAACACGTGCGTGGCGACAGCGCGACCCGCACGGCCTGGGCCACGCAGCAACTGCTGTGGGCGGCCACTGCCTCGCAGCGACTGGGTTTGACGGCGCACGTGACGTTTTCCGGCGCGCTGGCCTGGCCGTATCTGTATCCGTGGCCGCAGCGCCCGGCCGGCCTGGTGGAGACGGCATTTGCCGAACTGGCGAAGCGCTGGCTGCCCATCCTCGACGCGTTTGACGCGGCCGGCGTCGACCTTTGCTATGAGTTGCATCCGGGCGAGGACTTGCACGATGGCGTGACCTTCGAGCGCTTCCTTGCCGCCGTCAATGACCACCCGCGTGCGTCGATCTTGTACGACCCCAGCCACTTCGTGCTGCAGCAGCTCGACTACCTTGCCTTCATCGACATCTATCACGCGCGCATCAAGGCCTTCCACGTCAAGGATGCGGAATTCAGGCCGAACGGGCGCCAGGGCGTGTATGGCGGCTATGCTGACTGGCAAGACCGGGCCGGGCGCTTCCGTTCGCTGGGCGACGGACAGATTGATTTCAAGGCGATCTTTTCCAAGATGGCGCAGTACGACTTCCCGGGCTGGGCCGTGCTGGAGTGGGAATGCTGTTTGAAGCATCCCGAGGACGGCGCGGCCGAAGGGGCGCGCTTCATCCGCGAACACATCATCCACGTGGCCGAACGCGCGTTCGACGATTTCGCCGGCAGCGCTGTTGACCAGGAACAAATCCATCACTTGCTTGGCTTGAAATAAGGAAACGATATGCAGCGACGCTTACGGCTGGGCATGGTAGGGGGCGGGCAGGGCGCATTCATCGGCGCCGTGCACCGCATCGCGGCGCGCATCGACGACCAGTACGAACTGGTGGCGGGCGCCCTGTCGTCCGATCCGGAGCGCGCGCGCGACAGCGGCGCCGCGCTGCACCTGGCGCCGGAGCGCTGCTACAGCGACTACCGCGCCATGGCGCAGGCGGAGGCCGCGCGCGCTGACGGCATCGAGGCGGTGGCCATCGTCACGCCCAACCATTTGCACGCACCGGTCGCCACGGCGTTCATGGAAGCGGGCATCCACGTGATCTGCGACAAGCCGCTGGGGATTTCCTTGGCGGAAGGCCAGGCGCTGGCGGCGCTGGCGCAACGCAAAAATTTGCTGTTTGCGCTCACGCATACCTACAGCGGCTACCCGCTGCTGCGCCACGCGAAAGCGATGGTCGAGGCGGGCGAGATCGGCGAGCTGCGCCTCGTGCAAGTCGAGTATTCGCAGGATTGGCTGGCCGATGCGATTGCGGCTGGCGGCATGAACGAGGGCAACTGGCATAACGACCCGCTGAAAGCCGGCCCTGGCGGCACCCTGCTCGACGTGGGCTTGCACGCCTACCACCTGGCGCAATTCGTCAGCGGACTGACGCCGCAATCCGTGCTGGCGGAACTGTCGACGTTTGTTCCGAACCGCAGCCTGGACGACCACGTGCAGGTGATGCTGCGCTATGCCAACGGGGCGAAGGGTACTTTGTGGGCCAGCCAGGTGGCGACCGGTTGCGAAAACACGGTGCGCCTGCGCCTGTTCGGCAGCAAGGCGCAGCTCGATTTCGACCAGGAACAACCGAATGAACTGTGGTGCACGCCGCAGGGCGGCAACCGCCAGTTGCTGCGCCCGGGACGCGTCGACAGCGCCGCCGCGCGCCACGCCACGCGCGTGCCGGCCGGCCATCCGGAAGGTTATCTGGAAGCGTTCGCTCAGCTGTACCTGGATGCGGCCTTGCGCATTCGCGCGTTGCAATCGGGCTTGCCCGCGCCCAGGGAAGCGAGCTGGCTGCCGACGGTGGCCGATGGGGTGGCGGGCCTGGCCTTTGCGGAAGCCGTGCTGCGCAGCCATGCGGATGGCGCCAGCTGGACGGCCTTGGCAAGCTGACTGTTACACTGGAGCCATGCGCTCCTTTACCATCACTATCGTCCCGCAAGGCTGGCAATTCCCGGCCGAGGCGGGCACGACCATCCTGGTCGCCGCCGAGCTGGCCGGCATCCGCCTGCTCAGTTCCTGCCGCAATGGCACGTGCCGCACATGTCTGTGCCACATGCCGGCGGGCCATGTGCGCTACACGGTGGACTGGCCCGGCATCAGCCCCGATGAACGGATCGACGGCTATATCCTGCCCTGCGTGGCTGTCGCCGAAAGCGACCTCACGGTGCAGGCGCGGGCCGTGCGTTCCACTTGACGTTTCCTTGCGCTGGTGAGAATGTGTGATATTTTTTGCAATTTTTCATGTTAAAAGAGTCGATGGGCTTTAAGTCTTGCCATGGTGGCGGATTGGAAAGCTCGAACATGGAAGATACATGACTATAACGATGCAAGGGCCATATCGCGCTGCCGCGCTGCCCGCCCTGATGCTGGCGTTGCTGTCCATCGCCGGCTGCGGTGGCGGCGGCGGTGGAATTTTTGGACTCAAAGACCGTCACGTGCTGCAACTGTCTGAAGTGAGCAGCAACTGCAACATGGCGCCCGGTGAAACCTGTTCCGATGTGACCGTGGTGGTGCGCAGCGATTTGGCCGAGCGTCCGCTGTGGAGCGCTACCGACGCGAACGGCGTGACCGTTTTCCAGATATCGGATCATCAGAAGCTGTCGGACAACAGCTGGCGCCTTCCTTCAGGCCCGTACCTGGCCTGGCGCCCGGCGCCTACACGGGAAGGATTACGCTGTCCCCCCTGAATTTGTTCGAATTCGAATACAACAATTTGCCTGAAAGCATGCCATACAAGGTGGTGGTGGCGCCACTCAAAGGCAATATGCCGGCCCTGGCCGCGTTGCCCGGTGCGGCAGATTGGGAAGGCACGAATGGCAACGCGGCACACACGGGTCTGGTGCCCGTCGATCTCGATGCCAGCAAATTTTCGCGCCGCTGGACGTGGGAATACGCGGGTGGGGAAAAAGCTTATCGTGTGAGCCCGCCGGTGGCCGCGAATGGTCTCGTCTATTTTTCGCTGGAGCAATCCGCGGCCGATAGCCAGGATGCGAAGAAAATCATCTATACCAATACCTTGATGGCCCTGTCGGAGCACGACAGCGGCGAGCAGTGGCGCACGCCGCAGACGCTCGATGGCGCACTGAGCGCACCTGGCGTGTCGGGCACGCGCCTGGCGATGGCGGGGTTGGCCAGCGTGCATACGTTTGACGCCGTGAGCGGCGTGAAACTGGCCACCGCCACGCAGCCGCAGACGAACGGCATCCTGACGGCGACCTCGCCGCTGACCGCGCCGACCCTGGCTGGCGCCAGCGTCTATGTCGGCGGCAATAACGACGTGATCAGCGCGGAGTCGACGACGGCCCGGAATCTGTGGTCCACCAGCCTGGGATTGTCAAGGCTGGGCAATGTCGACGAGTGGACGCCTGCCGTGAATGCCAGCACGGTGTACAGCAATACGGCGGGTACCTTGCGCGCGTTCAATCGTGCCGATGGCACGCAGCAATGGAGCGTGGCCGTGCCGGGACAGGTGGTGGGGGGCTTGAGCAGGAGCAGCCTGTATCAGGCACCCGTGCTGGCCGATGCCAACAGCGTGCTGCTGCTGAACCAGCGTCTTTCCATCGGGTATGGGCTCGACAACAGCCTGACCCTGGTCGACACGGACAGCCGCCAGGTACGCTGGAGCGCCAATGGCCAGTTCACCACGCAGCCGGTAGCGGCGCAGGGCGTGTTGTATGTGGGCAATCAGGCCACGGCGTCGCTCGAAGCGCGCAGCCTGGCGACGGGCGCCGTGCTGTGGAGCTGGCCCCTGTCCGCGATCAAGGAAGAACGCTTTGGCGGCGACCTGATCGTTACCAACAAGCTGCTGTTTGTTGCGGGCCAGAAGGGGACGTACGCGCTGGACCTGGCCAGCCAGAAATCCGTCTGGTCTTTCCGGCTTACCGGCAAGCTGGCGTTGTCGCGCAATGGCGTGCTCTACATTCGTTCTGTGAGCGACAACGGCAACGCCATGTCGCGGGTGACGGCCATCAACCTGCAGTAGCGGTTTGCCGCACGGCGGCTAGGGCTTGCCCGGGCTCTTTAGCCGCTGCAGCAGCGCATCCACGCTGTCGCTTACGGGCAAGCCGTGGCGGCGCAGCAGCTGCACGTGCAAGACGAGGTTTTCCAGCACCAGCTTGGCCGCCACGGCCAGCAAGGCCAGATTGCGGTCTTCCGGGCTGAAACTTTCCATGGCGTCGGCCATCTCGCACAGGTGGTTGGCGATCAGTCCGCGCAATTCCTGTTCGTTGAAGGGCAGGTCGGCAAAGTCGATGGGATCGGCCACCTCCACTTCCTGCATCAGCACCGCTAGTTCTTCCGGGGTAATTGTCATGCCTGGCCTCCTTGTGTGCTTGCCGCTATTTTAATTGTATTGGCCGCAAAGCGGACTAGAATGAGTCGAGGCCGACGACGTCGAAGGGCAGCATGGCGCATCTGCATTTTACGCAACAACTGGCACGCTACCTCGACGTCCCCACGGTGGACGTCGATGCGCCACGCC
Organism: Janthinobacterium lividum; assembly: GCF_011601275.1. Lineage (GTDB taxonomy): Bacteria > Pseudomonadota > Gammaproteobacteria > Burkholderiales > Burkholderiaceae_D > Janthinobacterium > Janthinobacterium lividum_E. The sequence goes on along the minus strand of NZ_JAAOLY010000001.1, from coordinate 265,598 downwards.
TGCGCGCCGCCCTCGATGCCGCGTTTGCGCAGCAGCCGCGCTTGCGCGGTTATGTGCTCGACGAGCAGGGCGCGTTGCGCCCGAACGTGGTGATCTTCATCGACGGGGTACGCTGCCGCGAGCGCCGCGTGCTCGACGACGCCTTGCGGCCCGACAGCCAGGTGTATATCTTGCAGGCACTTTCCGGAGGTTGACGCCATGACAGCAGTCCCGCAACGCGCTTATCTCGGCACCCGCAAGGGGCTGTTCCAGTTCGATGTCGATGCGGCCGGCGCCTCGCAGCTGGCGCTGGTGCAGTTCGCCGGCGACCCCGTTTCCATGCTGCTGCACGATGGCCGCGACGGCGCCGTGTACGCAGCCCTGAACCTGGGTCACTTCGGCGCCAAGCTGCACCGCCTCGACGCGGGCGCCAGCGCGTGGCAGGAAGTCGCCGTGCCCGCCTATCCCGCCAAGCCGGAAGACAGCAGCGATACGGTGGACTGGACTCTGCGGCAGATCTGGTCGCTGGCGGCTGGCGGCGCGGACCAGCCCGGCGTATTGTGGGCGGGCACCCTGCCTGGCGGGCTGTTCCGTTCAAGCGACCGGGGCGAGAGCTGGCAGCTGGTGGAATCGTTGTGGAATGTGCCGCAGCGGGCGCAGTGGTTTGGCGGCGGCTATGACGTGCCCGGCATCCACAGCATCTGCGTCGACCCGCGCGACAGCAACAAAGTGCTTGTCGGCGTGTCCTGCGGCGGCGTGTGGCAGACCGGCGATGGCGGCGCCAACTGGGCCCTGAGCGCGACGGGCATGCGCGCCGACTACATGCCGCCCGAGCTCGATGAAAACGAAGCCGTGCAAGACCCGCACCGCATCGTGCGCAGCGCCGGCGCGCCGGACGCGCTGTGGTGCCAGCACCATAACGGCATCTGGCGCTCGGACGACGCCGGCTGGCACTGGCAGGAAGTGACGACGGCGCCGCTGTCGCATTTCGGCTTTGCCGTGGCAGTGCATCCGCGCGACGGCGACACGGCCTGGTTCGTGCCGGCGCAGGCGGACGCGCTGCGCATCCCTTTTGACGGCGCGCTGGCCGTCACGCGCACGCGCGACGGCGGCAAGACCTTCGAAGTCTTGCGCGCTGGCTTGCCGCAGCAGCATTGCTACGACCTGGTCTACCGCCACGGGCTGGCGCTGGCCGACGATGGGCGCAGTTTATTGATGGCGTCCACCACGGGCGGCGCCTGGTATTCGGGCGACGAGGGCGAGCATTGGCAGACCATCTCTGCTCACTTGCCGCCCGTCTATGCCGTCTGTTTTGCCACGCCGTAGTAGCACAGGAAGATATCGACGGCCAGTTCCGTCACTTCGCGCTGGCGCGCCGGACTCAGCAGAGGCTCACCCATGGTGATCTGCGGCCAGAAGGCAAAGGTTTTTAATGGCGACATCAACAGGTGTCCCACTTCCAGCGTCTCGCCCGTCTTGATGCGTCCGTCTTGCTGCGCGGCGCGGATCCAGATATTGAGGCCGGTTTCCTTTTCATTCAGGCGCGCCACCATGGCTTGCGCCCGCGCGGGCGAATGGATGGTTTCGCCAAAGATCACACGCGCCAGGTCGATGAATGCCGGGTCGCAGAGCAAGACCATTTTCTGCTCGACCAGGGCCAGCACCTGCGGCCGCAATGGCTGGTCGGCAACATAGGGCACGGCCGGCTGGGCCACGCTGCTTTCCCACATGCGTTGCAGGATTTCCGCGAACAGTTCGTCCTTGCTGGGGAAATGGTTGTACACAGTACGCTTGGAAACGGCGGCCGTGGCGGCGATCCTGTCCATGCTGGTCGCATCGAAACCGTGCTCGCGGAACTCGGCGATGGCGGCATCGACGATGGCGACGCGCTTGCGGTCGGTGAGGCGTTGCGGTACGGCCATGGCTGAAAATCTCCTTTGAAAACAATATTTTACACCTCCTGGTTTACTTTGCCAGAAATAGGAACTACACTGTGTAGTGTAATTTAATTCTTGTTAATTCCTTGCCGGGCCATATATGCACTTGCACCGAGCCGCACGTCGTCTCTTCTTTCTGGGAGTCCTGATCATCATGAGTTCTTGCACCCTGCGCGCCGCGCCTGCCGCGCCCGCTGAATCACCCCAACGCCACGAAGGCAAGTTCCGTAATCCCGTGGAAATGTACAAGCTGGGCACGACCGCGACGCTCAAGCTGCTGTGGACATTCGTCTTTGACAAGCCGGATAGCACAGTGCCGGCCGCCACCGTGCCGGTGCAAGCCTTGACCCGGGCGCAGCTGCTGGCCGCGCCCGACAACAGCCTGTTTCGCCTGGGTCATTCGACCCTGCTGCTGAAACTGAATAATGAATTCTTCCTCACCGACCCCGTGTTTTCCGAGCGCGCCTCTCCGGTGCAGTGGGCGGGACCGAAACGTTTCCACCAGCCGCCCATCAGCATCGCTGACTTGCCGCCGATCAAGGCCATCATCCTGTCGCACAACCATTACGACCACCTCGACTATGCCGCCATACTGCAACTGGCCGCCAAGACGGAACACTTTGTCGCGCCGCTGGGCGTGGGCGATACTCTCGTCGAATGGGGCGTGCCGAAGGAAAAGGTGCGGCAGTTCGACTGGTGGCAAGGCACGACGATTGCCGGCGTGAAATTGGTGGCCACGCCATCGCAGCATTTCTCGGGGCGCGGCCTGTTCGATGGCAATCAAACCCTGTGGGCGTCGTGGGTCATCGACGCGCCCCAGATACGAGTGTTTTTCAGCGGCGACTCCGGCTATTTCGACGGCTTCAAGCAGATCGGCGACAAATACGGCCCCTTCGACATGACCATGATCGAAACGGGCGCCTACGACAAGCTGTGGCCGGACGTGCACATGCAGCCGGAAGAAACCCTGCAAGCCCACCTGGACTTGCGCGGCAAGTGGCTCATGCCCGTGCACAACGGCACGTTTGACCTGGGGCTGCACGCGTGGCATGAACCGTTTGACCGCATCACGGGGCTGGCGGCCAAGCAGGGCGTGAACCTGGCCACGCCGCAGATGGGCGAGGCGGTCGATCTGGCGCAGCCGAAGAAGGGCGAAAAATGGTGGCTGGCGATGCTGGAAGAAGAGATGGTGCGGTAATTTACGCCATTACGTCGATCAGGCGTCCCAGGGTCTGGCCATAGCCGTTCAGCTGGGGCGTGCTTTTCGGTGCGACGGGGATGGCTTGCTGCGGCACGGCCACCTTGATCGCCTGGTCCAGCTGCGGCACCTTGACAGCGGCCGGGGCGTCGGTCTGCGCTTGCTGGCTGCTGCGCTGCGTCTGGCTCAGCGATTCCTGTTCCCGCGCCAGCAGCTGGCGGCTTTGCGCCAGCTGTTCGCTGTCGCGCTGCACCTGGTTCTGGCCTTGTTCAACCCTGCGCTGCGCCGTGGCCAGCGAGGCTTGCAAGTTGTTGACGGACGTTAGCGTGACCACATTGTTCACCTTTGAAAGTATGTCCAGGCGTACAGGAAAGGAGAGGGCCCGGGGCGATGTGCTGCACCAGACGCAACATGCCCGACGGTAACCTTTACCTGAATCAAGAGTAGGACAAATTCTCGCACACTTCCAGTCAATTATGTTTTCTTGATAATGCTACCGCGCGCCCTCCGTGTTGCTGAGGCGGCATGCCGAAGGGGAGGGAATGATTGTCGAAGTAAGTACATGCTGTCGCCTCAAAGCCTTGTTTCTATGCCATCGACCATGCCGTGCCGTAGAGAAGGTACATGTGGCTACATTTAAAACGTTGCTTTTTAGATAGTCAATGTATTGTTGTTTTTATACCATGTCTGCGCCCGCTAATGCGCGGCCTGTTTGGCGCTCTGGGCTATAATGGACGGTCAGAGTTGGTTTCTTTTGCCATACAGACAGGTAGTTAACATGAATCTCAAGAGCCTCGCGATTGCCCTCGGCATGTCGAAAACGACAGTCAGCAGGGCGTTGAACGGCTATCCGGAAGTCAATTCCCGCACCCGTGAAATCGTCCTGGCCGCCGCCAAGAAAGTCGGCTACCGGCCCAACCCGCTCGCGCGCAGCCTGGCCGTCGGCCGCACGAATGTGCTGGGCATGATCTATCCCCTGCTGCCCAGCGACCTGGGCGACAGCGTCTTTCTTTCCGTGGTCAATGGCATGTCCGACGCCGTCGAAGCGTCGAAGATGAGTTTGATCATCGCCCCCGTGTCGCCGCAGAACGAACAGCCTTCGTATGAAAACATGGTGCGCGGACGCCAGGTCGATGGCCTGGTGGTGGGCCGCACCAAGGTGGTCGACGAGCGCATCGCCTACCTGACGAAAGTGGGCTTTCCCTTTGTCGCGAATGGCCGCACGCGCATCGACGCGCCGTACGCCTATTTCGACTACGACAACGACACGGGTATCGACCTGGCCGTGTCTTTCCTGGCGGCACATGGCCACCAGCGCATCGCACTGCTGAGCGCACCGCTGGATCTGCATTTTGCTTATGAGCGCAAGGAAAGCTTTATCCGCTGCATGGCGCAAGCGGGCTTGCCGGTCGATCCCGCCTGTCTGCTCGACAATACTTTTGATCGCCGCAGCGGCTACCAGGCCATGCAGCAGTTGCTGGCCTGTTCGCCCCGTCCCACGGCCGTCATCGTCGACAACCATCTGTCCGGCGTGGGCGTGGTGCGCGCGCTGATGGATGCTGGCATCGAGATCGGCAAGGAAATCTCCGTCATCGTCTGGGGCAATGTGGAAGACACCTTGATCGGCATCAATGTCACCACCATCGACCAGCCCGACCTGCGCCGCGCCGGCGCCAAGATGGTTGAAATGCTGCAATCCTTGCTGGCCGGCACGCCGCCGGAGCGGCTGCAGGAAATCTGGCAACCGGTGTTGTTGCCGGGGGCCACCGTGGGACGTTGCCCGGATTGACAAAAAAAACGCAGAGCCAAGGCTCTGCGTTGTCTTTTATGCCGCGTGCTTGCTGCCATCCGCCAGCTTCGCCAGCAATCTCGCCTTGTCCTTGCGGTAAGTATCGACAGCCGCTTCCTTGACGTGGCCGAAGCCGCGGATTTTTTCCGGCAGCGATGCCAGTTCCACGCAGGTGGCCAGGTTGTCCGCCGTCAGGTTGACCAGCAAGCCGGCCAGCAGTTCGCGGTATTCGACGATCAGGGCGCGTTCCATCTTGCGCTCGGCCGTATAACCGAAAAGGTCGAAGGTGCCGCCCCGCAGTCCTTTGGCTTTGGCCAGCAGCTTGAAGGCGCGCCACATCCAGGAACCTAATTCCGCTTTCACGAGGTGGCCCTTGGCATCTTTCTTGGCGAACAGCGGTGGCGCCAGGTTGAATTTCACGGAGAAATTCCCTTCGAATTGCTGCTGCAATTGCTCCACGAAACGGCCATCCGTGTACAGGCGCGCCACTTCGTACTCATCCTTGTAGGCCAGCAATTTGAAATAGCTCTTGGCGACAGCCGTCGACAGTTTCTGGCCCAGCCCCAAGGTGTTTTCGCGGTCGCGCACCTGTTTCACCAGCGTGGCATAACCATCCGCATACGCAGCGTTCTGGTAGGCGGTGAGGAACTCCACGCGCTTCTTGATGACGCTGTCGAGGCTTTGCGGCATTTGCACGATGATGGCTTGCGACGGCGTGGCGATTTGCGTCACCTTGCGCACGTCGACGGCGGCGCGGCGACCCCACAGGAAACTTTTCTTGTTCGACTCGATGCCCACGCCATTCAATTCAATGGCGCGCAGCAAGGCCGCTTCCGTCAGGGGGATGCGGCCCTTTTGCCAGGCGTAGCCGAGCATGAACAGGTTGGCGGCGATCGAGTCGCCCATCAGCGCGGTGGCCAGTTTTGTCGCGTCGATAAAGTCGGCCGCGTCCGCGCCACCGACGGATTCCTCGATCAGTTGGCGCACTTCCGCCGTCGGATATTGCCAGTCCGCATTTTGCGCAAACGTGCCCGGCGGCTGCTCGTGCAGGTTGACGACGGCCAGGCTGCGGCCCGGACGCATTTTCGACACGGCATCCTGCGCGCCGGCCGTCAGCATGTCGCAGCCCAGAATCAGGTCCGCTTCACCCGTGGCGATGCGCTGGGCGCGGATGTGCGCGGGAGATTTTGCAATTTTCACGTGCGAGGTGACGGAACCGTTCTTTTGCGACATGCCCGTCATGTCCAGCACGGACGCGCCCTTGCCTTCCAGGTGCGCCGCCATGCCCATCAGTGCACCCACGGTGATGACACCGGTGCCGCCGATGCCGTTGATGAGGATGTTGTATGGCGCGTCGCAAGCGGGCAATACAGGTTCTGGCAACGGGCCGAAATTGTCCGTCTCGCCCGTTTTACCCGCGCCCGTCTTGGTCTTTTTCAGGCTGCCGCCTTCGACGGTGACGAAGCTGGGGCAGAAACCCTTGGCGCACGAGTAATCCTTGTTGCACGAGGATTGGTCGATGGTGCGCTTGCGGCCAAATTCCGTTTCCTTCGGCAAGATCGACACGCAGTTCGACTGCACGCCGCAGTCGCCGCAGCCTTCGCAGACGGCGTCGTTGATGACCATGCGCTTGGCCACGTCCGGATACTCGCCTTTCTTGCGGCGCCGGCGCTTTTCCGCCGCGCAGGTCTGGTCGTAGATCAGCACGGATACGCCGGCTACTTCGCGCAATTCGCGCTGCACGGCATCCATGTCCTTGCGGTCGTGCAAGGTCAGGTGGGCAGGCAGGTTGCTGCGGTCTGCATAGCGCGACAGATCTTCCGTGACGAGGGCGATGCGGGCGATGCCTTCGGCCGCCACCTGCTGCGCCATCATGGGCACGGTGATCAGGCCGTCCACGGGCTGGCCGCCCGTCATGGCGACGGCGTCGTTGTACAGAATCTTGTAGGTGATGTTGACCTTGGCCGCCTGCGCGGCGCGGATGGCCAAATAGCCCGAGTGGAAATACGTGCCGTCGCCCAAGTTCTGGAACACGTGCGGCAGTTCCGAAAACGCGGCTTGCCCGATCCACGGCGCGCCTTCGCCACCCATGTGCGTGGTCAGCTTGTTCATTTCCGGATAGATCGACGTGGCCATCACGTGGCAGCCGATGCCGGCCAGCGCCAGGCTGCCGTCGGGTACCTTGGTCGAGGTGTTGTGCGGGCAGCCGGAGCAGTAAAACGCGGGGCGGAACGGCGTGTTCACGGCTTTCTTTAATACCGCATCCTTGGCGTCGAGGAAGCTCAGGCGCGCCTTGATCAGGTCGCACGTGACGGGATCGGAAATCAGACGCGCGATGCGGCTGGCGATGACTCTGGCCACTTGCGAGACGGAAAAATCCGCCTTCGAGGTGAGCAGCCATTCGCCGCGCGGCGCCACCCATTCGCCCTTTTCGTCGAACTTGCCGATGACGCGTGGACGTACGTCGTCGCGCCAGTTGTACAGCTGTTCCTTGAGCTGGTATTCGACGATCTGGCGCTTCTCTTCGACAACGAGAATTTCATCGAGGCCTTGCGCGAATTCGCGCACGCTGTCCGGTTCCAGCGGCCACGGCATGGCCACCTTGAACAGCCGCATGCCGACATCGGCCGCCATCTGTTCGTCGATGCCCAGCTCTTCCAGCGCTTCCAGGACGTCCAGATAGGACTTGCCGGAAGCGATGATGCCCAGCTTGGCGTTCGGGCTGTCGATGGTGGTGTGGTTGAGCTTGTTTTCGCGCGCGTAAGCGAGGGCCGCATAGATCTTGTAATCCTGCATCAGCGCTTCCTGATTGCGCGCCTGCTGGCCCAGCGGGATGCTCGACAGGCGAGCGTTCAGGCCGCCTTCGGGCATGTGGAAATCCTGCGGAATTTTTACTTCCACGCGGAATGGATCGGCATCGATGGAGGCCGACGATTCGACCGTGTCGGCCAGCGCCTTGAAGGCCACCGTGCAGCCGGAAAAGCGCGACATGGCCCAGCCGTGGATGCCCAGGTCCAGGTATTCCTGCACATTGCATGGATACAGGACGGGGATCATCGAGGCGGAAAACAGGTGGTCGGACTGGTGCGGCAGGGTCGACGAATAGGCGCCATGGTCGTCGCCGGCCACCAGCAGCACGCCGCCCAGTTTCGCTGTGCCCGCATGATTCATGTGCTTGAAGACATCGCCGCAGCGGTCCACGCCAGGGCCCTTGCCGTACCACATGGCGAACACGCCGTCGTACTTGGCCGGGCCGATCAGGTCGACTTGCTGCGAACCCCAGACGGCCGTGGCGGCCAAGTCTTCGTTGACGCCGGGCACGAACTGCACGTGGTGCGCTTCCAGTTGTTTCTTGGCTTTCCACAGGTTTTCATCGAGGCCGCCCAGGGGCGAACCGCGGTAGCCGGAGATGAAGCCGGCCGTGTTCAGTCCGGCAGCTTGGTCGCGCAGGCGCTGCATCATGGGCAGGCGCACGAGGGCCTGGATGCCGGAAAGGAAGATGGCGCCGGAAGTGGCCGTGTATTTGTCGTCGAGGCTGACGGTGGTCAAACGGGAAGGCTCAAGAGGGGTAGATGGCGCGGCACCGGCGTTTCTAGCGAACGCTGCGGAGCCGTTTTCCGTGGTCACGGACATGGCTGTCTCCAAAAGGGTGTTTCAGATGACGGCTGTACAAGGAGCGCGCCCGGTAAGGCGCGCGCTGTGCAGACGGGATGGCCGCGTGTGGGCGGCACATAACTATTTTAAATTTAAAATAGTTAATGTGGTCAGTGTAGAACGAGCGGGGGAGAGGGGCAAATATGGTTTGCCGATGGGGGTATAAGAAATACTTATGTCATGGGCGAGAGCACGTTCGCGCCCACCCAGCGCCCGCTGCCGCACAGCTCGGCGGCCACTTGCAGCACCAGATTTTTCACGGCGTTGCCTGCGTTCGTCAGGGGAATGTTTTTCGAGGCGCACAGGGCTACCGTGCGCGACAGGACGGGGCTGTGGATGGCGTAGCTGCGCATGGTGCCGCTGTCGAGTTCGGCCAGCAGAGGTGCTGCGGGCAGGATGGTGGCGCCCATGCCGGCCAGGATGGCCGATTTCAGGATGGCGATCGAATTGATTTCGATCACGTTCGCCGTCTCCAGGCCCAGTTCGCGGGCGCGGCTGTCGATGCGCGGGCGCACGCCATGCTGCAGACCCGGCAGGATCAGGGTGGCGCTCAATGCCTGCGGGAACGACAGCGCCGAGCCCGGGGGCGCGAACGGCGAATCGCTGCGGCAGATAAACCGCATCTCTTCTTCCACCAGAGGGCTGCAGGTAAACGGGGTCAGCTGGCCATCGTCGAACAGCACGGCCAGGTTGATGCGGCCCGATTTGAGCTGTTCATTGAGGTTGCCCGTGATTTCTTCCGTCAGTTGCAAGGTGATTTCGGGGTAGCGTTCGCGCGCGGCCAGCAGCAGGGGCAGGGCCAGCGCGCCGGAGATACTATGTGGCAAGCCCAGGGTGACATTGCCGGACGGCCGCGTGGCGCTTTGCGTGACGGCAGAGCGGGCGTCGGCCACCTGTTTCAGGATCGCCTGCGCATGTTCGTAAAACACCTTGCCCGCGTCCGTGCTGAGCACGCCCTGGGCCGAGCGGTGCAGCAGCTGCACGCCCAGCTCCTCTTCCAGCTGGCGCAGCTGCTGCGTCAGGGCCGGCTGCGCCACGTGCAGGATCAGGGCCGCGCGCGACAGCGAGCCGTGGTCGACGATGGCAACAAAGTAGCGTAATTGGCGCAGTTCCATGGGTCCCAAGAGCGGTGCGTTGAGGGGGCGTTGAGCGGAAAAAACAGGGTGTTGCGCCGCAGCGCCGAACGCGGCCAGCAGAATAACAATTTTGTTATACTCATTCTAGCGCCTTCGGTGCTCCAGCCGCGTATTTGTGGGATGACAGCATGCTCAAGAAAGTTGATTCGTCTCAATTAAAAGTGGGCATGTACATTCATGACCTCAGCTGCGACTGGATGACGCATCCATTCGTGCGCAACCGTTTCCTGTTGCGCAGTGACGATGAAATCCGCAAGATCATGCAGGCGGGCATTCACGACGTGGTGATCGACAGCGGCAAGGGCCTCGACGTGCAGGACGCGCCCACCGTGGTGCAGGCCCAGGCTGACACGGAACGCGAGCTGGTGCAGATCGCCGCGGCGCCGCAAGTGGTCACGCGCGTGTCGCTGGGCATGGAACTGGCGCGCGCCACGCAGGTGCGGCGTCAGGCGACGAGCCTGGTGCGCACGGTGATGGCCGACGTACGCCTGGGCAAGGCTGTCGAGCTCGACCGCGTGCAGCACACGGTGCAAGACATTACGGAGTCGATCCTGCGCAATCCCGGCGCCCTGGTCGGCTTGTTGCGCATCAAGAACAAGGATGACTACACCTTCCTGCATTCTGTCAGCGTATGCGCGCTGCTGGTGGCGTTTTGCCGCTCGCGCGGCATCGATGCGGCCACCACGCACCAGGCCGGCCTCGGTGGCTTGCTGCACGACACGGGCAAGGCGCTGGTGCCCGACAGCGTGCTGAACAAGCCAGGCCCCCTGAGCTCGGAAGAATTTGCCCAGATCAAGCGCCATCCGCGCGACGGCTACGAGATCCTGCGCCAGTCGCCCGAAGTGGGCGCGATTCCCCTCGATATCACCTTGCATCACCATGAACGGCGCGACGGCAGCGGCTATCCGGACCAGCTGGCTGGCGATGCCATCAGCGAGCTGGCGCAGATGGCCGCCATCGTCGACGTGTATGACGCGCTGACGTCGGACCGCAGCTATCACAAGGGTATTCCCGCCGCCGAAGCCCTGCGCAAGATTTATGAGTGGAGCAAATTCCACTTCAATCCCGTGTTCGCGCAGGATTTCATGCGCTGCGTGGGTATCTATCCGGTAGGCACCATGGTGATGCTGGAATCGGGCCGCCTGGCCGTCGTCATCGAGGCGCACGAAAGCAATCTGCTGGCGCCGAAAGTGAATGTGTTTTTCAGTACGAAGAGCAAGACCTACATCAAGCCGGAAACGGTCGATTTGTCGCGCGGCTTTGGTTTTGGCGGCGCCGACAAGATCGTCGGCCATGAGTCGGCCGCCAAGTGGCAAGTCGATCCCATGCGTTTTCTTTCCCTTGCAGACGCTTAGAAAAACTCTGCCGTATCGTTCGAGGTAATGGTTGTCAGCAAGCCTTTTGCCACCAGCTCATCGTAGTGGCACGCCAGGTTGCGGCCATGGCTCTTGGCGTAATACAGGGCCTGGTCGGCGCGGCCGAGGATGATGACGGGCGCTTCGTAGGCGTTGATGCTGACGAAGCCCACGCTGACGGTCACTCTGCCCACTTGCGGGAAGTCGTGCGCTTCGACATTGGTGCGGAAACGGTCGATGATTTTCTGCGCATTGTCCAGGGTAATCGAGCGCAGCAGCACGACGAATTCCTCGCCGCCGAAGCGGAAGATGCGGTCTTGCGAGCGGAACGACGATTGCAGCTGGTTGGCGATCAGGATCAGCACTTCATCGCCATACAGGTGACCGAATTTATCGTTGACCAGCTTGAAATGATCGACATCGATCACGGCCAGCCATTGCCGTTCCGTGTCCGTATGGTGGCGCCGTTCTTCATCGACGGGACGCGGCTTTTCCGCTTCCGGTTCGCCACGGCTGTGCAGGATTTTCGCCAGCTGGTCGTCGAAGGTCTTGCGGTTCAACAAGCCGGTGAGCGAATCGCGTTCGCTGTAGTCGAGCAGGTTCTGGAAATTACGGTACACGCTGACGATGCCGCCGATCACCTGGATGGTGGCGCCCGTGTACGGCGTGGGGTTGGTGATTTCCAGGCAGGTGGTGACCTGGTCACCGATCCAGATGGGCAGCCACAGCAGGTGGCGGCCGTCGGCGCATACGGTGTCGGCGCTCGCTTCATGGCGCTTGATGCAGGCGGCCAGGGCCGGGTAGTCGGACAGCGGTTCGCCGGGCAAGATAGGGTCGTTATGCTCTTCCATGCGGGCCACGCTGCCCGCCACGATGATGGCCCGCGACCGCACGAACACCTGGCCACGCACGGTGGTCAGGGCCAGCACACGGGTCTGCGACGCGGCAGCGAGTTCCTGGACGGCCGAGATCACGGAGATGTCGAGCATCGTGTGGTCGCGGTGCCCGGTCATATCCACCATGTGTTTCAGTAGGGAATCCATTGTCGATCTCTGGAAAGTAGTCACACAAGTGTCGTCATACCAGCATTGCATCAAGCAAGAGCATGTTCGCGTCCGTCTACAAGAAGCCAAGATTTATTTGGTGGCATGACGCTCTGTACCGCCGGGCGAGAGGCCTTTCCAAAGAAGAGCTAAGCAGGATAATGTCTTTTTGCCTAATAGGCAATTAACGTATGCAATATTTCATGTAAATACATGAGATTCATGCACCGCATTGCAAAAAACTTGCCCTGACGCAGGCTTTCAATCCGGATCGCAACATTTGTTTGCGCCAGCCGCCATTTCACCAGAGTTTGATAATTTCCATGTGGAAACTTGTGGCGCGTCAATTTGCCAAAACGTGGACGCTTTATAGTCAATGTAATGGCGCAGAAATTTACGGCAGGAAACATATTAGCAGGAAAGGGCAATGTTTCACACCCGATTGCGCCAGGGACTTGTGATTCACTTTTGGGAGCTTGTCATGCATACCTTCCTGTCGGCAGTACAGCAGTTTGTCAAGGATGAGGATGGCATTACGGCAATCGAATACGGCCTGATTGCGGCGTTGATGGCTACCGCCATCACGGCCGGTTTCTTGCTGATCAAGACCAACTTGCTGGCCGTCCTCACCGATATTTCGTCGAACCTGGTGTTGACGCCCTAAGCGGGTGCCCGCCACTGGCCGGCCGGTGGCGGGTTTTTTTCGGGAGGTGTGCCATGCCTGCAACTGCCTTGTGCGACCTGCTGTTGCTGTGCTTCGTGACGGCGGCCGCCGTCAGTGATTTGATCCAACGCAAGATTCCGAATTGGCTGGTGCTGGCCGGCATGCTTGCCGCGCTGGCGCTGCATCTGTGGTTGTGGCCGCACCGCGTGCCGCAACTGGTGCTGGGCGGCATGGCGACGGGCTTCTTCCTGTTCCTGCCTTTATATGTGCTGCGCGGCATGGCCGCCGGCGACGTCAAGCTGATCGCCATGGTGGGCGCCTTTGCCGGTCCCTGGCCCGTGCTGCAAATCTGTTTTGCCACGTTTGTCCTGGGCGGCGTGATCGCCGTGCTGATACTCACGTACCAGGGCAAGTGGCGCGTTTGCCTGGGCAATCTGCGCCAGCTGCTGTGGCCGATGATCGCGCGCATGGCCGGCATTCCCCTGGCGCCAAGCGCATTGGGCAGCGGCGCCAGCGTGGGCAATATGCCGTACGGACTGGCCATTGCCCTGGGCTGCCTGGTGGTGCAAGGGCGGCATTATTTCTGATTGGCATTCATTGCTCTGAATCAATGGGCGCCAGTGCCCGCTCGCTAGAATGAATTCTGTTCAATGCAGTCTTAACCGGCTAGGAGACGCAGCATGACCGAGGTCGACTATTCCATGAGCACCGACAGCACGCCGCGCCCTGCCGATGCGAACCTGATGCCGCCCTTGCCGCCGCAGCCGAAGAGCTTGCGCGAAACGGGACTGGAGCGGCCGCTGGTCGTCGAACTGATCGCCAAGCTGATGTTTGTGGGCGGCAAGACGCACCTGTCCGCGCTGACGACGCGCCTGCGCCTGTCGATCAATGTCTTGCGCGAAGTGCTCGATTTCATGGTGACGGAGCAGATGGCCGAAGTGGCCTGGCGCGGCGAATCCGATATCGATGTGCAATATCAGCTGACGAGCGCCGGCAAGCAGCGCGCCGGCGCCTTCCTCGAACGCTGCGCATATATCGGCGCCGCGCCCGTCACCCTGGAAGCGTACCGCGCGATGGTGGCGCGCCAGTCGTGGCTGGCGCAGGAACAGCGCGTCGGCAGCGACGACCTGGCCGCCGTGCTCGGTGGCGCCCATGCCGGGCCAGGCATGCTCGACGTGGTCGGCGCGGCCCTGCATTCGGGACGCTCGCTGCTGCTGTACGGTCCGCCCGGCAGCGGCAAGTCGACCCTGGCGCTGCAGCTGGGCCAATTGCTGCACGGTCTCGTCGCCGTGCCGCACGCCATCGTCGTCGGCCACGACATCATCCAGTTGTACGATCCGGCCCAGCACTTGCCGCCCGCGCCGCAGCACGTCAGTCACGCGCGCCAGGCGCTGGAACGGCGCAGCACGGATATCCGCTGGGTGCTGTGCCAGCGCCCCGTGATCCACGTGGGCGCCGAGCTCGACGCCGGCATGCTGGAGCTGCGCCACGACGCCAGCGGCGGCTGCTACCAGGCGCCGCCCCACGTGCGGGCGAATAACGGCATGCTGATCATCGACGACCTGGGCCGCCAGCGCCTGGGCGCGCAAGAACTGTTGACGCGGCTGATGCAGCCGCTGGCGCGCGGCAGTGACCAGCTGGCCTTGCCCGGCGGCGTGCAGATCAGCGTGCCGTTCGACAATGCCCTCGTGCTGGCCACGAACGTGCCGCCGGTCGAGCTGTTTGACGCCGCCTTGCTGCGCCGCATCGGCTACAAGGTGCAGGTGGGGCCGCTGGCCGAGAACGCCTATCGCGCCCTGTTCCGCCAGCAATGCCGGCTGGCCGGCATGGCCATCGACGAGCTGGCCGTGAACCATTTGCTGCAGCTGCACGGCGCACAGGGCCGGCCCCTGCTGGCCAGCTATCCGCAGGAATTGCTGGCGCGCATGGGCGACTTCGCCGGCTTTGCCGGCTGCGACACGCGCCTGACGGTAGCCGCCCTGGAGCAGGCCTGGAGCAGCCTGTTTGCCAGCTGCGACATGCCGGCCGCCAGCCTGTGCGAGCGTATCGCATGAAGAACCGCCGCGCCCTCATGATGATGGCCCTGGCTGTGGTGCTGGGTCTGCTGGCCGTGCTGCTGGCCTCGCACTGGCTGCTGCGCCAGACGCCGGCCGGCAAGGGCAAGATCGTCGTCGCTTCCACCGATGTCAACCTGGGACAGCGCCTGACGCCCGAGATGCTGCGCCTGGCCGAATGGCCGGCGGAAAGCTTGCCGCAAGGCGCGCTGCAAGACCCGGCAAAACTGGCCGGTCGGGTGCTGAAAACCAGCGTGCTGCGCGGCGAGCCGCTGAGCGAAGCCAAGCTGGCGCCGGCCGGCACCCTGGGCGGCCTGTCGGCCCTGATCACGGAAGGGCGGCGCGCCATCACAGTGCGCGTCAATGACGTGATCGGCGTGGCCGGCTTCGCCTTGCCGGGCAACTATGTCGACATCATCGTCAGTACCCAGCAGGATGCCGGCGACCGCGCGTTTCCGCAAAGCCGCAATATTTCCAAGATCGTGCTCGAACGCATCCTCGTGCTGGCCGTGGCGCAGGAAGTGGGGCGCGACGAAACCAAACCGCGCGTGGTCAATGCCGTGACCCTGGAAGTGACGCCGGAACAGGCGGAAAACCTGGACCTGGCGCGCAGCGTGGGCAGCCTGTCGCTGGTGCTGCGCAACCAGGTCGACCCGCAGCCGGGCGTGACGGTGGGCGCCACCAAGCTGACCTTGCTGGGCGGACCGCACGACGCCGAGCCTGCTCCCGTGCCTGCCGCTGCCCCCGTGCTGGCCGCCGCGCCGCGTCCGGTGCGCGTGGCGAAGGCGCTGCCGGAAGCGAAGCGCCAGTGCAGTACCGTCATCGACGGGACGCGCCAGTCGCACGAATGTTTTTAGCCAACCATGGACACGCTCATGAACCGCGCTCTGCTGACACTGTGCTGCCTGCTGTTGCCGCTTGCCGGCGCGGCAGCCGAACCTGGCCCCCGCTGCGGCGGCGAAGCGGCGACGCCCGGCAACTTGCAATTGCAGGTGGGCAAGTCGAGCATGCTGCGCCTGCCCGAGGCCGTGCTGGCCCGCAGCGTCGGCAATCCGGCCATGCTGCAAGCCATGCTGGTCGCGCCCGACACTTTATATGTGGTCGGTGTCGACGTGGGCAGCACGAACATGATCATCCAGGGACGCAGCGGCGTGTGCAGCGTGGTGAACGTCAGCGTCAGCATGGACCCGTCCGGCCTGCAAACGACCCTGGCAGCCCTGATGCCGGAAGAACAAGCCATCCGCGTGACAGCCGTGGCCGACACCCTGGTGCTATCGGGCACGGTGCAGGATGCAGGCGCCGTGCTGCGCGCCACCGAGCTGGCGCATGCCTATGTGCGTCGCGCAACCGCACCGCTGGCGCTGCCGAAGCCTGCCGATGGCGCCGCCATGCCGTTGGCGGCCACGGCGCCCGCTGGCGGTGTTGGTGGCGCGAACAGCCGCATCATCAACATGCTCGACGTCAGCGCGCCGCAGCAGGTGATGCTGGCCGTGCAGATCGCCGAAGTGTCGAAGTCGCTGCTGGAGCGCCTGGAAGTGGGCGCGACCCTGCGCTTCGCGTCCGGCAGCTGGGCCACCACCTTGCTGTCAAATTTCTTGAGCGGCACGGCCAATGGCTTGCTCGACGTGCGCAAGTCGAATGGCCAGCAACTGACCATCGAGGCGCAGAAACAGGATGGCCTGGTGCGCATCCTGGCCGAGCCGACCGTGATGGCGATCAGCGGGCAGGAGGGCAGTTTTCTGGCGGGCGGCAAGATTTTCATTCCCGTTGGCCAGGACAACAACAAGATCACCCTGGAAGAGCGCGAGTATGGCGTCGGCCTGCGTTTTACGCCCACCGTGCTGTCGGGCGGGCGCATCAATCTGAAGGTGGCGCCGGAAGTGTCGGAACTGTCGCGCGAAGGGGTGGGCATTTCCGCCGCCGGCGTCAGCGGACGTTCGATTCTGCCCGTGATCACCACGCGGCGCGCCTCGACCACGGTGCAGCTGTACGACGGCCAGAGCTACGCCATCGGCGGCTTGATCAAGAACAACCAGGTGAGCAACATCACGGGCGTGCCGTGGCTCAGCGAGCTGCCGATTCTCGGCGCGCTGTTTCGCAGCACGGACTTCCAGCATGACCGCACGGAATTGCTGTTCGTCATTACCGCGCACCTGGTCAAACCGTTGCCGGCTGACGCCGCGCTGCCGACGGCGCAGCTGGTGCCGCCCTCGCGCACGGACTTGATGTTGCGCGGCAAGATGGAAGGCACCTTGCCGCTGGCGCCGCCGTCCGTGCCGCCACCGCGCGCGGCCAACGGTTTCGAGTTGAAATGAGACGGGGAGATACGCCATGCCGAACTCGCTCTTGACGTCGCTGCGGCGCCTGGCCGCCCTGGCCCTGGCCTTGCAGCTGGCCGCCTGCGCGCACAGCAGCACGCCGCAGCTGGACCCGCGCTTCGGCGACGCCGTGCGCTTGGCCATGGCGCAGCAGGTGCGTTATCCGGCCAGCACGGGCAATCGCCAGCCTGCCGACGGGCTGGACGGCCCCAGCGCGCACGCCGTCATGCAGCGCTACCGCGCCTCGTTCGTCGAACCGAACGGCCAGGCGCCGCAGCCGGTGCAGTTCATGCTGGGAGGCGGCAATGGCAAGTAGACGCGAGGGCCAGCGCGGGGCGATGCTGATCGCCTTTTCCATCCTGCTTATTCTGGTGCTGGGATTTATCGGCCTGGCGCTCGACGTGGGGCAGGTCATCGGCCGCAAGACGGAATTGCAGAACCTGGCCGACAACGCGGCGCTGGCGGCGGCCGCGGAACTGGTGGGCACGCCCGAAGGCTTGCTTGCGGCCGTGACGAAGGCCAAGAGCAGCGCGGCCGACAAGAGCGCGTGGCGCCGCCGCATGCAGGGCGCCATCCTGTCGGACGCCAGCATCCGTTTCGCCAGCGCACCCGATGCCCCCGCCAGCGGGTGGCATGCGGCGGGCGCCGTGCCCGATCCCGTCACGGCGTTGTTCGTGCGCGTCGATACGCAGGCCAATACGCCCTCGCTGGGGCGAGTGGCGACGGCGTTCCTGGGCGCCTGGTCGCCGGCGCTGCGCACCCTCGACACGGTGGCGCGCGCCGTGGCGGGACGTACCAGCTTGCACCTGACGCCGTTGGCCGTCTGCGCGCTGTCGGCCAGCGCGGCCAGCCCGCGCACGAATGCGGCGCTGCTGCCGGCCGTCGAGTTGCTGGAATACGGCTTTCGCCGCGGCGTGGCGTACAACCTGTTGAAACTCAATCCGCATGGCCCGGCGGCCGAACATTTCGTCCTCAATCCCCTGGGCCAGCCGGGTGTGGTGGGACCGTCGCAGCAGGTCGGCGAGTCCAGCGTATTGCCGTTTGTGTGCAGTGGCACGGTGCTGTACCCGCGCATCGGCAGCGCCCAGGTGCACGTGCACAGGCCGTTTCCCGCCACCTTGTGGCCTGCCTTCAACGCCCGCTTCAACCAGCATGCGGGCAGTGGCTGCCATACGGTCACGGCGCCGCCCGACACGAATATCCGCCCCTATCCGAATACGGCCACGAACTGGTGGATGACGAACTCGCCCGACGCGCCGAGCGCCCTGAGCATTGGTAATCCGCTGCTGTCCGTGGCCGATCCGGAGTCGAACGCGACGCCGCCCGCGGTCGGCAGTTATGGACCGCTGTGGTCGTTCGCCAAGGCGGCCAGGTACAGCAGTGTGAAGCCGATCGACGGCTACCTGCCGTTTGCCACCAGCGACTGGCCCAAGCTGTATCCGGCTAGCCCTGCCGCGCCGGCCGCCAAGTCCGGCTATCCGGCCACGCCGCCATATCAGACGCTGGCGTACCAGACGGCGCCAACCGGCAACACGGGCGTGGCGCAGCGGCGCCTGCTGCATATTCCCCTGCTGGCCTGTCCGCTGCCGGCTGGCAGCGACGTGCTGGCGCAGGTGCGCGGCATCGGCCGTTTCTTCATGACGGCGCCGGCCAGCAATGGCGTGCTGAGCGCCGAATTTGACGGCCTGGTGGCCGAGGGCACGCTGGTGGGCCCGGCGGAGCTGCTGCAATGAGGCCGCCACGCCGCCAACAGGGTGTCGCCGCCATCGAGCTGGCGCTGATCATGCTGTTTTTCATGGGCCTGTTGCCCTTCGTGCTGCTGTTTGGCCGCGCGCTGCTGGCGTACACGGCCCTGCAAAAAAGTGCGCACGATGCGGCGCGCTACCTGGCGACCATGCCGTTGCCGCAGATGGCCAATGCCGATGCGGCGGAGCAGGGCGCCGTGTTTGCCCGGCAGATGGTGCGGCAGGCGATGCTGGAATCCTGGCCCAGCATGAGCAGCGGCAAAGTCAACGTGGATTGCATCTATAACGATGACTTTTATAGCTGCGGCAACTACCCGACGGCGCCGCTGCAGGTACGCATCAAGGTGTCCGTGGACATGCCCGTCGATATTCTGCCCGAGCTGACGCGCAAGTGGCTGCCGCAGCTGGCGCCTATCCCGCTGCGTGCCAATGCGACATTGCGCTATGTTAATTAACCTGCGCCCCCGGCGGCAGCGCCAGGGCGGCGTCTTCGCTGTCGAGTTCGGCATGCTGGCGCTGTTGTTCTTCCTGTTCCTGTTTGCTTTGCTGGAAGTGGCGCGCGCTGTGTATTTATGGAATATGGTGCATGAAATCACCCGGCGTGCCGCGCGCGGCGCCGCCGTCACCGATTTCAGCAATGCAAGTGCGCTGCAGGCCGTGCGCACGCACGCCGTGCTGCGCGCCGCGCCGGGCGTGTTGCCGCTCGGTGGCGGCATCAGCGATGCGTATGTGCGCATCGATTATCTGTCGCTGGCCGGCGGCGCCGCGCTGGCGGCCGTGCCGGTGACGGTGATGCCTGGTTGCCCGCAACGCAACCGCATCAATTGCCTGGACGATCCGCATGGCGCCAGCTGCATCCGTTTCGTGCGCGCGCGCCTGTGCGTGCCCGGCGATGGCGTGCGCTGCGAGAGCGTGCCGTACCGGCCCATCCTGCCGCTGCTGAACGTGATGTTTCCCTCCGGCGCAGGCGCCGTGCGCCTGCCCAACGGCGCCACCATGGCGGTGGCCGAGTCGCTGGGCTATCCGGACAATCCCGGTTTTTGTCCTTGAGCGCCACTTGGCGGCGCAGCCGAATGTGTAGACCTGAAAGAAGCGAGGAAGTGCGATGAAAGCCTTGATGATTAGCCGCGACACCAGCTTGCACGATGAAATTGCCGCGCAGGGAGCGGCCCGCATGCCCGTGCTGCGGCTGCTGGAGCGGCGCAGCGGCCTGCGCGACGCCGTCGAGCGCATGCTGCCGGAAGCGCCGGAACTGGTGATCGTCGACGCCAGCGGCATCGATGCCGATGAAGCGGACCTGCTCGAGCGCCTGGCGCGCCAGTATCCGCTGGCCGTCCTGATGCTGCTCACGCGCGGCCAGCAGCAGGATGTGCTGATCCGCGCCATGCGCGCCGGCATGCGCGAAGTGCTGCAGCTGCCGCTGGTGCACAAGGCCTTTCACGAGGCGATGGACAGGGTCGATATCCAGGCCGGCGTGACGCAGATGCGCGACGGCAAAGTGCTCGCCTTCATCTCGTGCAAGGGCGGCAGCGGCGCCACCTTCCTGTCGACGAATTTTTCCTACGCGCTGGCCAGCCTGGCCGGCTGCAAGGTGCTGCTGATCGACCTGCATGGCCAGTTCGGCGACGCCACCTTGTACGTGTCGGACCAGAAGCCGGCCATGACCCTGTCCGACATTTGCGCCCAGATCGCGCGCATGGACGGCGCCTTCCTCGCCTCGTGCCTGGTGCACGTGACGCCGAACTTCGGCGTGCTGGCGGCGGCCGACGACCCGTCGCACAAGGTCGACATGCAGCCCGAGCACATGGATCGCATCCTGGTCGTGGCGCGTCAGCACTACGACTATATCGTGCTCGACGTGGGACGCCAGATCGATGCGCTGTCGCTGCGCGCGCTCGACAACGCCGACGCCATCTATCCGGTGCTGCAGCTGGCCTTGCCCGACATCCGAGACGGGCGCCGCCTGCTCGACATTTTCCGTTCGCTCGGCTATCCGGGCGAGCGCTTGCGCCTGATCGTCAACCGCTATGAAAAGGGTGGACGCCTGCGCCTGGCGGACCTAGAGCAGGCGCTGGGCGCGGAGGTGGTGCACACGGTGCCCAACGATTACATCGCCGCCACCGATTCCGTCAACCAGGGCATTCCGCTGCTGCAGCTGTCGCGTACCAGCGCCGTGGCGCGCAGCCTGGCCGAGCTGGTGGAGCTGGTGACGGCGCGCCGCGTGACGGAAAGCCGCGGCCTGTTCGACCGTCTGTTCAGCCGCAGCGAAGCCTAGCGCAGGACATTGTCAAGGCTCCCGCCGGGGGCCATCATGGGAGCCGAGATGACTTTACGCGAACGCCTGGCGGCGAATGAAACGGTGCGCCCCGCCACGAATGGACAAGGCGCGCTGGCGCTGCACGCCTACCAGGAACTGAAAAAAACCATGCACCAGACGATACTCGACCGTATCGACCTGGAACGCTTGAAACGCCTGACGGCCGAGCAGTTCAAGCACGAGCTGGCGCTGCTGGTGCAGCGCGTGATCGAGGAAGAGCGCATCGTGCTGAACCAGCACGAACGGCATAGCCTGGTGCTCGACATCCAGCACGAGATGCTGGGCTTTGGTCCGCTCGAACCCTTGCTGGCCGATGCCAGCGTCTCCGATATCCTCGTCAATACCTGCGACAAGGTATATGTCGAGCGGGGCGGGCGGCTGCAGCTGACGGACGTGACATTCCACGACAATGCGCACCTGATGAAGATCATCGAAAAGATCGTCTCGCGCGTGGGACGGCGGGTCGATGAATCGAGTCCGATGGTCGACGCGCGCCTGCCCGACGGCTCCAGGGTCAACGCCATCATTCCGCCGCTGGCCGTCGATGGGCCGATTTTATCCATCCGGCGCTTTGCCGTGCAGCCGCTCACCATCGCCAACCTGCTCGACTACAAAAGCCTGACGCCGCCCATGGTGCAGGTGCTGCAGGCGCTGGGCCAGGCCAAGGTCAACATCCTGATCTCGGGCGGCACGGGCAGCGGCAAGACGACCCTGCTCAACGTGCTGTCCGGCTTCATTCCCGGCAGCGAGCGCATCGTCACCATCGAGGATGCGGCCGAACTGGCGCTGCGCCAGCCGCACGTGGTGCGCCTGGAAACGCGTCCGCCGAATATCGAGGGCAAGGGCGAGGTGAGCCAGCGCGCGCTGGTGCGCAATGCGCTGCGCATGCGGCCCGACCGCATCATCCTCGGCGAGGTGCGCGGCGCCGAGGCGCTCGACATGCTGCAGGCGATGAATACGGGCCATGAAGGTTCGCTCGCGACCATCCACTCGAACACGGCGCGCGACGCGCTGGCGCGGCTGGAAAACATGGTCGGCATGGCCAACGTGAACCTGACCCCGCGCGCCACGCGCCAGCAGATCTGTTCGGCCGTGACGGTGGTGATGCAAGTGTCGCGCCTGACGGACGGCGCGCGCAAGCTGGTCAGCCTGCAGGAAGTGACGGGCATGGAAGGCGACATCATCGCCATGCATGAAATCTTCCGCTTCGAGCAGACGGGCGTCGATGCCGACGGCAAGGTGCAGGGCCACTTCTGCGCCACGGGCGTGCGGCCCCGCTTTACGGAGCGCTTGCGCATGTTCGGCGCGCCCGTGCCCGACAGCGTGTTCGATCCCGACCGAATTTATGAATAAGGAGAGGGATCATGGATCTTGTCTTCTACGGCTTTGCCGTGCTGCTGTTCGCCGCCTGCATCCTGATGGTGGAGGGCGCATGGCTGTGGTGGTCGGGCACGCATGGCAGCGCGGCGCGGCGCATTAACCGGCGCTTGCGGCTGATGGCGGCGCGCGGCGAGGGGGGCGGCGAGCGGGTCTCCATCCTCAAGCAGCGCCGCTATGCGCGTTCGCCCGGCCTGGAGCGCTTGCTGCGGCGCGCGCCGCAGGCGGCACGGCTCGACCGTTTGCTGCTGCAATCGGGCTTGTCCTGGTCGGTGGCGCAATTCCTGGGCGGCACCGGCGCCTTGCTGCTGGCGGCCTTGCTGCTGTTGGCGGCATGCTCCATGCCCTTGCCCGGTGCCTTGCTGCTGCTGTCTTGCGCCGTGAGCACACCGTGTCTGTGCGTGCTGCGCGCGCGCGCGGCGCGGCTGAAAAAGATCGAGGCGCAACTGCCGGAAGCGGCCGACTTCCTGGCCCGCGCACTGCGCGCCGGGCACTCGTTTTCGAACGTGCTGCAGATGGTGGGTGATGAACTCAATGAGCCGATCAGCGGCGAATTCAAGATGGCGCACGAAGAGATCAATTACGGTGTGCCGATGAACGAGGCGCTGCAAAACCTGGCCGCGCGCATTCCGTTGACGGACTTGCGCTACCTCGTCATCGCCGTGCTGGTGCAGCGCGAATCGGGCGGCAACCTGGCCGAGGTGCTGGTCAGCATCGCCCGCATCATCCGCGCCCGGCTAAAGCTGCTGGGGCAGGTGCGCGTGCTGTCGGCCGAGGGGCGCATGTCGGCCTGGGTGCTGGGGCTGATGCCGGTGGTGATGATCGGCGTCATGGCGCTGGTCAACCCGCAATACATCCGCCTGCTGTGGACCGATCCCAGCGGCATCAAACTGCTGTGGTACGCGGCCGGCATGGTGGCGCTGGGCGTGGTCTGGATGCGCAACGTCATCCGCATCCGCATCTAAAACAGGGGGCGGTATGAGCGGTGCACAACTGCTGTTTCTCGTGATTGTCTTTGCCGTGGTGGTGGCGCTGGCTCTCTTGGCGTGGGTGATCTTCTTTCCCGGTACCCTGCGCCAGCGCCTGTTTGGCGCCACGGCGCCGGCCGCCAGCGAGGCGGTGGTGGAAAACGGCTGGGTGGAGCGCGTGGCGCGCGTGGCGCAGCCGTTCAGCAAGCTGTCACTGCCGGAAGAGGGGTGGGAGCGCTCGCCGCTGCGCACGCGCTTCATGAACGCGGGCTGGCGCCAGGCCAGCGCGCCGGCCCTGTACTTTGCGGCGAAAAGCGTGCTGGCCCTGCTGTTTCCCACCGTGCTGGGACTGTATGCGGCCAGCGCCATGGCGGCGCAGCTGCGCAGCGTGCTGCTGTTGCTGCTGTGCGTCAGCGCCACCATCGGCTATTACCTGCCGAACCTGGTGCTGGCCAGCACGGCCAAGCGGCGCCAGCGCGACATCTTTGAAAACATCCCTGACGCGCTCGACTTGCTGACCGTGTGCGTGGAAGCGGGCCTGAGCCTGGAGCGTGCGCTGGTGAAGGTGTCGGGCGAAATCCATATCAAGAGCATGGTGCTGGCGCAGGAATTGCAGCTGGTGCTGATGGAAATGCGCGCCGGCTTTTCCAAGGAAAAGGCGCTGCGTAACCTGGCCCTGCGCAGCGGCGTGGAAGACGTCGACACCCTGGTCGCCATGCTGATTCAATCGGAACGCTTCGGCACGAGCATGGGCGATTCGCTGCGCGTGCATTCGGAAAACCTGCGCGGCAAGCGCAGCCTGCTGGCCGAGGAGGCGGCAGCGAAGATCGCCCTGAAACTGTTGTTCCCGCTGATCTTTTGCGTCTTTCCCACCCTGATGCTGGTGCTCATGGGGCCGGCCGTGATCGAAGTCTATCGCGTGCTGGTGCCGGCCATGGCCAGCCGCTGAAAGGAGTCACCATGCGCTTGACGATATCCCGCCTGGCCGCCGCCTGCGCCTGTCTGGGCTTGGGGGCCTGCGCCAGCCACACGGCGCACGCGCCGCCCCTTGCCGATGCCGATGCGGCCTATGTCGCGGGGCGCCAGCATTTTGACGCGGGCGACCTGCCCGCCGCGCAAGCTGCGTATGAGCAAGCCTTGCGCGCGGCGCCGCGCCACCTGAACGCGCGCAACGGCCTGGCCGTGCTGCATGCGCAGCGGGGCGAACATGGCGCGGCGATCGCCCATTGGCTGGCCTTGACGCAGGAGGCGGGCACGCCGCAGCCGCGGCAGGCCTATCTGTTCAGCAATCTCGGACATGCCTATTATTTAAGCGGACGCGATGCGCAAGCGTTGACTGCGCTGGAACAGGCCTGCCTGCTCGACCCGCTCAATGTGCTGGCCTGGCAGCACCTGGCGCAGGTGCTGGAACGGCTGGGACAGCATGCGCGCGCCGCCGTCATGCGGCGCCAGGCGGCCAGCTTGCAGGAACACGATGTGCGGCGCGACATGGCCTTGTTGCGCGGTGAGACTTCGCCGAAGGTTGAGTCAGTGCCCGCGCCGGTGCCGGATGCGCCCGCCATGGCGCGCGTGGAGATTACGCAGAACGATGGCATGGCCCGCCTGCGGCGCGTGCCGGCGGCGGAGCGCAGCCTGCCCGTTAGCGCGTCGGTGCCGGCTGCGCCTGTGGCCGGTGCGCCGCATCCGCGCCTGGAAATTGTCAACGGCAACGGCGTGCCCGGCCTGGCCGCGACGCTGGCGCGCAGCCTGGCCGGTGCGCCCGTGCAGGTGGTGCGCCTGGCCAATGAAACCAGCTTCCAGGTGGCGCGCACGCGCGTCGAATACCGGCCCGCGCAGGAGCCGGCGGCGCGTCAGCTGGCCCGCCAGCTTGGCGCACAGGTGCGTACCCAGGTGCAGATCCAGGCTGCCGACTGCCCCGCCAGCGAGCTGCGCCTGGTACTGGGGCGCGACCTGAGCGACCCCGCCATGCTGCACCGCTATTATCTGCAGCAATTGCAACTGGCGCGCCGGGCGCTGGCGCGGCTCGGTTAACACATCTCTGCCGGCATAAAAAAAGCGGCGCCTTTGCGGGCGCCGCGTGTTTTTCATGCTGCGGATTATTTCGGCTGGCGGCGGCGCGTAAAAGCCAGGGCTGCCAGTCCCGTGCCCAGCAGGAACAGGGTGCCTGGCTCCGGTACTTGCAAGGGTTCGATGACGACGATGTCGGTGCGCGTGGACTTGGAAAAGTTCAAGGTGTAGCTGCCGGCGGGCAGGGCGAAATTCGACGTCAGCGAAAACATCGCAAAGCCATTCGTGAAGGCGCGCCCGGTGGCCGGGTCGTTGGTGCCGGCCGTCATGTTCAGGCTGAAGGGATCGAGGCTGCCGACCGTATGATTGCCATTGACGTCGCTGCCATTGTTGGCGTCGCCATCGGGCGCGAACTGGAAGATCACGCCATCGGCATTCGCGTTCGACAGGCAGCCCACGGGACTGGAAGTATTGCACGAGATATTGAAGATATCCATGATCGACACGCTCGACTTGTCACCCATGGTCGTCACGCTGGTGCGCAGGTCGCGCCGTCCCATGAAGTTGAAGGTGATGAAGCCGGCGCTCGACAGGGTCAGGTTGACGGAACCGGTGAGCGTATCGCCTGCCGTGGCCGTGGCGGCGCCGACCGTGTCGCGCTGTGCTTCCGCCACGGCGCGCACGGTGGAGCCGGCGGCCGTGAGCATATTGCCAAAGGCATGCGCGTCGCCACGTGCGAACTCCAGGGTGGAGCTGGGGCTGGGTGCGTAGTTATTTTGCGGCAAGCCGCCGCAGCCGCCGCCCGAACACACTTGCAGCACGTCGGCGTTGGCGGCCGGGCCGGTATTGACGGCGCGCGGATTGACGGCCACGCCGCCCTCGAAGAAGGCGCTGTCGCTGGCATTGCGGTTGGCGCCGGCCAGCGACAGCGCGCCGGCGCTGGTGGTGATGCGGAAAGAGTTCAATTCGTTGACGGCCAGGCCGTACGCGCCGGCCTGCGCCTGGCCGCTGGCAAGCAAGCTTGCCGCCGCCAGTGCGCCCAGCCAACCCAGAGTCTTGCTTCGTGTGTGATCGACGTTCATCGCAGCCTCTTATCGTAGTCAGTCTCGGAAAATCCGGGGGATAAAAAATCCAGAATGGCTTGCCTGGATTCATCTCGTAGACAGTGATAAGCAGCTTGCGTGCCACACAAAAAAAGCATGTTGAATCAACTACTTGCGCAAAGTGGGCTGAGCTTTATAGGGCGAAGTGTAAGAAAGGTCGACGCCGTCTTCACGGCGTTTGCCGCCGGGCGCCCAAGGCCAAGTCTATGGCCCGCCGCGCCCGCCGGTGGCGCCATAGACCTGTCCCGTTGCATAGCTCGATTCCTGCGAGGCCAGCAGCACATACACGGCCGCCAGTTCCGCGGGCTGGCCGGGCCGTCCCATGGGCGTATCCTGGCCAAAGCCGGGGATTTTGTCCGGCGGCTGCCCGCCCGTCACTTGCAGGGCAGTCCAGAACGGCCCCGGCGCCACGGCATTGACGCGGATGCCCTGTTTTGCCAGCTGCTTGGCCAACCCCTTGGTAAATATCATGATGGCGCCCTTGGTGGCGGCATAGTCGATGATGTTCTCGCCGGGGTCATAGGCGTTCACCGAGGCAGTATTGATGATGCTGGCGCCGCGCGGCAGCAGGGGCACGGCCGCCTTGGTGATCCAGAACATGGCGTAGACATTGGTCTTGAAGGTTTCATCAAACTGCGCCGTGCTGATGTCGAGGATGGAATCGCGCGAGAATTGCCGCCCCGCGTTGTTGACCAGGATATCGAGGCCGCCCAGCTGGCGCGCCGCTTCGCTGACGAGCTTCTGGCAAAAGGCTTCGCTCTTGATATCGCCCGGAATGGCTACCGCCTTGCGCCCGGCGGCGCGGATCAGCTGCATCACCTCGAGCGCATCGGGTTCCTCGGCCGGCAGGTAGTTGATGGCAACATCGGCGCCTTCGCGCGCAAAGGCAATGGCCGCCGCACGCCCGATGCCGGAATCGCCGCCTGTGATCAGGGCCTTGCGCCCCGTCAGGCGGCCTGATCCTTGGTAACTGGTTTCGCCATGGTCGGGGCGCGGATTCATGCGGCTGGCCAAGCCCGGCCACGGTTGTTGCTGGACGGGAAATGGCGGACGCGGATAGCTGGGCGCTGGCGGCCTGGCAGGTGCCGCTGGCGCCATGGCAGTTTGTGCGGCGGCGGGGACTGCGAAGGTGGCCAGCGCGCCGCCGGCGATGCCTTCGACAAAGCTGCGGCGTGACTTGCTGGGTTTGTCATCATCCATGGCAGGACCTTTCAGGAACAGGATAGTCAAAGGCTGGCTCAGGTACCGCGGTGGTAGCCCAAGTGGCCGCCCGAATTGCGCGCG
This sequence comes from Janthinobacterium lividum, assembly GCF_011601275.1. Lineage (GTDB taxonomy): Bacteria > Pseudomonadota > Gammaproteobacteria > Burkholderiales > Burkholderiaceae_D > Janthinobacterium > Janthinobacterium lividum_E. The sequence goes on along the minus strand of NZ_JAAOLY010000001.1, from coordinate 237,670 downwards.
CAGCCGCAGCCGATGCGGGCCACCTCCTCGTCTTCTGTCAGTTTCCAGTTGGTAATCGTCGTGTGCTGCCAGTCGATGTCGCTTTTCTTGACAGGCTTTACCGTCAGGGTGCGTGCTTCCGCATCCGTGTACTCCATCAATTCTTCGTCATCGGCGATGTCGAAATGGCGGTGGATCAGGGAAATGCCGAAGCGGTCGAGCGCGCCATAGCGTTGCAGCACGTCGCGCAGTTCGCGAAAGCAGGCCAGGTCCTCAGGTAGCAGCGGATTAACGGCGGAAATATCGGCAACGGGCTGCCATTGCATGGCGTGGATGTTCAGGCTGTGCATGATGTCCTCCTTTGCCCCTTGTATCAAGCCCAGGCCGCCGGAGGGGCGCCGGCAGTCTGGCGGAACGCCCATCGTGGCCGCAAAGCCGCTGCGGCGTTTGCGCCAGATCAAAGGTGCGGCACATCGCGCCGTGCCCGGTAAAATAGGCCATGGCAAACAAACCCCCCACTTTCCCCGGCGCACGCACGGGCCGCGGCCAGGTCCTCGCCGTGCTGCTGTCGAACCGCGACCAGTCCGGCGCCGAACCGCTGCAAGGCCGCGTTTCCCTGGCCGCCATCGTCAAGGCGCTGAAACGCAAATACCACTGGCCCATCGAGACGCACAGTTTCCCCGCCAACACGCAGGACGGCCGCGCTAGCTGGGCGACCGTCTACAGCCTGCCGGAAAAGGTCATCGAGACCGCGCTGGACAACGGCGGCCGCGAGTGGCTGGAGAGCCGGGGAGTACCTGGGCGACGCTGAGCGCGCCGCCTTGCTATTCGAGCCGGAAGCCCACCTTCAGGGTGACCTGGAAGTGCGCCACCTTGCCGTCGACGATATGCCCGCGCGATTCCGTCACTTCATACCAGTCCATATGCTTGACCGTGAGCGCCGCCTTGGCAATGGCATCGCGTATCGCCTGGTCGCTGCTTTCGGTGGATGTGCCGACCAGCTCGATCAATTTATAGGTATGTGCGGACATGATGTTTCTCCAGGTAGGCAAGTCAGACATCGAAATTTGTTCTTCGCAGGCATGCCAATAGTGCACCGAAACGCCGCGCCGGTCATGGCGCACTGCAGCACAGCGTGCAAAATGTCCGGGAAACGTATTGTGGTAATGCGATTGCTCACTGCGTACTGCCGGCAGCAAGGCGGAGCACTATATCCTTGATGACGTCGCACATCCATAGCACAAACGCGTCCCCGTCGCGCGTCGCGTGGGAGACGAGGGCGATCTCGATGGTCGGCAGATCGAGTGGAATGGGGGCAGAGACCAGGCCGAAATCATGTTCCCAGATGGGCGCGAGGCCTTCCGGAACCGCCGCCACCGCATCGACCCGCTGCAGCACCCTGGGCAGTGAGGAGAAGTGCGGACTTGTATACATCACGTTGCGCGTCAATCCGAGCGCTGCCAACGCCTTGTCGACACGCCCCTCAAACGCGCCCCGGTGCGACACCAGCAAGTGTGCGCGCCCGATATATTCTTGCAACGTCATTTGCCCGCCAGCGCCCATGACCTCGGGGCGCCCAACGCAGCGGAACGCCATCGACGCCAGCGCAACACGCCGTTGCCAGGGCGCGCCTGGGTCGAAGGCCCCGATAGCGAGCTCGATCGTCTCCTTGGCCAGCATGTCCGAGACGGTGTAAGGGTCGGTTTCAAGCACGCGCACACGCACGTGGGGAGCTTTGCGGCTGAGCGCGGCCAGTAGCGGCGGTAACAGCCATGTATCGATCCAGTCAGGCATGCCGATGGTAACCGTCCTGGCAACGGTCAGCGGATCAAACGACGATACCTGGAATAAGGCGGCATGCATGGCGTGCAGCGCCTGGCCGACCGTGCGTTCCAGTTCGAGTGCGCGCGGAGTGGGCAACATCTTCCCACCTGCGCGCACCAGCAGTTCATCGTCGAACAGGCTACGCAGGCGGGCCAAGGCGCCGCTGACTGCCGGCTGGCCAAGGTGCAGGTGCTGCGCTGCCCGCGAGACGCTACGCTCGCGCAACAGCACCATGAGCGCGACCATGAGATTCAAGTCCACGTGGCGAAAATCGTTCTCACTGATATTGATCATCATAACAATCGATTTGTATGATTTTATGCGGGAGCTTATCGTAACAGCTCCCCACCTAACCCAGGAGTAACCGTGTCCAGTCATTATTTCCGTGCCAGTGCCGTGCGCCGCGCGCTTGTTTCCACCGCATTCGCCCTCCTTGCAACGGGCGGTATCGCCATCCCGGCCACGTCGCACGCCGCAGCGCCCATGGCCGGCACCCAGGCGCCCGGATATTTCCGCATGATGCTCGGCGCCTTCGAAGTTACCGCCCTCAGCGATGGCACGCTGGACTTGCCTGTCGATACATTGCTGTCCGCTGACGCGCAAAAAACCCGGGCTGATATTGCCAAGCTTCACCTCGAGGTGCCGCTTGAAACATCATTTAACGCCTACCTGATTAACACGGGCAAGGAACTCGTGCTGATCGATACGGGCGGCGGCGCCCTGTTCGGCAGCCGGCTGGGCCAGCTGGTGCGGCATATCGAGGCAGCGGGCTACACGACGAGCCAGATCGATGACGTGCTGCTTACCCACCTGCATTCCGATCATATCGGGGGACTGATGTCGGACGGCCAGCTGGCGTTTCCCAATGCAACCGTGCGTGCCGACCAGCGCGAGTCCGGCTACTGGCTGTCGACCGAAGCAAGAAAGGCCGCGCCTGCGAGCGACCTGGAGTTTTTTGATGCGGCAACGGCGTTGCTGACGCCGTATATCAATGCAGGCAAATACCAGCCATTCAGCGCTGGCGCCCAGATCGTACCGGGCATATCGGCAGCTTCCGCCTACGGCCACACGGCAGGCAGCACGGTCTACCAGGTCGAAAGCCAGGGCAAGCGGCTGCTCCTGATTGGCGACCTCATCCACGTCGGTCCGGTGCAGTTCAGCCGGCCCGATGTGACCATCGTGTTTGACGTCGAGCGCAACGCCGCCCGGGCCAGCCGCCTGGCCGTGTTTCAGCGGGCGGCCGCGTCCGGCGACCTCCTGGGCGGCAGCCATTTGCCCTTCCCCGGCCTGGGACGTCTGCAAGCCGCAGGCAAGGGCTTCCAGTGGATGCCGCTCGACTACACCACGCGCGTCAAATAAACCGTGCGCATTGCATGGCCGCGAATCTAAGGGATCTGACGCAATCGGACTTTGGCATGGCTGCTGCATCATGCATTCACGCCGCTTCGCCTGCTGCCGCTGAAGCCTGGAAATGCCGGGCCTGTGACGAGTGCAGAAAAATCGCGGCAAATACCCCCGGAAACGACAAAGGGCTACAGATGCGATATCTGTAACCCTTTGATTTCCTGCTAAATTCTGGTGCCGACTGCCGGTTTCGAACTGGCCACCTGATGATTACAAATCAACTGCTCTACCAAATGAGCTAAGTCGGCAAAAACTGCGCGTTGCGAATTATACGCTATTTAATGCGTGTCAGGGTCGGACGGCCGCCTTTTTTTGGTGGCTCGTCGTCGCCGGGCGTGGCGTTGTCGCGTTGTTCGGGGGAGCTGGTCGGCACGGACGACAGGGTCGGGGCGCTGGCGGTCGGGGCGAGCACTGGCGGCGGGACGTCGGCGGACGCCGGGCTGTCCGTCGGTTGCGCGTCGGGGTCATCGTTGCCCAGTACGGGCTCGAAGGCCATGCCCTGGCCGTTTTCGTTGGCGTAGATGGCCATGACGTTGTCGACCGGCACGTAGATTTCGCGCGAGACGCCGCCAAAGCGGGCGTGGAAACGGATGGCGTCGTTGTCCATCTTCAGGCCGCTGGTGGCGCCGAAGCTGATGTTGAGCACGATTTCGCCTTTTTTCACGTATTCCATCGGTACCGTGGTGCGCGAATCGACTTTGACCGCGAGATAAGGCGTGTAGCCGCTGTCGGTGCACCACTCGTAGATGGCGCGCAGCATATAAGGTTTGGTTGAGATTTCAGACATGGTAGGCACTGTGAGGCGGGAGCGCCGCCGTCAAACATGAGGCAGGCGCACCGGTAATTCAAAAGACTGGCTGCTGACGCAAAATGTCCCGGCAAGCGCCGCCTGCCGGGAATATCTTTTAACGACGCATCACTTTTTCCGAAGGAGTGAGTGCTTCGATATAGGCAGGACGCGAGAAGATGCGTTCGGCGTATTTCATCAGCGGTGCAGCCGTCTTCGACAGTTCGATGCCGTAGTGGTCCAGGCGCCACAGCAGCGGCGCGACAGCCACGTCGAGCATCGAGAATTCGTCGCCCAGCATGTACTTGTTTTTCAGGAACAGCGGCGCCAGGGTCGTCAGGCGGTCGCGGATTTCCGCGCGTGCCTTGTCGTGGGCCTTGTCGTTGCCCTTGGCGCGTTCGCTTTCCAGCACGTGCACGTGCACGAACAGTTCTTTTTCGAAATTGAACAGCATCAGGCGCGCGCGGGCACGCATCAGCGGATCGGCCGGCATCAGTTGCGGATGCGGGAAGCGCTCATCGATGTACTCGTTGATGATGTTCGATTCATACAGGATCAGTTCGCGTTCGACCAGGATAGGCACCTGGCCATACGGGTTCATGGTCGAAATGTCTTCCGGTTTGTTGAACAGGTCGACGTCGCGCACTTCGAAGTCCATGCCTTTTTCAAACAGAACCAGGCGGCAGCGTTGCGAAAATGGGCAGGTTGTACCCGAATAGAGAACCATCATTTTTTATAGTTCCTTAGAAACAAAGGGGGTGAAGCCGCGAACGGCTCACCCCAGGTCGCTTGTCCACTCATGCGGACAACGCAGAAACAGGCATAAACCGGCCTATGGCCGGCGCCTCACTTATTTGACTTCCTTCCAGAACGACGCGTTAAGGCGCCATGCCAGCAGAGCAAAGACCGACAGGAACAGCAGCACCCACACGCCCAGGCGCTTGCGTGTCTGCTGTGCCGGTTCGGCCATCCACTCCATGTAGCCGACCAGGTCGGCTACCGCATTGTCATACTCGATCTTGTTCAACGTACCTGGCTTGACCTGCTCGAAGCCGGTAAATTTGTGGATCTTCTTGCCAGCTTCGTGCGGATCATTCTCTTCCACGAACTTGGCAGTCTGGACACCTTGCAATTCCCATAATACATGCGGCATGGCAACATTCGGCACGACCATGTTGTTCCAGCCGGTCGGACGAGTGTCGTCTTTATAGAACGTACGCAGGTAAGTATACAGGTAGTCGCCGCCTGTGCCAGCGGAAGATGATTTCGCGCGCGAAATTACCGACAAATCCGGCGGTACGACGCCAAAGAAGGCCTTGGCGTCCTGCGCTGCCAGGCTTGTCGTCATCAGGTCGCCCACTTTATCACTTGTAAACAACAAGTTCTGCTTGATCTGGTCTTCCGTCAAGCCCAGGTCGCGCAGGCGGTTGTAGCGCATCGACACGGCAGAGTGGCAATTCAAGCAATAATTGACGAACAATTTGGCGCCATGCTGCAGCGCTGCCATGTTGGTCTGGCGGTCAGGCGCCTTGTCCAGCGGAAAGCCGCCTTCGCTGGCGAGAGCCATGGCGGGCACGAGGGCCAGGATGGCGAGCAGTTTTTTTGCAATCTTCATATGATGTATGTCCTTTGAGCGTGGCGTGAGAGCGGCTTAGTGCGGGTGAAACGTCACACGCGACGGCACGGTCTTGAACTTGCCCATGGCACTCCACCATGGCATCAGCAGGAAGAAGCTGAAGTAAATCAGTGTGCACACTTGCGACACGATGGTCTTGGTATCCGTTGGCGCCTGGGTCCCGAGGTAGCCGAGGATCAGGAACGACAGGCCGAAGATGGCATAGATGTATTTGTGCCAGGTCGGACGGTAGCGGATCGATTTCACGGGCGAATGGTCGAGCCATGGCAGGAACGCCAGGATCACGACGGAACCGCCGAAGAACACCACGCCCCAGAATTTCGCGTCCAGCACCTGCGGCAGCATGCCGATGATGGCGACGAGGGCGATGCCGGCGATGACCGACTTGACGATCGTCGACAGGCGCGACTTGAGCCAGATGAACACCACGTAGGCAGCCACGACACCCATCAGCACGTACATGAAGTCGGCCGTGGTGGCGCGCAGCACCGAGTAGAACGGCGTGAAGTACCAGGTTGGCGCGATGTGCAGCGGGGTCTTCAGCGAGTCGCCTGGCAGGAAATTGTTGTATTCCAGGAAGTAACCGCCCATTTCCGGCGCGAAGAAGACGACGGCGCTGAAAATGACGAGGAAGATCGATACGCCGAACAGGTCATGCACGGTGTAGTACGGATGCGATGGAATGGAATCGACCGGGTGGCCATCGGCGCCCAGGTTTTCCTTCACTTCGATGCCGTCCGGATTGCTCGAACCCACTTCATGCAGGGCGATCAAGTGCGCTGCAACCAGGCCCAGCAGTACCAGCGGGATGGCGATCACGTGGAAGGCGAAGAAGCGGTTCAGGGTCGCGTCGGAAACAACATAGTCGCCGCGGATCCACAGCGACAGGTCAGGGCCGATCAGCGGGATGGCGCCAAACAGGTTGACGATCACTTGGGCGCCCCAGTACGACATCTGGCCCCATGGCAACAGGTAGCCGAAGAACGCTTCGGCCATCAGGCACAGGAAGATGGCGAAACCGAACAGCCAGATCAGCTCACGTGGCTTGCGGTACGAGCCGTACAGCAGGCCGCGCGTCATGTGCAGGTAGACGATGATGAAGAAGGCCGAGGCGCCCGTCGAGTGCATGTAGCGCACCAGCCAGCCCCACGGTACTTCGCGCATGATGTACTCGACGGAATTGAAGGCCAGGGCCGCATCCGGTTTGTAGTGCATGGTCAGGAAGATGCCGGTGACGATCTGCAAGACCAGCACCAGCATGGCCAGAGAGCCGAAGATGTACCAGAAATTGAAGTTTTTCGGGGCGTAGTATTTGCCCCATTGGTCGTTCCACAGCTTGGTCAGGGGAAAGCGGTCATCGACCCAGCCCAGCGCTTTTTCGGCGACGGGAGCGTCTGCCGGGAATTTCGTCTCTTTGAAAGCAGCCATGATCAAGCCTCGCCTTTCTCGTCTTTACCTATCAGCAATTTGGTGTCGCTCAGATACATATGACGCGGCACTTGCAGGTTGTCCGGCGCCGGCTTGTTCTTGAACACGCGGCCTGCCATGTCGAAGGTGGAGCCGTGGCAAGGGCACAGGAAGCCGCCTTCCCAGTCATCGGGCAGCGACGGTTGCGGGCCGGGGGCAAATTTCGAGGAAGGGGAGCAGCCCAGGTGGGTGCAGATGCCGACGGCGACGAGGATTTCAGGCTTGATCGAGCGCGCCTCGTTCATGCAGTATTCAGGCGTGAATTCGGCGGGATTGCGTTGGGAATTGGCATCGGCGACTTTGCCGTCGGTCTTTTTCAGGGACGCGATCATTTCCGGCGTGCGCTTCAGGATCCAGACCGGCTTGCCGCGCCATTCGACGGTGCGCATTTCGCCGGGTTGCAAGGTGGTGATGTCTACTTCGACCGGCGCGCCAGCCGCTTTCGCGCGCTCCGACGGCTGGAAGGTGCTTACCAAGGCTCCCGCGGTTGCCAATCCAACTACACTGCCCGCCGCGCACGTGGCGACGAGCAAGCCGCGACGGCCTGAATCGACCTGCTTTTCGTTACTCATGCAAACCCCAATCAGTCAAAATGCGAATCTTTATTATGAGTGGCAGCCGCGAAAAACCCGTCGCCGAAGCTCTATCCCACTGATTGCCGCGATCCGCATCTTTGTACGGTAACGTGGCAACATCCCTGCGGAACTTCGGCCAATGGCGCAGCCCGTGCCAGTTTCTTGTTGATTATCCGGAAGTGAAAAAGCCACTTCTGGCAACCGCAAATTATAAGTGAAGCAAACAACGAATAAAACAAAAACGTTGCTTGTACCATAATTTATATACTTTTGCAGGAGGTGGCTAGTTCTTTCGAACTAGATGCGCATGGCTGTGCCGGAATTGGTCCTGCCGGCAACCACAAGTTGGTGTCCCCAGGAATCAATAGTATGATCGGCATGTTTTTATATCTATCCGAAGGAGAAATTCATGGCAATGATGCAAGAATTTAAAGAATTTGCAATGAAGGGTAACGTCGTCGATCTGGCGGTCGGTGTCATTATCGGTGGCGCCTTCGGCAAGATTGTCGATTCGCTGGTGCAAGACGTGATCATGCCGCCTATCGGCCGCATTTTCGGCGGCCTCGATTTCGCCAATTACTACCTGCCCCTGAATGGGCAAGCCACCACTTTGACCCTGGTGGAAGCGAAAAAAGCGGGCGCCGTGCTGGCCTACGGTAACTTCCTGACCATTCTGCTCAATTTCGTCATTCTCGCTTTCATCATCTTCCAGATGGTGCGCCTGATGAACAAGGCCCGCCGCAGCGAACCGGTCGCGCCGGCGCCAGCACCGGCCACACCGGAAGACATCGTCCTGCTGCGTGAAATCCGCGACTCCCTGCAGAAGAACGGACAGAATAGCAACGATCTGGCAAAATAAGTCGTTCCGGCACGGGCCGGCTGACCTGGGCAGAGAACTGTATGCGACGATTCTGGTTATTGTTTGCGCAAACCGTGACGATCGCGTTGGCGCTGTACTTTGTGTACGGCGCGCTGCGCCCGGCCAGCCGGGTACAGCAACTGGGCTCTCCCGCGAAACCGGTGCCCGTGGTGGAAACGGCGTCGAGCAGCCTGGCGCCCGGCTCCTACCGCGACGCGGCGGCACGCGCCATGCCCGCCGTCGTCAACATCCTCACCCTGCAAGTGCCCAAGCGCGGCGCCCATCCGCTGGCGCGCGATCCTTTCTTCAAGCGTTTCTTCGGCGACCGCGACCCGGACGACGGGGATGACGACGATTTGAAAAACAGCCTCGGCTCCGGCGTCATCGTCAGCCATGAAGGCTATGTGCTGACCAACAACCACGTGGTCGAAGGCGCCGATGAAATCGAAGTGGTGCTCACCGATGGCCGCAAGGCGCCGGCCAAGGTGGTGGGCCTGGACCCGGAAACTGACCTGGCCGTCATCAAGATCGACCTCGACAAGCTGCCCGTCATCGTGCTGGGCCAGTCGGAACTGGCGCGCGTGGGTGACGTGGTGCTGGCCATCGGCAATCCGTTCGGTGTGGGCCAGACAGTGACCATGGGCATCATCTCCGCCCTGGGCCGCAACAACCTGCACATCAACAGTTTTGAAAACTTCATCCAGACGGATGCGGCGATTAATTTCGGCAACTCGGGCGGCGCCCTGGTCGATACGCGCGGCAATCTGATCGGCATCAATACGGCGATTTACTCGCAAAGCGGCGGCTCCGTCGGCATCGGCTTCGCCATTCCCGTCTCGACGGCCAAGACGGTGATGGAAGCCATCATCAAGGATGGCCACGTGGTGCGCGGCTGGATCGGCGTGGAAACGCAGGACATCACGCCCGAACTGGCGCAAAGTTTCAACTTGCAGCGCACCAGCGGCGCCATCATCGCCGGCGTGGTGCGCAACGGCCCGGCCGACAAGGCGGGCATCGTGCCCGGCGACATCCTGCTGACGGTGCAAGGCAAGCCCGTTGGCGATACGACGGAAATGCTGAATCTGATCGCCCAACTGCCGCCCGGCGAAAAAGCTAAAATGACGGTGCTGCGCAAGAATCGCGAAGCGGCACTCGACGTGATGGTGGGCAAGCGCCCCATCCCGAAAGAGCTTTCCAAATAGTTGCTGATCGGAATTTGACACATGCATGTGCGTGATTTGACCCAATTTTTACGTGAACTGAGCGACAACAACAACCGTCCCTGGTTTGTGATGAACAAGCCCCGCTACGACATCCTGCGCGAGGAATTCCTCGCGCTGGTCACCAGCCTGATCGGCGAGCTGGGCAAGTTCGACCCGGCAGTGAAATACTGCAATCCGAAGAAGGCCTTGTTCCGCATCAACCGCGACGTGCGCTTTGCCCATGATAAAAGCCCGTATAAGACGCGTTTTTCGGCCGCCATCGCGCCGAACGACATGCGCCGTCCCAGCAAGGCGGGCGGCCCCACGTATTACCTGCAGATCGACGGCCAAGGTAACTTGCTGTTCGGCGCCGGCGAATACATGCCGCCGCCTGGCCGCCTGAAGGCGCTGCGCGAGCACATGGTCAACGACGCGCCAGGTTTTTCCAAAGTGCTGAAGAATAAGCGCTTGAAGGCCCGCTTCGGCACCATCCAGAACGAGGGCAAGCTGCAGCGCCCGCCGAAGGGGTTTGACGCGGACGCCGAACATATCGAATTCATCAAGCTGAAGAGCTTTTTTGTCTGGACCGAAGTGCCGCTGCCCGTCAACGAGCCCGAGAAACTGCTGCCGACCCTGGCGGAAGGCTTGAAGGATGCGTGGCCGCTGGTCGAGTGGATGCGCGGCGCGAAAGAGCCGGAGGAAGTTACCGAGTAATTGCCGAAGGAGCACATGATGGCACTGGAGCACGCAAGTTCAGGACAGGTGATCGAGGTGCTGCGCAGGGACGGCGACGACCTGTCGCAGTTTTCCGCCATTGCGCTGGCCAAGACGGATGAACTGGAACTGATCCGCATGTGCATGCCCAAGGGCAAGACCATGCCCGAGCATCATGTGCTCGGTGAAATCACCCTGCTGTGCCTGCAAGGGCAGGTGGCGGTGGAAGCACATGGCGGGGTGCAAGTACTGGGGCCGGGGCAGATGCTGTATCTGCTCGGCGGCCAGGCGCACGCCCTGGAAGCGCGCGAAGACAGCTTATTGCTGCTCACCATACTCATGCACAAGGCGGGGCGCTAGGTTTTCCTGGCTGGTCAGGACACCTTAGGTCGCCTTAGGCCGCCTCGGCGCGCGGGTCGCGCGACAGCAGTTGCTGTACCATCACGTGCGGCAAATCTCCATCGAACAGCACGCCGGCCACGGCATTCGTGATCGGCATGTCGACGCTCATGCGGCGCGCCAGTTCGCGCACGGCCTTGGCGCACGGTACGCCTTCGGCCACGTGACCGAGTTCAGCCACGATGGTGTCCAGTGCCTTGCCTTGCGCCAGGCCCAGGCCGACCCGGCGGTTGCGCGACAGGTCGCCCGTGCAGGTCAAAATCAAGTCGCCCATGCCCGTCAAGCCCATGAACGTTTCCGTCTGGCCACCCAAGGCCGTGCCCAGGCGCGTGATTTCCGCCAGGCCACGCGTGATCAACGCGGCGCGCGCATTCAAACCCAGGCCCAGGCCATCGGCCACGCCCGTGGCAATGGCCAGCACATTCTTGACGGCGCCGCCCACTTCCACGCCCACCAGGTCGTCGCTCGCATACACGCGGATGGTGCCGCCATGCAAGGCCGAGACGACGCCGGCGCGCAAGGCGGGGCAGTGCGAGGCGATGGTCAGCGCGCACGGCAAGCCGCGCGCCACTTCCTGCGCGAACGAAGGGCCGGACAGGGCGCCGCCGGGGATCTTGTCGCCCAGCACTTCCTGCACGATCTGGTGCGGCAGCAAGCCCGTGCCGCCTTCAAACCCTTTGCACAGCCACACCAGGTTGCCAATGGCCTTGTCTTTCAGCTGATGCAGCATGGGCCGCAAGCCCGCCACGGGGCAGGCGGCAATCAGGAGGCCCTGTTCGCCAGCGGCATGCGCGACGGCGGCGTCGAAATCGGCACTGATGCGCAGTTGCGGCGGCAATGCGAAGCCCGGCAAATAACTGTTTTCGCCGCTGGCGGCCATGGCGGCCATGGCCTCGCCATTGCGGCCCCACAGCAGTACGTCGTGGCGGCCGGCCAGGGCCATGGCCACGGCCGTGCCCCAGGCGCCGGCGCCCAGGATGGTGATCTTGCGGGCGGCGGGAATGCTATCGGGAGTGACTTCAGGGGAAACTTGCATGCAACCTCAACGGGGCAGGGGGAACGGACGCGGTGCTTACAGGCCCCACACTTCGCTGGTCTTGACGTAGCCGCTCTGGCCATCCTTGTGGCGCACCTTGACCCAGCCGGAACTCGCTTGCTCGCTCATTTCCAGCAGCACGCCCTTGTCGACGAGGAGGATGGCGGAGGCGGTGTCGTCGGGGCTGGCGCGAACCTTGAGGTTCGCGGCGCGCGCCACGACGTTGCGCTTGGCCGACAGGCCCTTGGCTTCCGTCCAGGCCATTTCGCCGCTGGCGTCGCGTACCTTGACCCATTCGCCGTAGCTGAGCACGACTTCCAGCGGCATGCCGCGTGGCGCCACGTACAGCTTGCCGCCCTTGGAGGATGGCGCGTCATACAGGATCACGGGGGCGGCGCCCACCGTTTTGAAATCGACGGCGTGGCTGGCGGCGGTCGCCAGCAGCAACACGGCGCCGGCCATCCAGCGGAACTTGCTCAAGAGCGCACTTTTCAACATGATATTTTGAACCTTAACGAAACACGGCGGCCAGGCCGCCGTGTCAGGCCAGCCTTGACGGCCAGCGGGGTCTTGCAAAAGCTTAGTGCGTTTCGCTGGCTGCTGGTGCTGCGGCAGCGGCGTCAGCAATAGCTTGCAGACGTTGTTGGTAGAACACTTCGAAGTTGATCTCGGCCAGGTGCACTGGCGGGAAGCCGGCACGGGTGATCACGTCGGCGATGTTGGCGCGCAGGTAAGGGTAGATGATGTTCGGGCAGCCGATTCCCAGCAGCGGATCGAGTTGATCGGCAGGAATGTTGCGTGCTTCGAAAATACCGGCTTGCTTGCCTTCAACCAGGAAAGCGACTTTTTCGCCGACTTTGGCGGTCACGGTGATGGTGACGGTGGCTTCGAAGATGCCGTCGGCCAGAGGCGTAGCGCCCACGTCCAGAGCCACTTCGATCGCTGGTGCTTCTTGTTCCAGGAAAATAGCTGGGGAATTTGGTTGTTCCAGCGACATGTCTTTCAGGTAGACGCGTTGGATTTGGAAGACTGGTTGCAGATTTTCGTCAGACATGGAACGCTTTCGTTGTAAGGGACAAGAACGGCACACCGTTCAAATATGGTACTTGCGGTATTCAAACCGTGCCGGATAGGCACGGCCAGATCAGGTGCGAGGGCAATTGTATCAAAACAATACGACAAAAAACCAAGCAATTTCTCGAACCCGCTTTATATCAGGCTGCCGTGCCGTTTAACAAGGGGTCGAGCTTGCCAGCTTGATCGAGCGCATACAAATCGTCGAATCCGCCCACGTGGGTGTCGCCCACATAGATTTGCGGCACCGTGCGGCGGCCCGTGCGTTCCATCATCTTGATGCGCTCTTCCGGGTCGAGGTCGACGCGGATCTTTTGCACGGCGACGCCCTTCGATTCCAGCAGGCGCTCGGCGCGCACGCAATACGGGCACACGGCGGTGCTATAAACAATAACGGGTACGGTCATGATCATTCCTTCAGTTAAGGCTGGCTTATTTCGCCAGCGACAAGGTTTTCAATGGCAAACCTTGCTTTTTCCATTCGTCGAGGCCGCCTTCCAGGCTCGTTGCCTCAGCGAAACCGGCTTTGCCCAGCAGGCCGACGGCGGTTGCCGAACGCGAACCTTTCTGGCAAACCACTACAATGGGGCGCGTTTTGAATTTTTCCAGCTCGCCCATGCGTTTTGCCAGTTCCGGCAGCGGAATATTTTTCGCGTCAGGCAAGTGGCCTGTGGCGAATTCTTCGGCGCTACGCACGTCGACGATGATGGTCTTGCCGCGGTTGATCAGTTGCGTGACTTCCAGCACGGTCGCGCGCTTGCCGCGCATCGACAGCAGTGGCCAGAGGAGGGCGCCGCCGGAAATAATGACGATGGCAAACAGAAAAATGTGGTCGATAATGAATTTCACGTAGGGTCCAATGGTTTAAGTCAATCCGCGCATTATAAAATAGAAGCTGGACGAGGTCTTTTTACGTTTTGCTTTTTTGATTTGAACCCCTTGAGAAGATAGAACTATGTACAAAATCGTTTTCATGCGTCACGGCGAGTCCACCTGGAATCTCGATAACCGCTTCACCGGCTGGACCGACGTCGATCTGACGGAAAAGGGCGTCAACGAAGCCAAGGCCGCCGGCCAGATCCTCAAGCAGGAAGGTTTTACGTTCGACGTGGCCTACACTTCCGTCCTGAAGCGCGCCATCCGCACCCTGTGGCTGGCGCTCGACGAGATGGACATGATGTATTTGCCTATCAAGAACGACTGGCGCTTGAACGAGCGCCACTACGGCGCCCTGCAAGGCCTGGACAAGGGCGAGACGGCCGCCAAGTATGGCGACGAGCAAGTATTGGTATGGCGCCGCAGCTACGACACGCCGCCGCCGCCGCTGGCGGAAGACGACGACCGCGCCTCGTTCAACGATCCCCGCTATGCCGGCTTGCCGAAAGCGTCGATTCCGCTGACCGAATGCCTGAAAGACACCGTGGCGCGCGTGATGCCGGCCTGGGATGAAGAAATCGCCCCGGCCATCCGCGCTGGCAAGAAAATCATCATTTCGGCCCACGGCAACAGCCTGCGCGCGCTGATCAAGATGCTCGACGGCATCAGCGACAGCGACATCGTCGGCCTGAACATCCCGAATGGCCAACCGCTCGTGTATGAACTGGACGCCGACCTGAAACCGATCCGTCACTACTACCTGGGCGACCCGGCAGCGATCGCGGCAGCGCAAGCAGCCGTGGCGAACCAAGGGAAGGCCAAGTAACTTGTCGTCTTTCTTCCGCGGCACAGCCATCGCCCCCTCTGCTGAACGACCCCTGCCGGCGTGGCGCGCCGGTGCCATGCTGTGCCTGGCGCTGCTGCTTTCCTGCGGCGCCGCGCAGGGCGCCAAGCCCACCGAACGCAGCAAGCAGAAGGCGGCCGCGGAAGCACAACGTGCTGGATTGCAACAAAAGCTGACGGCGCTCAAGCGCGACATCAGTCGTACGGAAAGCGCCAAGGATGACGCGGCCGATACCCTGGCCGAGTCGGAGGAAGCCATTTCCAATGCCAACCGCGCCTTGCGCGACCTGGCGCAGGAGCAAAGCGAGACGGGCGTGAAACTCAATGCGCTGGGGCAAGAGCACCAGCAATTGACGGCGACCGTCGAGAAACAAAAGACGCAGCTGTCAAAGTTGCTGCGTGAACAATATGTCGCCGGCAACGAAGACCGCATCAAGCTGCTCTTGTCGGGCGATAACCCGAACCGCATCAACCGCGATTTGCAACTGATGGCGTATGTATCGCAGGCGCAGGCACGCCTGCTGGAAGCCTTGCGCGCCAATTTGCTGGCCGTGGAGAAAAACCAGGCGGACGTGCAGAACGCCAAGGACGAGCTGGAAGAAATCGCGCAGGAAGAGCGCGACCAGAAGGCCTTGCTGGTGCAAGAGAAGGCGCGCCGCGCCGCCTTGCTGACGACCCTGTCGCAGCGCCTGGTGGCGCAGCGCAAGGAAGTGGGCAATGTCGAGCGCGATGAACAGCGTATGGGCAATCTGGTCGACAAGCTGGCAAAGCTGATCGAAGAGCAGGCCGCCGCCGCCGCGGCTGAAAAGAAACGCCAGCAATTGCTGGCCGAGCAACGCGCCGCCGCCAAAGCGGCCGCCGACGCCAAGATCGCGGCGGAAAAACGCGAACGCCTGCTGGCCGCGCGCGCCAAGGCGCAGGCGGAACGTGAGCGCATTGCCAAAGAGCAGCAGAACAAATCGGGCAAGATCAAGCCGCAAACGCCGCCACCGCCGCCCGTGAAACTGGAACCGATCGACGACGACGAACCGCCCCAAGTGGCCAAGGTGACACCGAAGCCGGAACCCAAGCCGGAACCGGAGCCGGAACGCCCAAGCCTGGGACCGGCCGCGCCAGCCGGCGCCTTTGCCAGCCTGAAAGGGCAGCTGCGCGCGCCCGTGGCCGGCAAGATCGCCGCCCGCTTCGGCAGCAAGCGTGGTGACGGCCCCAGCTGGAAGGGCGTGTTCATCCGCACGGGCGAAGGCAGCGAGGTACACGCCATCGCCGGCGGCCGCGTCGTGTTTTCCGACTGGCTGCGCGGTTTCGGCAATTTGATCATCGTCGACCATGGCGGCCAGTACATGAGTATTTATGGCAATAACCAATCCTTGCTGAAACGGGTGGGCGACGCCGTCAAGGGCGGCGACGCCATTGCCAGCGCGGGCAACAGCGGCGGCAACGAGGAATCAGGGCTATACTTTGAATTGCGTCATCAGGGCCGCGCCTTCGATCCAGCCACCTGGGTGAAGTTTTAAGTTCCCACCATTGCTGCGGCAGCGAATTTGTAGATTGCGAAGAATACATGGGTATCAAAGTCAAAAGTATCGGCCTGATCGGTCTGGGCGTCCTGGCCGGCATCGGCATGTCGCTGCAGTTCCCGGCCGTGGCGCAAAAAATCACGAATGCCCCGCTGCCGCTCGACGAGCTGCGCCAGCTGTCCGACGTCTTTGGCCTGATCAAGTCTGATTACGTCGAGAAGGTGGAAGACAAGAAACTTTTGACGGAGGCCATTTCCGGCATGGTCTCGTCGCTGGATCCGCACTCCGTCTACCTCGATAAAAATGCCTTCAAGGAAATGCGCGAAAGCGTGCAGGGCAAGTTCGTCGGCATCGGCATCGAAGTGAGCATGGAAGACGGCTACGTGAAAGTCGTCTCGCCCATCGAGGACAGCCCCGCCGCCAAGGCTGGCATCCAGGCGGGCGACCTGATCACCCGTCTCGACAACATCCCGCTGAAAGGCTTGCAGCTGGAAGAAGTCATCAAGAAGATGCGCGGCCAGCCGGGCAGCAAGCTGGTGCTGACGATGTCGCGCAAGGGTGAAAGCAAGCCGCTGGTCTTTCCCATCGTGCGCGAGGAAATCCGCGTGCAAAGCGTGAAGGCCAAGATGGTCGCGCCCGGTTATGCCTGGCTGCGCATCGCCCAGTTCCAGGAACCGACCGTCGATGACATGGTCAAAAAGATCAACGCGCTGTATGCGCAAGACCCCAAACTCAAGGGCCTGGTGCTGGACTTGCGCAACGATCCTGGTGGCGTCGTGCCGGGCGCCATCGGCGTGGCGACAGCATTCCTTCCGGGTAACTCCGTGATCGTCTCGACCAAGGGCCAGTTGCCCGAGTCGAAACAGGTGTTTTATGGCCGCCGCGAATTCTATGCGCCGCCGGGCGCCAAGGCCGACCCGCTTGCCAAGCTGCCGGCCGCGCTGAAAACCGTGCCGCTGGTGGTGCTGGTCAATGCCGGTTCCGCTTCCGCCTCGGAAATCGTCGCCGGCGCCTTGCAGGACTACCAGCGCGCCACCGTCATCGGCACGCAGACGTTCGGCAAGGGTTCCGTGCAAACCTTGCGCCAGATCACGGCCGACACGGCCGTCAAGCTGACGACGGCCCGCTATTACACGCCGAAAGGCCGGGCCATCCAGGCGCGCGGCATCGTGCCCGATTTGCTGGTCGATGAAACGGCCGAGGGCGATGGCTGGAACAGCCTGCGCGTGCGCGAGGCGGACCTGGAAAAACACTTGAGCAGCAACGACGGCAAGCCGGAAGCGGCCAAGCCGACGATGGAAGGCATGCAGGATCAGCTGGAAGAAGAGCAGCGCCTGATCGCCACGGCGAAAAAGCGCAAGCCGCTCGAGTACGGCGCCAAGGACGATTTCCAGCTGCAGCAAGCCTTGAACCACTTCCAGGGCTTGCCGGTACAACTGGCCAAGGCAGACGCCAAGGTTGAAAAAATCGGTGCCAAGCCGGAAATCGCTTCCGACATCAAGGCCGATGACAAGAAGATTCCTGTGCGAAAGCCTTGATGCTTAACCCAATGCAAGTGCCGGGGCCGGACCTGAGGGTCCGACCCCAGGGTTTGATCCGGGTTTGCAGTAGACGTAAAAAACCATGAACGACGCCCAATTGCTGCGCTACTCGCGCCACATCCTGTTAGACGAGATCGGCATCGAAGGCCAGCAAGCCTTGCTCGATGCGCATGTGCTGGTGATCGGCGCGGGCGGGCTCGGCTCGCCGGCGGCCATGTACCTGGCCGCCAGCGGTGTCGGCAGGCTGACCCTCGTTGATGACGACACGGTGGATCTGACCAATCTGCAGCGCCAGATCGCCCACACGACGGCCCGCGTGGGCCAGCCGAAAGTGCTGTCGGCGCGCGAAACCTTGACCGGCATCAATCCCGAGATCGACATCATCGCCTTGCAGGAGCGCCTCGACGGCGCGCGCCTGGCCGAACTGGTCTTGTCCTCCACGGTGGTGCTCGACTGCACCGACAACTTCGCCACGCGCCACGCCGTCAACCGCGCCTGCGTGGCGCACAAGGTGCCGCTGGTGTCGGGCGCCGTGATCCGTTTCGACGGGCAAGTGAGCGTGTTCGACCCGCGCACGGGCACCCAGCCCTGCTATTCCTGCCTGTTTCCGCAGGAGCAGCAGTTCACGGACGAGGCGTGCTCGACCATGGGTGTGTTCGCGCCTTTGGTAGGCGTGGTGGGCGCCATGCAGGCGGCCGAGGCGCTAAAACTGATCATGGGCACGGGCGAATCGCTGGCTGGACGGCTGCTGCTGCTCGACGGTTTACACATGGAATGGAGCAGCATGCGCGTCGCGCGCGACCCCGGCTGCGCCGTTTGCGGCAAAGTGGTCTTGCCGGCCTGACAGCCCCCGCAGAAATTTTTCCCTATATGACAGGCTTTGTCATATTTCCGCTTTATACTCTGCTCTCATTACTCACCTTCTTCTCTCTTTCTTATGCAAAACGCAGCAAACCATCCGACACGCCAGCGCCGCGCGCGCGGCTTCACTTTGATCGAAATCATGGTCGTGGTGGTGATCATGGGCATCCTCGCGTCACTGGTGGTGCCCAAGCTGATTGCCCGCACGGGCGAGTCGAAAGTGGCGGCGGCGAAAGTCGACATCGCCACCGTGATGCAAGCGTTGAAACTGTATCGCCTGGATAACCAGCGCTACCCGACCACCGAGCAGGGCTTGCAGGCGCTGATCGAAAAACCGACCACGGGACCGGCCGCGAATGGCTGGAAAGCGGGCGGCTACCTGGAAAAGATGCCGAAGGATCCATGGGGCAACCCCTACCAGTTCCTGTCGCCAGGCGTGAAGGGTGAAGTCGATATCATCTCGCTGGGCGCCGACGGCCAGCCTGGCGGTAGCGGCGACGACGCCGATATCGGTTCCTGGGAACTGTAAGTTTTCCATTGCATGCCTGCCATGACCACCGGTCGCGCACTGCCCCGGCCACGCGTCAGCGGCTTCACGCTGATCGAATTGCTGGTGGTGATGGTCATCATCGGCGTCACCCTGGGCTTGGTGTCGCTGAACGCCATGCCGAATGGCCAGCAAGCGCTGCAGAAGGAAGCCGAGCGCATCGCCCTGCTGCTGCAGCTGGCGCGCGATGAAGCCATCGTGCGCAGCCGGCAGGTGGCGTTCGAGGCGGACGAAAATCAATACCGTTTCCTGGTCCTCAATGAAAAGCTGTGGCAACCCGTGACACAGGACGATTTGCTGCGCGAGCGGGCGTTTGCCAACACGCCCATGCTGCTCAGCGTGCAGCCATCGAACAGCGTGGCCCAGCCGCTGCGCATCATCTTCGGCCGCGAACCGGTCGACAAGCCTTTCGTGCTGACCCTGGCCAGCGGCGAGCGCAGCGTGGCCATCCGCGCCGATGGCATCGGCCACTTCACGGTCGAGCAATGATGCGGCGCTCATTTCACCGCCGCCAGCGCGGTTTCACTCTGCTGGAAGTCTTGGTGGCCCTCGTCATCGTCGGTACGGCCCTGGGCGCCTCCTTGCGCGCCGTCGGCAGCCTGACGCAGAATAGCGACGGCTTGCGCAGCGCCATGATGGCCACCTGGTCGGCGGAAAACCACCTGGTGCGCCTGCGCCTTGCAAAAACCTTCCCGCAGACGGGCAAGCGCACGGTCGACTGCCCGCAGGGCGACCTGAAACTGATCTGTGAAGAGGAAGTGGTGGCCACGCCGAATCCCCGTATCCGGCAAGTGCGCGTCAACGTGTACGACGTGCAATATCCAGCCCGGCGCATCGTGCGTCTGGTATTACTTTCCTTTAACGACTGATGGCGCGCCGCACTGTCCCTGCCGGCGGTTTCACCCTGATCGAGCTGCTCGTGGCGATCGGCATCCTGGCCATGGTCGCCGTGCTGGGCTGGCGCGGCCTGGACAGCATCATGCGTTCGCGCGAAGTGCTGACCAGCCAGCTCGAGCAGGCGCGCGGCATGCAGCTGGCGTTTGCCCAGATGCAGAGCGATTGCGATCACCTGGCCGGCGCCGGCCAGAATACCAGCCTGCTCAATGGCCGCACCAATTTGACGGCAGAAAACGACCGCCTGACCCTGGTGCGCCTGGCCGCGTCGGAACAGGAGCCGCAGCAGTTGCAAGTGGTCACTTACCGCCTGCGCGGCGGCGTGCTGACGCGGCGCGAGTCGAACGGCACGCGCGACCTGGCCGTGCTCGACACCCTGTGGCAGGCGGCGCGCGACGATACCGATAGCTCGAACGCCGACGTGGCCCTGATGCAGGGCGTCGACAGCATGGTCATGCGCGGCTGGAGCAATGGCGCCTGGAACGTGCTGACGGCGGGCGCCACCATCTCCACGCAAGTGCCGGGCCTGGAAGTGACCTTGCAGATGCCGGGCCAGGATGCGGGCCTGTCCAAGGTCTTTTTATTGGGGCCGGGATGAAGACTTTTACACGTCCCTCGCGTCAGCGCGGCGTCGCCGTCATCACGGCCTTGCTGCTGACGGCGCTGGCGATTACCGTCGTCGCCAGCCTGTTCTGGCAGCAGCAGGTGCAAGTGCGTTCGATGGAAAACCAGCGTTTGCGCCTGCAGACGCAGTGGGCCATGCGCGGCATGGTCGACTTTGCCCGCTTCTGGTTGCGCCAGGACAATCCCATGCTGACGGCGGCCGATGGTGTCTGGGCCACGCCCATCGAGGAAGCGCGGCTTGACGATTATGTGGACCGCGAAAAGGTCGACACGGAAAAATTCGACGCCACCGTCTCGGGCCGCGCGCTCGATGCGCAGGCGCGGTTTAACATCACCAACCTGGCCACTGCCACGGGCATCGTCAGCCAGCCCCACGTGCAGGCGTACCAGCGGCTGCTGTCCAACTTGCAGCTTGATAGTTCCCTGGCGCAGGCGACGGCCGACGCCGTGCTGCGCGCGCGGCCGAAGCCACGCACTGCCGACAGCGGCGCCGATGGCAAGACGCCCGTTGCCAAGCCCGCCACGGGCGGAAGCAGCGAGCCGGTGGCGTTCACGCAGGTCGAGGATTTGCTGGCCGTGCCCGGCTATACGCCGCAGATGATCGAGAAACTGCGCGACTTCGTCATCGTGCTGCCGGAAATCACACCCGTGAACGTGAATACGGCGCCGGCCGAGGTGTTGTCGGCCGTGACCATGATGTCGCTGTCCGAGGCCAGCGCCCTGACTTTGAGCAATCCGCGTAAAAAGTTTGTTGATTTGGCAAACTTCAAGAATAATATTGATGCTAAGCAAGTGGTCGAAGGTATCGAGCTTGATGTGAAGAGCCGCTACTTCCTCACCGTGATCCGTGTGCGGCTGGACCGTGCCGCCCTTGATGCCGTGGCGCTCGTCAATCGAAAAACGGATCCGCAGCGCACCACCAGCCTGGTCTGGTTGCGGGAAAATTAACAGCTGAAAGCGAGTCACTTTGACAATATTGTATATCCGTCACCCGGCCAAGGCGTCCACCGACAGCGCGCCTGCCTGCTCCTTCGTGCTGGCCGGCGACGGCGGCGCCCTGCTGCAGCAGGGCAGCGCGCCGCTGGGCAGCCTGGGCCAGCTGATTGCCGGCGCGCAGCGCGTCGTGCTGCTGCTGGCGGCGGCCGACGTGACCCTGCTGCGCCTGAAAACGCCGCCGCTCGCTGGCGCCCGCTTGCGCGCGGCCTTGCCGGGCCTGGTGGAAGAACACATTTTGGGCGACGCCCAGGATTGCCTGCTGGCCGCCGGCGCGCCCGATGCGAACGGCGTGCGCACGGTGGCCGTGGCGCAGCGCGCCTGGGCCGAGGTACTCGTAAAAGCCTTGCTGGCGCAGGGCGCGCGCAAGGTGACCTTGTTGCCGTCACAGCTGTGCCTGCCCTTGCAACCGGGCAGCGTGACGGCCGCCCTGCAGGCCAGCGGCGACAGCCTGGAACTGGCCTTGCGCCAGGCGCCGCAAGAGGGTTTGGGCCTCGTATTGCCAGCCCAGCCGCAGCAGGCGCTGCTGACGACGCGCGCGTTTGCCGGCGACGTGCCGCTGACGGTCTACGTGGCGCAGACCGAACTGGCGCAGTATCAGCAGCTCGCGGCCGGCATGGATGGCGTGACGGTGGAGCTTGATCACTGGGCGCACTGGATCGCCGGCGCCAAAAATGCTGGGCTGGACCTGGCCGGCGCCCTGGGCACGGCGACGGGATCGGCCACCGAATGGCGCCGTTGGCGCTGGCCGCTGCGCCTGGCGCTGCTGGCGGTGATCGTCAATCTGGCAGGCATGAATATCGAATGGATGCGCTTGAAGCGCGAAGCCGCCACCGTGCGCACTTCGATGCAGCAAACCTTCAAGGCCGCGTATCCGAACGAGGCGCCCGTGTATGGGCTGGAAGCGGAGCAGATGCGGCGCAATATCACTGCTGCCCGCCTGCAAAGCGGACAGGCCAGCATGGATGATTTCACGAGCATGAGCGCGGCGCTGGGCGAGGCGCTGGGCGGCCTGGCCGGGCGCGGCGTGGTGGCCTCGCTGGAATACCGCGAGCGCAGCCTGATCGTCAAGCTGAAGCCGGACATGGTCGACGCCAGCGCCCAGGCGCAGGTGCGCGACGGCCTGGCCGCGCGCAAGCTGGCCTTGAATGAAACGGCGCCGGGCGTGTGGAAGATCACGCCGGCCACGGGAGCAAAAGCATGAGTGCAGCAGTAAACAAGGCGCGTGCCGCGTGGATGGGGCGGCAGCAGGCCGTGCAGGCTTTCTGGGCCGAGCGCACGCCGCAGGAGCGTAAACTGTTGACTATCGGCGGCGTCGTGGCGGGGCTGGCCCTCGTCTATGCCGTGTTTTTCGAGCCGGCCTGGACGGGCCGTATCGCCTTGCAAAAGAGCTTGCCCGAGCTGCGCCAGAACGCGGCCCAGCTACAGGCCTTGGCGCGCGAAGCGGGCGAGCTGGCGCGCCAGGCGCCCGTGCAGGTTGCCCCCATGAGCCGTGAGAGCATCGACGCCTCGCTGAAAGCGCGCGGTCTGGCGCCGCAATCGCTGTCGATGACGGGAGAATATGCGCGCGTGCAGTTAAATGGCGTGCCGTTCGCCAGCGTCATGCTGTGGCTCGACGGCTTGCGCCGCGAAGGCCGCATCGCCGTGCAGGAAGCGAAGATCACGGCGCAGACGGGGCAGGCTAAGGCGGCGGGACTGGTCGATGCCAGCCTGACCCTGCACCAGAGCCCGGGCGCTGTACGATGATGCGCCTGCTTGGCTGGCTGCTGGCCATCATCGTCAGCATCTGCATCACCCTGCTGGTGTTTTTCCCGGCCGGCTGGGTGGCCAGTATCGTGGAAAAGCAGACGGGCGGACGTTTGACCTTGGGCGACGCGCAAGGTACCCTGTGGCGCGGCTCGGCCTTTATCGGCGGGGCGGCCAGCGCGAATGGCGCCGTGACGCCGCTGCTGCCGGGACGTTTCAGCTGGCGCATTTCGCCTTCGGTGCTGTGGGGATCGGCGGACGTGGAACTGCAGAATCCGCAGGCGCTGTCGCAGCCGGTGAACCTGCGCGGCTCGTGGTCGCACTGGCAAGTCAGTCCGGCGGCCCTGCTGCTGCCGGCCGATGGCCTTGGCGGGCTCGGGGCGCCCTTGAATACCGTGGCGCCGACGGGCAGCATGCGGCTGTCGTGGAGCACCCTGGAGCTGGCTTTGGCGCAGCAGCAGTTTTCCGCCGTCGGCCGCACCACCTTGCAGATGACGGACATGGCGTCGCGCCTGTCGTCCTTGCGTCCGCTGGGCAGCTACGAGCTCGATTTCGATTGGCAGGGGCAGCAGGCGACGTTGACCCTGCGCTCCATCAAGGGACCGCTGCTGCTCGACGGCAGCGGCAGCCTGCAACAGGGGCGCATGCAGTTTTCCGGCCAGGCCCAGGCCGCAGCAGGATATGAAGAGACCTTGGCGAGTTTGTTGAATTTGCTGGGACAGCGCCGTAGCAATAGCGAAAAAAACATCATCGCCTTAGAGTTCAGACAATGAAAAAACCATCCGTGAGCCCAATTACCTCCTCCTTCTCGCTGCGCCGCCTGTCGGCCGCCGCCTTGCTGTGCTGTTCCGTGGCCGGCATGCCGGCGCCCGTCTGGGCCGCGCCCGGCGACGAAGCGGCGCTCAATTTCGTCGGCGCCGACATCGAATCGGTGATCAAGGCGGTGGGCCATTACACCAACATCAATTTCGTCATCGACCCGCGCGTCAAGGGCACGATCACCCTGGTGTCGGAAAAATCGATCAGCAAGACGCAGGCCTTCGGGCTGCTCGCTTCCGCGCTGCGCCTGCAGGGCTATGCGGTGGTTTCCGGCGACGGCTATGCGAAAGTGGTGCCCGAAGCGGACGCCAAGCTGCAATCCGTGCCCACCCAGGTGGGCAATGGCAGCAGCCAGGTGAAGGGCGACCAGATCGCCACCCAGGTGTTTTACCTGAACTACGAATCGTCGGCCAACTTGCTGGCCGTGCTGCGCCCCCTGATTTCGCCGAATAACACGATCAACGCCAACCCGGGCAACAACTCGCTGGTGATCACCGATTACGCGGATAACCTCAAGCGCCTGGCGAAGATCATCGCCGCGCTTGACGTGCCCGCGTCGACGGACCTGGACGTGATTCCCGTGCGCTACGCCATCGCTTCCGACCTGGCCTCGATGGTCAACAAGCTGATGGAAGGCGGGAATGCGGGCGGCGCCGCAGGGGCCGACACGGGCAAAGTCTCCGTGCTGGCCGACCCGCGCACCAATTCGCTGGTGCTGCGCGCGCCGTCGGCGGCGCGCGCCAACCTGGCCAAGTCGCTGATCTCGAAGCTGGACCAGCCCACCACGCAGCTGGGCAACGTGCACGTGGTGTACCTGAAAAATGCGGACGCCACCAAACTGGCGCAGACCCTGCGTTCGGTGGTGACGTCGGACGGTACGGCCGCGTCGGCGCAGCAGGGCAGCGGCAACCTCGCCACGAACAACCAGATCAGCCAGAACAACAGCGGCATGAACAGCACTGGCCTGGGCGGCAATACGCAAAACGGGACCACGGGCGGCGCATCGCTGAACAACGGGCCGCAGCAGCTGTCGTCGGGCGGCGCGGCCGGTTTCATCCAGGCCGACGCTTCCACCAATACCCTGATCCTGACTTGCAACGAAGCCGTCTACCGCAACCTGCGCGCCGTGATCGACCAGCTCGATGTGCGCCGCGCCCAGGTCTACATCGAGGCGCTGATCGTTGAAGTGACGTCGTCCAAGGCGTCCGAATTCGGCGTGCAGTGGCTGGGGCTTTCCGGCGACAGCACCAGCAACTACCGCGTGGGCGCGCTGCAGTCGTTCGCAGGGGGCACCAACAACAACATCGGCGCCATCGCCACGGGGGGCGGCAAGGTCTTGCCGACGGGCGGCCTGACGGTCGGCATCTTCAAGCAGATCAACGGCGCGCTGGGCCTGGGCGCCGTGGCCCATGCGCTGGAATCGGACGGCAACGCGAACATCCTGTCGACGCCGAACCTGATCACCCTGGACAATGAACTGGCGACCATCAAGGTAGGCCAGAACGTGCCTATCCTGACGGGCCAGTACACGAGCACGGCCGGCACCAATACGAACCCGTTCCAGACCATCGACCGCAAGGAAGTGGGCCTGACCCTGAAGGTGCGTCCGCAGATTTCCGAAGGCGGCACCATCAAGCTGGGCATCTATCACGAGACGTCGAGCGTGGACAAATCCACGGCGTCGGCCGTCAGCGGCATCACCATCAACAACCGCGTGATTGAAAACAATGTGCTGGCCGACGATGGCCAGATCATCGTGCTCGGCGGCCTGATCGAGGACAGCACGGGCGACAACGCGGAAAAAGTGCGCGGCCTGGGCGACATTCCCCTGATCGGCAACCTGTTCAAGTACCAGACGCGCGAGCGCAAGAAAACCAATCTGATGATCTTCCTGCGTCCCGTCATCGTGCGCAACAAGGAGCAGAGCGGCAGCCTGGCGGCCGACCGTTACGACTACATGCGCTCGGCCGAGACGGCTGCCGTGCCGGCCACGGGCAACCTGATGCTGAAGGATCTGGGCACGCCGGTGCTGCCGGCCCTGCAGGATGGCCAGCCGGTGGGCGGCAATATGGTGACGCGTCCCGTGCCGCCGGCGCCGACGCCGCCGCCAGGCGCGCCAGCCAATGCGGCCACGCCGCCGCAATCGATGCTGCAGCAATACCAGCAGCAGCCACAGAAGTGATCGGGGTGCCATGAGTAATCTGCTTCCCTACGCCTATGCGCGCGATTTCGGCTTGCTGGCCCGGCCCGGCGCCATCGATGGCGCTCCCGTCGAGGTGCTGGTGGCCGCATCGACGGCGCCGGCGGCAATCGCCGAAGTGTCGCGCCGTTTCGGCCAGATCCAGCTGACGGTGCTGCCGCGCGGCGAACTCGATGCGGCCATTGCCGGCGCCTATGCGGGCGGCGGCGGCGACGCCTCGCAGATGGCCGATGAATTTGACGCCGACCTCGATCTGACCAAGCTGCTGCAGGACGTGCCGGCCATCGAGGATCTGCTCGAATCGTCCGACGACGCGCCCGTCATCCGCATGATCAACGCGCTGCTCACGCAGGCGCTGCGCGAAGGCGCGTCCGATATCCACATCGAGCCGTTCGAGCAAACGTCCGTCGTGCGTTTCCGCATCGACGGCAGCCTGCGCGACGTCGTGCGCCCCCGTAAAGCCATTCACGGCTCGCTGATTTCGCGTATCAAGATCATGGCGCAGCTCGACATCGCCGAAAAACGCTTGCCGCAGGACGGCCGCATCACCCTGCGCGTGGGCGGCAAACCCGTCGACGTGCGCGTCTCGACCCTGCCCACGGGGCATGGCGAGCGGGCCGTATTGCGTTTGCTGGACAAGGAAGCGGGCCGCCTCGACCTGCAGCACCTGGGCATGAGCGCGCCCATGCTGGCGCAGTTCGATGGCCTGATCACGCAGCCGCACGGCATCGTGCTCGTCACGGGCCCGACGGGTTCGGGCAAGACCACCACCTTGTACGCGGCGCTGTCGATGCTCAACGCGACGACAACGAACATCCTGACGGTGGAAGACCCGATCGAGTACGACCTGGCGGGCGTGGGCCAGACGCAGGTCAACCCGCGCATCGACATGACCTTTGCCAAGGCGCTGCGGGCGATTCTGCGGCAGGACCCGGACGTGATCATGATCGGCGAGATCCGCGACCTGGAAACGGCGCAGATCGCCGTGCAGGCGTCCCTGACGGGCCATCTGGTGCTGGCAACCCTGCACACGAACGACGCTTCGGCGGCCGTCACGCGCTTGCTCGACATGGGCATCGAACCGTTCCTGCTGTCGTCATCGCTCCTGGGCGTGCTGGCGCAGCGCCTGGTGCGCAAATTGTGCGGCTCCTGCAAGACCTTCGACGGGCAATACTGGCAGGCGGTCGGCTGCGAGCATTGCGGCCAGACAGGCTACCAGGGCCGCGTGGGCGTGTACGAGCTGCTGCGCACGACGGAGCAGATACGCGCGCAGATCCACAACCGCGCGTCGGAAGCGGAAGTGCGCACGGTGGCCCTGCAGGACGGCATGCTGAGCATGCGCGACGACGGCGAGCGCTGGCTGCGCGACGGCACCACCACGCAGGCAGAATTGCTGCGCGTGACCAAAGACTAGGCCCGCCACCATGCCCGCATTCCGCTATGAAGCCGTCGACGCGCAAGGCGCCACCCGCAAGGGCGTGCTCAATGCCGACAGTCCCCGTTCCGCGCGCGCCGAGCTGCGCGTGCAAGGCCTGGTGCCGCTGGCCGTCGAACCGATCGCCGCGCAGGTGGACGCCGCCGGCGTGACCAAGCGGCGCGGCTTCGGCGAGCGTTTGTCCAGCACCGAGCTGGCCCTGTTTACACGCCAGCTGGCCAGTTTGCTCGAGGCGGGCCTGCCGCTGGAGCAGGCGTTTTCCGCGCTGCTGGAACAGGCCGAGCGGCCCTATCTGCGCGACCTGATCGCCTCGATCCGTTCGGAAGTGATCGGCGGCGCCGCGTTTTCCGACGTGCTGGCGCGCCATCCGCGCGACTTCGCCGAGATCTATCGGGCGCTGGTGGCGTCGGGCGAGCAGATCGGCCACTTGTCGCGCGTGCTCTCGCGCCTGGCCGACTATATCGAGCGGCGCAATGCGCTGGTGCAGAAGGTCAAGCTGGCGTTTACGTATCCGGCCATCGTCACCGTGGTGGCGTTTTCCATCGTAATTTTCCTGCTTACCTACGTGGTGCCGCAGATCGTCTCTGTTTTCGCCAATACCAAGCAGAAGCTGCCCATGCTCACCGTGATCATGCTGGCGCTGTCGGACTTCGTGCGCAACTATGGCCTCATCGTGGCCGTGATCCTGGCCGGCGCCTGGTTCGCCTGGCGCCGCGCGCTGCAGCAGCCGGCCCTGAAACGGCGCTGGCACACCTGGCTGCTGACGGCCCCCTTGTACGGCAAGTTCGAGCGCAGCCTGAACACGGCGCGCTTTGCCAGCACCCTGGCCATCACCACGGGGTCCGGCGTGCCGATCCTGCGCGCGCTCGACACGAGCCGTGACACGCTTACCAACGTGGCGATGCAGGAGCTGGTGACTGACGCCAGCGGCGCCGTGCGCGAGGGCGTCAGCCTGGCGCGCGCGCTGTCGGCGCAAAAGCACTTTCCGCCGATGCTGATCCACATGATACGCGCCGGTGAAATCACGGGCGAGTTGCCGGCCATGCTGGAACGCGCGGCCAGCGCTCAGGAGCAGGACCTGGAACGCCGCACGCTGACCATCGCCGGCTTGCTGGAGCCGGCCCTGATCCTGGCCATGGGCGTGGTGGTGCTGCTGATCGTGCTGGCCGTGCTGATGCCGATTATCGAAATCAATCAGCTCGTCAGATAAGAAACCCAAGGAAGCCATGAAGCGTTTGCCTCAATTTACAAGTTTGCTCGCCGTCGTGGCGCTGTCCGTGTCGCTGGCCTATTGGGCCATGCAGCTGTTCAAGGCGCCGCAGCGCCCCATCAATCCGCCCGCCGTGCCGGTGGTGCAGGATGCCAGCGTGGAGGCGGGCGCCTCGCTGTTCGGCGGCCAGGTCAGCGTGGCCACGGCCAGCAACTACCAGCTCAAGGGCGTGGTCGCCGCCGGCAATGGCCGCGGCAGCGTGGCCATCATCTCGACCGATGGCAAGCCGTCCGTGGCCTTGCCGGAGGGCGCCGAGGTGGTGCCCGGCGTGACGGTGCTGGAAGTGCATGCGCGCCATGTGCTGCTGCGCGATGGCGGCGTGAGCAAGCGCATCGACCTGGTGGCCGACGACAAGGCGCTGGCCTTGCCGGGACCAGTGTCCGCCACCCCAACGCCTGCAGCGGCGCCGGCGCCGGCATCGAACCTGGTGCCGCCGCCGCTGCCGATGGAGCAGCAGCGTCCGGCCACCATCATGCCGGCGGCGCCGCAAGTGACCAGCAGCACGCCGCCGTCGAATTAACGCCGTTCTTATCGTATTTTGCCGATGGCGCCGTGCCGCCATCGCGACAGGAGTCCTCATGTTTTCGATCCGTGCCGTCCTGGCGGGCTGCGTGGCGGCGCTGTGCGCCTTGCCGCAAGCCGGCGCCGCAGCCGACGTTCCCGCCGCCACACCTTTCCCCGTTTCCACCGTGGCCGTTCCGGCGCCCGTACCGGCGCGTCCGCGCATCGCCCTCGTGTTGTCGGGCGGCGGCGCGCGGGGCCTCGCGCATATCGGCGTATTGAAAGTGCTGCAGGAGCTGCATGTGCCGATCGACATGGTGGTTGGCACCAGTATGGGCGGCGTGGTGGGCGGCGCGTATGCGGCCGGCGCTTCCGTGGCGGACCTGGAAAAGATGGCGCGCGAGACCAACTGGGCGCGCGTGGTGGCCGACCGGCCGCCGCGCGACGAACTGGCGTTCCGCCGCCGCGAGGAAGATTTATTGCTGCCGTCGCGCATCGAGTTTGGCGCCAGCCGCAACGGCATTTCCACGCCGCCGGCGGCGGCCAGCAATGCGGCGCTGGAAATGGCCTTGAACCGGCTGCTGCCGGCCGGCATGCGCGACCGTCCCGCCAGCCAGCTGCCGCTGCCGTTCCGCTCGGTGGCGTCGGACCTGGTCAATGGCGAGCTGGTGGAACTGGTCGACACGCCTTTGTTCCTGTCGATGCGCGCCTCGCTGGCCGTGCCGGGCGTGTTTGCCCCCGTGCGCGTGAATAACCGGCTGGTGGTCGATGGGGGCCTGGTGCGCAACCTGCCCGTCGACATGGCGCGCGCCATGGGCGCCGACATCATCATCGCCGTCAACGTGGGCACGCCGCTGGCGCCGGAAAAAGAGCTGGGCAGCGCCATCGGCGTGGCGCAGCAGATGCTGCAAATCCTCACGGAGCAGAACGTGCAGCGCTCGCTCAAGGAGCTGCAGCCGCAGGATATCCTGGTGGCGCCCGACCTGACGGGTGTCAGTTTCCTCGATTTTGAAAACTATGCGCGCGCCATGCGCGCCGGCGAACAGGCGGCGCAGGCCTTGGCCGCCCGCCTGGCGCCGCTGGCCCTGCCGCCGGAGCAGTATGCGGCGCGCGAGCAGCTGCGCCTGGCGGCGCCGGCCCTGCTGGACGTGGCCCTGCCGCTCACGCGCCTGGCCGTAGAGAGCGAAGGCGATATCAATCCGCGCATCCTGCAGGCGCAATCGGGCCTGGAGGAAGGGCAGTCGGTCAGCCAGGAGGACGTGCTCAAGGCTGCGGCCAAGCTGTATGGCCGCGGCGACGTGGCGCGCGTGGAGACGGAAGTGGTCGACGCGGGCGACCAGCGCACGGTCAATATCAAGGCCGTCGAAGCGCCATGGGCCAGCAACCGCCTGCGCGTGGGCCTGGAAATGGCCAGCGATTTCAGGGACAGCAATACCTTTGCCCTGAAGCTGCTGCACGTGCGCTCGAATCTGAACAGCTGGGGCGGCGAATTGCGCAGCATGGTGCAGATCGGCACCGCGCGCAATTTCGGGGTGCAGTACTGGCAGCCGCTCGGCGCCGGCAACCCGTGGTATATCGCGCCGTCGCTGCAGTACACTTCCCAGGCGGTCGACCTGTTCGACAAGGGACGGCGCAATGCGCGCGTCGCCTACAGCGGCCAGGCCGCCAGCCTGGTGCTGGGGCGCCAGTTCGGTTTCTGGGGCGATCTGCAGTTCGGCATCACGCGCAGTGAAGTCAAGGCGGACGTCAGCATCCCCGCCGACCCGACCTACCCCAAGGAGCGGGCGCTGGGCACCAACCAGTTCGTCCAGTTCCGCGTCGATACGCTCGATTCGCCCGGTTTCCCCACGCGCGGCGTGCTGTTCGACGCCACCTGGACGCGCTCCTCGACCACCGGGTCGGGCGAGACGGGCCTGGGGCGCTCCGCCATCACGGGCATGAAGGCCTTTGGCAGCGGCAACTGGGCCGGTCACGTGTATGGCGAATGGGCGCGCGCGCAGCGCGGCGAGGCGCCGCTCAGCCTGGGCGGCTTCCTGCGCCTGTCAGGCACGCAGTTCGAATCGGTGACGGGGCGCAGCGTGGCCCTGGCGCGCTTCGTGATGGCGCGCCGTATCGGTTCCCTGCCCAGCACCCTGGGCGGCGCCGTGCGGGCCGGCTTTTCGCTGGAAATGGGCGGCGGCTTCGACCAGAGCGAGCGCTGGAAATCCACCAAGTTCACGCAGGCCAGCAGCGCCTTCATCTCCGTCGATACGCGCTTCGGTCCCGTGTACATGGCGTCGGGCGCGTCGAAGGGGGGCGAGAGCACGCTTTATCTGTTCCTGGGGCCGGTCTGGTAGGGCGCCGCGGGAGCGGTGGACGCCGTGCTGCGGCGCAGGGCCGTGAAGGCGGCAAATTCCCATGAGCGAAAGCCCAGCAGCAGGGTAAAGCCATCGCGCTCGGCGGGCGCCAGGCGCCGGTCGTTCTGGTGCAGGCGCGCCAGTTCCTCGGCCAGCTGGCGGATCTTTTGCACCAGTTCCTGCGCACTCGACAGCGACAGGCGCGCCGGGATGCACATCAGGGTTTCGCCGGCGCCGTCGAAATGCCCGCTGAAATAATCGGCCACCACGTGTTCGCGGAAGTACTGCTGTACCGGGCCGTCGGCCAGCCAGTGGAAGGCGTTCGAGACGCGCAGGCTGTAGCGGTTCAGCGGCTTGAGTTCAATTAAGCCCAGGCGGTCCAGTTCGGCCAGGCAGCCGATGCATTCTGCCTGCGTCAGCGCATACGTTTCCACCACCTGCTCCAGGCTCCAGTGACCGAGGCAGCAGATCGCCACCAGCAGCAGGCGCGGATGCGCCACCAGCGACTTTTCCTGCACCAGGGTGAGCGTGTCGGCATGCGGCGTGATGTCGGCCGCGCCGCGCAGCACGTCTTCCATGGCGATGCCCGAGGCCTTGCAGATCAGGGCCAGGCGCGACAGCGACATGTCGTGCTGGCCAAACATGCGCTTGACGCTCGACTCGCTCATGCCGATGCGTTCGGCCAGTACCTTGTACGTGATGCCGGCGGCGCGCAGTTGGGTGCGCAGCACGCGCAAAACCAGTTCAGGTGAACTCACGGGATATCCTTTTTTACAAGTTTGGTAGCGGGTAACGGTACCGAATGTAGCCGTTAATGGCACTTTGCACAAGCTGATAGTACTTTTCGGCAAAAGAGATGACACTCCCGCTTGTGGCTCGCGCAGCGCGCTACAACCAGGCAATCCATCCACTTGTAGAGGTTATCCATGTTCCCATCTTTCCGTTTCCCCGCAGCGCTGCTGGCGCTGGCCACCATCGCTCCCCTGCATGCCACCGCAGCCGAACCTGCACCAAGTCCCTTCTATGCGGGCGCCAGCTATGGCTTTCGCGCCAGCACGGGCCTCGATTGCATCGCCGGACAAAGCGATTGCGACAAAAGCAGCAAGCGCAATGGCAAGGCCTACCTGGGTTACAGTTTCGACGCGTTGCCGTTTCAGGGCGGCGTGGCCCTGCCTTCGATTGAGCTGGTGGGGTATATGGGCGGCGAGGTCAAGTCCGGCTTCGACACGGACGCGGGCAAGCGCGCTGGCCGCGGCAAGTTCACGGGCCTCGGCATGCAGGGCGTGCTCGGTTACCAGTTTGACGCGTTTACACTGAGTGGCCGCGCCGGCGCGGCCTACACGCAGGGCAAGGTCGATTATCTGGGCGGCGGTTCGGAAAAGAAGAGCAAGATCGGCCTGACCTACGGCCTTGGCGCGGCGTATGCGCTGAACAAGAACTGGTCGCTGCACCTCGACTGGGACCGCGTGCCCGTCAAGTACAACAGCAAGCAAACGACCAAGGTCGACATGTTTTCGCTGGGCGCGTCCTACCGCTTCTAAGGGGATGCTGCTGCGGCAGAGAGTGGCCTGATGGCGGACGCCCCCAGAAGGGGGTGTCCGCGGGCGGCCTATTTGTCCGTTTCTACTTTCAACAGCAGTTTCGCCAGCAGGCGTTTTTCCTGCTGGCGCTGGCCTGACACGGTTCTTACGTGCGCCCCGGCGGCGCGCTGCAGGGCTGCAGTGGCGACCGGGTTGCGCGGTTTTTGCGAGGGTTCGACGCGGAACTGCATTTTCTGCCGCGTCGCCAATGCCTTGTTTGCCATCGGTTTCCCCCTTCCTTCTTACAGCACGTAGCGCGACAGGTCCTCGTTGACCGACAGCGCTTCCAGGCGTTCGTTGACATACGCGGCATCGATCACCAGCAGGTTTTCCGTGCTGCTGCTGCCTTCGCTGGCCGTAAACGACACTTCTTCCAGCAGTTTTTCCATCACCGTGTGCAGGCGGCGCGCGCCGATGTTTTCCGTGCGCTCGTTAACCGAATAGGCGATTTCCGCCAGGCGCGTGATACCTTCCGGCGCGAACTGCAGTTTCAGGTTTTCCGTCGCCAGCAACGCTTCGTACTGCATCGTCAGGCAGGCGTCGGTGCTCGTCAAGATGCGCTCGAAGTCCGAGATCGACAGCGATTCCAGCTCCACGCGGATGGGGAAGCGCCCCTGCAGTTCCGGGATCAGGTCCGACGGTTTCGACAGGTGGAAGGCGCCCGAGGCGATGAACAGGATGTGGTCCGTGCGTATCATGCCGTACTTGGTGTTGACGGTCGTGCCCTCGACCAGCGGCAGCAGGTCGCGCTGCACGCCGGCGCGTGAAACGTCGGCGCCGCCGGACTCCGAGCGCGAGGCGATCTTGTCGATTTCATCGAGGAAGACGATGCCGTTCTGCTCGACGTTCTGGATGGCCTTCTGTTTCAGTTCATCTTCGTTGAGCAGCTTGGCCGCTTCTTCCTCGACCAGCAGTTTCAAGGCTTCCTTGATCTTGACCTTGCGCGCCTTCTTGCGCTGCGCGCCCACGCCCGAGAACATGGACTTGATCTGTTCCGTCATTTCTTCCATGCCCGGCGGCGCCATGATTTCCATCTGCGGGCCCGCCTCGGCCAGCTCGATTTCGATTTCCTTGTCATCGAGCTCGCCCTGGCGCAGGCGCTTGCGGAAGGTCTGGCGCGTGCTGTCGCCGCTGCCCGTGTCCACGGCCGCTGGCGTATTCGGCGTGAAGCCGAAGTCGCGCGCCGGCGGCACTAGGATGTCGATGACGCGGTCTTCGGCCGCATCTTCGGCGCGTGCGCGCACTTTCTTCATTTCCAGCGCGCGCGTCTGCTTGATGCCGATGTCGATCAGGTCGCGGATGATGGTGTCGACGTCGCGGCCCACATAACCGACTTCCGTAAATTTGGTCGCTTCGATCTTGATGAACGGCGCCTCGGCCAGCTTGGCCAGGCGGCGCGCGATTTCCGTCTTGCCGACGCCCGTGGGGCCGATCATGAGGATGTTCTTGGGCGTGATTTCATGGCGCAGGGGTTCGGCCACCTGCTGGCGGCGCCAGCGGTTGCGCAGGGCGATGGCGACGGCGCGCTTGGCCTTGGCCTGGCCCACCACGTGCTTGTCGAGTTCGGTAACGATTTCCGACGGGGTCATGTTCATGATCATAGTTGGCTTTCTATTCTGTGCTCGGGGCGCGCTTAGTCGAGCGTCTCGATGATGTGCGACATGTTCGTATAAATGCAGAGCTCGGCGGCGATGGTCAGCGATTTCTTGACCACGTCGGCCGGCGACAAGTCCGTGTTTTCCTGCAGCGCCTTGGCGGCGGACTGGGCGTAGGTGCCGCCCGAGCCGATGGCGCCGATGCCGTCTTCCGGTTCCAGCACGTCGCCATTGCCCGTGATGACCAGGGTCGACTCGCTGTCGGCCACCAGCAGCATCGCTTCCAGGCGGCGCAGCACGCGGTCGGTGCGCCAGTCCTTGGCCAGTTCGACGGAGGCGCGCAACAGATTGCCCTGGTGTTTTTCCAGCTTGCCTTCAAACCGGTCGAGCAGGGTAAAAGCGTCGGCGGTGCCGCCGGCAAAGCCGACCAGGACCTTGCCCTGATACAACTTACGCACTTTGCGGGCCGTGCCCTTCATGACGATGTTGCCGAGCGTTACCTGGCCGTCGCCGCCCAGGGCGACTTGCTTGCCGCGCCGGACGCAGAGGATGGTGGTGCCGTGAAATTGTTCCATAGTGACCTCAAAAGATTCGTGCCGATGCGTGCAAGGCCATGCGATTGCGCGCCCATGGTTCAAAAGTGGGGATGGAAAAGGCAATTGCAAGCGGGACTTGCCGCTGCCGTGCTTGCTTCAGTCTAGTCGGCGCGGGACGAAAAAAAAGCACGCAACCGAAGGTTGCATGCTTTTTTTTCGCCATCGCGGGGCCGCCGGGGCGGCCCCGCAAGGGGCATGGCGATCAGTCGCCGTAGAGCTTTTGCTTCAGTTCGCGCCGTTGCTGGGCTTCCAGCGACAGGGTGGCGGTCGGACGGGCGATCAGGCGCGGGATGCCGATAGGCTCGCCCGTTTCTTCACACCAGCCATAGTCGCCGGCGTCGATGCTGGCGATTGATTGCTGCACTTTCTTCAGCAATTTGCGCTCGCGGTCGCGCGTGCGCAGTTCCAGCGCATGCTCTTCCTCGATGGTGGCGCGGTCGGCAGGGTCCGGTACGAGCACGGTTTCACGCAAGTGTTCCGTGGTTTCGCCGGCGTTTTTCAGCAGGTCTTTTTCAAGCTGCTGCAGGCGCGCCTTGAAGAATGCCAGTTGTGCCGGATTCATGTAGTCATCTTCGCTCATGGCGCGAATTTGATCTTCGCTGATGAGAGGGATGTCTTGGTTGGCGGCCGGGGTCGATTTATTAGTTTTGGTCATAACTTCGCTTACCTTCGATACGACAGAGTTTTCAAATTGATCAGTTGATGCGGCGATACCGAGCAACTGTACAGGTTCCGCTTGGCATTGCTGTCCCGCTGTACTGCGTGCGACCTTGGCTTGCCGGTGTAAGCCAGGACTACCGGCCGGCTAAAGTGCCATGTTGATAACTTTTTACCGCTCTATGCCAGTCGCGCTATGCGCGCGTCAACAGGCGTGTTGGGTGGATCGGTTGCATGCCTGGCATGCGGCCAGCGGCAGTTTGCCAGCATTTCATGACAGGCGAACGACATGGGCCGTTTTCGTCGCTGATTTTGGCACGCTTTGCTTTATATTGCCATCCCGATTTGTTGACTAGCCGATCAGAGACGGCTACTTGTTGGTTTATACCAGCAAGATGGGTGTCGGACAGCGGGAAAGCGTGCTTAACTTTCCCTTTTGTTTCTGCTTTGCAACGGATACTTTGCAAAACCCGGCTAGTTTATACCAAACATTGTTCGAGTCCGCGAATAAAAATGTCTTTTGGTAGATTTTTGCCAATAAACACCATTTTGCTGCCGCGTACTTCGTTTTCGCCCCATTTGGCGCCCAGGTCGCTGCCCATCAGCTGGTGCACGCCCTGGAAGACCACCTTGCGCTCGGCGCCCTGCATCAACAGCACGCCCTTGTAGCGCAGCATGCGCGGGCCATACACTTGCACCAGGCCGCCGAGGAACTCGTCGAGCTTGGCGCTGTCGAACGGTTGCGTGCTCTTGAAAACAAAGGCGGCGATATCGTCGCTGTGCTGCGCATGGTGATGGTCGGCATGGCTGCAATCGGTGGCGCAGGCGTCGCTGTGCTCATGCTTGTGTTCATGCGCGTGATCGTGGCCATGCTTGTGCTCATCTGCATGGTCATGATCGTGCACGTGCGCCGTTTCCGTGGCCAGGAAATCCGGATCCAGTTCCAGCTTTTCATTCAGGTTGAAGCCGCGGATGTCGAGCACCTCGGCCAGTGGCGCGCGGCCAAAATCGACCTTGGCGATCGGGGCGCGGGGATTGATGCGCTTCAAACGGCGGGTCAGGGCGGCCACATCGTCTTCACTGACGAGATCGGTTTTCGACAGCAGCAGCTTGTCGGCAAAGCCCACTTGGCGCTGGGCTTCCTCGTATTCATCGAGTTGCTTCATGGCATGACGGGCATCGACCACCGTGATGATGGCGTCGAGCATATAGTGGCTGCCCACTTCTTCGTCGACAAAGAAGGTTTGCGCCACGGGGCCGGGATTGGCCAGGCCCGTCGTTTCGATGACGACGCGGTCGAACGCCAGCAGGCCGGCGTCGCGCTTGCGCGCCAGTTCCGTCAGGCCCACGATCAGGTCGCCACGCACGGTGCAGCAGATGCAGCCGTTGTTCATCTCGATGATGTGCTCGTTGCTATCCTGCACCAGGATTTCATTGTCGATGTTTTCCTGGCCAAACTCGTTTTCGATCACGGCGATGCGCATGCCATGGTCTTCCTGCAGTATGCGGTTGAGCAAGGTGGTTTTGCCTGCGCCCAGGAAGCCGGTGAGGATGGTGGTTGGAATCAGTGCCATGAAGGATGCCTATGCTGTAATCGGTGGTGCCGCCGCGCAAGCGGAAGAATGCGGACGATTATGCCGGAATTTTGCAAAAGCTTGCAAATGCGGGCCGATCCGCTTGATATGGATCAGGCTGGCCAAGGGGCGCGGCTGTCTACTTGACCTTGGCGCGCGGGTGCGCCTGGTCATACACGTGCGCCAGGTGCTGGAAATCGAGGGCCGTGTAGACCTGGGTCGAGGTGATGCTGGAATGGCCCAGCATTTCCTGCACGGCGCGCAAGTCGCCCGACGATTGCAGCACGTGCGAGGCAAACGAGTGGCGCAGCACGTGCGGGTGCACATTGGCGGGAATTTCCGTGGCCAGCGCGTGCGCCTTCAGGCGCAGTTGCAGCACCCGGGGCGAGATGCGCGTGCCGCGCGTGCTTAAAAACAAGGCAGCGCTGCCATCGGCGGCCGGCGGGCGCACGCCCAGCCAGGCGGTCAGGGCCACGAGGGCTGCCTTGCCGACGGGCACCTTGCGCATCTTGCTGCCCTTGCCCGTGACGATGACTTCGAAGCTGGCCATGTCGAGCCAGCCCAGCGAGGCGGGCTGGCCGCCGTCGGCCTTGCAGTAATGGGTGTCCAGGCTGGTCAGTTCAGACACGCGCAAGCCGCTTGAATACAGCAGTTCGAACATGGCGCGGTTGCACATTTGCTCCGGCTCGGCGGCGCCTTGCTGGTGTTGTGCAGGCGCCACGAGGCGCACGGCGTCGTCCACCGACAGGGCTTTGGGTAAGGTCTTGGCTCGCTTAGGGGCGCGGATGCCGTCGACGGGATTGGCGTCGAGCGCCGTTTCACCGCTGAGCCAGTTGAAAAAGCCCCGCCACGACGACAGCTTGCGGGCGATCGAGCGCGGGTCGAGGCCGCCGGCGTGCAGCTTGGCCGTGTAGCGGCGCACTTCGTTATGCGCCAATGCCGTCCACGGCGTATTACCGCTCAGTTCCAGCAAGGCGCGCAGGTCGCGCCCATAGGCGTCCAGGGTATGCGGCGACAGCTTGCGCTGCGTGGCCAGCTGCGCCAGATAGGCGTCGAGCCACTCCGCCTTGCCGCGCGCGTCACCCACGGCGTTCTCAGGCTGGCGAGCCGGCGCGCAGCGCGGCCAGGGCGGCGCTGGCTGTGGCGCCGATATGCACGAGGAAATCCGTGCCCATGCTCGACGTAAAGCGTTCGCTGTCGGGCGAGCCCAGCACCAGCAAGCCGAAGGTGCCCATGGTGTTCGGGGCGCGCAGGGCGATCATGACAGTCGATTCGATCTTGTCCGCCTGCAACCAGTGCACGGCTTCGAAATCGCGGTTGCTGCCGCAGTACGGCGTTTGCAGGCTGTTGGCGAACATGCGCACGTCAGCCGTCACATCTTCCGTGAACCAGCCGTCGGCATGTTCCGGCAGCACTTGCCACAGGCGCAGGCTGACGTAAGGCACGTCGAAATTGCTTTGCAAGGCGTCGACCAGCACGCGCGGCATATCCGCATCGCTGCGCACCTGCAGCATGGCCTGGTTCCAGCCGTGGAACTTGCTGGCGATATCGCCATTTTCCTCGGCCACGCGGCTCAGCTTGGACATGCGCAGCTCGAGCGCCTTGTACTTGTCGCGCATCACTTCCATCTGCCGTTCCTGCAGCGAGATGGTGCGTCCCGTCAGCGGGCTGCTCAGCTTGACCTCGCCGAGCAGGGCGGTATGCTCTTCGAAGAAATTCGGATGCTCGCTCAGGTACTGGGCGACGGTGCTGGAATCGAGTGTGGCGGTCATTGAGAATGTCTGTCAGTGAAAGTTGAACGCTTCATTCTAACCGAGAGTGCGGCGGCTTAGGCGCAAAGGGCGCGGCGCCTGTGCATTTTCCGCGCGCCCATGAAAAAAGCGGCATGGTTGCCCATGCCGCTTTGCATTCCTTGCTCAGCAATCACCCATGAAGGGTGATTACGTGGCATTAGAAGTTGTGATGTAAGCCCAGGCCGATGTAGTTGACCGAGGTGGTGTTGTTGTAGTTGGTGACGCTAGCCGACTTCTTGTTCGAAATATCTGCGTACAGGTAGGTACGCTTCGACAGATTGTAGTCGTAGCCCAGCGATGCCTGCTTGGTCTTGGCGACGCCGTCCGGCGTTTTTTGACCGTAGCCAGCGCGGATCTTGCCTGGGCCGACGTCATAGTTGGCGCCCAGCACCCACGATTTGGTGTCGGTATTGACGATTTTGAAATTGCCGTCATCCTGATGCTGGTACGATGCCATCAGTTTCAATTCCGCGATCGGGTTGAACGATGCGCCGACCGACCACAGCTTGGCTTGCAGGCCGTTACGCTCGTAGGCGGCCATGGCGGC
Source organism: Janthinobacterium lividum (assembly GCF_011601275.1). GTDB lineage: Bacteria > Pseudomonadota > Gammaproteobacteria > Burkholderiales > Burkholderiaceae_D > Janthinobacterium > Janthinobacterium lividum_E. The sequence continues at coordinate 197,369 of NZ_JAAOLY010000001.1, read as the reverse complement.
GAACTGGGCGTTGTTGTAGGTTGCCGACACCGAGTACGGGTTCGACGCTGGCGCCACATTGGCTGGCAGGGCGAAGTTGCCGGTGGCGTTCGTCGTCAGGTTGCGCACGGTGGCTGCAACGGGGGCGTTGTTGTTCGCTTCCTTGGCGGCCACGGTGGCGTTGAACTGGAAGCCGCTGATGACTGGCGAGTTGTAGAACACGGCGTTCGAGAAGCGGTTACGCGAGTTGCCTGGCGCGCTCAGCGGATCGCTGGTGTAGCCGGCAACGGTCAGATCGGTCTGGAAACCGGCTGGCGTAGGCATGCCCGACCATGGTTCGAAACCGGTGCTCGTTTCCTGGAAAGCGGTCAGGCCACGGCCCAGGCGTACGGTACCGAAGTTGCCTTGCAGGCCGACGCGGCTTTGACCCTGGAACAGCGGACGCGAATTGGCGCCCGACGTGTTTTCTACGGTGCCGGTGTCGGACTCATAGCGAATTTCCAGTTGGAAAATAGCTTTCAAGCCATTGCCCAGATCTTCCGTACCCTTGAAGCCCAGTTTGTTGTTGTCGCGCTTGGTGACGGCGGTGGTCGAACCAGTCGCTTTACCCAGGCCTGCATCGATCGTGCCGTAGATTTGGACGGACGACTGCGCTTGTGCGGTTGCGGCAAAGGCGCCGAAGAGTGCGAGGGCAACGAGTGATTTTTTCATGTCTTATTCCCTATTAAAAGTGAGTTCCGTCCGAGATCCGAGCAGATTGAAATGCGCTAACTGTCGCGTTTCGATGAATGAACCTTAATTCGTCGGCGCGCAAGACGTGCGGGATTGGTCAAATGTGCGTGAAAAGATTGGTGAAAAGCGGCATAACTGCATGCCCCTGTTGTATTTTTGTAACGCGCGATTTTTGCCACTCGTGCGCCGATGGCCAGCGTTCTCCCATCGCCAGCGTAGCGGCGCCTTGCAATCTTGGCATGTCCGGGCCAGGACATTGTTGCGTTGAATCAAGTTCTTGAGTCCGCTTTGGCGGATTTATGACACAAGGACGTTACACTAAGGGAAGGCCTGCACTGATGGGCCTGGAGACGGCTTACTATTATTAGAATCATTGACTCAATATCGAGAATCGATGGCAAATCGCGAAACATTAGGATTGATCAAGGGCGCACGTGCTGGCGATGTAGCTTGCCAGCTGGCGTTGGGGCGGGTGTATCTGTTTGGCCAAGGGGTGCCGCAAAGCTTGCCGACCGCCTTGCACTGGCTGGCGCGGGCGGCCCAGGAGGATAGCCACGAAGCGTGCTTGCTGATAGGCGCCCACGTGCCTTTCGAAGTGGCGCAACCGGCAGCCAATGCGCTGATCCCCTATTACGCGCAAGCGTTCGATGCGGGTCTGGTGCAGGCGGGCCTGGTGCTGGCGCAACTGGTGCTGGGCAATGCCGCCAGTCACTGTGACGCCGTGCGCGCCAAGGCGCGCGTGGCGCTCGACGCCGCCGTGCGCGCCGGTTTGCCCGATGCGCAATGGTTGTTATCCCTGCAAGAAAAATCATCCGCGACACCGGGGCCCGACACCAGCGCCGCTGGCAAGCAAGCCATCGATGGCGACACGCCGCTGCACGCCTGGCTGGAGCAGGCGTGGAGCCAGGGCAACCATGCGGGCTTCCTGTCGCAAGGCTTGCTGCTGGCGCGCGAGCTGTTGCAGCGCCAGGCGGCGGCCGGTACGCGCACGATCGCCCTCGACGCGCAGCAGGTGCTGTTGCTGTCGCGTTGCGCCCAGGCATTGGCGCCCGGCGGCGATGCCGAGGGCTGGCAGTGCTGCGAGCTGGCCGCGCATGGCGGCGACCGCACGGCCCAGCTGGAGCTGGGACTCGGCTATGCGCGCATGGATGCGCACGGCCGGCGCCTGGCCACGCGCAATGGCGCGGCCAATTTCAAGCGTGCCGTGCGCTGGCTGACGCAGGCTGGCGAGCAGGGACTGGCCGAAGCCTGGTTCGTGCTGTCGCGAATTTATACGAAACCGGAATTTTCCCAGCGCAATGTGCTCGAGGCCCATTTCTGCCTGGAGCGTGCCGCCGACCTGGGGCATGGCCCGGCCCAGCTCGAGTGCGGCATGCATGCCTGGCGTAACCGCCGCGATGGCGTCAACAACGATGTGCGGGCTGCGTACTGGCTGCTGCAGGCGCAGGCGCAAGGCAGCAGTGAAGCGGAAGCGGCGCTGGCGAAAATCGCGCCGCAAGGCGAGCCCGGCGACTGGGGCCAGTGCACCGCCATGCGCGCCGATGGGCATTTGCGCCAGCTGGGCCAGAACCATCCCCTGCTGGCGGCGCGCCTGGCGCTGGCGCGCTGCTTTCATCTGTCGCGTGCCGAGGCGCTGCTGCTCGATATCCATGCGGCCGACCAGGGCCATTGCCTGCTGATCGATATCAGCGCCACGCATGGGCGCGGCAAGCGGCGCCTGGTGCTGATCCGCACGGCGCAGGAGCGCCAGCTGCTCGACCAGGTGGTGCGTTTGTTCGAGCGCGTCGATTGCGGCGTGGCGGGGCCGGAAGGCAATTACCGGCAGCGTCTGTACCGCCTGAAGTGCTACCTGGCGGAGCTCGACGCCACGCAGGAACAGCAGTTCCTGGCGGCATGATGCAGCGTTGATTACAGCTCGATCGTGCCTTCGAACACGGTCACGGCCGGGCCCGTCATCAGCACGGGATGGCCGGGACCTTGCCAGGCGATCGACAGTTCGCCGCCGCGCGCGCTGATGCGCACGGGGGAATCGAGCAAGCCTCGACGGATGCCGGCCACGGCGGCGGCGCAGGCGCCCGTGCCGCACGCCAGGGTTTCGCCCGCGCCCCGCTCAAACACGCGCAGTTTCACGTGCTGGCGGTCGACGATCTGCATGTAGCCGGCATTGACCCTGCGGGGAAAGCGCGGGTGGTGCTCGATGCGCGGGCCCGTCACTTCCAGGTCTTGCGCGTCGACATCGTCGACCACTTGTACGGCATGCGGGTTGCCCATCGACACGACGGACACCAGCACGGGCGCCGTGTGACCCGGCAGCGCCAGGTCCAGCGGCCACAGCAGATCACTGCCCTCCGTCACGCCGTCCAGTCCCGCCGCATCGAACGGCACCAGCGCGGGCTCGAGCACGGGCGCGCCCATGTCGACCGTGATGCTGCCGTCGAGTTCCAGGCGGGGCGCGATGACGCCGGCCATGGTTTCCACGCGGATGCTGGCCTTGTCGGATAAGCCTTTTTCGCTGACGAACTTGACGAAGGCGCGCGCGCCGTTGCCGCATTGCTCGACTTCGCCGCCATCGTTGTTATAGATGCGGTAGCGGAAGTCGCAGCCGGGCAGGCGCGGTTTTTCCACGACGAGGATCTGGTCGGCGCCGATGCCGAAACGGCGGTCGGCCAAACGCTGCCACTGGGCTGGCGTGAAATCGATATCCTGGTTGATGGCGTCGATGACGATGAAGTCATTGCCGGCGCCATGCATCTTGGTAAATTGCAGTTTCATGTTCTGGCGTTTCATTTTTGCTGGTTATAGAACGAGGCTTCGCCTTCCGGGCGCGTCTTGAAGCGTTTATGCGTCCAGAAATACTCGGCCGGCGCTTCGCGCACGCGCTCCTCGATGAACTCGTTCATGCGGCGCGTGGCGGCCGTGATGTCGTCGCCCGGATAATCGTCCCACGCCGGATAGTATGTCACTTGCCAGCCCTGGTAGTTGGGCAGGAAGGTGGCGATGACGGGAATGACCTGCGCCTTGGCGGCCAGCGCCAGGCGCGCCGTGGCCGTCAGGGTGGCGGCGGGCACACCGAAGAAGGGCACGAATTCCGCATCCTTTTCGCCGAAATCCATGTCTGGCAGCATGAAATACGGCAAGCCGTCGCGCAGCGCGCGCAAAATCGTCTTGATGCCGTCCTGGCGCGTAAACAGCTTGGGCGGCTTGAAGCGCGAACGACCGTTGCGCAGGGCCTGGTCGAAGGCGGCGTTCTTTTGCTGCACATACATCGACGAGGCGGAAATTTCCATGGCCGTGGCGGCGCCGGCCACGTCGAGGCAGACAAAGTGCGGGCACAGCAGGATGGTCGGCTTGGCCGCGATCTGCTGGCCCGGGAAGGCGGGCACCTTCTTGATCAGGCGGTTCAGGCGTGCTTCCGACGACCACCACAGGATGCTGCGTTCCCACACGCTGCGCGAATACGCCTGGAAATGCTGGCGCGCCAGGGCCACGCGCTGTTGCTCCGTCAATTCCGGCATGCACAGGCGCAGATTCGTCAGGGCGATCCTGCGCCGCGTGGGCATGGCGATGAAGAGCAGGCTGCCGACGGCCACGCCGAAGCGGCCGAGGATGGGTAAAGGCAGCCAGTGCAGCAGCCACATGAAGGCGATCAGCAGTCTCATGCCTGCTCCCCGGCGGCATCGGGTGTCGCAGGTGTGGGCGGCGGTGCGCCGCGCGGTACTTTATAGCGGTTGTAGCTCCACAGGTATTGCGCCGGGCTGCGCGCGATCAATTGCTCCATGGCCGCATTGATGGTGCGCGCCTGCTCGGCCGAAGTGCTGTCGAGCGACTCGGTGAACGGCACGAAATGCACGACATAGCCGCGCCCGCCCGGCAGGCGTTCGGCGTAGGTGATGATGACTTCGGCGCCGCCCATCTGCGCCAGCTTGGCCGGCAGGGTCATGGTGTAGGCGGGGCGGCCGAAGAAATCGGCCCACACGCCTTCGCCTTCCTGCGGCACTTGGTCGGGCAGCAGGCCGATGGGCTGGCCCTTTTTCAGGCATTTGGCAAAGATGCGCACGCCCGACATATTGGCTGGCGCCAGCATCAGGTTTTCGCGCGCACGGGCGCCTTCGATCAGCGGTTTCAATGCGGCGCGCTTGGGCGGGCGGTACATCACGGTGAGCGGCGTGCGCAGCGCGATTTGCTGGGCGACGATTTCAAAGCAACCCAGGTGCGGCGTCAGGAAGACGATGCCGCGGCCGTGCTGCAGGGCTTTTTCCACCAGTTCCCAGTTTTCCACCGTCGCATGGCGCGCCACGCGCTCGGCCGGCGCGCACCAGATGAAGGGCAGTTCCAGCACACTCTTGCCCGCTTCGGCCACGGCCGTGTGCAAGTGTTGCGAAAACCCCGCACCCTGCATGTTCTCGCGCATGCGGCGCCGGTAGGACGGGGAAATGGCGTAAATCACCCAGCCGAGCGCGGCACCCAGGCCATGCAGGACGGGCAGGGGAAAGATGGACAAGAAGCGGAAAATTGGGACTAACATGTATAAGCGGTTTCCAGGAATGGCGTGTTGCTGTGCCAAAATTTTTTAAGAAGCGTAAAATACCACGTATGCAGTAACCGCTGAGTTAATAGACAACTTGCGAAGCGGAATATAAATATCGCTAAAGCGTCGCAGGCAAAATCCTCTTTACTGCGACAGAACATTCACATAGTAAACAGGAGCTTGCAATGTCAAACGACTATCTCTTCACTTCCGAATCCGTTTCGGAAGGCCATCCCGACAAGGTTGCCGATCAAATTTCCGACGCCATCCTTGACGCCATCCTGACCCAGGATCCAGCCGCCCGCGTGGCTGCCGAAACCCTGTGCAACACGGGTCTGGTGGTGCTGGCTGGCGAGATTACCACGCATGCCAATGTGGATTATATTCAAGTTGCGCGCGAAACCATCAAACGCATCGGCTACGACAACACGGAATACGGCATCGACTACAAGGGTTGCGCCGTGCTCGTGGCCTATGACAAGCAATCGCCGGACATCGCGCAAGGCGTCGATGAAGGCGCGGGTATTGACCTGGATCAAGGCGCTGGCGATCAGGGCCTGATGTTCGGTTATGCCTGCGATGAAACGGCCGAGCTGATGCCTGCCGCCATCCACTACGCGCACCGCCTGGTCGAGCGCCAGTCGCAGCTGCGCAAGGATGGCCGTTTGCCATGGCTGCGTCCGGATGCGAAATCGCAAGTGACCCTGCGCTACGTCGATGGCCGTCCCGTCGGCGTGCACACCGTCGTGCTGTCGACCCAGCACGCGCCGGAAATCTCGCACAAGCAGATCGAAGAAGCCGTCATCGAGGAAATCATCAAGCCCATCCTGCCGCGCGAATGGCTGACGGAGACCAAATTCCTCGTCAACCCGACGGGCCGTTTCGTCATCGGCGGTCCGCAAGGCGATTGCGGCTTGACCGGCCGCAAGATCATCGTCGACACCTACGGTGGCGCAGCCCCGCACGGCGGCGGCGCGTTCTCGGGCAAGGACCCGTCGAAAGTCGACCGTTCGGCAGCCTACGCGGCCCGTTACGTGGCGAAAAACATCGTCGCGGCCGGCCTGGCGCGCCAATGCCAGGTGCAGGTCAGCTACGCCATCGGCGTGGCCAAGCCGATCAACATCACCGTCTACACGGAAGGCACGGGCGTGATTCCGGATACGGAAATCGCCAAGCTGGTGCTGGCGCACTTCGACTTGCGTCCAAAAGGCATCGTGCAAATGCTCGACCTGCTGCGCCCGATCTACCAGAAGAGCGCCGCCTACGGCCATTTCGGCCGAGAAGAGCCGGAATTTACGTGGGAACGCACGGACAAGGTCGCACTGCTGCGCGACGCCGCCGGCCTGAAGTAATCTAGTCAGACTTGCAAGAAAAGCGCCCCGGCCTGCTGGCCGTAGGCGCTTTTTTTATGTGTTGTTACATGGCAATACGTGGCGAACAGGCTGGCGCGGCGCCCTTGACAATGTTAAAATCCCCCGTCCGAGGAGCGTTGCGACGAAGAAATTCGCCAGGCTCGGAATATCCTGCAACTGCGCTCACGTACCTTTTTCAACTGAAAGGAGGGCGTGATGAACGCCGTACTCAAATCGCAACACGACTACACCATCGCCGATATCACCTTGGCCGCATGGGGCGACAAAGAAATCAAGATTGCTGAAACGGAAATGCCTGGCCTGATGGCCATCCGCGAAGAATTCGCGGCAGCGCAGCCTTTGAAAGGCGCGCGCATCACCGGTTCCATCCACATGACCATCCAGACCGCCGTGCTGATCCAGACCCTGGAAGCACTGGGCGCGCAAGTGCGTTGGGCATCGTGCAACATTTACTCGACGCAAGACCACGCCGCCGCCGCCATCGCTGCCGCCGGCACGCCTGTGTTCGCCGTCAAGGGCGAGTCGCTGGACGACTACTGGGAATACACGCACCGCATCTTCGAATGGCCGAACGTGGACGGCAAGGCTGTCTATTCGAACATGATTCTCGACGATGGCGGCGACGCCACCCTGCTGCTGCACCTGGGCGTGCGCGCGGAAACCGACCTGTCGGTGCTGGCCAACCCCGGTTCGGACGAAGAAATCTGCCTGTTCAACTCGATCAAGAAACACTTGCTGGCCGACCCGACCTGGTACTCGAAGCGTCTGCCGGAAATCCTCGGCGTGACGGAAGAAACGACGACCGGTGTGCACCGCTTGTACCAGATGCACAAGGAAGGCAAGCTGGCTTTCCCTGCGATCAACGTGAACGATTCCGTCACAAAATCGAAATTCGATAACCTGTACGGCTGCCGCGAGTCCCTGGTCGACGGCATCAAGCGCGCCACCGACGTGATGATCGCCGGCAAAGTCGCCGTCATCGCCGGTTACGGTGATGTCGGCAAGGGTTCCGCGCAAGCCATGCGCGCCCTGTCGGCGCAAGTATGGGTGACGGAAGTCGATCCGATCTGCGCACTGCAGGCGGCGATGGAAGGCTACCGCGTCGTGACCATGGATTACGCCTGCGAACACGGCGATATCTTTGTCACTTGCACGGGCAACTACCACATCCTCACGCACGATCACCTGACGCGCATGAAAGACCAGGCCATCGTCTGCAACATTGGTCACTTCGACAATGAAATCGACGTCGCTTCGTTGAAACAATACGAGTGGGAAAACATCAAGCCGCAAGTCGACCACATCATCTTCCCGTCGGGCCGCCGCATCATCCTGCTGGCCGAAGGCCGTCTGGTCAACCTCGGTTGCGGTACGGGCCACCCGTCGTACGTGATGAGCTCGTCGTTCGCCAACCAGACGATCGCCCAGATCGAACTGTACGCAAACACGGCCAACTACCCGGTCGGCGTGTACACCCTGCCAAAACACCTGGACGAAAAAGTCGCCCGCCTGCAACTCAAAAAGTTGAATGCGCAGCTGACGGAACTGACGCAAGAGCAAGCCGACTACATTGGCGTGCGCACGGAAGGTCCATACAAGCCAGAGCACTACCGTTATTAAGATGGTTGCCTCATGAACCTACTGCGCTTGTCGGCTACGCCGCGCATCCGCTCGCTACGGTTCCTGAGGCAACAAGACTGATCGGTCTATCTTTTGTGCCGGCTGTTGCCGGCCTGACTTTCTTTGACAGGCTAGAGAAATGCGCTTGCTACTGATTTGGTTTATCAATGCGGCAGCCCTGTTTGCCGTCCCTTACCTGATGCACTCGGTGACGATGAGCAGCGGCTGGACCGCGCTGCTGGCCGCTGCCGTGCTGGGGCTGGTCAATGCGCTGATCCGTCCTTTGCTGATCCTGCTGACCCTGCCCGTGACGTTCTTGTCGCTGGGCCTGTTCATTCTGATCATCAATGGCTTCCTGTTCTGGCTCGTGGCACAGGTGATCGATGGTTTCCATGTCGCCAGTTTCTGGTCTGCCGTGGGTGGCGCCATTTTGTACAGCATCATTTCCTGGGCCCTGTCGACCTTACTTTTGAGTAATGACGATGGAAAAGCATAATTTCAGTATTGAGTTTTTCCCGCCGAAAACCCCGGAAGGGGCGGAAAAGCTGCGCGCCACACGTGTCAAGTTGTCTGAGTTGCATCCGAAGTATTTCTCCGTGACCTTTGGCGCCGGTGGCACCACGCAGCAGGGTACCCTGGACACCGTGCGCGAGATCCTGGCGGCCGGCGAACAGGCCGCACCGCACCTGTCTTGCGTTGGTGGCTCGCGCGAATCGATCCGCGCCGTGCTGGCTGACTTCAAGGCGGCCGGCGTGAAGCGTATCGTGGCCTTGCGCGGCGACTTGCCCAGCGGCTATGGCGCTTCGGGCGAGTTCCGTTACGCCAACGAGCTGGTGGAATTCATCCGCGCCGAGACGGGCGACCATTTTCATATCGAAGTGGCCGCCTATCCGGAAGTGCACCCGCAAGCCCGTTCGCCGCAGGACGACTTGAACGCGTTCGCGCGCAAGGTGCAGGCTGGCGCCAATGCCGCCATCACCCAGTACTTCTACAATGCCGACGCGTATTTCCAGTTTGTCGAGCAGACGCAGAAGATGGGCATCAACGTGCCCATCGTGGCCGGCATCATGCCGATCACGAACTACACGCAGCTGATGCGCTTTTCGGACATGTGCGGCGCGGAAATTCCACGCTGGGTGCGTCTGAAACTGGCCAGCTTCGGCGACGACAGCGCGTCCATCAAGGCCTTTGGCCTGGACGTGGTGACGGGCTTGTGCGAACGCCTGCTGGAAGGCGGCGCGCCAGGCTTGCATTTCTATAGCATGAACCAGGCGGCGCCCACGACCGCACTGTGGCATCGCCTGGTGAAGTAAACCGTCCTGTTTCGTCAGTACAGGTCGCCCTCGGTCATGATGTGATCGAGGGCGATGTCGTATTCGCCGTTGGGAAAGCTGGTCGCCAGGCACGCATAGGCGATGCCCACCGTGCGCGGACGCGACGTAGCCGCCAGGGTACGGTCGTAATAGCCGCCGCCATAGCCGAGCCGGTAACGTTCCTCATTGAATCCCAGGCAGGGCACCAACAGGGTGGCGGGCGCCGGGCACAGGCGCAACCGGGCCGGCACGGCCACGCCCATGCCATCCTTGACCATGGGCTCGCCCGGCGTCCAGTCACTAAATGCCAGCGGCGCATGCTTTTCCAGCACCACCGGCAAGCTTAATTGCACGCCGCGCGCGGCCAGCTGCGCATACGCGTCGTGCAAGTCCGGCTCGCCATGCAGGGGCCAGTACACGCCCAGTTCCTTGACATTTTCCTGCGCGCACCAGTCCAGCAGGCGCTGCGCGATGGCCGCATCCCACCCTGCGCGCATGGCATCGGGCAGGGCGCGCCGGGCCGCCAGCAAGGCTTTGCGCAAGCCGGCTTTTTCCTGTGGCGCAATGGGTGGCCGTGTAGCCGGATCGCATGTTATTCTAGGGTCGCTATTCATATCACCATCAAGTTAAGATTGAGAGTCGTACATTGATTTCCCCACTGAAATGGATTGCCGGCACGATGCTGTGTGTTGCATCGGCCTTGTCTCCCCTGGCCGCCCTGGCCCAGGTATCGACCACCGTATCCCCAGCCGCCCCCGACACGCGCAGCGAGGACGATGCCTTCCTGCTGCTGCGCGACGCCGCGCGCAAGGATGACGTCGAAAAAGCCGACTTTTATGCGGGGCGCCTGACGAATTACCAGATTCCATCGTATGTTGACTATTATCGGCTGAAACCGCGCATCAAACTGCTGACCGAGGCGCAATTTCGCGATTACCTGAACCGCTACAAGGGCAGCGCCATCGCCGACCGTTTCCGCAACGACTGGCTGCTGGAGCTGGGCCGCAAGCGCGACTGGGTCGTGTTCGATGAACAATACCCGCAATTCGCCCTCGACGACGACACCCAGCTCAAGTGCTACGCGCTGATGTCGCGCGCGGCCAAGGGGCAGAACGTGGCGGCCGAGGCGCGCAACTTGCTGGTGTCTCCGCCCGGCTATGGCGAAGCGTGCGGCAGCCTGATCGCGGTATTGGCGCAAAACGGCCAGTTCGACACGAACGACCTGTGGGCGCAGATCCGCCTGGCGGGCCAGACCAACGCCACGGGCCCGGCGCGCCGCATCGCGCTGCTGCTGGGCGCGTCCGACGCGAAGATGGCGCAGGCGATCGATTTGCCGGCGCTGGTGCTGGCCAAGGGACCGGGTCTGAGTCGCGCCGACCACGAGATGTACCTGGTGGCTGTCGGCCGCATGGCGAAAAGCACCTTGAAGCTGGGCGTGGTGGCCCTGCAAAAGGCCAGTGCGCAGCTGACGGCGCAGGAACAGGCCATCGGCTGGGCCAGCCTGGCCCTGCAAGCGTCGTATTCGCTGGCGCCGGAAGCATTCGAATATTGGCAAAAAACCAATGGTGCGCCATTGACCCAGGAACAGATGCAGTGGAAGGCGCGTATCGCCTTGCGCGAAGGCAACTGGCCATTGGTCAAGGCCGCCATCCAGGCCATGCCGGCGTCCCTGCGTGCCGATCCCACCTGGGTGTACTGGCTGGCGCGCGCGCAGCAGGCGGAAACACCGGGCCGTCCGAACGCGCAGGCGGACGCCCTGTACCGCACGATTTCCGAGCAATCGAATTTCTATGGCTTGCTGGCCAATGAAGAGCTGGGCAACCACCTGGTGCTGCCGCCGCCGGGCCAGCCCATCACGCCGGCGGAAATCGCCACCATGGCCGCCAATCCGGGCTTGCAGCGGGCCTTGAAATTCTTCAACATGCGCTTGCGCTTCGAAGGCACGCGCGAGTGGAACTGGGAGTTGCGTTCGATGACGGATCGCCAGCATCTGGCGGCTGCGGAATTTGCGCGCCAGAACAATGTGCTCGACCGCATGGTCAACACTTCGGACCGCACGCGCCTGGAAGTGGACTATACGCAGCGCTATCCGACGCCGCACGACGACGTCATGCATCCGGCCACGCAAACCCTGGGTCTCGACAAAGCCTGGGTGTACGGCCTGATCCGCCAGGAATCGCGCTTCATCATGGATGCGCAGTCGCACGTGGGTGCGTCCGGCCTGATGCAGGTGATGCCGTCGACGGCCCGTTATGTGGCCAAGAAGATCGGTTTGACGGATTTCGTCACGGAAACCTTGAGCGACGTGCGCACCAACGTCTTGCTGGGTACGAATTACCTGAACATGGTGCTTGGCGGTCTCGACGGTTCGCAAGTGCTGGCCAGCGCCGCCTATAACGCGGGACCGGGGCGCTTGCGCATCTGGCGCGCCACCATGACCCGTCCGCTGGAAGGCGCCGTCTTTGCCGAGATCATTCCGTATACGGAAACGCGCGGCTACGTGAAAAACGTGATGGCCAACGCCACGTATTACGCGGCCCTGTTCGAGAAGAGCCCGCAGTCGCTGAAGGCGCGCCTGGGCACCGTCGGGCCGAAAAACAGCGCCATCGCGGCCGACTTGCCATCATCCAACTAAAGATAGCCGACCATGCAAACGACCATCCTTGATCCCAGCCTGACGCAAACCCTGGCCGCCGCGCGCGAGCCGGGCCTGACCCTCATCATCGGCAACAAGAATTACTCATCATGGTCGATGCGACCGTGGGTGGCCATGACGGCGTTCGGCATCCCGTTCCAGGAAGTGCGCGTGCTGCTCGATCAAAGCGATACGGCGACGAAAATTGCCGAGTATTCGGCCTGCGGCCGGGTCCCCGTGCTGCTGGCGGGCGAAATCACGATCTGGGACAGCCTGGCCATCTGCGAATACCTGGCCGAGCAGTTTCCCGATAAGCACATGTGGCCGCAAGACGTGGCCGCGCGCGCCATGGCGCGTTGTGTCTGCGCGGAAATGCATTCCGGTTTCACGGGCTTGCGCACGGACATGTCGATGAATATCAGGGCGAAGTTGCCGGGACGGGGCCGCACGGCCGCCGCGCAGGCCGACATCGGCCGCATCAGCGAAATCTGGGAAGAATGTTTATCGCGCTTTGGCCACCACCAGTTCCTGTTTGGCGACTTTTCCATCGCCGATGCGTATTTCGCCCCCGTCGTCATGCGTTTCCGTACCTATGGCGTGAGTTTGGCGCCGGCGCTGAACGCGTATTGCGAGCGCGTGCAGGCGCACCCGGCCGTGGCCCGCTGGATCGCGGAAGCGCTGGCGGAAACGGAAACGGCACCCAAGCACGACGCGGAATTGCCTGACTAAGAAAAGAGCGTTATGAAGATATACACGGTCGGTGGCGCGGTGCGCGACCAACTGCTGGGCTTGCCCGTGAAAGACCGCGATTACGTCGTCGTCGGCGCCACGCCGGATGACATGCTGCGCCAGGGCTTCCGGCCCGTCGGCAAGGATTTTCCCGTCTTCCTGCACCCGAAGACGCAGGAAGAGTACGCGCTGGCCCGTACGGAACGCAAGACGGCCCCCGGCTACCGGGGCTTTGTCTTCCACACGGCGCCCGACGTTACCCTCGAAGACGACCTGGTGCGGCGCGATCTGACCATCAACGCCATTGCGCAAGCCGAAGATGGCAGCCTGACGGACCCGTTCGGCGGCATCGAGGATATCCAGAACAAAGTGTTTCGCCACGTCTCCCATGCGTTTGGCGAAGACCCCGTGCGCATCTTGCGCCTGGCCCGCTTTGCCGCCCGCTTCGACGGGTTTACGGTGGCACCGGTCACCATGGCCCTCATGCGTCAAATGGTGCTGGACGGCGAAGTCGACGCGCTGGTGGCCGAGCGCGTATGGCAGGAAGTGGCCAAGGGATTGATGGAAAGCCACCCGTCGCGCATGTTGACGGTGTTGCAGGAATGCGGCGCGCTGGCGCGCATCCTGCCGGAGCTGATAATCAACGAACATTTGCTGCACGTGATCGACAGCGCGGCGGGCGCAGGCCACGCACTGTGCGTGCGCTTTGCTGTGCTGATGCTGGCCGTGCCGCTTGAGCAGATCAACGCGCTCAGCGAGCGCCTGCGCGTGCCCAACGATTGCCGCGAGCTGGCCGTGATGGCGGCGCGCGAGCAGGTCGCCGTCGCCGGTGCGCTGGCCTTGAACGCCGGGGAACTGGTGCGCTTGTGCGAACGCTGCGACGGACTGCGCAAGCCGCAGCGCTTCGTGCAGATGCTGGACGCCATCGCCTGCAATGTGCAAGCCCAGGATACGGCGTTCCCGCAGTCCGCCTGGCTGCAAGCCATGCTGGCGGCCGTGCGCGGCGTCGATGCGGGCGCGTTGGCACAAGCTTGCGCACACGAACCGAAGCGCATTCCCGAGCTCATCCATGCAGCGCGGGTCGAGGCCGTCACGAACGCGATCAGCAGCACGGAGCTGCCATGACCCTGCCCAAATTGTTCCAGAACCCGTTTCGCCGCTGGCTCAGCCGTAGCGACGGCGGGCGTCCGACCGTGCTCGTCAAGCAATTGCATGAGCGCGACCGGCGCCGCATGATGAAGCATTTCCTGTCGCTCGAGAAAAGTGACCGCCTGCTGCGCTTCGGCAGCGCCTTGCCCGATGAGCTCGTCGCCCAGTACGTGCAAAAGATGGATTTCTCGCGCGACATGGTCTACGGCGTCTATAACAGCCTGTTCAAGCTGGTGGGCGTGGGGCATCTGGCGTTCGCGCCGAAGGACAAGTCGCCGGCGAAAAGCGTCGTGACGGACAAGGAGCAGGTGGCCGAGTTTGGCGTGTCCGTGTCGAAATCCATGCGCGGCATGGGCGTGGGGTCGAAACTGTTCGAGCGGGCGGCAATTCACTGCCGCAACAACGATGTCGATACCCTGTACATGCATTGTCTGTCGTCCAACAAGACGATGATGCATATCGCCAAGAAGGCGGGCATGGAAATCCAGCGCGACTATGGTGAAGCCGATGCATATCTGAAACTGTTGCCGCCGAATCCGAGCAGCATGTTGCAAGAAGCCGTGCAGGAGCAGTTCGCCATGTTCGACTACACGTTCAAGGCGAATGCGCGCGCCGCCAGCAAATTGTTCGAGCGCTTGCCGGGCCGCAAGAAGAAGCCCGGGCCGCCGTCACCGCCGTCACAGTAAGGGCAGGGCCGTCGTATCCTTGATGCGCTGCAAGGCGAAGCTTGATTTCACGTCCAGCACGGCCGGGTGGCGCAGCAGGGTCGCCATCATGAAGCGCGAGAAATGCTCCATGTCTTCCACGTGCACGCGCAGCAGATAATCCATTTCACCCGTCATCGCGTAGCAGGCCACCACTTCCGGCCATTGCGCCACGGCCACGGCGAAGTCGGCGCGCGGCGACGTGTTCGTCACCAGATTCGGCGCCAGCACGCGCGCCGTGCTGTGGGCATGGGCGGAGGCGTCGCTGTGCTTTTCCAGCCGCACGTTGACGTAGGCGAGCAAGCCCAGTCCGATCTTTTCCGGGTCCAGCAGGGCCACGTACTGGCGGATCACGCCCGCTTCTTCCAGCCGTTTGACGCGGCGCAAGCATGGCGACGGCGACAGGCTGACCTGCTCGGCCACATCCTGGTTCGACAGGCGGCCATCGGCCTGCAGGACGGCGAGGATCTTGCGATCCGTTTTATCCAGCGTAATTTTGCTCATGCTTCCTCCGGTGGTTCTTGTTTCACGCAATATTATTGCGCAAATCATGATTGTTCGGGAGATCTTTGGCATTTAATGCCCACAGACCGCGCCTATACTGTGCGCTACTTCTAGGAGGAGACATCATGCAATTTCAGCCTTGGGATAACCCGATGGGTACCGATGGTTTCGAGTTCGTCGAGTATGCAGCACCAGACCCAAAAGCATTGGGCAAGCTGTTCGAGAACATGGGATTCACGGCCATCGCGCGCCACCGCCACAAGGATGTGACCCTGTACCGTCAGGGCGACATCAATTTCATCATCAATGCCGAACAAGATTCGTTCGCGCAGCGTTTTGCCCGCCATCACGGCCCGTCCGTGTGCGCCATCGCCATCCGCGTCGACGACGCGGCCTTCGTGTACCGCCGCGCGCTGGAACTGGGTGCCTGGGGTTTTGACAATAAAACCGGCCCGATGGAGCTGAATATCCCCGCCATCAAGGGCGTGGGCGATTCCCTGCTGTACTTCGTCGACCGCTGGCGCGGCAAGGGCGCCGACAAGGAAAACGCCGCGGCGCCAGGCGGCATCGGCGACATCAGCATCTATGACGTCGATTTCGTCGCCATTCCCGGCGCCGTCGCCAACCCGGTCGGCCATGGCCTGACGTATATCGACCACCTGACGCACAATGTGCACCGTGGCCGCATGAAGGAGTGGGCCGGTTTCTATGAAAACCTGTTCAACTTCCGCGAAGTGCGCTACTTCGACATCGAAGGCAAGCATACTGGTCTGAAGTCGAAAGCCATGACTTCGCCGTGCGGCAAGATCCGCATCCCGATCAATGAATCGTCGGACGACAAGTCGCAGATCGCCGAATACCTGGACCAGTACCACGGCGAAGGCATCCAGCATATCGCGCTGGGTACGGACGATATCTACTCTTCCGTGCAAGGCATGCGCGATACGGGTATCGATTTCCAGGACACGATTGAAACTTACTATGAGCTGGTCAACCGCCGCCTGCCGAACCATGGCGAGCAGCTGGAAGAACTGCGCCGTTTGCGCATCCTGATCGATGGCCACAGTACGGAAAGCGAACGCGAACTGCTGCTGCAAATCTTCACGCAGACGGTGATCGGCCCGATCTTCTTCGAGATCATCCAGCGCAAGGGCGACCAGGGCTTCGGCGAAGGCAATTTCCGCGCGCTGTTCGAATCGATCGAGCTGGACCAGATCAAGCGCGGCGTGCTGAAAGATACGAGCGCGGCGTAAGCCGACTCATGCCCGCGATGTCGGATTACGCTGCGCTAATCCGACCTACAGCTGGGGCCAGTAATGTAGGTCGGGTTAGCCAGAATGGCGTAACCCGACATGCCCGCAAAAAGAAGCACTAAAAAGCAGCAAAAAGTACAAACACGGGAGTGCAGTGCAGCAAAGAACTGCGCGCCTTCCTGTGGTAGTCTACGACAAACAAGTCATTTTTCCGCACCGGCATTGCCCACAAGGCGCGGCCGGTACGTGTGAGTTCAACCGACTTTGCACGCGTAGCACAGAGAATAATGGAGACAAGTAATGAATGCACCAATCAAGGGCTCGAGTCTTGAGCCGGGCGCGCACGCGTCCGAGATTTCCCTGAACGACAAATACACCTTGGAGCGTGGCCGCGCCTTCATGACGGGCACGCAAGCGCTGATCCGCCTGCCCATGCTGCAGCGCGAGCGCGACCTGAAGGCGGGCCTGAATACGGCCGGCTACATCACCGGTTACCGCGGTTCGCCTGTGACGTCCGTTGACATGACGGCGATCAAGGCCAAGAAATACCTCGACGAACACCACGTCAAATTTCACCCGGGCCTGAACGAAGACCTGGCCGCCACGGCCGTCTGGGGCACGCAGCAAACGAACTTGTTCGAAGACGCGAAATACGATGGCGTGTTCGGCATGTGGTATGGCAAGGGCCCCGGCGTCGACCGCTGCGGCGACGTGTTCAAGCACGCCAATAACGCCGGTTCCGCCAAGCATGGCGGCGTGCTGGTGCTGGCCGGCGACGACCATGCGGCGAAATCCTCGTCCACGGCGCACCAGTCCGACCATATCCTGAACGCCTGCGGCATTCCCGTGCTGTACCCGTCGTCGGTGCAGGAATACATCGACTACGGCTTGCATGCGTGGGCCATGAGCCGCTACACGGGCCTGTGGGTGTCGATGAAATGCGTGACCGATATCATCGAGTCGGGCGCCGCCGTCGATTTCGATCCTGACCGCGTGCAGATCACCTTGCCGCTTGACTTCGAGATGCCGGCCGGCGGCTTGAACATCCGCTGGCCCGATACGGTGCTGGAGCAGGAAGTGCGCATGAACAGCTATAAATGGTATGCGGCGCTGGCCTATGCGCGTGCCAACAAGCTCAATAAAATCATCTGGGACAGCCCGAAAGCGCGCATCGGCATCATCACGGCCGGCAAATCGTACCTGGACACGCGCCAGGCGCTGGCCGACCTCGGCATCGACGAGCAGACGGCGTCCGACATCGGCATCCGCCTGTACAAGATCGGCATGACCTGGCCGCTGGAAGCGGACGGCGTGCACGAATTCGCCAAGGGTCTCGACGAGATCCTCGTGGTGGAAGAAAAGCGGCAAATCCTCGAATACGCGCTGAAGGAAGAACTGTACAACCTGAAGGATGGCGAGCGTCCGCGCGTGGTCGGCAAGTTCGACGACACGGGCGAATGGAGCAACCAGAAGGGCACCGGTCACGGCGACTGGCTGCTGCCGGCAACCTATGAACTGAACCCGGCCATGATCGCGCGCGCCATTGCCAGCCGCATTTCGCGCTATTACGCGGGCCACCCGGTCGAGCAGCGCGTGAAGGAACGCATCGCCTACCTGGAAGCCAAAGAGAATGTGCTGAAAGCGATCAGCGTGAAACCCGATCCGCAAAAGGACCGCACGCCATTCTTCTGCTCCGGCTGCCCGCACAACAGTTCCACGAAAGTGCCGGAAGGCTCGCGCGCGCTGGCCGGCATCGGCTGCCATTACATGGTGCTGTGGATGGACCGCGAAACGTCGACGTTTACCCACATGGGCGCCGAAGGCGTGACCTGGGTCGGCCAGGCGCCGTTCACCAATGAAAAGCACGTGTTTACCAACCTGGGCGACGGCACGTATTTCCACTCGGGCATCCTGGCCATCCGCGCGGCCGTCTCGGCCAAGGTGAACATCACGTATAAAATTCTGTTCAACGATGCGGTCGCCATGACGGGCGGCCAGGAATTCGACGGTCCGCTATCGCCGGCCATTATCTCTCGCCAGATCGCCGCCGAAGGCGTCGGCCCGATTATTGTCGTCACCGACGAACCGGAAAAATATCCGTCCGACTACGCCTGGGCGGAAGGCGTCACCGTGCGCCATCGTTCGGAACTGATGGACGTGCAGCGCGAACTGCGCGACATGCCGGGCGTATCGGCCATGATCTACGACCAGACCTGCGCCTCGGAAAAACGCCGCCGCCGGAAACGCAATGAATACCCGGACCCGGCCAAGCGCGCCGTTATCAACGAGGCCGTCTGCGAAGGCTGCGGCGACTGTTCCGTGCAATCGAACTGCCTGTCGGTGGAACCGCTGGAAACGGAACTGGGGCGCAAGCGCCAGATCAACCAGTCGTCCTGCAACAAGGATTTCTCGTGCACGACGGGTTTCTGCCCCAGTTTCGTGACGGTGGAAGGCGGCGGCTTGAAAAAGCCGAAGAAGGCTGCTGCCGCCGACAAGGACGCGCCAGCCGCGCCGGCCTTGCCGACGCCGCAGATTCCTTCGACGGCCGAGCCGTTCGGCATTTTAGTGACCGGCATTGGCGGCACGGGTGTCGTCACGGTCGGCCAGATCCTGGCCATGGCGGCTCACGTGGAAGGCAAGGGCTGTTCCGTGCTGGACATGAGCGGCCTGGCGCAAAAGGGCGGCCCTGTCATGTCGCACGTGCGTCTGGCGGACCGCCAGGAAGATATCCATTCGACGCGCGTCGGCACGGGTGCGGCCGACCTGGTGATCGGCTGCGATCTGATCGTCACGGCCAGCCGCGATGCACTGTCGCGCATGGGAGAAGGCCGCAGCTGGGCCATGATCAACTCGACCAGCTCGTCGACGGCCGCCTTCGTGAAAAACCCGGACTGGCAATTCCCGGGCGCTTCCGCACGCATGGAAATTGAAAAGGCTTGCGGCAGCGACCATGTGGACTTCATCGACGCGGGCCAGATCGCCACGGCGCTGATGGGCGACTCGATCGCCACGAACATGTTCATGCTTGGCTACGCCTGGCAAAAGGGCAAAGTGCCACTCAGCGAAGCTGCCATCATGAAAGCCATCGACTTGAACAACGTCTCGGTGGCGTTCAACAAGGCGGCCTTCAACTGGGGCCGCGCCGGTGCGCATGACGCGGCCAGCCTGGTGCGCATGACAACACCAGCCAAGGTGGTGGAATTCAAGCGCATCGACACGCTCGACGACATCATCGAAAAACGGGTGGCCCTGCTGACGGCCTACCAGGACCGCGCCTATGCGCAGCAGTACATCGATTTCGTCGGCCAGGTACGCGCCGCCGAAAGCGCCCTGAATGGCCCGCACTTGCGCCTGACGGAAGCCGTGGCCCGCTACTTTTACAAGCTGATGGCCTACAAGGACGAGTACGAAGTGGCGCGCCTGTACACGGACGGCGCCTTCCAGGCGAAGATCGCCGCCATGTTCGAAGGCGACATCAAGCTCAAGTTCCACCTGGCGCCGCCGATCATGGCGAAAACGGATGCCCAGGGCCATCTGGTGAAGAAGGAATTCGGCCCGTGGATGATGAAGGCGTTCGGCGTGCTGGCCAAGTTCAAGGGCTTGCGCGGCACGGCGTTCGACATCTTCGGCCACACGGCCGAGCGCAAGATGGAGCGCGCGCTGATTCTTGAATACCGCGCGACGGTGGGCGGCTTGCTGCCGAAACTGACGACGGCCAAGCTGGCGCAAGCCGTGGCCATCGCCAGCATCCCGGAAGACATCCGCGGCTATGGCCACGTGAAGGAGCGTCATTTGAAGGCGGCGAAAGAGAAGGAAGCCAGTTTGCTGATCGCCTTCAACGCGCCGACGCCGCTGCCGCCCGTCGTGGCAGCCCCCGTGGCGGCCACCGTGGCGTAACGGTTTGAGAATGACCTTGTAGCAATGGCGCCTGCGGGCGCCATTTTTTTGTGTCAAAGAAAACAACGCTTGCCAGCAAAACGCATTATAATTTTTCGATAATTTCTTCTTGGAAAGTTTCTCATGCATTCCCTGCGCCTGCGTTGCCTCGTTGTTTCCCTCGGATTCGTGTTGAGTGCCTGCGGCGGCGGAGGAGGCAGCAGCAGCGACAGCGCGCCCGTCGTGCCGCCCGTGACGCCAACCGGGCCGACCGGGGCGACGGCGCTGGTCGCTTCCTCCACGGTCGCGAACCGTTGCGAGGCGCCGCGCAGCGGCAGCAGCATCGACAAGCCGGGCACCTTGCTCAATGAGCAGACGTGGGTGCGCAGCTGGATCGATGAAACGTATCTGTGGTACCGCGAAGTGCCGACCACGTATCTGCCGCAAAGCTTCACTACGGCCAAGGCGTATTTCGATGTGCTGAAAACAACGGCCACGACGGCGTCCGGCAAGCCGAAGGACCAGTTCCACTTCACCTATACGACGGCCGAATGGGAAGCTTCGCTCAACGGCGTGGAGCTCGGCTACGGCATGCTGCTGGCCGTCACGCAGACGACGCCGCCTCGCAAGGCGGTGATCTCGATCGTCGAACCGGGTTCGCCGGCCGCACTGGCGGGCTTGCGGCGCGGCGACCTGCTGCAAACGGTCGATGGCGTCGATTTCATCAATGCCCCCGATACGGCCAGCGTGAAGATCCTCAACGCCGGCCTGTTCCCCACGGCGCAGGGCACGCACACGCTGGGCTTCAGCCGCAGCGGCGCGCCCCTGTCCGTGAGCCTGGCGGCGGTGGACGTGGCCACCAGCGCCGTGCAGAACGAGCGCATCATCGACACGCCCACGGGCAAGGTGGGCTACCTGACTTTCAATACCCACAATAACGTGGCCGAACGCCAGCTGGTCGAGACCATGCGCCGCTTCCAGGCGGCCGGCATCAGCGACCTGGTGCTTGACGTGCGCTACAACGGTGGCGGCTACCTCGATGTCGCCAGCGAGCTCGCCTACATGATTGCCGGTCCGCAAGTCACCACCGGCAAGACCTTCGAGCAGGTGCTGGCCAATGACAAGACGCGGCCGGAAGCGCCCGTGCCATTCCATGCGCAAAGCCAGGGCTTTGCCGGGCCGAACCCCCTGCCCAAGGGGACGCTGCTGCCTTCGCTGGACCTCAAGCGCGTGACCTTGCTGACCACGGGCAATACCTGCTCGGCCAGCGAAGCCATCATCAACGGCTTGCGCGGCGTGGATGTGCAGGTCAACCTGATCGGCGGCACGACGTGCGGCAAGCCCTACGGTTTCTATCCCACGCCCAATTGCGGCACCACGTATTTCGCCGTGCAGTTCCAGGGCGTCAACGCCAAGGGCTTTGGCGACTTTGCCGATGGCATGGCGCCGACCTGCGAGGTAATGGACGATTACCAGAACCAGCTGGGCGATCCGGCCGAAGGCATGCTGGCGGCGGCGTTGCGCTACCGCAGCAGCGGCAGCTGTAGCCCGGCCACGGGCGCGATCAGGCTGTTGAGTTCTATCGAGAGTCCGGCCGACACGGCTGCGCGGCTGCTGCGTCCTGCCTACAAGGAAATTGCTGTCTTGAAACGCTAAAGCCCCATTGTGCTGCCCTTCCCGGGTGAAGGAGGGGGGGGCTTTCTGCTCAGAAATCTTTCTATATAACAATTTTGGTATATAGAAAGATGAATCCATTCGTTTTGTAATTACTGGCATTTTGATATCTTTCGCCTTCTCCCTAACCTTGAGAAGCGCAAAGATGCCTATACAATTCAAGTTACCACCGCTCACCGTAGCCGTACTGGCCATCCTGGGCGGTTCCGCATGGCAGGCGCACGCGCAAACGCAAGCGCCCGCAGCGGATCAGCAGCCGGCGGCCACCCCGCCAGCCGTCGTGGTCACCGGTTCGCGGATTCCCCGCGCCAGCCTGGAAGGACCATCGTCCGTCACCATCCTGACGGGGGATGAAATCACCAAGCAAGGATACAAGAACGTCTTCGATGCGCTGACCAACCAGGTACAGAACAGCGGTTTTACGCAAGGCGAGGATTTCGGCAACACGTTCACGCCGTCGGCCAATACCATCAGCCTGCGCGGCCTCGGCCCGAACCACACCCTGATCCTGCTCAATGGCCGCCGCCTGGCCGACTTCCCCGTCGCCTACGAAGGCACGGTCAACTTCACCAACCTGGCGAATATCCCGTCGAGCATTGTCGACCGCATCGAGATCCTCAACGGCGGCGCCTCGGCCATCTATGGTTCCGACGCCATCGCCGGCGTGGTCAATGTGATCCTGAAAAAGCAGACGGAAGGTTTCGATATCAACGTCAAGGCGGGCGGCACCACGCGTGGCGGCGCCGGCAACCAGCGCGTGCAGCTGACGGGGGGCGGTAATTTCGACAAGCTGCATACCTTGTTCAGCGTGGAGCTGAGCCAGCGCGATCCGCTGTCGAGCCTGCAGCGCGATTTCATGGCCACCCGCTCGGGCACGCCGACGAACATCGCCTCGCGCCGCGTGGTACAGGCCGGCACCTCCGGCAGCTACGTGGACCTGGGCGACACCTGCAACCAGTTCGGCGACTTGTTCGGCGGCAGCGTCGTCAAGTACCAGGCGAAGAACGGCAGCTATTGCGCCAGCCCGAAAGTGGGCCCCACTTACTGGACCACGCAAACCAAGAACCGCAGCCAGAACGTCTTCGGCAGCGCCAACTATGAGCTGTCGCCGGAAACGACCCTGTTCGCCGACTTCCTGATCGGCAAGAACTCGACCGAGAACAATACGCGCGGCCCGACGTGGACGTCGTCGTCGACGGGCAGCAGCTATTTCCGCAACCAGAACACGAATCGCTACGAAGCGTGGACGCGCTATATCTCGCCCGAGGAAATGGGCGGCGTGGAGCGCTACAACCGCAAGTGGGACGACCTGGCCACCGCCATCTCGCTGGGCGCCAAGGGCCGCATTCCCGGCACGTCCTCCTGGCAGTATGAAGCGAACTACAACGCCTCGGTGTACAAGAGCGAAAGCCACACGCCGCGCGCGCTGGCCAATATCGACAGCTTCTTCCTGGGCCCGAAACTGGGTACCGACACCGCCGGCGTGCCGATCTACGCACCTGACCCGGCCCGCTTGTCGCGCCGCGTGACGGCGGCCGAATTCGACAACATCACGGGCAATTCCGACAGCGACGACAAGGCCTGGACGAATACCCTGAGTCTGGCGACGAATGGCGACCTGTTCCAGCTGCCCGCTGGCCTGGCGAAGATCGCCACCATCGCCGAATTGGGCAAGCAGGGCTTCAGCAATGTGCCCGATGCGCGCCTGAACGACGGCTACTTCAACGTCGCCACCAAGTCCGATATCACGGCCGGCACGCGTACCCGCTATGCGCTGGGCGCCGAGATCAACCTGCCGCTGCACGAGAAGCTCACCGGTACCCTGGCCGGTCGTTACGACCGCTACAGCTTTGCCGGCCGCCATGAAGGCAAGTTCACCTACAACGGCGGCCTGGAACTGCGTCCCGCGCCGGAGCTGCTGTTCCGCGCCAACTACGCCACCAGCTTCCGCGCGCCGGACATGAACTACATCTACAAGGCGCGCGGCACCGGTTACTACTCGAGCACCACCGATTACTACCGCTGCGGCGCCGCCGGCCAAAGCATCGACAAGTGCGAATTCGCAAACAAGTCGCCGGGCGCCGACTATGTGCAGAATGGCAGCCGCGACCTGCAGTCGGAAAAAGGCAAGTCCTTCGGCGTGGGCGCCGTCTGGTCGCCAAGTTCCAATTTCGACGTCTCCGTCGATTACTGGAACATCAAGATCGACGACCTCGTGACGAACCTGAGCGCCGACAAGATCCTGCGCGACGAAGCCGATTGCCGCCTGGGCAAGTTCGACATCAATTCGCCTACCTGCGCCGATACCCTGGGCCGCGTCGAGCGTTTCGCGGCCAATGCCCTGAACCGCGCCGGCGAGATCAAGACCATCACCGTCAATCCGATCAACGCGGCCAAGCAGAGCAGCAGCGGCATCGACATCAGCGTCAAGTATTTGCTGCGCACGGCGGACTATGGCCGCTTCGCCTTCAAGGCCAATTACGCCAAGGTGTTGAGCAATAAATCGCAGCAATTTGCCGGCGACGAAGAGATCGACGAACTCAAATCGCTGAACAATACGGATTGGCGCGACAAGCTGAATCTGAGCGTCAACTGGGCTGCGGGCGACTGGTCGAATACTTTGCTGGTCAGCCGCTACAGCAAGATCCCGAACGGCGGCGGCACCGGCTACCTGACGCCGACGGCGCTGGCCAACATCAGCACCGTGTACCGCATCAACGACCGCGCCACCTTGTCGCTGATCGTCAACAACGTGTTCGACAAGATCAAGCGCGACGACAGCGGCGGCTGGCCGTACTACCCGGTGGGCAGCTACAGCCCGCAGGGTCGCCAGGGTTGGGTCGAATTCAACTACCATTTCGGTTCGTAATTCACGCTTGCCAGAGCAAGGCCGGAGCAGCAGACGCTGTTCCGGCTTTTTTATTTTCCGGCGCAGTTTTACACGCGCCACCACCCCTATAATTGCCCGCTTGTTCTCTCTCGATGGAGTTTGACCCATGCTACGCCACGCCCTGCTGTCCGCCGCCTTGTTGTCCCTGTTTTCTGCCCCTGTACATGCCGCTCCCACCCTGACGACGGTGGCCGAGCGCTCGGGGTTTTTGACCACGGGCCGCTACGCGGAAGTGGAAGCCCTGTGCCGCCAGTTCCAGGCGCGCTATCCGAAGCAGGTGCGCTGCGTGGAATTTGGCCGCACGCCGGAAAACCGTCCCATGCTGGCGCTGGCCGTGTCCAACACGGGCGCCCTGACGCCGGCCGAAGCGGCGCGCCGCAAGCTGCCCGTGCTGCTGGTGCAAGGCGGCATCCATGCGGGTGAAATCGATGGCAAGGATGCGGGCTTCCTGGCGCTGCGCGAAGTCCTGGAAGGCAAGGCGGCAGCGGGCGCGCTCGACAAGCAGGTGCTGCTCTTCGTGCCCGTGTTTAACGTTGACGGTCACGAGCGCTTTGGCCAGTGGAACCGCCCGAACCAGCGCGGTCCCGTGGAAATGGGCTGGCGCAGTACGGCGCAAAATTACAATCTGAACCGCGAATACATGAAGGCCGATACGCCCGAGATGCAGCACATGCTGGCGCTGGTGAACGCCTGGGATCCGCTGGCCTATGTCGACCTGCACGTCACCGATGGCGCCCAGTTCGAACCCGATATCTCGATCCAGGTCGAACCCGTGCATGCGGGCGATGCGGCCCTGCGCGTGGCCGGAGCGGCCTTGCGCGATAATGTCCTGGCCGACCTGGCCAAGCAGGGTTCGGACCCGAAACCGTTCTATATTTCGTTTGCCGAGAACGACAATCCGCAATCGGGCTTTGTCGATTCGGCGCCGAATCCGCGCTTCTCGCATGGCTATTTCCAGCTGCGCAACCGCTTCGGCATGCTGGTGGAAACCCATTCGTGGAAAGACTATCCGACCCGCGTGCGTATCACGCGCAACACCATCGTCTCGCTGCTGTCGCAAGTGGCGCAGCATGGCGCGCAGTGGCGGCAAACGGCGCTCGAGGCGGACGCGCGCGCCGCGCAGCTGGCCGGCACGACCTTGCCGCTCACGTATAAAACCACGGACAAGAGCCGCATGATCGCGTTTCGCGGCTACGCCTACACGCGCACGCCGTCCGAAGTGTCGGGCGCGCTGATGACGCGCTACGACGAAACCACGCCGCAGATCTGGAACGTGCCCCTGCGCGACGAGATCGTGCCGGACCTGCAGCAGGCCGCGCCCAAGGCCGGCTACCTGGTGCCCGCCGCGCAGGCGCAGATGGTGGCGGCCAAGCTGCGCCAGCATGGCGTGTCCTACCAGGTGCTCGCTGGCGCGCCGGGCAGGCTGCCGGTCGAAACCTTCCGCGCCACGGCCGTCAAATTCGGGGCGCAGTCGTTCGAGGGACGCCAGACGGCGGCCGTGCAGGGCGAGTGGCAGAAAGAGGAGCGCGTGGTCGGTGCGGGCGCGCTGTACGTGCCCGTCAACCAGGCCAAGGCGCGTCTGGTCGTGGCCCTGCTCGAGCCGCGTGCGCCCGATTCCCTGCTGGCCTGGGGCAGTTTCAATACGGCCTTCGAGCGCAAGGAATACATGGAAGAATACGTGGCCGAAGACGTGGCGCGCGCGCAGCTGGCGGCCGACCCGGCGCTGGCGGCGCAGTTCCACCAGAAGCTGGCTGACGACCCCGCGTTTGCTAGGAACCCGGCCGCGCGCCTGGAATTCTTCGCCCGCCGCCACGCCTCCTGGGATGAGCGCCTGAACCTGTATCCGGTGCTGCGCACGGATGCCGCGCCGGCCGGCCTGGCATCGCCGCCTGCGCGCACACCGAAGTTGTCAAATCGCGCAGATTAATCGAAAGAAAATGCTATTCTCCGCTCGATGATGGCGCCGCCACCACGAGCAGAGAAGATGCATGGTCAACAAGACACTCTACAACCAGCACCGCGAGGCGTTTTTTCGCCTCTGCGACGCCGTCGGCGAGAATCAGGTGGAGCAGGTGCGCAGCCTGCTCGAAGCCACGCCGCTGCTGTTGACCTTGCGCCGCTACAACATGGATGACGGCGAATCGCTGCTGCATCTGGCCGCGGCCGGCGGCAGCCGCGAGGTCTGCGCATTGCTCGTGTCGCTGGGCATGGACGTCGACCTGCCCTTGCCCGGTTACCGCAACCTTACGCCGCTGGATGCGGCGGCAAGCCATGGCCGCCTCGATACCTGCCGCTGGCTGCTCGAGCAGGGCGCTGCCGTCGATGGCTTGCCGGACAATATACTGTCGCCGCTGGACAGCGCCTGTGTTGGCGGCCACGAGGACGTGGTCGCATTGCTGCTGCAGCGGGGCGCCAATCCGAATCGCCTGCATACACGCTGGAACCAGGCGCCGGTCGATATCGCCACCGGCTGGGGCTTTCCCGCGATCGCCCGATTGCTCTCTGCCGCCGGCGGCGTCAGCATACTCGACGTGCCGCAGCAGGCCGCCGCGTCGCCGCAGGAAGCTATCCGCACCTTCATGCACAACAGCGCCGGCTGGGTGCTGCCGTCCGTGTTCAGCCCGGACAGCGGCGACGCGCGCTTTTCGCTGGGGATCAGCTGCATTGGCGGCAAGCGTGATTTCAAGCTGTTGTTTAGCACCGGCCTGTTCCAGCAATCGCCGATGACGGAGCTGGCCATCTGCCTGCCGGCCCGCTGGCCGCTGACCGTCAACGGCTTCGCCGAGCACAGCCCGTGGCGCTTTCCCGTGGCGCTGCTGGCGCGCCTGGGACGGCGCACGCTCGACCAGGCCAGCCTGGCGGCGGGCGAGTTGCTGCGGCGCGACGATCCGCACCTGGCGGACCTGGCGTGGCCGGACGGCGTCGATGCGCTGCTGGCCATCGACAAGCGCTGGAATCCCGAGCCGGAGGAAGACGACATTGCCGACGATGACAAGGTCGCCATTTATCTGCTGGTGCCGGTGGCGTACACGCAGAAAGGCGCGCCCGGCGCCAGCGCCTTGCCTGCCTTGATCGAGCGCAAGCTCAAAGGCAGCTGGAAAGTGTCGGCCTTGCCCATCCCCGTGATTGGCTAGCGCCGACCTGCACGCGCGCATGGCCAGATCAAGCCGTAAAGCTTGCGGCAATGTTATCCTGCCAATAAATTTTCCGCGTCCGCGCCAACCCGTTCCACGCATCGGTTTTCCATGACAAAAAAAATTCTTCTCCTCAGCGTCTCGGCCGGCGCCGGCCACATGCGCGCGGCGCAAGCCATCGAGGCGCATGCGGCGCGCGATGGTGGTGGCGGTGGCGGCCCTGCGGCGCTGGCCCTGCATCTGGACGTGATGGATTTCGTCACGCCCGCCTTCCGCAAGCTGTACACGGATTTTTATATCAAGCTGGTCAACAAGGCGCCCGCGCTGTGGGGCTATCTGTATCACGCCACCCACGACGCGCCGCGCGACAGCTCGATGCAGCGCTTGCGCCGCGCCGTCGAGCGCCTCAACACGCGCGCGCTGATGACGCAGATCGCCGCCTTCCAGCCCGACGCCATCATCTGCACGCATTTCCTGCCGGCCGAACTGCTGTCGCGCGCACTGCGCCAGCACCAGCTGGCTTGCCCCGTGTGGGTGCAGGTCACGGATTTCGATTTGCACCGCATGTGGGTGCACGAGCAGATGGAAGGTTATTTCGCCGCCACCGACGAAGTGGCGTTCCGCATGCGCCATGAAGGCATCCCTGCCGAGCGTATCCACGTGACGGGCATTCCCATCATGCCCGCGTTTGCGCAGGCGCCCGGGCGCGTGTCGTGCGCGCAGGCGTTTGGCCTCGACCCGCGGCGCACGACGATTTTGCTGATGGGCGGCGGGGCGGGCCTGGGCAGCCTTGAAACCGTGGCCGCGCGACTGCTGGCGTTGCCGGGCGACTTCCAGCTGATTGTGCTGGCGGGGAAAAACGCCGCCGCGCTGGCGGCGCTGCAGGCGCTGGCCCGCCAGTATCCGGGCCGCCTGCTGGCACAAGGCTTTACCAGCGAAGTCGAGCGCCTGATGGCGTGCGCCGACCTGGTGATCACCAAGCCCGGTGGCCTGACCACGTCCGAATGCCTGGCCCTGGGCTTGCCCATGATCGTCAACTCGCCGATTCCCGGCCAGGAAGAGCGCAATGCCGACTATCTGCTGGAGCAGGGCGTGGCCCTGAAGGCATTCGACGCCGTCACCCTGGAATACCGCGTGCGCCTGTTGCTCGATCATCCCGAGCAGTTGCAAGCCATGCGCGCAAAGGCGCTGGCCCTGGGGCGTCCGCGCGCCGCTCTGGATGTACTGGCGCAGGTGCTGGCTTGACGGGCGCCGTGGCAAAACCCTGGCAGATCGCCCTGACCCTGGCCTGGGTGGCGCTGCTGGGATTATTTTTCGCGCAGGTGGAAATTCAGATCGAAGGCGCGGCCGGCTGGGCCGCGAACCTGCCCACCTGGCGTATCGAAAGCCATTGGCTGCTCGATATCTTCTGGGGCGGGCGGCCGATGACGGGCTACCATGCCTGGGTCTTTCCCTTCATCGCCTTGTTTTTCCATTTCCCCATGATCTTCCAGGCGCAATGGTCGCTGCGCCTCGAGTGCCGCGCCATCGGCTGCATCATGCTGTTCTGGATCATCGAGGATTATCTGTGGTTTGTGCTCAATCCCGCCTATGGCGTGGCGCACTTCAATCCGGCCCACATCGCCTGGCACAAGCACTGGCTGTGGTGGGCGCCGACCGACTACTGGGTGTCGCTGCTGCTGGCCGGCGTACTGCTGTGGTTTTCATACAAGAGGAAATCATGACCTTGCCGCATCTCCTGCTGTTGTCCCTGGCCCTGGCGGCCGGTTCCGCCGGCGCGCAGGCGCCCCTGCCGCCGCAGCGCAATGCCGAGTGGGCCACGCCGCTGCCGCAGGTGTCGAATCTGCACCAGGTCACGCCCGTCCTGTACCGCAGCGCCAGGCTCGATAGCAGCGACGTGGCCCAGTTGCAGGCGCTGGGCGTGAAGACGGTGATCAGCCTGCGCTCCTTCCACTCCGATACGCAGGTGCTCGAAGGCAGCGGCATCCGCGCCGTGCGCATTCCCATCAATACCTGGGCCATCCGCGACAAGCACGTGATCGAGACCATGCGCAGCATCCGCGCGGCAGAGCAGCAGGGCCCCGTGCTGCTGCATTGCCTGCACGGCGCCGACCGCACGGGCATGATGGCCGCCATGTACCGCATGCTGTACCAGGGCTGGCCGCGCGAGAAGGCGATCGACGAACTGAAAAATGGCGGTTACGGCTATCACGCCGTGTGGAAAAATATCGAAAGCTACCTCAAACGCGTAAATGTCGACGAGATACGTGCGCGCATCGACTCTCCGCAGCCCTGATCCCCGCTGGCGCGCCACTTCAGGCATGATTGCGATTCCAATCACGTTTTTCCGGAATCCGCATGGAACACCACAGCTTTCTCATCAACATACTGTTTTACCTGGTCGCCGCCATCATCATGGTGCCGCTGGCCAAGCGCCTGGGCATGGGCGCCGTGCTGGGCTACCTGGTGGCCGGCGTCGTCATCGGACCGTGGGGCCTGGGCCTGATCAAGAATGTCGAGGTGATCCTCAGCTTTTCCGAATTCGGCGTGGTGCTGCTGCTGTTCCTGATCGGCCTGGAGCTCGAACCGAAGCGATTGTGGCTGCTGCGCCGGCCGATCTTCGGCTGGGGCGGGGCGCAGGTGGGTGTCGTCAGCGCGGGACTGTGCGCCGTGGCCATGGCCTTCGGCGTGGACTGGCGCACGGCGCTGGTCGGGGCGTTGGGGCTGTCGCTGTCGTCGACGGCCATCGTGCTGGCCACCCTGGGTGAACGAAAATTGATGAGCACGCCGGCCGGTTCCGCCGGCTTTTCGATTTTGCTGTTCCAGGATATCGCCGCCATTCCCATGATCGCGCTGGTGCCGCTGCTGGGCGGCCTCGTCACCCATAGCGGTGAACCGGGCTGGCTGCGCGTGGCCAAGCTGGCCGCCGTGCTGGCGGCGCTGGTGATCGGCGGGCGCTTCCTCGTCAACCCCATCCTGCGCTTCATCGCCCGGACGGATTTGCGCGAAATCTTCACGGCCTTTGCCCTGCTGCTGGTGATCGCCATCTGCGTGCTGATGGAATCGGTGGGCCTGTCGATGGCGCTGGGCACTTTCATGGCGGGCGTGCTGCTGGCCGATTCAGAATACCGGCATGAGCTGATCAGCGATCTGGAGCCGTTCAAGGGCCTGTTATTGGGCCTGTTCTTCATTGCCGTGGGCATGTCCGTCGATTTCGGCGTGCTGCGCGCCCAGCCCTTGCTGATCCTGGCCCTGGTGGCGGGGCTGCTGGTGGTCAAGATCGCCTTGCTGTACCTGCTGTCGAAGTTCGTCGACATTCCCCGCGGCCAGCAGCTGTTTTTTGCGCTGCTGCTGTCGCAGGGCGGCGAATTCGCCTTCGTCGTGTTTGCCGCCGCCGAGGCCGCGCACGTGTTTGCGCCGGAGACGGCCGCGCTGCTGGTCGTGGTGGTGACCCTGTCGATGGTGGCCACGCCCTTGCTGCTGCTGGCGCATGACAAATTCATCGCGCCGCGCCTGCAAGGCGAAAAGAAGCGCCGTCCCGACGACCATATCGAGGCGCAGGACAACCCCATCGTCATCGCCGGCTTTGGGCGCTTCGGCCAGATCATCGGCCGCCTGCTGGCGGCCAACAAGATCGGCGTGACGGTGCTCGACCACGATCCGGACCAGATCGACCTGCTGCGCAAGTTCGGCTTCAAAGTGTTTTATGGCGACGCCACGCGCGTGGATTTATTGGTGGCGGCCGGTATCGAAAAAGCCAGGGCGCTGGTGATCGCCATCGACAACGTGGACGACAGCCTGGCCCTGGTCGACGCCGTGCGCCTGCGCCTGCCCGAACTGACGATTTTGGCGCGCGCGCGCAACGTCACGCATTACTATGAATTGATGAAGCGCGGCGTGACCCTGATCGAGCGCGAGACGTTTGCCGCGGCCCTGCTGCTGGGCGAACAGACCTTGCAGCAGGTGGGCTTCAGCGCGGAGCGGGCGCAGCGCGCGGCCGGCATCTTTGGCCGGCATAACCTCAAGACCTTGCTGGAAGTGGCGCCGCACTTCCAGGACCAGCAAAAAGTCATGTCCCTCACGCGCCAGGCGCGCGAAGAGCTGGAAGACATGTTCGAGAGCGATGCGGCGGCGTTTGCGGCGGCGGGAGCGGAAAACGGTAGGTCGGATTAGCGGCGAAGCCGCGTAATCCGACACCTTGCTGGCGTTATTGGTGGTGTCGGCTTACGCGCTTGCGCTAAGGCGACCTACGGTTGGCCTCAGCTTTATTTTCCCCGGCGGCTCTGAATCGCCTCGATCTGGTCCATGATGCCGTTCATGCGCGCCACCAGCGCCTGGTACGGTTTCGGCGAGGCCAGGTCGACGCCGGCCGCCTTCACCAGCTCGTACGGATAGGCCGAGCCGCCGGAACCGAGCATCTTCAGGTAGGCGGCCAGCGCGCCCGGTTCCTTGTCGAGGATGCGCTGCGCGAAATCCTGCGCTGCCGCGATCGAGGTGGCGTACTGGAACACATAGTAGCCGTGATAGAAGTGAGGCACGTAGGCCCATTCCAGCGCGTAGGCGGGGTCGATGGTCATGACGCCCTGCGCTTCGCCGTGGTAGCGCTTGAGGATGCCCGCGTAGATGGCCGTGATCTCTTCGCCCGTCAGCGATTCTCCTTTATCCACCCTGCCGTGGATGGCCGCCTCGAATTCGGCGAACATGGCCTGGCGGAAGAAGGTGCCGCGCAGGTTTTCCAGCGCCGCGCCCAGGTACAGCAGGCGCTCGTCGTCATCCTTGGCCTGCTTCAGGCGCGCGTCGAGCAGCAGCGCCTCGTTCGTCGTCGAAGCGATTTCCGCGACGAAGATGCTGTAGGGCGCATAGATCGACGGCTGCGCCTTGTTGGCCAGCACCGAATGCATGGCGTGGCCCCATTCGTGCGTCAGGGTGCTGACGGCTTCGTAATTGTCCGTGTAATTGAGCAGCACGAACGGATGCACGTCGTACGCGTCGCCATTCATGTAGGCGCCCGCCACCTTGCGCGGGCGCGGATACACATCCATCCAGCGCGCGTCCACGGCGGCCGTGAGCGCCTTGACGTAGTCGGGACCCAGCGGCGCGGCGGAGTCGAGCATCATCTGCTTGCCTTCAGCCAGCGGAAACGTGCGATCGCTTTTCAGCAGCGGCGCATAGATGTCGTAATACGCGAGGTCCTTGATGCCCAGCATGCGCGCGCGCAGCTTGAAGTAGCGGTGCAAGGTGGGCAGGTTGGCGTTGGTTTGCGCGATCAGGGTCTGGTAGACGGCTGGCGGCAAATTGTCGGCGTCAAGCGCGGCGTTTTGCGAGTCGGCGTAACGGCGCACTTTCGCGTAGGCGGCGTCCGTCTTCAACTGGCCGTACAGGGTTTCGCCGAACGTGCGTTCATATTCCTTCCACTTGCCGAAGAAGGCGTCGAATACCAGCTTGCGGTCCGCGCGATTGTCGTCGTCGCGGTACTTGGTATAGGCCGCCTGGTCGAGGCGCACTTCCTTGCCGTCCGATAATTTGACTGTTGGCCACGGGATTTCCGCATTGGCCAGGGTACGGTAGACGCTGGCGGCCGAGCCAGTCGCCAGGCCGAATTGCGCCACCAGTTGTTCGCCTGCCGCGTCCAGCGTATGCGGCGCGCTGCGCAGCATGTTACTCAATTGAAAGCGGTACAGCTGCAAGCCCTTGTCTTTGGCCAGCATGGCGTCGATGCGCTTGCTGCCCAGGGCAAGGATTTCCGGCTGCAAAAAGGTCGTCGCCTGGCTGAAGTCGTTGCCCAGCAGGGCGGCGCGCTGGTTCAGCTGGTTGCCCTTGCTGTCGCCCGTATCCTGGTCGTAATACTGCGCCGCATAGGTGGTGAGCGTATTGACGCGCTTGCGCGCCTCGGCGTACAGGTCCAGGCAGCTTTTCAGGCGGGCGCCCAATTGCCCCTTGCAGGCGCCCAGTTGCTGCAGCTGGGCCGACAGCTTTTTCGCGTCGGCGTCGAACGCGGCATCGTTTTGATACAGCGCCGTCAAATCCCAGCGGTCGGCCTGGCGGTCGGTGGGCACAGGAGCGGCAGAGGCGGTGGCGAGGCTGAAGGCCAGCAGGGAAAACAGCAGGGGGCGCTTGAGTGCGGATGGCGTCATGGTTCATTCCAGTGAGGTTGTCGGAAGAATGCGTGCTGGCCGCCGGGAAGGAATGCGCGCGTGACACATCGCGTACCGGCAGAGCTGACTACGGTACATCAAATGGACGCAGGGGGAAAGAGGGGGATGCCGCCACCGGGCGGTGGCGGCGAAACGGCAGGAGTTTACAACAGCGCCTTACAGCGCTTGCAGCGGGATCATGCCGAACGTCGTCGGCGTCGAGCACGGCTCTTCATCGAAAGCGATGTCGCCCATGGGGCTGGCCACGCCGTCCGCTTTCAAGTCCTTGAAGCCGAACAGTTTCGGGTCCATCAAATGCGATGGCGCCACGTTCGACAGGGCCGAGAAGATGCTTTCCACGCGGCCGGGGAATTTCTTGTCCCATTCGCGCATCAGGCCCTTGATCTGCTTGCGCTGCAGGTTTTCCTGCGAACCGCACAGGTCGCATGGAATGATGGGGAAGCCCTTGACTTCCGCATAGCGCTGCGTGTCTTCTTCCTTCACGTAGGCCATCGGGCGGATGACGATGTGCTTGCCGTCGTCCGATTGCAGCTTGGCCGGCA
This sequence comes from Janthinobacterium lividum, assembly GCF_011601275.1. Taxonomy (GTDB): domain Bacteria; phylum Pseudomonadota; class Gammaproteobacteria; order Burkholderiales; family Burkholderiaceae_D; genus Janthinobacterium; species Janthinobacterium lividum_E. Next base: position 162,579 of record NZ_JAAOLY010000001.1, on the reverse strand, counting down.
TGCCTTTCAGCTTGCCGCCGAAGAACATATTCAGGAAGAACGTTTCCAGGATGTCATCGCGGTGGTGGCCCAGGGCGATCTTGTTGGCGCCCAGCTCGTCGGCCACGCGGTACAGGATGCCGCGGCGCAGGCGCGAGCACAGCGAACACGTCGTCTTGCCTTCCGGGATCAAACGCTTGACGATGCTGTAGGTGTCCTGATTTTCGATGTGGAAAGCCACGCCCAGGTCGGTCAGGTAAGCGGGCAGGATTTCCGGCGGGAAGTTCGGCTGCTTCTGGTCCAGATTGACGGCGACGATATCGAAGTGAATCGGCGCGCGTTCGCGCAAGGTCATCAAAATGTCCAGCAGCGCATAGCTATCCTTGCCGCCCGACAGGCACACCATCACCTTGTCGCCGTCTTCGATCATATTGAAGTCGCCGATGGCTTGTCCCACCAGGCGGCACAGGCGCTTGTGCAGCTTGTTGTTTTCCAGGGCGATCTTTTCCGCCTTCTTGCGCGCCAGTTTCTGCGCTTCCACGTTGGCCGGAATTTCCACGGCTGTTTCCATGACTGCGGTGTCGTTCATGTTGCTCATACTTCATCCTTGATCTTGAATACTTCCACGCCCACGCCTTCGCAGTCGGGATACACGTCCGGTTTCATGCTCGACACGCGCGCGGCGCGCACGCGCGGGTGCGCCAGCATGGCGGCGAGCACGTCGTCGACCAGGCTTTCCTGCAGCTGCACGTGGCCTTGGGCCATGCGCTTGGCGATGGTTTCGCGCATGAAGTCGTAGTCGACCACTTCTTCCAGCTGGTCATCCTTGGGCGTCGACAGGGCCAGGGGAATGTACAGGTCGACGTTGATGAGGACGCGCTGCTCGCCCTTTTTCTCGAAGTCGTAGACGCCGATGTTGATGAGGACTTCGTAATTGCGCAGGAACAGCCGGCGGCAATCGGCCAGGCGAGGGTGGGACAGGGCGGACGACATAGTTTTACCTTTTAGGGGATGCTGGAATGCTGGTTGTTTGGTGTGGCTGCTGATTATTTGGTCAAAAACATGACGTCGCGCGGCAAACCGATCAAATGCTGGCCGCCATCGACCAGCAGGGTCGTGCCCGTCAGCGCGCGCGCGCCGGCCACGTAACAGACGCAGTCGGCCACGTCCTCGGGCGTGCTGGAGCGGCCCAGCGGCGTGTTTTCATGCGCCTTGGCAAAGTTCGCTTCCGTCTGTTCGCCGGAGACCATGGTGATGCCGGGGGCGATGCCCACCACGCGCACTTTCGGCGCCAGCGCCTGGGCCAGCATGGTGGTCGCCGACAGCAGCGCCGCCTTGGACAGGGTGTACGACAAAAAATCAGGATTGAGATTGTACAGTTTTTGGTCCAGCAAGTTGATGACCACGGCTTGCCCGCCGCTTGGGGTGGCCTGGTACAGCGCTTGCGCCAGCAGGATGGGAGCGGCCAGGTTGGCGTGCATGTGGGCGTCGAGCGCGGTGAAGGAAAAATCGCCCGCATTGTCGTATGCAAACAACGATGCGTTGTTGACCACGCAAGTTACCGGCCCCAGCGCCGCCTGTGCCTGCGGCAACAACTGGCGCACGGCCACTTCCTGCGCCAGGTCGCAAGGGAATGCTTGCGCGCGGCGGCCCAGCGCAGTGATTTCCGCCACCAGGCTCTGCGCCTCGTCGCGCGAGTCGCGGTAATGGACGGCGATATCCCAGCCGTCGCGCGCCAGGCCCAGCGCGATGGCGCGGCCGATGCGGCGCGCCGCGCCCGTGACGAGGGCGACGCGGGGAGTGCTGTCGAATGGCGTTGTCGTTGCTTCTGTCATGTCTTTGCTATGGTTGAGATATTCGGTGGACGCCACACTGGCGGCATGCGCCGCCGATTCGCTACAATGCGGGAATGTCTCTTCCCGCACCCGATAGCGACGCGCTGGCCGCGTCCCATGCCTTGCAGCACCAGATTGCCGCCGAAATCGCGCGCAATGACGGCGCCATTCCCTTTGTCCGCTTCATGGCGCTGGCGCTGTACGCGCCTGACCTCGGCTATTACAGCGGCGGTGCCGCGAAGCTGGGCAAAGATGGCGATTTTACAACTGCGCCGGAGATTTCGCCCCTGTTCGGCGCCACCCTGGCCCATGTGGCAGCCGCTATTATGGCGCAAACGGCCCCGCGCATCCTCGAATTCGGCGCCGGCACGGGCAAGCTGGCCTTCGATATCCTGACGGAAGCGGCGAATGCCGGCATCGCGATCGAACAGTATGCGATCGTCGAATTGTCCGGCGAATTGCGCGCGCGCCAGGAGCTGGCGCTGGCCGCCTTCCCGCAGGTGGTGTGGCTCGACGGTTTCCCCGACAGTTTCGAAGGCGCCGTGTTCGGCAATGAAGTGCTCGACGCCATGCCCGTCAACCTGATCAGCAAGACGCCGGCAGGCTGGTGCGAGCTCGACGTCAGCATTGCCGACGGCCAGTTCGTGTTTGTCGAGCGCCCGGCCGGCGCCGATGTGGCCGCGCAGATCGCCGCCCAGGTACCCGGCGCCGATGACTTGCCGGTCGGCTATGTCAGCGAGATCCACGGGGTTGCCTGCGGCTTCATGCGCTCGCTGGCGCAGATGCTGACGAATGGCAAGGGCGGCGCGGCCGTGCTGTTCGATTACGGTTTTCCTGCGCACGAGTATTACCTGGACTTGCGCGCCACGGGCACCCTGATGTGCCACTACCGCCACCATGCCCACGCGGAACCATTTTATCTGCCCGGCTTGCAGGACATCACGGCCCACGTGGATTTTACGGCCATGGCGGTGGCGGCGCAGGACGCGGGCCTCGACGTGCTCGCCTACATGAACCAGGCGTCCTTCCTGCTGGGCTCCGGTATCGGCGACTTGCTGCTGCGCACCGATCCCGAGCAGGTCAAGACTTACCTGCCGCAGGCCAGCGCCGTGCAAAAACTGGTGTCGCCGGCCGAGATGGGAGAATTGTTCAAGGTGCTGGTGGTGGGGTATCAGGTGGCGTTGCCGGAAGCGCTGTTGTCGAGTGACCGCAGTCACCGCCTGTAAGCGCCGGCAATATCAAGGCGGGGCGGTTCCGCCCTGCAATTTCCTGTCCGCCGGTGGTTATTATCTTGTCATATCGTATATGATGACCGACACAGCACGGTTCCATCCTGCAAGAACCCGTCGCCGCGCACCGATTTCAAGATAGAACGATGGGAAAGATACATACACACTATGACAACCTGAAAGTGGCGCGCCTGGCGCCGCAGGAAGTCATACGTGCCGCGTACAAAGCCCTCAGCCAGAAATACCATCCCGACAAGAATCCCGGCGACGAAAAGGCCGCCCGCATCATGGCGATCCTCAACAGCGCCTACGGTACCTTGTCCGATCCACAACGCCGCAAGGAACACGACGAGTGGATCGCCGCCGAGGAGTGGGAAATCGAATGGCTGGAAAGCACCCACCACGAAGAAGGCAAGAGCCGCGATGGCCGCGCGAAAGGCCATGCACAGCCGCATGAGCACGCCTGGGCGCAAGATGTGCCGCCGCCGAAGGGCAAGCCGCGGCGCGGCTTGCAACCTGTCTGGCGCAACTGGCGCTGGTGGTTGAGTCTGCTTGTTTGCCTGCTGCTGGGCTGGCTGGGCGCCTTGCTGATGCTCGATACCTCGCAGCCCGTGCCTGCCGCGCTGGCATCGGCCTGGAGCGGGCTGGCCCGCGATGGCGCCAGGGCGCACCCGGACACGGCAACGGCGGACAGCGCCGCCACGCCGCCGGCAAAAAACGAGGCCGTGGCCATCGATAGCTGGGCCGTGGGCAAGCCGTATGCGGCCGAGCCTGCGCAAGCGAAGGCGCCCGAGATCCGCGTACTGGCCGTGGCGCAGCTGAGCCTGAAAGCCAGCCGGCCCGTCTGCGATGGCGCCAGCCAGGCCGAATCGACAGCGCTGGTGGCGCCGAATGGCGAGCCTTGGCCGGCGCGGTCCGGCTATGTCGATGGCTTCCCGATCGGTAACAAGGGCGATGAACTGAGCTTGACCATCGACAACAGCAGCAACACGGCGCCCGTCTTCGTCAAGCTGTATGACCAGGAGCGGCGCTCGAATGTGCGCTACCTGTACATCCTGGCCAATGACAAGCTGATGGTGGAGCAGCTCAGCGCGGGCAAGTACGAAGTGCGCTACCAGGCCGTCGGGCCCGGCCAGGACAATTGCGGCGGCGCCACACGCAGCGGCGCTTCGATACCGGCGCCGGCGCCTGCGGCGGGAGAGGGCGGGACGCAGAATCCTGTTGTAAGCAGCATCTAATCTGATTATGCTTGATATGCGTCAACGCAGCGTTCACATCGAACTTATCCCTTAGGAGTATTCATGACCGACCTCAAAGCCGATGCAGATGATAACTGGCTGCTCGACGAAGATGAGCCGGTGGCCAGTCCCTCCGGGCTGGCCGCGCCCGACCAGCGCCTGTGGCGTGTGCTGATCGTCGATGACGACGTCGATGTGCATGCCGTCACGCGGCTGGCGCTGCGCAATGTCAGTTTCAAGGGCCGTGAACTGGAACTGTTTTCCGCCTACAGCGGCCGCGAAGGGTACGAGATCCTGCGCGACACACCCGATATCGCGCTGGTGCTGCTCGACGTGGTGATGGAAACGGATGACGCGGGCCTGATCCTCGCCAAGCGCATCCGCGCCGACCTGAACAACTCCATCGTCCGCGTCGTGCTGCGCACGGGCCAGCCGGGCCAGGCGCCCGAGCAGCGCGTCATCATCGAATACGACATCAACGATTACAAGGCCAAGACGGAACTGACGACGCAAAAGCTGTTTACCACCGTCATTTCGGCCCTGCGCGCCTATGAGAGCCTGATGATGCTCGAGCGCAGCCGCATCGGCCTGGGCAAGATCCTCGCCGGCGCCACCAACCTGTACCAGATCCATTCGCTGCGCGAATTCGCTTCCGGCGTGCTGAACCAGGTCAGCGCCATCCTCGACGTGGGCGCCGACGGCGTGCTGTGCCTGATGCAGGGCGGCGCCGGGCGGCCCGAAGTGGTGGCGGCCACGGGCACGTATGCCATGCTGGCCGAGTCCGAAGCCATGCCGGCAGATCATGCCCTCACGCCCACCATCGACAAGGCGTTCGCGGAAAAGCGCAGCCAGTTCGAACATCCCGCCAATGTGCTGTTCATCCACACGGAAGGCAACCGCGAACTGGCCATCTCCGTCACGCCGCCGTGGCCGCTGGCGCAGATCCAGCGCGATCTGCTGGAAGTGTTTTGCCAGCGCATCGCCGCCGCCTTCGACAATCTGTACATGTTCGGCCAGCTGCGCAAGGCGCAGGAAGCGACCGTCGTGGCGCTGGCCGACCTGGCCGAGTTCCGCGACAGCGATACGGGCGGCCACGTGCGGCGCGTGCAGCTCTTGTCCGACGCCATCGCCCAGCGCATGCAGCAGCGCGGCGTGTATGCCGACGAGCTCAGCCCGCAGCTGCTCGACATGATCGGCCTGGCCAGCATCCTGCACGACGTGGGCAAGGTGGCCACGCCGGACGCCGTGCTGCTCAAACCGGGCCGGCATACGGACGAGGAACGGGCGCAGATGCAGCTGCACGCCAGCGTCGGGCGCACCATCCTCGAGCGGGCCGCCAACATGGTTGACGGCGTCAGCTACCTGACCTATGGCGCGCAGATCGCCGGCGGCCACCATGAACACTTCGATGGCGCCGGCTACCCGAATGGCCTGAAGGGGCGCGACATTCCCGTGGCCGCGCGCATCGTTGCCGTGGTCGACGTCTTCGATGCCTTGCTGCACGAGCGGCCCTACAAGGAGCCGTGGCCATATCCGCAGGTGCGCGAATACATCGCGCAGCGCAGCGGCAGCCAGTTCGATCCGGAAGTGGTGACGGCGCTGCTGGACCTGATCGACAACGAACCGCAACTGTGGCATCCGGAGCGCGCCACCGCTTGAGTTGCAACTTCGTTGGCGTTTTTCGGCTCGCCGCCATTCCCTTGCGCGCGGCGCCGTCATATACTCGGCAGCCTCATGCTGGCCGGCGCCACGCACCAGTGTGGCGCGCCGCGGAGTTTTCGGACATCACGACATGAAAGAACTCAAGGGCCTCAGCGCACTGATCATCGAGCCGCATCCGGGCATGCGCGCCAGCCTGCACAATATGCTCAACCTGTGCGGCCTGGCGAAGATCGACGACGCGGCCAGCTCGGGCCAGGCGATCCGCATGCTGGGCAGCAAATCGTATGATCTGATCCTGTGCGAATACGACCTCGACGGCGGGCAGGATGGCCAGCAGATGCTGGAAGACTTGCGCCACCACAAGTTGATGCACGCATCGACCATGTTCTTCATGGTCACGGGCGAAGGCAGCTTTGCCAAGGTGGTCAGCGCCGTCGAACTGTTGCCCACCGATTACATTCTCAAACCATTCACTGCTGACAACATGCTCGAGCGCATCGGCCGCGCGCTGGACAAGCGCAACGCCTTCGTGCCCGTGTATGAATTGATCGACGTGGGCAACGAGCGCGCGGCGATTGCCGCCTGCGCCGAGGGCGCCAGCCTGTATCCCCGCTACGCCACGGATTTCCTGCGCCTGCGCGCGGAACTGCATCTGCTGCTGGGCGAGGCAACCGACGCCGAACCGATCTACGCGGCCCTGTACGAGAGCAAGTCCATCGGCTGGGCGCGCCTGGGGCAGGCCAAGACGCAGTTCCTGCTGGGCGAATACGAAGCGGCGCAGGGCATGCTGGAAGGGCTGCTGGAAAACAACAAGCGTTTTCTCGACGCCTATGACTGGCTGGCGCGCACGCACCTGGCGCAGGGCAAGCCGGAACTGGCGCAGGCTGCCCTGAGCGAAGCGGTGGCGCTGTCGCCGCACGCCGTGCGCCGCTTGCGCCGCCTGGGCGAGGCGGCCCTGGCGGCCGACGATATCGACATGGCGGAAAAATCCCTCAAGCTGGTGGTCAGCAAGGCCAAGTATTCGGAATTCCGCGATCCGGAAGACCATGTGCGCCTCGTGCAGACCCTGGTGCGCAAGGGCGACCCGCTGCAGGCGGGCGCCGTGATCCGCGACCTCGACAAGTCGATGGGCGGGCAAAAGAATGCGGAACTGTGCAGCGCCCTGTGCAGCGCCATGCTGCATGCGCATACGGGCAACGAAGAGCGTTTGCAGCAATCGCTGGACGCAGCGCTGGCCGCCAACCGCCACAGCGTGGGCGGCTCGAACATGCTGAAAACGGAACTGGCGCGCCACTGCCTGGCGCATGGGCGCGAGGATGGCGCGGCCGAGGTGATGCGCGAAGTCATGCGCAACGCGCCCGACAGCGCCGCCATGACGCGCGCCATGGCCGTGTTCGAACAGGCGGGGCGCGAGGAATTGGCCAAGGCGCTGGCGCGGCAAAGCCGCCAGGAAGTGGCTGACATGGTGGCGGCCGGCGCGGCCCGGGCGGGAGAGGGAGATTTCCGCGGCGCCGTCGACCTGATGGGCGAAGCCGTCACGCGTCTGCCCGACAATCCGCAAGTGGTCTTCAATGCGGCCGTGGCCGTGCTGAAATGCCTGGAGCACGAGGGCTGGGATGAGCGCATGGGGCAGCAGGCGCTGACATTTATCGCCGGCGTGCGCCGTTTGGACCCGCGCAACCCCAAATTGCCCGTGCTGTCGGGCCTGCATCAGCAGTTGTTGCGTAAATATAAGCCCCTGGGCAACTCCTGGATGCATCCGCCTGACGCCAGGTAAACAGGAAAATGCGGGGCGAATGACGGAAAAATGCGGCTTGCGGGCAGGGGTGGTAAAAAAAATGCGAAAAAAGTCGACTTTTTCGCGCCAACCCTTGCACATTCTCAAATCGGGAGCTTATAATCACGCCCCGAAGCAGCCAACTTCTTCTTTATACGCAAATGCAGCAGTCAGGCATCAGTAAATAAGGTTGACAGTTGTGAGTAGATGCTTCATACTCTGCGGTTCCCGCGGAGGGGTGGCCGAGTGGTTAAAGGCGACAGACTGTAAATCTGTTCTCTATGAGTACGCTGGTTCGAATCCAGCCCCCTCCACCAAGTTTTTGCAAGGAAAACTGGGTAGTAGCAAAAAGCAAGTGAAGATAAAGTGAACGATACCTCGCGGGTGTAGCTCAATGGTAGAGCAGAAGCCTTCCAAGCTTACGACGAGGGTTCGATTCCCTTCACCCGCTCCAGTTTCCGTTCAGATGCTTGATGCATCGCATGCAACAAATTACAGCCCTTGTAGCTCAGTGGTAGAGCACTCCCTTGGTAAGGGAGAGGCCACGTGTTCGATCCACGTCAAGGGCACCAGAATTCGCAGCAGGCAGCACAGAAGCAATTCAAACCAGACCGTCGGGCGTGTGCCTGAGCAATCTAATCAAATCATTAGGAGTTCAAAATGGCAAAAGGTAAATTCGAACGGACCAAGCCGCACGTCAACGTCGGCACCATCGGCCACGTCGACCACGGTAAAACCACGCTGACCGCTGCAATCGCAACGGTTCTGTCGAAGAAATTCGGCGGCGAAGCTAAAGCATACGACCAGATCGATGCGGCACCAGAAGAAAAAGCGCGCGGTATCACGATCAACACCGCTCACGTCGAGTACGAAACGGAAACGCGTCACTACGCGCACGTTGACTGCCCAGGCCACGCCGATTACATCAAAAACATGATTACCGGTGCAGCCCAGATGGACGGCGCGATCCTGGTGTGCTCCGCAGCTGACGGCCCAATGCCACAGACCCGCGAACACATCCTGCTGGCCCGCCAAGTTGGCGTTCCATACATCATCGTGTTCCTGAACAAGTGCGACCTGGTCGACGACGCAGAGCTGCTGGAACTGGTTGAAATGGAAGTGCGCGAGCTGTTGTCGAAGTACGAATTCCCAGGCGACGACCTGCCAATCATCAAGGGTTCGGCACGTATGGCGCTGGAAGGCAAAGAAGGCGAAATGGGTGTTGACGCGGTTCTGCGTCTGGCCGATGCGCTGGATGCTTACATCCCAACGCCAGAGCGCGCTGTTGACGGTGCTTTCCTGATGCCAGTAGAAGACGTGTTCTCGATCTCGGGTCGCGGTACCGTTGTGACCGGTCGTATCGAGCGCGGCATTGTTAAAGTCGGCGAAGAGATCGAAATCGTCGGTATCACCGATACCGTCAAAACGACTTGCACCGGCGTGGAAATGTTCCGCAAACTGCTGGACCAAGGTCAAGCTGGCGACAACGTTGGTCTGCTGCTGCGCGGCACCAAGCGTGAAGACGTGCAACGTGGTCAAGTTCTGGCAAAGCCAGGCTCGATCAAGCCGCACGCCCACTTCACCGGCGAGATCTATGTTCTGTCGAAAGACGAAGGCGGCCGTCATACGCCATTCTTCAACAACTATCGTCCACAGTTCTACTTCCGTACGACGGACGTGACCGGTTCGATCGAGTTGCCAGCAGACAAAGAAATGGTCATGCCAGGCGATAACGTGTCGATCACCGTCAAGCTGATCAACCCGATCGCGATGGAAGAAGGTCTGCGCTTCGCTATCCGTGAAGGCGGCCGTACCGTCGGCGCCGGCGTGGTTGCAAAAATCCTCGCATAAGGAAATGTTATGCTTCCACCCGGGGCGTCCTGGGTGGTAGAATAGCACTCCTCGAAAGTTTTACGTAGGGACGTAGCTCAATTGGCAGAGCGTCGGTCTCCAAAACCGAAGGTTGGGGGTTCGATGCCCTCCGTCCCTGCCACCGTCAAGGTGCAGGGCACCGAAAGTAGAAAAATGTCAAATCAATCCGTGCAAACCGTTAGCACGTCGAGTGACAAGATAAAAGTCGCGCTGGCAATAGTAGCTGCGATTGCAGGAGTAGTCGGGTTTTATTACCTGGCAGGCCAACCAGCTCTGGTGCGTGCAAGCGCGCTTGTGGCTGGTTTGGTTATTGCTGTTGCGCTCTTGTATGTCTCGACGACCGGCCGTGAATTTCTCAATTTCGCCAAAGAAGCTGTGCGCGAAACCAAGAAAGTCGTTTGGCCTACCCGCAAAGAAGCCACGCAGATTACTGCGATCGTGTTTGCCTTTGTGCTGGTCATGGCGATTTTCCTGTGGGGTACGGATAAATTGCTCGAGTTTTTGTTGTATGACGTAATTCTTGGTTGGAAAAAATAATGAGCGAAAATGTGCATGATGAAGCGGCGGACGAGTCCGTTCCGGGCGACGCTCCGGTAGCGGACACTGGTGCAGCGCTGAGCGTGCCAGTAAGCAGCAAGCGCTGGTATGTCGTGCATGCTTATTCCGGCATGGAAAAAAGCGTCATGCGCGCACTGACCGAGCGCATCGAGCGCGCGGGCATGCAAGACCAGTTCGGCCAGATCCTGGTGCCGATCGAAGAAGTTGTTGAAGTTAAAAATGGTGTGAAGTCCGTCACCGAACGTCGTTTCTATCCTGGCTATGTGCTGGTTGAAATGGAAATGACGGACGAGAGCTGGCACTTGGTCAAGAACACCAGCAAGGTTACCGGTTTCATTGGTGGCAAGTCGAATAAGCCGACGCCGATCTCCGCGCGCGAAATCGACGGCATCATGAAGCAGATGCAGGAAGGTGTTGAAAAGCCCCGTCCAAAAACCTTGTACGAAGTGGGCGAGCAAGTCCGCATCAAGGATGGTCCGTTCACCGACTTCAACGGCAATGTCGAAGAAGTCAACTACGAGAAATCCAAAGTGCGCGTCTCGGTCACCATTTTCGGCCGCGCTACCCCGGTGGAACTCGAATTCGGCCAGGTCGAAAAAGTTTAAGTATTATCAAGCGCCACCAGGAGCGTCACGGCAGTCTCAGTGAAATCCGGTCAGAGGAGCCCCGCCAGGGTAGGATCGGCGGGGCGCTACTACTCAATCCAAGATAGGAGCCATCATGGCAAAGAAAATCATTGGTTTTATCAAGCTGCAAGTGCCAGCTGGTAAAGCAAACCCATCCCCACCAATCGGTCCAGCTCTGGGTCAACGTGGTCTGAACATCATGGAATTCTGCAAGGCCTTCAATGCACAGACCCAAGGTCTGGAGCCAGGCATGCCGATTCCAGTCGTGATCACCGCGTTCGCTGACAAGTCCTTCACCTTCGTGATGAAGACGCCTCCAGCAACCTACCTGATCAAAAAAGCTGCTGCGATCACCAAAGGTTCGCCGAAGCCACATACCGACAAAGTCGGTACGCTGACCCGCGCACAAGCTGAAGAAATCGCTAAATTGAAAACCCCTGATCTGACCGCTGCCGACATGGATGCTGCTGTACGCACCATCGCTGGTTCCGCTCGTTCGATTGGTATCACGGTGGAAGGTGTTGTATAATGGCTAAGTTATCCAAACGTATCAAGGCTTTGAAAGCCAAAGTCGACCGTACCAAAGTGTACGCTTTCGACAACGCTGTCGCTCTGATCAAAGAGTGTGCAACGGCCAAGTTCAATGAATCGATCGACGTATCGGTACAACTGGGTGTTGATCCTAAGAAATCCGACCAAGTGGTGCGCGGCTCCGTCGTGCTGCCAGCTGGTACCGGCAAAACCGTACGCGTTGCAGTATTCGCGTCGGGCGAAAAGGCGGAAGCTGCCAAAGCAGCTGGCGCCGACATCGTTGGTATGGAAGACCTGGCCGAGCAGATCAAAGCCGGCGACATGCCTTTCGACATCGTTATCGCTTCGCCAGATACCATGCGTATCGTTGGTACCCTGGGTCAGATCCTGGGCCCACGCGGCATGATGCCTAACCCGAAGGTTGGCACTGTTACTCCTGACGTTGCTACCGCCGTGAAAAACGCGAAAGCCGGTCAAGTTCAGTACCGTACCGACAAATCCGGTATCATCCACGCTACCATCGGCCGTAAATCGTTCGCTGACGCAGATCTGAAATCGAATCTGGTCGCACTGATCGACGCACTGAACAAAGCCAAGCCAGCATCGAGCAAAGGCGTGTACCTGCGCAAAGTTTCGCTGTCGTCGACCATGGGCGCTGGCGTCCGTGTTGACCAGGCTAGCCTGGCAGCTTAAGTAACAGAATCAAGTCCTGTAGCGCCTTCGGGCGCTGCGGGCGCATCTTTGGGCTGTCTGCCCGGTGTTCGCACCAGGCAGGCAGACAATCAAAGACCGTTGGGCCGACTGTGATCGCACATGCAGAAGGTTAATAGGCTTGCCGGCAACGGCAAGTGCCCAACGCAGATGGTGTACCCGAACAAGTTTTGTAGTCCTCATGCTGCGTGAATCCATCCGCTCAGTTTAGTACTTCTTGACTTCGGACGCCGTGTTCGAACCGATGCAAGGCGCTCAACCACTCGGTTGTGATTGCCGAACATCATTTAAGGAGGTTGACCGTGAGTCTCAATCTGAATGACAAAAAGGCCGTCGTCGCCGAAGTTTCCGCACAAGTAGCAAATGCGCAAACGATCGTCGTGGCCGAATATCGTGGCATCCAGGTTGGTCACTTGACGCAACTGCGTGCTAAAGCGCGTGCCCAAGGCGTGTACCTGCGTGTGTTGAAAAACACTCTGGCTCGTCGCTCCGTTGAAGGTACCGCATTCGCCAGCCTGGCAGATGCCATGACCGGCCCGTTGATCTACTCGATCTCGGCCGATGCCGTTGCAGCAGCTAAAGTCATCGCTGACTTCGCTAAAACCAACGACAAACTGGTCATCAAAGCAGGTAACTACGCAGGCAAGCCGCTGGATACAGCTGCTGTCACCGCGTTGGCGAGCATTCCTAGCCGTGAAGTCCTCATTTCGCAGTTGTTGGGCGTTATGCTGGCTCCGGTTTCGGGCTTTGCACGTGGTCTGGCTGCCCTGGCAGCGAAAAAAGGCGAAGGCGCCGAAGCTCCTGCAGAAGCAGCAGCAGAAGAAGCCCCAGCAGCCGCTTAATTGCGCGCGCTTTTTTCTCTCAGTACCAATCTGATGTAACTAACGTAATAAATTTAGGAGTTTCAAAATGGCAATTAGCAAAGACGATATCCTGGAAGCAGTTAGCGCCATGTCCGTAATGGACCTGAACGACCTGGTTAAAGCATTCGAAGAAAAATTCGGCGTGTCCGCAGCAGCAATGGCTTCGGCCGGTCCTGCAGCAGGCCCAGCAGCAGCTGCTGAAGAACAAACCGAATTCAACGTCATCCTTGACACCTTCGGCGCAAACAAAGTTGGCGTTATTAAAGCAGTTCGCGAAATCACCGGCCTGGGCTTGAAAGAAGCTAAAGACCTGGTCGATGGCGCACCAAAAACTGTGAAAGAAGCAGTGTCGAAAGCTGACGCTGAAGCAGCACAGAAGAAACTGGTAGAAGCCGGCGCAACCGCTTCGATCAAGTAATATCTGTACCGGCGGCAGTTAGCGCCCGAGTCAAAGTCTGAGGTTTCCCCTCGCAAGGGGGGAAATCCGACTTTGGCTCCTTTGTCGTCTGCATCGTATTTGTCATGTAGTTGTAGCAGCAGTTTTTATTCGATTCAAGCCGGAAAGCAGAGCCTTGAGGTTTCGTCTGTGTCACACGCAGCGGTGCAAACGAACACTTGCAAAACCTGAATTTTCTATCCTTTCTGTCACTCACGGAGTGTCCATGCACTACTCATTTACTGAGAAGAAACGCATTCGCAAATCATTCGCGAAGCGCGCCAACGTTCACCACGTTCCGTTCCTGCTGGCGACCCAGCTCGAGTCTTATCATAGCTTCTTGCAAGAGGACATAGCACCGTCCGGCCGCAAGAATGATGGCCTGCAGTCGGCTTTCACTTCGATTTTCCCTATCGTGTCGCACAATGGTTTTGCGCGTCTCGAATTCTTGTCGTACGTTCTGGGCGATCCTGCCTTTGACGTCAAAGAATGTCAACAACGTGGCCTGACGTTCGCGTCGCCGCTGCGCGCGAAAGTGCGTCTGGTGATCCTGGACAAGGAATCGCCAACCAAGCCCGTCGTCAAAGAGATGAAGGAACAGGAAGTCTACATGGGCGAATTGCCGCTCATGACGACCACCGGTTCGTTCGTGATCAACGGCACGGAGCGGGTTATCGTTTCCCAGCTGCACCGTTCGCCTGGCGTGTTCTTCGAGCATGACCGCGGCAAGACCCACTCGTCCGGTAAACTGCTGTTCTCCGCGCGTATCATTCCTTACCGCGGTTCGTGGCTGGACTTCGAGTTCGACCCGAAAGACATCCTGTTCTTCCGCGTCGACCGCCGCCGCAAGATGCCAGTAACGATCCTGCTCAAAGCCATCGGCATGTCGCATGAGCAAATCCTGGCCAATTTCTTTGTCTTCGACAATTTCAACCTGCGCTCCGAAGGCGCGGAAATGGAATTTGTTGCCGAACGTCTGCGCGGCGAAGTGGCGCGTTTCGACATCGTCGACAAGTCGGGCAAGACCCTGGTGCTGAAAGACAAGCGTATCAACGCGAAACACGTGCGTGATATCGAAGCTGCCGGCATCAAGCACATTTCCGTACCGGAAGACTACCTGCTGGGCCGCGTATTGGCGAAGAACATCGTCGATGGCGACACCGGTGAAGTCGTCGCTTCCGCGAACGATGAGCTGACCGAAGATCTGTTGGGCCGCTTGCGCGATGCCAACATTTCCGAAATCCAGACCTTGTACACGAACGACCTGGACCAGGGCGCCTACATCTCGCAAACCCTGCGTATCGACGATACCGCCGACCAGATGGCCGCGAAAGTGGCGATCTACCGCATGATGCGTCCAGGCGAACCGCCAACGGAAGACTCCGTTGAAGCGCTGTTCAATGGCCTGTTCTACAACTCGGACCGCTACGACCTGTCGGCCGTGGGCCGCATGAAGTTCAACCGCCGCATTGGCCGCGATGAACTGACCGGCGCCATGACCCTGTCGAACGAAGACGTGCTGGCCGTGATTAAGATCCTCGTGGAACTGCGCAATGGCCGTGGCGAAGTCGACGATATCGATCACCTGGGTAACCGTCGCGTACGTTGCGTGGGCGAACTGGCCGAGAATCAATTCCGCGCCGGCCTGGTGCGTGTTGAGCGCGCCGTCAAGGAACGCCTCGGCCAAGCCGAAGCGGACAACCTGATGCCGCACGACCTGATCAACTCGAAGCCGATTTCGGCCGCGATTCGCGAGTTCTTCGGTTCGTCCCAGCTGTCGCAGTTTATGGACCAAACCAATCCTCTGTCGGAAATTACCCACAAGCGCCGCGTATCGGCTCTGGGACCCGGCGGTCTGACACGCGAACGCGCCGGCTTTGAAGTGCGCGACGTGCATCCGACCCACTACGGCCGCGTCTGCCCGATCGAGACACCGGAAGGTCCGAACATTGGTCTGATCAACTCGCTGGCGTTGTATGCCCGCCTGAATGAATACGGCTTCCTGGAAACCCCGTACCGCAAGGTCGAAGGCTCCAAGATTACCGATCAGATCGACTACCTGTCCGCCATCGAAGAAGGCCGCTACATCATCGCTCAGGCGAATGCGACCATCAACGACGCCGGCATGCTGTCCGATGAACTGGTCTCGGCCCGTGAAGCTGGCGAAACCATCCTGGTCTCCCCGGAGCGCATCCAGTACATGGACGTTGCCCCAGGCCAGATCGTTTCCGTCGCTGCCTCGCTGATTCCGTTCCTCGAACACGATGATGCGAACCGTGCATTGATGGGCGCCAACATGCAACGCCAGGCTGTGCCTTGCTTGCGTCCGGAAAAAGCGCTGGTCGGTACGGGTATCGAACGCACCGTTGCGGTCGACTCGGGCACCACCGTGCAAGCGCTGCGTGGCGGTATCGTCGATTACATCGATGCGGGCCGTGTCGTGATTCGCGTCAACGATGACGAAGCGACCGCTGGTGAAGTGGGCGTCGACATCTACAACCTGATCAAGTACACCCGTTCGAACCAGAACACCAACATCAACCAGCGTCCTATCGTGCAAGTGGGCGACCGTGTTGCCAAGCGCGACGTGATCGCCGACGGCGCATCGACCGACCTGGGTGAATTGGCGCTGGGCCAGAACATGACCGTGGCCTTCATGCCATGGAATGGTCTGAACTTCGAAGATTCGATCCTGATCTCGGAAAACGTCGTCAAGGACGACCGCTACACTTCGATTCACATCGAAGAGTTGTCGGTGGTGGCCCGTGACACGAAACTGGGCGCGGAAGAAATTACGCGCGACATCTCGAACCTGGCTGAAAATCAGCTGGCACGTCTGGATGAGTCCGGTATCGTCTACATCGGCGCTGAAGTACAAGCCGGCGACACCCTGGTTGGTAAAGTGACGCCTAAAGGCGAAACCCAGCTGACCCCGGAAGAGAAGCTGCTGCGCGCGATTTTCGGCGAAAAAGCCTCGGACGTGAAAGATACGTCGCTGCGCGTGCCTTCGGGCATGATCGGTACCGTGATCGACGTACAAGTCTTCACCCGTGAAGGCATCGTGCGCGACAAGCGTGCCCAGCAAATTATCGATGACGAACTGAAACGCTTCCGTCTGGATTTGAACGACCAGATGCGTATCGTTGAAGGCGATGCCTTCCAGCGTCTGGAAAAAATGCTGATCGGCAAAGTTGTCAACGGCGGCCCTAAAAAGCTGGCCAAAGGCGCCAAGATCACCAAGGACTACCTGGCCGATCTGGATAAATACCACTGGTTCGACATCCGCCCTGCGGACGACGATGCAGCGGTAGCGCTCGAAGCGATCAAGGAATCGATCAACGAGAAGCGTCACCAGTTCGATCTGGCCTTCGAAGAGAAGCGCAAGAAACTGACGCAAGGCGATGAGCTGCAACCGGGCGTGCAAAAAATGGTCAAGGTATATCTGGCCGTGAAACGCCGCCTGCAGTCGGGCGACAAGATGGCAGGTCGCCACGGTAACAAGGGTGTGGTTTCCCGTATTGTTCCTGTGGAAGACATGCCATACATGGCCGACGGCACGCCAGCCGACGTTGTGCTGAACCCGCTGGGCGTTCCTTCGCGGATGAACGTTGGTCAGATTCTCGAGACTCACCTGGGCTGGGCTGCCAAGGGTCTGGGTATCCGCATCGGCGAAATGCTGAAGGCGCAAACCAAGGTCGAGCAAGTGCGCAAGTACCTGACGACGATCTACAACGACAACGGCCGTGCGGAAGATCTGAACGACTTCGACGACGAAGAGATCATGAAGCTGGCGGAAAACCTGAAAAAAGGTGTTCCATTCGCAACGCCAGTGTTCGACGGCGCCAATGAAGAAGAGATCCGCCGCATGCTGGACCTGGCGTATCCGGACGACATCGCCAAGAACCTGGGCATGACCGCTTCGAAAAACCAGGTGACCATGTATGACGGTCGCACCGGTGAAGCGTTCGAGCGCAAGGTCACTGTCGGCGTCATGCACATGCTGAAACTGCATCACTTGGTTGATGACAAGATGCATGCGCGTTCGACCGGTCCTTACTCGCTGGTGACGCAACAGCCACTGGGCGGTAAAGCCCAGTTCGGTGGTCAGCGTTTCGGTGAGATGGAAGTCTGGGCACTGGAAGCGTATGGCGCGTCGTATGTCTTGCAAGAGATGTTGACCGTCAAGTCCGATGACGTGAATGGCCGTACCAAAGTGTACGAGAACCTCGTCAAGGGCGACCACGTGATCGACGCCGGCATGCCGGAATCGTTCAACGTGCTGGTCAAGGAAATCCGTTCGCTGGGTATCGATATCGACCTCGAACGCAACTAAACGACAGGCTTATTGACCCAATAAGCGTCATTTGGTTTGGGAAACACAAAGCCCGGCTGGGAAACCACGCCGGGCAATGTAGTCTCAGGAATATAGAAATTTAATCACCTCTGGAGTGATACATGAAAGCACTGCTCGATCTATTCAAGCAAGTACAGACCAACGAGACCTTCGATGCAATCAAGATCGGTCTCGCTTCGCCTGAGAAAATCCGTTCGTGGTCCTACGGCGAAGTCAAGAAGCCGGAAACCATCAACTACCGTACCTTCAAGCCTGAGCGCGACGGCCTGTTCTGCGCCAAGATCTTTGGCCCGATCAAGGATTACGAATGCCTGTGCGGCAAGTACAAGCGCCTGAAACACCGCGGCGTGATCTGCGAAAAGTGCGGCGTCGAAGTCACCCTGGCCAAGGTGCGCCGCGAGCGCATGGGCCACATCGAGCTGGCCTCGCCGACCGCGCACATCTGGTTCCTGAAGTCGCTGCCGTCGCGTCTGGGCATGGTCCTGGACATGACCCTGCGGGACATCGAACGCGTGCTGTACTTTGAAGCATACGTCGTGACCGATCCAGGCATGACCCCGCTGAAGAAGTGCCAGATCATGTCGGAAGACGACTACGCCGCCAAGTACGAAGAGTACGGCGACGACTTCACCGCCTTCATGGGCGCCGAAGGTATCCGTGAACTGCTGCGCTCGATCGACATCCACCGCGATGCCGAAACCCTGCGCGTGGAACTGAAGGAATCGAAATCCGAAGCCAAGATCAAGAAATACGCGAAGCGCCTGAAAGTGCTGGAAGCGTTCCAACGTTCGGGCATCAAGCCTGACTGGATGATCATGGAAGTGCTGCCAGTGCTGCCGCCGGAACTGCGTCCGCTGGTACCGCTGGATGGCGGCCGTTTCGCGACCTCGGATCTGAACGATCTGTATCGCCGCGTCATCAACCGTAACAACCGTCTGAAACGCCTGATGGAGCTGCGCGCTCCAGAGATCATCACGCGCAACGAAAAGCGCATGCTGCAAGAAGCGGTCGATTCGCTGCTGGACAACGGCCGTCGCGGCAAAGCGATGACCGGCGCCAACAAGCGTCCGCTGAAATCGCTGGCAGAGATGATCAAGGGCAAGGGCGGCCGTTTCCGTCAAAACTTGCTGGGCAAACGCGTCGATTACTCCGGTCGTTCGGTCATCGTCGTGGGCCCGCAATTGAAACTGCATCAGTGCGGCTTGCCGAAACTGATGGCGCTGGAACTGTTCAAACCATTCATTTTCAATAAACTGGAACTGATGGGTCTGGCAACCACGATCAAGGCCGCCAAAAAGCTGGTCGAGATTCAAGAGCCGGTCGTGTGGGACATCCTGGAAGACGTGATCCGTGAACATCCGATCATGTTGAACCGCGCACCGACGTTGCACCGTCTGGGTATCCAGGCGTTCGAGCCAGTCCTGATTGAAGGCAAGGCCATCCAGCTGCACCCGCTCGTCTGCGCCGCATTCAACGCCGACTTTGACGGTGACCAAATGGCGGTCCACGTTCCTCTGTCGATCGAAGCGCAGATGGAAGCACGCACTTTGATGCTGGCATCGAACAACATCCTGTTCCCATCGAACGGCGAACCATCGATCGTTCCTTCCCAGGATATCGTGTTGGGTCTGTACTACGCGACCCGCGAAGCGATCAATGCGAAGAACGAAGGGATGATGTTCCCTGACGTGTCGGAAGTGATCCGCGCCTACGACAACAAGGAAGTCGAACTGACGACCCGCGTCACCGTGCGTATTACCGAATACCCGAAAAACGCCGAAACGGGCGAATTCGAGAAAACGGTAACGCGTTACGAAACGACGATCGGCCGTGCGATCCTGTCGGAAATTCTGCCTAAAGGCCTGCCGTTCTCCGTCTTGAACCGCGCGCTGAAAAAGAAAGAAATTTCCAAGCTGATCAACACGTCGTTCCGCAAGTGCGGCCTGCGCGCCACCGTGGTGTTCGCAGATAAACTGATGCAATCGGGTTTCCGCCTGGCGACACGCGCCGGTATCTCGATCTGCGTCGACGACATGCTGGTACCGCCTCAAAAAGTCACCCTGATCGCGACGGCCGAATCGGAAGTCAAGCAGATCGAACAGCAATACGCCTCGGGTCTCGTGACCGCCGGCGAGCGTTACAACAAGGTAGTCGATATCTGGGGCAAAACCTCGGATGAAGTCGGCAAGGCCATGATGGACCAGCTCAAAGTCGAAGACGTGATCCGCCGCGACGGCACCAAGTCGACGCAAGAATCGTTCAACGCCATTTACATGATGGCCGACTCCGGCGCGCGCGGTTCCGCAGCCCAGATTCGCCAGTTGGCCGGTATGCGTGGTCTGATGGCCAAACCGGATGGCTCGATTATCGAAACGCCGATTACCGCGAACTTCCGCGAAGGTCTGAACGTTTTGCAGTACTTCATTTCGACCCACGGCGCTCGTAAAGGTCTGGCCGATACGGCGCTGAAAACGGCTAACTCCGGTTACCTGACGCGTCGTCTGGTTGACGTGACGCAAGACTTGGTGGTGATCGAGGACGATTGCGGCACCATGAACGGCGCCGTCATGAAGGCACTGGTCGAAGGTGGTGAAGTCATCGAACCGTTGCGTGACCGTATCCTCGGCCGCGTGGTGGTGCATGACGTCGTCAATCCTGAAACCCAGGAAACGCTGTACGAAGCCGGCACCTTGATGGACGAAGACATGGTCGAAGAGATCGAGCGTCTGTCCATCGATGAAGTCAAGGTTCGCACGCCACTGACTTGCGACACGCGCTTCGGCCTGTGCGCCAAGTGCTATGGCCGCGACCTGGGCCGCGGCATGCTGGTCAACGCCGGCGAAGCCGTCGGTGTGGTGGCTGCGCAGTCGATTGGTGAGCCTGGTACCCAGCTGACCATGCGTACGTTCCACATTGGTGGTGCGGCTTCGCGTGCAGCAGTGGCATCGTCGGTGGAAGCCAAGTCGAACGGTACCATCCGCTTCACGGCAACCATGCGTTACGTGACGAACGGCAAGGGCGCGCAAATCGTCATTTCCCGTTCCGGCGAAGTGCTGATTACCGACGACCATGGCCGTGAGCGTGAGCGTCATAAAGTACCGTACGGTGCGACCCTGATCGTCAAGGACGGCATGGTCATCAAGGCCGGTACGGCCCTGGCAACGTGGGATCCGCTGACCCGTCCGATCATTACCGAATACGCCGGTCAGGTGCGTTTCGAGAACGTCGAAGAAGGCGTCACCGTTGCCCGTCAGGTCGACGAAGTGACCGGTCTGTCCACCCTGGTGGCGATCGATGCGAAACGTCGCGGTTCGTTGACGAAAACGTTGCGTCCGCAAGTCAAGCTGATCAACGACGCGAACGAAGAAGTCAAGATCGCCGGCACCGAACACTCGGTGGCGATCGGCTTCCAGGTCGGCGCGCTGATCATGGTCAAGGACGGTCAACAGGTATCGGTTGGTGAAGTGCTGGCACGTATCCCGACCGAATCGCAAAAAACACGCGATATTACCGGTGGTCTGCCACGCGTTGCGGAACTGTTCGAAGCGCGCTCGCCGAAAGATGCCGGTATGCTGGCGGAAGTCACGGGTACGGTTGCGTTCGGTAAAGAAACCAAGGGCAAGCAGCGTCTGGAAATCACGGACATGGACGGCAACAAGCATGAGTTCTTGATCACCAAGGACAAACAAGTGCTGGTGCATGACGGCCAAGTCGTGAACAAGGGCGAGATGATCGTGGACGGCCCGGCCGATCCGCAAGACATCCTGCGCCTGCTGGGTATCGAAGCGCTGGCACGTTACATCGTTGACGAAGTGCAAGACGTGTACCGTCTGCAAGGCGTGAAGATCAATGACAAGCACATCGAAGTGATCGTGCGTCAGATGCTGCGCCGTGTGCAGATCGTCAATGCCGGCGACACCAACTACATCGTTGGCGAGCAGGTAGAGCGTTCGGAACTGCTGGACGAGAACGATCGCATGGCCGTTGAGAACAAGATTCCAGCGACCTACGAAAACGTCTTGTTGGGTATTACCAAGGCATCGCTGTCGACCGATTCGTTCATCTCGGCGGCATCGTTCCAGGAAACCACCCGCGTGCTGACCGAAGCGGCGATCATGGGCAAGCGCGATGGTCTGCGCGGCCTGAAAGAGAACGTCATCGTCGGCCGCCTGATTCCTGGCGGTACGGGCCTGGCCTTCCACCGCGCACGCAAAGAGAAAGAAGCGTGGGAAGTGGAAGAGCGTCAAGCACTGCTGCTGGCCGAGAAAGCCTCGATGGCTGGCGAAGCTGCCGAAGCGCTGCAGGACATCGAAACCCAGCAACACCACGGCGACGAAGCGTAATCTACGCTGCTAGCTGACAAAAAACGGCACCTTCGGGTGCCGTTTTTTTATGGCCGTTACTGTTGCCTCCACCGCACATGCAAAGTGGAAAGAAGCATGGGAAGTGGAAGAGCATCAAGCCCCACTGCTGCTCGATAAAGCCACCCTCGCCGGTGAAACCGCCGAAGATTTGCTGGCCATCGAAACCCAGCAACACCACCGCGACGAAGCGTAATCTACGCTGCTAGCTGACAAGAACGGTACCTTCGGGTGCCGTTTTTTTATGCCTGAGCGCATTAACTAGTACACATATACAAATCAGATTGGAACGCGATAATCATGATGTTCCGTCTATATCCGGCAGTATCTCCACCATAGATGATCATTTATGCGA
Source organism: Janthinobacterium lividum (assembly GCF_011601275.1). GTDB lineage: Bacteria > Pseudomonadota > Gammaproteobacteria > Burkholderiales > Burkholderiaceae_D > Janthinobacterium > Janthinobacterium lividum_E. The sequence continues at coordinate 140,192 of NZ_JAAOLY010000001.1, read as the reverse complement.
TGTATTGATAAGGATGCGATTATCGGATATTGCCTATTCATGCCTGGTATTTTTATTGACAATCTGAGTAAATGAAGAGTAAACCAGGCATTGAAAATCCTGCTCAGTCATGCTGTTATTAATAGCTGAGATTAAAATCAAACCTATATGCCTATATTCATCCTGCTCGGTTTTTGAATAAATATGGCCGAGTTACTGTTGTGTCGTGCATGTTTGAATTGATGGGCTAGATCTGGTGATGCGTTGCGTCAGGCCGGCGGTCGCGATAGACCGGGATATCTGACCGGCTCGCCAGCGAAACTGAAGTGAGCGCTCACAAGGAATGTATCTGCAAACTGCCGGTCGCTGTGTCATCGCCATGCGTTGCGCATGGGCTCGCCCAGTTGCCGATGACGGCGCAACACTGCGTTGTTGTGGCGTCGCGCTCAATTGCCTTCGCCACGCCAGTTTCCAGTTCATTCATGCTAAGATTTGGCGCATGATTGCCCAAGCCCTGTTTACTCCGGCCCAGCAGAAACTGCTGGGTTTGCTCTTTGTTCGCGTGAATGAAGGTTTTCACTTGAACGAGATCATGCGCTTGACGGGACTGGGCAGCGCGTCGGCGCAGCGGGAACTGCGCCGGCTGCATGAGTCAGGGCTGATCACGTCGGAGCGGATCGGCAACGTGCGGCGTTTCTGGCCTAACAAGGAAAGCCTCGTGTATCCGGAGTTGAGCGGACTGGTGCAGAAAACCTTCGGCATCGTCGGCGTCCTCAGCATGACCTTGGCGCCCTTGCGTGCCCAGTTGCATCTGGCCTTCGTGTCGGGCGCCACGGCGAAGGGACAGGACATGCCTGGCAGCGCCATCGATTTGCTGCTGGTGGGCGAAGAAGCCAATTATGGCGATCTGTTGACGGGATTGGCCCCGGCCGAGCGAACCTTACGGCGTAAAATCAATCCCAACCTATATACGCTGGCCGATTATCGCCGGCGGCTGCGCGAAGGCCAGCCGTTTCTGCTGCAGGTATTACAGCAGCCGAAGCTGTTTGTCATCGGCGATGAATCGCTATTGCATGTGCTGGCATTACCTGATGCTTCATTACAAGCGAATGACATGCCATCTGTATTCTAAAGGCCGGGCCTGGCATTCAATTTCTGATGCTTGAAATTGTTGGCCAGAATAATATCTGAGGCGGATTGATCGTATGATGAACAAACTACAGGCTTTCGGTTTAATTGTTTCCCAGGCAGTGCGTGGAGAATTAACGTTTCCCACGAGTGTGAATTCCGCACTGCAATTGCAATTGGCCCTGGCTGAGCCGGACTGCCACATCGACCATGCGATCAAGCTGGTATTGGCCGAGCCCTTGCTGGCGGCGCGCACGGTCGCGCTGGCCAACTCGGCCGTGTACAGCCGCGGCGATGCCGCACCCGTGACCAGCGTGCGCGCCGCCGTGATGCGCATGGGTTACCGCAATCTGTACGCGCTGGTGGCGGCCATGGTGGTGCGCCAGTTCGGCAGCAAGATCATCGACCCCGTCCTGCGCCAGAAGGCGACCCAACTGTGGGAACACACGGCCCATGTGGCGGCACTGGCCCACGTGCTTGCCCGTCGCGTGACGCACGTCGATGCCGACACGGCGCTGTTCGCCGGCATCGTGCATGAGGTGGGCGGTTTTTACCTGTTGTCGCGCGCCGACGAATTCCCCGGTCTGCTCGACGACGATGCGGATCACTGGATGGAGTCGGCAGAAGAAATCATTTCCCGCGAAGTCATGAAGAAGCTCTTGATCCCGCTGGCCGTGAGCGAAGCCATCGAAGGCTTGCGCGATGGCTTGCTGTCCATCCCGCCCGACTCCCTGCTCGACACCTTGTTATTGGCCAAGCAACTGTCGCCCGTGCAGTCGCCCTTGCAGGTGACGTACGTGGAAATGCTCACGCCTTCCGATTCCGTCATCGATTTCATTATCGACAACGACACCCTGCAAAGCATCCTGGCCGAATCGGCCGAGGAAGTGCGCTCGATGAGCGCCGCGCTGCTCGTCTGAAATACGCACTGCTCATCTGATCCGGCCACGTTGCCTGCCAGCGCAGGTCAAGGGCCGGGATGCAATACCACCTTGATGCATTGCTCCTGTTTCTTCTGGAAGATCTCGTAGCCGTGCGGAGCTTCGTCCAGGGTCAAGTGGTGGGAAATGATGGCGCCGGGATCGAGCTCGCCCCGTTGTATCCGTTCCAACAGCGGCTGCATGTAGCGCTGCACGTGTGTCTGCCCCGTCTTGATGGTCAAGGAACGGTTCATGATGGAGCCAAACGGGATCTTGTCGCTGAAGCCGCCATACACCCCTGGCACCGAGACGACGCCGCCGTTGCGGCACGCCATCAACGCTTCGCGCAGGGCCGTGGGACGATCCGATTCCAGTTTCATCGTCTGCTTGAGGCGGTCATAGATATAGCTGATGCCGGAACCGTGCGCTTCCATGCCGACGGCATCGATGCAGGCATCGGGTCCCCGTCCTCCCGTCATTTCCCGCAGGGCGTCGGGCACGTCCACGGCATCGAAATGCAGGGTTTCCGCACCGGACAGTTCGCGCGCCATGCGCAGGCGTTCCGGGTAGTGGTCGATGGCGATGACGCGCTCGGCGCCGAGCAGGAAGGCGCTCTGGATGGCGAACTGCCCCACGGGGCCGCAACCCCATACGGCCACCACCTGACCCGGCGCGATGCCGCAGGCTTCGGCCGCCATGTAGCCGGTCGGCAGTATGTCCGAGAGAAACAGTACCTGTTCATCCTTGAGCTCGTCCGGCACCTTGATGGGGCCGACGTCGGCAAACGGCACGCGCACATATTCGGCCTGGCCGCCCGCATAGCCGCCCGTCAGGTGGGAATAGCCAAAGATGCCCGCGCCCGAATGACCCCACATCTTTTCCGCCATGTAGGCGTTCGGATTGGAATTCTCGCACACCGAGTACAGCTGTTGTTCGCAAAAGAAGCAGCGCCCGCAGGCAATGGGAAACGGCACCACCACCCGATCTCCCACCTTGAGCTTGCGTACCGCGGAGCCCGTTTCCACCACTTCGCCCATGAACTCATGGCCGAGGATATCGCCTTGCTCCATGGTGGGCACGACGCCATTGTAGAGGTGCAGGTCGGAGCCGCAGATGGCCGTGGAACTGACTTTGATGATGGCGTCGCCGGGATTGAGGATGGCGGGATCGGGCACGTGTTCGATCCGTACGTCGCGCTTGCCGTGCCAGCAATTGGCTTTCATGACACACCTCCATTCGTTTGCGTACCTGCAGCATTTGCCTTGTTGCCAGCCTTGCTCAGTAGCCGTGCCTTGAAGCTGCGCTTGCCCGATGGCTGGCCCTCGGTGGTGCTGACCTCGCCAGTTTCCATCCACTGCTTGAAGCGGCGCAGGGTGGTCTCGATCTGGTAGGCGGGCGCCTGGCTGAACAGGCCGGCTACGGCCGCGCCCACCTTGCCTACCGGCGCCTGCATGTGCAGTTGCATGGTCACCACGGTGCCTTGCCCGTCCGGTGCGGGCGACAGTTCCAGCGCGCCCGTTTCCGCATGGTTTTCCGCCGCGCGCCAGCGCATGCCCTGGCCTGGACGCTCGTCTGTCAGTTCGCCTATCCACTCGCCTTCGACACTGTGCCAGCGCGAGCGGCGCGCATCGATCACCTGTACCGACTGCAGGCCCGGCATGAAGCGGGGCAGGTTTTCCAGGTCGCGCCAGGCGTGGTAGCAATCGTCGGCGGAACGGTTGACGATGACGCTCTTTTGCAGCGCCAGCCCCTCTTCGCCGGGTGCGGGCAATTCGCTCAGCTTGCGCGGCGCCAGTTGTGCGCTGGCGATATAGTCGATGGCCGTCACGCCTGCCACCACGGCTGCCGTCGCCGCCAGGCGTGTGCGCGCATGGCGCCGGCTGGCCATGGCCACGCCCAGCAGAGACAGATCCATGGCGTCGCCGGCGATGCGCGACCAGCGCCATGCCGGCCTGCTTTCTCCGCGCAGCAAGGCCACGCCGCAGGCCATTTCGCGCAGGCCGATGGCGCGTATCCATAAAGATGAGACGCCACGCAAGCCGCTGGCCCGCGCCAGCCCGCGCGGCGCCACCAGCTGGGCCAGGCCCAGGCCGATGCTGAGCCAGCCAAGTGCCGCGATCAGGGCATGGTTGCCGCGCGGGGTATCGTCGGGAATGTGCCGCTGTGGCCGTGTATCGGACTGACCGCGCGCGCTCGTGTAGTGAAGAATGGCGTCGTGCCCATTCCCGGACGAGCCGGATGTTTCCGCTGGTATCTCTGACTGCTGCCGCCATGTTGGCGGACGCGCCGTGGCGCCATCGCTGATGTCTTCGTTTGGCATGCTGCCTCCCTTCTGTGTATGGGAATTAGGCAGCATGATCTGGTACGCGTTCCGGCAGGCGTGCGCGCGATGCGCTGTTTTGTGAAGATATCTGCGCCAGATCAAATATCGGCACGAAAAAAAACGGCAGCCCCGCTTGGCGCTGCCGTTCTCACAGGAGTGGGCTAGTTTACTTCTGCTGCGCGATCCACCGGTCGACCTTGGCTTCCAGCAGTTTCAGGGGCAGGGTGCCGTCGCCGAGTACCACTTCGTGGAACTTCGGCAGGCTGAACTTGTCGCCCAAGGCTTGCTGCGCGCGCTGGCGCAGTTCGACGATCTTCAGGGAACCGATCTTGTAGCCCAGCGCCTGGCCCGGCCAGGCCATGTAGCGTTCCGTCTCGCTTTTCGCCACGGCGTCATAGCCGAGCGTGTCGCGCATATACTTGATCGTCTGCTCGCGCGTCCAGCCCTTGGTGTGCAATCCCGTGTCGACCACCAGGCGCACGGCGCGCAGCATCTCGTCGTTCAAATGGCCGAAATACTGGGCCGGATCCTCGAACAGCCCCATTTCCTTGCCCAGGGTTTCCGCATACATGGCCCAGCCTTCCGTGAAGGCATTATTGCCGCCGAAGCGGCGGAAGTTCGGCAAGTCCATCTCTTGCACCAGCGCCAGGTGGAAATGGTGGCCAGGTTTACCTTCGTGCAGGAACAGGGTGGTCATGCCCGTGTCGCCATACAGTTTCGGATCGGTGACGACGGACCAGAACACGCCCGGGCGCGAACCGTCGGCGGCCGGCGCCGTGTAGTGGTCGGCGGCCGTGTCGCGGCTCAGTTCAGGTTCCAGACGCAAGTCCAGCGGCGCTTTCGGCACCAGGGTGAACAGGGCGGGCAATTTGCTGTCGAGCAGCACGTTCAGCTTGCGGTAGACGTCGAGCACTTCCTGTTCCGTCTTGAACGGGCGGTATTTCGCCTGTTCCGACACCCACACGGGCAAGCCGGCGGCCGGGCCGTTGTAGCCCATCTTCGGGCCGACGATCGCGTATTGTTCCTGGATGCGCGCCACTTCCTTCAAGCCAATGGCGTGGATCTGCTCCGGTTTCAAATCCGTGGTGGTGCTGCTGGCCACGCGCGCCTGATACCAGGCCGCGCCATCGGGCAGGGCGCTCCAGCCGCTGCTCGCGCGGCCGGCCGGCAGGTAATCGCGTTCCATGAAGGTGGACAGGCGCTGCAGCGCGGGCATCAGCTTGGCTTCGATGATGACGGTATAGGTTTGCGTCAGGCGCGCCTTGTCCGCGTCGGAAAAGCTGGCCGGCAAGTTCTTGATGGGCGTGTAATAGACGCTGTCCTGCGGCGTGGCGCTGACGAGCTTCTTGAATTGCGGCAGGGCCGATTCCGTCAGCGCCTTCGGCAGCACGATGCCCTTTTGCATGCCGACCTTCATGTTGGCGATGGCCTGGTCTATCCAGCCCGGCAACTGGCCGATACGGCTCAGGTAAGCGTCATACTCCTTGACCGTGGTCAAAGGCTGCGATGCCTCGCCGCCCGCATAATTGGCGAGGGTGACGGGCATGCTGTCCATCTGGTTCAATGGCAGCAGGTATTCCGGGAAGCGCTCGAAGCTCAGGGCCGTGGCCAGTTCATAGTCGAGAATGTCATAGTTGATCTGGTCCTGGTGCGACAGCTGCGCGCGGGCAATGCTGCGCAGGGTCTTCTGGTACTGGCGGTACAGTGCGAACTGTTTTGCGCGCGCTGCGGGCACGATGGCTGAGCCGAGCTGGTCGTCAAAACGGTTGTCGCCGCTTTCGGTGGCATTGATCGGCTCGAAACGGGCCTGTGCATCGTAATATGTGTCGGCCAGCACTTGTAGCTGTTGCTTTGCTTTTGGCGCGCTGACGGCGGGCGGGACGGCTGTTTTGGCAGCGGGCTGGGCCGCTTGCGCCATGGGCGCGTAGGCGAGCAACAGAGAGATGGCCAGGGTGCCGAGGGTGCCGGCGGCAAAACGATGCTTCATGCGCGATGTCCTTTGTAAGGAGGGTATGAACGGAGGCGTTGTGGGTCGGGGTGGCCGGTCGCGATCGAGCAGCCGGGGCGTAAGCATACGCCATTGCACAGTACGTTTGGATAAATTGTACGAGGGGAATGTTGCTATTTTGCCGTAGGCGGCAGGGCCGCTTTCATGGCTTGCCAGTGGCTGCTGGTCAGGGGAAGACAGGCAGGGCACGGCGTGGCGGCGATCAGGCTGCGAATTTGCTGCGCGCGCGCCGCCGTTTGCGGGTGCGAGGAAATCCAGCCTGGCATCTTGGCCTTGTCCTTGTCATCGAGCTTCTGGAAAAAGCTGAGCATGCCATCAGGGCGGATATGTGCGCGCTGCAAGGTGAGCAAGCCGAGGCGGTCCGCCTCTTCTTCCATGTCGCGGCTGAAATACAGGGTGCCGGCCTGGTGCGCCAGCATGGCGGCCACGGCGCTGATGTCGCCGATGGTCACGCCCACGAGGGCGCCCCAGCCCAGGCTGCTGATCATTTGCCGCAGCGAATGACGCTGTTCCACGTGCTGCACTTCATGCGCGAGCACGCCGGCCAGTTCGTCCGGGTCGGCGGCCTGGCGCAGCAAGCCCGTATGCACGACGATGATGCCGCCGGGCATGGCAAACGCGTTGACCGTGTCGTCGTTCTTGATCAGCCAGCGGTACTGGTAGCGCGAGCCAGCCGTCAGCTTGCGGCCGATCTCCTGCACCGTCTGCTGCGTCACGCCGCTTTCGCTGATGCCGCCTTGCGCGCGCACTTGCGACAGGGCCAGTTCGCCCAGCTGTTTTTCCGTCGACAAAGGGATTAATCCTGCCAGCGCGCCGATGGCATGGCCGCCTTGCCACCACAGCAGGGCGGTCGCGACGACGGCCGCGCCCGTCAAACCGGCCAGCCAGCCCGACACTTGCCGCCGATTGCGCTGGCGTTCGCCCCACAGGTGCTGCAGTTGCGGCTGCAGCGCGGCTGGCGCTTCGCGCAAGACGATGGCGATGTCGCTAGCCGTCAGCGGCTTGAGCGACGCTTGCCGTCCTTGCGCGTCGAGCCAGTTCAGGAACAGTTCCGGGCCGTCGACGCCGCCCACGCTGACGACCAGCTGTGCCACGTCGACACCATGGCCGGGCGCGTCGATGGCCAGCTGGCTGCCGAAAAAATGCGCGCTGACGGCCGTGCCGGCGGAGCCGCCATCGGGACCCGTCAGCAGTGCCTGGAACGGCGTCATGCGGCCGCCTCGGCAAAGCGGCTTTCGTACAGGGCCGCCATCAGGTCGGACTGGCTGATGATGCCGGCCAGGCGCTCTTCGTCGTCGAGGATGGGAATATGGTGATAGCCGGCGTCGGCCATCAGGGGAACCAGATCAATGATGGGCGTGCCCAGGCGGGCCGTGTGCGGCGACGGCGTCATCAGCTGGCCCACCACTTCCGGCTTGTCGCTGTGGGACAGGCCGCTGCGTTGCAGCAAGCTGCGCAGGCGCTGGCGCATGCCCTGGTAATCGTCGAGGCCGCCATGGCGCAGGAAGTCCGTCTGCGTGATGATGCCGACGACGCGGCGCGCCCGGTTCAGCACGGGCAGCGCGCCTACCTGATGCTCGCGCATGGTGCGCCAGGCAACATCGAGCGGCGTGCCGAATTCCACGCTGAGTACGTCTTTCGACATGATGTCGGCGCAGGTGACGACGCCGAAGCGGCGCTGGTAGGCGCGCATTTCCGTTTGCAGGAAGATCGCTTGCAAATCGTCGCGGCTGATGTCGAGTACTTCGCTGTGCTGGCGCAGGACGGCATCGAGGTCATCGGGCGAAAAGCCCAGGCGGTTGCTGGGCACGTCATCCTTGGTATCGTGCGGATGCGGCGCGACCAGTTGCTGGATGTGCGGGTAGCGGCGTCCCGTCAGGTTGTTGTACAGCACGGCGCAGGCGACCAGCACGGCGGAATTGAACAGCACGGTGATGAAGACGAATTCAAAGCCGGCCGCATGCACGCTGGCGCCGCCGACGACCGTGGTGAGCGCCACGGCGCCGCCCGGCGGATGCAAACAGCGCAGGGCAAACATGGCGCCGATGGCCAGGCAGGCGGCCAGCGCCGCCACGCCCACGCTGGGCCCCATCCATTTGACGCAGGCCATGCCGACTAGGCCGGACACCACATTGCCGCCCACCACGGACCACGGTTGCGCCAGCGGGCTGGCCGGCAGGCAAAACAGCAACACGGCCGAGGCGCCCATGGGCGCGATCAGGTAGACGCTGGCGCTATCTGGAGCCAGCAGGAAATGGCAGATCAGGCCCGTCAGCAGCAAGCCGCAGATGGCGCCCGCGCAGGCGCGCAATTGTTCGCGGCGGCTGCCGTTGTTCGGTTGCGGCAGCCAGCGTGCCAGGAAAGAAGTCGTCATGGGGAGGGCGCGTTCGGGCCGCATTGCTCAGTGTGAGCCCCATATTATCCCATGCGTTCCATTTTGCTGCCTGTGGGCATCAATCTTCGGCGCAGACCGCTTGCAAGCCGTGTTGCGTCAGCAAGTTCCTGGCGGCCGCGACGGTGGACTGCGCCGGCTTGCTGCTGGCGCAGGCATAGATGTCATTGAGGACCGTCGCCGTATCCTTGTGCGTGACAGCGGCCATCAGCTCGGCCAGGTTGCGGTCGGAAAAGTGTTCATACAGCAGGGCCAATACGGCGAAATACGCCGAGTCGGGAATGCCAGCGGGATAGGCGCTGCGCAGCATGCGCGCGGCGCCGGACAAGGTTGGGGGCAGGGTATCTGGCATGCTCAAGCGGCTACTCCTTGGTGTTGCTTATACGTTTTCCGCATAAGCACAGTGCAATTAAATGGTGGATATTTCCCACAAGCAGGCATATTCTAGACAATCATGCCCGCTGGCAGCTGTTCAGCAGGCCTTACGATTTCTCTCAGGAGCCCGCATGCGCCTTTCCATTTTCCTTGCCAGCCTGCTGCTTGCCGGCACCGCCGTTGCCGCCGCACCGACACCGGCCAACCCCGTCGCCACCCCGCACTTGCCGTACAACGCGGCGGCCGACGCCAAGGGCGACGTGGCCCGCGCGCTGGCCGAAGCGAAGGCGGCGCACGTGCCTGTCTTGCTGATCTTTGGCGCCAACTGGTGCGAGGATTGCCGCGCGCTCGACAAGGCATTGAAGGAAGGCAAGAACGCGGAGTTGATGCAGCAGCAGTTCAAGGTCGTCAAGGTCGACGTGGGTAACTTCGACCATAACTTGGACGTAGCGCAAGCCTATGGCAATCCGCTCAAGAAAGGCATCCCGGCTGCCGTGCTCGTATCAAGCGACAACAACCAAGTGCTGTACGCCACCAAGGGCGGCGAACTGGCGAATGCCCGCCGCATGAGCGAGAGCGGCATTTATGATTTCTTCAAGCAAGCGGCCAGCGTGAAAGCGCCGGCGATTTAAGCGTTTTCAAACCCCCTAAACCCCTTTAAAACTCTTCCCACGCATCGCTGGCCGGTGCTGCCGTGCGCGACGGCGTGGGCAGCATGGGCTTGCGCGCCGGCTGCTGGGACTGGGGCTGCGCCGCATGCCCGGATTCTTCCAGCTTGAAGACGCTGACCACCTGCGCCAGCCGGCCCGCCTGATCCTGCAGGGACTGGGCGGCCGCCGCCGCTTCTTCCACCAGGGCCGCGTTTTGCTGGGTGGCGTCGTCCATCTGCGTCACGGTGGCGTTGACTTGCGCGATGCCCTGGCTTTGCTCCTGGCTGGCCGAAGCGATTTCTCCCATCAGGTCGGCCACCCTTTGCACGGACGATGTCCTGCATGGTGGCGCCGGCCGAGTCGACCAGCTTGCTGCCCGCTTCCACCTTGCTGCCCGAGTCGACGATCAAGTCCTTGATTTCCTTGGCCGCCGCCGCCGAGCGCTGCGCCAGGTTGCGCACCTCGGTGGCCACCACGGCAAAGCCGCGGCCCTGTTCGCCCGCGCGGGCCGCCTCGACGGCCGCATTCAGTGCGAGAATATTGGTTTGAAAGGCAATGCCGTCGATCACGCCGATAATGTCCGCGATCTTGCGTGAACTGTCCGTGATCGCCCCCATCGTCTGCACGACTTGTCCCACCACTTCACCGCCCTTGACGGCGTGGCTAGACGCCGACACCACCAGCTGATTGGCCTGGCGCGCGTTGTCCGCGTTTTGTTTCACGGTCGACGTCAGTTCTTCCATGGCCGCCGCCGTCTCTTCCAGGCTCGACGCCTGGGCTTCCGTGCGCGCCGACAGGTCCAGGTTGCCCGATGCGATCTGGCTCGATGCGCTGGCAATGGAGCCCGTACTGTCGCGAACTTCGCGTATCGTCACGTTCAGCGATGCGACGAAGCGGTTGAAGGCGGCGGCCAGCGCGCCGACCTCGTCTTCCGATTCGACGGGCATGCGGCGGCTCAGGTCGCCATTGCCGCTGGCGATCTCGCTGAGCATGTCGGCCGCGCGCGCGACGGGAGCGGCGATGGCGCGGCTGATGACATAAATGATGCACAGGGCGATGCCGCCACCGACGAGGCCGGTGATCAGGGCGGCGATCAGGGCCGAACGCGTGACGTTGCCCAGCACTTCCGCTTCCGGCACTTCGGCCATCACGTACAGATTCAATTCCGGCACGAAGGAGGCGGCGACGAACTGGCGTCCGGCAGGCGCATCGTAGATGGCATACGCGTATTTTTTGCCAGTCAATAGGCTCTGGCTCAGGGTATCGCTAAAGCCGGGCAAATCCTTGAGTGCATGCTTGCCGTCGGCCAAGGCCGTGTCGCGGTGCACCAGCAGCACGCCATTCGCGCGCGCCAGGTAGACATGGCCCGTCTGGCCGATCTTGTAGCTGCGGATGGTGTCGGCCAGCGCATTGATGGACAGGCCCAGGCCGGCCGCAATCTGTTTGCCGCTCGCCGTCTGGCCGCGCGCATTCAGGTACAGCATCAGGTCGCTGGAGTTTTCCGCCTTGTCGATGTCGAGCGTGTAGGCCTTCTCGCCGGCCAGCAAGCCATAAAACCACTGGTCTGCCGCCTGGCTCTTGTCCAGGGTACGCAGCAAGCCTTCCGTGGTGAAATACTTGCCCGTGCTGGCCGAGGCCCAGTTGATCGAGGCGGCCTTGTTTTTTTCCTTGACCACGGTGGCGTAGCGCTGGAAGGTGGCGATGCCGTTGTCGGGCAAGCCCGCGTCTTCCCAGTCTTGCAGGTAGACATCATTGGCCATGGTCTGCACCACGGACAGGGGCTGGCTGATCTGGCGCAGCACGTCGTTGCGGATCTCGCCCACTTGCGCCGGCAACTCCTGGCTGACGACGCGCTCGCGCACGTAATCGCTGCTCATGCGCACGCTGAGGAAAGACGAGATCGCCATGAAGAGCAGCAGGCACAAGCCCATGCTGAACAGGAGTTTTTTCTGGATGGAGAGGCGGCGGAGCAGAGACATGGAAGACCTTGGAGGATGGCCTGCAGAATGAGCAGAAAAGCGGGCAGGCGAGCAGACAGTATACCGGCCGCACTGCGCCTTCCATCGCGCCATTGCTGCTTTTCATTCATTTATGTTGCATTGCAGCAACGCGCGATCACCTCAGGCAGGCAAGCCGTGGGCGATCAATTCCAGAGGCAATTCCGTGCTGCACTTGATTTGCTCCATGGAAAAGGCGGACGATACGCCCGTCAGCTGCACGGCCTTGATGAGCTTTTTATAAAACGTGTCGTAGCCCTTGATGTCGGTGGTGACGACTTTCAGCAGGTAGTCGATGTCGCCGCTCATGCGGTGAAATTCCTGTACCTCGGGCAAGACGATGACGGCGGCGGCAAAGCGGCGCAGCCATTTTTCATCGTGCTGTCCCGTGCGCACGCTGACGAAGACGGTCACGGGCAAACCCACTTTTTGGCGGTTGACGATGGCCACGCGGCTCTCGATATAGCCGTCTTCCTCCAGGCGCTTGACCCGCTTCCAGCAAGGCGTGCTGGACAGGCCGATCTTCTCGCTGAGGGCGGCGATCGACAGGGTGCCGTCCTGCTGCAGGGCTGCGAGGATGGCGCAGTCGAATTTGTCGAGCGAGGCGTTTGGTGAATTCATTTTACTAATCCAGTTTTTATGGCATGAACATGCTGCATCGTACCTCGTTTGCAGTATTTTTTGGCATATCTTCACGGAGGCGGGCCGGTAGACTATCCATATATCCCAGCCTCCTGCGCTGTGCCCTTTTTATAGAATACTCAGACTGCCATCATGAAAGAAATCTACCTCGACAGCAATGCCACCACTTGCGTGCTGCCCGCCGCCGTTGCCGCCGCCCGGCAAGCGATGGAGCAGGGCTATGGCAATCCCAGCAGCACCCACGCGACGGGATTGCAGGCCAAGGCCATGATGGATGGCGTGCGCCAGCGCGCCGCCCGCTTGCTGGGCGTGGGCGACGGCCGCCTGATGTTCAACAGCGGCGCCACCGAAGGCATCCAGACGGCCGTGCTGTCGGCCCTGTGTGCGTTGCGCGAACGGCGCGCTGCAGGCAAGCGCATCGGCAGCCTGCTGCTGTATGGCGCGACCGAGCACAAGGCCGTGCCGGAAAGCCTGGCGCACTGGAATCGGCTGCTGGGCCTGAACCTGGAAGTGCGCAAGCTGCCCGTCGATGCGCAGGGGCGCCACGATTTGCAGGCGCTCGGTGCGCTGATCGGCGACGCGGCCATGCTGTGCACGATGGCGGCGAATAATGAAACGGGCGTCGTCAGCGATTTGTCCGGCATCGCCCACCTGCTGCAGGAACGCGGTGCCGATGCCTACTGGATGGTCGATTGCGTGCAGGCGCTGGGCAAGCTGAAACTGAACCTGGCCGCCACGCGCATCGATTACGCGCCGTTTTCCGGCCACAAGCTGTACGCGCCCAAGGGCATCGGCATGCTGTACGTGCGCGCCGGCGCCCCGTTTACGCCCCTGATGATGGGCGGCGGCCAGGAGGCGGGCCTGCGCTCGGGCACGGAAAACATGGCCGGCATCGCCGCGCTGGGCGCCGTGCTGGGCGCGCTCGACGACGGCAAGACCTTCCGCAGCGACGCCGACCTGGCCGCGTTCCGCGCGCAGCTGGTGGCCAGCCTGGAGCGCGCTTTCCCCGGCATCGTCTTCAATATGCCGTTCGACCTGTCCTTGCCGACGACGCTCAATTTTTCCGTGCCAGGCCTGTCCTCGAAAGAGCTGCTGGACCTGTTTGACGCGGCGCGCGTGCGCGTCAGCTCGGGCAGCGCCTGTTCCGCCGCCAAAGCGCTCCCCAGCTATGTCCTGGAAGCGATGCACGTGCCGCAATGGCGCGCCAGCTCGGCCATCCGTTTATCGTTCGGCCCCCTGATCGACGCGGCGACCATTACCGCCGCCTGCGCGCGCATCGAACGCTGCGGTGAAGCGCTGCGCAGCAGCTGCCTGTTGCCATCGGCACTGGCGCCATCGCCGCAGGACGGCGTAGTCCAGCTGAGCATCGATGGCCAGTGCACCTGGCTGCTCAGCGACCTTGCCAGCGCCAGTTGTGTCGTCATCGATCCCGTCGCCGCGCTCGTGCCGCGCCTGGCCGCCTTCATCCGCTGCCAGCACCTGGCCTTGCGCGCCATCGTGCACACGGCGGCGCCAGCCGACCATGGCGTGGCGCGCCTGGCCTTGCTGCAGGAGCTCGAGATCGAACAAGTCGGCCGCGTCGATATCGACGGTGAGCTGGCGCTGGGTCAGCAGCGTTTGCGTCGCATCGAGTGCGGCGAAACCCATGTGTACCTGCTGGAGCAACGCTTCGCCTTCATCGGCGCCCTGGCGCCCGAAGCACTGGCACCTTTGCTGGATGCGGCGCTGCTGACGCAAGACACCGTGCTGTGCGCGTCAGGCGACGATGGCAGTATTTGCGATACCGCGCGCACGGTGCAGGACGGTAGCGTGCCGGCCGCCGAACTGCAGCTCGACGCGGCCGCTTTGCCCGCCTTCTTGCGCCAGCATCCCGACGCCATCCTCGTCGACGTGCGCGAAGCGTATGAACACGCGGCGTGCGTCGGCACGGTGTTCGAGGGCTGCGAAGTGCGCAGCGTACCGCTGAGCCGCCTGGCCGGGCAAGTGGCCGCGTGGCTGCAGCAGCCGCAGCGCCCACTGGTCTTTTTCTGCCGCAGCGGCAACCGCAGCGCGCGCGCCAGCGCCTGTTTACGCCGCCTCGGCCACGGCGCTGCATGGCAACTGAATGGCGGCATGGCGATGGCGGAAGTGACGCGCCACCCGCTGGCCATTGCGGCCTGAACGGCTTGAACTTTCTTCCTTGAAATATTGCACCGTGCCATCATCGGCACGGTGCACGCTATTCGTTTCCTTGCGGCATTTTTTCACTGTCCAGTCTGCAAATTTCTTTGCCGACACGCTTCCAAAGCGCCAGCTATGTACGCTAGCGCACGGTCTTGCCTGCGCGGCCCTCCTACGATGAAGTTCAGAAAATCTCCCTACACCCTGAGATTCGTCGCAACGCTCCGGCGCTTCGCTTTCCGTCTTCGCCAGTGTCCGATCGTGTTCTTGCAGACTGGGCCCGCGTGACGGTGGCCGCTGGCTGTGTGCGCGCACCTAGCGAGGCCCAAGTTGAAAGAGTACACAGCAGTTGTCACGCAGCAGATCAAGGAACAGATTTCCAAAGTTAAAGAAATCTTCCGCGACCATTCCCTTGCACCGGACACCTTCGACGCCGCGCGCGACGATGCCTTGCCCCTGCGTTCCGAATTATTCAGCGCCATGCAGATGGCCGCTCACGGCAAGCACGTGGCTACCGGCCATGCGGTGGGCAAGCATCACGGCCGCGACCGCCTGCTGGCGCGCCTGGCCGACAATGCTGCCCTGATCACGGCCACCGTCAACGAGTTGACGGCGACCGTCAAAAGCGGGCGCCAGGTCACGCCCGCCTCGGAATGGCTGCTCGATAATTTTTATCTGATCGAAGAGCAGATCCGCACCACGCGGCGCCACCTGCCGAAGAACTACAGCAAGGAGCTGCCGCGATTGACATCGGGCCCCGATGCCGGCTGCCCGCGCGTCTATAAAATTGCGCTGGAAATTATCTCGCACGGCGATGGCAGGGTCGACCTGGAAAACCTGTGCCATTTCGTCGAGGCCTACCAGGACGTGGCCACGCTCACGCTCGGTGAACTGTGGGCCGTGCCCATCATGTTGCGCCTGGCCCTGATCGAAAACCTGCGTCGCGTCGCCGTGCGCGTGGCCGACGACCGCATGCAGCGCGACCTGGCCAATACCTGGGCTGACCAGATGACGGAGATCGCCGAGCGCAATCCCAGCGGCTTGATCCTGCTGGTGGCCGACATGGCCCGTTCGAATCCGCCGATGACCAGCGCTTTTGTGGCCGAATTGTCGCGCCGCCTGCAGGGACAGAGTTCCTCGCTGACCCTGGCGCTGTCGTGGCTGACGCACAAGCTGGCCGAGTCGGGCCTCACCATCGAGCAGCAGATCCAGTCCGAGATCGGGCAGCAGGCGGCCGACCAGGTGTCGATCGCCAACAGCATCGGCAGCTTGCGTTTTCTCGGCACCATGGATTGGCAGGAATTCGTCGAGACCATGAGCGTGGTCGAGCAAACCTTGCGCCTGGACCCGGCCGGCACCTATGGCTTGATGGATTTCGCCACGCGCGACAGCTACCGCCACGCCATCGAACGCATCGCCAAGCGCAGCGCGCGCAGCGAAGTGGAAGTGGCCGAGATGGTGGTGCAGCTGGCGCACACGCACGGCAACGGCAATGATGCGCGCCGCGGCCACATCGGCTTTTACCTGGTGGGGCGCGGCGTGCTGGTGCTGGAAAAGCAGGCCGGCGCGAAGCTGCCCTTCGTCGAGGCGCTGCAGCATACGGCGCGCGCCGCGCCGCTGGCCGTCTACCTGGGCGCCATCTGCTTCCTGAGCCTGGCGACGAGCGCCTTGCTGCTCGAGCGCGCCGTGCGCCATGGCGTGCAGGGCTGGCCATTGGCGGCGCTGGGCGCGCTGGCGCTATTGGGCAGCAGCCAGCTGGCCGTGGCCGTGGTGAACTGGCTGGCGACCCTGATGACGTCGCCGCACCCGCTGCCGCGCATGGATTACCAGGCCGGCATTCCGTCGGACGCGCGCGGTATTGTCGTCGTGCCGACCCTGATCTACAGCGAGGAAAACGTGGCGGCCCTGTGCGAGGCGCTGGAAGTGCGTTATCTCGCCAACCGTGATCCGAACCTGCGTTTCTGCCTGCTGACGGACTTCGTCGACGCGCAAACGCAAACGATGCCCGGCGACGAAGCCCTGCTGCGCCAGGCGCAGGACACCATCCGCACCCTGAACGAGAAATACCGCGTGGAAGGCGTCGAGTACAAGGACAACGGCGACCCGGCCGACGCCGAGGAGCTGGGCCATGTGGGGCCGTTCCTGCTGCTGCACCGTCCGCGCCTGTGGAATTCGCAGCAGAATGCGTGGATGGGACAGGAGCGCAAGCGCGGCAAATTGTCCGACCTGCACGCGTTCTTGCGCGGCGGCGCGCGCGACAAATTCTCGCTGGTGGAAGGCGAGTTGCGCGGTCTGCGCACGATCAAATACGTGATCACGCTCGACACGGATACGCAGCTGCCGCGCGACGCGGCGCGCGAATTCATCGCCACCATGATGCACCCGCTGAACCGCCCCGTGCTGGACGCGGCCGGCACGCGCGTGGTGGCCGGCTACGGCATCCTGCAGCCGCGCGTGGCCGTGGCGCTGCCCAGCGCGAACGCGTCGCGCTACGAGCTGCTGTGCGGCGGCGAGCCGGGCATCGACCCGTACACGCGCACCGTCTCCGACCTGTACCAGGACGTGTTTTATGAAGGCTCGTTCATCGGCAAAGGCATCTATGACCTCGACATGTTCGAGCGCGTGCTGGGCCAGCGCCTGCCCGACAATAAAATCCTCAGCCACGATCTGCTGGAAGGTTGTTATTTGCGCGCGGGGCTCCTGAGCGACTCGCAGCTGTACGAGGAATATCCGGCCCGCTACGACGCCGACGTGAGCCGCCGCCAGCGCTGGATCCGCGGCGACTGGCAGCTGGTCGGCTGGCTGCTGGGCCGGGTGCCGGGCCGCGCCGGCAAGCGCGAACGCAATCCCTTGTCGATGCTGTCGCGCTGGAAGCTGTTCGACAATCTGCGCCGCAGCGTCGTCGCGCCCGCGACCACTTTATCCCTGCTGCTGGTGTGGGGCTTCTTGCCGCACGTGGCATTCTGGAGCGCGGCCGTGCTGGCCATCATCTTCCTGCCGCCCGTCTTTTCAGCACTGTACGATTTGCTGCGCAAACCACGCGACACCCTGTGGCGCCAGCACCTGGCCGCCTTCGAGCGGCGCTGCGGCGTGCAATTTTCGCACGCCATGCTGACCCTCGTCTTCCTGCCGTACGAAGCGTGGATCAGCCTGGACGCCATCGCCCGCACCCTGTGGCGCCTGGGCGTGTCGCACAAGCACTTGCTCGACTGGCGCGCTTCGAACCTGCACAGCTCTTCCGGTAGCCAGGCCGACAGCTGGCGCGCCATGTGGTGCTCGCCCGCGCTGTCGCTGGCCACCTTGGGCGCCTTGCTCTACTGGCGCCCGGAAGCCTTGCCCGCCGCCGCCGTGGTGCTGCTGCTGTGGCTGGCCGCACCCGCCATCGCCTGGTGGATCAGCCGTCCGATCGAGCGGGCCGTGGCGCGTTTGTCGGCCGAGCAGGGACGTTTTTTGCATGGCGTGGCGCGCAAGACCTGGGCGTATTTCGACACTTTCGTCGGGCCGGACGACCACTGGCTGCCGCCCGATAACATGCAGGAGCACCCGAACCTGGTGGTGGCGCACCGCACCTCGCCGACGAATATCGGCCTGGCGCTGCTGGCCAACCTGACGGCCTACGATTTCGGCTACATCACCATGGGCCAGCTGATCGAACGCAGCCGCGCCACCTTGCACAGCATGGGCGAGCTGGAACGCTTCCAGGGCCACTTCTATAACTGGTACGACACGCAGACCCTGAAGGCTCTGCAGCCGATGTACATCTCGACGGTCGACAGCGGCAACCTGGCCGGCCATCTGCTGACCTTGCAGCCGGGACTGGTGGAGCTGTACGACGCCCCGATCATCGGCGCGCAGGTGGTGCAGGGCATTCGCACGACGGCGCAGGTGCTGCAGGAGTTCATCGCCGCCGAAGGCGAGGGAAAGACCATGCGTGACAGCATGCACTTGCTGCAAGCCCCTGCGACGCCTGTCAGCCTGGCCGAATGGCATGCCTATCTCTCCGCCGCGAATGGCGCGGCCGATGCGCTGCTGTCGCTGACCCTGCAAAGCGAGGATGGCGAGCTGTCCATGTGGGCGGGTGCGCTGGCGCGCCAATGCCGCGCGGCGCTGGCTGAATTGCTGCAACTGGCGCCGTGGGCGGCGCAGGCGGGCGTCGATGCGGCGCTGATGCGCGTGCCGACCCTGCGCGAACTGGCCAATCTGGAAGCGCCGCAAGGTACGCCTTCCGAGCTGGCCGCCTTGCTGACGCAGGGCGGCGAACAGGCGGGCCGCTACATGCGCGACATCGCGCACGCGGCGGGCCAGGCGCGCGACTTCGCGCAGATCGAATACGGCTTCCTGTACAACCCGTCGACGAAACTGCTGGCCATCGGCTACAACGTCAGCGAACGGCGGCTGGACCCCAGCTACTACGACTTATTGGCTTCCGAAGTGCGCTTGGCCAGCTTCATCGCCATCGCCCAGGGCCAGCTGCCGCAGGAGCACTGGTTCGCCCTGGGCCGCCAGCTGTGCATGGTGGCCGGCCAGCCCGTGCTGCTGTCGTGGAGCGGCTCGATGTTCGAGTACCTGATGCCGCTCCTGGTGATGCCGAACTACCCGAACACCTTGCTTGACCAGACCTACCACTCCGTCATCGAAGCGCAGATCGATTACGGGCGCCAGCGCGATGTGCCGTGGGGGATTTCCGAATCCGGCTACAACACGGTCGACGCCAGTTTGAACTATCAGTACCGCGCCTTTGGCGTGCCGGGGCTGGGCCTGAAGCGGGGCCTGGCCGACGACCTGGTGGTGGCGCCTTACGCCAGCATGATGGGCCTGATGGTGCAGCCGGAAGCGTCGTGCCAGAACCTGCAGCGCATGCAGGCGGCCGGCTACATGGGCCGCTACGGCTTTTTTGAAGCGATCGATTTCACCACGGCGCGCCTGCCGCGCGGGCAGGGTAGCGCCATCATCCGCTCCTTCATGGTGCACCACCAGGGCATGGGTTTTCTGGCCCTCAGCTACCTGCTGCACGACCGCCCGATGCAGCGCCGTTTCGAGTCCGATCCGCTGCTGCAATCGGCCTTGCTGGTGCTGCAGGAACGCACGCCGCAGGCAGGCGCGTTTTACTCGAACACGGCCGAACTGGCGGTGCTGCGCAGCGGCGCGCCCGAGCAGGCCATGCCGATGCGCATCCTCACGCAAGCCAACAGCGCCGTGCCTGAAACGCAGCTGCTGTCGAATGGCCGCTACCACGTCATGGTGAGCAATGCGGGCGGCAGCTACAGCCGCTGGAAAGACCTGTCCGTGACGCGCTGGCGCGAAGACAGCACGCGCGATAACTGGGGCAATTTCTGCTATCTGCGCGACCTCGATGATGGCGAAGTCTGGTCCACCATGTACCAGCCAACCTTGGCCGAACCGAAGAAATACGAAGTGATTTTCTCCGAGGGTCGCGCGGAATTCCGCCGCGCCGACCATGGCCTCGACCTGTACACGGAAATCGTCGTTTCGCCCGAGGACGACATCGAAATCCGGCGTACGCGCATCAGCAATAATTCGAACCGCCAGCGGCGCATCGAGATCACCAGCTTTGCCGAAGTGGTGATGGCGCCGGCGGCGGCCGATGCTGCCCATCCCGCGTTCAGCAAGCTGTTCGTGCAGGCGGAAATCCTCGCGCATGAAAAGGCGATCCTGTGCACGCGCCGGCCCCGCTCGAAGGAGGAGCAGATGCCATGGCTGCTGCATGTGATGACCGTGCACGATATCGAACGCTATGAAGTATCGTTCGAGACGGACCGCGCGCGCTTCATCGGCCGCGGCAATACGGCGCAGCTGCCGCAGGCGCTGCAGGAAAGTGGCCCGCTCGGTGGCGGCCACGGTTCCGTGCTCGATCCCATCGTGGCCATCCGCTACGTCATCACGCTCGAACCCGACCAGGCTGTAACGGTCGACAGCGTCACCGGCATGGCCGAACAGCGCGATGCGGCCTTGCACCTGATCGACAAATACCAGGACCGCCATCTGGCCGACCGCGTGTTCGAACTGGCCTGGACACACAGCCAGGTGGTGCTGCGCCAGTTGAACGCCGGCGAAGCGGACGCGCAGCTGTATGCGCGCCTGGCCAACGCCGTGATCTATCCGAATGCGGCCCTGCGCGCCGAAGCCAGCATCCTGATCAAGAACCAGCGCGGCCAGTCCGGCCTGTGGGCGTATGCCATTTCCGGCGACCTGCCCATCGTGCTGCTGCAGATACGCGACGCGGCCAATATCGAGCTGGCGCGCCAGATGGTGCAGGCGCATGCCTACTGGCGCTTGAAAGGATTGATCGTCGACCTGGTGATCTGGTACGAGGAGCAGTCGGGCTATCGCCAGCTGCTGCACGACCAGATCATGGGCTTGATCGCCTCGGGCATCGATGCGCAGGCGATCGACCGCCCGGGCGGCATCTTCGTACGCCTGGCCGAGCAGATCGCCAACGAAGACCGCATCTTGCTGCAATCGGTGGCGCGCGCCATCATCAGCGACTTGCGCGGCACCCTGGCCGAGCAGGTCAAGCGCCCGCCGAGCCCCGTGCTGCGCATGCCGCCGCTGCTGCAGGACCCGGCCCGCGAACAGGGCGGCGTGCCGCACCGGGCGCCCAAGCGCGAGCTGATCCTGGAAAATGGCCTCGGTGGTTTCACACCCGACGGCCGCGAATACGTGATCACCACGGCAGAAGGCAAGCAGACGCCGGCGCCGTGGTCGAACGTGCTGGCCAATGCGCAATTCGGTACGGTGGTGTCGGAAGCGGGGCAGGCGTACACGTGGAGCGAGAATGCGCATGAATTCCGCCTCACGCCATGGCAGAACGACCCCGTGTCCGACCTGTCCGGCGAAGCGTTTTATGTGCGCGACGAGCAGACGGGCCAGTTCTGGTCGCCCTCGTCTTTACCCGCTCGCGGCAGCGGCGACTACCTGACGCGCCACGGTTTCGGCTACAGCATTTTTGAACACAGCGAAGGGGGCATCGCCACGGAATTGTGCACCTATGTGGCGCTCGATGCGGCCGTCAAGTATTCGGTGATCAAGGTGCGCAACGACAGCGGCGTGCCGCGCCGCCTGTCCGTTACCGGCTATGTGGAATGGGTGATGGCCGACCTGCGCGCCAAGTCCGGCATGCACGTGGCCACCGAGGTCGACACGATCAGCGGTGCCCTGTTTGCGCGCAACAACTACAACACGGAGTTCTCGGGCCGCGTTGGCTTTTTCAATACGGACGCCAGCATCCGCTCCATCACCTGCGACCGCAATGAATTCATCGGCCGCAACGGCAGCCTGGCGCAGCCGGCGGCGCTGCGCCGCGTGCGCCTGTCCGGCAAGGCGGGCACGGGACTGGACCAGTGTGCCGCCATCCAGGTGCCGTTCGAACTGCAGCCGGGACAGGAGCGCGAAATCGTCTTCATCCTCGGCGTGGGCGGGCGCCGCAATGCCGACGCCAGCACCATGGTGCAGCGCCATGCGGGCAAGGAAGCGGCCCGCAGTGCGCTCGACGCGGTGCGCGCGCACTGGGAAAGCACCCTGGGCGCCGTGCGCATCGAAACGCCCGACCCGTCGCTCGACGTGATCGCCAACGGCTGGCTGATGTACCAGACCATTGCCTGCCGCTTGTGGGCGCGTAGCGGCTATTACCAGTCTGGCGGCGCCTACGGCTTCCGCGACCAGCTGCAAGATGCGATGGCCATGATACACACGGCGCCGCAGCTGCTGCGCAAGCACTTGCTGCTGTGCGCGGCGCACCAGTTTGTCGAGGGCGACGTGCAGCACTGGTGGCATCCGCCGTCGGACCGGGGCGTGCGCACGCACTGCTCCGACGATTACCTGTGGCTGCCGCTGGCCGCCTGCCGCTATGTGATCGCCACCGGCGACGTCAACGTGCTGTCGGAAGTGGCGCCCTTCATCGAGGGGCGCGCCGTCAAGCCGGAAGAGGATTCGTATTACGACTTGCCCGTGCGCTCGGGCGAATCGGCCGACCTGTACGAACACTGCGTGCGCGCCATCCGCCATGGCCTGCGCCTCGGCGTGCACGGCTTGCCGCTGATGGGGTCCTGCGACTGGAACGACGGCATGGACAAGGTGGGCGAACATGGCAAGGGCGAGAGCGTGTGGCTGGCCTTCTTCCTGTATGAAGTGCTGCAGCGCTTTGCCGAAGTGGCCATGCTGCGCGGC
The DNA here is from genome assembly GCF_011601275.1 of Janthinobacterium lividum. Classification (GTDB taxonomy): domain Bacteria; phylum Pseudomonadota; class Gammaproteobacteria; order Burkholderiales; family Burkholderiaceae_D; genus Janthinobacterium; species Janthinobacterium lividum_E. The sequence goes on along the minus strand of NZ_JAAOLY010000001.1, from coordinate 117,431 downwards.
GACGCCGCGTTCGCCCAGTTCTGCCGCGACGAAGCCGTGAAACTGGCCGCCAACGTCGAGGAGCATGCGTGGGATGGCGAGTGGTACCGGCGCGCGTATTTCGATGACGGCACGCCATTGGGTTCGCACACGAACGAGGAATGCCAGATCGATTCGATTTCGCAAAGCTGGGGCGTGCTGTCGGGCGCCGCCAACAAGGAGCGGGTCGCCGGCGCCATGCGCCAGGTCGATGCGCGCCTGGTGCGCCGCGATTCGGGCGTGATCCAACTGCTCGATCCGCCGTTCGACAAGGCCGACCTCAATCCCGGCTATATCCGCGGCTATGTGCCGGGCGTGCGCGAGAACGGCGGCCAGTATACCCATGCTGCCATCTGGACGGCGATGGCGTTTGCCCGCATGGGCGACGGCGAAAAGGCGTGGGAATTGCTGCGCATGATCAGTCCCGTGCGCCATGGTGCTGACGCGCAGGCGGTGGCGCGCTACAAGGTGGAACCGTACGTGGTGACGGCCGACGTGTATGCCGTGGCGCCGCATGTGGGGCGCGGCGGCTGGAGCTGGTACACGGGATCGTCGGGCTGGCTGTACCGCCTGATCGTCGAATCCCTGCTGGGATTGACGCGCGAAGCGAATGTGCTGCGCATGGCGCCGACGATGCCGGCCGAGTGGCGCAGCTTCAAGCTGCATTACCGCTTCGGCGCCAGCAGCTATGCCATCACGGTGGAGCAGGCGCAGGGGCGGCCTGCGGGATTGTCGCTCGATGGCGTCGCGCAGGGCGGCAACAGCATCGCCCTGCGCGACGAGGGCCGCGAGTATGCGGTGCTGTTGCTGCTCTAGTCTTGCCCCCGTACTTGCCACGTATCGTGTTCGGGACGGCGCCGGCCTGCCAGCAGGATCAGGCCGGCGCCGAACAGCAGCAGGTCGCGCGTGCGCACTTCGGGCGCGGACGGCGTTGCCGCCTTGTGGTCGTTCAAGGCTGCCGGCGTGGCGGAGGCGGCCTGGCTGGCGCAAGCGGCCAGGCACAGCGCCGCCACTTTTCTATTTAACTGCATACATTCCTCAAGAAAGCGCGGCGGGCACCAAGTGGCACCGCGCCAGTGTTCATGTCGACGACATTGTAATTATAGACATGAATATTGTAAATGAGAAATTATCTAAAGCTGCATCAGAACCCCAAGGCGGCGCCCGCACCCAGCAGGGTGGCCACGCCCAGCACGGCAAAGACCAGCGCCGCGATGCCATGCACGAGGCGCAGCGACACGCGGTTGGCGATCCTGTCGCCCAGGTAGACGGCCGGCACGTTGGCCAGCATCATGCCGAAGGTGGTGCCCAGCACGACGGAAACGATATCGTGATAACGCGCCGCCAGCGCCACGGTCGCCACCTGCGTCTTGTCGCCCATTTCCGCCATGAAGAAAGCGATCAGGGTGGTCAGGAAGACGCCGTACTTGGCCAGCTTCGTCTCGTCTTCATCGAGCTTGTCGGGGATAAGCGTCCAGGCGGCCATGGCCAGGAACGACACGCCCAGTACCCAGCGCAGCACGTCGGGCCCCAGCATGCTGGTGATCCAGGCGCCGACGGCGGCGGCGAACGCGTGATTGGCGATGGTGGCGACGAAAATGGCCAGCACGATGGGTAGCGGCTTGCGGAATTTGGCGGCCAGCAGAAAGGCCAGGAGTTGGGTTTTGTCGCCGATTTCAGCGAGACCGACGATGCCGGTGGAGATGAGGAATGCTTCCATGAGATTGCAAGAGGTACGCGGGCCGGACGAATTAACCAATGATCCACGGGCGACTCCGGCCCATGCGGCCGCCCTGGATCAATGGTCTCGTCAAGTTTTGCAACCACCTGCACCATGGCCTGCGGGCCAATCATGTTGATACAGGTTCCCGCGGTAGGACCGCGGGACGACTACTCCCCAATGTTCGAGGCGCATCATACGCCAATGCCCGCCCCGGCGCCAGTAGCGCCGGGGCGCGGCACTGCCTGGTGTGTGGGACTTCGACAACAATGACCGGTTTGCAAACAGACTCGACTTAGAATGCAGTTCTGTCCACGACTACCAGATGGAATGCGCCATGCCGGTCCTTGTCCGCTTGCTTGCCTTGTGTTTGACCTTGTTTGCTCCCTTGTCCGGCCTGTGCGCCGCCGCGCCCTTCGACGACAAGTTCCGCCAGCTGGAAGAGCTGCTGCCCACGCCGAACAGCTACCGTACGGCCTCCGGCGCACCGGGCCACGCCTACTGGCAGCAGCGCGCCGATTACGTGATCCGCGCCACGCTCGATGAGGAACGGCGGGCCGTCACGGCCAGCGAGCAGATCACCTATCACAACCGCTCGCCCGACAGCCTCGCGTATCTGTGGCTGCAGCTGGACCAGAACGGCTTGCGCCAGGACGCCGACCAGCGCCGCGTATTGAGTGCCCCATCGCGCCAGGCCTGGCTCAGTGGTAGCGAAGATGAAGCGCTGAAATTCGAGGACTTGCGCGCCATCCATGCGGGCCGCGAATTTGACGGCGGCTTCAAGCTCACCGCCGTGAAAGCGGCCAACGGCAAGCCGCTGCCGTATGTTGTCAACCAGACCATGCTGCGCATCGATTTGCCGGTAGCGCTGGCGCCCGGCCAGAGCATCGCGTTCAACATCGACTGGTCGTATCGGATCAATGACCAGAAGGTGCTCGTCGAGCGCTCCGGCTACGAGTATTTTGAAGAGGACAAGAACACGATCTTCCAGATCGCACAGTGGTTCCCGCGCATGGCCGCGTATTACGACGCCGTCGGCTGGCAGCACAAGCAATTCCTCGGCTCCGGCGAATTCACGCTGGAGTTTGGCGACTACGAGCTGTATCTGACGGTGCCGTCCGATCACGTGGTGGCCGCCACGGGCGAACTGCAAAATCCTGCGGCTGTCCTGAGCGCGGCGCAGCGCGAGCGCCTGGCGAAGGCAAAAAACAGCACTACGCCGCTGCTGGTGATCACGCCGCAGGAAGCGCTGGCGGCGGAAAAAGGCAGGGCGGCGGGCATGAAAACCTGGCACTTCAAGGCGGCCAATGTGCGCGACGTGGCGTGGGCCTCGAGCCGCAAGTTCATCTGGGACGCGCAGGGCCTGGACAGCGGCGGCAAGCGCGTGATGGCCATGTCGTATTATCCGAACGAGGGCAATCCGCTGTGGCAGCAGTACAGCACGCGCGCCGTCGTGCACGCGATCGAGCAGTACAACAAATACAGTTTCGACTATCCGTATCCGAATGCGGTCTCCGTCAATGGCGCCGTGGGCGGCATGGAGTATCCGATGATTGCGTTCAATGGCGGGCGCCCCGTGAAGGACAAGAAGACGGGAGAGCGCACGTATTCGAAGACGACCAAATATGACCTGATTGGCGTGATCATCCACGAAGTGGGTCACAATTATTTTCCCATGATCGTCAACTCGGACGAGCGCCAGTGGACGTGGATGGACGAAGGTTTGAATTCCTTTCTGCAGTACCTGGCCGAGCAGGCGTGGGAAGCGCATTTCCCGTCCTGGAATGGCGAGCCGCGCAAGATCGTCGACTACATGCGCAGCCAGAACCAGGTGCCCATCATGACCAATTCCGAGTCCTTGCTGCAGTTTACGGCGAACGCCTACGACAAGCCGGCCACGGCCCTCAACATCCTGCGCGAAACCATCCTCGGGCGTGAACTGTTCGACTTCGCCTTCAAGCAGTACGCGCTGCGCTGGAAGTTCAAGCGCCCGACGCCGGCCGATTTTTTCCGCACCATGGAAGATGCGTCCGGCACGGACCTGGACTGGTTCTGGCGCGGCTGGTTCTATACCACCGACGCGGTCGACATCAGCATCGACGGCATCAGCGAATATGGCGTGAGCACGAAGAATCCGGAAGTCGAGAAAGCGTGGAAGAAGGCGCAGAAAGACTCGCAGCCCATCTCGATCTCGGACCAGCGCAACAAGGCGCTGCCAAAGAAGGTCGACATCGATCCCGCACTGAAGGATTTCTACAACCAGCATGATGAATTCACGGTCACCAACAAGGACCGCAACAGCTATGCGGAAGAGCAGGAAACGCTGGAGCCGTGGGAGAGAAAGCTGCTGGAACAGCGCAACATGGGGAAGCATCTGTACCTGGTCGATTTTTCGAATCTCGGCGGCCTGGTGATGCCTTTGATCCTGGAAATCGAACTGAAAAGCGGCAAGAAAATCATCGAGCGCGTACCGGCCGAAGTGTGGCGCTATGCGCCGCACAAGATCAGCAAGGTGATCGTCACGGATGAACCGATGGTGAGCCTGGTGCAGGACCCGTACTGGGAAACGGCCGACATCGACACGAGCAACAACGCCTGGCCGAGAAGAATCACGCCATCGCGCCTGGAGCTGTTCAAGCAGGACCGCGACAAGAACAACCTGATGAAGGATTTTAATACGCCGCTGAAGGCGCCCGAGGCAAAGCCGGAAGCCAAGGCCGAGACGAAATAGGGAAACAGCGCCGGCCAGTCCGGCGCTTTTTTCTGCCGGCCCGCGCCGGAAGTGCTATTCTGCGCGACGCCCCGGCGCACACGGACCGGGGCTTTCGCAAATCATTCAAAAGACGACCATGCAAACTTTGACCTTCCTGCGCGCGCTGGGCTGTGCGCTACTTTGCCAGGTAACCCTGGCCGCGCACGCCGACCCTCTCAGCTACGCGCGCTACGACCAGGTGCGCACGCGCGACCTGCAGCTGGACCTGAAAGCGGACTTCAAGCAAAAGACCCTGTCCGGCTATGCCGAGCTGTCCTTGAACTGGATCGATCCGGCGGCGCGCACCCTGGTGCTCGACACGCGCGACTTGTCGATCGCGAAAGTGCAGGTACAGGACAAGCGCGGCGCCTGGCAGATGGCGCCGTACCAGCTGGACAAGGCCGACCCGGAAAAGGGCCAGGCGCTGCGCATCACCACCACGGGCCAGCCGGGCAAGGTGCGCGTCTACTATCACACGGCGCCGAACGCCATCGCGCTGCAGTGGCTCACGCCGCAGCAAACCATGTCGGGCAAGCTGCCTTTCATGTTCAGCCAGTCGCAAAGCATCAACGCCCGCTCGTGGGTGCCATCGCAGGATACGCCGGCCGTGCGTTTTACGTATAGCGCGCGCATCGATGCGCCAGCGGGCATGCGCGTCGTGATGAGCGCCGAGAATGACGAAAAGGCGACGGGCAAGGGCGGCTGGAAATTCAGGATGCCGCAGCCGATTCCATCGTACCTGCTGGCCATTGCCATCGGCGAGCTGGAAGTACGCAAACTCGGTCCCCGTTCCGCCGTGTATGCGGAACCGCCGCGCATCAAGGCAGCCGAATACGAGCTGGCCGACACGGAAAAGATGATCCAGGCAGCCGAAGCGCTGTACGGCCCGTATGGCTGGGGTCGCTACGACATGATCGTGCTGCCGCCATCGTTCCCCTACGGCGGCATGGAAAACCCGCGCCTGACCTTCCTCACGCCGACCATGATCGCTGGCGACCGCAGCCTGGTCGACCTGATCGCGCATGAACTGGCCCACTCGTGGTCGGGCAACCTGGTCACCAACGCGTCGTGGAAGCACATGTGGCTCAATGAAGGCTTCACCACCTACGTCACGACGCGCATCGTCGAGCAGCTGTATGGCAGCGACGTGGCGCAGATGGGCGTGCAGGTCGACCAGGAAGAACTGGCCGCCTCGATCCGCGAACTGCCGGCCGCGAAAACGGCGCTGATCACGCGCGACGCGGATGCCAATCCGGCCGAAACGTACACGGACGACGGCATCATCTATCCGAAAGGCGCCTGGTTCCTGGCCACGATGGAACGCCGCGCCGGCCGCGCCGTGTTCGATCCCTTCCTGCGCGGCTGGTTCGACCAGCACGCGTTCCAGAGCGTGACGACGGAGCAGTTCGTCGCCTACCTGCGCAAGAACCTGCTGGCGCAGCATCCGGACGTGATGCCCGAAGCGGAACTCGATGAATGGCTGTATGGCACGGGCGTGCCGGCCAGCGCGCAGCGCGTCGTCTCGCCGCGCCTGGCGCTGCTCGACCAGCACCGCGACGCCTGGTTGAAAGGCACATTGCCGACGAAAGACCTGGGCATGGACAAGTGGATCGCCATCGAGTCGATGCACTTCCTGAACGACATCAACAACAAGGCCAGCGCGGCGCAATTGCGTGAGCTGGACCAGGCCTACGGCGTGGGCAGGAGCGGCAACAATGAAGTCGCCTACCGCTTCTACCTGGCCGCCGTGAACGCCGGCTATGACGTGCGCCAGCCGCTGCAGGCATTTCTCATGAGCGTGGGCCGCCAGAAGTTCGTCGTGCCCCTGTACAGCGCCCTGATGAAAACGCCGCAAGGCCATGCCTGGGCCAAGGACGTGTATGCGAAGGCGCGCGAACGCTACCACCCGGTGACGCAGGAAAGCGTCGATAAATTGATGGCCGCGCAAGCGCATTGAACTTCCTTTGGACATCCTCACCATGCATACCATGAACCGCCTCGCCGCCGCCATCGTGCTGGCGTTTTCCGGCATCGCCGTACCGGCGCTGGCCTTTGACGCCGCCCCCGTTGTCGCCGCTGCACCGGTGCCCGCGCCGGCCTTCGACCTTGAGCGCGACGTCGCCACCGCCCTGAAAGTGTTCGACGTGCCCGGCATGGCGATCGCCATCGTCAAGGACGGTAAAGTCATCACCGCCAGGGGTTTCGGCGTGCGCAAGCTGGGCGAGCCGGCCGCCGTCGACGCGAAGACCGTGTTCGAAGTGGCATCGAACTCGAAAGGCTTCACGGCCGCCGCGCTGGCCATGCTGGTCGACGAGGGCAAGCTGGCCTGGGACGATCCCGTCACCAAGCATTTGCCCGGCTTCCAGATGCACGATTCCTACGTGACGGGCGCCATGACCATCCGCGATTTGCTGACGCACCGCAGCGGCCTGGGCCTGGGCGCGGGCGATTTGCTGTGGTGGCCGACGACGACCTTCAGCACCGACGAGATCATCGAGAAGCTGCGCTACATCCGTCCGGCCACGAGTTTTCGCAACAGCTATGCCTACGATAACCTGCTGTACATCGTGGCCGGCAAGATCATCGCCGACAAGGCAGGGAAAAGCTGGGGCGAGGCCATGCAAGAACGCATCCTGGCGCCGCTGGGCATGACGGGCACCACCACCAGTCTGGCGGAGAACGCGGGCAATCCCGACGTCGCCAATGCGCACAGCAAGATCGACGGCAAGATCGCCGCCGTCAAATCGATGCCCGTGCCGAACGCCGTGGGCGCCGTCGGCATCAACACGAATGCGGAAGATATCGCCAAGTGGATGATGGTGCTGCTCGACGGCGGCAAGATCGCCGGCGCGAAGGACAAGGATGGCAAGGACGCGCGCCTGTTCAGCGAAAAGCAGGGCCGCGAAATGTGGACGGCGCAAACGCCGATCAAGATCCCCGAGCCGAAACCGGCATTGGCCGCGACGAAACCGAACTTCAGCGCGTATGGCCTGGGCTTCCAGCTGCGCGACTACAAGGGCATGAAGGTGGCCATGCACGGCGGTGCGCTGCAGGGATTTTATTCGCGCGTGGTGATGGTGCCGGAAGCAAAGCTGGGCGTGGCCATCCTTACCAATGCGGAAAATGGCGGTTCGATGACGGCGCTGCAATGGCGCATCCTCGACCATTACCTGCAGGCGGCGCCATCGGACTGGCTGGCGCTGGTGGCCAAGGTGGAACAGGACCAGCATGCGGAAGAAGTGAAAAAGCAGGGCAAGGCGTCGAGCGCGCGGGCGGCCAGATCGCAGCCATCGTTGCCGCTGGCATCGTACGACGGCGAGTATGAGGATGCCTGGTACGGCAAGGTCGTGATCAAGCCCGAGGGGAAAAAGCATATCCTCAGCTTCACGCGCACGCCGGACCTGACGGGCGAGCTGGAACACTGGCAGCACGACACCTTCATCGTGCGCTGGAAAGAGCGCAACTTCAACGCGGACGCCTACGTGACGTTCTCGCTCAATCCCGATGGCAGCATCGACCGGGTAAAGATGGCACCTGTGTCGGCCGAGACGGATTTCAGCTACGACTTCCAGGACCTGAGCCTGGTGCCGGTGAAACCGAAGGAAGCGAAGAAATAAAGGGTCGATACCAAAACCGCAGCCTGTGCTGCGGTTTTTTTTCGCCCGTTGCCATGCAAATGCGCGGCAGGAGGGCGGCGCGCCGGTTTTTATTCCATGAAATGGGGTGAAAAAGAAACGTTATCTTGTTTCCCTGTTTGCTTATTTACTAATTTCACAAGGTGCTACTATTTCCGTGCGCCATGAAATTCGCCTGTCGACAGGCGCTTGCTGGCGGCTGACGTCTTTGTCTTCCAGTGGTTTTTAGAACGACTCAACTTTGGGGAATGGGATAAAAATGATCAATGTGAAAAAAGCCGTATTTGTCTTTTGCGCCGCCGTCGGTTTTGCCGGCGCCATCAGTTCTTCCGCGTTTGCCTTGCCAACGCGTGAAACTTGCGAGGAAGCCTACACGGCCTGCGTGACGGACGGCGATGCCAACGCCTGCACCCTGGTCAAGCGCCTGTGCGGCGTCTACGGCATCCACCTGTAAGGCGGCACTCGAATCCGGGATCGGGCGGCGCGCCGGAGTGGCACGCCGCCGTTTGCTTTTTATGGCTTGACGAACTTCAAGGTCATGCGGTCGCTCTCGCCGATGGCCGTGTACTTGGCCCGGTCCACATCCTTGTTGGCGTAGGTGGGCGGCAGCGCCCAGACGCCCCCCTGGTGGTCCGCCGTGTCTTTCGGATTGGCGTTGATCTCCGATTTGGCCGCCAGTTTGAAACCCGCTCCTTCGGCCAGCTTGATCACGTACGCTTCGTGCATGTAGCCGCTGCTGGCCGTGGCATCCTGCGCCTTGCTCGCCGGCAGGCGGTGCTCGACGACGCCGAACACGCCGCCCGGTTTCAGGCTGTCATACACTTCCTTGAACAGGGTCTGCATGCCTGCTTCGCCGATCGGTATCCAGTTGTGGATATTGCGGAAGGTGAGCACCATGTCGGCCGTGCCCTTGGGCGCGATGCGGTAGGTGGTGGGTGGCGCGAAGGCACCGATGTCCACCTTGCCGAAGGCGGCTGGATTGGCGTCGAGTTTTTGCTGGAAGCGCGCCGCGCCACGGCGCGCGCCTTCGTTGGCGGATTGCGGGTCGTTGCCGGCCGCGATCAGCTTGCCGTTGTCGCGCAGGTAGGGTGCCAGGATCTCCGTGTACCAGCCGCCGCCGGGCGCCAGTTCCACCACCGTCATGTTTGGCTTGATGCCGAAGAACGTCAGCGTTTCATACGGGTGGCGTGCGCCGTCGCGCAGCGCGTTGGCCGGCGTGCGCGCGCTGCCGGCGATGGCCGCCTTCAGGGCCGCGTCGCCCGTATCGGCGGCCAGTGCCGCGCCGCTGCCGCCACAGGCCAGCATGACCGTCAGGGCCGCGGCCAGGGATACTCGCTTCATCATCATTTGCTCCATGCGTGATTGGATCGGTTGGTCAATTGGTGGCGATCGCCATCAACGCCGATCATCGGCCAAGCACGCTGGTCGGTCAAGCGGATTCCGTACCCCATGCGGCGGCATACGCGGGCATGTCGCAGGTGTTGAGCGCATCGGCGATGGCCGCGCCACGGCCGTGCGTGAACGGCAGTTCGCCCGTCCAGACGGCATGCGCCATGTCGTCCGCATCGTCGAGCGGACCGCCCTTGCGCTGCTTGACGGCGTATTCGTCGAGCGCGATGCGCAGCACGGTGGTGGCCGCGTATTCCTTGGCGTTGCCTCCGCGCACCTGCGCCAGGCGTCCCGGCGCCAGCTTTTCCATCAGCGCGTCCATGGCCGCATGCTGCTGGCCGATGTCGCTCACTTTTTCAAACTGCCCGTACACCATCGCCGAACGGTAGTTCATCGTGTGGTTGAAGGCGGAGCGCGCCAGTACCAGGCCGTCGAGATGGGTGACCGTCACGCACACGTCGTTATCTTGCAAGACCTTGAGCATGCGGCTGCCGTTCGAACCATGGATGTACAGGTGGCCATCGATGCGCCAGCAGGCGGTCGGGATGCAATGGCTGCCCTTGTCGTCGTGGAAGGCAATATGGCACAGGTAGGCGGCATCAAGGATGGCGTGCAAGGTGGCTTGCTCGTAGCTGGCCAGTTCGGCGACGCGGCGCACGCGGGTACGGGGGCTGGGAGGCAGGGTGGTAGCGGTCATGGCGGAAATCCCGTTGGTTGAAGAAGCAGGCCGCACTATAATCGGCATCTGGCTCTGAAAAAAGATCCAGAAGTGAGAAATAATATAGAGCCACGATGGAGGGGAGCGCATGGATTTCGCTTTGCTGCTGAACGCATTCGAGCGCACGCACCGCGAGCGGGGCTGGCCGCGCCAGCGCCTGTTGCATGAATGCCTACGCGCGGCGATCCGCAGCGGCCAGCTGGCGCCCGGCACGCGCCTGGCCGCCACGCGCGTGCTGGCGGCCGAACTGGGGCTGGCGCGCAATACCGTGCTGTACGCCTACGAGCAATTGGCCAGCGAAGGGTTTGTCTTGCCGGACCGGCGCGGCACCGTCGTCGCCGGCAGCGTTGGCGTGCCGACCGCACCGCCAGTGGGCGCAGGCCAGGATGGCTTGTCGCGCCGCGCCCGGTATTTGCGTGGCGTGTCGGGACAGGATGCCAGCGCGGCGGTGGTGTTTCCCGCCGACGCCATGGGCGCGTTCGCGCCTGGCGTGCCGGCGCTTGACGAATTTCCTCTGGCGCAGTGGCGCCGCATGCTGGACCGCGCGTGGCGCGCGCTGACGCCGCGCCAGCTCAATTACGGCGACCCTGCCGGCGAGCCGCAGCTGCGCATGGCCATTGCCGACCATCTGCGCGCAGCGCGCGGCGTCGTTTGCGATGCGAGCCAGGTGTTCATCACGGACGGCACGCAGAGCAGTCTCGATGTCTGCCTGCGCGCCTTTGCCGACCAGGGCGATACCTTGTGGATCGAGCATCCCGGCTATGGCGGCGCGCTGGCGGCGGGCCGTGGCGCCGGCTTGCAGGTGACGGGCATCGCCGTCGACATGGATGGCATCGCGCCGACGGATGACGACTGGCGCGCTACGCCGCCTCGGCTGATCTACACGACGCCGTCGCACCAGTATCCGACGGGCAGCGTGCTTAGTCCCGCGCGCCGCATGGCGCTGCTCGAACGCGCGCGCACGGCCGGCGCCCTGATCATTGAAGACGATTACGACAGCGAGTTTCGCCATGGCGGCCCGCCGCTGGCGGCCATGCAGGGTCTGGTGGCGGACGCGCCCATCGTGTACCTGGGCACCTTCAGCAAGACCATGTTCCCCGCCTTGCGCCTGGCCTTTATCGTCGTGCCGGCCGCGCTGGCCGGGGCCTTCGCGCAGATGCAGGCGCAGGGCGCCGCGCGTGGCCGCGTGGCCGAACAGCTGGCGCTGGCCGAGTTCCTGCGCAGCGGCCTGTTTGCGCGCCATGTGCGCCGCATGCGCCGCCTGTACCGCCAGCGGCGCGATGCCTTGAGCGAGGCGCTGCAGCGCCATGCGTGTGGCGGCGCGGCCATCCATGGCGGCACGGCCGGCATGCACCTTGCGCTGCGCTTTCACGATACGGCATGGGATGACCTGGCGCTGAGCCGCCGCGCCGCACAGGACGGCATCGTGGCGCTGGCGTTGTCCGCGCATGGCACGGGAGAAGGGCCGGGCTGGAACGGTTTCCTGCTCGGTTATGCGCAGGTGCCGGCCGAGAATATGGATGGCCTGGCGCGCCGCCTGGGTGCAGTGCTGCCAGCGTGAGATTGCGACTTTACTGTTGGTCCAGCATCCACTGCTTCAAGCCGTTGACCCAGTTCTTGGCGGGCAGGTTGAACTGCTTCTTGATGGTGGCGGCGCGTTCGTATAAATCGCTGAAGTCGAGCGATGGCGATTTTTTGAAGGCCAGCACGACGATGTTTTCATCTTCCATTTCCGGCACCCAGACGACGGCGTCGAAGACCAGTTCCATCGCCTGCAAATTCTTGTCGTAGTTGGGGAAGTCGCCGAAGACATTCGTGCACATGATGCCGTCGTCCGTCAGGCAGTCGAAGCAGGCCTGGTAGAACTCGGGCGTGTCGAGCACGGGGCCGCGCGCGTCCTCATCGTACAGGTCCACTTGCAGCGCGTCGACGGTGCCGTGGTTGGCCGGGTCGAGCACGAAGTCGAGCGCATTCATTTCGCGCACGTCAAGGCGTGCGTCGTTTGGCGGCAGCGCGAACTGGGCGCCGCAGATGGCGATCACGTTCGGATTGAGTTCGATGGCCGTGACCGTGGCGTCGGGGAAGCGGCGGTAGCTGAACTTGGTCAGCGCGGCGCTGCCCAGGCCCAGCTGCACGATGCGTCTGGGCTGCGTCTTGAACAGCATCCACATCATCATCATCTGCACGTATTCGAGTTCGATGGCGTCGGGTTTGTCGAGGCGCATGGCGCCTTGCACCCACTTGGTGCCCAGGTGCAGGTAGCGGATGCCGCGGTGTTCGGTGGTGGTGGCGGGCGGGTGGCCCGGGTGGCTGAAAGCGGTGTGGCTGGTGGAGGTAAAGTCGGTCGTCATGGCGTCAGTTTAGCAGCCGCCAAAAAAAAGACGCCGGGGCGTCTTTTGGGCGGAGCGTTCAAGATTGCTTGCGGCGTCGCGCCAGGAAGCCAAGTATGCCCAGGCCAGCGAGCAGCATGCCATAGGTTTCCGGTTCAGGAACGGGAGCCAGATTCAGGTTGAAGACGCCGCCATAGCTGCCGCCCTTGGTGTTGCCCATCACGGTCAGGACCAGCGGGCCATTGAACAGGACGCTCGTCGGTGCCAGTATTTCACCCTGGGCATAGCCAAAGACGGTGGGGCCGCCAAAGCCGGTCAGTCCTATGCCGTTCAGGTCGGCACTGGTGAAGTGGATGGAGGAGCTGTCCGTGCCCGTGACTGACAGGTTGGCCAGGAAGGCTTGCGCGGTGGAACCGAAGGTGGCATTCGGCGTAAACGTGAAGGTATCCGTGAAGTCGCCGAGGGGGCTGGGTACGGCGTTGAAACCGCTGGTCCACAGATTGCCCGTGGTATTGACGAGGTTGACGGTGTAGGCGGTGGCGCTGGCGCTGCCGATGGAGGCGGCGCTGAGTACTGCCGCTGCGATGAGTGATTTTAGTTTCATGTTGATCCCCGCGAAAAAACGATTAATGTTTCAAAAAAACCGTACCGCGCTGATAAATTATCGCCAAGACAATTCGTTGTCAATGAGCTATTTTTATATCATTATGCAAACTTAAATAGCTTATTTCTAACACACGGGCATGGCGCTCATGAAGTTGCAATATTAAAAACTATAATTATTAATATTGCACTGAAAAATAATTGCGGATGGTGTGATTTAAAAATCGTTGTAGAGGAACTAATTTCTTTCCAGCAAAGGCAGAATCAAGGTCACCGCCAGGCCGCCGCCTTCGCGGTTGGCCAGGGTGATGCGTCCGCCATGGGCTTCGGCGATTTCGCGCGCCAGGGCCAGGCCCAGTCCCGTGCCGCTGCGCTTGGTGGAATAAAACGGCACCAGCGCGTTTTCCAGCACGGCGCCGCTCATCCCCGGCCCGCGGTCGCGCACTTCGATGCGCAGCTGGCCATGCGCCTGGCTGACGTGCAGGCCGATATGCTCTTCCCGCGAGCCCGATTCCAGGGCATTCTTGAGCAGATTCAGCAGTGCTTGCTGCATTTGCGCCGCATCGAACAAGGCCGCCTGCGCGGGCGGCGGGCCATCCAGCGTGAAGGCCGCTTGCGAGGCCAGGCTGTCGAGGAAGGGTTGCCATTCGCACGGCGCCAGGCGCGGCGCGGGCAGCTTGGCAAAGCGCGCATAGCCGAGGATGAAGGTTTCCAGGTGACGCGTGCGTTCCTCGATGGTGGCGAGGATCTGCGGCAGGCGCTCCGTCTGGCCGCGGCGCACCAGCTCGGCGCCGGAATGGGCCAGCGAGGCCAGTGGCGCCAGCGAGTTGTTGAGCTCATGGCTGATGACGCGGATGACTTTTTTCCAGGTCTGCACTTCCTGGCGCCGCAGTTCCAGGGTCAGCTGGCGCAACAGCAGCAGTTCGTGCTTGCGCCCGTTCAGGCTGAAGCTGCGCCGCGCCAGGTGATATACCTCTTCCTGTTCCCCTTCGCCGCTGGTAAACAGGCCGTCGTTGCGGCGCGCCAGCGCTTCGGCCAGGGCCGGCGCCGCCTCGCGCACGATGTCGGCCAGATGGTGCCCTTCGAGCCGGCGGCCGTGATGCAGCAGCTGGCGCGCGGCCAGGTTGGCGTAGACGATGGCGCTGCCCTCGGCCACCAGCAGCATGGCCACCGGCGTGTTTTGCACCATGGTGTCGAGCAGCAGTTCGCGCTGCACCAGGTCCAGGCGCTGCTTGCGCAGCACGTCGCCCAGCGCATTGTGGGCCGCCACCAGGTCGGCCAGTTCATCGTTCTGCGGCCAGCGCAGGCTGAAGCCGAAGTCGCCGTCCTGGTAGCTGGCCACCGTGCCGCTCAAGGCGCGAAACAGCGACAGCATCGATTGCAGCTGCGCGCGGATGGTAATGACGGCCACCGGCAGCACGCACAGCAGGGTGCCGGCCAGCACCAGCAGCGGCTGGCCCGGCAAAAAATGCGCGAGCAGCAGGGCGATGACTATGCCCAGCACCAGCAAGGTGACGATCAGCGCCGTCCAGCGCGTGAGCAGGGAGAGGCGCATGGGGCGGTAGGCCATCAGCCGCGCGCGATGCCCAGGCGTTCCATGCGCCGGTACAGGGCCTGGCGCGACAGCCCCAGTTCCTGCGCCGCCTGCGCCACCACGCCGTGCGCACGCGCGAGCGCCGCGGTGACGCTGTCGCGGTCCGGCTCCGTCGCGGCGCCATCCTGCGGCGCGCGCGGCGATGCGACACCGGCCAGCGGCAGGCCCGTTTCCAGTGCGCCGATCACCGGGCCGGCCGTCAGCAGGCTGGCACGCTGCATGACGTTTTTCAGTTCGCGCACATTGCCCGGCCAGCCGTGCGCCAGCAAAGTCGCCTGCGCCTGCGCGTCCAGCGTCTTTTCGCTGCCCAGGAAATGCCGCGCCAGCACCAGTATGTCCAGCGGTCGCTGGGCCAGCGGCGGCAATCGCAATTCGATTACGTTCAGGCGGTAGAACAGGTCTTCGCGAAACGTGCCGGCCTTGATCATCGCCGGCAGGTCGGCGTTGCTGGCGCTGATGACGCGCACTTTCACTTGCCGTTCGCGGTTCGAGCCGAGGCGCTCGAAGCGTCCCGTTTCGAGCACGCGCAGCAGTTTCATTTGTCCGGCCAGCGGCAGGTTGCCGATCTCGTCGAGGAACAGGGTGCCGCCGTCAGCCGCGTCGAACTTGCCGTCGCGTGCGCGCGTGACGCCCGTGTAGGCGCCCGCTTCCGCGCCGAACAGTTCCGCCTCGATCAGCTCCACCGGCACGGCGCCGCAATTGAGCACGACGAAGGGACCGCTGGCGACCTGGGAATTGGCTTGCACGATGGCGGCGATGCGTTCCTTGCCGCTGCCGTTCGGCCCCGAAATGAGCACGGGCACGTCGGCGCGCGCCACCTGGCAGGCCAGGTGCACGACTCTTTCCGTGGCCGGGTCTTGCCACACCATGCCGCGCAAGTCGAAATCGTGTTCCAGGGCGTGGCGCTGGCGCTGTTCGGCCACCACGCGCTGGCGCAGCGCGCGATTGGCCTGTCCCAGCTCCAGCAGGTTCTGCACGCTGGCGATCAGGCGCCGGTCATCCCATGGCTTGGCCAGGTAGTCGGCCGCGCCGGACTTGATCAGATCGACGGCCGCGTCGAGCTGGGTCCATGCCGTCAGCAGGATCACGGGCAGGTCCGGGTAGCGCGCGCGGATCGCGTGGAACAGCGCGCCGCCTTCCTCGCCCGACGTGGTGTCGGCCGTGAAGTTCATGTCTTGCACCACCAGGTCGATGGCGTGGCGCTCCAGCAGGTGCAAGCCCTCCTCGGGCGAGGCGGCGCGCACGGCGTCGATCTCGTGCAGCGAGAAGAGCACGTCGAGCGCGATGGCCACGGCGGCATTGTCGTCAATAATCAGTACGGTAGGCATGCGCGCAGCATATCACTCAGGTGCCGGCTCAGGTACTGCGGGTGGCAGTGGCGGGCGAAATGCTGGCCGCGCGCCATGCCGGGCCGTACACCGCGCCCACGCCCAGCAGCCAGAACACGAGCGCGCCGGCCAGCAGATAGCCGGGCGGCAGGCGCGCCATTTCCAGCTGGCTTACCAGCAGCTGGTTCAAGCCCAAAGCCAGCACCACGCCGGCCGCCACGCCCACGCTGGTGATCATGAAATTCTCCGTCAAAAAATAGCGCAGGATGTCGATGCGGCGGGCGCCCAACGCGCGCCGCACGCCGATCTGCTTGCGCCGCTGCGTCACCCACAGGCTGGCGATGCCGACGATGCCGCTGGCCGTCACCAGCAGCAGCAGGGTCGAGACGGTGATCAGCATCCAGGCCAGGCCACGGTCGGCCCGGTAGCGCGCCTTGCGGTGCTTTTCCAGCGTATCGGTGCGGACCAGCAGGCGCTCGCTGGTGGAAGTGCGGATGGCTTGTTCGGCCTCCTTCATCAGGCGGTCGCGCTGTCCAGGTTCGGCCCGCACGGCGTACAGCAGCGAGTCGCGCGAACCCGTCAGGCGCGCCGGCAGGATCAGCGAATGCTCGCCCTGCGCGCTGACCTGGCCGACCTGTGTCTGCAACCGCTCCACCACGCCGATCACGCGCATCTCGTCGTCATCGTCGCCGGTACCGTTGAACAGGGTCTTGCCGACAAAGCTGCTTTCGCCAGGCCAGATCTTTTGCGCCGCGGCGAGCGTCACGATGACCACCTTGGGAAAGCTTTCATCGACGTCTTCATCGATTTCCGGCACTTCGTCAGGGTGGAAATCACGACCTTCCACCAGCTTCAGTCCGTAAGTCTGGACCAGCGAGTCAGGCGTGAAATACATCGACGTGGTGGCGCTGGCCGTGGGTTGTCCACGCTTGATGGAGACATTGGTGCTGCTGCCGGAACGCGACAGCACGGCCTGCGAGGTCTGCGCCACGGAAAGTACGCCGGGCAGGCCGCGCAGCAAGGCGGCCTGGCGTTTCTGGTCGGCCAGCTGGCGCTGGTGGCTGCCTTTGTCCATGCTCTGGATATTGACATAAAAGATGTCGTTTTCGGCGGCCACGCCGGTGGGGCGGGCGGCGATCGCCTGGCGCAGGTTAACGATATGCAGGGCATTGGCCAGGATGGCCAGGCTGATGGCGACCTGCACGGCGACGAGTACGGCGCCGGTCTTGCTGCGCATCAGTGCCGACAGGATGGGGCGGATTTCCATGTTGAACCTCATTGCGGTACGGTGAATGTCATTGGGATTTGAGCTGCATCGCCGGCGTCACCTGGCAAGCGCGCCAGGTGGGCAGCAAACCCGCCAGCAGGGCGGCCAGCAAGGAGACGGCAAACGTCAGCAGCAGCATCGGGACATCCATGTGCGCTACCGTGCCCAGTTCCTTCGATTGCGAACGCACGATGGCCAGCGCGGCATAGGCCAGCAACAGGCCCAGCACGCCGCCGGCCAGGCCGATGACGCCTGTCTCGATCAGGAACTGGCGGAAGATGTCGCGCCGCGTGGCGCCCAGCGCACGGCGGATGCCCACCTCGCTGGCGCGTACGGAAAACTTCGCCAGCAGCAGGCCGATGGTATTGACCAGGCATAGCAGCAGGAAGCCGAAGGCCAGCCAGGCCGCCAGCTTGTTATCGTTGTCGACCACGTTCAGGAAAACCATCCATTCCTTGACGTTGTACAGCGCGTTGGGCGCGTGACGCGGCATGCGGCCCAGCTTGCGCTGCTCGGCAGCATAGCTGTCGAGATATGCCTGCAGCTCGCCACGCTGGCCGGCGCTTTCCATCTCGAACCAGAACTGCAGCCAGGTGCAGTCCGACGCCAGGCTGCCCTGGAAGCCGGGGCCGCGTTCGACGCCGCTGCAAGCCATGCCGCCGTCATGCCGCGTTTCATGGCGGATGGCGCTGGCAAACGGAATGAAGAATTCATCTTCCGTGCCAAAGGCGCCCTTGCTGCCGATGATGCGGTGTATGCGCGGCACGGGATCCCAGTGATCGAGCA
This sequence comes from Janthinobacterium lividum, assembly GCF_011601275.1. GTDB lineage: Bacteria > Pseudomonadota > Gammaproteobacteria > Burkholderiales > Burkholderiaceae_D > Janthinobacterium > Janthinobacterium lividum_E. Next base: position 99,291 of record NZ_JAAOLY010000001.1, on the reverse strand, counting down.
CGCCGCTGACCAGATATGGCTGTCCCAGCACCGTCACGCGCCGGCCCACGGGATTGGCCGTCCCCAGCAGTTTTTCCGCCAGCGAGCGGCTCAGCACGATCACGTCGGCGCCGCTGGCGTCATCGGCTTCGCTCCATGGCTGGCCATGCAGGAAAGGGACTTCGAACATGGCGAAAAAATCGCGCGTGGGCGCCAGGCCCTGGGCCTGGAAGGCGCCGATATCCGTGCGTGCCGGCTCGACCGGGCCTGCCACGCCGTACATGACGGTGCGGCGCACGCCCATGTTGCTGGCCATGAAATTCTTCGCGTCGGTATAGGCCAGCTGCGACTGGCCGAAGGAGGGCTTGGCGCCCGGCACATAACCTTTTACGGGGATGACGTCGATCATCGGCACGAACAGGCGGTCGCTCTTGTGCGGCAGCGGGTCGCCCGACATGGCGTGCAGGATGGTGACGGTGGCCACGCTGGCCGCCACGCCGACGGCCAGGGTCAGCACCATCAGCGCCGTCAGGGCGGGATTGCGGCGCAGGTTGCGCAGGCCCAGCTTGAAATAGTATTGGAACATGGCGGCTCCTAGGCGGTCGCGTGCTGCGGCTTGGCCGACAGCGTGGCGCCGTGCTGCACCAGGTCCGAGACCTGGCCGTCGATGATGTGCACGTTGCGCTGGCTGCGCAGCGCCAGTTCCGGATCGTGGGTGACCATCAGGATGGTGGTGCCTTGCGCGTTGATGTCTTCCAGCAGTTCCATCACGCCGCGCGCCATCTGCGTATCGAGGTTGCCCGTCGGCTCATCGGCCAGCAGCAGCTTGGGCGAGCCGGCCAGCGCGCGCGCGATGGCCACGCGCTGCTGCTGGCCGCCCGACAGTTCGGCCGGATAGTGCTTCATGCGCGAGGCCAGGCCCACCTTGGCCAGCGCGTCCTCGATGCGTTCCTTGCGTTCGGCGCGGTTGAAGCCCCGGTAGCGCAGTGGCACGTCGACATTGTCGAACAGCGACAGGTCGGGAATCAGGTTGAAACCCTGGAAGATGAAGCCCAGCTTTTCATTGCGCAGGCGCGAGCGGGCATTGTCGTCCATACCCCTGACGTTGACGCCGTCGAGGATATATTCGCCGTCGGTGAATTCCTCGAGCAGGCCGGCGATGTTCAGAAAGCTCGTCTTGCCCGAGCCGGACGGCCCCGTGACGGTGACGAATTCACCTTGTTGCACATGGATGTCGAAACCGCGCAGCGCGTGGGTCTCGATCATGTGGGTGCGGTAGACTTTGCTCAGGTTTTGCATGCGCAGCATGGAGGGCTCCTGGTTGGATGAGTGGCGTTAGTTGAGCGAGACGCGGGCGGCGTTCTCGAAGTTTTCCGTGCCGGCGACGACGACCTTGTCGCCCAGCTTCAAGCCGTCGAGGATTTCCACCGACGAGACGCTGGTCGCACCCAGCTTGATCGGCGTGCGCATCGCCACGCCGTCGCGCACGACGTAGGCGAAACGGCCGCCTTCGGCCTCGACGAAGGAGCCGCGCGCCAGCATCAGCACATTCGGTTTTTCATCGATCAGCAGGCGCGCCGCCACGCGCTGGTTCTGGCGCAGGCCGGCCGGCTGCTCGCCGTTGAAACGCACGCGCGCCAGCACCTGGTTTTTCACCACTTCGGGCGACAGCGCCGACAGCTTGCCGGTCGCCCGGATGGCGCCTGTTTCGATTTCCGCGCGCATGCCCAGGCCGATGTCGGCGACATACGTTTCCGGCACCTCGAGCTCGACTTCCAGCTGCGACAGGTCGACCAGGGTCATCAACGCCGTGTTGGCTTGCACCACGCTGCGGTTGGCCACCGACAGGGTGCCGATGAAGCCGTTGACGGGCGCACGCACGGTCAGTTCATCGACTCTGCGCTGGGCGTTGTCGCGGACGAGGCGCTGGCGTTCCAGCTCGTTGACCTTGGTCTTGAGCGCCAGGGTCACGTCTTCGCTTTCCAGGCCCGCCGCCTGCGAGGCGTGCTTGCTGCGGATATCGGCGGAATTGAGCGCATCTTTCGCCTTCTGGTAATCGATCTTGGCGATGATGCCTACCTGCGCCACGCTTTCATAGCGTTCGAGCGTGCGCTGCGCGGATAGGCGCTCGATCTCGGCCGTATCGGCTTCGCGCCGCGCCAGCAGTTTCTGCTTCTTGGCCAGGATCTGCTGGCGCGCCACTTCCGCTTCCAGCTGCTGCACGCTGGACTGCTCACGTTTCAGCGCATCGGACAGGTCCGGCGACTCCAGCACGGCCAGGATGTCGCCCTTTTTCACCGTGTCGCCCGCTTTGGCTTTCAGCGTGACGGTGGCTACCGTGGTCGAATACAAGGTGGGGCTGATGGCAGCCACCACGCGGCCCGTGACGGCCGCGTCGCGTATCAGGGTGCCGCGCGTGACCTCGGCGATGCGCAAACGGCTGGCATTGACGGAATGCTCGCTGTTGCGCCAGCCGGCAAACACGGCGACGGCGCCGCCGATGACGATGACGGCGCCGGCCAGCAGCAAGGCGCGTTGCTTGTAGCGCTGGCCCGGCGGGGCGGACAATACGGCGTCTTGGGAAGAGGTATCGCGGATCATGGTCAGGTCTCGTGGAGAATGGCTGTTCCAATGCACGATCCATGCCAGTTATTAAACCGTTGATTTGACTGGGGAAAAATCCGGGCGTCCGGCTGTCCGCCATGTCCGCGCTGTCCAGGCGGTGTCCGCGCGCGCCCGGCATGCTGCAGGCAACGAATGGCATCGCACTGCTGGCGCAGCGCGGTTTTGACGCCGGTATCGCGGACAAGGCGGGGCGCGTCTTCGACTGGCTCAGCACGTACATGGCGCAGCCGGCCGATTGCGCGGGAGTGCCGGAGCGGGCTTGATGGCCGCCCTTACTTGTCCTGCTTTTCCGGCGTGCTCTTGTCGATCACTTCACGGCAATCGCCGCGGATGATGGCGTTGTCGTAGTTGGTCCAGCCATAGCTGTCGACATAGCGCTTGTGCTGCTTGAAGCGGGGGCTGGCGATGCTCCATTCGGGCTGCTCGCCGGCAAAGCGGATGTCGCCCAGGTCGAGCAGCGTATGGAACATGTTTTCCGTCGACAATCGCGCCTTCTGATGGCGCCGCAGCTGCGTCACCTTGTCCGGATAGTGCTGCTGGAATTGTGGCGAATACCAGACGAAGGCGGGCACGTGGAATTCGAACTGCGTGTTGTGGCCATGGAAGGCCAGGCGGCAGGTGCCGTCGTACAGGGTCTGGCCGTGGTCGGCCACATAGACGAGCGAGCTGCGCAGGGCAGTGCGCTGGCCATCGTCCTTCAGCATGCCGATCACGTTCGACAGGAACCAGTCCGTGTACAGGATGGAGCTGTCATAGCTGTTGTTCAGCTGCGGCTTGATGGCCGTGTCCGTGTAGACGGGCTTGTCGACGCCGAACAGCGACGGGTGCCACTTGTCGAAGGCCTTCGGATAGCGCTGGCTGTAGTTCCAGTGGCTGCCCAGGGTGTGCAGCACGATGAGTTTTTTTGGCGCCGGGTCGGCCAGCGCGTTCTTGAACGGATCGAACAAAATCTGGTCGAAGTTCGAACTGTTGGTAAAACCGCCCAGGTTCAGGAATTGCACCACGTCCGCTTCCTTGGCGAATACGGACACGGGCGTGTCGAACTGGCCGAACGAGATCTGGTTCGACAGCCAGTAGGTCTTGAAGCCCGCTTCCTTGTAAGCGGTGAGGAAGGATTTTTCCGAGAAGCCATCCTTGAGGCTTTGCGTGGCCGGCTTGCGCGAAATGATGACGGGCACGGACAGGCGCGTGGCGGAAACGGCCGTGATGACGTCGGCCAGCGGCACCAGGTTGGCTTCCTGCTTCAGCAGGGGATTGGTGTCGCGTTCGTAGCCGTTCAGGCTCCAGCGGTCGTAGCGCGACGATTCGCCGATCACCATGACCACCACTTCCGGGTTGGTATCGGGCTGTTGCTGGTGCGCGCCGAAACGGAAGGTGCTGCTTTTCTGTCCCAGCTCGGCCAGGTACCGACGTTCCTTGTAGAAATCGAAGCCGCGCGCGGCCAGGCCGAAGGGCCAGGAATTGCTGACGGTATCGAAGGCGTAAGGCAGGCGCGCCCAGTGGGGCAGGCTGGGCCAGCCCAAGCCCGTCTCGTCGGCGCCGGCGATGCTGGCGTCCTCCGGCTTGCTGCTTTCCTCGTCTTCCTCGGCCGTTTCGTCGTCGGCCGAGCTGGCGTCGCCGAAGCCGGAAGCGCCCGCCTTGCCGCTGGCCGCCGGCTTGCTGGCCTTGGCGGACGCGGCGGCGCTGTGCACGGCCTTTGCATCGAAACCGAATTCGTAGCCATACCACCAGAAGCCACCCAGCAGGATCAGCAGCACGAAGGCGGCCGGGCGCGTCTTGCCGCGCCAGTCGAGGTCGCGCGTGCGCGCGGCCGCAAACCAGCTCAGGACGCACCAGGCGATCACGCCCAGCATGACGGCGCCCATCAGCCATACTTTCTGCCCGAGGAATTCCATCGCTTCCTTGGGGCTGGTTTCGAAGATGATGCCCAGGTGGTGCGTGGAAATGCCCTGGCCATAGAAGATGAACAGGTAGATTTCCGTCGGCAGGGCGAGGAAGGCGGGCGCCAGCAGCCAGTGGAAGTAGGCGGGGCGCTTGAAGATGCTCCAGACGGCCAGCCAGGCCAGCAGCTCGAACGTGAGCATCTGCCACGGATGCTCGAGCGCCCGCCCCAGCAGCGCGGGGATGAAGGGCACGGCCGTCAGCAGGGCATACGTCAGGAGCAGGAACAGATTGGCGGGGCGAAGCAAGGAGCGCATAAGGGAGGCAGCGAAAAATGTCCGCTATTATCAGTCCTTTTGTTGTCTTGCGGTCATACAAGAATGCGTCCCTCAGATGCTTGGCCACAGAGAAAGAATGCCAAATCATCAATTGCCGCCGGATGTCAGCGCCCGCCCGCCGCAGCCAAAGATTAGTCAAAATGCTACAAAAGTGCCTCTTTTTTGCCTTTTTTTATAGCAAAAAGCGGTAAACTGATTGACCCCCTGTAACACAAGGTCTAAACTAGCGAGTTCTCGATTTTATTCTGCTCATCGTTTACGTATTACTTGGCATTTCATGGCCGCTCCTCATCGAGTGGCTGCGGGCGCCTCCGGTGCGCAGTAGATGAAAGTGGGACGAGGTTTTAGTCGCCGGGCATCTTGCCCGGGTTATTAATCGTAGTTTTTTGTTGGATTTATAACGATGCCAACCATCAATCAATTGATTCGCAATCCACGCGTCGCTTTGACCGTGAAGAGCAAATCGCCGGCGCTGGAAAACAGCCCGCAAAAACGTGGCGTCTGCACACGTGTTTACACCACGACTCCAAAGAAGCCTAACTCGGCTCTGCGTAAAGTCGCTAAAGTTCGCCTGACCAATGGTTTCGAAGTCATTTCGTACATTGGCGGTGAAGGCCATAACCTGCAAGAGCATAGTGTTGTGCTGTTGCGCGGCGGCCGCGTCAAGGATTTGCCGGGTGTGCGTTACCACATGGTTCGCGGTGCTCTGGATACCCAAGGCGTTAAAGACCGTAAGCAATCGCGTTCGAAGTACGGTACCAAGCGCGCTAAAGCTGGCAAGAAGTAATAAGTTGTACGCAGCAAACCCAAGTTTCGCTCAGTGGCAACTAGCTAAGTGAATGTAGTCGACCGCATCTGGTCGAGTAAGTGGAAGACTATGATGGTCGTCCGCGAGTGTGCGAAGAACGCGCGCTCAACTGAAGATTGAAAGGAATTGATATGCCACGTCGTCGTGAAGTACCCAAGCGCGAAATTTTGCCAGATCCAAAATTCGGCAACACTGATGTCGCTAAATTTGTAAACGTGCTGATGCTGTCCGGTAAGAAATCGGTTGCAGAAAACATCATCTACGGTGCTTTCGAGCACATCGCAGCAAAATCGGGCAAAGATCCGCTCGAAGTTTTTGCTACCGCAATCAACAACGCCAAGCCGCTGGTTGAGGTGAAATCCCGTCGCGTCGGTGGTGCAAACTACCAGGTGCCGGTCGAAGTTCGCCCAGTCCGTCGTATGGCTCTGTCCATGCGTTGGTTGCGTGAAGCTGCTAACAAGCGCAGCGAAAAATCGATGCCACAACGCCTCGGCGGTGAGCTGATGGAAGCGGCTGAAAGCCGCGGCGGCGCGATGAAAAAACGCGACGAAGTCCATCGTATGGCTGAAGCGAACAAAGCGTTCTCGCATTTCCGCTTCTAATATAAAGCAGCTACCGCAAGGCGGCTGTCAAGCATCTGTTGTTCGAGGCCGGGCTCATTTTTGCAAAAAAATGCTGCTCGGTTTTGTCCATTCATTTAGGATTAATTATGGCCCGCAAGACCCCCATTGAGCGCTATCGTAATATCGGTATCTCCGCTCACATCGATGCAGGTAAGACGACCACGACCGAGCGCGTCCTGTTCTACACAGGCGTGAACCACAAGCTGGGCGAAGTCCATGATGGCGCTGCCACCACCGACTGGATGGCACAAGAGCAAGAGCGCGGTATCACGATTACCTCGGCTGCTGTTACGTGCTTCTGGAAAGGCATGGCAAACAACTTCCCAGCTCACCACATCAACATCATCGACACCCCAGGCCACGTTGACTTCACCATTGAAGTGGAACGTTCGATGCGCGTGTTGGATGGCGCCTGCATGGTTTACTGTGCAGTCGGCGGCGTGCAGCCACAATCGGAAACGGTATGGCGTCAGGCTAACAAGTACAAAGTGCCACGTCTGGCCTTCGTGAACAAGATGGACCGTACCGGCGCCAACTTCTTCAAGGTCTACGATCAGATGCGTTCGCGTCTGAAAGCCAATCCAGTACCTATTCAGATGCCTATCGGCGCTGAAGACGTCTTCACCGGTGTTATCGATCTGGTCAAGATGAAAGCGGTTATCTGGGACGACGCTTCGCAAGGCATGAAGTTCGAATACGGCGACATTCCTGCACACCTGGCCGCTGATGCTGCCAAGTGGCGCGAAAACATGGTTGAAGCCGCTGCTGAAGCGTCGGAAGACCTGATGAACAAGTACCTGGAAGAAGGCGACCTGTCGGAAGCCGAGATCAAGGCTGCTCTGCGTCAGCGTACCATCGCCAGCGAAATCGTTCCAATGTTGTGCGGTACCGCCTTTAAAAACAAGGGCGTACAAGCCATGTTGGACGCGGTCATCGAGTACCTGCCATCGCCAATCGACATTCCACCTGTACCAGGTCTGGACGAGGACGAGCAGCCAGTCGAGCGCGCAGCTGACGACAATGAGAAATTCTCGGCATTGGCGTTCAAGATCGCAACCGATCCGTTCGTCGGTCAGTTGTGCTTCATCCGTTGCTACTCGGGTACCCTGAATTCGGGCGACTCGGTGTTGAACTCCGTGAAGCAGAAGAAAGAGCGTATCGGCCGTATCGTGCAGATGCAAGCGAACGAACGCGAAGAAATCAAGGAAATGCGCGCTGGCGACATCGCCGCCGTTGTGGGTCTGAAAGACACCACCACCGGCGATACGCTTTGCGACGAAAAAGCCAGCGTCGTTCTGGAACGCATGGTCTTCCCTGAGCCAGTGATTTCGCAGGCAGTCGAGCCAAAAACCAAGGCCGACCAGGAAAAAATGGGCCTGGCGCTGAACCGTCTGGCAGCAGAAGATCCATCGTTCCGCGTGCGTACCGATGAAGAATCGGGCCAGACCATCATCGCCGGTATGGGCGAGTTGCATCTGGACATCATCGTTGACCGCATGAAGCGCGAATTCAACGTTGAAGCCACCGTCGGCAAGCCACAAGTGGCTTACCGCGAAACGATCCGTAAAGTGTGCGAAGAGTCGGAAGGCAAATTCGTCAAGCAATCGGGTGGTCGTGGTCAATACGGTCACGTGGTTCTGAAGATCGAACCGCAAGAACCGGGCAAGGGCTTCGAATTCGTTGACGCGATCAAGGGCGGTACCGTTCCTCGCGAATACATCCCTGCAGTTGAAAAAGGTGTGCGCGACACGCTGACTTCGGGCGTGATGGCTGGTTACCCAGTCGTTGACGTTAAAGTCACGCTGTTCTTCGGTTCGTACCATGATGTTGACTCGAACGAAAATGCATTCCGCATGGCCGCTTCGATGGCATTCAAAGATGGCTGCCGCAAAGCATCGCCAGTCATCCTGGAGCCGATGATGGCCGTGGAAGTGGAAACGCCGGAAGACTACGCCGGTACCGTGATGGGCGATCTGTCGTCGCGTCGCGGCATGGTGCAAGGTATGGATGAAATTGCTGGCGGTGGCGGCAAGATCATCAAGGCCGAAGTGCCTCTGTCGGAAATGTTCGGTTACGCCACGTCGTTGCGTTCGTCGACCCAAGGTCGTGCGACTTACACGATGGAATTCAAGCACTATGCTGAAGCACCTAAGCATGTGACTGAAGCAATCGTAAGCTCGAAAGCTAAGTAATAGAAGTTCCGGGCCGGCTTTCACGAGAATGCCGGTCCCTACATTTAAATCATTGTTCTAAGGAAGAATAAAATGGCAAAAGGTAAATTCGAACGGACCAAGCCGCACGTCAACGTCGGCACCATCGGCCACGTCGACCACGGTAAAACCACGCTGACCGCTGCAATCGCAACGGTTCTGTCGAAGAAATTCGGCGGCGAAGCTAAAGCATACGACCAGATCGATGCGGCACCAGAAGAAAAAGCGCGCGGTATCACGATCAACACCGCTCACGTCGAGTACGAAACGGAAACGCGTCACTACGCGCACGTTGACTGCCCAGGCCACGCCGATTACATCAAAAACATGATTACCGGTGCAGCCCAGATGGACGGCGCGATCCTGGTGTGCTCCGCAGCTGACGGCCCAATGCCACAGACCCGCGAACACATCCTGCTGGCCCGCCAAGTTGGCGTTCCATACATCATCGTGTTCCTGAACAAGTGCGACCTGGTCGACGACGCAGAGCTGCTGGAACTGGTTGAAATGGAAGTGCGCGAGCTGTTGTCGAAGTACGAATTCCCAGGCGACGACCTGCCAATCATCAAAGGTTCGGCACGTATGGCGCTGGAAGGCAAAGAAGGCGAAATGGGCGTTGACGCGGTTCTGCGTCTGGCCGATGCGCTGGATGCTTACATCCCAACGCCAGAGCGCGCTGTTGACGGTGCTTTCCTGATGCCAGTAGAAGACGTGTTCTCGATCTCGGGTCGCGGTACCGTTGTGACCGGTCGTATCGAGCGCGGCATTGTTAAAGTCGGCGAAGAGATCGAAATCGTCGGTATCACCGATACCGTCAAAACGACTTGCACCGGCGTGGAAATGTTCCGCAAACTGCTGGACCAAGGTCAAGCTGGCGACAACGTTGGTCTGCTGCTGCGCGGCACCAAGCGTGAAGACGTGCAACGTGGTCAAGTTCTGGCAAAGCCAGGCTCGATCAAGCCGCACGCCCACTTCACCGGCGAGATCTATGTTCTGTCGAAAGACGAAGGCGGCCGTCATACGCCATTCTTCAACAACTATCGTCCACAGTTCTACTTCCGTACGACGGACGTGACCGGTTCGATCGAGTTGCCAGCAGACAAAGAAATGGTCATGCCAGGCGATAACGTGTCGATCACCGTCAAGCTGATCAACCCGATCGCGATGGAAGAAGGCCTGCGCTTCGCTATCCGCGAAGGCGGCCGTACCGTCGGCGCTGGTGTTGTTGCAAAAATCCTGGCTTAATTCTTAAGCCTGCATAAAAGAAGACGCGTCGTCGCCCGGCGCCCTTCTTTTTATTCAACTGCCGGGGTTGGCAAGCATTTTGGTGCTATCATGTCGACCCTGACGGTTGTTGCGTCAGAAATTCCCGTATGACCTCATTGCCGTGCAAACCGCGCGGTTCGTTCTTTTAAGGAAATATCATGTCGGCACCAAACCAAAAAATCCGTATCCGCCTGAAGGCTTTCGATTACAAACTGATCGACCAGTCCGCTCTGGAAATCGTTGAAACCGCGAAGCGCACCGGCGCTGTCGTCAAAGGCCCAGTACCACTGCCTACCCGTATTCAACGTTTCGATGTGCTGCGTTCCCCGCACGTCAACAAAACTTCGCGCGATCAGTTCGAGATCCGTACGCACCAACGCCTGATGGACATCGTTGACCCAACGGACAAAACCGTTGACGCGCTGATGAAGCTGGACCTGCCAGCTGGTGTTGATGTTGAAATCAAACTGCAATAAGAGTTTCAAGGGCAGCTGACAACACCATAGCATCAGGTATTGACAGCTGTTCCAGGCCGGCGGGGTGTCTCGCTGCCTGATGATGGGGCCGGGCCTGCTCACGATCGTGAGTGCGCGCGGCCCCATTGCTATTGGTGCCGTGCCTTTGGTGGGGGCCCCGGTCTTGCCTTCATCCTACCCCATCCGTTTTCTTCTTTTCACCTCTCCTCATCAGGATTGCCGGGCAGTGCAATGCTCGCCAGCTTGATTCCAGCTAAGAGCTCGGCCTATAAAGTGGGGTTAATACAACAATTGTTAATTGTTTCTTTCCCATACGCGCCAAATGTGAGAAATTTGTAACATGCGTGAGAATGTGTGATTATTTTACAAAAATGGTCAGTGCAACGCATCGATTTATAAAACGAAAACAATATTTGAGGAGTAGTTTTGAAAAGTACAGTGATGAGCAATACACCCCGTCTGAAGAAAAGCACCCTTGCGATAGCATTGACACTGGCCTTCTCCCAATACGCTGTGGCACAAGAAGCTGCCGCACCTGCAGAAAAACTGCAACGCGTCGAAGTCACCGGCAGTAGCATCAAGCGTACCGAAGCTGAAACAGCTGGCTCGCTGCAGGTGCTGACCCGCGACGACATCGAGCGTACCGGCCAGACCACGGCACTGGGCATCCTGAATTCCTCCGCTGCCATCAGCACGTCGATCGACTCGTCGAGCAGCAGCTCCGGCAGCTTCGCCACGGGTTCCTCGGGCGTGGGCATGCGCGGCCTGGGCAAGGTCGCGACCCTGGTGCTGGTCAACGGCCGCCGCATTGCACAATACGGCCTGGCCGATGGCGCACAACAGAACTTCACCAACCTGGACGCGATCCCGGCTGCCGCCATCGAACGCATCGAGATCCTGAAAGATGGCGCGTCGGCAATCTACGGTTCCGACGCCATCGCTGGCGTGATCAACATCATCCTGCTGAAAAACTTCGAAGGCGCCAAGATCACCGGCAACTACAAGGAAACCGACGGTTTCAAAGACCAGCGCAGCCGCAACGTTTCCGGCATCGTCGGTTATGGCGATATCGACAAGGACGGTTTCAACACCTACCTGACGTACGAATCCTACAAGAACGACGGCTACACCGCTGACGACCTGCGCAGCCACTACCCGGAATGGCACCGTCAGACCCCGGGCCGTTCGACCTGGGACGCCCTGAGCGCGTTCTCGCCAACCGGTAACTACTTCCTGAACAGCACGAACATCGTTGCCGCGCCAGGTTGCCCGGCCGACAAGATCGACCCGAAAGACAAGCTGTGCAAGATGGATGTCCTGCCGTACACCGGCCTGACCACCAATGCCAAGCGCTATGCGCTGGCCAGCAACACGCACTTCCGCATTGGCAAGGATATCGATGCCAACTTCGAGATCACCAATGCTGGCGCCAGCAACGACTACATCGTTGCGCCATTCAACGTCAGCAACGGTAGCGCCACCACGTCGTCGAGCACCTGGTACGACGCGATCAACGGCAAGATGGTCGGACCCTACTTCTATCCGAAATTGCCAGTTGGCCACGCCAACAACCCTTACGGCGTACCGGTGGAATACCGCGCCCGCATGATGGACACCGGCAACGGCTTCAACTTCAACCGCACCGAATCCGACCAGACGCGCGTCATGCTGAGCCTGAACGGCGACATCGGCAACTTCGACTGGAAATCCGCAGTCGGCTACATGAACTCGAAAGCGACCAAGGCCACCCGCGCCGTGAGCGCTACCGGCTACAACAATGCCATCGTCAACGGCACCTACAAGTTCGGCCAGCAAAACGATACTGCGCTGCTGGAGTCGATGTTCCCTGTGCGTACCACCAAGGGCGAGTCGAAAATCACTTTCGTCGACGCAACCGTGTCCGGTGAAGTGGCGCAATTGCCTGCCGGTCCTTTGAACGTGGCATTCGGTACCGACATCCGTCGCGAAAAGTATGAAATGGCCAGCTCGGACAACGTGCTGCGTGGCGACCTGGTCGGCATCGCCGGCCTGCAAGTCAAAGACACCATGGATCACTACGCGCTGTTCGCCGAAGCGACCATTCCAGTGGTCAAGCGTGTCGAGGTGAGTGCCGCGGTACGTGCCGACAAGTCCACCAACAGCGACGTGCACTTCTCGCCGAAGCTGGGCTTGCGCGTCAATGCCACCGACACCCTGTTGCTGCGCGCTACGGCAGCTGGCGGCTTCCGCGCGCCAAACATCGTTGAAACCGGTAATGGCCTGGGCCGCAGCTCGTTCGCGACCAGCGTCAGCGATCCACGTCGTTGCTCGACCGCCAGCACCCTGAACAATCTGGTGCAGAACAATCCGGCCGCCACCACCGTCGACAAGGCGCAGGCGAATACCTTCCGCAACAGCGATTGCTCGGGCGGCGTGCCTAGCTTCGTGTCGGCGAACAAGGACCTGAAGCCGGAAACCTCGCGTTCGATCACCGCTGGTTTCGTTTTTGAACCGGTCAAGAACTGGACCGTGGCACTGGACTACTACCATATCGAACGCAAGGACGAAATCGGTACCCGTGCCGTGGCTGACATCCTGCGCGGCGAAGCTGGCTTGCCAGCCGGACAGCTGGTGCGTGTCGATAACTCGGCTTCCGATGCGCAATTCCTGGCACTGGTGAAAAAATACGCACCAAGCAATACTGCCAACTTCGGCGGCGTTGGCGCCATCGGCCTGCTGTACAACCCATACGTCAACAGCGGCAAGACCCGTGCTTCGGGCTTCGACTTTGATGCGGGTGGCCGTTTCAACACCGGTATTGGCCAAGTTCGCCTGAAACTGGAAGGTAGCTACCTGTGGAAATACCAGGAGTTCAGCGTGACCGACAATGCCTATGACACCAACCTGGCCGGTAACTATGACCTGGGTTCGCGTCTGAAAACCAAGCTGCGCGCCAGCCTGAAAGCCGGCGAGTTCGACCACGGCATGACCCTGAACTATGCCAGCGGTTTCAGCAACGACAACCAGACTTCGTCGACCTACTGCGTCACCAACAAGGTATCGGCCGAGAATATGGCGACTTGCTCGCGTGTAGGCAGCAACACCACGGTCGATTACAACCTGTCGTACGGCGGCATCAAGAACACGCGTCTGAGCCTGTACATCGACAATCTGTTCGACAAGGCTGCACCGATTCAGTGGCGCGCAGGCTACGCTGAAACATTCCAGATGCGTCGTATCGGCGTATCGGCGAGCTACACCTTCCTCTGATCGTCGTCAGTTGATACCCCACCGTCCGGCAGCGATGCCGGACGTGTCAAAAACCAGGCCACGTGCCTGGTTTTTTTTGCCCCGCCATCGATGCTGGGGGATATCGCTTTACAGTGCTGCGGCTGGCAGATAAAGTTGCCGCATGCTTAACGCCCTCGATACCCACCTTTTAAATGCGGCTCCCCGTGAGCGCCTGCGCGGCTGGCCGCGCTTCCTGACCGAGTTCCTGTATTTCGGCATCAAGGAGGCGAGGTCGTGCCTGTTCGTGGGGCTGTTTTTTGCTGCCGTCTTCCTCGTGCCGCGTGCTGGCCTGTTCGGCCTGCCGCGCTATGACGTGCTGCTGCTGGTGGCGCTGGCGATCCAGGGCGCGATGGTCTGGAGCGGTCTGGAGACGTGGGATGAATTGAAAGCCATCTGCCTGTTCCATGCGGTCGGCTTTGCGCTGGAAGTGTTCAAGGTGTCGGGGACGATCCAGTCGTGGAGTTATCCCGACTTCGCCTACACCAAGGTGTTCGGCGTGCCGCTGTTTTCCGGCTTCATGTACGCGGCCGTCGGCAGCTACATCATCCAGACCTGGCGCCTGCTCGACATGCGCATTCGCCACCATCCGCCGTACTGGATGGCGGTGCTGATCGCGCTGCTGATCTACGCCAACTTCTTTACTCACCACTACATCGGCGACTATCGCTGGTACCTGGCCGCCTGCGCGCTGGGCTTGTATGCGCGCACCACCGTGGTGTTCCGCCCGCTTGACCGCGACCGCAGCATGCCCTTGCTGCTCGGTTTCGTGCTGGTCGGCTTCTTCATCTGGCTGGCTGAAAACATCAGCACCTTCTGGGGCGTGTGGCGCTATCCGAACCAGCTTGGCGCGTGGTCGGTCGTGCATGTCAGCAAATGGAGTTCATGGTCGCTGCTGGTGGTGATGACGTTCACCATCGTGGCCCACCTCAAGCACATCAAGGCCAGCATCCACGTCGCCCAGCCTTAGGCCGGGCTTCGGGACGACTTGTTACAAGCTGGCTGCCACCACGTCGAAGCGCGCGCCCAGCGCCGCCTGCGGGCCGCCTTGCAGTTGTTTCGCGTACTGGCGCAGCACTTCCGCCGAATAGGTGCGCGAGGCGGGCGACAGCTTCGGCAGCAGCGGCAGCACGCGTTCCAGATAGCCCGTGCCTTCCTGCCACTTGCCTTGCGCGGCCAGGGCCGACGCCAGTTCCACCATGCGGCGGCCGACGCGCGCATCGCTGCGCGGCTGCACCGCTTCTTCCGTGGCCAGGGCTTGCCGGTACAGTTGCTCCGCTTCCGCATTCTTGCCCTGCAAGCGCTTGATGCGGCCCAGGTTGTACTGGCGCTGCGACAGGATGTCCGCGCTGGCTCCGGCCTGTTCGGCGCTGCGCAGCGCCTGTACGCAAGCCAGTTCCGCTTCGCCAAACTGGCCTTTGAGTTCGGCCGCGTTGCAGGCGTCCTGCTGTTCATTGGAGGTGGTGAGTGTCGCTGGCGCCGCGCAGGCGGCCAGCAGGCTGACAGCGCATAGCAGGCTGATGGTATGGGTCTTCATAGTCTCCTCGGACGGGTGTCAAACACGGTGTATCGGTGGAGTCATGCCGTAATAAATATACTATAAGTTTTTTGGGGTGGGTGGCTTTTCGCCAGCGCACGCGATTGACGCCGCTTGCGTGCTTCAGGGATACTCCGGGCTTGTCCATTAATGCGTGCCGCCGCCATGTCCAAGACTGTCCTGATCGTGGAAGATGAACAGGCGATTGCCGACAGCATCGCCTATGCCTTGCGCACGGACGGCTTTACGCCGCGCCATGTGATGCTGGGCGAACACGCCCTGGCCGCGCTGCGCCCAACGCCCGGCGAAGCCGCGCAGATGCCCGTTCTCGTGGTGCTCGACGTGGGTTTGCCCGACATGAGCGGACTGGAAGTGTGCCGCCGCCTGCGCCAGTTTTCCGAGATTCCCGTCATCTTCCTGACGGCCCGCAGCGACGAGATCGACCGTATCGTCGGCCTGGAAATCGGCGCCGACGATTACGTCACCAAACCGTTTTCGCCGCGCGAACTGGTGGCGCGCATCCGCGTCATTTTGCGCCGCGCCGGTGTCGCTCAGGTACCCCGCGAGACTGGCATGACGATAGCCGCTGCCGTCACGGCGGCCGCGACCGCGCCGGCGCGCTTCGAGTTGCGCGCGCTCGAGGCGCGCGTGCTGTTCCACGGCCAGCCGCTGGACCTGACCCGCTATGAATACTTGCTGCTGAAGACCCTGCTCGAGCATCCGGGCCACGTGCTGTCGCGCGCGCAGTTGATGGAGCGCGTGTGGAGCGGGGCACCCGATACGCTCGAGCGCACCGTCGACGCGCACGTCAAATCGCTGCGCGCCAAGCTGCGCGTCGTCGATGCGCAGGTTGACCCCATCCACACCCACCGTGGCCTCGGCTACAGCCTGGCCGGCGCATGAAGATCGGCCTGCGCATCCTGCTCGGCTACTTCCTGATCGTGGGACTGGCCGCGTGGTTCCTGCTGAATGTCTTCATGGAACAGGTCAAGCCAGGCGTGCGCTCGACCCTGGAAGACACGCTGGTCGATACCTCGCAACTGCTGGCCAGCCTGGTGGCGCCCGACGTGAAGGCGGGCACGCTGGTGCAGTCGCCCGTGGCCGAACGCATGCAGGATTACGCGCGCCATGGCGTGGACGTCAATATCAATGGCGTGCGCAAGCGCACGCTCGATTACCGCATCACCATCACGGACCGGCGTGGCATCGTGCTGTTCGATTCCAGCGGGCGCGACGTGGGGCGCGACTATTCGCGCTGGAATGACGTCTATCTGACCTTGCAGGGCAAGTATGGCGCGCGCAGCACGCGCAGCCGGCCCGACGACGAGATGTCGACGGTGATGCACGTGGCCGCGCCGATTCGCGACGGCAATGAGGTGATTGGCGTGCTGACGGTGGCCAAGCCGAATGCCAGCGTGCAGGCGTTCGTTGAGCGCAGCCAGCGCAAGATATTGCAGCGCGGCGCCGTGCTGTTGCTGCTGTCGCTGTTGATCGGCCTGGCGTTCGCCTGGTGGCTGCACCATGTGCTGGGCAAGCTGATGCACTATATCGGCGACGTGGAAGCGGGGCGCAAGGTGGCGCTGCCGGCGCTGGGCAAGAACGAGATCGGCACACTGGGAAGGGCGCTCGAAGCGATGCGCACGCGCCTGGAAGGCAAGGAATATGTGGAGCAGCTGATGCATACTCTGGCGCATGAATTGAAAAGCCCGATCGCCGCCATCCAGGCCTCGGCCGAGCTGCTGCAGGAAGACATGCCGCCGGCCGAACGGGGCCGGTTCCTCGCCAGTATCCTGGAACAGAATGCGCGCCAGCGGCAACTGATCGACAAGCTGCTGGCCCTCGTGCGCGTGGAAAAGCAGCAGCGCCTGGATCACCCCGAACGCATCGCGCTGGGGCCGCTGCTGGCGCAAGTGGCGCAGGACGCGGCCGCCACGCTGGCGGCGCGCGGCGTGCGCCTGCAGCTTCAGGCGGACGAGGCGAGTGTGGCCGGTGACGCGCTGTTGCTGCGCCAGGCGCTGGGCAACCTGCTCGACAACGCGGCCGGCTTTGCGCCGCCCGGCAGCTGCATCGACCTGACGGCGCGACGCCAGGCCGGCCAGCTGGAAATTGCCGTGCGCGACCGCGGCGCGGGCATCCCCGCGTATGCGCTCGAGCGCGTCTTCGAACGTTTTTATTCCCTGCCGCGCCCGGCCGCCGGCAAGAGCACGGGCCTGGGCCTGCCCTTCGTGCGCGAAGTGGCCTCGTTGCATGGCGGCACGGTCGAGGTGCTCAATCATGCGGAGGGTGGCGCCTGCGCGCGCCTGTGCCTGCCGCTGGCTTAATTGTTTGACTTTATTTGCCGACTTCACACGCAGCGCATAGTCAGCGCATATGGGTTTTTTACACTGGCCCCCTTACTTCAAGGATGCGCCATGCAAAAAACTTTATTCGTCAAAGCATTGATCGTGTTTGGCCTGATGCTGCTGATCGGCCTGCCGTTGCTGATGATCCAGGAAACGATCAAGGAGCGGATGGAATTCCGCCAGGAAGCCGTCAACAGCATCGCCGCCGATTCGGTGCGCGAACAAACCATCATTGGGCCCATCCTCGTGATCCCGTATGTGGAGCAGTATGACGAGCGCGTCGAGATTGCCGCCGACAAGGACCAGAAAGGCAGCGCGCCGGCGCAGACACAGGTGCAGCGCCGCATCATGCAGCGCCGCTTGCTGGTGTACCCGAACTTTTTACTGCAGGAAGGCACCATCGAGACCGACCGCCGCTACCGTGGCATCCACCAGGTGCTGGTGTACAGCGGCCAGCATGCGTTCAAGGGCGACTTCACGGTACCGAGTCTTGAGCAGTTGCCGCGCAAGACGCCGGACGCGCGCGTGACTCTGGGCCAGCCGTTTGTTGCCTTGTCCATCGAGGACGTGCGCGGCATCCGCAATATCCCGAAAATCGATTGGGGCGGGCGCCAGATCGAGTTCGAACAGGGCACCGACCTGTTTGCCTTCCGCAGCGGCCTGCACGCGCCACTGGGTGCCATGCCGCTGGCGCAGGCGCAACAGGTGAAATTCAGCTTTGACCTGGGCCTGGACGGCATCGAACGCCAGCATTTCGTGCCGGTGGCGAAAAACAGCCAGATCAGCATCAAGTCGAACTGGCCCCATCCGCAGTTTGGCGGCCGCTTCCTGCCGTCGCCGAAACACCGCCAGATCAATGCCGATGGCTTTCAGGTCGAGTGGGATATCTCTTCCCTGGCCAGTAATGCGCAAACGCAGCTGAGCACGATTGAGGGCGAGTTCAAGGTCCCCGACAGCGCGCCGCTGGGCCAGGTGGACCGTTTCAGCGTCGGCTTCATCGAGCCCGTCAATGTGTACTCGCAGTCGGACCGCGCCACCAAATATGGCTTGCTGTTCGTGGCGCTGACGTTCGCCGCCTTCTTCATCTTCGAGATCCTGAAGAGCTTGCCGATCCACCCGGTGCAGTACTTGCTGGTGGGCCTGTCGCTGGTGATCTTCTTCCTGCTGCTGGTGGGCTTGGCCGAACACATCGCCTTCCTGGCCGCCTACCTGATCGCCAGCGCCGCCTGTATTGCCCTGACCAGCTTTTACCTGGCGCATGTGCTGCGCAATGCCTGGCGCGGGATAGGCTTCGGCGTCGCGCTGACCATGCTGTATGGCGCCCTGTACGGCCTGCTGAGCTCGGAAAACAATGCGCTGGTGATGGGCAGCATCCTGCTGTTCGCTGTGCTGGCGGCCATCATGGTGGTGACACGCAAGGTGGACTGGTATCAGGTGGGCAAGGGGGAGGCAGCAAATACGCTGGCTGATCCGGGCGGCGAATGAAAAACATTGCTCATTTAGTAAATAAGTGGTTTTAAGTTGGTATTGTTTACGGTACTCTTTGGTGTTAAATGCCAAAAAGCATGGGACTCTGTGCGGCGGCGTAGCGGTGTAGTAGGGCGGTGGCGGGCAGGATGGCCTGCCGCCGCTTGGCAAGACCTTCCATTCCCACTGATAAAAAACTGGAGATAGCACCATGATCAAGAAACTGGCTTTTTTCCTCTTTGCCTGCGGCCTGAGTGCCGGCTATGCGTATGCCGCCACGAGCGAGGATGTGTCGCAATGCCGTTCGCGCTGCGACAGCAGTTATGTCGGCTGCACCAATTCGCTCGGCGGCAGCCCGATTTGCCGTGAGCTGATGCAGCACTGCCTGGAACGCTGCAACGGCTAGACCAGCGGCTGGCATGGCGCATGGGCGCGGACAGGGCACCAGCCCTGTCCGCGCCTTTTTTTGTGGCGCCAAGGCGCATGGATGGCGGCTTTGCGCCGGGGGGCGGTCAATTGTGGACGGCGCTGAACAACTCCCGCAGGGGCGTCGCGCAACACTTTGACATACCTCGTGTTAACTTGTTGCGTCAAGGGTTTTTGTGCTATATACTAGCCGGCTTCGGTATGGATTCGTCTTTTTTGAGTCCTACGTTACTTTGTAGTTAAACAAGCCCCGCCCAATCGCAGGTGGGAATGGAGAAAAAATGAGCCTAGGCCTTCTCGGTCGCAAGGTTGGTATGATGCGCATTTTCACGGATGAAGGGGATTCGATTCCTGTCACCGTGTTGGACGTATCGAACAACCGTGTTGCGCAAATCAAAACCCCTGAAACAGATGGTTACTCCGCTGTTCAGGTCGCATTCGGTCAACGTCGCGCTTCCCGCGTGACCAAAGCTGTTGCTGGTCATCACGCTAAAGCTGGTGTTGAAGCCGGTACTCTGTTGAAAGAGTTCCGTGTCGACGCTGCCAAAGCCGCTGAACTGAAAGCTGGCGATGTTGTCGCTGCTTCCCTGTTCGAAGTCGGTCAAAAGATCGACGTGCAAGGCGTTACCATCGGTAAAGGCTATGCAGGCGTTATCAAACGTTACCACTTCGCTTCTGGCCGTGCAACGCACGGTAACTCGCGTTCGCATAACGTTCCAGGTTCCATCGGTATGGCACAAGATCCAGGTCGCGTTTTCCCTGGTAAGCGCATGACCGGTCATCTGGGTGACGTTAACCGTACGATCCAGAACCTCGTGATCGCCCGTATCGATGCCGACCGTCAGCTGTTGCTGGTCAAAGGCGCGATTCCAGGTGCGAAAAATGGCCAGGTAGTTGTCTCGCCAGCCATCAAAACCAAAGCCAAGAAAGGAGCTTAAACGATGGAACTCAAGCTTCTGAATGCGCAAGGTCAAGCTGGCTCGAATGTTGCTGCTGCCGATGAAATTTTCGGCCGTGACTACAACGAAGCGCTGATCCACCAAGTCGTCATCGCTTATCAAGCGAATGCACGTAGCGGTAACCGCAAGCAAAAAGACCGTGAAGAAGTTCACCACACGACGAAAAAGCCATGGCGCCAAAAAGGTACCGGCCGCGCTCGTGCTGGTATGTCGTCGTCGCCACTGTGGCGCGGCGGTGGTCGGATTTTCCCGAACTCGCCTGACGAAAACTTCACCCACAAAGTGAACAAAAAAATGTATCGCGCAGGTATCTGCTCGATCCTGTCGCAGCTGGCTCGCGAAGAGCGCCTGATCGTCATCGACGATCTGACGATCGACGCGCCAAAAACCAAGCTGCTGTCGCAAAAATTGAACGGCCTGGGCTTTGATTCGGTTCTGATCATCACCGACGTTCTGAACGAAAACCTGGAACTGGCATCGCGCAACCTGCCTAACGTACTCGTCGTTGAGCCACGTCACGCAGACCCGATGTCCCTGGTGTTCTACAAGAAGATCCTGGTCACCAAAGCTGCATTGGCCAAGATTGAGGAGATGCTGGCATGAGCGCGATTTTGAAACATAGCGAAGAACGCTTGATGAAGGTGCTGTTGGCGCCCGTGATTTCCGAAAAGGCCACCATGGTCGCGGAAAAGAACGAGCAAATTGTATTCCGCGTACTGCCGGATGCAACCAAGCCTGAAATCAAGGCAGCGGTCGAACTGCTGTTCAAGGTTGAAGTTCTGTCCGTGCAAACTGCAAACCGCGAAGGTAAGCAGAAACGCACCGGCAAGTTCAACGGTCGTCGTAACCATACCAAGCGTGCTTTCGTGTGCCTGAAGCCTGGCCAGGAAATCAACTTCTCCGAGGAGGCTGCATAATGGCACTCGTTAAGATGAAACCAACCTCGCCAGGCCGTCGCGGCATGGTAAAGGTTGTGAATGCCGACCTGTACAAAGGTCGTCCGTTCGCAGCCCTGGTTGAAAAGAAATCCAAGACCGCTGGTCGTAACAACAACGGTCACATCACCACCCGTCATATCGGTGGTGGTCATAAGCAACACTACCGCTTGATCGACTTCAAGCGCACCAAAGATGGTATTCCAGCGAAAGTGGAACGTATCGAATACGATCCAAACCGCACCGCGAATATCGCTCTGTTGTGCTACGCCGACGGCGAACGTCACTACATCATCGCAACCAAAGGCATGGCCGTTGGCGACAGCGTGATGAACGGTTCGGAAGCACCGATCAAATCGGGTAACTGCTTGCCAATCCGTAACATCCCAGTCGGTACCGTGATGCATTGCGTCGAAATGCTGCCAGGTAAAGGTGCCCAAATGGCACGTACCGCCGGCGCTGGCGTTGTGCTGATGGCACGTGAAGGTACCTACGCTCAAGTGCGTCTGCGCTCGGGTGAAGTACGTCGCGTGCACATCGAGTGCCGTGCAACGGTTGGTGAAGTCGGCAATGCCGAGCACAGCCTGCGTAAAATCGGTAAAGCTGGTGCGATGCGCTGGCGCGGTGTTCGTCCTACCGTTCGCGGTGTGGTCATGAACCCGGTCGATCACCCGCACGGTGGTGGTGAAGGTAAAACAGCAGCTGGTCGTCATCCAGTTTCGCCTTGGGGCCAACAGACTAAGGGTAAGAAGACACGCAGCAACAAGCGTACTACTTCCATGATCGTCTCGCGCCGCGGCAAGAAATAAGGGGTAGCACATGACACGTTCATTGAAAAAAGGGCCGTTCTGTGACGCCCACCTGGTGAAAAAAGTTGAAGCCGCGCAAGCAGCCAAAGACAAAAAGCCAATCAAAACCTGGTCGCGTCGTTCGACAATCATGCCTGACTTTATCGGCCTGACGATCGCGGTTCATAACGGCAAGCTGCACGTGCCGGTTTATGTTTCCGAAAACATGGTTGGTCACAAGCTCGGCGAATTCGCACTGACCCGTACGTTCAAGGGCCATGCAGCTGACAAAAAGGCTAAGAAATAATGGAAACTAAAGCTATCCTCAAAGGTGTGCGCCTGTCGGACCAAAAGGGCCGCCTGGTTGCTGACCTGATCCGTGGCAAGAAAGTTGACGCTGCACTCAACATCTTGCAATTCAGCCCGAAAAAAGGTGCTGCGATCATCAAACGCGTTCTGGAATCCGCTATTGCGAATGCCGAGCACAATGATGGTGCGGACATCGACGAATTGTTCGTGAAAACGATCTACGTCGAAAAGGGCCCCGTCCTGAAGCGCTTCACCGCGCGTGCAAAAGGCCGTGGCGACCGTATTTCGAAACAATCCTGTCACGTTTACGTGACTGTCGGTAACTAAGGAGCCACGATGGGTCAGAAAATTCATCCAACCGGTTTCCGTCTGGCGGTCACCCGTAACTGGGCTTCGCGCTGGTATGCAGGCAACGGTAATTTCGCTGCCATGCTGAACGAAGACTTGAAAGCACGTGCTTACCTGAAAAAGAAACTGAAGAACGCTTCCGTTGGCCGCATCGTTATCGAGCGCCCAGCCAAGAACGCGCGCTTCACGATCTACAGCTCGCGTCCAGGCGTGGTCATTGGTAAAAAAGGCGAAGACATCGAAGTACTGAAGTCGGCGCTGACCAAGATCATGGGCGTACCTGTTCACGTGAACATCGAAGAAATTCGCAAGCCAGAAATCGACTCGCAACTGATCGCCGATTCGATCGCTCAGCAGCTGGAAAAACGGATCATGTTCCGCCGCGCCATGAAGCGTGCAATGCAAAATGCAATGCGCCTGGGTGCTCTCGGTATCAAGATCATGTCGTCCGGCCGTCTGAACGGTATCGAAATCGCGCGTAAAGAGTGGTACCGCGAAGGCCGCGTGCCTCTGCATACCCTGCGCGCCGATATCGACTACGGTACCAGCGAAGCCTCGACCACCTACGGCATCATCGGTGTCAAGGTGTGGGTATACAAAGGTGACCGCGCGCCTAACGGCGATGCACCAGTCATCGATACCCCAGCTGACGAGAAGAAAAGCCGCGGCCCACGCCGTGACGATGGCAAGCCAGCTGGCCGTCCACGTCCAGCCGGTGCCGGTGCGAAACCATCCACAGCACCAGGTGCACGTGTGCGTACCGCCGCTAAACCGGCCGCCGCAGCAGCACCAGCTGAGAAAGCAGGAGAATAATCATGCTGCAACCAGCACGCAGAAAGTATCGTAAAGAGCAGAAAGGCCGTAATACCGGTATTTCGCACAGCCGCGGCACCGCCGTGTCGTTTGGCGAATTCGGTCTGAAGGCAGTTGCGCGCGGTCGTATCACTGCGCGTCAAATTGAAGCGGCGCGTCGTGCAATGACGCGTCACATCAAGCGCGGTGGCCGTATCTGGATCCGTATTTTCCCGGACAAACCGATTTCGAACAAACCGGCTGAAGTCCGTATGGGTAACGGTAAGGGTAATCCTGAGTACTACGTCGCTGAAATTCAGCCAGGCAAAGTACTGTACGAAATGGATGGCGTTGATGAAGCGCTGGCACGGGAAGCATTCCGTCTTGCCGCCGCTAAACTGCCACTGGCGACGACGTTTGTCATCCGCCAAGTCGGCCAATAATTGGAGTTGTATATGAAAGCATCTGAACTCCGCGGCAAGGACCAGCCAGCTCTGCAAAAAGAGCTGAATGACCTGTTGAAGGCACAGTTCGGCCTGCGCATGCAAATCGCTACGCAGCAGCTGAGCAACACTTCGCAGCTCAAGAAGGTACGCCGCGATATCGCGCGTGTGAAGACGGTAATGAATCTGAAGGAAGCCAAATGAACGAACCAGTGAAACAGTCGCTCAAGCGCACGCTGATCGGTAAAGTGGTTTCGGACAAGATGGACAAGACCGTTACCGTTCTGATCGAGCGCCACGTAAAACATCCTTTGTATGGCAAGATCATCATGCGCTCGAACAAGTATCACGCGCATGACGAGACCAACCAAGTCAAGGCCGGTGACACGGTCGAGATCCAGGAAGGTCGCCCGATCTCCAAAACGAAGGCATGGACGGTGACACGTGTGGTTCAAGCCGCACCAACCGTTTAAATAAAAACCACCGTTTCGGCGGTGGGTTTTAATTAGTACTTGCAGGCCCGCAAATTGTATGTAATACTTGCGGGCTTCGTTCATGTAACGCCGCAAAGTGTCTGGCCACAGACAGTAGCATTCGCGGTCAGTTGATGTATGAAGGTCATGCACCCAAACAGTGAAGCCCAGCAGGGCGGCTCTGGCGGGACCAAGACTGACCGTGGGTCTACATTGTGTGGATTCTTCGGCTTAAGTTGGGAAAGAGAATACTATGATTCAAACTGAAAGCCGGCTCGAAGTGGCTGACAATACCGGTGCCAAAGAAGTAATGTGCATCAAGGTATTGGGCGGCTCCAAGCGCCGTTATGCTGGCATTGGCGATGTGATCAAGGTAACCGTTAAGGTTGCTGCGCCACGTGGCCGTGTCAAAAAAGGTGAAATTTATAACGCCGTGGTTGTGCGCACCGCTAAAGGTGTTCGCCGCCAAGACGGTTCCCTGGTGAAGTTCGACGGCAACGCCGCCGTTCTGTTGAACGCCAAGCTGGAACCGATCGGTACCCGTATTTTTGGACCTGTCACACGCGAACTGCGTACTGAGAAGTTCATGAAAATCGTGTCCCTGGCACCGGAAGTCCTGTAAGGAGTCGTAATGGATAAGATTCGTAAAAACGACGAAGTCATCGTTCTGACCGGGAAAGACAAGGGCAAACGTGGTGTGGTACAGCAGCGTATCGATGCTGAACATATCGTGGTTGACGGCATTAACATCGCTAAAAAAGCGACTAAGCCAAACCCGATGACTGGCGTAACTGGTGGTATCGTCGATAAGACCATGCCAATTCACGTGTCCAACGTTGCATTGTTTAATGCAGCGACTGGCAAGGCAGATCGCGTGGGTTTCAAAGAAGTGGACGGCAAGAAAGTTCGCATCTTTAAATCCTCCGGCGAAGTAGTGAAGGCTTAAGAAATCATGGCACGTCTCCAAGAATTCTATAAAGAAAAAGTCGTTGCCGACCTGACCAGCAAGTTTGGTTACAAGTCGGTAATGGAAGTTCCACGCCTGACCAAGATCACCCTGAACATGGGTGTTGGTGAGGCTATCGCGGATAAAAAAGTTCTCGAGCACGCAGTTGCTGACTTGACCAAGATCGCCGGCCAGAAGCCAGTGACCACCAAGTCCCGCAAAGCGATCGCAGGCTTCAAAATCCGTGAAGGTTACCCGATCGGTACGATGGTCACCCTGCGCGGCGCTCGCATGTACGAGTTCCTGGATCGCTTCATTACCGTGGCTCTGCCGCGCGTACGCGATTTCCGTGGTGTGAACGGCCGTGCATTTGATGGTCGTGGCAACTACAACATCGGTGTCAAGGAACAGATCATTTTCCCTGAAATCGAATACGACAAGATTGACGCGTTGCGCGGTATGAATATCAGCATCACGACAACCGCTAAGACCGATGACGAAGCCAAAGCTTTGCTCGCCGCCTTTAAATTCCCTTTCAGGAACTGATCATGGCCAAACTGTCACTGATTAATCGTGAGATCAAGCGTGCTGACCTGGTGGCGAAATTCGCCCCTAAGCGCGAAGCTCTCAAGGCCATCGTCGATGACCAATCGAAATCGGAAGAAGAGCGCTACGAAGCTCGCCTGAAACTGCAGGCGCTGCCACGTAACTCGAACCCGACGCGTCAACGTAACCGTTGCGCCATCACTGGTCGTCCGCGCGGCACATTCCGTAAATTCGGTCTGGGTCGTATCAAGCTCCGTGAATTCGCCATGCGTGGTGAAATTCCGGGTATGACAAAAGCAAGCTGGTAATAGGAGAATATGCAATGAGTATGAGCGATCCTATCGCCGATATGCTGACCCGCATTCGCAATGCACAAGGCGTGCAAAAGACGACCGTGGCCATGCCATCGTCGAAAGTCAAAATTGCGATTGCCAGCGTCCTGAAGGACGAGGGTTACATTGAAGATTTCGCTGTTGCCGAAGCTGGTGGCAAAGCGGAACTGAAAATCGGTTTGAAGTATTATGTTGGCCGTCCCGTCATTGAGCGCTTGGAGCGCGTGTCCCGTCCGGGTCTGCGCGTCTACAAGGGTAAAGACGAGATCCCTGTTGTGATGAATGGCTTGGGTGTGGCGATCGTGTCGACTCCGCAAGGCGTCATGACTGACCGCAAAGCACGCGCTACCGGTGTCGGCGGCGAAGTTATTTGCTACGTGGCTTAAGGAGTTACACATGTCTCGAGTAGCTAAAATGCCTATCGTAGTGCCAGCTGGCGCCGAAGTCGCCATCTCCGCACAAGCGATCACCGTAAAAGGCCCGCTGGGCGTACTTTCCCAGGCTCTTACCGGCCAGGTCAAAGTGGAAAACAATGCAGGAACCCTGAGTTTCGACGTGGCTGACGAAAGCCGCGAAGCCAATGCCATGTCCGGCACGCTGCGCGCACTGGTCAACAACATGGTTGTTGGCGTCACCAAGGGTTTCGAGAAAAAGCTGAACCTGGTAGGCGTGGGTTACAAGGCGCAAGCTCAAGGCGACAAGTTGAATCTGTCCCTGGGTTTCTCGCACCCTGTAGTGCATGACATGCCAGCCGGCGTTACCTGCGCAACACCAACCCCGACCGAGATCCTGATTAAAGGTATCGACCGTCAACAGGTTGGCCAGGTAGCCGCTGAAGTTCGTGCTTACCGCTCCCCTGAGCCGTATAAAGGCAAGGGCGTTCGCTATGCGGACGAAGTGGTTAAGCTTAAAGAAACCAAGAAGAAGTAATTAGGGGCTGACGATGGATAAGAAAGAATCACGGCTTCGCCGCGGACGCCAAACCCGCATCAAGATTGCGGAATTGAAAGTAAATCGCTTGTCGGTGCATCGCACCAACCTGCACATTTACGCCAACCTGATCAGCCCGGACGCTAAAGTCCTGGTTTCGGCCTCGACGGCTGAAGCGGAAGTTCGCGCTGAACTGGCAGGCCAATCCGGCAAAGGCGGCAATGCCGCTGCTGCAGCCTTGATCGGCAAGCGCGTCGCTGAAAAAGCGTTGAAAGCAGGGATTACCGAAGTTGCGTTTGACCGCTCCGGTTTCCGTTACCACGGCCGTGTGAAAGCGTTGGCAGAAGCCGCACGCGAAGCCGGTCTGAAGTTCTAAGGATCAATCATGGCAAAAATGCAAGCAAAAATGCAAAGCGACAAGCCGGATGATGGCATGCGCGAAAAAATGATCGCGATCAACCGCGTGACCAAAGTGGTCAAGGGTGGTCGTATCATGGGTTTCGCCGCGCTGACCGTAGTTGGTGATGGCGATGGCCGCGTCGGCATGGGCAAGGGCAAATCGAAAGAAGTGCCAGTTGGCGTGCAGAAGGCAATGGAAGAAGCCCGTCGCAACCTGATCAAAGTACCGCTCAAAAACGGTACCTTGCATCACACGGTTGTTGGTCGTCACGGCGCCTCCAAGGTCCTGATGAACCCAGCTAAGCCTGGTACTGGCGTTATCGCTGGTGGCGCAATGCGCGCTATCTTCGAAGTGATGGGCGTGACGGACGTGGTGGCGAAATCCACCGGTTCGAACAACCCATACAACCTGGTACGCGCTACGCTGGACGGCCTGTCGAAAATGAGCACTGCTTCCGATATCGCTGCCAAACGCGGCAAGTCGGTCGAAGACATTCTGGCTTAAGGTGGACAAAATGACAAACACAGTCAAAGTGCAATTGGTCAAGGGCTTGATCGGTACGCGCGAATCGCATCGCGCTACCGTGCGCGGTCTGGGTCTGCGTCGTGTAAATTCGGTTTCCGAATTGCAAGACACCCCATCCGTACGCGGCATGATCAATAAAGTATCGTATCTCGTTAAAGTTGTCGGGTAAGCCTTCGGGCTTACACGAACGGAGCAAATCATGGAATTGAATACTATTGCACCAGCCGAAGGCGCTAAGCACTACAAGCGTCGCGTCGGTCGCGGTATCGGCTCCGGCCTGGGTAAAACCTCGGGTCGTGGTCACAAAGGTCAGAAATCGCGTTCGGGCGGCTTTCATAAAGTCGGTTTCGAAGGCGGTCAGATGCCTCTGCAACGCCGTCTGCCTAAGCGCGGTTTCAAATCGATGCACGCAACCTTCAAAGCTGAAGTGCGCCTGTCCGATCTGAACAACCTGGCTGTTGGCGATGTCGACATTCTGGTCTTGAAGCAAGCTGGCGTTCTGGGCGTGTTGGCCCGTGACGTGCGCGTGATCTTGTCCGGCGAAATCACCAAAGCGGTGAATTTGAAGGGCTTGAAAGTGTCCGCTGGCGCGAAAGCAGCCATCGAAGCAGCCGGCGGCTCGGTAGCCTGAGTTGACCGCTAACAGCTTGATCGGAGCGAAAATTGGCGACTAATCCACAACTTGCTAAAAGTGCAGCGGCCGGTTTCCCTTGGGGACGGCTCTGGTTTTTGCTTGGCGCATTGGTGGTTTATCGTATCGGTGCTCACGTCCCGGTTCCCGGGATTGACCCGACACAATTAGCCTCGCTGTTCAAGGAGCACGAAGGCGGCGTCCTGGGCATGTTCAACATGTTCTCGGGCGGTGCCTTGTCTCGTTTTACAGTGTTTGCGCTGGGTATCATGCCTTATATCTCGGCCTCGATCATCATGCAATTGCTGTCGATCGTGTCACCGCAGATGGAAGCGTTGAAAAAAGAAGGCGAAGCAGGTCGTCGCAAGATCACCCAGTACACCCGGTATTTCACGGTTGCCCTGGCACTGTTCCAAGCGTTAGGCATTGCAGTCGCACTGGAGTCGCAAGCTGGTCTGGTGTTGGAACCTGGTCTTGCATTCCGCTTCGTGACGGTCGTCACTTTGTTGACCGGAACAATGTTTTTGATGTGGTTGGGTGAGCAAATTACCGAGCGTGGCTTGGGGAATGGCATCTCGATCATCATTTTTGCCGGGATTGCAGCAGGTCTGCCGTCGGCGTTGGGTGGCTTGTTCACTCAGGTGTCGAATGGTTCGATCGGCAGCTTCAGCGCGATTTTCATCGTGATCCTGGTAGCACTGGTAACGTACTTCGTTGTATTCGTTGAACGTGGTCAGCGCAAAATATTGGTCAATTACGCGAAGCGCCAGGTAGGCAACAAGATTTATGGCGGTCAAACCAGCCATTTGCCGTTGAAGCTGAACATGGCCGGCGTGATCCCGCCGATCTTTGCTTCTTCGATCATCTTGTTCCCGGCCACTATCGTGGACTGGTTTTCAAAGGGCGCCGACAACGCTAACCCTGCGGTGCGGTTCTTGAAAGATTTGGCAGCATCGATGGGGCCTGGTGAGCCTATCCATGCGCTGTTGTACGCAGTGGCGATCGTGTTTTTCTGTTTCTTCTATACAGCGCTGGTCTTTAACAGCAAGGAAACAGCGGATAACTTGAAGAAAAGCGGTGCGTTCATTCCCGGGATTCGTCCAGGCGAGCAGACAGCCCGTTACATCGACAAGATCCTGACACGCTTGACACTTGCCGGCGCAGTCTACATCACCCTGGTGTGTTTATTGCCGGAATTTATGCAAGCCCAGTGGAAAGTACCATTCTATTTCGGCGGTACTTCTTTATTGATTATTGTAGTTGTCACCATGGATTTCATGGCGCAAGTACAGAACTACGTGATGTCGCAGCAATATGATTCGCTGCTGCGCAAAGCAAATTTCAAGGGCGGAATTCCGACGCGTTAAGCGCGGTAAACATACCGAATGGCAAAAGACGACGTCATACAGATGCAGGGCGAGATTCTTGAGAATCTCCCAAATGCAACATTTCGAGTGAAGCTGGAGAACGGACACGTGGTGCTCGGGCATATTTCAGGTAAAATGCGGATGAACTATATTCGCATTCTCCCTGGAGACAAGGTGACGGTGGAGTTAACGCCGTATGACCTGAGCCGAGCCCGCATTGTGTTCCGTACCAAGTAACACACTGAATCAAACCAAAGAAGCGAAAGAAAGAGCCCAAAAATGAAAGTTCTCGCATCAGTCAAGCGGATCTGCCGCAACTGCAAGATCATCAAGCGCAAAGGCGTAGTCCGCGTTATCTGCGTGGAACCACGTCACAAGCAGCGTCAAGGTTAATCGAGGAATAACAAATGGCACGTATTGCAGGGGTTAATATCCCAAATCATCAGCATACCGTTATCGGCCTGACGGCCATCTACGGTGTGGGCCGTCCACGCGCAGAGAAAATCTGTGCATCGACCGGTGTAGCAACCAACAAAAAGATCAAAGATCTGGATGACAGCGAACTGGAAAAGCTGCGCGATGAAGTAGGTAAATTCATCGTCGAAGGCGATCTGCGTCGTGAACTGTCCATGAACATCAAGCGTTTGATGGATCTGGGTTGCTACCGCGGCATGCGTCATCGTAAGGGTCTGCCTTGCCGTGGCCAGCGTACGCGTACGAACGCACGTACCCGCAAGGGACCGCGTAAAGCCGCTCAATCGCTGAAAAAATAATCCGCTAGGGAATAATTATGGCTAAGTCGCAAAATAACGCCGCATCAGCACGCGTGCGTAAAAAAGTTAAAAAGAACGTCGCTGAAGGCATCGCACATGTCCACGCTTCGTTCAATAACACCATCATTACCATCACCGATCGTCAAGGCAATGCCTTGTCGTGGGCTACCTCCGGCGGTGCAGGCTTCAAGGGTTCGCGTAAATCGACCCCATTCGCAGCGCAGGTCGCCGCGGAAGCCGCTGGTAAAGTGGCTGTTGAGTGTGGCGTGAAGAACCTGGAAGTACGTATCAAGGGCCCAGGTCCTGGTCGTGAATCCGCCGTTCGCGCGCTGAACAACCTGGGCATCAAGATCACCGAGATCCAGGACGTGACGCCGGTACCGCACAACGGTTGCCGTCCACCGAAACGTCGTCGTATCTAAGATAGTGTTGCAGAGGGCGCTTCGGCGCCAGCTGCTTTGCTGTCTGTTGTAACTCAGTACAGTTGTGTGAAAACGCTGGAGCAGGGAGCCGGAAACGGTTATACTGCTCGGCTGTTCTTGCCTGTCAAATTCTGTTTGACGGGTTTTTCGTTTTCAGCCACCGTCTGATTGAAACCAAATCAGACTAGCGCCTAACCGCATCAGTGTGTTTGATCATGCATGTGGCTGGGGCGTTATCATTTAAAAAAAGGAAGTATCGTGGCACGTTATATCGGACCTAAAGCAAAACTTTCCCGCCGTGAAGGTACAGACCTGTTCCTGAAGAGCGCACGTCGCTCGCTGGACAGCAAGTGCAAACTGGACGTCAAGCCAGGCCAACACGGTGTCAAATCCGGCGCCCGCACCTCGGACTACGGTAACCAACTGCGCGAAAAGCAAAAAGTCAAGCGCATGTACGGCGTGCTGGAACGTCAATTCCGCCGCTACTTCGCTGAAGCAGACCGTCGTAAAGGCAACACCGGCGAAACGCTGTTGAAGTTGCTGGAAACGCGTCTGGACAACGTTTGCTACCGCATGGGCTTTGGCTCGACCCGCGCTGAAGCGCGTCAATTGGTCAGCCACAAAGCGTTCACCGTGAACGGTATCGTTGTGAACATCGCTTCGTACGCAGTCAAAGTTGGCGACATCGTTGCTGTTCGTGAAAAATCGAAAAAGCAAGTGCGTATCGTTGAAGCACTGTCGCTGGCTGAACAAGTTGGTATGCCTAGCTGGGTTTCGGTTGATGCCAAGAAAATGGAAGGTACCTTCAAGTCCCTGCCAGAGCGTAACGAAATCGCTAACGACGTCAACGAATCGCTGATCGTCGAGCTGTACTCGCGTTAATAGTAGTTAGCAAGACTCCCGCCCACTCACTTTCTTGAGTGGGCGTTTTACTAATGCCATCAGCCTTATCGGTGTAATGAGCCGAGGGTATTGAAAAGGACATTTCATGCAAAACAGTTTGTTGAAGCCACGTATTATCGATGTTGAAGCTCTCGGTGCAGGTCACGCCAAGGTCGTGATGGAACCGTTCGAGCGCGGCTATGGCCACACATTGGGTAACGCGTTGCGCCGCGTTCTGCTGTCGTCGATGGTAGGCTACGCGCCGACCGAAGTGACGATAGCTGGCGTCGTCCACGAATATTCCTCCCTCGATGGCGTGCAAGAAGACGTCGTCGATCTGTTGCTGAACTTGAAGGGTGTGGTTTTCAAAGTCCACAACCGCGATTCGGTAACCCTGACCCTGAAAAAAGAAGGCGAAGGCGCGATCCTGGCCTCCGACATCGACCTGCCGCATGACGTCGAACTGATCAACCCTGACCACGTGATCGCCCACCTGACCGCTGGTGGCAAGCTGGACATGCAGATCAAGGTTGAAAAAGGCCGCGGCTACGTTCCTGGTAACGTGCGTCGCCTGTCGGAAGACACGAACAAGACCATCGGCCGCATCATTCTGGATGCGTCGTTCTCGCCAGTGCGCCGCGTATCGTACTTCGTTGAATCGGCCCGCGTTGAACAGCGTACCGACCTGGACAAGCTGATCATCAACATCGAAACCAACGGCGTGATCTCGCCGGAAGAAGCGATCCGCCAGTCGGCCCGCGTCCTGGTGGACCAGTTGAATGTGTTCGCTGCCCTGGAAGGCACGGAAGCCGCCGCCGAAGCGCCATCGCGCGCTCCGCTGGTCGATCCTATCCTGTTGCGTCCAGTCGACGATCTGGAGTTGACCGTGCGTTCGGCGAACTGCCTGAAAGCGGAAAACATCTACTACATCGGCGACCTGATCCAACGTTCGGAAAACGAACTGCTGAAAACGCCAAATCTGGGCCGCAAGTCCCTGAACGAAATCAAGGAAGTGCTGGCATCGCGCGGCTTGACCTTGGGCATGAAGCTGGAAAACTGGCCGCCTGCCGGCCTGGAAAAGTAATCGCTGTCAAAGTATTTTGTAGCAAACTGCCTGGGACAGGTGTCCCAGGCTTTTATTTTGTAGTACCAAACCGGCCCGCGATGAAGCTTCTGCCTCATTGATCGAAGAGCTGGAATTTAAACACTCACCGAAAGGATTTATCATGCGTCACGGTCACGGCCTCCGTAAACTGAATCGTACCTCGTCCCACCGTCTGGCAATGCTGCGCAACATGACAGTATCGCTGCTGCGTCACGAAGCGATCAAAACCACCCTGCCAAAAGCAAAAGAACTGCGCCGCGTTGTCGAGCCAATTCTGACCCTGGGCAAAACCGACTCCCTGGCAAACAAGCGTCTGGCCTTCAACCGCCTGCGCGACCGTGAAATGGTCGTCAAACTGTTCGCTGAACTGGGCCCACGTTTCGCCAACCGTAACGGTGGTTATGTACGTATCCTGAAAATGGGTTTCCGCGTCGGCGATAACGCTCCTATGGCGTTCGTTGAATTGATGGATCGTCCAGATACGACCGAAGCAGTTGAAGTTGCTGGCGAGTAATCCCAGTAATTGCATCTGAGAAGCCAGGCCTAGCCTGGCTTTTTTGTTTTCTGCTGCAGCTATCCTTGCTGCGGTGTACTATTCTTCTTTCGCGCCGGCCCTGCAGCCACTGCACGCCCCGCGCGTCTCTTGTTGAATGGCACAGCTGATGCCGCAGAAAAAGGTCGTTCATGTCCCGTTTCCCTTCCAGCGCCACCGTGCGCGCCGCCCCACTACGTCAACTGTTGCTCTGGTTTGCCACCTGTCTGCTGCTGGCCATGGCCGTCTTTGGCGCCAGCCAGGCCCGCGCCGACGATGAATTCCTCGATCCCGAGCTGGCCTTCAAGTTTGCCGCCCGCATGCAGGATCCGTCCACCATCGCCGTCACCTACGTAATCGCCGATGGCTACTATATGTACCACGAGCGCTTCAAGTTCGAGGCCGTGGGCGCCAAGCTGGGCACGCCAGTGTATCCCGCTGGCAAGGTCAAGTTTGACGAGACTTTCCAGAAGAACGTGGAAACCTTCCGCAAGACCCTCACCATCACGATACCCGTGGAAGCGGCAGGGGCCTTTACCCTGAAGGCGACAGGCCAGGGTTGCTCCGACAAGGGCCTGTGCTATGCGCCGCAGGACGCCACGGCCCAGCTGGTGGGTGGTGGTGGCCAGAGCTTGGCGCCGGGCGGCTTGCCGTCGAAGTTTGCGCTGCCAGCCGCGCCGGCAGTCGACACGGCGGCCGTCAACGGCCCGCAGGCGCAAGCGTCGCCTGGCGTGTCCGTGATGAGCATTCCCCAGGCCGATATCACCAGCACGCCCGAGCCGGTGGCGGCGGCCCCCGTGGCGGCAAGCGCCGCGCCGGCGCAAAGCGAAACGGGCAAGATCGAAGCAGCACTGAAGGGCGGCAAGCTGCTCGTCATCGTGCCCCTGTTCATGCTGCTGGGCCTGGGCCTCGCATTTACGCCGTGCGTGCTGCCCATGGTACCGATCTTGTCGTCGATCATCATCGGCGATGGCGCCAAGATCAGCCGTTCGCGCGGCTTGCTGCTGTCGCTGACGTACGCGCTGGGCATGGCCATCGTCTACACGGCGTTGGGCGTGGCGGCCGGCCTGGCGGGTGAAGGCCTGGCGGCGCAACTGCAAAACCCATGGGTGCTGGGCTTCTTTGCCCTGCTGATGGCGGGTCTGGCCCTTTCGATGTTCGGTTTTTATGAGCTGCAAGTACCGGCCTTCCTGCAAGGCAAGCTGACGTCCGTATCGAACCAGCAATCGTCGGGTCGCCTGGCGGGCGTGTTCGTCATGGGCGCCATTTCCGCCCTGATCGTGGGGCCATGCGTGGCCGCGCCGCTGGCCGGCGCCTTGCTGTACATCAGCCAGACGCGCGACGTCGTCATCGGCGGCAGCGCCCTGTTTGCCATGGCCGTGGGCATGAGCGTGCCGCTGCTGCTGGTGGGCGTGTCGGCCGGCACCTTGCTGCCGCGCGCCGGCGCGTGGATGGATGCCGTCAAGCGCTTCTTTGGCGTGCTGCAGCTGGGCGTGGCCTGGTGGCTGGTCTCGCCCGTGCTGCCGGGCGCCGTGCAGATGCTGGGCTGGACTGTCTTGTTCGTCGGCTATGGTATGTATCTGCTGGTGGGCAAGAGCGGCGCGAAGAACGCCTGGGTGGCCAAGGCATTCGGCCTCGTGTTTGCCGTGCTGGGTGCGATGCAACTGGTCGGTGTGGCCAGCGGTGGCCGCGACCCGCTGGCGCCGCTGGCGCACCTCGGTGGCGGCCAGGTGCACGCGCAACCATTTACGCGGGTAAAGACCGTGGCGCAGCTCGATGCGGCGCTGGCCCAGCTGAATGGCAAGCCGGCCTTGCTGGATTTTTATGCGGACTGGTGCGTGTCGTGCATCGAGATGGAAAAACTGACCTTCGTCGACCCCGCCGTGCGCGAGAAGATGGGGCAAGCCGTGCTGCTGCAAGTGGACGTGACGGCCAATGACGCGGACGACAAGGCCATGCTGAAACGTTTCCAGCTGTTTGGCCCGCCGGGCATCATCATGTTCAACCCGCAAGGGCAGGAAATCGCCCAGTCGCGCGTGATCGGCTTCCAGAACGCTGCCACCTTCCTGACCTCGTTGCGCAAACTTGACGAGTAGGTCGGGGTAGGTCGGGTTAGCCCGCCAAGGCGTAACCCGACATCACCGCACACGTTGAACAAGGTTGTCGGATTACGCGGCGTTCCGCCACTAATCCGACCTACGCTCAGCCTGCTTTATGGTGGCCACCGCGATGGCCGCCGTGCTTGCCGCCAGGCACGCTGTCGTCAAACACTTTCTTTTGCTCCGGCGTCAGCACGGCATAAAAGGTTTTCAGCGAAGCCAATCGGCTTTCCTGGTCGGCGATGCGTTCCTTCGACATGGCGATCCATTGCTCCATGCGTTCCGGCGCCGACAGCTTGGCCATCGCTTCATGCTTGGCTTTCCAGTCACCCATCGGTTTTTTCGGCGCATTGGCGGCCGTGAACGTGGCCCAGGCCGGTTCCTGCGCGGCCGTCAGCTTCAGCTTGTCGTGCAGGCGGGCTTGGTATTTGGCCATGCGTTCGGCGGGATTGCCGCCGCGGTGGCCTTCATGTTGCATCTTGGTGCTGGCGGCAGGCGCGCTGGCGGCCGCTTCCTGGGCGTGAACGGTCAGCGATGCCGCACCCATGCCGAGTACGCTCATGGCGATAATCAAATTCTTGCGTAAAGTCTTCATTGAGGCGTTCATCTGGATTCCTTTGTA
Source organism: Janthinobacterium lividum (assembly GCF_011601275.1). Classification (GTDB taxonomy): domain Bacteria; phylum Pseudomonadota; class Gammaproteobacteria; order Burkholderiales; family Burkholderiaceae_D; genus Janthinobacterium; species Janthinobacterium lividum_E. The sequence goes on along the minus strand of NZ_JAAOLY010000001.1, from coordinate 62,887 downwards.
AAAGTGAGGGATGTACATGTTGCTGCACATGAATCCATGGTGGACGCTCCATGTTTCCCCGAAGTGTCCGCTGCCAGACAGTTTGTATCTATATGTTTCTTCGGGTCTTCTATATACAAGACGATACAAATGCGTTGTGCAAGGGTGGGGGAAGTGGGGATAATTCGTACCATGGAACCCACTTCTACAATTCTCATCGTTGACGATGACCGCGATATCCGCAGCTTGCTGGCGGACTACCTGGAAACGAACGCCTACCGCACCCTGGGCGCGGCAGATGGCACGGCCATGTGGAAAATCCTCGATGAAACGCGGCCCGATTTGATCGTGCTCGACTTGAACCTGCCTGGCGACGACGGCCTGACCCTGTGCCGCAAGCTGCGCGCGCAGTCGACGGTGCCGGTGATCATGCTGACGGCGCGCAATGAGCCGCTGGACCGCATCCTGGGCCTGGAAATGGGCGCCGACGATTATTTGCCGAAACCGTTCGAACCGCGTGAATTGCTTGCGCGCATACGCAGCGTGCTGCGCCGCAGCCATGCCATGCCGTCGAACGTGCCGTCCGACAAGGCGCAGCAAATCCGCTTTTCCGGCTGGACGCTGGACTTGACGGCGCGCCACCTGCTCAATCCCAGCGGCCTGGTGATCATGCTGTCGGGCGCGGAATTCCGCCTGCTGCGCGTCTTCCTGGAACACCCGAACCGCGTGCTCAACCGCGACCAGCTGCTGAACCTGACGCAGGGCCGCGACGCCGATCCGTTCGACCGCTCGATCGATATCCAGATCAGCCGCCTGCGGCAAAAGCTCGGTGAAGATGCCCGCTTGCCGCAAATCATCAAGACCGTGCGCAACGGCGGCTACGTGCTGGCTGGCCAGGTCAATGTGGAGCCGCACGCGTGAAGGCCTTCCTGGGCTCGATGACGGGCCGGGTCTTCATGTTCTTGCTGATCGGCATCGTCGCTTCGGCCGCGCTGACGCAGTGGCTGGCCGTGGGCGAACGCCAGCGCGCCATCGAACAATACCGCGATTACCACGCCGTCGAGCGGGCCGAGCAGCTGGTCATGGCGGCCGACGTGGTGCCGCTGGCCTCGCGCGCCGCCTACCTGAAGGTGGCCAACAAGGGCAGCGTGCGCCTGGAATTGCGTCCCGACGTCGAGCATGTACCGGGCAAGCCGACGGAATTTTCCACCGCCCTGCAAGCCAAATTGGGCGAGGGTTTTAAGGTCAGCGCGCTGGCCGAACGCCCGGCCGCCTGCGTCAAACCGCGCCAGACGCCGGGCATGTTTTCCGCCAAGCCATGGGGCGGCACCTGCGAAAACCTCGACGTGCGCATGCAGGATGGCCACGTGCTGCGCCTGATGGTCTTGCCGCCGCGCCAGCAGCCGCCCTTCAATGAACATAACGACTGGATGACCCTGCTGCCTTTCCTGATCAGCATCGCCATCCTCGCCTACCTGGTCACGCGCATGACCATGCGCCCGCTCAAGCAGCTGGCGCAGGCGGCGAAAGACCTGGGCAACGACATCAACCACCCGCCGCTGACCCTGTCGGGCGCCAGCGAGATCCGCCAGGCCAGCGCCGCCTTCAATGCCATGCAGGCGCGCATCCGCCAGCATATTTCGCAGCGGACACAGATGCTGGCCGCCATCACGCATGACTTGCAGACGCCGCTGACGCGCTTGCGCTTGCGCCTGGAAAAAGTGGCCGATACGGAATTGTATGACCGCCTCGTGGGCGACCTGTCGGCCATGCAAAGCATGGTCAAGGAAGGGTTGGACCTGGCCCGCTCGATGGACAGTACGGAAGCGATGCAGGCGCTCGATCTCGATTCCCTGTTGGATAGCGTCTGCTCCGACGCGGCCGATGCCGGCCAGAATGTCACCTTGTCCGGGCAAGCCAGTATGGCCTTGATGGCGCGCCCCATCGCCATGCGGCGCTGCCTGGTGAACCTGATCGACAATGCCGTCAAATATGGCCAGTACGCGCAGGTCACGGTCGAACGCATCGCCGGCGCCGCGCGCATCCGCATCCGCGATGGCGGGCCAGGGATTGCACCAGATCAACTGGCCAAGGTGTTTGAACCGTTTTACCGCATCGAGACGTCGCGTTCGCGCGAATCGGGCGGCACTGGCCTGGGCTTGACCATCGCGCGCAATATCGCCGAGCAGCACGGCGCCACGGTTTTGCTGTCCAATCACGTCGACGGTGGACTGGAAGTCACCCTCATCGTGCCAGAGTATTACGCAGGAAAGTGAGCATTTCCGTGCGACAATATTGTGCTTTATGCCCCCCTGGCAACTACTACATTCAACCTGCAGCCCTGCGCTGCGACAGCGTGACAGAACAATGAAAAAGACTAGTCTGGCAATCCTCGTGGGTGCTGCCCTGTGTATCGGTGGCGGCATCTGGTATTTCAATCATCAGCCAGGCAAAGCGGCCGGTGGGCAGGATGGCAAAGGGGGCAAGGGCGGGCAGGCGCCGACGACGGTGAGCGTGGTCGCGCCCGTGCGCCAGGATGTGCCGATGCTGCTGCAAGCCAATGGCAGCGTGATGCCGATCAGCAGCGTCGACTTGCACCCGCAGACGACCAGCACGATTACCAAGGTGCATATCCGCGAAGGCCAGTTCGTCAAGCAGGGCGAGCTGATGTTCACGCTGGACGCGCGCAGCGAGCATGCGAACGTCGACAAGGCGCAGGCGCAGGTCTTGCGCGACCGCGCCTCGGTGCAGGACCTCGAGCGCCAGCTCAAGCGCAACCAGGATTTGCTGAGCAAGAATTTCATCGCCCAGGGCGCCGTCGACACCCTGCAAAGCCAGCTCGACGCGGCACGCGCCTTGCTGGCCGCCGACCAGGCCGCCTTGCGCGCCGCCCAGGTCGACTCCAGCTACACCGTCCTGCGCGCGCCGCAGGCGGGCAGGGTGGGCGCCATCAATGTCTACGCGGGCAGCCTCGTGCAGCCGACCACGTCGCTGACGAGCATCACCCAGCTCGACCCGATCGATGTGGTCTTTACCTTGCCGGAAAGCAGCTTATCCGGCTTGCTGGCGGCGCAAAAGGCGGGCGAGGTGGCGGTCAAGGCGCTGTTGTCGGACGCGGGCGGCAAGCAGCTCGACGGCAAACTGAACTTTATCGACAATGCCGTCGATCCCGCCACGGGCGTGATCAAGATCAAGGCCCGTTTCAATAATGGCGGCACCGACTTGTGGCCAGGCCAGTACGTGAATACGCAGCTGACCGTGCGCACGCTCAAGGATGCACTGGTGATCCCGCAAAACGCCATCATCACGAGTACCGCCGGCACCTTCGTGTACTCGATGGAAGCGGACAGCACGGCCAAGATGCGCAAGGTTGCGCGCGTGTACGCATTCGGACCGAACGCCGTCGTCACCGGCCTGGCGGGCGATGAAAAAGTCATCGTCGATGGCAAGCAGAACTTGCGTCCGGGTAGCAAGGTGCGCCTGACGGAAAAACACAAGGCAGCCGATGGCGCCGCCGCAGCGCAGGGCAAGCCAGCATGAACCTGTCCGAACTGAGCATCCGCCGCCCCGTCATGGTGGTGCTGCTGTCCCTCTCCATCATCCTGGCCGGCGTGCTGGCCTACCTGCAAATTCCCGTGGCGGCCTTGCCGAGCTACAACACGCCCGTCATCAACGTGAGCGCCGACCTCGCTGGCGCCAGCCCGGAAACCATGGCCTCGTCCGTGGCTTTACCGCTGGAAAAACAATTTTCCACCATTTCCGGCCTCAGCCTGATCACCTCCACGAGTACCCTGGGCAATACCTCGCTGACCCTGGAGTTTGACGCCAGCATCAATGTCAACGAGGCGGCCGTCGACGTGCAGGCGGCCCTGCTGCGCGCGCAGCGCCAGTTGCCGACGGAAATGACGGACTTGCCGTCCTACCGCAAGGTCAATCCGGCCGATGCGCCCGTGCTGTTCATCCAGATGACGTCGCCCTCGCTGAACTTGTCTGACCTCAACGATTATGCGGAAAACCTGATCGCGCCGAGCCTGTCGACCTTGCCTGGCGTGGCCCAGGTCATCGTCAATGGCCAGAAGCGCTTTGCCGTGCGCGTGCGCGCCCGTGCCGACCTGATGAACGCGCGCAACCTGACGATGGACGAACTGGCCACCGCCTTGCGTACCTCGAACACGAATTCCCCGCTGGGCATCCTTGACGGACCGAGCCAGACCCTGACCATCCAAGGCAATCCGCAAATGATGAAAGCGGCCGATTTTGCCGAGCTGATCGTCGCCAGCCGCAACGGCCAGCCTGTACGCCTGAAGGACGTGGCCGAGGTGGAAGACAGTTTTCAATCGATCAAGGCCGTCGGCAGTTTCAATGGCGAGCGCTCGATCAGCCTGATGGTGCAGCGCCAACCGGATGCCAACACCGTGCAAGTGGTCGATGGCGTGCGCCGTTTGCTGCCGGGCTTCAAGGAGCAGCTGCCCCAGTCGATACAGATCAGCCTGGTCAACGACCGCTCGCTGTCGATCCGCGAAGCCATCCACGACGTGAATCTGACCCTGGCCCTGACGGTGGTGCTGGTCGTGCTGGTGATCTTTTTGTTCCTGCACCGCGCGGCCGCCACCTTCATTCCTGCCGTCACCATGCCGATCTCCCTGCTGGGCGCCCTGGCCCTGCTGTACTGGCTCGGCTACAGCCTCGACAACGTGTCCCTGCTGGGTATTACCTTGGCCGTCGGCCTCGTCGTCGACGATGCCATCGTGGTGCTGGAAAACATCGTGCGCCATATCGAGATGGGCAAGAAGCCGATACGCGCGGCGCTGGAAGGGGCGAAGGAGATGGGCTTTACCATCATCTCGATTTCAGTCTCGCTGGTGGCCGTGTTCATCCCCATCTTCTTCATGCCGGGCGTGATCGGCTTGCTGTTCCATGAGTTCGCCGTCGTCGTCTCGCTGGCCGTGCTGGTGTCCGCCGTCGTGTCACTGACCCTGGTGCCGATGCTGGCCAGCCGCTTCCTGCCCGCCGACTCGCGCGAACACAATGACAGCGACCCCAGTCATGGCGAGAAAACCTTTATCGGCCGCCATTTCGAGGCCGGTTTCACGGCATTGCGCAACGGCTATGTGCATCTGCTCGACAAGGCCCTGGCGCACCGCAACGTGGTGCTGTTCGTTGCCGTGTGTACCTTTGCGCTGACGGTGCTGCTGTACGCGACCATTCCAAAAGGTTTCTTTCCCGAGGAAGACCTGGGCCAGATCCAGGTGAATACGGAAGCGTCGGAAGACATCTCATCTGCGGCGCTGCAGGATTTGCAAGCGCGCGTGGCGGCTGTGCTCAAGGCGGACCCCAGCGTGCAGGACGTGACCTCGTTCGTCGGCGGCGGCAACACGGGCCGCATGTTCATGGTCTTGAAGCCGCGCAGCGAGCGGCCGAAAATGCCCGTGGTGCTGGAAAACCTGCGCCGCGCGGCGGGCACCGTGCCCGGCATGGCCGTGTATTTCCGGCCCGTGCAAAACTTGCAGCTGGGCGGGCGCCAGAGCAAGAGCCGCTACCAGTACACCTTGCAAAGCGTCAGTCCCGACGCCTTGAATGACTGGGCGGAAAAGTTTATTGCAGGCATGCGCACGGATCCCGCCTTCCGCGACGTGACCAGCGATTCGCAGATCAAGGGCTTGCAGGCATCGCTCCGGATCGACCGCGACAAGGCCAACCTGCTGGGCGTGCAGATGTCCGACATCCGCACGGCCCTGTACAGCGCCTTTGGCGAGCGGCAAGTGTCGACCATCTACTCGTCGGCAGCCAGCTATTACGTGATCCTGGAAGCGGCCACGGCAGACCGCCAGTATGACGATGCGCTCACGCGCGTGTCCGTGCGCAGCAAGACGGGCGAGCTGGTGAAGCTGTCGAGTATTGCCTACGTGGAACGCACGATCGGGCCCACGTCCGTCAACCACCAGGGGCAGTTGCAGGCCGTCACCATCGCCTTCAACTTGGCGCCGGACGTGCCGCTGGGTATCGCCACGGGCAAGATCGACGCGATGGCCAAGGACATGAGCTTGCCGGCCTCCATCATCACGCGCTATGGCGGCGACGCGGCCGTGTTCCAGAGTTCGCAATCGAGCCAGATCATCCTCATCATTGCCGCGCTGGGTGTGATCTATGTGCTGCTCGGCGTGTTGTATGAAAGCTATATCCACCCGCTGACCATCCTGGCCGGCTTGCCGTCGGCGGCCGTGGGCGCGCTGTTGACCTTGCGCCTGTTCGGCATGGACCTGACCATGATCGCCATCATCGGCATTTTGATGCTGATCGGTATCGTCAAGAAAAACGCCATCATGATGATCGACTTCGCCCTGCATGCGCAGCGCAACGAGGGGCTGGCACCGGCAGAGGCGATCCGCCAGGCGTGCATCCTGCGTTTCCGTCCCATCATGATGACGACGGCGGCAGCCCTGATGGGCGCCTTGCCGATCGCTCTGGGCCTGGGTGCCGGCGCCGAGCTGCGCCAGCCGCTGGGCCTGGCCGTGGTCGGTGGATTGTTGTTTTCGCAAGTGATTACCCTGTTCATCACCCCCGTCATCTATTTGTTCCTGGATAAGTACAGCGGCACGGGGCCGATGACGGACGAGCAACTGGTGGCGCTCGATAACAAGGCTTGAGTACTTGAGCACTTGCGTGACCCGTGACCGGCGTCCCCTTCCTGCGTGAATGGGGCGCCGGTTTTGTATGGGCAGTGATACATACGGTAACAACCGTCAAGGGAGGGCTCGGGTACTCTGGTTAGCGCTGCAAGGAATGTCGCTATCCTGTACGCTTCGGGTTGGAAAGGCCGAGGAAGTGTTCCCAAAAGCAAGGGACTCTGGCACTATGGCTGCCCTGTAATGTTATTTCTTCGCTACACAGAAAGCACGATTCATTTTGCATGACACGACCCATTTGTTGGCTGCCGATTCCGATGTTTGCCCCACCTGCGGGCAAGTAATCCAGCCACCACCGGCCTACGGGTCCAAGACCAGCACGACGCGCAAGGTGGCGCTCGGCGTGTCCGTCTTGCTGCACGTGCTGCTGGCGGCGTATGTCCTGTTTCGTAGCGACAAGATCGAAAAGATCCCGCCGCCGAAGAAGGAAAGCGCGATGGTCTACATCGCGCCGCTGAAAGACAAGCCGCAACCGAAGCCGCAACCGAAACCCACGCCGAAACCGAAGGACACGAAAGTGGCCAAGGTGAAACCGCCGCCGGCCCCGAGCAAGCGCGTGGTGACAAAAGACGTGCCGCGCGACAAGCCGAAACTGGAAACCTACACGCCGCCGCTGGTGTCGAAAGTGCCGTTGCCGCCACCGCCGGCTGAAGACATGAGCTCGATGATCGAGCAACGCCGCAAGCAGCGCGAGGCGCAAAATCCCGCGCCGCCGGCCGAGGAAAGCGAAAACGACCGCGCCATGCGTGTGGCCAAGGCGAATATCGCCGGCGCCCAGGGACGCAATGCCGGCAGCGACCGCGAGGATTCGGGCGGCGTGTTTTCCATCGTCAACCAGACCTCGTTCAGCGCGGAAGTCAAGTTCAAGGGCTGGAACGGCAACTTCAAGCGCAACTGGCTGAAGCAGGAAAAAGTAGAGCTGGGCAATGAGCCCGATATCGAAACGGCCATCATCAAGAAGATGATCCAGCTGATCCGTGCGGAAAAACCCGGTGATTTCGTCTGGGAATCGCGGCGCCTGGGGCGTAACGTCAACCTCAGCGCCAGGGTGGAAGACACGGCCGAGCTGAGCGCCTTCCTGCGCCAGGAATTCTTTTCGGAGAAACGGCCAGGGCCGGGACGGCGCTAGACGCCAGGACTCGCTGCAATAAAAAAGGCTGCGCCGTGTGAACGGGCAGCCTTTTTTTACGCAGCGTTGATTTCGATCAAGCCGGTTTGTCGGTTCCCGCTTCCGGCTCGACGTCGTCTTCCATGTCGATCAGTTCGACCATCTGGGCCGCGCCGTCTTCGCTGATGCCGGCCAGTTCCATGATCTTGTCGTTGGCTTCGTCGATGCCGATTCTTTTCAGGGCCGAGAACAGTTGCACGGTGAATGGGAAGCCGACGCCGTCTTCATCCACATAGCTGTCGAGCTTGGCTTTCGCCTGGCGCAAGGCATTCACGGATTCATTGCGGTTCAGCTTATCGACTTTCGTCAGGATGCAGTGGATCGGTTTACCCGTCGGGGCGAACCATTCCAGCATCTGGATATCCAGGTCGGTGAACGGGCGGCGCGAATCCATGATCAGGATCAAACCGGCCAACTGCTCGCGGCGCTGCACGTAGTCGCCCAGCAGGCGCTGCCAGTGCAATTTGGCCGAGCCCGAAACTTCCGCGTAGCCGTAGCCCGGCAAGTCGACCAGCAGGCATTCGATCTCTTCGACGATGGTGGCATCCTTGCGGTGCTGCGCCACGTGGGCGCCGCCGATGGAGAAGTAGTTGATGTGCTGGGTACGACCAGGTGTCTTGGAGGCGAACGCCAAGCCTTTCTGATTACACAAGATGTTGATGGCGGTCGATTTACCGGCATTGGAGCGGCCGGCAAAGGCGATTTCCGGCACCGTGGTATCGGGCAGGTCACGCAATTGGTTGACGGTCGTAAAGAAGCGGGCTTGCCAGAGTTTTGACATGGGAGTAGTAAAGCAACAAAAGGGAGCGATAAGGGAGCGATAACGCCAAGAAGCTATTGTACAATAAGGGGTTGTTTATTGTTGCCGGCGTAGCAGCGATGCGGCTTGCGGCCCTGAAAATAAAGCAAAAATCCACAGGGCGCGGCAATGTCCACCACTAATTTCTCACTGTCTCAGGGTGCCTGAATGAATCGTGCGTTTTCACCGTTGTTCAAATCCATGCTGCTCGCTTTGCTGGCTGTATCGGCAACTGCCTCCGCGGTCGAAGCACCGAAACCGGCCGTCAAGGCCGACGCTGCCAAGGGCGCTACCCTGTACGCCGATGGCGATGCGGCGCGCGGCTTGCCTGCCTGCGTCTCCTGCCATGGCGCGGCCGGCAATTCGACCATCACGGTCAATCCTAAGCTGGCCGGCCAGCACGAAAACTATATCTACAAGCAACTGGTCGACTTCACGACGCCGCAGCGCAACCAGCCTGTCATGACGACGTACGCCAAGATGCTCAGCGACGCCGACAAGAAAAATATCGCCGCCTACCTGGGCGCGCAGCTGTCCAAGCCGGGCGCCGCGAAAAACAAGGACACGATCGACCTGGGCAAGAAAATCTACCGTGGTGGCATTGCTTCCAAGCAAGTTGCCGCCTGCGCCAGCTGTCATGGCGCGACGGGCAATGGCATTCCCGTCCAGTATCCGCGCATCGCCGGCCAGCACCAGGATTACACGGTGGCCCAGCTGACGATGTTCCGCAGTACCAAGGCGGATGCCCGCAAGAACAGCGCGCAAATGCACACCATCGCCGCCCGCATGTCGGATGACGAGATCGCCGCCGTGGCCGATTACATCGCCGGCCTGAAGTAAGTTTTCATAGAGGCAAGAGATTGCCAGGCGCAGCAGCGCGCATGATCAAGGGCGGCCGTTTCAACAGGCTGCCTTTTTTTATGGCAGGGGCCAAACAGGAGTATGCTGCCGCCTTGCGCGGAGAAACTATCTGCTCCACGCCACATTTTCTTGAAGATTGCATATCCCGTATGAGTATTCACGTATGAGCACAGGCACGACCGGAATCGAGTTAAAGACCCAACGCCGCAGCCTGGCTGAATTCGTCGAGCTGGTCTCGTCGATGCGCTTTGCCATCAGCCTGCTGACCCTGATCGCCGTCGCATCCATCATCGGCACCGTGCTCAAGCAAAACGAGCCCATGCCCAATTATGTCAACCAGTTCGGTCCGTTCTGGTTCGCCGTTTTCGACAAGCTGAGCCTGTATTCCGTGTATTCGGCCTGGTGGTTCCTCGTCATCATGGGCTTCCTCGTCGCTTCGACCTCGCTGTGCATCGTGCGCAATGCCCCGAAGATGCTCAAGGATATGCGCAGCTGGCGCGAAACCGTGCGCGAACAATCGTTGCGCAATTTCCACCACAAGATGGAGTGGCAGGCGCCGCTGCCGCGCGCCGTGCTGGCCCAGCAGATGGTGATGCGCCTGAAAGACAGCGGCTACGCGGCCAAGGTGGTCGAGAAGGACAACGCCACCCTGGTCGCCGCCAAGCGGGGCGCGGCCAATAAATGGGGCTATATCTTTGCCCACGGCGCCATCGTCATCATCTGCGTGGGCGGCTTGCTCGATTCGGAAATGCCGATCCGCGTACAGCAATGGTTCTTCGGCAAGACGCCATTTTCCGGCAGCGGCGTGATCGCCGATATTCCCGCCCAGCACCGTTTGAGCCTGTCGAACCCTACTTTCCGCGGCAATACCATGATCCCGGAAGGCTCGTCGAGCAACACGGCCATCATTCCCCAGGCCGATGGCGTGCTGATCCAGGATTTGCCGATCACCATCCTGCTGAAGAAATTCCATATCGATTTCTACAGCACGGGCATGCCCAAGCTGTTTGCCAGCGATGTCATCATCACCGACCATGCAACGGGCGAGACTTTCCCTGCCACCATCAAAGTCAACCAGCCGCTGCTGTACAAGGGCCTGGCCCTGTACCAGTCCAGCTTTGAGGATGGCGGCAGCAAGCTCAAGTTGACGGGTTTTCCCATGACGGGCAAGACGACGAAACGCTTCGATATCGGCGGCGAAGTGGGCGGCAGCACGCCGCTCGAGCGCAGCGATGGCAATTCCTACACGGTGGAATGGTCGGGTTTCCGTCCGTTTAACGTGGAAAACCTCAGCGCGGGCCAGGATGTGCGCGCCGTCAGCAAGGCGGAAAGTTTCAACGAGAAATTCTCCGTCGGCCTGGACAAGCGCCTCGGCTCGGCCGCGAAGAACGCGAATAACAAGGATCTCAAGAACGTCGGTCCCTCGGTGCAATACAAATTGCGCGACAAGACAGGCCAGGCGCGCGAGTACCAGAACTACATGCAGCCCGTCACCGTCGATGGCACGACGGTGTTCCTGGCCGGCATGCGCGTCAACCCCAGCGATCCGTTCAGCTATCTGCGCATTCCCGCCGATGACAATTACAGCGTGAACGAATGGATGCGCTTGCGTGCCGCGCTGCAAGATCCCGCGCTGCGCCAGCAGGCGGCCACGCGCTATGCGGCGCGCGCCATGCCGCAGGCGAACGCGGAAGCCTTGCGCGGCCAGTTGCAGGAATCGGCCGCGAAAAGCCTGGGCATCTTTGCCGGCAATGGACAAGAGGGCGGTTTCCTCGCCATTTCGCGTTTCCTGGAGAAAATTCCTGCCGCCGAGCAAGAAAAAGCGGCCGATATCTTCATGAAAATCTTGAATGGCAGCCTGTGGGACTTGTGGCAGGCGGCGCGTGCCCAGGATGGCTTGAAAGCCATCGAGGCCGATGACAAGCACGGCCGCTTCCTGCAGCTGGCCACGAATGCCTTGTCCGACAGCTTCTTCTATGGCGCACCCGTGTATCTGCAGCTCGACGACTTCACGGAAATCAAGGCGTCTGTATTGCAGGTGACGCGTTCGCCGGGCAAGAGCGTCGTCTACCTCGGTTGCCTGTTCCTTGTGATCGGCGTATTTTCCATGTTCTATATCCGCGAGCGCCGCCTGTGGGTGTGGATCAAGGATGGCGAGGGCGGCAGCGAAGCGTTGATGGCCATGAGCACGCAACGCAAGACGCTGGATTTTGAAAAAGAATTTGAGACTTTGAAGGCAAAGCTGCCGCAATCGGCGTAAGCTGCGCTGAGTTGGATTGGCTGAGTTTCGGGACGCTGTGGCGTTGCCGGGAATGGAGAAAATGATGGAATTGGCAAACAAGCAAATATATACGCAGGAACCAGGATTTTTCAAGCGCCTGAGCCTGATCGATTGGCTCTATGGCGCCGGCTTGCTGGCCGCCTCCCTGGTCGGCCTGATGCGTTTTGGCGCTTTCATGGATATCTATGAAAAAGCCATCCTGCTGGCCGCGGCGCCCACCTTCGCGTGGCTGGGCTGGTACTGGAAGCCCGTGCGCTGGCTGATCCCTGTGGCGGCCGTGCTGTCGCTGTTCGCCATCGAGCTGTACGCGGGCCACCTGGAGATGGCGAACCAGAAATTTTTCCTGAAATACATCTTGTCGAGCCAGTCCGCCATCCTGTGGATGGGCACGCTTTTCGTGCTGTCGACCCTGTTCTACTGGATCGGCCTGGTGGCGCGCTCGGAATTCGGCTCGTCCGTCGGCTCCCTGCTGTGCTGGGCCGGCGTCGTGCTGGGCCTGACGGGCATGCTGGTGCGCTGGTACGAGTCTTACCTGATCGGCGCCGACGTGGGCCATATTCCCGTGTCGAACCTGTATGAAGTGTTCATCCTGTTTTCCCTGATCACGGCCATGTTCTACCTGTACTACGAGCAGCATTACGCGACGCGCCAGCTGGGCGCCTTCGTCATGCTGGTCATTTCGGCGGCCGTCGTCTTCCTGATGTGGTACACGGTCACGCGCGACGCGGCCGAAATCCAGCCGCTGGTGCCGGCCCTGCAAAGCTGGTGGATGAAGATCCACGTGCCGGCCAATTTCATCGGTTACGGCACGTTTGCCCTGTCGGCCATGGTGGCGGCAGCCTACCTGCTCAAGTCGAGCGGCTACCTGGTCGATCGTTTGCCGTCGCTGGAAGTGCTCGACGACGTCATGTACAAGGCCATTTCCGTCGGCTTCGCTTTCTTCACGGTAGCGACCATCCTGGGCGCCTTGTGGGCGGCCGAAGCATGGGGCGGCTACTGGTCGTGGGACCCGAAAGAAACGTGGGCGCTGATCGTCTGGCTCAACTATGCAGCCTGGTTGCACATGCGCCTGATGACGGGCTTGCGCGGTCGCGTCGCCTCGTGGTGGGCGCTGGTGGGATTGCTGGTGACGACCTTCGCGTTTCTAGGCGTCAACATGTTCCTTTCTGGTCTGCATTCTTACGGAAAACTTTAATGACAGAAGCGTCATGAACGGCCCGGAAAAACTGGTGTAAGGTATATCCAATCACCTTTTTCCGGAGCCGCCATGTTGATCAAGCGCAGTCCCAACGGCATTGAGTTGCCGTATTCTTCCGAAATCACGCCCCGTGCCGTGTTTGAATCGCGCCGCAGCTTCATCAAGCAAGTGGCGCTGGGCTCGATGTCCAGCGCGGCCTTGCTGGAAATGGCCAGCCGCGAAGCGTTCGCGCAAGGCACCAATCCCAAGCTGGCCGCCAAGCTCAATCCCGCCTATTCGGCGCTGGAAAAGCAGACGGCCTATAAAGACGCCACCAGCTACAACAATTTCTACGAATTCGGCACGGACAAGAGCGACCCGGCGCAAAACGCGGGCACCCTGCGCACGCGGCCGTGGACGGTCAGCATCGAAGGCGAAGTCAAGAAGCCGATGACCCTGGACTTCGACGCGCTGCTGAAGCTGGCGCCGCTGGAAGAGCGCGTCTACCGCCTGCGCTGCGTGGAAGGCTGGTCGATGGTCATCCCGTGGGTCGGTTATTCCTTCTCGGAAATCATCAAGAAGGTCGAGCCGACGGGCAATGCCAAGTACGTGGAATTCATCACCCTGGCCGACAAGAAGCAGATGCCGGGCGTGGGCAGCAGAGTGCTGCAGTGGCCCTATACGGAAGGCTTGCGCATCGATGAAGCGAACCATCCGCTGGCGCTGCTGACCCTGGGCATGTATGGTGAAACCTTGCCGAACCAGAATGGTGCGCCCGTGCGCATGGTCTTGCCGTGGAAATATGGTTTCAAGTCGGCCAAATCCATCGTCAAGATCCGTTTCGTCAAGGAACAGCCGCGCACTTCCTGGAACCTGTCGGCGCCGTCCGAGTACGGTTTTTATTCGAATGTGAACCCGAACGTCGATCATCCGCGCTGGTCACAAGCTTCCGAGCGGCGCATCGGCGAAGACGGTTTTCTCGCACGCAAGCGCAAGACCCTGATGTTCAATGGCTACAACGATGTCGCTTCCTTGTACGCAGGCATGGACCTGAAGAAGTTCTTTTAAGGAAAGCCCATGGCCATCAATCCCACGAGCAGGCAGTTGTCATTGCTGAAAAGCCTGATCTTTTTGCTGGCGCTGCTGCCATTTGGACGCATGGTCTGTCTGACGTACACGGGGCAACTGGTGGAGCCGCTGGAGTTCATCACGCGCGGCACGGGCGACTGGACCCTGTATTTCCTGTGCATCAGCCTGGCAGTAACGCCCTTGCGTCGCTTTACGCAATGGAATTGGCTGATCAAGCTACGGCGCATGCTGGGCCTGTTCGCGTTTTTCTATGCGGCGCTGCACTTCACCACGTTTTTATGGTTCGATCACTTTTTCGATGTGCAGGAAATGTGGAAGGATGTGCTCAAGCGGCCATTCATCACGGTAGGCTTTATCGCCTTCGTCTTGCTCATTCCGCTGGCCATGACGAGCACGAACGGCATGGTGAAACGCCTGGGAGGCAAGCGCTGGCAGTGGTTGCACCGGCTCATCTATATCATCGCCCCCCTGGGCATCCTGCACTTCTGGTGGATGAAGGCGGGCAAGAATAATTTCGCGCAACCGATCCTGTTCGGCAGCATCGTCGCGCTACTGCTGCTAATACGCGTTTATTTCGCCTGGAACAAGCGCGAGAAAAGCGCCAGGGCAGCCAAGGCTGCCACCCCGGTACGCTCGACTTAGGTTGCCGGCACGATCACCGGTGGCGGCGGCACGGGCGCCGGTTCGGCGGGGCCTTTGGCTGGCGCGCCCTTGGCCGCTGGCGGCTTGGGCAGGTACAGGGGACCGGGCTGGCCGCAGCCGGCCAGGACGCTAGAAACCACAATGGCGGTGCCGATATAAAACGCTGAGGATGACTTCACGATTAGAATCACGGTTTGATTAAGATCTTTGGAGTGTAGCATGAGCGAATCGGAATTCCTGGCCCTGGCCGAAGCCACCCTGACCCAGATCGAGGCGGCGCTGGACCGGCTGAACGATGAAGACGTGCTCGACGTCGAATGCAGCCGCAGCGGCAATGTGCTGGAAATCGAATTCATCGATAACGGCACGAAAATCATCGTCAACAGCCAGGCCCCCATGCGCGAAATGTGGGTGGCCGCCCGTTCCGGCGGTTTCCACTACAAGCGCGTGGGCGACGAGTGGATCAACACGCGCGACGGCTCGGAACTGTTCGCGGCCCTGTCGGCCATGGCCAGCGAGCAGGCGGGTGCGCCGGTGGTCCTGAATTAATTCTGACTGCCGTGGCAATAAAAAAAGGGCAGCCTTTGCAGGCTGCCCTTTTTTCTTGTGGAGGCGTAGGTCGGATTAGCGCGCAAGCGCGTAATCCGACAACATGGTTGGCGCGAGCGCCGGAGTGGTGTCGGGTTACGGCCTGCGGCCTAACCCGACCTACGGTTTAAAACAACTCGTTCTTCACGGCTTCTTTCGCTTTCTCTTCCTCCGGCGTGCCGCGCGCCGCGCCTTCCAGGCTGCCTACGCCCGTGCCCGGTGGATTTTCAGCATAGTAATACTCGTCGCCCACGTGGATCAGGCCTTCCGGCACGGCGCGTTCCTCGACGGGAATGCTCTTCAGGGCTTTCGCCATGTAGCTGATCCAGATCGGCAAGGCCAGGCCGCCGCCCGTTTCGCGGTTGCCCAGGTTGCGCGGCTGGTCATAGCCGATCCAGGCGATACCGACCAGCTTGGCCTGGTAACCGGCAAACCACGCGTCGATGGAATCGTTGGTCGTGCCCGTCTTGCCGGCCAGGTCGGGGCGCTTCAATGCCATGGCTTTATTGGCCGTACCGAAGCGCACGACGTCGTTGAGCATGCTGTTCATCATGAAGGCATTGCGCTCGTCGATGACCCGGTTGGCTTCCTCGCCCGCCAGGTCCGGCTTGGCTTGCGACAAGACATTGCCGTCGCTATCGGTGACCTTGGCGATCAGATACGGGTTGATCTTGTAGCCGCCATTGGCGAACACGGCGTAGGCGCCGGCCATCTGCAGCGGCGTCACGTTGCCGGCGCCCAAGGCCAGGGTCAGGTATGGCGGGTTCTTGTCCGCGTCAAAGCCGAAGCGCGTCGCGTATTCCTGGCCATACTTGGCGCCGATCTTGTGCAGGATGCGGATGGAAATCATGTTCTTCGATTTCATCAAGCCCTTGCGCATGGTCATCGGGCCATCGTATTTGCTGTCGTAGTTTTTTGGTTCCCACGCCTGGCCGCCCGTCTGGCCAGCGTCGAACGAGATCGGCGCATCGTTGATGATGGTGGCCGGCGACAGGCCCCGTTCCAGCGACGCGGAATAGATGAAGGGCTTGAAGGCCGACCCTGGCTGGCGCCACGCCTGCGTGACGTGGTTGAACTTGTTGCGGTTGTAATCGAAGCCGCCCACCATGGCGCGGATGGCGCCGTCCGTGGTGCTGGCCGAGACGAACGCCGATTGCACTTCCGGCATCTGCGTCAAGACCCAGGCATTGCCTTCTTGCATGACGCGGATCACGGCGCCGCGCTTGATGCGGCGGTTCGGCGCCGCTTTTTCCGACAGCCAGGCCGCGCCGAAGGTCAGGCCGGGGCCGGTAATGGTGATTTCCTCGCCGGCCGAGGTGACTGCCTGCAACGATTTGGGTGACGCCTGCAGCACCATGGCGGCGATGATGTCGTCGCTGTCCGGATGGTCGGCCAGTTCCGTTTCGATCGCGTCATCCGCTTCGGCCTTGGTTTTCGGAATCTCGATATACGCTTCGGGGCCGCGGTAGCCGTGGCGTTTCTCATAATCCATCACGCCCTTGCGCAAGGCGATGTAGGCGGCGTCCTGGTCCGCCTTGGTGATGGTGGTGTAGACGTTCAGGCCACGCGTATAGGTGTCTTCCTTGAATTGCTCGTAGACCAGCTGGCGCGCCATTTCCGACACGTATTCCGCATGCACGCCAAAGGCGCTGCTGTCGGTTTTCACTTTCAGCTCTTCATTCTTGGCTTCCGTGTATTGCTCTGGCGTGATGTAGCCCAGCTGCGCCATGCGTTGCAGGATGTATTGCTGGCGCATGCGCGCGCGTTTCGGATTGACGACGGGGTTGTAGGCCGACGGCGCCTTCGGCAAGCCGGCCAGCATGGCCGCTTCGGCCACGGTCAGGTCCTGGATGTTCTTGCCGAAATAGATTTGCGCGGCCGAGGCAAAGCCGTAGGCGCGCTGTCCCAGATAAATCTGGTTCATATACACTTCGAGAATCTGATCCTTGCTGAGGTTTTTCTCGATCTTCCAGGCCAGCAAGACTTCATACGCCTTGCGTTTCAAGGTCTGTTCGCTGGACAGGAAGAAATTGCGCGCCACCTGCTGCGTGATGGTCGAGGCGCCTTGCTTGGCGCCGCCCGTCAGGTTGTGCAGGGCCGCGCGCGTGATGCCCAGGTAGTCGACGCCGCCATGCTCATAAAAGCGGTCATCTTCGATGGCCAGCACGGCTTTCTTCATGACATCGGGAATATCCTTGATGTGCACCATGTTGCGGCGCTCTTCGCCGAACTCGCCGATCAGCACACTGTCGGACGTGAACACGCGCAGCGGCATCTTGGGCTTGTAATCGGTCAAGGTATCGAGCGCCGGCAGGTTCGGATAGGCCATGGCCAGGCCGAAGACCACCAGCAGCACGCCGACGATGCCCAGGCCCAGCAGCGATGCCAGGGCCATCAGCAGGAAACGTTTGGGTTTGCTGCCCTTGGTGGGCGGCTTCGAGCCAGCGGGGCCAGCGGATTTTGAAGATGTCATGCGTCGTATGTCTTTCGGTTAATTATGCCGGCCAATTATAAGCGAGCTTGCCGGGGTGGCAGCGCGCCGTGGCGCTTGCCGGGGGAGTGTCGAAACTTGCCGATACTCTATATAAGCGTGTATTGGCCCGCTGGCAACCAGGATTTGGTAACAATTATCCTGCGCCAGATCACGGCCCCGCCAGATAGGCGCCGCGCGCCGCAGACACGAGCGTGAAATCCATTTACAAGCCAGCGCTGCCAGGACTAGGCTTTTGGATGGCAGGACCTCCTTCCACGCTGACGTTTCTCTATGAAAAACATGTCCATCAGTAGTTTTCTTGGCACCGGCTTGCTGGGCGTCGACATCGCGGACGATGCCGTGCGCGTGGTCGAGTTGAGACGCCGGCGGGGGAAACTGTCGTGCCGGCATTGCGGCAGTTCTGCGCTGGCAGCAGGGGTGATGCTTGAAGGCAATATCGAAGATCTGCAGGGCCTGGCCGATGCCGTGCGCCAGGCTTATCGCGACAGTGGCAGCGGCTGCACCCGCGTGGCGCTGGCCATGCCGGCCACGGCCCTGATCACGCATGCGATCCGCCTGCCTGCCGGGTTACCGGAGGAGCAGCTGGAAATCCTCGTGGAACTGGAGGCGGCGCAATACATGCCGTTTCCGCTGGAAGACGCCAGCCTGGATTTTTTCATTCTCGGACCCGCGCCGCCGCTTGCCGGCCAGACCGGCAGCGAGATCGACGTGCTGCTGGTGGCGGCGCGGCGCGCCAGCGTGCAGCGCCGTCTGGACGCGGCCAAGGCAGCCGGCTTGACGCCCGTCATCATGGATAGCGAGGCGCTGGCCTTGCAGGCGGCGCTCGCGCAAGGTGGCTGGCAAGCCTTGCCCGACGGCGGTCTGAGCTACCAGTTGGCCTGGGGCCTGGCTATGCACCGGTACGCCCGATGAAAGCCGTGGCGGAAGTGCCATGTATCAACCTTTTACCGTATCGCCAGGCGGCACGCCGCAGGCGCGTTCAGTGGCTGTTGTGGCAACTGGCGGGCGGGGCGCTGCTGGGATTGCTGCTGGCCCTGGCGGCCGGCGCCTGGCTGCAGTACCGGCTTGACGCGCAGCTGCGCCGCCAGGAGGACTGGCGTCATGCCATGCAGCAAGTCAATGCCGTCCTCGCCGCCGGCAAGCGGGTGCAGGGGGAGACAGGGACGCTGCTGCGGCGTCAGCAAGCCATTGCCAGTTTGCAAGAGCAACGCAATGCCTGGGTGCGCATGCTGGCGGCCCTGGCCCAGGCGATGCCGGCCGGCGTGGCCCTGCACGGTGTGCACCAGCAAACAGCGATGGTGCGCCTGCAAGGGCAGGCTGTGTCTCAGGACAAGGTCGCGGCACTGTTGTTGGCGCTGGAGCAGGCCGCGCCCTGGTCCCGCCCGGAAGTGCTGGAAGTGCGCGGTGTGGCCGATGGCGCCGTGGAATGGACGATACGGCTGGCTTTGGCACCCTAATCCAGGAGGTTGATCATGCTGAGCTTGAAGACAGCGTCGCTGTGGCCGCTACCGGTGCGTCTCGCTTGCGCCGCCTTGGCCGGTGCGCTGGTGGCCACGCTGCTGCACCTTGCATGGCTGGCTGGACTGATGACTGCCGTGCAGGTGGCGCAAAGTGAGTCGGCTCGCTTGCGCGCCGACTATCTGTCGGCGCAGTCCAGGGCGAGCCAGTTGCCGCAGTGGCGTGCGCAGCAGCGTCAGGCCGGCGCCGAGCTGGCCCTGCTGGAACAGCAATTGCCCGATCAGCAAGCGATGGCGGCGCTGTTGACGGACATTAACGCCGCAGGCCAGTCGCGTGGGCTGCAATTTTCACTGTTTAAGCCGGGTGTTGCCCGGCCGCAAGCACCGTATGTCGCCTTGCCGATCGCCATACAGTTGCGCGGCGGTTACCACGCCATGGGCGCGTTGCTGGCGGACCTGGCACGCCTGCCGCGCATCGTCACGGTGCACGAGCTGGTCTTGACCCTCGGCAAGGATCGCTTGCTGACCCTTGACGCCGTGCTGCAGGCGTATCGCTTGCCCGAAGCGGGGGAGCTGGCGGCGCAAGCGGCATTGCCGCCCAAGGCGGGCGCGCCCGCAGTAACACCAACTTGGCGTCCGCTTGCCGCTGTCGCGCCGCATCCCTACGAGGCGGCTGCCTTGGCCGATCCATTTAATGCCTTGCCGCCGACGCCCGTGTCCGCTCAGCAGGGCGGTGTGGCGGGGCCCGACCCGCGGCGAATGCGCGAACCGCTGGAAAGCGTGGCCTTGCCCGCCATCAGCATGGTGGGCAGCGTGCAACAGGACGGGCGCCTGAGCGCGCTGCTGCTGGCAGGCCAGCGCGTGTACCGGGTGACGGTGGGCCAGTACTTGGGGCCGGACCACGGCCAGGTCACGCAAATCAATGAACAGGCGCTGCAGTACAAGGAGTTGCTGCAGGACGGGGGAGGCGGGTGGCGCGAGCGGCGCGGCAGCCTGTCGTTGAGCAAGGCGGGCGACGCCAAGGCCAGCCTGCCCGAGGCGGCGCCATGAGGCCGCCCTGCATGCTCCTGGCCGCCATGCTGTGTCTGCATGCCGGCGGTCTTGCCCAGGAAGCCGTGGTGCAGGTGACGGCGCCGCGCCTGTATGCGGGCGACAAAATCTCCGTCGATTTCCAGAACGTGGGCGTGCGTGCGGCCTTGCACATCCTGGCCGATGCGTCGGGGCAAAACATCATCGCCAGCGACAGCGTGGCGGGCAATGTGACCGTGCGCCTGCGCGACTTGCCGTGGGACCAGGCGCTCGACGTGCTGCTGCAGGCCAAGGGCCTCGACATGCGGCGCAATGGCAACGTGCTGTGGATCGCGCCGCGCGAAGAAATCCTCGCGCGCGAAAAACTGGAGCTTGAAACGCGCGCGCAGATCGCCGAACTCGAGCCCTTGCAGTCGGCCATCTTCCAGCTCAATTACCAGAAGGCCGAAGCGTTCCGTACCGTGTTCGGCCTGGACGCGGGGGAAGGGCGCAGCCGGCTGCTGTCGCGCCGTGGCAGTGTGCTGATCGAGCCGCGCACGAATCAGCTGTTCATCACCGACGTGCCGGCGCGCCTGGACCAGATCCGCCAGCTGATCGCCAGGACGGATATTCCAACGCGCCAAGTCATGATCGAGGCGCGCATCGTCGAGGCGAACGACAGTTTCAGCCGCAACCTGGGCGCGCGCCTGGGTTTTACGGACCAGCGCCTGGCTGCGGGCCAGTTGCCCGGCTTTTCCCTGGGCGGCAGCGGGCGCCGCGCGGCCATCGGCGGCAGCTACCAGGGCGTAGGCGAGGCCACGGGGCAAACGGTAGCCGGCAGCGGCGCCTTCGTGCCGAACACGCAATTTGTCAACTTGCCGGCCGCCAGCATCAATGGCTTGCAGCCGGCCAGCTTCGCCCTGAGCCTGTTTTCGGCGGCCGCCAACCGCTTCCTGAACCTGGAATTGTCCGCGCTGGAAGCCGATGGCCGGGGCAAGATCATTTCCAGCCCCCGCGTGGTGACGGCCGACAAGGTGCTGGCGCTGATCGAGCAGGGCATTGAGCTGCCGTACCAGGTGGCCACCAGCAGCGGCGCCACGTCGATCACGTTCCGCAAGGCGAATCTGCGTCTGGAAGTGACGCCGCAGATCACGCCGGATGGCAACGTGGTGCTGGAAGTGGACGTCAACAAGGATAGCGTGGGCCAGGAAACGCGTTCCGGCTTCGCCATCGACACCAAGCACGTGCGCACGCAAGTGATGGTGGAAGACGGCGGCACGGTGGTGCTGGGCGGCATTTATCAGCAATCCGAACGGGGCACGGACAGCAAGGTGCCGATTCTTGGCGACATCCCCGTGCTCGGTGTTTTTTTCCGCAGCACGGGCCGCAGTCAAGAAAAAACGGAACTAATGGTGTTTATTACGCCGAAAATAGTGGCAGATCAGCCAGCAACACGTTAATGTCACATCTTTACGTTTAAGTAACAATGCACACGAAAGCGGACTGATGGCGACTATGCGGAATGTATCTTGGGGCAACACTTATTGGAGTCGGGTATCGAATTGGCTGGCTTTGCTGGTCATTGGCTCTGTACTGGCCGCGTGTGGCGGCGGTGGCGGTGACCCGACCATCGATGGCGGCAATGGTGGTGGGACGACGGGCGGCGTGGCCGCGACGGTGACGGTGAGCCTGTTGAACTCGGCCGACCAGCCTGCCAGTACATTAAGCAGCACCACGCCGTTGACGGCCAAGGCGCTGGTGCTCGATAAAAATGGTGCTGCGGTCAGCAATGCGGTCGTCACTTTCGCCTCCGACGCCACACTGG
The DNA here is from genome assembly GCF_011601275.1 of Janthinobacterium lividum. Taxonomy (GTDB): domain Bacteria; phylum Pseudomonadota; class Gammaproteobacteria; order Burkholderiales; family Burkholderiaceae_D; genus Janthinobacterium; species Janthinobacterium lividum_E. The sequence continues at coordinate 40,833 of NZ_JAAOLY010000001.1, read as the reverse complement.
TAACGTTGTCATCGACCAATGGCACGGCGCTGACGGACCTCAAGGGCTATGCCAGCATCACCGTCTCGGCCTTGAACGCCACCGTTGCCGGTGCGGGCAAGCTGACGGCGACTGTCGCGGCAGGCACCGCCACGATTAGCGGCGAAGCGAGCTATGCAATTAAAGCGGCCCAGGCATCTGGCGCCAAAATGACGCTTTCCTTGCTGAACGGCAATAGTGCCAGCAATACCTTGTCGAGCGCCACGCCGCTGACAGCCAAGGCACTGGTGACCGATTTAAACGGCAAGCCAATCACCAACGCCCTGGTCGCGTTCTCCACTGACAACACCTTGGCCGTCATGTCGTCATCGGTGGGAACGGCACTGACCGATGCGACAGGCACGGCCAGCGTCACGCTGCGGCCATTCAGCCTGTCCGCCAGCGGCGCAGCCACTTTGCAGGCGACGACGACGGCCAATGGCGCCGTCGCCAGCAGCCAGATCAATTATGTGCTGGGAGCCACCGATCTGATAGCGAGCAACATGCAGTTTTCGCCCGCCAGCATCCCGGCCTATGGCACCACCAACGTCACGGTTGATGTCATGGCTGGCAGCAGCCTGTACACGGGATCAGGCCAGACGGTCAATTTCAGTTCGACTTGCGTGCAGGCCGGCAAGGCTAGCGTGACCAGCGGCGTGCCGGTAGTCAACGGCAAGGCTACGGCTGTTTTCCGCGACCTGGGCTGCAATGACTACGATATGGTCAATGCCACAGTGATGGGCAGCGCTTCCATGTACCACGCGACGCTGCCGATCGGCCGTGTCGCGCCGGCATCGGTACAATTTTCCAGCGTCAGTCCGGTAGGCAAATCGATCGTGATTCAAGGGCAGGGCGGCATAGCGCGCACGGAAATGGCCACGCTGACTTTCCGCGTATTCGATACTTTCAACAAACCGCTGGTCGGCCAGGAAGTGACGTTTTCGTTGTTGAACGGCCCTGGCATGACGCTCAATAAACTGAAAGACACCACGGATGCCAACGGTGACGTCATCACCACCGTCAATTCCGGCACCACCCCGACCACATTCCGCGTCAAGGCCAGTCTGGCCTCTGGCATTTCCACCTTGTCCGATTCCATCCTGGTAACGACGGGTTTGCCTGTGCAAACGGCGTTTTCGCTCAGCTCCGTCAAGTCCAGCGTGGAAGGCTGGTCGTATGACAGCCCCGTAGGCACCCCTGCCACGACCGTCACTATCTTGCTGGCAGATCAAGCGGGCAACCCCGTTCCTGACGGTACGCCGGTAGTATTTCAGAGCAATTTGGGCGCCATCGGCTCGTCCAGCATGGGCGGTTGCACCACCATGAACGGCGGCTGCTCGGTCGACTTCCGCAGCCAGAACCCGCGCGAGGCGACCAGTCCGCCGGTCACGCCCTGCAATGACGTCAGCCATGGCGGCACGCCCGACAGCTTGTGGCCAGGCCTGGCAACCGTCTGCGCCAGCACTTCGGACGGCAGCAAGACGTTATTTGCGAAGATCGCCATCTTTTTAAGCGACAGCCATCCTGACAAGGTTATCCTGACGAACGACGATAGCAGTGTCGCTACCCTGAATCGTGCGGAGTATGACCTGGGTTCCCGGTCGGCGAGCCTGCCCCGCACATTCCGCCTGCTGATCAGCGACCTGCATCAGAATCCGATGCCATCCGGTAGCACGGTGACAATCACGAATGCCGTCAATGGGCAAGTTTCTGTGTTGCCGGCGACAGTGCAAAATATCTACCCGCACAATATTGCTGGTGTCGATGACAGGACTGGCAACAACATCAAGGGTAACCAGGGCAGCCTGCATACCGTTACAATTAACAGTATGACGCCGACCAATTGTGTCGCCGATGTAGTCAATACGTTTAATGTGACAGTGACGACGCCGCTGGGCAACGCCACCAGTTACCCGTTTAGACTGACATTCTCCTGTCCTTGACCTGCGGGGGGGCGGGGGCCGTCGAGGGCGGCCCCCGTTATTTTCTGATTGATTGATATTAAAAGTGTCCGAAATTTCCAACAGTAATATTTTCCTTGTCGGCCTCATGGGCGCAGGCAAAACCACGATCGGGCGCATCCTGGCCCGCAAGCTGGGCTTGCGCTTTGTCGATTCCGACCACGAAATCGAGGCACGCACGGGAGCGACCATCCCGTGGATCTTTGAAATCGAGGGCGAGGCCAGCTTTCGCCGGCGCGAGGCCGAGGTCATCCGCGACCTGAGCGCCCAGGAAGGCATCGTCATGGCCACGGGCGGCGGGGCCATCCTCAATGCCGACAGCCGCGCCTATCTGAAGGAACGGGGCACGGTCGTGTACCTGCGCGCCAGCGTCAGCAACATCCTCGCGCGCACCAGCCATGACAAGAATCGTCCCCTGCTGCAGACGGCCGACCCGCGCAGGAAGCTCGAAGAGCTGACGGCGCAGCGCGAGCCCCATTACATGGAAGTGGCCGACATTGTCATAGACACGGGCCGTCCTAACGTACAATCGATGGTCCAGACCATCCTGATGCAGCTGGCCAGCCTCGAATGCGAGGCCTCGCCCAACTGCGTCATTCATGCAGAGCCTTCGATGAACGAGCAATCCAAAATGTTGTTGAGCGTAGACCTCGACGAACGCAGTTATCCGATCGCCATCGGTCCTGGCCTCCTGGCCGACGCCGATGCGCTGCTGCGCCATATCAGCGGCCACAAGGTGGCCATCGTCACCAATACCACCGTCGCGCCGCTGTACCTGGGCCGCCTGCAGGCGGCGCTGGCCAGCGATGGCCGCGAAGTGATCAGCATCGTTCTGCCGGACGGCGAAGAATATAAAAACTGGGCCAGCCTGATGCAGATCTTTGACGCGCTGCTGGCCAATAAATGCGACCGCAAGACCACCCTGGTGGCGCTGGGCGGCGGCGTGATCGGCGACCTGACCGGCTATGCGGCGGCCAGCTACATGCGCGGCATCGGCTTCGTGCAGGTGCCCACCACCTTGCTGGCGCAGGTCGATTCCTCCGTCGGCGGCAAGACGGGTATCAACCACCCGCTGGGCAAGAACATGATCGGCGCCTTCTACCAGCCGCGCGCCGTGATCGCCGACACCTCGACCCTGGAAACCCTGCCGGCGCGCGAGCTGTCGGCGGGCCTGGCCGAAGTGATCAAGCATGGCGCCATCATCGACGCGGCGTTTTTCGACTGGATCGAGGCGAACATGGCCAAGCTGATGGCGCGCGACAAGGGCGCCCTCGCGTATGCGATCGCCCGCTCGTGCGAAATCAAGGCCGACGTGGTGCGCCAGGACGAGCGCGAAGGCGGCTTGCGCGCCATCCTGAACTTCGGCCACACCTTCGGCCACGCCATCGAGGCGGGCCTCGGTTATGGCCACTGGCTGCACGGCGAAGCCGTCGGCTGCGGCATGGTGATGGCGGCCGACCTGTCGTGCCGCATGGGCTATATCGACCAGGCGGCCGTCGAGCGCGTGCGCAAACTCGTCGCCGCCGCCGGCCTGCCGGTCAAGGCGCCGGACCTCGGTGTCGAGCGCTGGCTGGAACTGATGGAAGTGGACAAGAAGAACGAGGGCGGCGCCATCAAGTTCATCCTCTTGCAACCGCTGGGCAGCCCGAACATCACGTCCGCGCCGCACGAACTGGTGCTGGCCACCTTGGCCGCCGGAGTGCAATAGCCATGACTCCCGAAGACTTCCTTTCTCCCTATGCAGCCCATTCGGCACAGGGCCAGGGACGTCGCTTTGCCGAGGCGCCGCACGCCTCGCGCAGCCAGTTCCAGCGCGACCGCGACCGCATCATCCATTCCTCGGCCTTCCGCCGTCTCGAATACAAGACGCAGGTTTTCCTCAACCACGAGGGAGACCTGTTCCGCACGCGCCTGACGCACAGCCTGGAAGTGGCGCAAGTGGGGCGCTCCATCGCGCGCAACCTGCGGCTGAACGAAGACCTGGTGGAAGCCATCGCGCTCGCGCATGACCTGGGCCACACGCCGTTCGGCCACGTGGGCCAGGATGTGCTCAACGAGTGCATGCAGGAGCATGGCGGCTTCGAGCACAATCTGCAAAGCCTGCGCGTGGTCGACACGCTGGAAGAGCACTACGGCGCCTTCGATGGCTTGAACCTGATGTTCGAGACGCGCGAAGGCATCCTGAAACACTGCTCGCTGGCGCATGCGCGCGAGCTCGGTCCCGTGGCGCAGCGCTTCATCGACCGCACGCAACCGACCCTGGAAGCGCAGCTGACCAACCTGGCCGATGAAATCGCCTACAACAGCCATGATATCGACGACGGCCTGCGTTCCGGCCTGATCACAATCTCCCAGCTGGAAGAGGTGGAATTCTTCGGCCGCCTGTGGCGCGACGTGCAGCAGGCGTTCCCCGGCCTGTCGGGCCGGCGCGCCATCTATGAAACCCTGCGCCGCCTGATCACGGCCCTGGCCGACGATCTGATCGTCACCTCGACCGGCCTGATTGCCGATGCCGCGCCGCGTGATGTGAGCGAAGTGCGCGCCAGTGCCCCGCTGATCCGTTTTTCGGACGCCATGCGCAAGGACGCGACGGACCTGAAGCGCTTCTTGCGGGCGAACCTGTATCGCCACTATCAGGTCAACCGCATGCGCGTCAAGGCCAGCCGCATCGTGCGCGAACTGTACGACAGCTTCATGGCCGAACCGGCCCTGCTGCCGCCCGACTATCAACTCAAGGATGGCGACGTCACGCAACAGGCGCGCAAGATCGCCGACTACATCGCCGGCATGACGGACCGCTACGCGATCCGCGAGCATCGCAGGCTGTATTCTTTGGATGAATTGTAGGTCGGGTTAGCCGGAACGGCGTAACCCGACAGCTCCACCGTCCCTGCCAACAATGTTGTCGGATTACGCGCGGCCTTGCCGCGCTAATCCGACCTACTCCGCATTGTCGATCCTGTCAATTGGCATGATCATCTAGGTCCCCGCACTATCATCCCAATATCCCCGCAGCGCCTTCTTTTCTATCATGGCAGCAAGTCAACAAGGGCTTGCCGCCCATAGTCAAGGAGAGTGTCATGATTGAATCGCGCCGCAGTTTCTTGCGCGCCTTGCCAGCCGTAACCATCGGGGCGGCCATCGCGCCGCTGCCCGGCAAGGCGGCCACGAAGGGCGAAGGCGGCCAGCGCTGGGCGATGGTGGTCGACGTGCAGAAGTGCATCGGCTGCCAGGCTTGCACGGTCTCCTGCATCATGGAAAACGCCGTGCCGGAAAACAGCTTCCGCACCGTCGTCTCGACCTATGAAGTGAAGGAAGAGAACCGCTGCGGCACCTACATGCTGCCCCGCCTGTGCAACCACTGCGCCAATCCCCCCTGCATTCCCGTCTGTCCCGTGGGCGCCACCTTCCAGCGCAAGGATGGCGTCGTCGTCGTCGACGGCGACCGCTGCGTGGGCTGCGCCTACTGCGTGCAAGCGTGTCCGTACGACGCGCGCTTCATCAACCACGAAACGGGCAAGGCCGACAAATGCACGTTCTGCGCGCACCGCGTCGATGAAGGCTTGCTGCCGGCCTGCGTGGAAACCTGCGTGGGCGGCGCGCGCATCTTCGGCGACCTCAATGACCCGGAAAGCCTGGTGCACCAGCTGCTCACCGAGAACAAGGTGAAGGTGCTCAAACCCGAGCAGGGCACCCAGCCCCACGTGTTCTACCTGGGACTGGACACGCGCTTCGCCGGCCACGTCGAAGGCGAAGCGACTCTTTGGCAACCGAGCAAACACGGGAAATAAACCATGGACAGCCACATCACCGAAATTGTCAACGTCACGCGCGAAGCGGCATGGCTGCCGTGGGCGGTGCAGTATTTTTTCCTCATCGGCCTCAGTTACGGCAGCTTCATGCTGACTTTGCCGTACTTCGTCTTCGGCCGCAAGGCGTATGAACGCCTGGGGCGCATCGCGCTGCTGGCGTCCCTCGTCTGCGGCATGACGGCGCCCGTGGCGCTGCTGGCCGACCTGCACGGGCCGGGGCGCTTCTACCATTTCTACATTTACTTCCAGCCGCAGTCGTGGATGTCGTGGGGTTCGTTCTTCATTCCCCTGTATCTGGGTTGTCTGATGCTGTACGCGTGGCTGGCGCTGCGCGTGGACTTCGCCACGCGGGGGCAGAGCAAGGACCGTCTCGCCTTTGCCTATCGATTGCTGGGGCGCGGTGGCGCCGTCTCGCGCAAGGCCATCGTCACCGCCGCCGCCTGCACCTTGCTGGCCGCCTTTGTCGTGGGCCTGTACACGGGCATGGAAGTGATGGTGGTGCGCGCCCGTCCCCTGTGGTTTACGCCCTTCCTGCCGGCGCAATTTGCCGCCACGGCCTTTGTCGGGGCGGTGGGCCTGGCGCTGTTGTTCAACCGTTTCCTGCCGGGCCGCGACCAGACGCTGGAAGTATCGCTGAACCGGGCGCTGGCCCTGTCGCTGGCGCTGGTGCTGGCCCTGGGCGGCGGCTGGCTGTTCGTCAGCCTGTCCGGCGTGAGCGCCAGCCACAGCATGGCATTTACGCAGGTGGCCGGCATGCCGCAATGGCAGTTCACGGCCGTCTGGGCCGTGCTGTCGGCCATCGTGCCGATGGCCCTGGCCATCTGGCGCCCGGCCACGAGTGGCCTGGTCAACGGCCTGATCGCGCTGCATAGCGCCTGGATGATGCGCTGGACGATTTTCATCGGCGGCCAGACGATCCCGAAAACGGGCGCGGGCCTGTATGACTACCACCTGCCGATGGGGAACGACGGCTTGATGGGGATTATCGGCACGGCGGGCCTGTGGATCGCGCTGCTGTTGCTGATGCTGGAATTTTTGCCATGGGCCGGGCGCATGCTGCGCAACCGTCCCGCCATGGCCACGTACTGAGGAGTCAAAAATGAATGAACGCACACACGACGACGACCGCAACGACGTCCCCGAAGACGAAAATGAAAAACGCCGCAAGCTGCTGCGCTACGGCGCCATCGGCGGCGGGCTGGCCGCGTTTGCCGCCAGCTTTTCCACCACGGCTGGCCGCATGGTCGACCACGCGCTGGGCAAAGATAAACCTGTGCAGAAACTACATGGCAATTCGCTGCCGCCCGAGTTTTCCGTCGACACGGCCACGGGCAAACTGACGGTCAATCCGGACCAGCAAGTGAGCTACACCATGTGCATGGGCTGCACCACGTTTTGCGGCGTGCGCGTACGCCTCGATAAAAAAAGCGGCAAGGTCTTGCGCGTGGCGGGCAATCCGTACAGCCCCCTGTCGGCCGATCCGGCGCTGCCATACCAGACCTCGATACGCGACAGCTTTGTCTCGCTGTCGCGCTTCGAGGAAAAGGGCTTGAAGGGCCGCTCGACGGCTTGCGGCCGGGGCAACGGCGTGCTGGAACAGATGGAGTCGCCGTTCCGCGTGCTCGCGCCCATGAAGCGCGTGGGGCCGCGCGGCGGCGGCCAGTGGGAACCGATCGCTTTCGATCAACTGGTCAAGGAAGTGACGGAAGGCGGCGACCTGTTTGGCGAAGGCCACGTACAGGGCTTGCGCGCCTTGCGCGAGCTGAAAAAACCGATCGATCCGGCGCAGCCGGAACTGGGTCCGCAAGTGAACCAGGTGGGCCTGATGTGCAGCACAGACGATGGCCGCCTGGCGTTCGGTACGCGCTTTTTCAAGCAGTCGTACGGCAGTCTGAACCTGGTCAACCACGGCTCGTATTGCGGCGGCGCCTACCGCAGCGGCTCGGGCGCCATGTTCGGCGACATGAAGAAAATGCCGCATGCGAAAGTGGATCTGGAAAACACGGAGTTCTGCATTTTCGTCGGCACGGCGCCGGGCAATGCGGGCAACCCGTTCAAGCGCCAGGGTACCCTGATCGCCAAGGCCCGTTCGGGCAAGCGCGAATTCAGCTACGTCGTCGTCGATCCCGTGCTGACGAATGCGGACAGCCTGGCGGCGGGCGACCGCAGCCGCTGGGTGCCGATCAAGCCGGGCACGGACGGCGCGCTGGCCATGGCCATGATCCGCTGGATCATCGAGCACGAACGCTATGACCGCAACTTCCTCGTGCAGCCGAACCTGAAGGTGGCGGAAGCGGCGGGCGAAGCCGCCTGGTGCAACGCCACGCACCTGATCATCAACGAAAAGGGCCATCCGCGCGATGGCCGCTACCTGCGCGCATCCGACATCGGCGCGGTGGAACTGGCGGAAGAAGAGCGCTACAAGGATGGTGACGCCTTCTGCGTGATCGACTCTGCCACGCAAGCCATCGTGCCGCACAGCGCGGCCAAGGGCGAGGCGCGCCTGTTCTTCGATGGCCCGCTGGACGTGGCCGGCGCGCCGCTGCACCTGAAGACAGCGATGACGATGCTCAACGAGGAAGCGCAGCGCCACAGCATGGAGGAATACTCAAGCGCCTGCGGCATCGGGCGCGACATCATCGAAGGCCTGGCGCAGGAACTGACCAGCCACGGCAAGCGCGCCGCCGTCAATGCGCACGGCGGCATGATGTCGGGCGCGGGATTTTATAACGCGTACGCGCTGGTCATGCTCAATACCCTGATCGGCAATTTGAACCGCAAGGGTGGCACTCTCGTCAACGGCGGCAGCTTCAAGGATGCGGGCCCCGGTCCGCGCTACAACCTCGAGAGTTTTGACGGCGAGACCAAGGCGGCCGGCATGCCGATCGGACGCAATGTGCCGTATGAAAAAACCTCGGAATTCAAGCTGAAGAAAGAAGCGGGCAAGGCCTATCCGGCCAGGGCGCCGTGGTATCCGAACGCACCTGCGCTGGCCACCGAGTGGCTCACCAGCGCCATGAACGGCTATCCGTACACCTTGAAGGCGCTGATCCTGTGGAGCTGCAATCCCGTCTACGGCATCACGGGCTTGCGCGCGCAGATCGGCAAGGAACTGGCCGATCCGAAGAAGATTCCACTGATCGTCGCCATCGACCCCTTCATCAATGAAAGCTCGGCCTTTGCCGACTACCTGCTGCCCGATACCTTGCTGTATGAAAGCTGGGGCTGGGCCGGCGCCTGGGGCGGCATGCCCGTCAAAATGAGCACGGCGCGCTGGCCCGTGGTCGAGCCGCGCGTGCAAAAAACGCCGGACGGCCAGACCATCTGCATGGAATCGTTCTTCATCGCGCTGGCCAAAACGATGGACTTGCCCGGCTTCGGCCCGGACGCCTTGCAAGACATGGATGGCCAGCGCTTCCCCCTGCAGCGCGCGGAAGACTGGTATCTGCGCGGCGGCGCCAACATCGCGTGGCAGGGGAAAACGTCCGTGCCGGAGGCCAGCGACGACGACATCGAGCTGTCCGGCGTGGCGCGCATCCGTGCCGAGCTGGAACGCACCCTGAAGCCGGAAGAGTGGCGCAAGGTGGCCTTCATGCTGGCGCGAGGAGGGCGCTACCAGAGCTATGGCGAGATGTTCGGCCTGCGCCTGCCGCCGCCCGCGAACCCCAAGGCACCGGCTGTTCCTGCACCGGTGATCGACGAGACACCGTATCCGCAGGACTGGTCCACGCACCGCTACCTGAAGCCGATGATGCTGTACAACGAGGCCTTGGGTGTGAGCAAGAACAGCTTGAGCGGCAAGCGTTTCCCCGGCACACCTGCCTGGAGAGTGGCGGCGTTTGCCGACGGCACGCCCGTGCGCAAGGCCTACCCGGCCAGCGAGTGGCCGTTCGAGTTGATCAGTTTTAAATCGGCGCTGCAGAACTCGTACAGCATCGGCGCGCGGCGCTTGCGCGGCATCCATCCCGACAACCCGGTCGCCGTGCACCCCGACGATGCGGCCCGCTTGAAGCTGCAAAATGGCGACGTGATTTACCTGGAAACGCCGGGCGGCAAGGCCAGGGCCACGGTGATGCTGCGCCACGGCGTGCAGCGGGGCGTGATCGCCATCGAACATGGTTTCGGCCACAAGGAACACGGCGCGCGCGCCCACCGCATCGGCAAGCTGCGCCAGCCCGACGAACCGGCCATCGGCGCGGGCATCAACCTGAACGACCTGGGATTGACGGACCCGAGTCGCGGCGACAAGAACGTGTTTGTCGATCCCGTCTCGGGCACGGCGGTGCGGCAGGGGCTGCCGGCGCGCATCGTGCGGGTTTAGAGTTGTCCACCTGCCATCAGCAGCCGGGCTACCTCGGCTGCTGAATGCAGGCCCAGTTTTTCCATCGTGTTATGGCGGTGCACCTGCACCGTCTTGTCGCTGATGCCCAGCTCGCGGGCGATGACTTTCGACGCTTTGCCTTCGGCCATCAAGAGCGCCACTTCGCGTTCGCGCGCCGTCAATGTCGCCAGTGCTGCCTGTGCCGTATTGGTGCTGGCGGCGCTGCGGCTTTCTTCCATGCTGCGGGCCACGGCGCGCGAGACGGCGTCCAGCAATACCTGGTCCTTGCATGGCTTTTCCAGAAAGTCGCAAGCGCCCGCTTTCATCGTTTGCACGGCCATGGCCAGGTCGCCGTGGCCGCTCAAGAAAATCACGGGCAGGGCGATGGCGTGACGCGACAGCTCCTGTTGAAGCTCCAGCCCGCTCATCAAGGGCATGCGCACGTCGAGCAGCAGACAGCCCGGGGCATGGCCCGCGTAGCGCTGCAGGAAGTCGCGCGCCGACTCGAACGTCTGCACTTTCCAGCCGGCCGAATCGAACAGATAGGCCAGCGAGCGGCGCATGGCGGCATCGTCGTCGACGACAAAGATGATCGCGTCGCTTTCATTCATGGTGTGTCCTCTTGGTTTTCCTGATGTGCTTGCATGCCGCTATCTTCGGGCAGGCGGAACCAGACCGTCAAGCCTGGCGCATCGGCATTGGCGTGCGCCGACAGGCTGCCGCCGAACGATTCGATGATGCTTTTGCTGAGCGACATGCCCAGGCCCAGGCCTTCGGCCTTGGTGGTAAAAAACGGTTCGAACAGGCGCGCCATCTGCGCCGCATCGAGGCCGCATCCGGCGTCGCGCACGGCCACCGTGCAGGCGCCGTTTTCACGGTGCAGCAGCACGCCGATGGGGTGTCCCGGATTGTCGTTTTCCACCTGCGCATCGAGCGCATTTTTCAGCAGATTGAGCAGCACTTGCTGCACTTGCTGCGGGTCGGCCAGCACGCGCGCGTCAAGGTTGCTGCCTTCGTGGTTCCAGCTGATATGGGCGTGCGGATGGGCGGCGCGGAAGAGTGCCACGGCTTGCTCCACGGCGCCGGCCAGGGCGAAGGCCGTGCTGTGCGCGGGACGCTTTTGCGCCATCGCGCGGATGTGCCGGATGATGGCGCCCGCGCGCTCGCTTTGCGTGGCGATTTCCTGCGCGCCGTCGAGCAGCGGCGCCGCGTCGAGGCGGCCCGCCGTGATGCGGCGCGCCATGCCGCGCGCGAAATTGCCGATGGCCGCCAGCGGCTGGTTCAATTCGTGCGCGATGGCGCTGGCCATTTCGCCCAGGATGGCCAGGCGCGCCGTGTGGTCGAGTGTGGCCTGGCGCTGGCGCGCCTGTTCTTCCAGCGCGCGCTGCTGGTGCTGGGCCGCGCGCAATTGCTCCGTGCGCCGGCTGACCAGGTATTCCACGCGCACTGTGTGCACGGCCCAGGCCACGAGCAGGGCCAGCACGAGCAGCATCCAGCCCCAGTAGCGGCGCAGCGCCGTCTCGAACGTCAGCTTGTCCAGGTAGGCGTAAGGGCCGATGCGCAAGTCGCGGAACAGTTCATCGACGATCTGGTAATCGCTGGGCACCGTCCAGCTATAACCCTCGGCCGTGCGCGGCATGGCCAGCAGGGCTTGCGCCACTTTTTTTGCCAGCGCGGGCGGCGTCTGGCGCAGAGCGACGAAGGGCCAGTCCGGATACAGGCGCGACGAGCTGGCGCAGCGAAAGCCGGGTATCGGGCGCGTGGTGATCACGCGCAGTTCCTCGGAACGCACTTCGCCGCGCGCCACCATCTGTTCCAGCAAACAGGTGCGCACGATGCCCGCATCCATGCGTCCGGCCCGTACGGCGTCGACGATCTGCTGCGAGGGAAAACCGCTGTAGCGCAGGCTGGCAAAATCGTGCGTGGGATCGATGCCCGCTTCGCGCAGTTCGCGCGCGGCGATCTGGTAGCCGCCAAAGGCGTCGGGCGTCACGGCCATCACGTTCTTGCCAGCCAGGTCGGCCAGGTCATGCAGCGGCGACGCGCTGCGCACGACGATGGCCGAACCGATGGCCTGGCGCGGCGAGTCCGTCCACGGCGATTCCAGGGTGGCGATGCGGCTGGCACCATCGCTGTGTTCGAGCGCCACGTAATGACCGCTGCTGGTGATGGCGAAGGCGATCGCTTGCGATTGCACGGCGCGCGTCAGGCCTGCCTGGTCGTAGTCGGCCAGGATGAAACGGATGCCGGGAATGCTGGCCTGCAGATGGCGCGTCACATACGACCAGTCCTGCTGCACGGCGTCGCCGCCCTTGTAGGCCAGCACGCCAATGCGGACCTCTGGCAGTGCGTCATCCGCTTGCGCGCCATGTAGGCACAGCACCGCCAACGCGAACAGTAAAAAACGCACTAAAACATGCTGCGCTGCGCCGAACGCGCATCGCCGAACAGGTCCAGCAGCAGCTTTTTGATGGGCGCGGGCAGCGGCGCATCCGCGATTTTCGCGCCGTCGTACCAGACGTGCGTCGCTTCCCCGGCCAGCGCCAAACGGCGCGCCAGGATGATGCGGCAGGGGACGATGTGCAGCTTGTAGTGGGTGAAGACATGGACGATGGGCAACAACCGTTCCTGCGATTCGATTTCGCCGAATGGCGCCACGGCGCGCGCCAGCGCATCCTGGTCGATGGCACGGGGAGAGTCTTCATCGGCCAGCACGTGGCCATCGAGTTCGGGTAGCGACAGCAAGCCGCCCCAGATGCCCGAGCCGGGCCGCTGCTCCAGCAGCACCTGGCCGTTGTCGATGACGACCAGCATGACGGCGTGTTTTTCCGGGCTGGTTTTCTTTGGTTTGCGTACAGGCAGATCCTTGGTGCGGCCCGTGGCGTAGGCCATGCAGCGCGGCTGCAAGGGGCAGCGGCCGCAATCGGGGCTGCTGCGCGTGCACAGGGTGGCGCCGAAGTCCATCAGGCCCTGCGTGTAGGCTTCGATGCCCGTCTCAGGCAGCAGCGCTTCGGCGCGGCGCCACATGGCTTCCTCGACCCGTTTTTCGCCGGGATAGGCGTCGATGCCAAACGCGCGCGCGAACACGCGCTTGACGTTGCCGTCCATGATGGCCGCGCGCGTGCCGCTGGAAAACGCGGAAATGGCGGCCGCCGTCGAGCGGCCGATGCCGGGCAGGTCGGCCAGCAGGGCCGGGTCGCTGGGGAACACGCCGTCGTATTCGGCCACCACGCGCTGCGCGCACTTGTGCAGATTGCGCGCCCGCGTGTAGTAGCCAAGGCCGCTCCACTGCGCCATCACGTCTTCGACAGGCGCGCTAGCGAGGTCTCGCAGGGTGGGGAAGCGTTCGAGGAAGCGCGCGTAGTAGCCGAGCACGGCGGTGACCTGCGTTTGCTGCAGCATGATTTCGGACAGCCAGATCAGGTAGGCGTCGCGCGTGTTTTGCCATGGCAGCGCGTGGCGGCCATGCTGCTTTTGCCAGGCGATGACGGTGGCGGAAAAAGTCGGGTCGATATAGTCTTCAAAAGGCGCCGCGCCTGTGGCGGGCGAGAGCGGATGCAGCAGACGTTTCATGCAGGGTTCCAGTATTCTGTTGTCTATGTTGCGCTGGCCGCGCGCAAGGCAGCCAGCAATTGCGCCAGCTGCGCCTTGTCGCGTTCAAGCGCCGCCAGGCTGGCCTCGAAGCCGGCGATTTTCTGTTCCAGGCTGCCCGTGGCATCGTGGATGCGCTGGATCGAGGCAAAGCGCAGTTTCAGCTGTTCCTTGTACTCGACGATCTGCGCTTCGAGCGGCGCCATGATGACTTTCAGCCAGGCGCTGGCGTCGTCATTGGCGTTGGTGAAACTGCGCCGCACGCGTGAGGCGATGGTGTCGAAGAATTTTTCCATCAGCACGACGCGGCTGGTGGTGAGCAGGGTCGCCGTGCCGAACTGCTTATGGTAGACGGCTTCGATGTCGGCGATCTCCTGGCGGTAGCGGGCCAGCGAAAACGGCATCGGCAAGGCCAGCGCCAGACCGTGTTCGGAAGCGAATTTGCGGTACATCACGTTCATCATTTCCGTGATCTCGGCCGTCTTGCCTTCCGAGCGGTCCAGGTTGCTGGCGATGCGTTCGAAATACTGGCGCACGGCTTCGCGCAAGCCCGTGAAAAAGCGGCTGCGCTGCATGGCGGCGCGCACGCCGTCGATATCGTCGCGCACGATGTCCATGCCCAGGCTTGTGTACAGCTCCGTCGACAGGCGGGTAAACACGGCGCGCGTCGCTTGCAGCTTGAACAGGCTGCTGTCGAATTCCTTCTTCTCGATATCGATGCGCCGCATCATGTGCGCGATCACGCTCTGGTTCTTGCCGCGCAAGCTGTGCAGCTCGTGCAGCTGCTCGGCGATGCCGCGCGCGCGGGCCGCCGCCTGCACCTGCTGCGCCGCCTCGATGGCGTCCAGGTCGAACGCCAGCTGGCGCCGGATGATGTCCTTGCGCGCAGGGATCAGCTCCTCGAACAAGGCCGTCTCCAGCCGCAGCAGGCAGCTCTTTTCCAGCAGCGCCGCATCGTCGTTGATCTTGCCCACCAGGGCCTTTTGCGCCGAGACGGGAAACACCTGGCTCGCGTCCAGTGTCAACAGATGCGCCACGCTGGCCTGCTGGCGCTCGATCGCTTGCGCCACCTCGGCATCGCCGCGCAATTCGTCCCACATGCTGTCGATCTTGTTGAGCACCACCAGGCGGCCCGCGCCGGCGCCGATATGGTTGCGCCATACCTCGATATCGCTGCGCGTGACGCCCGTGTCGGCCGCCAGAATGAACAGCACCGCGTGCGCGTTCGGGATCAGGTTCAGGGTCAGTTCCGGTTCCGTGCCGATGGCGTTCAGGCCCGGCGTGTCGAGGATGACCAGGCCCTGTTTCAGCAGCGGATGGGGGAAGTTGATGATGGCGTGGCGCCACATGGAGATCTCCACCTGGCCCTCCTCGTCGAGCATGGCGGGGGCGTCCGCATCGTCGGCGTCGTACAGGCCGTAGCGCGCCGCTTCTTCCACACTGACTTTTTTCGTCAGGCTGACCTGGCGGATCGCTTCCTGCATGTCGCCGCCCGCCTCGATATTCAGGGGCAGGATGGTCCAGGCGGCCGGCAGCTCGCGGTAGTCGCTGGTCGACAGGTTCTGCGCGCGCGTCTCGATGGGCAGCAGCCGGATCGATGGCGGCCAGGCCGCGTCGTACAGCAGCTCGGTGGGGCACATGGTGGTGCGGCCCGCGCCCGATGGCAGGATGCGCTGGCCGTAGCCGGCAAAGAAAATGGCGTTGATCAGCTCGGATTTGCCGCGCGAGAATTCCGCCACGAAGGCGACGGATAAACGGTCGTCGAGCAGGCGGGAACCACAGCGCGCCAGGCGCAGCGCGGAGGCGCCGTCGACCAGGCCTGCCGCGCTGGCGGCTTGCCGGTATGCCTGCAAGGCGGCCTGCACGTCCTGCCGCCATGCGCTGTATTGTTCCAGGTCTCTGACCATCTGCTCCCCTTTACCTATGCTTACTTTTGACAATTCACGCAGTAAAACGTGGAACGCTGTCCCTGCACGATCTGGCGGATAGGCGCGCCGCACACGCGGCAGGGCTTGCCCGCGCGGTTGTACGTGAAATACGTCTGCTGGAAGTAGCCGGACTGGCCGTTCACGCCGATGAAGTCGCGCAGGGTGCTGCCGCCTTGCACGATGGCTTCGGCCAGCACGTCGCGGATCGCTTGCGCCAGTTTCTCATAGCGGGCCAGGCCGATGCGCCGCGCTGGCGTCTTCGGGTTGATCCCCGCGCGGAACAGGCTTTCGGAACAATAGATATTGCCCACGCCGACGACGATGTCGCCCGCCATCAGCACCTGCTTGATGTTGGTGCCCTTGTTGCGCGTTTTCTCGAACAGCAGCTGGCCCGTGAAGCCGCCTTCCAGCGGTTCCGTGCCCAAGCCGCGCAGCAGCGCGTGGCCGTCCAGCGGTCCGTCGGCCTCGTCGTGCCACAGCACGGCGCCGAAGCGGCGCGGGTCCGTCATGCGCAGCACCTGGCTGCCGCCTTGCGCGTCTTCCACGACGAGGTCGAAATGGTCGTGCTTTTGCGCTTCCGTCCCCGTCGGCAGCACGCGAAGGTGGCCCGACATGCCCAGGTGGATGATCAGGGTGCCGTGGCGGAAGTGGATCAGCAGGTATTTGCCGCGGCGGCCCGTCAGGCCGATGGTTTGCCCCGACAATTGCTCGCCCAGGGCAGGGGGGAAGGGCCAGCGCAGGCCGTCGCGGCGCAGCACGACGGAGCGCACGGCGCGCCCTTCCAGGTGGGGCGCGACACCGCGCCGTGTGACTTCGACTTCTGGCAATTCTGGCATAGGGCTCGAATGGTTGAAAACCGGATAAAAAACAGGCGGGTTGCCGGCCGAGGGCTGGCCCTGGCAGGCCACGCCGCCACGACGTATATATTTCGTTACATACGTGAAGTACGCGATAGCCGCGTTGGGCGTAGAATCAAACTTTGCCGTTTAGCCAGGATCAGCCTTTGAAAAACGCTTTCGCCATTGTAACCTTGTCCGCCCTGATGGCCACGCATGCCATGGCACAGACCCCTGTCGCCCCTGCCGATGCCGCGGCCAGTCCCTCTGCGGCCGCGCCCGTCGCGCCGCAGGAAGAGGGCGCCGAGTCCAAGGCTGATGCCAAGGCGGAGGGTTTGCCCAAGGTGGAATTGAGCAGCGACCTGCTGTACAAGCTGACCAAGGCAGAAATGGAATTCAAGAGCGGTCAGTGGCAAGGGCCGTACGTGACGATGATGGTGGCGGCGCAGCAGACGCGCGACCCGCGCCTGGCGCGCCGCGCTTCCGAAATGGCGCTGGCCGCCAAGCAGGGCGGCGAAGCGCTGGCGGCCATCCGCCTGTGGCGCGAGCTGGCGCCCGAATCGGACGAGGCGACGCAGTTCTTCCTTGGCTTCGTCGTGTTGACGGACAAGATCGAAGAAGCGGAACCGATTTTCGCCGAGCGTCTGGCCAATGCGCCGGGTGGCGCACGGGGCGTGGCCCTGTTCCAGATGCAGCAGATTTTGTCGCGCTCGAATGACAAGCTGTATGCCTATTCGATGGTGACGCGCCTGGTGCAGCCTTACCTGGACATGTTCGAAGCGCACCTGGTGCTGGCGCAGGGCGCCTTGTCGATCGGCGAGCGTGAACGCGCCATCGGCGAAGCGAACAAGGCGCTGGCGATCAAGCCGAACTCCGAGTTTGCCGCGCTGACCCTGGCGCAGGTGACGGGCGAACCCGAGGCGGCAAACAAGGTGCTGGCCACGTTCCTGCAAAAGAATCCGGACGCCGTCGAAGTGCGCGGCGCGTACGCGCGCCTGCTCGTCGAGCAGAAGCAGCTGGAGCCGGCGCGCGAGCAGTTCCTGCTGCTGCTGAAAAGCCAGCCCGATAACGTGGGCGCCCTGTATGCGCTCGGCATCGTGGCGCTGCAGCTGGAAGATACCAAGGGCGCGGAGCAGTACTTCAAGCGCTTCCTGGCCGTGCTCGAAAAATCCCCTGGCGACACGCGCGATCCGTTCAAGGCCCTGATGATACTGTCGCAAATCGCCGAGACGCGCGGCGACACGGCGGGCGCCATCGCCTGGCTGGACAAGGTCGACAACAGCGCGTCGGCCGGCTATGTCGAGGCGCGCTTGCGCCGCGCCCAGCTGATGGCCCGTGGCGGCAATCTCGATGCGGCGCGCAAGGCGCTGACGGAAATCGAAACGGACGATCCGGCAAGCCAGGCGCAGGTGCTGCTGGTCGATGCGCAATTCCTGCGCGACGCCGGCTACGTGCAAAGCGCGTACACGGTGATGGAAAATGCCTTGCTGCGCTTCCCCGACAATCCGGAACTGTTGTACGACTACGCCTTGCTGGCCGAGCGTCTGGATAAATTCGAGCTGATGGAGGCGAGCTTGCGCCGCGTGATGGCGCTGGCGCCCGACAATCAGCACGCGTACAACGCGCTCGGTTATTCGCTGGCCGAACGGGGCCTGCGCCTGGAGGAAGCCCATGCGCTGATCGAAAAAGCCTTGCAGATGGCGCCGGGCGACCCGTTCATCATGGACAGCATGGGCTGGGTGCAGTTCCGCATGGGTAACCTGGCCGCCGCGGAAAACGCGCTGCGCCGCGCCTATGCCGTGCGCAGCGATCCGGAAATCGCCGTCCACCTGGGCGAAGTGCTGTGGCAGAAGGGCGACAAGGCTGAAGCGCAAAAGCTGTGGCGCGAAGCGCAAGGCAAGGACCCGAAAAACGATGCGCTGAAAAGTACGCTGGCGCGCTTGAATGTCAGTTTGTGATTGAATCGATTAACTCAACTATAAAAAACCAGCGCCATGGCGCTGGTTTTGCCTTGTGCCCATGTTAAAAAAACTCATCCCTCTCACACTCGTCTGCCTGTCTCTCTCGGCCTGCTCGACCCTGACTTCCCCCTTTTCGTCCGGCGCCGCACCCTCCGCTCAAACTGTCGCACCCTACCGCGAACAGGTGGAACTGACAGGGCGCCTGAACGTCGTGTACCAGAAGGATGACAAGCCCGAATCGGCCACCGTCAATTTCAACTGGCAGCAGACGGCGCAGCGCACGGACGTGACCCTGTATTCGCCCGTCGGCAGCACCCTGGCGACGATCGCCGTCACGCCGCAGCAAGCCGTGCTGACGCAAAGCGGCAAGGCGCCGCGCAGCGCGCCGGACGTCGATACTCTGAGCGCGCAGATGCTGGGCTGGTCCTTGCCCGTGTCGGGCTTGCGCGACTGGCTGCAAGGGCATGCCGTGGGCGCCGACGGCAAGCGTTTCGTCGCTTCCCCGGCCAATGACAGCGTCACGACGAAAGACGGCTGGCGCTTGCGCTATGTGTCGTGGCAAGAAGTAGGGCAAAATGCGGCCGACAATACACCGGGCGCCTTGCCCCAACCGCGGCGTATCGATGCCGAACGCAATGCCAGCGCGCAGGCCGATGCCGTGTCGTTGCGCATCGTGCTCGATCCCGCTCCATCGGCTCAAGCACAATGACGTTGACGACTCTGAATAACTGCCCGGCCCCGGCCAAGCTGAACCTCTTTTTGCACGTCAACGGCCGCCGCGCCGATGGCTACCATCTGCTGCAGACGGTGTTCCAGTTGCTCGACCATGGCGACACCCTGCACTTCGCGCTGCGCGACGACACGGCGATCCGCCGCGTGACGGCGCTCGCCGGCGTGCCGGAGGAGCAGGACCTGATCATCCGCGCCGCCAGGCTGCTGCAGGCGGAAGTGCTGCGCCGTACTGACGCCTTGCCGCGCGGCGTCGATATCGCCATCGACAAGGTGCTGCCCATGGGCGGCGGGCTCGGCGGCGGTTCGTCCGACGCAGCGACGGCCCTGATGGCCTTGAACCGCCTGTGGCAGGCGGGTTTGACGCGCGAGGAATTGATGGCGCTGGGCTTGCCGCTGGGCGCCGATATCCCGTTTTTCATCTTTGGCGAGAATGCCTTTGCCGAAGGCGTGGGCGAAGCCCTGCAACCCGTCGCCACGCCGGACTGCTGGTATATCGTGATCGAGCCTGGCGTGCAAGTGCCGACCGCCGCAATTTTTTGCGCGGAAGGCTTGACGAGAAATACCGAACCCGTCACAATAGCGGACTTTTCCAGGTACCTCGCAGAAGGAAACGATGCGGGCGGGTTTGGTAAGAATGATTTACAGCAAGTAGCATGCAGTCTTTTCAAGCCGATAGCAGATGCGGTAAAATGGCTGAGTGCTTACGGTGAGGCCAGGATGACTGGTTCCGGTGCTTGTGTGTTTGGTGCGTTTGGCAGTCAGGAAGAAGCGGATGCGGTGCTCAGCAATGTGCCACCAGTCTGGATCGCCTGGAAGGCAAAAGCGCTGAGTCGCCACCCGATGCTCACCATGTTGTAGAGAGCAAAAAAAGATTTTGCTTAGCGTCAAATAGTCGGTATAATACTGGCCAACATGACGGCAAGCAGTCAGTAACGTAGGGGAATCGCCAAGCTGGTTAAGGCACTGGATTTTGATTCCAGCATGCGAAGGTTCGAATCCTTCTTCCCCTGCCACCCTTTCACCGTAGTCTGTCGATGCGAAGTTGGCGTCCAGTGCGGGAAAAAGCAGATGTGTCGCCACGCGGCATATTCTAAACAATGACTGACCGGGCCTATGCCCGGTTAGTGCTTTTCAAGACTTCTATATCACCTCTTGGGACTCCCATGGCTTACGAAAACCTGATGGTTTTTACCGGCAACGCGAATCCAGCGTTGGCAGAGGGGGTCGCAAAAAACCTCGGCATCCCTCTCGGTAAAGCAAACGTTTCGAAATTCTCCGACGGCGAAGTAATGGTCGAGATTAACGAAAACGTACGCGGCAAGGATGTTTTTGTTTTGCAATCCACCTGTGCTCCAACCAACGACAGCCTGATGGAAATCATGCTGATGGTTGATGCCTTGAAACGTGCTTCCGCTGGCCGCATCACCGCCGCCATTCCTTACTTCGGCTACGCCCGCCAAGACCGTCGTCCACGCTCCGCGCGTGTGGCGATTTCGGCCAAGGTGGTGGCGAACATGCTGGAAGAAGCCGGTGTCGAGCGCGTCCTGATCATGGACTTGCACGCCGACCAGATTCAAGGTTTCTTCGATATCCCAGTCGACAATATTTACGCTTCGCCAATTTTGCTGGGCGACCTGCAAAAGAAAAACTACCAGGATCTGCTGGTAGTGTCGCCGGACGTCGGCGGTGTGGTACGTGCGCGCGCCCTGGCAAAACGCCTGGGCTGCGACCTGGCCATCATCGACAAGCGTCGTCCAAAAGCGAACGTGTCCGAAGTGATGAACATCATCGGTGAAGTCGAAGGCCGCAACTGCGTGATCATGGATGACATGGTCGACACGGCAGGCACCCTGACCAAGGCTGCCGAAGTGCTCAAAGAACGCGGCGCGAAAAAAGTCGTGGCGTATTGCACGCACGCGGTGCTGTCGGGCCCGGCGATCGACCGTATTTCGGCCTCGCCACTCGATGAGCTGGTCGTGACCGATACGATCCCCTTGTCCGAAGCGGCCCTGGCCTGCGGCAAGATCCGTCAATTGACGTGCGCGCCGCTGCTGGCCGAGACGTTCAAGCGCATCATCAAGGGCGATTCGGTTATTTCCCTCTTTATCGATTAATTCGATAAATAGAAACAGACGTAATGCCTGCGGCGCGACCGGCTTTTTGCCTGTTGCGCCGCAGTGTTTTAATTTTCGGGGTGTTTTGCACCCCATTTTCGAGGATTCCTGGTCGCGGGTATCCTCATAACACAAGGCGCAAGCCTTGTTCTTCTTGGAGTTTCACATGAAAGTTATCGCATTTAAACGCGAATTGCAAGGTTCCGGAGCGAGCCGCCGCCTGCGCATTTCCGGCCAAACCCCTGGTATCGTCTATGGTGGCGCTGAAGCCCCAGTGCTGATCTCGCTGGATCACAACGCCCTGTACCACGCGTTGAAAAAAGAAGTGTTCCACTCGTCGATCCTGGATCTGGAAATCGACGGCGTTTCCCAGCAAGTTCTGTTGCGCGACTTCCAAGTCCACGCATACAAACAACTGGTTCTGCACGCTGACTTCCAGCGCGTTGACGCATCGCAGCCTATCCACGTGAAAGTGGCTCTGCACTTCATCAACGCTGACGTTTCCCCAGCAGTCAAACTGCACGGCGCGACCATCAGCCACGTTGCCAACGAAATCGAAGTCGCTTGCCTGCCAGGCAAACTGCCAGAATTCATCAACGTTGACCTGTCGAACATCGACGTCGGCCACTCGCTGCACGTAGGCGACCTGGTCCTGCCAGCTGGCGTGACCGCTGTCACCCACGGCGCCAACCTGACCATCGCTACCGCTTCGGTACCGGCTGGCCACGTTGCTGCTGAAGCCGCTGCTGCTGAAGTTGTTGCTGACAAGAAGTAATTTTGCCGCCGCAGCAATGCGGTAGTCGCAAGGAAAAACCCGCCAGGTTCGCCGCGCGGGTTTTTTTCTGCCTGTTTTCACCGATAATGCTTTCTTTTACATTACAGACACAGCCATGCCCATACGCCTGATCGTCGGCCTCGGCAACCCGGGACCCGAATACGAACAAACCCGCCACAATGCCGGCTTCTGGCTGGTGGACAATCTTGCCAACAGCTTGCCCGGCACGCGCTTGCAGCGCGATTCGCGCTACAACGCCATGCTGGCCAAGACCTCCATCGGCGGCAACGAAGTCTGGCTGCTCGAACCGCTGACCTTCATGAACCGCTCGGGCCAGTCCGTGGGCGCGCTGGCGCGTTTCTTCAAGATCGCCGCCGATGAAGTGCTCGTCGTGCACGACGAACTCGACCTGATGCCTGGCATCGCGCGCCTGAAAAAGGGCGGCTCGGCCGGCGGCCACAATGGCTTGAAGGACATCACGGCCGCGCTGGGCACGCAGGATTACTGGCGCTTGCGCCTGGGCATCGGCCACCCGCGCACCCTGAGCCTGCAGCAGCAGGTGGCCGACTTCGTGCTGCACCGCCCGCGCCGCGAAGACCAGGAACTGATCGAGCAAGCCATCGACAAATCCTTGCAGGTGATGCCGCAGATCGTCGAAGGCAAGTTCGAAGCGGCCACCATGAAGCTGCATACCGTCTAGTTATTTCCCCGCCTTGCCGAAGCCGGCCATGATGGTTTTCGCCATCTGCTGCTGGCTGGCTTGCGCGCTGCTGCCTTCACCCGCGTTGGCGGCGATCAGCAAGCCGTCGCCGCTGCCGGGCGCCAGCGCGATCAGCGCGTGCCAGTAGCCGTTCGAGCCCAGGTGCGTGAGCACGCGCTGCGGCGCCTGCGGCGGGAAGTGCATCACGCCCCAGCCCAACGCCGCATTTGTGTCGCCCTGCGCCGTGTGCAGCAAGACATACGTTTCCTGTTTCAGCAGCTTGCCCTTGCCTTGCTCGCCATGCAGTTGATCGAGTGCAAACTTGGCCCAGTCAGCCATGCTCAGGTGAATCTCCCCATCGGGCGCCATCATCAACGGATTGCTGGCCAGCAAGCCGGCAATCGGCTTGTTTTCCTTGTGCCCCAGGTTTTGCCCGCGCACGGTGGGGCCGAACGCGGCCTGCATGCCGAGCGGGCCGAACACTTCGGCTTGCATCAATTCTTCATACGTCTTGCCCGTGGCCTTTTCCGCGATGGCGGCGGCGATCATGGCGCCGCTGTTCGAGTAGTGCGATTCGCCGCGCGGCGGGACCACCGGAGCGTCTGCCAGCGCGCGCTGCGCGTATTCCTGGCGCAGCAGGGGCAAGGGGCGGGTGTCCGCGTAGGTGGATTCGATCCATGCCTCATCGGGATTGGGCGGCAGGCCGGCGCGGTGCGACAGCAGGTCCATCAGGTTGACGTCGCGGTACTCGGCGCGCATGCCGCCGGCCAGCGCGGGCAACATGCTCGACAGTGGCGCATCCCATGACAGCACGCCCCGTTCCACCAGCCGCGCGATCATGGTCACCGTCATGGCCTTGCCGTCCGAGCCGATATTCCACACGTCGTCGGCGCGTACGGCGTCGTGGCCGTCATTGGCGCGCACACCCGCTTGCGCCTGCGCATCGATCTTGCCGTCGCGGATCACGAGTATTGCCATGGCCGGCACGCTCTTGTCGGCCAGCGCCTGTTGCAGCATGGTGTTCAAGTCATGGGCGCGGGCGCCCCCGCTGAGCAAAAAGGCGGTGCTGCAAACGAGCGAGGCAAGCAGGGTTTTCATGGTGTCTCCAGTCGATAAAAGTGGGCGAACATGTTAAAATGGTCGCAAAACATGATTTAATTATTGTTTTACGATAATTTATTCTAGCAATACTTGACGCTTTCGTATACTTTTCTTTTAACTATGAAAAAAAATCAGACGGCGCCCGCGGCGCTGAGCCGGCGCGTGCGTTACGGCGTTTCGGGATTCTTTCTGCTGTACCTGCTGCTGACGGTGCTGGGCTGGCTGGCGCCCGCGCCTGCCGTGCAGGGAGCCGTGGGCGGCGCCGGCATGTATGAACTGTTGCTGCAATTGCAGAGCCAGCCATTCGAGCGCCTGGCCGCCATGCCCTTGTGGCAGCGGGGACTGGGTCTGGCGCTGGCCTTGCCGGCCTTGTGCGTGCTGGGCGACGCCGTGCGCCAGCTGGCCGCGGTCTTGCGCCAGTTCGAGCAAAGCGTGTTCTTTACGCCGCAGGTGGCGCGGCACTTTCGCCGTTTCGCCGGCGGCTTGCTACTGGGAACGGTGTTGACTCTGCTCGAACCGACCGTGCGCGGCATGCTGTTTGGCTTGCTGGAAGAGGGAACGGGCCAGTTGCGTCTGGTCATCGACATCACGGGCGGCGACCTGTGGACCTTGCTGCTGTGTTCCGTCTTCTTTGCGCTGGCGCAAATCCTCCATGAAGGCCAGCGCCTGGCCGATGAAAACAGCGGGTTCATCTGATGGCTATCGTCGTGCGCCTCGACCTGGTACTGGCCAGGAAAAAAGTGAAATCGAAGGAACTGGCGGCCTTCATCGGCATCACGGAACAGAATTTGTCCCTCTTAAAATCGGGCAAGGTGCGCGGCGTGCGTTTCGATACCCTGTCGAAAATTTGCGAGATGCTCGAATGCCAGCCCGGCGACATCCTGGAATTTGATGCGTCGCAGCCGGACGACGGGGATGGCGACAGTTAGCGGCACAGAGGGCGGTTTTTTTGAAGAGTAGGGTGCATAGAGGTACAATTGACCCTTACGAGCATTTATACAGCAAGATTATCCAGAAAACGCCTGTACAGGCCGTTTTTGCACCAGCCGCTTGCCGGCAATATTGATTAATTAAAGGTTTTCCATGAGTCTCCAATGCGGTATCGTCGGCTTGCCGAACGTCGGCAAGTCCACCCTGTTCAATGCACTGACGAAAGCCGGCATCCCGGCTGAAAACTATCCGTTCTGCACCATCGAGCCGAACGTCGGCGTCGTCGAAGTGCCGGATCCGCGTATGGATGCGCTGGCCGCCATCGTCAAGCCGGAACGCATGGTCAACGCCATCGTGGAATTCGTCGACATCGCCGGCCTGGTGGCTGGTGCATCGAAGGGCGAGGGCCTGGGCAACCAGTTCCTGTCGCACATCCGCGAAACGGACGCCATCGTCAACGTCGTGCGCTGCTTCGAAGATGACAACGTCATCCACGTGGCCGGCAAGATCAACCCGCTCGACGATATCGAAGTCATCCAGACCGAACTGGCGCTGGCCGACATGGGCACCGTGGAAAAAGCCATCCACCGCGAAAACAAGAAAGCCCGCTCGGGCGACAAGGATGCGGCCAAGCTGCTGGCCATCATGGAACGCATGATGCCTTACCTGAACGATGCGAAACCCGTGCGCGCCATGGGTCTGGACGCCGACGAAATGGAACTGATCAAGCCGCTGTGTCTGATCACGGCCAAGCCGGCCATGTTCGTGGCCAACGTGTCCGATTCGGGCTTTACGGACAACCCGCTGCTGGACCAGTTGACGGCCTATGCGCAATCGCAAAACGCACCCATCGTCGCCATCTGCGCCGCGCTGGAAGCGGAAATCGCCGACCTGGACGACGCCGACAAGGGCGCTTTCCTGGCCGACATGGGCATGGAAGAGCCAGGCCTGGACCGTCTGATCCGCGCCGGCTACAAGCTGCTGGGCCTGCAAACCTACTTCACGGCAGGCGTGAAGGAAGTACGCGCGTGGACCGTTCCCGTGGGCGCCACGGCGCCGCAAGCGGCCGGCGTGATCCACACCGACTTCGAACGCGGCTTCATCCGCGCGCAAACCATCGCCTATGACGACTTCATCGCCTACAAGGGCGAAGCGGGCGCCAAGGAAGCGGGCAAGATGCGCGCCGAGGGCAAGGAATACGTGGTCAAGGATGGCGACGTGCTGAACTTCCTGTTCAACGTCTAAATCCCGACCCGCTCCCGTACGGAGCCGCCACGAACCCTGCAAGTCATTGATTTGCAGGGTTTTTTATTGCCCGCATGGCCAACATGTCTGCGCTCGGGCGATTCTCTGCCGCTAGTTTTCACGGCCCCGCGCCAGGCTGTCCGAGCGCCGCCACGTCCACATCAGCCCGATGCCGGCCGAGGTGCCGCTGTTCTGGCGCAGTAGGGGGCTGGCGCGGTTGGCGGCGCCCGTGTAGTTGTCGTAGCGCAGAAAGGCAAAGGCGCGCCAGTCCTGGTGCAGCCGGTACGAACCACCGAGGCCCAGCCGCGTGAGCATCAGCCCGCTTTTTGCCGCATACGCGGGCCGCTGGCCGGTGGCATACGCGGGGCTGACGCCATACAAGTAATCGTTGATGGCGGCATTGCCCAGCACGGCGCCGGCGCTGGCATCGACATGCCATGCCTGCTGTTCGCCTTGCAGCGCGTAGACGAGGCGCGGCTCGAACGTGGCGCCCTGGCGGCGCAGGCCGCCGCGCGCTTCGATGACGGCGCGCAACGGTAGTTCCAGCCCAAGGCGGCTGTGCTGCGTCGGTTCGGCCAGCTTGATTTTCAGGCGCGGGCCGAACTCCACCAGGGTACCCAGGTCGGGCATGCCGCGCCGGGCCGGCACGTCGCTGGAGCGGGCCGGCAAGGACAGGGCAAAACCGATATCGAAGTCGAGGCGGTCCGTATCGAGCAGGCGCGCGCCCACGCCCGAACGGTCGGCGCGCAAGACTTTCCCGCGATAAATCAGATAGGGCAGGGCCAGGCTGCGCGTCGAGCGCTCGCTGGCGCCGGGATAGGCGGGCGTGACGGCCGTGCCGCCAAACACGCCCGCTTCCCATAAGGGCAGCGGTGCTTCGGCGGCGCGCGCCGGCGCCGTGGCGGCGAACAGGGCGCAGGCGGCCAGCAGGGTGCGCGTGATGTTCATCGAGGGACTCCGCAAGGTTTGCCTGCCGCCAGCGATTCCAGCGCCTTGTCGCTGAGGGCGCTCGATTGACCGCTTTTCTTTGCCAGCGCGATGGCGCGGCGGAAATGAAATTTGGCCGCGTCGTCGCGGCAGGCGGCGCTGGCGGCGCGTCCCGCCTCGTGGTGCAGCCGCGCCTGCCAGGCGAGATCGCCATGGCCCAGTTCGGCATTGTCGGCCGCGTCCGCGTAGTCGCGCATGGCTTGCGCCCAGTCGCCCTGGCTGGCCGCTTCCCGCGCGAACTGTTCCTGCTGCGCCGCCGTGCGCAGTTCGATTTGCGTGGAGCAGGCGCCCAGCGCCATCAAGATGAGCGGCAGGACGAGGCAAGACCGGATGGGCAGGAGTGTGGACATGGCGCCACTGTAGCGCATGGGAAGGGGCGCACGTTTGCGCGATACGCGTGAATCTGGGGTTTTTTGTAGCACTGATGACATATAATTTGCACACGACTTTGTTATCTTTGACACATCACCAAACAGGAGCACCATGTTTTCACGCAAATTCCATTCTTGTGCACAGCTGATGCTGGCTACCTTGCTGATGGGCTTTATCGCCGCATCTCCGGCGCGCGCGCAGCAGGCGGCCGTCAAATTGCCGAACGTGGTGATCCTGGCCACGGGCGGCACCATCGCCGGTAGCGGTGCCGACAGCACCACCACCGTCGGCTACACCTCGGCCACCGTGGGCGTCGAGCGCCTGATCGCGGCCGTGCCGGAATTGAAGAAAGTGGCAAACGTAAAAGGCGAGCAAGTATTCCAGATCGCCAGTGAAAGCATGGGCAACAGCCACTGGCTGACCCTGGCCAAGCGCATCAACGTGCTGCTGGCCTCGAACGATGTCGATGGCGTGGTCGTCACGCACGGCACCGACACCATCGAGGAAACGGCGTATTTCCTGAACCTGACCGTGAAGAGCAACAAGCCGGTCGTCGTGGTAGGCGCCATGCGTCCGTCGACGGCCATCTCGGCTGACGGCCCGATCAACCTGTACAACGCCGTGTTGTTAGCCGGTAGCAAGGAAGCCGTGGGCAAGGGCGTGCTGGTGGCCTTGAACGACCAGATCAACGCCGCGCGCGAAGTGACCAAAACCAACACCTCGACCACCGACACCTTCAAGTCGCCGGAACTGGGCATGCTCGGCTACATCCAGGGCAGCAAGCCTTTCTTCTACCGCCAGTCGACGCGCAAGCACACCTTGGAAACGGAATTTGACATCAGCAAGCTCGATGCTCTGCCGCAAGTGGACATCGTCTACGGCTACGCCAACATGAACCGTGTCGGCATCGACGCCTTCATCGCCGCTGGCGCCAAGGGCATCATCCACGCAGGCGTGGGCGATGGCAGCGTGGCCGCGCAAATGAAGCCGGCCCTGGTGGAAGCGCGCCAGAAGGGCGTGCTGATCGTGCGTTCGAGCCGAGTCGGTCAAGGCATCGTGGCGCGCAATGGCGAAGCCAACGACGATGAACTCGACAGTGTCGTGTCCGACACCCTGAACCCGCAAAAAGCCCGCATCCTGCTGATGCTGGCCTTGACCAAAACGAACAGCACGCAAGAAATCCAGCGTATTTTCTACACGTATTGATCAATACCGCGCCAGGCCAGCCTCATCGGCTGAGCCTGGCCGATTTACGCTTGCCCGCTTTGCTGCCATACTTCGCTTCTGAATAATTTCCTGGCAGAAGCAGCCACACTGTTCTTCTCCCCTGTCCATGGCTATCCTGTCCGACATCATCCTGTATCCGATCAAATCGTGCGCCGGCATCCATTTGCGCGAGGCGGTCCTGACGCGCTCGGGGCTGATGAGCGAGCACGTATTCGACCGCGAATGGATGGTGGTCGATGCGCAAGGCCGCTTCCTGACCCAACGCGAGCATCCGCGCATGGCGCTGATCGTGCCATCCATCAAGACCACCACCCTGGAATTGCGCGCGCCGGGCATGCTGCGTCTGGAAATCGAACTGGGCTTGCCGCATCCGCAACACTCGCCCATGCTGGACGTGCAGGTGTGGGACGATAGCGTGCGCGCCTACGATTGCGACGAGGTGACGGCCACCTGGTTTTCCCAGGCCATCGGCGTGCCGTGCCGCCTGGCGCGCTTTCACCCGGACGTGGTGCGCGCCACCAGTACCAAATGGACCAATGGCGTGGCTGCCGAGACCATGTTTGCCGATGGTTATCCGGTGCTGATCGCGGGCAATGCCTCGCTCGATGACGTGAATGACAAGCTGCGCGCCGCCGGCCGTGAAGCGCTGCCGATGAACCGCTTCCGTCCCAACCTCGTCATTGGCGACATCGGCGCCTTCGAGGAAGACTACGCCGACTTTCTGCAATTTGGCGCGACCACCTTGAAACCCGTCAAGCCATGTTCGCGCTGCCCGATCCCGTCAGTGGATCAGGCCACGGGCGTATCCGGACCGGACCCGCTCGACGTCATGCATGGCTATCGCGCCAAGCCCGAGCTCGATGGCGCCATCTGCTTCGGCATGAACGCCATCGTCACCGAAGGCGGCGATGAGCGTATCGTGGTGGGGCAGGACATCGGTTTCGAACTGGCATTTTAAGCATGGCGCCCGCATACAAGGGTTTAAGGTTTCTATGAATCAAGCAATACCGCCGGACCCGCGCATTGCCAGCCTCGAAGCCGAAAACCAGGCCTTGCGCGCGCGCATGGCTTTCCTGTTGGAACAGGTTGAACGCAACCACGACATCATGTGCCGCCACCAGGCGTTCGACCTGGAAATCGTCAGCGCGTCCACGTTTCCCGAACTGATCGGCACCATCTTCCGCACCTTGCCCGTGATTTCCGACCTCGATGGCGTCACCTTGAGCCTGCTCGACGAGGATGACGATATCGTGCTGGTGATGGAAAAGCTGGGCGTCGATTTCAGCGCCTTCCCGCAGTTGCTGTTCGTGCATACCGTGGCGGAGCTGGGTTTTGCCGCACCAAAGCCCGTTGCCGAGAGCGAAGCGGCCTTGCCGCCGATGCCGCTGCTCGGTGCCTTCGATGCGGCCGTGCATGGCCCCCGTTTTCCGCAGATCGATGCGCTGCGCAGCGTGGCGCTGGTGCCCTTGCTGCGTAACAAGCGCCTGATTGGCAGCCTGAACCTGGCCAGCAGCGACGTGACACGCTTTACGCCCGCGCTGGGCACGGATTTCATCAAGCACATGGCCTCCATCATCGCTATTTGCCTGGAAAACGTGATCAGCAATGAAATGCTCAAATACATCGGCTTGACCGATTCCTTGACGGGCGTCTACAACCGCCGTTATATCGACCGCCGCCTGCTGGAAGAGATCGCGCGCGCGCGGCGCCAGAATTATTGCATCTCATGCATGTATATTGACATCGACCATTTTAAATTGGTCAATGACACGCATGGCCACCAGGGCGGCGATGAAGTGCTGCGCGAAGTGGCCACGCGCATCCGCACGGAATTGCGCCGCTCCGATGCGCTGGGCCGTTTCGGCGGCGAGGAATTCGTCGTGCTGCTGATCGACGCCAACCTCGACAGCGCGACCTTCGTTGCCGAACGCATCCGCGCCAGCATTGCCGGCACCATGTTTGATCTGCCTGGCAGCGCGCAGGCGTGGGTCAGCGTGTCGATCGGCGTGGCCAGCCTGGAAGCGGACGCGGCGCTGCTGCCGATTGAAACGGTGGCGCAGCAATTGGTGGCGCATGCCGACCAGGCCCTGTACCAGGCCAAGGCCGATGGCCGCAACAAGGTCGTCAGCTGGCAGGCGCAGCCCGGTTAATTATTTCAATAGTAAAGTTTCTGCTTTGGCCACGGCGTCGGCCGTGCCGCGCAACACCACCACGTCGCCGCTGGCCAGTTGCGTCTCGGGCGTGACGTCGAGGCGGCCGCGGCCGCGGCGGATGGCCGTCACAAAGGCGCCGCAGCCGGCCACGTCGATCGCACTCAAGGGCAAGTCCACGCAATGCGCGCCTTCGCTGACGGTGACCGTATGCAGGCGTTCCAGTTCGGCATCGTCGCCCGCGTCGCTGGAGCCATGGAAATAGCCGCGCAGCGAGGCATAGCGTTCCTCGCGCGCCGCCTGCACGCGGTGCACCACGCGGCGCAGGGGCACACCCATCATGATCAAGGCGTGCGAAGCGAGCATCAAACTGCCTTCCATCAATTCCGGCACCACTTCGGCCGCGCCCGCCTTTTTCAACTGGTCGAGGTCGGTATCGTCGTGGCTGCGCACGATGACGGGCAAGGTTGGTGCCATTTCATTAAGCAGATGCAATAACTTCAGTGCCGACGGCGTATTCGCATAAGTAATCACCACGGCGCTGGCCCGGTAGATGCCGGCCGCCACCAGGCTTTCGCGCCGGCCCGCGTCGCCATACGACACGTGGGCGCCGGCCAGCTGCGCCTCCTGCACCCGTTCCGGGTCCAGGTCCAACGCGTGGTATTCGATCTTTTCTTCCGCCAGCAGGGTAGCCAGGCTTTGTCCGCTGCGTCCGAAGCCGGCGATCAGCACGTGTTTCTGCGACGCCATGGTACGCGTGGCGATCTTGGTCAGCGCCAACGATTGCATCATCCAGTCGTTGGCCGCCAGTTTCATGACGATGGCGTCCGACTTGGCGATGAGGAAGGGCGCCACCAGCATCGACAGCACCATCGAGGCCAGCACCACCTGCACGACGAACGGGTCCATCAGCTTGATGCCGCCAGCCAGGTTCAGCAGCACGAAGCCAAACTCGCCCGCCTGGGCCAGTCCCAGCCCCGTGCGCAGGGCCACGCCGTTGCTGGAGCCGAACAGCCGTGCCAGGCCCGCGATCAGGGCAAATTTCAGCAGCACGGGGCCGCACAGCAAGAGCAGCACCAGCCACCAGTTCTCAAACACCACGCGGATATTGAGCAGCATGCCGACCGTGATGAAGAACAGGCCCAGCAGCACGTCGCGGAAGGGCTTGATATCCTCTTCCACCTGGTGCTTGAATTCCGTCTCGGAAATGAGCATGCCGGCAACAAACGCCCCCAGGGCCAGCGACAGCCCGGCCCGTTCCGTGATCCACGCCGCGCCCAGGGTAATCAGGAGCAGGTTAAGCATGAACAATTCTTGCGAGCGGCGCTTGGCGACGATGGTCAGCCAGCCGCGCACCATCTTCTGGCCGATGAACAGCAGCAAAATGAGTACCACCAGGGCCTTGCCGCCGGCCCAGGCCAGGGTTTCGGCCAGGTTGTCCGAATCGCGCGTGAGGGCGGGAATGAGGATCAGCAGGGGCACGACGGCCAGATCCTGGAACAGCAAAATGCCGATGATCTTGCGGCCGTGTTCGCTTTCGAGTTCCAGCCGCTCCGTGAGCATTTTCGAGACGATGGCCGTCGACGACATGGCCAGCGCGCCGCCCAGGGCGAACGCGGCTTGCCAGCTCAGGTGGATGTAGGCGGACAGGTAATGTCCGACGAGCCAGCCGAAGAAGACGGTGGCGATGATGGTGGTGACCACCTGCGCCATGCCAAGGCCGAAGACGATGCGCCGCATGGCGAGGAACTTGGGCAGAGAAAATTCGAGCCCGATGGAAAACATCAGGAAGACGACGCCGAACTCGGCCAAGGTGTGGCTGGCCTCGTTTTCCGCCGCCAGGCCCAGCGCATGGGGGCCGATGACGATGCCAACGGCCAGGTAGCCCAGCATGGGCGGCAAATGCAACATTCTGAAAGCGACCACGCCCAGTACGGCGCTGCCGAGTAACATCAGGGTCAGTTCAAGCGAGGAAAACATGGGTTGCCCGGTACGGTCAATGGAAATCGTTGTTTGTTGTGACTGGCAAGTTTTTTGCTTTCCTAATTCGTTTATACTTTGGGCATGAGTGTAACCCATGAAAAAACAATGCTGAAAGCTTTTGATCGAATTGACATGCAAGCGACGACCGAGCGCGCTGTCGCGCTGGCCCGCACCACCTTGCAGATCGAGTCCGACGCCATCGTTGCGCTGCACGCGCGCCTGGCCACGGACGACAGCGTGGGCCGCGCCGTGGCGCTGTTGCTGCAATGCAAAGGAAGAGTCGTCGTCTCCGGCATCGGCAAGTCCGGCCATATCGCGCGCAAGATTGCCGCCACCCTCGCTTCCACCGGCACGCCGGCCCTGTTCGTGCATCCGGCCGAAGCGGCCCATGGCGACCTGGGCATGGTTACCTCGGACGATGCTTTTATTGCCATATCGTACTCGGGCGAGTCGTCCGAACTGATGGCCATCATGCCCGTCGTCAAGCGCATGGGCGGCGTACTGATTTCCATGACGGGCAAGCCGAATTCCAGCCTGGCGCAGCTGGCCGACGTGCACCTGGATATTTCTGTTGAAAAAGAAGCCTGTCCGCTGAACCTGGCGCCGACGGCCAGCACCACCGTCACACTGGCCCTGGGCGACGCGATCGCCGTGGCCTTGCTCGACTTGCGCGGCTTCAAGGAAGAAGATTTTGCCCGCTCGCACCCGGGCGGCGCCCTGGGCCGCCGCCTGCTCACGCACGTGCATGACGTCATGCGCAGCGGCGAACGGGTGCCGAAGGTACCCGTGCAGGCATCCCTGCTGCAGGCGCTGGAAGAAATGACGAAGAAGGGCATGGGCATGACGGCCGTCGTCGATGCGGACAACCGCCCCGTGGGCGTGTTTACGGATGGCGACTTGCGCCGCATGTTCGAGCGCGTGCAAGATTTCACGCAAGTGGCGATCCGCGACGTCATGCATGCGCAGCCGCGTAGCATCGCGCCCGAACGCCTGGCCGTCGATGCCGTGGCCGTGATGGAGCAGTTCCGCATCAACCAGATGCTGGTCGTCGATGCCGACGGCAAGCTGGTGGGCGCGCTGCATATCCATGATCTGACGCAAGCGAAGGTGATCTGATGGAGAGCGTAGCGGACAACCTGGCGCGGGCGGCCAAGGTCAAACTGATGATCTTTGACGTCGATGGCGTGCTCACCGACGGCAGCCTGCATTTCGGCCCCGACGGCGAGATGATGAAAACGTTTAATGTGTATGATGGCCTGGGCATCAAGCTGCTGCAGGAATCGGGCGTGCAGACGGCCATCATCAGCGCGCGCCGCTCGGCCATTACGGCGCGCCGCGCGCAAGACCTGGGCATTACCCATGTGCACCAGGGTGGCCACGACAAGCTGACGCCGTTTCGCGAACTGCTGGCGCTGACGGGCTTGACGGAAGAGCAATGCGGCTATATCGGCGACGACGTCATCGATGCGCCCATCCTGAAACGCGTGGGCTTTGCCGTCAGCGTGCCGGGCGGGCGCCCGGAAGCGCAGGACTTGGCGCACCATGTGACGCAGGCCGGCGGCGGCCGCGGTGCCGTGCGCGAAATCTGCGAATTCCTGCTGCGCGCCCAGGACAACTATGCGCGCGTCATGGCGCCGTTCCTGGAGTGAGGCGCGCCTTGCCGCCAATGATATTTAAAAGAGTGAAGCCCTATGCGTAAGCCAGGAGGAGGCGCCCATCGCTGGCGCATGATTTTTACCGTGCTGGGCGCGGTTGTTGTCGCGCTGGGCAGCTTTTGGCTGCTCGAAGTGATGAACAAGAACAGCCAGGACATCAAGGCCAGCAAGCATCTTGATGAGCCTGACTATTTCATCACCAATTTCAGCCTGGTGCGCATGGATTTGACGGGTAAGCCCAGCTATATCGTATCGGGCACCAAGCTTACGCATTATCCGGCCGACGATTCGTCCGATATCGACCAGCCCTTCGTGCGCAAGCTCACGCCCGGCATGCCGCCGTTGAACATGAACGCGGAACTGGCGCATATCGACCAGGACAATACCCGGTTGCAACTGCACCGCAAGGTCGTGATCGACCGCGTGGCAAGTCCGAAGGCGCAGAACCTGACGGTCAAGACGGAGGCGCTGACGGTGTTTCCGGACGAGGAAAGAATGGAAACGGACGTGCCTGTCGATATCCTGACGGGCACCTCGCGCCTCAATGGCATCGGCATGAAAGCCAATAACGCCACCGGCGAGGTGGAAGTGCAGAATGCGCTGCGCATGGTCCTCCCGCCGAAACCGCGCCCGGCCGCGGCGGCAAAATGACAGAATGAAACAAGGAAACCATACTATGAAGAACATCTTGCTGTTGACCGTATTTTCGCTGGCCATCATGGGCGTGGCGCATGCCGAGAAGGCCGATTCCGAGAAGGAAGCCGTCATCACGGCACGCAGCGGCCACGTCGATGACGTCAAGCAGGTGCGTACCCTGACGGGCGACGTCGTGCTGGTGAAAGGCACCCTAACCATGAAGGCGGGCCGGGCCCTGATCACGGAAGACCCGCAAGGCTACCAGTTCATCACCTTCTGGGCCGATCCCGGCAAGCTGGCCACCTTCCGCCAGAAGCGCGATGGCGCGGGCGACCTGTGGGTCGAAGGCGAAGCGGAGCGCGTGGAATACGACAACAAGACGGAAGTGGTGAAACTGTTTTCCCGGGCCAAGCTGACGCGTCTGGAAGGCACGAAAGTGACCGACGTGGCCAATGGCGCCTTCATCTCGTATGACAGCCGCAAGGAAGTGTTTGCGATGGAAAACTCCAACAGCGGCACCAGCACCCCCGATGGCGGCAGCGTGCGCATGGTGATCCAGCCGAAGACCAAGGCGCCGGCGGCGGAGAAAGCGCCGGCCACGCCTGCGCCAGGAAAGAAATAATGGATAATACTCGTTGCGGCAGTACCCTGATCGTTCGCGGTCTGCAAAAAACCTATGGCAAGCGGCAAGTCGTGCATGATGTTTCGCTGCAAGTCGAATGCGGCGAAGTCGTGGGTTTGCTGGGCCCGAACGGCGCCGGCAAGACCACCTCGTTCTACATGATCGTCGGCCTGGTGCCGTCGGATGGCGGCAGCATCGATATCAGCGGCGTGGACATTTCCAGCCTGCCGATCCACCGCCGCGCGCAGATGGGCCTGTCCTATCTGCCGCAGGAAGCGTCCGTCTTCCGCAAGCTGACGGTGGAAGACAATATCCGCGCCGTGCTGGAAATCCAGACCGTCGAAGGCCGCCCCCTGAAAAAGGCCGAGATCGAGGAGCGCCTGGACAAACTGCTGGCTGACTTGCAGATTGAAAAGTTGCGTGAGAACCAGGCCCTGTCCCTGTCGGGCGGCGAGCGCCGCCGCGTGGAAATCGCCCGCGCGCTGGCCACCGATCCCCGTTTCGTGCTGCTCGACGAGCCGTTTGCCGGCGTCGATCCGATCGCCGTGATCGAGATCCAGCGCATCGTGCGCTTCTTGAAGGAGCGCAATATCGGCGTGCTGATCACCGATCATAATGTGCGCGAGACGCTGGGTATTTGCGACCGTGCCTATATCATCAACCAAGGCTCGGTACTGGCGTCGGGACGCCCCGACGACATCATCGCGAACGAGTCGGTACGCCGGGTCTATCTGGGCGAACACTTCCGCATGTAAGCCAATGAAACAATCATTGCAGCTGCGCACTTCGCAGCACCTGGCACTGACGCCGCAGTTGCAGCAATCGATACGCCTGTTGCAATTGTCTACCCTGGAATTGCACCAGGAGCTCGAGCAACTGCTGACGGACAATCCCCTGCTCGAGCGCCTCGACGATCCGCTCGACCGTTCGCTGCGCCTGCTGTCCGACGGCGCCTTGAGTTCCACGGCCGCGCCGGCCGAAGCGCCGCCCCAGCCGCCAGGCCAGGAAGCGACCGCGGCGCCGGCCGAAGCGGAAACCTTTGACGGCGAGGCGGGCGACAGTCCGGCTGCGGCCGATGGCGGCGACAGCGACTGGAACGAGGCGAGCCGGGGCAAGGCGCCCGACGACGAAGATTCCCGTCCGCAACTGGAAGCCCATCACTGCACCCTGCGCGAACACCTGATGGAGCAGATGCGCGTGACGGTGCTCGAATTGCGCGACCGCGCGCTGGTCGAGCTGATCATCGACGCGCTCGACGACAATGGCTACCTGGAAGAGTCGCTCGACGACATCCTGGCGCGCTTGCCGGAAGAGCTGGAAATCGACGCCGACGAGATGCGCACGGCCTTGTCGCTGCTGCAAAGTTTCGATCCGCCCGGCGTGGGCGCGCGCAATGCGTCCGAATGCCTGGCGCTGCAGATCAAGCGCTTGC
Organism: Janthinobacterium lividum; assembly: GCF_011601275.1. GTDB lineage: Bacteria > Pseudomonadota > Gammaproteobacteria > Burkholderiales > Burkholderiaceae_D > Janthinobacterium > Janthinobacterium lividum_E. The sequence goes on along the minus strand of NZ_JAAOLY010000001.1, from coordinate 3,744 downwards.
CGCACATCGCCATGGTGACGCGGCGCATGGCCCTCGTCATCGTGGAAAAGCACCTGGCGTGGTTTGCCCAGCGCGATTTCAACAAACTGAAAAAAGCCCTCGATTGCGACGATGAAGACTTGCGCGAAGCGCAGACAGTGATTCGCCAGTGCAATCCGCATCCGGGCGCCGTGTTCGCCTCGGACGTGTCCGATTACGTGGTGCCCGACGTCGTCGTCAAGCGCGCGCGCAATGGCTGGCAAGTCACCCTGAACAACGATGTGATGCCGCGCCTGCGCGTCAACGCCATGTATGCCAACCTGCTCAAGCAGGGCAAGGGCGAGGGCGCCATGGGCGCACAGTTGCAGGAAGCCAAGTGGCTGATCAAGAATATGCGCCAGCGCTTCGACACGATCCTGCGCGTGGCACAGGCGATAGTAGAAAGACAAAAGAACTTTTTCTCGCATGGGGCCGTTGCCATGCGCCCCCTTGTGCTCCGTGAAATAGCTGATACACTGGGTTTACACGAGAGTACTATCTCGCGGGTAACAACTCAAAAGTACATGCTGACCCCGCACGGCATGTTCGAGTTGAAATATTTCTTTGGTAGCCACGTCGCCACCGAAGCGGGGGGGGAAGCGTCATCGACGGCGATACGGGCATTGATCGTGCAACTGACAGGAGCAGAAGACCCTAAAAATCCTTTATCCGACAGTAAGATTGCGGACATGCTGGGGGAACAAGGCATGGTGATTGCGCGACGTACTGTTGCCAAATACCGGGAAGCGTTGAAAATTCCGCCAGTGAGCCTGCGTAAGTGTTTGTAAGTTTTTTTCGGTTCCTCTGCGGGCCGGATAGGATGGACCGCACGAACCCGATCATCTTTAGGAGTGTGTATGAATCTCACCATCAGCGGACATCATCTCGAAGTGACACCAGCCATCCGTGAATACGTACAAACGAAGCTGGAACGCGTGAAACGTCATTTCGATCAAGTTATCGATATCGCCGTGATTCTGACCGTGGATAACCTCAAAGAGAAAGAAAAACGTCAAAAGGCCGAAGTCAACCTGCGTTTAAGTGGCAAAACCGTCTATGTGGAAAGCCTGGCCCAAGACCTGTATGCCGCAATCGATGCCCTGATCGACAAGCTCGATAGGCAAGTGATGAAATACAAAACCAAAGTGCAAGGGCACGGTAAAGAGGCGATCAAGCATCTGCCAGACAACTCCGAGGAAGACGCCGTCGTCGCCGTTTAAGGCCACCCGCTTCCAGCAGTTGTGATCAACTAAGGGCGCACATCTTGCGCCCTTTTTTGCGCCCGTACCTTTTGAACGCAATGTTCCCCGCGCAGGGGATAGAATGTTTGCACTTTCACTTCTTTCCTGCCTGCCATGAGCGACTTCGTCCAGACCTCCATCCGCAACCGCACGGGGCACATCGTGCTCGACCGCCCGAAAGCCTTGAATTCCCTGTCGCTGGAGATGGTGCGCGCCCTGAGCGCGGCCCTGCTGGCGTGGCGCGACGACCCGCAGGTGGACGCCGTGGTGATCCGTTCGAGCAGCGACAAGGCCCTGTGCGCCGGCGGCGACATCCGTTTCTTTTACGATGCGGGCCTGGCCACGCCGCAAGGCGGCAGCGCCTTGCTGGAAGATTTCTTTACGGAAGAATACGCTTTAAATCATTTGATTCATTTCTATCCGAAACCGTATATCGCCGTGATGGATGGCGTGGTGATGGGCGGCGGCATGGGCGTGGCACAAGCCGGGCCGGGCAACCGCCTGCGCATCGTCACGGGCCGCACGCGCATGGCCATGCCGGAAGTCAATATCGGTTTGTTTCCCGACGTGGGCGGCAGTTATTTCCTGTCCCGCCTGGCAGGCCAGCTGGGCCTGTACCTGGGTTTGACGGGCTTGACGATCAATGCGGCCGACGCCCTGTACACGGGGCTGGCCGATGTCTACCTGCCGGAGGCGCAGATGGGGGCGCTGCTGGCCCTGTTCGAATCGACGCCGGGCGAGGCCTTGCCGGTGGCCATCAAGGCGCTGGCGGCGCCGTTCCAGGCACAGGCAGGTGTTTCCTCGCTGGCGGCGGCGCGCGTGGCGCTGGACCGCCATTTCGGTGCGGATTCGGTGGCGGCCATCATGGCCTCGCTGGCGCAGGACGACAGCGTGTTCGCCAGCAAGGCTTTGGCGGCCATGCGCCTGCGCTCGCCCTTGATGATGTCGGTGACCCTGGAATTGCTGCAGCGGGGGGCTCACTTGGGCGTGGCCGATTGTCTGCGTCTGGAGCGCACGGTAGTGCGCCACAATTTCGAGCATGGCGAAGTGCTCGAGGGCGTGCGCGCGCTGGTGGTCGACAAGGACAATGCGCCGCGCTGGAATCCATCAAGCCTGGACGAGGTCGACGCGGCCATGGTGGCGCGCTTCTTTGCCCCCGTCTGGCCGGCGTCAGCGCATCCGCTGCGCCACCTGAATTAACTAGCTACGTTCGCGGTGGCGCAGCACGACCCGTTCATTCGGGCCGAAGTATTGCGCCAGCCGTTCCGCCATGTACACGGAGCGGTGCTGGCCTCCCGTGCAACCGAGCGCCACCGTCAGGTAGCTGCGGTTGTCGGACTTGAATGACGGTAACCATTTTTCGATGAAGGTGCGGATGTCGGCCAGCAGTTCCAGCGCGCTTGGCTGCGCGTCGAGAAAGGCGATCACGGGCGCGTCGCGGCCGTCGAGCGGGCGCAGGGCCAGGTCATAATAGGGATTGGGCAAGGCCCGCACGTCGAAGACGAAATCGGCGTCCAGCGGCACGCCCAGCTTGAAGGCGAACGATTCGAAGAACAGGGTCAGCGGCGCGCGTTCGGAGGCGATCATATCCTTGATCCAGGCGCGCAATTTGTTGGCGCTCAGTTCCGAGGTGTCGATCACGTGGCCCAGCTGTTCGATGGCCGACAGGCGTTCGCGTTCTTCCGAGATGCATTCGATCAGGGTGCGGCGGCTGGCCGGATTCTGGTTCGGACGCAATTCGTGCGACAGCGGATGGCTGCGGCGCGTTTCCGAGAAGCGCGCCACCAGCGAATGCGTGGTGGCCGTCAAAAACATGACCTTGACGTCGTGCCCCTGGTCGCGCAGCAGCGCCACATTGTGCGGCAAGCTGACGAGCGACTCGGCGCTGCGCGCATCGACGGCGACGGCCAATTGCGGTGTGCCTTCGTCGAGCAGGGTTTGCACCAGGCTGGGCAGCAAGGCCGGTGGCAGGTTGTCGACACAATAGTAGCCGGTATCTTCCAGCACATTGAGCGCGACGGATTTACCGGAGCCGGATATTCCGGTGATAAGGACGATATGCATAGCCCGATCATACAATAAAGATCGGCGCTCTGCTCCCAAGGCAATTATCTTTACAAATTATTGCAATTTAGACTGTGGTATTTCTTTGCTGCACACGTCAACAATGTCGTCGGATTACGCGGGGCGTTGCCCCGCCTCGGCGGCCCCGCTAATCCGACCTACGTTGCTAATCCCCGCCCATTGCGAGCCGTTGGTGCAGCAGGGAATTCACGCAGCACCGCTGCGTGCCTGCGTAACGGTTCGCCCTTGCAAGGGCGAACTCCTTGGCAACATTAATCGCCACTCATGGCGAGTCGTTGGTGCAGCAGGGAATTCACGCAGCACCGCTGCGTGCCTGCGTAACGGTTCGCCCTTGCAAGGGCGAACTCCTTGGCAACATTAATCGCCACTCATGGCGAGTCGTTGGTGCAGCAGGGAATTC
>NZ_JAAOLY010000019.1 GCF_011601275.1 Janthinobacterium lividum | reverse complement strand
TACTGGCTGCCGGCTTCGCTGACCATGCGCACAGCGCGCTCGATGACTTCGGGGGAATACTTCGGTTGCTTTTTCATAGCTCCATTTTCTCAAAGAATGGAGCCTCTACAAAACCCGGGGCGATTCACTTTTGGTAGTACGCAGAATTGGGACCCAGACAAAGACTCCGATAGCTAATGCGCGCGGTCGGACTCACGCCGTACCCGCCTCCTTGACTCCTTCATCGCACTAACCAATTGGTCCATGCTCATACCGTTACGTAAATAGCTGGCAGCGAGCGCCGTTGCGACACCCTCCAGGTGTCGGGAAACGACCTGCAAACCGTCCTGCTCAATTTGCCGAATGGCTGCTTGCTGGATACTGTGCTGTGCGTCACTGATGGAAATGCGCTCCAATGCAGGAAATAAGGCGGTTTCGAGGTGACGGATAGCGAGCAAGGTCGCCCGCAGAACACTGGTCTGCACATGGCCCCACTCCGGCTCGTCGAATATTTCGTCGATTGCAATAGGCTTTGGCAGTGGATGCAATTTTTCTCGATTGAATTCTGTGCGAGGATCCTGCTTCCGCTCCAGCATCTGATGCGCTGTAAGCCTGTGTTCGCGGGCTTTGGCGATGGAGACTTCGGGATACCGGCCAAAAGTCAGCACGCTTTCCCCACCGCCTTTCTGGAGATACTTCATGCGCCAGATCTTGCTGCCGCTGGGCTGCACTTCAATGTACAGACCAGCCCCATCGAATAGTTTATATAATTTGTCTTTCGGAGCGGCTTGCTTGATAAGCGCATCCGTGAGGCGCAATACATACTTAGACATGGTGCCCTCCTGTTCCGCCATCCCGGCTGAATTCGCCACTGACCAGCGTTAATCTGGGCGTCTGCGGCGGCGCTCCCTTGCCGCTGACGGCATCGATGTAGTCGGCCCAATCCTGCATCATCCGGCGCCGTTCCGCCAGGAACTGCGCCCGGTCATAGGCACTGGCCACCTTATCCTTCGGTGCATGTGCCAGTTGCCGGTCCACGACTTCATGCCGGTAGCCCAGGCGCTCCTTGATGGTGCTCATGGCCAGCGCCCGGAAGCCGTGGCCGGTCATCTTGCCCTTGTATCCCATGCGTCCAAGCGCCACCAGTATCGTGTTATTGCTGATCGGCTTTTCGTGGTCGCGCTGATTCGGGAACAGGTACTTGCTGCGGCCCGTGATCGCGTGCAGTTCGCGCAGCAGCTCCAGCGCCTGGCGCGACAGGCAGACGTGATGGTTGGTCATGTCAGGATTGACGGTCAGCTTGCCGCGCTTCATGCGTTGCCATGGAATGATCCACTCGCCGCGCTCCAGGTCAATTTCATGCCAGGGCGTCTCGATCAACTCGCTGGTGCGCACAAAGCACAGCAGCATCAGCCGCAGCGCAATGCGCGTCGGCGCGAACATGCGTGCTTCGTTGCGGTCCAGAATGGCCAGAAACTGCGGTAGCTCGTCGGCGTTGATGGCGGCGAAGTGTCCGACGCGGACGGTCTTCAACACATCCTTCATATCGGTGACCAGATTGCGCTCTGTGAATCCGCACTGAATCGCGTAGCTGAAAATTGACGCACATACCGCTTTCTGGCGATGGGCGATTTCGCTTGCGCCACGCTCCTCGATCTTGCGCAGCGCGGCAATCAGATCGCGGTGCTTTATCTCATCGATCGGCATGCGGCCGATGGCTGGAAAGATGTCCGCTTGCAGGCGCTGGATGGTGTTCTTGGCGGTGCGTTCGCTCCATGTCGGCACTTTGTTGCCGTGCCACTCGCGCGCGATTTTTTCGAACGTGTTGGACGCCTTATCCTTTGCCATGCGTTTGGCATCGTCGCGATGCTTGGCGGGGTCGATTCCTTGCAGTAGCAGGCGGCGTGTCGCCAGACGCTTTTCCCGTGCGTCCTGCAAGGTAATTTCCGGGTAAGGGCCGAACGTCAGCGTATTCTCTTTGCCGTTGGCCTGCCGGAACTTGAAACGCCAGATGCGGGAACCGGTTGGCGCGACGACGAGGTACATGCCGTCACCATCGAACATTTTGTATGGCCGCTCGCGTGGCTTGGCGTTGCGGATGAGTAAATCTGTCAGCGGAGCAATGATCTTTGGCATGGCAAACCTCCTGCGCGGCATGCTGTAAAGATCAATATAGTCGTTTTTTTGAATTTTTGGGGCAAGCGGCAATGGCTGAGTACGAGGTGCCCCCAAACTTGCGCCTACTTGAGGTTGATGTCCTGGGACGCTGTGCAACGTCCAGAAACGAAAAAACCGCTTAGAATCAAGGCTCTAAGCGGTTTTTGAGGGACTTCCTGAGACGTCCTGATCTTACTTAATTGCTATCCGTGGCGGAGAGAGGGGGATTCGAACCCCCGATAGAGTATTACCCTATACACGCTTTCCAGGCGTGCGCCTTCAGCCGCTCAGCCATCTCTCCTGAAGGCAATGCGCGCGTCTTGCTTGCTCACATTGTGTCCTGCATATCGCTTGTCGCGAAGCCGCAGATTATAGCAAAGATTCTACGGACTGCCAAAGTTATTTACCCAGGGTAAAAGTGCAACCCCAGCCCAGGCTGGGGTCAGACCCTCGCCGCCGCCAACGCAACGGTCATTGCCAACACAACACGAGTCTGCTCCCCCTATGCTGCCCGGGCTATTACGAGGCTTCCTTCAACTGCTCCAGGATGGCCGGGTTTTCCAGGGTTGAGACGTCTTGCGTGATCGTCTCGCCCTTGGCCAGCACGCGCAGCAGGCGGCGCATGATTTTGCCGGAGCGGGTTTTGGGCAGGTTGTCGCCGAAACGGATTTCCTTTGGTTTCGCGATCGGGCCAATTTCCTTGCCGACCCAGTTGCGCAGCTCCAGCGCCAGTCTTTTCGCCTCTTCGCCGGTCGGACGCGCCTGTTTTAGCACCACGAAGGCGCAGATCGATTCGCCCGTCGTGTCGTCCGGACGGCCCACTACGGCGGCCTCGGCCACCAGAGGGTTGGCGACCAGCGCCGATTCGATTTCCATCGTGCCCATGCGGTGGCCCGACACGTTCAGCACGTCATCGATGCGGCCCGTGATGGTGAAGTAGCCGGTGTCCTTGTTGCGGATGGCGCCGTCGCCTGCCAAGTACATTTTGCCGCCCAGCTCTTCCGGGAAGTAGCTGGACTTGAAGCGCTCGGGGTTGTTCCAGATCGTGCGGATCATTGACGGCCATGGGCGCTTCACCACCAGGATGCCGCCCTGGCCGTTCGGCACGTCCTGGCCCGCTTCATCGACGATGGCGGCCATGATGCCCGGCAATGGCAGGGTGCAGGAACCGGGCACCATCGGCGTGGCGCCTGGCAGCGGGGTGATCATGTGGCCACCCGTTTCCGTTTGCCAGAAGGTGTCGACGATCGGGCATTTCTCGCCGCCAATGTTTTTGTAGTACCACATCCACGCTTCCGGATTGATCGGTTCGCCGACGGTGCCCAGCAGACGCAAGCTGCTCAGGTCGTAGTTGCTTGGATGGACTTTCGGGTCCACGTCGGCCGCCTTGATCAGCGAACGGATGGCCGTGGGTGCCGTGTAAAAGATGCTGACGTTGTGCTTCTTGATGGTTTCCCAGAAACGGCCCGCGTTCGGGTAGGTCGGGATGCCTTCGAACACCACTTGCGTGGCGCCCACGGCCATCGGGCCATACGCGATGTAGCTGTGGCCCGTCACCCAGCCGATGTCGGCCGTGCACCAGAACACATCGTCGGGCTTGATGTCGAAACTCCACTTCATCGTCAGCGCGGCCCACAGCAAATAGCCGCCGCTCGAGTGCTGCACGCCCTTTGGCGTGCCGGTCGAACCGGAGGTGTAAAGAATAAACAGTGGATGCTCGGCATCGACCCATTCCGGCTCGCATTGCGCCGACTGGCCTTCGACCAGCTCGTGCAGCCACGTGTCGCGGCCGGCCACCATCGGCAGGTCGCTGCCGGTGCGCTTGTAAACAATGACGTTTTTCACGCTATCGCAGCCGCCCAGCGCCAGCGCTTCGTCGACGATGGATTTCAATGGCAGCTTTTTGCCGCCGCGCAATTGCTCGTCGCCCGTGATGACGGCCACGGCGCCCGCGTCGATGATGCGTTCTTGCAGAGATTTCGCCGAGAAGCCGCCGAAGACCACGGAATGCGTGGCGCCGATGCGCGCGCAGGCTTGCATAGCAGCAACGCCTTCGACCGACATCGACATATAAATGATGACGCGGTCGCCCTTGGCGATGCCCTTGGATTTCAGGCCGTTGGCGAACTTGCAGACTTTTTCGTGCAGCTCTTTATATGTTGCCTTGGTGACAGTGCCGTCGTCCGCCTCGAAGATGATGGCCGTCTTGTCGCCCAGGCCATTTTCAATGTTGCGGTCCAGGCAGTTGTAGGACACGTTCAGCTGGCCGTCTTCGAACCATTTGTAGAATGGCGCGTTGTCTTCGTTCAGGGTGCGGGTGAACGGCTTTTTCCAGCTCAGGTTTTCGCGCGCCAGCTTGGCCCAGAAGCCTTCGTAGTCGCGTTCGGCGTCGGCCACCATGGCACGGTAGGCGTCCATGCCGGAAATCGTTGCCTGTGCGGCAAACGCTGCCGACGGTTCAAATACGCGCGACTCTTCCGGTCCCTGCTGCTGTGTGCCCTGCCCTTGGTTCTCTGTAGCGCTCATGCTTGTCTCCAGTGTAGTAATTGTTTGCTAACACGATAGACCCCGTGTCTTACGGACGCCTTACATGTCGCGTTTATGCAGCGTTTTACCCCTATCAAGGCTAACCATAAGCGCCTTCAGCAACAGGAGTCAAGGGGACGCCGTACAGTATTTTCGCTGGGAAAATGCATGGTGCACCGAAGGCTCAATACCACTTTGTGTTTCATCAAACCTAATAATCAGGAGCAAGGCCATGCGCAGTAATCAACAGCAAGTGTAAAATGTCGGGCATGCCAAAAATTGGTATTTACTCCCCCAGGAAACCCCACATGATCGACCACCTACCACCGACCACCAAGCATACCAAGCTGCATCCGCTGTCCGCCTTCATCTTCATGTCGCGCTGGCTGCAGTTACCGCTGTACCTGGGCCTGATCCTCGCACAATGCGTGTATGTATTTCATTTCTGGGTGGAATTGTCCGACCTGATCGGCGCCGTGTTTGGCAATGATGCGGCCCTGCAGCACGTCATCAGCGCAGTGACCGTGCCTGGCGTGCCGCCTCCCGTGAAGCTGAACGAAGCGACCATCATGCTGGTGGTATTAGGCCTGATCGACGTGGTGATGATTTCGAACCTGCTGATCATGGTCATTATCGGCGGCTACGAAACCTTCGTTTCGCGCATGCATCTCGATGACCACCCAGACCAGCCGGAATGGTTGTCGCACGTAAATGCTTCCGTGCTGAAGACGAAATTGGCGATGGCCATCATCGGCATCTCGTCCATCCACCTGCTGAAGACCTTCATCAACGCCACCGCGTATGCCAAGGAACCGAACGTGGTCATCGCGCAAACGGTGATCCACATGGTCTTCATCCTGTCCGCCATGGCGATCGCGTACACCGACCGCATCATGACGGTCACGCAGAACCAGGCACGACCGCACTAAACCCGAAGCCCATGGCTGCCAGAGGCGGCCATGGGCTTTCAGCAAAGAGTCTTACCCTTCTTATCCACCGCGAGAACACCATGACTGTCATAAAGCAAGAAGACCTGATCGAATCCGTCGCCGCAGCGTTGCAGTACATTAGCTACTACCACCCTGCTGATTATATCGAGCATCTGGCGCGCGCCTACGCGGCCGAGCAAAGCCCGGCGGCAAAAGATGCGATCGCGCAAATCCTGACCAACTCGCGCATGTGCGCGGAAGGCAAGCGTCCTATCTGCCAGGACACGGGTATCGTCAACGTCTTCCTGAAAATCGGCATGGGCGTGCGCTTCGAAGGATTCTCCGGCACAGTCACCGATGCCGTCAACGAAGGCGTGCGCCGCGCCTACAACTTCGACGACAACAAGCTGCGCGCTTCCATCGTGGCCGACCCGCATTTCGACCGCAAGAACACCAAGGACAACACGCCGGCCGTCGTGCACATGGAACTGGTCGAAGGCAATACCGTCGACGTGAAAGTGGCTGCCAAGGGCGGCGGTTCGGAAAACAAATCCAAGATGATCATGATGAACCCGTCCGATTCGCTGGTCGACTGGGTCATGAAAACCGTGCCGACCATGGGCGCCGGCTGGTGCCCGCCTGGCATGCTGGGCATCGGCATCGGCGGCACGGCCGAAAAAGCCATGCTGATGGCAAAAGAAGTGTTGATGGAAGACATCGACATGTTTGAGCTGAAACAGCGCGGCCCGCAAAACAAGCTGGAAGAACTGCGTATCGAGCTGTGCGACAAGATCAACTCGCTGGGCATCGGCGCGCAGGGCCTGGGCGGCCTGACGACCGTGCTTGACGTGAAAATCATGATGCACCCGACGCACGCCGCGTCGAAACCCGTCGCCATGATCCCGAACTGCGCCGCCACGCGCCACGGCCACTTTGTGCTCGACGGTTCGGGCCCGGCCTACATGGAACCGCCATCGCTGTCGTCGTGGCCGGAAGTGCACTGGACGCCGGATACGGAAAAATCCAAGCGCGTCGACCTGAACACCCTGACGAAAGAAGAAGTCGCTTCGTGGACGCCGGGCCAGACCTTGCTGTTGAACGGCAAGATGCTGACGGGCCGCGATGCCGCGCACAAGCGCATCCAGGACATGCTGGCCAAGGGCGAAGAATTGCCGGTCGATTTTAAAAACCGCGTGATCTACTACGTCGGCCCGGTCGACCCGGTGCGCGACGAAGTGGTTGGCCCTGCCGGTCCGACGACCGCCACGCGCATGGACAAGTTCACCGACATGATGCTGGAAAAGACGGGCCTGATCGCCATGATCGGCAAGGCCGAACGTGGCCCGGTCGCCATCGAATCGATCCAGAAGCACCAATCGGCCTATCTGATGGCCGTGGGCGGTTCCGCCTACCTGGTGTCGAAAGCCATCAAGGGCGCGAAAGTGCTGGGCTTTGCCGACATGGGCATGGAAGCGATCTACGAATTCGACGTCGTCGACATGCCGGTGACGGTGGCCGTGGACTCGAAGGGCACGTCGGTGCACAACACGGGTCCGAAGGAATGGCAGGCGAAGATCGAGCAACTCAATAGCGTGAGCAAGATTCCCGTGACGGTTGCTTAAACAAGCTCTACCATTAACGCCGCGCAGTAACATAGCGCGGCGTTTTTTTATCTACTCCGGTTTCCCATGACTTCTATTGCAAGCAATGCCCACCCTGACGCGCCCATCGGCATCTTCGACTCCGGCGTGGGCGGCCTGTCGGTGCTGCGCCATATCCGCGCGCAGCTGCCGCAGGAAGATTTGATTTACTTTGCCGATTCCGCCTATGCGCCATATGGCGACAAGACGGAACAGCAAGTGATCGACCGTTCGCTGGCGATCACCGCCTTCTTGTTGCAGCAAGGCGCGAAAGCACTGGTGGTGGCGTGCAACACGGCCACCATCGCCGCCATCAAGGCGCTGCGCGCACGCTACCCCGACCTGCCCATCGTCGGCGTCGAACCGGGCCTGAAACCGGCAGCCACCATCAGCCGCAACGGCAAGATCGCCGTGCTGGCCACGGAACGCGCCTTGCGCGGCGACAAGCTGCTGGCCCTGCGCGAGCAGGTGAGCGCAGCCACAGGCGCCACGTTCATCTTGCAGCCCTGCATAGGCCTGGCCGACCGCATCGAGCAATGCGAGCTGGGCAACGACCCGTTGGACGCCACCAGCGCCATGCTGGAACGCTACATCGCACCCATGCTGGAACAAGGCGTCGATACCCTCGTGCTCGGCTGTACGCACTACCCCTTCGTGCAGGACGCCATCGTGCGCACGGTACGCGCGCATACGCAGGAAACGATCACGCTGGTCGACACGGGCGACGCCGTGGCGCGCCAGCTGGCCCGTTTGCTCGACGCTGCCAGCCTGCGCCGCACCGGCAACGATGCGCCCCAGCTGCAGGGCTACACGACGGCCAAGGTCGAGTCCCTGGCGCAAGCCTTCGCCGGTTTGCTGGACTTGCAGCCGCCCGTCGCACACCTGTCCGTGTGAGCGGTGCGGGCAAAAGCGGCCGTTTTCATGCAATCTTTCGATTCTTTAAAAAAGACTGCATTTAGATTTGCCACTTCGCCGAGTTCTTTGTATAATTCGGCACCTGTTCAGCAAAACAGCTAAACAGGTAAGTAAGACAGTGGTGGCTGTAGCTCAGTTGGTAGAGTCCAGGATTGTGATTCCTGTTGTCGTGGGTTCGAGCCCCATCAGCCACCCCACAGAATGAGTAGGAAAATCAAAGGGTTACATGCTTCGGCTTGTAACCCTTTTTGTATTTTCCCAACGAATTCTATAATTTTCCAATGCGTTGACTTATCATCACTTTTACGATCGAGGGGTTGTGTTGTGGGGAACCACACTTTGTAGGTCCCCATGCGAGGTGATAACCGAACTCGCATCGGCACCCTCAGGTAGCAGTAGTGGGCGAGTAGGCCGCTCATCCTCAAGAATCTCGGCGCGCTTGCCCCACATGGGCCTTGGATGCGCAACACAACGCCCGCTGCCATCATGGACCAGGACACGGCAAGCGGGAAACGTGCAAAGGCGCGGTGCGGCTTTGGGCATTGCTTCCCCCAGAAAATCAAACGTGCAAATACTTTGATAAAAAAACCACCGGAAGGCGGTAGGGTAAAGCTCTATTTCAATGCGATGTCACATGCGCGTCCCTAAGGATCAAGACTTTGTCTGCGCCTTATCCTGCCCTGTACTTTTCTTGCATTTATCAATGAGCTTATCCAGGTTCTCCAGATTAACAACATTTTCTGACATGCCATCCTTCAGAAATTTCTGCCGCTGATCCTTAAACTTTTTAGCTGACTCGCACATCTCTGACGACTGTTCAAAGTAAACAGTTATGGCTTTAGTGGCAGCCTCATTCGCCCTCTTCGCCGATTTGAGGGCATACTCAACCGCGTAACCAGATGCGGCACGTAGCTCCTTCATTTCCGCATCCGATGTGTCTCGCGCCGCACTCATGGACAGACCCTTTTTACTCAGCCCAGCCAAGCTGCGGGTGAGAGCTTGTCCGCCCCGGAGATACTCAACAGCCGAGCTTTGCTTTCCAGGAGCAATTGAGGCATCCAAACTCTGCAACTCAATAATTTTCTTGTCTATCTCCGACGTATTCTCATCAAGCTTTTTAATCGCCTCGCCATAAGTAATATTCCCGGGATCAACTTCGACCAATATGGAATCGTTGACTCTGATCGACCCATTCTTTACCAGTGGTGCTATAGCAGCCACGAGCTGTGACTCTCGATATTTAATCGAGCCCTAATAGCTCCCAATAGCAAGACAAACCACTACAAAGCCAACGCCAAGCGCCTTTTTCATGCTGAATCCTTAGGTGTTTTTTAAGCATGATACAGCACAGCTACTATTGCGTGATTTTCCAAATTTTCAACCAACCTGATTCCGGCCATTGCCCCTATGCAACGACTCAGGCCCGTTCATTTTTCATGGCTAAAAGTTTGTGCATACGTCTGCACAAAACAACCCACCAGAAACGCGGCCGCATTGTGGTTGATGCGTGCGCCCTAGGGCACTATCATCAACACAAATAAAAAGCACACCGGCGTCGACCGCCTTTACAAGCGCGTCGGCGTCCAGAAGATATCCTACTACTACCAGCACACGGACGGCAGCAGCGAGACGCAGGCCACGACCGTCGTCGGTGATCGCAAGGGCATTGCAGATGCGGATCGCGCGGCCAAGCGCAAGGCGCTCGACATCATAGAGGGCAAGATCATCGCCGGATCGGTGGCGCAGCTGATCGAGCTGTTCCGCGACGAGATTGCGCCCCCCATTACCTCGATCAGTCCAAGGATGGCATGACAGTCCGGAAATCTGACTACAAGAACCTAACCAAGTTCTTTGGCAAGATGGTCCCGAAATCGCTGCGCATGCTGCACGGCTATCAGTATCTGGACGCGCGCGCCAAAGCAGGTGCGTCGGCGAAGGCGAACAAGGAGCTGTCGTTGATGTCGACGATATGGAAGTACGCCGTGCGCTGGGGCGTGATCGAGGCGATGCCGTTCACGGACATCATGCAAAACGACATCGAGAAGAATGTGCGCACCATCACACGCAGCCAGGTAGTGCGCTTTTACCTGTGGTCGCTGCGCCAGACCGCCACCTTCCGCAATCTGGGCTGCGCGGCCATGCTCACCTACCTGACCGGCTTTCGCGCGGCCGAGGTGCGGCCGTTCCATATCGATGGCAAGACGAAGGAAGGCGTGCTCGTCACCAGCGCCAAGCGCAAGAATGGCCAGGCCGAGGTATTGAAGCTGCGCGAGTGGTCGACCAGGTTGCGCGTGGTCGTCGCGCGCGCCGAGCAAACGCACTCGGTGCCGCGCCAGTTCCTGTTCGCCAACTCAAAAGGCCAGGCATATACACGGTCGGGGATGGGGTCGGTGTGGCAGGACGCCATGTTCGAGTGGATCGCATCGTTTGACGCGCAAGCTGCCGCCGCGCTCGCTCGCAAACGCGCGGCAGAACTCGAATATATCCTGGCGTACAAGAAGGGGCTGAAAGTGGCGAAGTATGAGGCTGACTACCGACTGGCAGACCATGCGCAGTATTTTTCGCCGCAGGATATTCGGCCGGCCGCTATTACCGCCAAGTTCGACCAGCGCAACGCCGACGCTTACGATTTTGCCGCCCACGCCAACCCCAGCACCACGCACAAGCAATATGATCGCAGGAAAGTAAAGAAGGCTGGCGCCACCGAATAACTATTCTCCCTTGTATGATCATTCGCCCCATCACAAACCGGCACCTTGTCGTGAAACTATGCGACGTCGTGTTCACGAAGGGGGAGTCGGCCCGCCTATCGCGAACGTCTTGAAACGGACGACTAAAAGAGGCTCTTACTGTTTTCGCGTTTGATTGGCCCGCGTGAAAACGAGATCGTTTTCGTCTTCACCGAGAACATTTGATCACGCAAACTCGCCGGGCACATTGCAAATTGCATATCAGAGGCCGATGTCGTGATCTGTTCGGTAGCCGAAGTGGCTTGGCGCCATGTTACCGATTTAGTGCCACTGAGGATCTTAAAATTGGAGCCGTTTTTGTAAATGCACTGCTCTTCCTTTTGATCGTCCTTGAGTTCGCCAGCCCCATACTTCTCTGCAACCTGCTTTTGCATATCCGCCCACGTGATTTCATGAGGCTCCATCGAGAAATAGGTCATCTTACCGTTTGCGAAAACGAAAGTAGATTTAACCGGGGAGGATGACTGGGGTACCATCAACTGCCCCTCATACCAAACGGTACCTTCCTTTGGTTCATAGTTTTTCATCTCTTTAACGGTCAACGGTCCCGCCAAATACACGCTGTCACCGGCTAGCAGCGCCTCTAACTCTTCCTTGCTCATGTCGAACTTGATGGGGCCAAATCCAACTGGCCCCGTAGGCTTTGTCACGTTAACAGGCGCTGGCTTTACCGCTTCCGCCGTGATCGCTTTGGTGGGCTTATCTTTTTTGCTCGCCGGCACGACTTGGGCGGACACCCCCATGGCGCAGGCAGTCAACATTAATATCAACAAGGTTTTTTTGTACATGGAGTAGTCCGATTCTGCTGTTTGTGAATTGGCAATTATTCTGATGCAAGAATTTGCGAAAATCAATCTTTATTTGTTAGCGGAATTTAATCTGGATGCGGTAGATTCTATTGAAAATCGGGAGATTGAGTAACCACTTCTGGCCAAACCCAGCCCATATATTTGAGGATAACGTCTTGCTTGTATGAAAAAATGATTTTTTCTACTATTGGCGGCAGAAGGCCGAACTCCGCCGCTGGCGACTTGGATGGAATATTACTAATGAAAATTTTCCTTGACCGGCCTTTAGCGGGCGCACAAATCTTCCAACAGAAGGTCTGCAGGCCACATAGAATGGTAACGAAAAAATATCATCATTGGAAAATTAAAAATTTAAGCATATGATTTATAAGTATAAATATCTATTCAGCGCTAGGGTTGTGATTCCTATTGTCGTGGGTTCGAGCCCCATCAGCCACCCCACAAAATAAAGAAGAGCCCGGTTTTCGAACCGGGCTTTTTCCATTCCGGCGCCAGTTTTTATCTCTGGCCGATACCTGCCCAGGTATCGCTTCCTGCAAAAAATTCATTAGTGCAAATTTGACCATCGCCCTACTCTGGGGTGCGGCTTGGACCGCCCCATAAAAACAGTACGGAGACAACGATGAAACAATCCCTGGCAGCACTTTGCCTGCTGTTCTGCGCCCATGCGCAGGCGATCAACCTGACGGGCGTGCCCAACGCGCACGATCCCGGCACGCTCACGCGCGACGGCGACACGTATTTCAATTTCACCACGGGCGACGGCATCTGGTATTCGACCTCGACGGATATGCTGAAATGGTCGGCCGGCCCCGCACCCGTGTTCAACACGCCGCCCGCCTGGATCGCCACTAAAATTTCCAACTTCAGCGGTTCGTACTGGGCGCCGGACGTAATCCACATGAACGGCTATTACTATCTGTATTACTCGGTGTCCACCTTCGGCACGTCCGTGTCGGCCATCGGCGTGGCACGCTCGGCCTCACTGAAAAACCCCAGCTGGACGGACCTGGGCATCGTCGTGCAATCGTATGGGGGCGGCGCGGAAATCAATGCCATCGACCCGGCCCTGTTCCGCGATCATGACGGCAAGGTCTACATGTCGTACGGCTCGTTTTTCGGCGGCATCGGCGTGACGGAAATCAACCAGGCCACGGGCAAGACGAGCGGCAACGTGACCACCATTCTCGGTGGCGGCGGCAAGGATATCGAAGCGCCCTACATCACCCACGACGGCGAGTATTACTACCTGTTCGTCAACCGCGGCAAATGCTGCCAGGGCGCCGACAGCACGTATTACGTGGAAGTGCAGCGCGCCAGCAGCGTGACGGGGCCGTACAGCGGCACGCGCACGCTGCTGCCTAACCTCGATGGCAGGTACAAGGGACCGGGCCATATCGGCGTGCTCAAGCAGGATGGCTGCAACTACACGTCGATCCACTATTACGACGTCAACGACAATGGCGCGGCCAAGCTCGACATTTTGAAGATGACGTACAGCGATGGCTGGCCCAGCCTGACGCGCAATTTCTCCGTCGGCAGCTGCGGCGGCATCTCGGATGGCCTCACGGTGCTGCGCTCACGCCTGAGCGGCAAGGCGCTGGCCGTGGCGGGTGCCGGCACGGCGAATGGCGCGCTGGTGCAGCAGCAAACGTATACGGGAGCAAAACACCAGCAATGGTATGTTGTGGGACACGGGGATGGCTACTACAGCCTGATCAATGCGAACAGCCTGCTGGGCCTGGACGACTACAACAATTCGACCACGGCGGGCACGAATATAGCCCAATGGAACTACTGGGGCGGACTGGGCCAGCAATGGCGTTTCGCCAGCCCTGCGTCCGGCTACCAGACGATCAGCAACCGCTACAGCAATCTGACCCTCGATGTGCTCAACCTGAGCACGGCGGAAAACGCGCAGATCATCCAGTGGAATTTAACCAACGCGAACAACCAGCAGTGGTCGCTGAGCCGGCCGTAGGAATTTAGCCGGCCAGCACGGCATTGACCGTCGTTGCCAGGTCTTCCAGGCGCACGGGCTTGACGAGGAAGTGGCGGAAGCCCACGGCCAGCGCGTCGTCCATGTACATGGGCAGGCTGTGGCCGGTGACGGCGATCAGCACGGCGTTGGCCGTTTCGGGATTATGGTGCAGGCGGCGGCCGATTTCGATGCCGCTGATGCCGGGCATTTCGATGTCGAGGTAGACGGCGTCGGGCACGCACAGCTTGACTTGCTCGACGGCCATCTGCCAGTTGCGCACCACCACGGCATGGTGGCCCAGCGCTTCGAGCAACATGGCCAGCGATTCGCCCACTTCCTGGTTGTCGTCGACCACCAGCAGATTCAATTTGCGCGCAGCACTTGCCGGCTGGTCGCCCTGGCGGCGTTCCACTGAGGAAATGCCTGGTGTCGTTTCAGTTGTCTGGCTCATTGTACGTTCACGTCTGACGGCTGCAAAAGCGGGAGTATACAAGAAGCGCGCGCAATGCCGCCGCACCCGAGCAATGGTGCCAAGCGGCAATCCGGGCGACTCGCTGTACCGGATCAACAACATTTGCTTGCTACTCACAGGGAAAGCCGGCACTACGCAGTGTTCGCAATTGACGGATAAAATGAGAATCATTATCATTATCATCCCCTTGCGCCGGATGTCCACGCCACGATGTTGTCGCGCCGCCCGATTGCCCGCG
This sequence comes from Janthinobacterium lividum, assembly GCF_011601275.1. Lineage (GTDB taxonomy): Bacteria > Pseudomonadota > Gammaproteobacteria > Burkholderiales > Burkholderiaceae_D > Janthinobacterium > Janthinobacterium lividum_E. The sequence continues at coordinate 95,969 of NZ_JAAOLY010000019.1, read as the reverse complement.
CAAACATTGTCATTACGGAGATCCATGCATGGCCGCCACATTTTCCACACTGCCCTTTTCGCTGCGCCCGTGCGCGCTGGCCATCGCCCTCGCCTGCCTGAACGCGCCCATCGCCGCGCAGGCACAGCAAGCCAATACGGCTGATAACGCCGGTCCCATCCTGGAATCGATCCAGGTCAGCAGCAACCTGCTGGGCACCAGCATGGCCGCCAGCACGAAGAATTTCGCGGGCGCCCGCACCGTGGTGCAAAAGGACGATATCGAGAACTCGGGCGCGACCAGCCTCAGCGACGTGATGCGCCGCATTCCCGGCGTGCAGATCAGCGACAACTCGGGCAGCGCCGGCAGCGCCATCTCCCTGAATATCGGCGTGCGCGGCCTGGCCGGGCGCTATTCGCCGCGCAGCACGGTCTTGCTGGACGGCATCCCGATGTCGGTGGCGCCGTATGGCCAGCCGCAACTGTCGTTCGCGCCCGTCAGCCTGGCCAATGTCGAGACGGTCGACGTGGTGCGCGGCGGCGGCGCCGTGCGCTTCGGCCCGCAAAACGTGGGCGGCATCATCAACTTCAAGACGCGCCGCGTGCCCACCACGCCCGGCATCACGGGCGACGCCACCGTGCGCTACAACTCGTACAGCGAAGTGGGCCACAACACGCAGGCCAGCGTCTTTGCCGGCACCCAGCTCGACAGCGGCCTGGGCCTGGCGGTGTTGTATTCGGGCATCCGCGGCAGCGACTGGCGCGTGGGCAGCGATGAAAAGGTCAACGACTTCGCCCTCAAATTCCGCTACGACCTGAGCCCGACGGCCGAGGTGTACGGCAAGCTGTCCTACTACGACGTGACGTCGCGCACGCCGGGCGGCCTGACCGCCGCGCAATACAAGCAGGACCCGTTCCAGAACACGCGCCCGACCGACTTCTGGAGCGGCGAGCGCAAGGCCTTCGACATCGGTTACCTGAACGCGCTGTCCGGCACGCAGGAATTCGAGGTACGCGCCTACTACAACAAGAGTTCGCGTGAAAGCACCCTGATCAGCGGAAAAAACCTGGGCCGCCAGCCGCGCAACTATGAAACGACGGCCATCGAGCCGCGCTACACGCAGCGTTTTGTTACCGGCAAGGTCACACAGGACGTCACCATCGGCTACCGCTACCTGGCCGAGCGGGCTGACGAGACCATCTACAACGTCGTCATCGCCAGCGGCGTGCAACAAAAGCCGACGCGCTTCGCCGACAACTCGACCGATGCGCAAGCCGTATATATCGACGACAAGATCGCCATCGATGCGTGGCGCATCACGCCGGGCGTGCGCTACGAGCACATCAAGACGGAACGCTTCAATCACTTGCCGGTCGACCAGAAGATCGATCTGCTCAACAACAAGGCCCTGCCCTCGCTGAACGTGGCCTACTTACTCAACAACAACGTGACCCTGTTCGGCAACTACAACAGCTCGTTTGGCGCCGTGCAAAATACGCAGCTTAATGCACAGTCAAACAAGAACCCGCTGCAGCCGGAACTGGCGAAAACGGCCGAACTGGGCGCGCGCTGGAAGAGCGGCCAGCTGTCGGCCGAGGCGACCTTGTTCAACATCAAGTTCGACAATCAGATCCAGTCCGTCGGCAGCGGCGAGAACGTCGTCTTCTACAACGTGGGCGCCACGCATCACCGGGGCCTGGAAACGGCCGTCGACTACCATTTCGACCAGTCCGGCCCGCTGGCCGGCTTGAACGCCTACGCCACCTACACCTACACCAAGGCGACCCTGAAGGATGGCGTGAACGCGGGCAATGACGTGCCCTTCTATTCGCGCACCACGAACACCATCGGCGCCCACTACCAGCTGGGCGCCTGGGGCTTCGACCTGTCGAGCAGCCACCAGAGCCGTCAGTTCGCCGACGAAGCCAACACCATGGCGGAAAACGCGGCCGGTAACTTGGGCGTAATTCCCGGCTTCCGTACCTGGAATACGCAAATGAAATGGAAAGTGCCGGGCCAGAACGGCCTGGAGCTGGTTGCCGGCGTCAACAACCTCGCCGACAAGCGCTACTTCACGCGCACCTCGGATGGCAACCTGGGCAAGCTGGTGGGCGCGCCGCGCATGGTCTACCTGCAGGGCCGCCTGGCCTTCTGACCTGATCCGACGCCCCGCCTATCGCATCGATAGGCGGAGACGCACGCTTGCGGCAGACAAAAACCTGCACCATTGTTGTAATGGTGCAGGTTTTTTTTACGCCCCCGATGTCACAAAAATTCTTTGCTGCAAGCGCGCTGAAGGCCGTGTTCGCTCTGGAGCAAAATTGCAATTAGTTCACCATGGAAATCAATTGCAGTACAGACACAAATGATTTCACAATTACAAATATTTTCAGCGAGCGAATGTTCTTTATGTGATTTTTGGTGATATTCTTTAAATGTCATTTAAGAAATTGAATGATCTTTTAATCAACTAAAACGAGAGCTCACATGAACACGCCTGCCACCTTGCTGAAAATTGCCGCACTGGCCACCCTGGTCACCGCCGGCGCCGCCAACGCCGCGACCGAACTGGTGGTCAACGGCAGTTTTGAAAGCAACGCCATTTCCTCGTCCTACGCCCAGCTGAGCGCCGTCACGGGCTGGAGTTCGTCCGTCAGCGGCAACACGGCGTTTGAAATCCAGAAGGGCGCCACGCAAGGCGGCCAAGGCGGCTTCAATCCTGTCGCCGCCGATGGCATCCAATATCTGGAACTGAACACGGAAAGCCTGTCGTCCACCTACCAGACCATCGCTACCACGGCCGGTGGCACCTACGCGTTGTCGTTCGCCTATTCGGGCCGTCCCGACACGCCAGGCGGCGCCAGCAGCCTGATGAATGTCTACTGGGGCTCGACCCTGCTGACGCCGACGGCACTGGTCGGCAACACGGGCGGCACCTGGCAAACCTACAGCCAGAACCTGACGGCGCTGGGTTCGTCCACCGTGCTGCGCTTCGAATCGATCGGACCGGTCTCCGCACCGACCTATGGTTCCTACCTGGACAACGTTTCGGTAACGGCCGCCGTGCCGGAACCGGAAACCTACGCCATGATGCTGCTGGGCCTGGGCTTGCTGGGCTTCATGGCACGCCGCAAGACTGCCGCCTGAGTCCCGCTAGTCGCTGCGCAACAGCCGTCCCGCCGTTTGGCCGGACGGCTTTTTCACGTTTGAAAAAACATGCACAGCCGCATGAAATGTTGCCAAAAAGAATTAAATTAGCGCTACAATAGCAGGGTATCAAGCAATGCCAAGCATCGCTCCGCCAGGGCCCCTACCCCGCCCTGATCATCAGCACGCATTTTTTGAACAGGATGACTGGCGCGGCCGGGCCCGATAGCGCTCCCGGCACGGCCACCACACACGCACCATGTCCGCAGAAAAAACCATTATCGAAACGAGTTCTTACGGCAAGGAAACGCCCGTGGGACGTCCCGACATCGATGGCCGCGCCGGCATTTTCGTGCCCACGGCGGAATTCGACATCAGCAACAACACCACCATCCGCAAGGGCGCGGGCATTGTCGGCTTCGGCAACCTCGATGGCACCCTGACCGTGTATTTCGAAGCGAACCGCTTCGACGAAAGCAATCTGCACAAATGGGAACACAAGGCGCGCAAGGCGTATGACCGCATGGTCATGGGCGCACCCACGGTGTCGAAAGCGAAAATCGATGCGCGCATGCTGGAACAGGTCGGCATCATCGATGGCATGGGCATCAACCTCAAGCATCCGGAACGCCTGACGCACTGGCTGGCGATTTCGAACGTGCCGGACACGGCACCGGAAGAGCCAGTAGTGCGCTGGAAAAACCGCTAGGCGGCCGGAGAGCGAGGCGGGACGCCAGGCGCGAGGTGTTGTCCTACAAGGTGGCGGACATTCATCCGATGCCCAAAGGCATCAACTCATCCTATGATGAAAGCCTGACAACACACCTCATCCCACTCAGGAGTACGACATGTCCCGCCTCATCCCGATCAGCTTTGGCGCCTTGCAAATAGGTCTGGCAGCGGCGGCGATGTACATCCTGTGCTCGGCGGACGTGCTGCACCAGGGCTCGGTGTATTTCCACTAGTAAAATGACAAAGCCGGACAAGCAGTGCTTGTCCGGCTTTGTCCTGCATGCAAGCGCAATAGACTAGCGGCGGCCGTGGTAGCGGCCATGCCCGCCCCAGCCGCCGCGGTGTCCACCGTAGCGCCCAAAGCCAAACATGAAGTCCAGCCCGATCGTCACGGGCGGATTGTAATAATACGGTTGCGGCGCATACACGGGCGCCGGCACATACACGGGCTGCTGCACGTAGACAGGCTGTTGCTGCACATATACGGGCTCATTCGTGTATTCCACGCGCGACGCGCTCATCACGCGGCCCGACTGCACCGGCTCGGACGAGACCGTATGCCATTCATAGGGATTGTAGGCCCCCTGTGGCGCGCGCGAACCGTAATACGCGGGGCCGGGCGGCGCCACGGCACAGCCACCCAGGGCGGCCAGCGAAATTACTGCCAACAGGGTTTTCATCGCAATTCTCCTAATGTGTACTACTTAATTAAGTACTATAAGAAATTACGTGGTGCTTTGCTGCGCTTTTACCGATTGTTACACCCCGACGCACGCCGCAACATGAAATGTGGCAAAGCCGCCACAAGCGGCCCACGCCGCATGTTTCCTCAAATAAACGGAATCGCGCACGTATCGATGGCCTTGCCGGCCGCATCGTAGCGCTGCACGCACACCTGGTATCGCACGCCGTAATCGAGCTCGACCTGCTCGACCTTTCCATACTTCAATTTCCAGCTGGGCTGCACCTGTTGCCGCCCCGTCAGCGCGGCCACATCCTGGGGAATCGCCATCGCCGTTTGCGTCTCGCCCTGGCGCGCATCCTGGCGCCGCGCCACGTCGATCGACACATTTACGGCCAGGTCCACGCCGCCGTCCGCATAGCTCAGCGTGGGCGCGCCGCGCTGCGCCCGCATCACGCCCCAGGCGCAAGGCTTGCCGGCCTCGCATTGCTTCAGCTGCGCCAGCGGAAAATATTCAGGGGCAATCTTGCCATTCTTGATGGGCCAGCTGGTGCGCACGCCGTCGCGCTTGCCCGTCAGGGGATTGTCCCAGCTCAGGCTATTGACGACGGCGACGGTCTGCCCCGCCTGCAAGCCCACGGGCGTGCCCAGCGATGCGCAGGCGGAAAGCAGCAAACCGGTGGCGGCCAGGGAAGAAAGTGTCAGGATGCGCTGCATGATAGGCCTCTTGTAGTGGGAGATCCCGAAGATATGTTTCGAGGGTAACAGAATCGGCGGCAACAGTGCCGTTGGCTGGCGCACATAACACTACGGGCGGCACCCTTGCAGGCGCCGCCCGTAGCGGAGTCGGCCATGCCGGGAGCTCGGCTCCCGGCGATACGTGGATCAGTCCAGCTTCCAGGCGTAATCGACCTTGGTCCAAGTTTGCGCCGCGGCGCCATCCTTGGTGCCCGGCTTGAACTTGCACGCGGACAGGGCCTTGATGGCGGCCTTGTCCAGGTTCTTGAAGCCGCTGCTCTTCTCGACTTTCGAATCGGCAACGGTACCATCGGCATTGACCAGGAAGGACATCGACACGGTGCCCTGCTCTTCGTTCATCAGCGAGGCTTTCGGATAGTCGGCCTTGCAGTTCTTGGCATCGAACGACGCCGGCACCTCGGCCGCGAAGGTGGCGGAAGAAACGGACACCAGCAAGGCTGCTGCAACACTCATCAAACGCTTATTCTCAAACATGTGCTTCCCCATGATTATTATCAAATACGGTAGTTACAACTTCCTGTGCGCTGTTGGCCGCGCTTAAAACTCTTCCCACTCGTCATTGCTGCCGGCGCCCGCCGCCTTGCGTGGCGCCGCTGCCGCCACGGGTGCGGCCGCTTCGGCCTTGCGCGTCAACGACTTCACCGGGCGCAATGCCGGCGCCGGCTTGCGCACGGCCACCGGTACGGCGGCCACGGGTGCCGGCACATACGCCGTCGGCTTCTCTTCGCCTTCGACCAGTTTGAAGATGCTGACCACGTGGGCCAGCTCGGCCGCCTGGTCTTGCAGGCTTTGCGCCGCGGCGGCTGCTTGCTCCACCAGGGCCGCATTTTGCTGCGTCATGCCATCCATCTCGATGATCGACAGGTTGACCTGTTCGATGCCGGCGCTTTGTTCCTGGCTGGCACTGGCGATCTCGCTCATGATGTCGGTCACGCGGCGCACGCTGTCGACCACTTCGCCCATCGTCACGCCGGCCTGGCCGACCAGACGCGTGCCGCGTTCCGTCTTCTCGGCCGAATCGTCGATGAGGATCTTGATTTCTTTCGCCGCACCAGCGGAGCGCTGGGCCAGGTTGCGCACTTCCGACGCCACCACGGCAAAGCCGCGGCCTTGCTCGCCGGCACGGGCCGCTTCCACGGCCGCGTTCAGCGCCAGGATGTTCGTCTGGAAGGCGATGCCATCGATCACGCCAATGATGTCGACAATCTTCTTCGCCGATTCATTGATCGAGCTCATGGTGTCCACCACTTGCGACACGACGGAGCCGCCTTTCAGGGCCACGTCCGAGGCCGTGGCGGCCAGCTTGTTGGCTTCCCGCGCATTGTCCGCATTCTGTTTCACGGTCGAGGTCAGTTCTTCCATGGCCGACGCTGTTTTTTCCAGCGCGCTCGCTTGCATTTCCGTCCGCGACGACAGATCGATATTGCCATCGGCAATTTCGCGCGAGGCCGTGCCGATGGTTTCCGTACCGACGCGTACCTGGCCGACGATGCCCACCAGGCTGTTGCGCATTTCCTTCATTTCCGCCAGCAGGCTGGAGGTGTCGGAAGGCTGCGTGTGGATGCCGATCGACAGGTCGCCATTGGCGATGCTGCCGGCGATCGACGCCGTGTAGTCAGGCTCGCCGCCCAGCTGTTTCAGCAAGCCGCGGGTAATCACCAGTGCCGCCGCCACGCCCATCGCCACGGCCAGTACGCCGAGGATGATCATGAACAGGCGCGCGCTGTCGAAGGCCTTGCGGGCGTCCGCTTGCATCTGCTCGTTGAGCTTGTCTTCCAGCACGGCCAGCTGCTCCAGCGCTTCCATCCATTTTTTCTGTACCGGGCGGATTTCCTTGATCATCACGCGCGTGGCGCCTTCCGCATCGTTGGCCATCCACAGTGCGGATGCCTTGGCGATGGCAGGCATGGCGGCCGCTTCGTATTCCTTGATCGAGGCCAGCAGGGCTTTTTCTTCAGAAGTGGACTCGACGGCGAATTTCTCTTCGAGCTTCTTCTGCGTTTCCTGATAGGTGCTCGTCTGCGTCTTGATACGCGCCATTTCCGGCTCCATATCGCTCGCGTCGGTCATCAGGGTCAGGATGCGCAGCGAGGTAATGCGGTCGCTGACGTTGCCACGCATGTCGATCACCAGGCGGGTGACAACGTTGTTGACATTGATCACGTGATCGAGACGTTCCTGGATTTGCGCCATGCGCGCGATGCCGAGAACGGTCACGGCCACCAGCAGAACCAGTACCAGGGCGAAACCCAGGCCCAGGCGGGTACCAACCTTCATTTTTGCTAAATTCATTTCGGCTCTTCGTAAATGAAACTATTGATAAGGATTTTTGCCCGGCACGACAAGACGAAGGCTGCGCAACACCGGCATCCGCCCTTACCCATTGGTATGCTGGCGGTATCCGGCCGCACGCAGCCCGGGGTACTTCCTGGTCTTTCTGCAGCCCTGGAAATGCCAGTGACTGCGAATGCAAACTTGTTCCGCACGCTGAATTTTTGACACCGTTGATGTGAGATCAACATCAAACATTCATATGAGAAATATTTGTCTATAATCAATTATAGGTGTAAATTTTGCCTCAAAGCAAGCAATATGTACCCGAATAAATGGCTGATTAACTTTCTTCGGGGAAATGGCAACAACGCCGTTTCTTGCGTCTTAGAAATGCCCCACGACAGTGCGGGCATGCGCCGAAACAGCGCATTTACAACACATGGCATAGCCATATGACATCGTTTTGGGAGGGGGACTCAGAGGAAGGGGAAGTGCGGACAATACCAGTGCGAAGTAGCACCGGTATAGACAAGTTGACTCAGCTGTCCCAGCTGCAATGCATCACATAGGCGTGGCACTCTGTGCCGAAGACAAAGACGCTCCAGATGGCGCCCAATTGGCTGGCCAGGCTGCGCTGGCCAGATGATACCAGTTGATACCAGTGCGGCTCGGCGCCCAGCAGTTCGGCCAGTTCGCGCTCGAAACCGTCATATAAACGCGCGTCGAGCGGCTGGCGGTCGGCCTCGCTCGTCGGATGCAGACGCTCGAGCAGCCACTGGCGCGGCGCGCACAAGGCGCCGCTGCACGCGACCGTTTCGAGCGGCTGCAGACGCAAGCCGTCGGACGTCACATTCAGTGCGCGGCACAGTGCATCGAACGATGCCTGCGGCGGCAATGGCCCCAGATACGTGCAGAGCAAGTCGCTGCCGTCATCCTTGAGCGCGCTGACGGCTTGCAGGTAGCCGTCGATGTGGCGCGCATGGCCGTGGAAATCGTCCATTACGCAGGCAGCGACAAGCGCGCCGCCGCTTCCAGCAGCAAACGCGGGTCGCCCGAAGCCAGCTTCTTGGAATCGGACAGGGTCTGGCGGAAGCCGCGCGCGCCAGGCAGGTTTTGCATCAGGCCCAGCATGTGGCGCGTGACGCTGTTCAGTTTTAATCTCCCCGCTTCTTTTTCCAGCTGCGCGCTGATATACGGGATCATCGCTTCGAGCACCTGTTCGCGCGTTTTCACGGGCGCATCGTCGCCGTAATAGCGCTGGTCGAATTGCGCCATCACATACGGATTGTGGTAGGCCTCGCGGCCCAGCATCACGCCGTCCAGGTGCTGCAGGTGCAGGTCGATTTCATCGAGCGTCTTGATGCCGCCATTGATGATGAATTCGAACTGGGGAAAGTCGCGCTTCAGGCGGTAGGCATAGTCATACTTGAGTGGCGGCACTTCGCGGTTTTCCTTCGGGCTCAGGCCTTTCAGGATGGCGTTGCGCGCATGCACGATAAACGTCTTGCAGCCGGCGTCGGCCACGGTGCCGACGAAGTCGCGCACGAAGTCGTACGACTCGCTGTCATCGATGCCGATCCGGTGTTTCACCGTGACGTCGATGTCGACCACGTCGCGCATGGCTTTCACGCAGTCGGCCACCAGTTGCGGTTCGGCCATCAGGCAGGCGCCGAATGCGCCCTTTTGCACGCGCTCGGACGGGCAGCCGCAGTTCAGGTTGACCTCGTCGTAGCCCCATTGCTGGCCCAGCTTGGCGCTGGTGGCCAGGTCTTTCGGATCGCTGCCGCCCAGCTGCAGGGCCACCGGATGCTCTTCCTCGTTGAAGCGCAAATGGCGCTCCACGTCGCCGTACACGAGCGCGCCCGTCGTCACCATCTCGGTGTACAGCCAGGTGTGGCGCGTGATTTCGCGGTGGAACTTGCGGCAATGGCGGTCGGTCCAGTCCATCATCGGGGCGACGGACAGGCGGCGGGAAGGCAAAGAAGAGGAAGTCATGGTGTCTACAAAAAACAGGAGCTGCAAATGACAAACCCGCTGCGCGCCTCACCGGTGAAGGAAAGGCGGAGCAACGGGCTTGAGCGTGGCATGGCCCGCAGGCCATGCGCTACAACAGATTACGAATCGCGCGACGCTTTTTTACGCTCGTGCTCTTTCAGGAAGCGCTTGCGCAGACGGATCGATTTAGGCGTGATTTCCACCAGTTCGTCGTCCTCGATGAATTCGACTGCGTATTCCAGCGACATCTGAATTGGCGGTACCAGGCGCACCGCTTCGTCGGTACCCGACGAACGCACGTTGGTCAGCTGCTTGCCCTTGATCGGGTTGACGACCAGGTCGTTGTCGCGCGAGTGAATACCGATGACCATGCCTTCGTAGACCGGGTCATTGTGCGACACGAACATGCGGCCGCGGTCTTGCAGTTTCCAGATAGCGTAGGCAACAGCAGCGCCGTCATCTTGCGAGATCAGCACGCCGTTACGACGGCCAGCCATTTCGCCACGGGTGTTGTCGACTGGCGCGTATTCATGGAATACGTGGCTCATCAGGCCGGTGCCGCGGGTCAGGGTCATGAATTCGCCCTGGAAGCCGATCAGGCCACGCGCCGGGATCAGGTACTCGAGACGCACGCGGCCCTTGCCATCCGATTCCATGTTTTGCAGGTCGCCACGACGACGGCCCAGTTCTTCCATGACGCCGCCCTGGTTGACTTCTTCAACGTCAACGGACAGGTTTTCAAACGGCTCGTGGCGCACGCCATCAACCATTTTGAAGACCACGCGTGGACGCGATACGGCCAGCTCGAAGCCTTCGCGACGCATGTTTTCGATCAGAATCGTCAGGTGCAGCTCGCCGCGGCCCGATACTTCAAAAATCGTGTCGTCGTCGGTTGGCGCTACGCGCAGAGCAACGTTGGCTTTCAATTCTTTTTCCAGACGGTCACGCAGTTGACGCGAGGTAACGAACTTGCCTTCGCGGCCAGCCAGCGGCGAGTTGTTGACCATGAAGTTCATGGTCAGGGTAGGCTCGTCGACGGTCAGCATCGGCAGCGCTTCCGGGGTGTCGAGTGCGCACAGGGTCGAACCGATGCCGATTTCGTCGATACCGTTGATCAGGCAGATGTCGCCGGCGACGGCTTCGTCAACCAGCACGCGCTCCAGGCCCTTGAAATTCAGCACCTGGTTGATGCGGCCCTTGATCGGGGTCGCGCCTGGGCCATTGATGACCAGCACGTCTTGACCGACTTTGACGGTACCGCGGTTGACGCGGCCAATGCCGATCTTGCCGACGTACGACGAGTAGTCCAGCGAGGTGATCTGCATTTGCAGCGGACCTTCAGGATTGTCGTCGCGTACTGGAACGTGTTCCAGGATGGCGTCGAACATCGGCTTCATGTCGCCGCCGCGCACGTCTTCGGTCAGGCCGGCATAGCCGTTCAGGCCCGAAGCGTAAATGATAGGGAAATCCAGTTGTTCGTCGGTAGCGCCCAGCTTGTCGAACAGTTCGAACGTCTGGTTGATGGCCCAGTCCGGACGTGCGCCTGGACGGTCGATCTTGTTGACGATAACGATAGGCTTCAGACCCAGTGCCAGCGCTTTACGCGTGACGAAACGGGTTTGCGGCATCGGGCCTTCCTGTGCATCGATCAGCAGCAGAACCGAGTCCACCATCGACAGAACACGTTCCACTTCGCCGCCGAAGTCGGCGTGGCCTGGGGTGTCGACGATGTTGATGTGGGTGCCTTCGTACTCAACGGCGCAGTTCTTCGACAGAATCGTAATGCCGCGCTCCTTTTCCAGGTCGTTCGAGTCCATGACTCGGGTGTCGACCGCTTGGTTTTCACGGAAGGTGCCGGACTGGCGCAGCAGCTGATCCACCAGCGTGGTTTTGCCGTGGTCAACGTGGGCGATAATGGCGATATTACGAATTGCGCGTTTTGTATTTGACATGGTCGTAGTAGTTACTGAAAAACTGCGGAGTGCGTACAAGGTGTACGAGATACCCGAATGCTAATCTATTTCCGGAACCGCGTAGTATAGCATGTTGCGTTGCAACGCTATCTAAAAATGCTGGCGGCTCCCGCAGTCGGGGACGATTTGTTTAAAAAAGCGACACTGGTTGAAGAGTGTCGCTGGGTAATGTGACGTTGCTGTGACTTATTGGTGTGCCGTGGCAATGAGACGTTCCGGCGCCAGGATGCTGTATTCCTGCAACTGGCCCGTGCCCAGCAGCTTGCTGTCGTGATACACGCGCACCCTGCCCGGCTCGGCTGGCACGGCGACGTCTTCCTTGCCCAGCGCGATGCGCTGGCCATGCAGGAAACGCTTGGCCAATTCTTCCGTCAGCTGGACAGCCGGGAAACTCGACAGCAAGGCATCGACGGGAGCCAGCAGGCTCAACGGCGCGGCATGCGCCGTCAGCTCATCCAGGGTAACGACGCCATCGAGGGTCAGGTTGCCCACGTGCGTGCGGCGCAAGGCGTTCAGATGGCCGCCGCAACCGAGGGCATGGCCGATGTCTTCGCCCAGCACGCGGATATACGTGCCTTTGCTGCACATCACGGACAATTTCAGGAACGGGGCTTCATAGCCGAGGAACTCGAGCTTGTGGATGGTCACCGGGCGCGCTTCGCGCTCCAGGGTGATGCCTGCCCTTGCATACTCATATAAGGGCTTGCCGTCCCGTTTCAAGGCCGAGTACATCGGCGGCGTCTGCAGGATAGGCCCGCGGAACTGCGCCAGCACGGCTTCGATCTGCTCTTCGGTGACGTTGACGTCGCGCGTTTCCAGCACTTCGCCTTCCGTATCGCCCGTGTCCGTCGTCTGTCCCAGGTGCACCAGGGTTTCGTAGGTTTTGTCTGCTTCCAGCAAGTCCTGCGAGAACTTCGTCGCCTCGCCAAAGCACAGCGGCAGCAAGCCCGTGGCGAACGGATCCAGGGTGCCCGTATGGCCGGCCTTCTTGGCGTTCAAGACGCGCTTGGCCTTGATCAGGGCGTCGTTGCTGGACCAGCCCACAGGCTTATCGAGCAGCAAGACGCCATCGACCAGGTCGCGCACCCGCTTGATGCCGGGCGGTTTCTTCGGACCCGCCACTGTTATTGCTCGTCCGCTTCTGGTTTGACATCCGGCTCGGCGTCGGCCGCGCGCGTGGCGTTGGCCTTGTCGATCAGGAGCGACATTTCCATGCCGCGCGAGGTCGAGCTGTCGTGCACGAAATGCAGCATCGGCAAGGTGTGGATATGCAGGCGCTTGCCCAGCAAGCCGCGGATGAAGCCGGACGCGGCCATCAGGCCTTCGGTGGTGTTCTTGATGGCTTCCTTGCTGTCTTTCAACATCGTGAAAAACACCTTGGCGTGCGCGTAGTCGGGCGTGATCTGCACTTCGGTGATGGTGATCATCGTGCCGACGCGCGGGTCCTTCAGTTCGTAGGCGACGATTTCAGCCAGATCGCGCTGGATCTGGTCGGCCACGCGCAAGCCGCGCGCTGGCATGGTTTTGCTATGTTTAGCCATGATTTTATGCTGTCCTAAGTGCCGCAGGGCGCATGGGTCAAACGGTTGCCCGTTGACCAATGCGCCCCACGTGTTTGCGCGGACATCACTATGTCCGCGCCATTGCTTCTGTGATTACAGGGTACGAGCGATTTCCTGGACTTCGAACACTTCCAGCGTGTCGCCAACCTGAATGTCGTTGTAGTTCTTCAGCGACAGGCCGCACTCGAGACCGGCGCGAACTTCTTTCGCATCGTCCTTGAAGCGTTTCAGGGAGTCGATCTCGCCGCTCCACACCACGATGTTGTTGCGCAACAGGCGGACGGAAGAAGCACGCTTGACCACGCCATCGGTGACCAGGCAACCGGCAATCGCGCCCACTTTCGAGACCAGGATAACCTGGCGGATCTCGACCTGGCCGATAACGGTTTCGCGTTTCTCTGGCGCCAACATGCCCGACAACGCCGATTTGATCTCGTCGATCGCATCGTAAATGATGTTGTAGTAGCGAATGTCCACGCCATTCGACTCGGCCAGCTTGCGTGCCTGGGCATCAGCACGGGCGTTAAAGCCGATGATGACCGCTTTCGAGGCGACTGCCAAGTTGACGTCCGATTCCGTGATGCCGCCGACGGCTGCGTGCACAACTTGTACGCGCACTTCGGAGGTCGACAGTTTCTGCAACGAACCGACCAGCGCTTCTTGCGAACCTTGCACGTCGGTTTTGATGATCAACGGCAAGTTTTTCACTTCGCCTTCGGCCATCTGGTCGAACATGTTTTCCAGTTTCGCAGCTTGCTGTTTCGCCAGTTTCACGTCGCGGAACTTACCTTGACGGAACAGACCGATTTCACGCGCTTTGCGCTCGTCAGCCATGACGACGACTTCTTCACCGGCAACCGGCACTTCCGTCAGACCCTGGATTTCGACCGGAATCGAAGGACCCGCTTCAGCGATCGACTTGCCGTTCTCGTCCAGCATGGCGCGAACACGGCCATACGAAGAGCCAGCCAGAATCACGTCGCCGCGTTTCAGGGTACCGGACTGCACCAGGATCGTCGCGACAGGACCACGGCCCTTGTCCAGACGCGCCTCGACTACCAGGCCGCGCGCAGGCGCATCGACCGGCGCCGTCAGTTCCAGCACTTCGGCTTGCAACAGCACTTGTTCCAGCAGGTCGTCGATACCTTGACCCGTTTTGGCCGACACCGGCACGAATGGCGATTCACCACCGTATTCTTCCGGCACGACTTGTTCTGCGACCAGTTCCTGCGTCACGCGGTCCACGTTGCCGCCCGGTTTGTCGACCTTGTTGATCGCCACCACCAGCGGTACGCCGGCTGCTTTCGCATGGGCAATCGCTTCTTTCGTTTGCGGCATCACGCCATCGTCGGCGGCAACCACCAGAATGACGATGTCGGTTGCCTTGGCGCCACGGGCACGCATCGCGGTAAACGCTTCGTGGCCCGGGGTGTCGAGGAAGGTGATCATGCCGCGTGGCGTATCGACGTGGTAAGCGCCGATATGCTGCGTAATGCCACCGGCTTCGCCGGATGCAACCTTGGCGCGACGGATGTAATCGAGCAACGAGGTCTTGCCGTGGTCGACGTGACCCATGACGGTGACCACCGGTGCGCGTGGCTTGGTTTCGAAGTGAGCGTGTTCGCCCACATCCGCCAGCAGCGCTTCCGGATCGTCCAGTTCGGCGGCGAACGCCTTGTGGCCCATTTCTTCCACCAGAATCATGGCGGTTTCCTGGTCCAGCACCTGGTTGATCGTGCACATCTGGCCCAACTTCATCAAATGCTTGATGACTTCGGATGCCTTGACGGACATTTTGTGCGCCAGTTCGGCCACGGTGATCGTTTCCGGTACGTGCACGTCTTTGACGACGGCTTCCGTAGGAGCCTGGAAGTTCGATTCACGGTCGTCATGGTGCGTCGGGCGACGGCCCTTCGCGCCACCGCGCCAGCTGTCACGGCCGCCTGGGCCGCTATTGCCGCGTGGCTTGGGACCACCGGTGGTGCCGCGTTTTTTCGCGTCATCGGACCAGGTGGACGACACATTGGCCGACTTGATCGATTTCTTGTCTGCAACAGCAGGCTTCTTGTCGCCCGGCTTGTCGCCAGGTTTCTTGTCAGCAGGCTTGTGCAGGGTGCCTTCCGGCGCCTTCGGCTTGACGGGAACCGGTACGGGTTCCGGTGCCTTGATGGCGCGGCGTGGCGCGTTCATCATGGCCTTGATCTGGGCCACTTCGTCGGCAACGGCCTTGCGTGCACGCTCGGTGGCTTCCGCTTTGTCAGCGGCTTCCTTGGCGGCAACAGCAGCGGCAGCCGCTTTCTTCTTCGCTTCTTCAGCGGCAGCAGCTTTTTTCGCTTCGGCGGCGGCGTCGTCAACGACAGGCGCAGCGGCGCTGGCGGCAGGCGCGGCAGCAGCTTTGGCAGCGGCTTTCTTCGCTTCTGCTTCAGCTTCTTTCTTCGCAGCCAGTTCAGCCTGTTGCGTGGCTTTCGCCTGGGCTTCTTTTTCCGCGTCGAGCTTGGCCAGACGTTCTTGCTTTTCGCGCAGATCGGCTTCCTGGCGGGCGATCAGTTCAGCCTGTTTACGGGCTTCTTCTTCACGGCGCGCCACGTCGGCGGGATCGATCACCGGTGCGGCAGGCGCGACTGGTTCTGCCGCGACCGGCGCAGCTTCGTCACGCTGGACGAAAGTGCGTTTCTTGCGCACTTCCACCTGGATGGTGCGCGATTTGCCGGTGGCGTCAGCTTGCTTGATCTCAGTCGTTTCCTTGCGGGTCACGGTGATTTTTTTCTTTTCTGTGTCAGCCGCTGCGCCGTGTGTGCGGCGCAGATGATCCAAAAGCTTGTCCTTATCATCTTTCGACAATGGATCTGACGTCGAACTTTTCTCGACGCCGGCAGAACGCAGCTGCGTCAGCAGCAAATCTGCAGGCATCTTCAGTTCGGTGGCAAATTGGGCTACGTTGTTACTCGCCATTCAGTCCTCTTTTCTATGTGTCGCGGAGATGATAAAGATACTCAAATTAAGCCTTTGCGGATTCGGCCAGACTCCATGCCTTGGCTTGCAACGCCTTGGCACGATCGTCGTATTTCGAGTCAACCAACTTCATCTCATCGTCGGTCACATCTTTAAATTCACTTGTAATCAGTTCACGCGCACGGTCCGCAGACAAGGCCAGGATTGCGCCAAATTCGTCGTATGCCAGTGCTGCAAATGCTTCAACGGTCTTGATACCAGCCAGACCCAGCTTGCCGGCGGTAATGCGGTCCATGCCTTCCAGACCCACCAACGCCTCGTCCATGCCTTCCAGACCCTCTTCCGAAGCAATCGCTTCGGTAACCAGCGCATCACGCGCACGGGTACGGAGTTCATTGACGGTATCTTCGTCAAACGATTCGATTTCCAGCATTTCGGAAATTGGCACGTAAGCGATTTCTTCCAGACTGGCGAAACCTTCTTCCACCAGAATATCGGCCACTTCCTGGTCGACATCGAGCTTTTCCATGAACAGGATGCGCACGGCAGCCGTTTCCTGGGCAGCTTTGTCAGCCGATTCTTCGGCCGTCATGATGTTGATCTTCCAGCCGGTCAGGTCCGAGGCCAGGCGTACGTTCTGGCCGGAACGGCCAATCGCGATCGCCAGGTTTTCTTCATCCACGACGACATCCATCGCGTGTTTTTCTTCATCGACCATGATCGACGACACGTTCGCCGGCGCCAGGGCGCCGATGACGAACTGCGCCGGATCTTCCGACCACAGCACGATGTCGACACGTTCGCCACCGAGTTCGCCGGTGACAGCCTGCACGCGCGAACCGCGCATGCCGACGCAAGTACCGATCGGGTCGATGCGCTTGTCGGCCGTGTAGACGGCGATCTTGGCGCGCACGCCGGCATCGCGGGCTGCGGATTTAATTTCCAGCATGCCTTGCTCGATTTCAGGCACTTCCAGTTCGAACAGCTTCATGATGAATTCCGGCGCGGTGCGCGACAGAATCACTTGCGGGCCGCGCATGTTGCGGTCGATACGCAAGATGAAGGCACGCACACGGTCGCCGATACGCAGATTCTCTTTCGGGATCATCTGGTCGCGTGGCAGACGCGCTTCGATCTTGCCCGATTCAACGATGGCGTCGCCGCGTTCCATGCGCTTGATGGTGCCGGTGACGAGCGAATCGCCGCGTTCCAGGAAGTCGACCAGAATCTGTTCGCGTTCGGCGTCACGTACGCGCTGCAGGACGACCTGTTTGGTATCCTGGGCGAAACGGCGGCCGAATTCGACGGATTCGATCGGTTCTTCGATGTGGTCATCGACTTCGATATCGGAAATCTGTTCTTTTGCCTCGAAATGCAGGATCTCCTGATCCGGCAATTGCAGGCCCGCTTCATCGGGCACGACGTGCCAGCGGCGGAACGATTCGAATTCGCCCGTTTCGCGGTCGATCGAAACGCGGATGTCTACCTCACCCTCATACCGTTTCTTCGTGGCTTGCGCCAACGCGAATTCGAGGGCGCCGAAGACGACATCTTTATCGACGTTTTTTTCGCGCGCCAGCGCGTCAACCAATAATAAAACTTCGCGGCTCATGCTTTGCGTCCCTTAAAAACCACCTGCGGCACCAAGCGTGCCTTATCCACATCGGCGAGCGTAAACTCCAACATCGCCGGACCATCCTTACCTTCAAATTCCAACGACAATTTATCGCCCACGGGTTCTTGCAGAATCCCCTGGAACGATTTCCGGTTGTTCGTACCCGGCATCGCCACAGTCAGCTTGACGATGATTTCCTGGCCTGCGAAACGGACGAAGTCTTCCAGCTTGCGCACCGGACGATCGAGACCCGGGGAAGAAATCTCGAGACGCTCGTAAGGAACGTTCTCTACCGTCAACACATGCGATAACTGGTGACTCACCGTGGCACAGTCTTCGACCGTGATCGGACCTTTTTCAGCGGCATCGGCGGCGCTGAAATCAATAAAGACGCGCAGCAGTCCGCGCTCGGCACGTTCGACATCAACGAGCTCATAGCCCAGACCAGTAACTGTCTTTTCAATTAATCCCAACTGCTGCAAGAAATTCTCCAGAAATAAGGCCCGTTTTCGGCATGACAGCACCGCAATGAGCGCCGACACCATGCAAAAACACGCATTCAAGTCATATATGGCCCCTTGCGGAGCCATTACAAACGGTTCAACAAAAAAAAAATGGGCATCTGCCCATCTTCTTGTATTTCCCCAACCAGATGAAAGCACTCCCCACCAAACAACCCTGCGGAGAACTTTTATTAGGCTGCAGATTATAACCTCTTATTAACTTCGCCGCAATGCCGCACACGAGGAGCGGCCCGGCTTACAACAGTTACAAGAGCGCGCACCCGCGGCAGATCAGCGGGCGCGCAAGAAGAAACTCTTCCGATTAACCTTTGCTGCGGCGGCGCGGCATGCCATCCATGCCGCCACGATCCATGCCGCCACGCGGCTGGCCACCGGAACGCGCTTGTCCACCGGCGCCACCGCCCGCATTGCGGCGCGGACCCGTGTTGGCAAAGCCGAATGCCGTTTGCAGCGGATCGGGCTGGCGCGGACCGCGCTGCGGTGCGCGGCCTTCGCCACCACCGGCCGGACGGCCCTGGCCCTGGCCCTGGCCTGCCGCACGCGGCGGACGACCCTGGCCTTGCGGCGCGCCCTCGAACGATGCCGACGAACGGGGCTGGCCGCCCTGGAACGGACCTTGCGGCTGGCCGCGGCCAGGGCCACGCGCTTCGCCTGGACGGCCGGTGCCGCCTGGGCGGCCCTGGCCTTGCGGACGGGCAAACTGGCCTTGCGGCTGGCCACGGCGCGGCGCGACCGGGAACGGATCGGCGTTGCGGTTGCTTACATCGATGCGGTTGCCATTCGGCTCGTCATCGCGGCTGGCCTTGCGCGCTTCGCGGCCCTTGGCGGCGCCAGCGGCACGGGGGTCGCCCGATGCCGGCATTTTCTTTTCAATGCCGTAGGCGGTCAACAGATCGCGCACGGTGTTTTCATCCATTTCTTCCCAGCGGCCGCGTTTCAGGCCGCTCGGCAGGGTCATCGCGCCGTAGCGGGTACGGATCAGACGCGACACGGTCAGGCCGATGGCTTCGAACATGCGGCGCACTTCGCGGTTACGGCCTTCGCCGATCACCACGCGGTACCACTTGTTGATGCCCTCGCCGCCGCCATCGGCGATCTTCGAGAACTGCGCCAGGCCGTCTTCCAGCTCGACGCCGGCCAGCAGCTTCTGGCGCATGCCCTCTTCCAGCTCGCCCAGGGTACGCACGGCGTACTCGCGGTCGATGCCGTAGCGCGGGTGCATCAGACGGTTGGCCAGGTCACCGGAGGTGGTAAACAGCAGCAAGCCTTCCGTGTTGAAATCGAGGCGGCCAACGGCCAGCCATTTGCCCGCCTTCATGGTCGGCAGGCGGTCGAACACGGATGGACGGCCGTCCGGGTCGTTGTGGCTGACGATTTCGCCGGCCGGCTTGTGGTACACCAAGACGCGCGGCGGCTTCTTGCTGACGCGGCGCTGGATCAACTTGCCGTTGATGCGCACGTGGTCGCTCGGCAGGATGCGCTGGCCGATGTGGGCCGGCTCGCCATTCACGGACACGCGACCCGAAATGATCAGGTCTTCCATGTCGCGGCGCGAACCGAGACCGGCTTCGGCCAGCACCTTGTGCAGCTTCGGCGCGTCGTCGTCGGACGTCAGGTCGCGGCGCACGGCCACTTTCTGCATGCGGCCCGTGCCGCCCTCTTCGCTGTCGAACGCGTCGGAGGTAACGAACGAGAAGACAGCATCAGCGTCGCTGAGCTTACCTGGCGCAGCCTGGCGGCCCTTGCCCTTTTTACGGCTCTTGCCGGCATTCTTGCCAGCACCCGGCACGTCGTTGCGCGGACCGCGCGGCAGGCGCGGACCGGAAACAAGGTTGCCTTCGGCATCGAACACATCGGCGACAGGCGCGGCGGCTTGCTCTGCGGCAGCAGGCGCAGCTTCGGCCGCCTGCGGCGCTTCGGCGCGCGGCGGCTGGCGCAGTGCGCGCTCCGCCTGCACGCCACGCATCTGGCGCGGACCGCGGGTCGGGCGCGCTTCGGCCGGCTTGTCAGCGACGGCTTCGGGCGCCGTTTCAGCGACGGCGGCAGCAGCCTTGGCGGCGGCACGGGCGCGCGGCGGACGCGGCGCAGGGGCGGCGACTGCCTCGGCAGCCGCTTCCGCGGCGTCGGCCACGGCCTTCAGGGCAGGCTTGGCGCGGGTTTTCTTGGCGGCTGGCGCAGCGTCGGCAGCAGCATCGCCAGCAGCGGCGGCGACGGGCGCGGCGGCGGCCACGTCGGCTTTGGTGCGGCGCTTCGGCTTGGCAGCGGCGGTGTCGCCTGCAGCAACGGCAGCGGCCGTATCGGCTTCGATCTGGGCCTTGGTGCGGCGCTTGGGCTTGGCAACGATGGCTTCGTCGCTGGCGGTTACTGTCTCGGGTGTGTTCGGATTATTCATTCTTCGTTTCTTGGCTGTGCTGACCTGGCGCAGCGTCAACCGTTAGTTCTGGCGCAGGGTCGTGAGTGTAGGCTTCGTCCGTGGGCGAAGCATCGGGGCCGGCATCAAGGCTTGCTGTCACATCTACATCTGTCACAGCCGTATTGCTACCTGCACCAAGCTGGGGGACAAGCTCATTGCTTGCCTTGTCAAAATTTTCCTGCAGGGCCGCTTCCAGGGCTTCGAGCCCATTGCCCTGCATCTCGCTGATTTGCTGCAACGGCGGCAGCTGGGACAGCGATTGCAAACCCAGGTCATCCAAAAACTGCTTGGTGGTGGCCAGCAAGGCCGGCCGTCCCACCACGTCGCGGTAGCCGATGGCGTCGACCCAGCCACGGTCTTCCAGCATCTTGATCGTCTGCGAATTGACGGCAACGCCGCGAATTTCCTCGATATCGCCACGCGTCACCGGCTGGCGGTAAGCGATGATGGCGAGCGTTTCCAGGGTCGCCCGCGAATACTTGGGCGGCCGCTCGGGCGTCATGCGATCGAGATACATCTTCATTTCCGGGCGGCTTTGAAAGCGCCAGCCCGACGCCAGACTGACGATCTCGATGCCGCGCCCTTCCCACTCCTGCCGCAACTCTTCCAGCAATTGCTTGATCGTGTCGGCACCGACGCCGACACCGCGCACGCGACCATTCTCGTCCGCATCGACGAACAGCTTTTTCAAGCTGTGGATCGTCAGCGACTCACGAGCGCACAGCAACGCGGTTTCGAGGACTTTTTTAGCCTCAATTGTATTCATAGCAATTCTGTGCGGATGTGTGTTGCAATTCGTATGCAGAGAAAGAAATCAAAAACGTTCATTTCAACGTAACAGATGGCAGACATCGATGATGACGCCGTGCTGGGTTACTAGTTGAGGCTGTTTTTCCGACGCCTTGGCCGATGCGCGCAAAGCGGGACTAAAGCGGATGCAGTGAAAGTCCTGCCATCCATGGTGCTGGCCTTAATTAACCTTCACTAAGTAACCAGCAATGAAACGATCTCCGGAGCAGCTGCTTTTCCCGTGGCGGCGAACCAGCCAAACAGGAGAGCGACAGTCGTCGTTTCATCCAACGATGCCAATTGTACCTGATAAAAAGCGGAAAAGCGCAAAACCGGGTAAAACACGCGTTTTACCCGGCCCTGGCGCGACATATCGCCCCTGCTCGCGCATCACTGGGAGGCGAGTTTCTCCGAGAGAATGGCCGATGCGCCCAAGAAAGCTGGGTACTGCGCCGTGATGACGAAGGTCGGCACTTGCGAGACATAATTGGCGAAGCGGCCCTTGCGCTCGAAGCGGGCGCGGAAACCGGAGCGGTCGAAACGCGCGCCCAGGCGTGGCACGATGCCGCCGCCGATATAAATACCGCCCAGCGCACCCAGGGTGACGGCGACGTTGCCTGCCACGGTGCCCAGCATGCAGCAGAACGCTTCGATGACGTCGTCGCACAGCTGGGATTCGCCAGCCAGCGCGCGGCGCGTGATTTCCGCAGCAGGCAAGTCTTCCGCCGGCACGCCGGCGCGATCGGCCAGGGCGCGGTAGATCAGTTCCAGGCCATCGCCGGAAATCAGGCGTTCGGCCGAGACGTGCTCGTATTCGCGCCAGGCGAATTGCAGAATGCTCACTTCCACTTCATTGAACGGCGCAAAGCTGACGTGGCCGCCTTCGCTTTGCAGGGCGATCCAGCCGCCATGCGACGGAATCAGGCCCGACACGCCCAGGCCCGTGCCGGCCCCGATCAGGCCGATGGCCGTGTTCGGACGGGCCGTGCCCGCGCCCACCTGGTGCTTTTGCTCGTTTGATAGCTGCGGCAAGGCGCGTGCCAGGGCCGTGAAATCGTTGACCACGTCCAGGGTCGTGAAACCGCACTCTTCGCGCATGGCGCGGATCGAGAACGACCAGTGATGGTTCGTCATGCTGAGGAAATCGCCGTCGACCGGGTTGGCGATGGCGATCACGGCATGACGCACGGCTTGCCCGCCGGCGGCAGCGATGTGCGGCAGGGCCAGGTAGGCTTGCAGGGCGGCGGACAGGCTCGGGTAATCGGCACAGGGCAACACTTCCACCAGGGTGATGTGGCCAGCGGCCACTTCCAGGGCGAAACGGGCATTGGTGCCGCCCACGTCGGCCAGCAGGCGCGGCCCATCGGCGAAGGCGGAAGTCGGCAGTACGGGTGAAGACGAAGCGCTCATGATTTTAAATGATGAAGTGGGACGCATGGGACGCCAAGCTTAAAGGATGAATGCGCCCGGAGGCAAGCAAAGTTTGTAGTTTAAGTACATCAAAACAAGCCTTTATTGGTAGTTCCACTCCAAATGCAACAGGCAATGCCAAAATTGCTTAGAAACAATGATTTATAGTAAGTGCTTGCACTCATCAGGCGCGAGAAAAGCATGCTGCACAGCAGCAGGAGTCGCCCTGAAAACAGAGTATGCCGGAGTTTGCGCAAAGCCGCTTTGTACACGGCAGCGCTGGTGCGTCGCTGCCGTCCTGACGGCGCCGCAAAGGTGTTTTCGTATTATTACTACCGTTTTTATTGCCCGCCTGGCGTACCGGAGGCAGCGCAGATCAGGAGGGCAAGCCTTCGCCCAGCAAGCTGGCGGGGGCCGGCTGGTCCGAGCGGTAGGCGGCGTTCCAGGCATCGAGGCCGCCATGCAGGGGCTTGGCCCGGTGGAAGCCGTGCTGGTGCAGCAGCTTGGCCACTTGCGCGGCCGTCACGTCGTTGGGGCAGCTGCAATACACGATGATGTGGCGGTCCTTGTCCATGGCGATCATGGCGGGCACGGGTTCCTTGCCATTGAAGAACAAGGCGCCCGGCACGGCCGGTTCCAGCGCCTGCGCCGTGGCGCTGCGCGCGTCGACCATCAGCGGCTCTTCGCCCTGCTCTATGAGTTCGAGCAATTCATCGATGCCGATGCGCTCGATCTGCAAGGCCTGGCGGAAACGCCGGCGTTCGAGGAATTTGTACAGCAGGAACAAGCCCAGCAAGGTCGCCAGCATCAGCAAGGCCGTGCTGCCCATGGTGCTGAGCAAATCGAGCACCTGCTGCACGCTGGCATGGAAAATCACGCCGACGACGATGCCCGTGCCGCTCCACAGCAAGGCGCCCAGGCCCGCGTACAGGAAGAACAGGCCAGGCGGCGTACCCAGCGCGCCCGACATGGGCGCGGCCACGGTATTGAATCCCGGCACGAACTTGGAGACGATCAGGGCTTTCGGGCCCCAGCGCTTGAATTTGTCTTCCGTCTGGCTGACGCAGTAATCGGGCGACAGCGAGATGCGGCACAGCAGCCGCAGGATGCGCTTGCCGAAATGGCGGCCCGCGCGGAACCACGTAAAGTCGCTGATCAGGCAGGCACTCAATGCGGCGGCCAGCACCAGCGCCCCATTCATGTCGCCATCGACGGCCAGCGCTCCCGCCACCACGAGGATGGGAAAGGCGGGAATCGGCAGGCCGAGCTGCTCCACCAGCACGATGCCAAAGACAATCAGGACACCGTAATGTTCGAGCAGATAAATGAGGTTGGGCATGGCCGCTATCTTACCGTAAAAGCGTGTTTAGATTTGCACGCCCTTCGGTATGGCGCTGAGCAGGGTGCGCGTGTACGGATGCACGGGATTGCGGTACAGCTCATCCGAATCGGCCAGTTCCACCACTTGCCCCTTGTGCATCACCATCACCTGGTCGGCGATGTATTTCACCACGGATAAGTCGTGCGAAATGAAGATGTAGGACAGACCGAATTCATCCTGCAAGTCCTGCAACAGATTGAGCACCTGCGCCTGCACGGACACGTCCAGCGCCGACACGGATTCGTCGCAGACGAGGATTTCCGGCTGCATGGTCAGGCAGCGGGCAATGGCGATACGCTGGCGTTGGCCGCCCGAGAACTCGTGCGGATAGCGGTGGAAGGCCTGTTCCGGCAAGCCGACCTTGTCGAGCAGCCAATAGGCTTTGGCGATGCGTTCCTTGTCATCGGCGCCGATGTTGTGGATGCGCATCGGTTCGAGCAAGATCTGCCCCACCGTAAAGCGGGGATTCAGGGACGCATACGGATTCTGGAAGATGATCTGGATGCGGCGTTTATAGGGCAGATACTCCCTGTTCGGCATGGCAATCAAATCCTTGCCGTGGAACATGGCCGTGCCGCCCGTTGCCTGGTGCAGGCGCAGCAGGGTCAGGCCCACCGTCGTCTTGCCGGAGCCGGACTCGCCCACCACGCCCAGGGTCTTGCCGCGCGGCAAAGTGAACGACACATCCTTGACGGCCTGGAATTCGCGCTTGCCGAACAGGCCTTCGCGCGTATAAAAGCTCTTGCTCAGATTATTGACCACCAGCACGGGCTCGTCGCCCGGCGTATAGCCGCGCGTGCGCTGTTTCACCTCGACGCCGGGGCCGGCCTTGCCCTCCATATAATCGGCAATCACGGGCAGGCGCCACGGGCGCTCGTCAAGCGATGGGCGGCAATGCAGCAGGGCCTTGGTATAACTGTCTTGCGGCGCCTCGAACACTTGCCGCACCTCGCCCGTCTCGCGCACTTCGCCGTGGCGCATGACGATCACCTGGTCGGCGATCTCCCCCACCAGGCCCAGGTCATGGGTAATGAAGAGCACGGACATCTGGTGTTTCTTTTGCAGCGCCGCGATCAAGTCCATGATCTGCTTCTGGATCGTCACGTCCAGCGCCGTCGTCGGTTCGTCCGCGATCAAGAGTTTCGGTTCGCAGGCGATCGCCATGGCGATCATCACGCGCTGCTGCTGGCCGCCCGACATCTGGCTCGGGTAGGCGTCGATCTTCGTGGCCGGGTCGGGAATGCCCACTTCTTCGAGCAGCGCCAGGGTGCGCGCCCGCGCCTGCTTGCGGTTCATGCCCATGTGCTGGCGCAACACTTCGGCGATCTGGAAGCCGACCGTAAACACGGGATTGAGCGACGACATCGGCTCCTGGAAGATCATCGAGATATCCTTGCCGCACATGGTGCGCCGCTCGGCGATCGACAGTTGCAGCAAATCGCGCCCGCCGAAATAAATGCTCGAGGCGGGGTCGATGATGGTGTTATCCGGCGGCAACAAGCCCATCACGGCCAGCGAGCTGACGGACTTGCCGCTGCCCGATTCGCCCACCAGGGCGACGGTGCTGTTGCGCGGCACGTTGAACGAGATGCCCTTGACGGCTTCGAACGTGGTCTTCTTGTCCAGGCGGAAGGTGACGCGCAGGTCGCGCACTTCCAACAGGTTATTCTGGTCCATGAGCAACTCCTATTTCACTTTGGGGTCGAGCGCATCGCGCAAGGCATCGGTAAACAGCGAGAACGCCGTCACCAGCACGGCCATCGCCGTGGCGGCGGCCGTCAGTTGCCACCATTTGCCCAGGATCAGTTCATTTTGTGCCTCGTTGAGCATGCTGCCCCACGACACGGTGCCCACCGGCACGCCAAAGCCGAGGAAACTCAGAATCACTTCCGCCTTGATGAAGCCCACGACCAGGATCGACATTTGCACCAGGGCCACGTGGCTTACGTTCGGGAAGATGTGGGAAAACATCTTGCGCCAGTGCGAGGCGCCGATCGCATCGGCCGCCATCACGTATTCGCGCGCCTTGTGCTTGATGTATTCGGCGCGGATCAAACGGTACGGCCCCGTCCAGCCCGTCAAGCCAAGGATCAGCACGATGGTCAGCACGCCCTTCTGTTGCAGCACGGCCGCCACCGTCAGGATCATCAGGATCGACGGGATCGACGTGAAGATGCTGTAGAACCAGTTGAAGAAGTCATCGACGACGCCGCCGAAGTAGCCCGACACGGCGCCAAACAAGGTTCCCAGCACGACGGCCAGCAAAGCCGCCACCAGGCCCACGACGATCGACGTTTCACCGCCCTTGATGGTTTTCTGGATGATGTCATGGCCCCACTTGTCGGCGCCGAACGGCAGTGTCGCCGCCTTGTGCGTGACGAGTTTCTTGGCCTTGCCCATGCCGGCGCGCAAGGCCGTCAAGTCGTCAGCCAGCGGGTCGGTGACACCGTACATCTCCACGCCAGCCGATGGATTACTACCCATCTGGGCGCGCAGTTCGGCGATATCGTCGGCCAGCGGATCGAGCACGTTGACGGGTGTGGGCGCGCTGCGCTCATCGGCCAGGGGGATGGCGCCGTCGGCGGCCACGTCCTTGTCGGCGCCCACAAACGTGGGCGGCGCGTAGCTGACAGCCACTTCGTCTTCCCAGTTCGAGGCCACCAGGCCGCTGGCGGACGCCAGTACCAGCAGGAAAAAAGCGCCGACCACGGCCAGCGATACCATTGCAATCTTGTCACCGCGCAAACGGCGCCACGCCAGGGCCCACAGGCCGGGCGATGTATGAGGTTTCGACATCGTCTCTTTCTACTTCAGTTGTACGCGAGGATCGACCGCCTGGTACAGCAGGTCGGTGAGCAGGTTGAAGAGCATGGTGGCGGCGGCAACGTACACGGTGATCGCCTTGATCACCGGAAAGTCGCTGCGCTCGACGGCCAGGATCACTTCACGCCCGATGCCGGGGATGCCGAAGAAGCGCTCGAGCAGGAAAGCGCCGATCAGCAGGGCCGGCAAGTTCGACATCACATAGGTAATGATGGGAATGCCGGCGTTGCGCAGCACGTGCACCCACATGATGCGGCCTTCCTTGAGGCCCTTGGCGCGCGCCGTGCGCACGTAATCCTGGTTCGCCTCGTCGAGCACGAAGGTGCGGAACAGGCGCAGGGTCGGCGCGATCGAGACAGCCAGGCCGATCAAGATCGGCAAGGTCGAATAGCGCAGCAGGTTTTCCCAGAAGCTGTCGCCCCAGCCCTGCACGGGGAACAGGCCCAGTTTATAAGCAAAGCCGTACTGGAAGACGATGATGTAGACGAGAATGGAAATCGACATGCCCACCGTGCAGGCGATCATGACGGCGCGGTCCGTCAGCGAGCCGCGCACGAAAGCGATCGCCAGCGCCAGCGCCACGCCAAAGAACGTTTCCAGCACGGTCAGCGGGATCAGGACCATCATCGACGGCCCCAGGCGCGAAGTGATGATGTGCGACACGGATTCCCCCGTCGCCCAGCTCTGGCCGAAGTCGAACGTGACGATCTGCTTGATGAAGATCCACAGTTGCACGTAATACGGCTGGTCGACACCGAGCTGGCGGCGGATGTTGGCGATGCTTTCCGCACTAGACATCTTGCCGGCCAGGATGTAGGCGGGATCGCCGCCCACCCAGTTGAACAGGATGAAGACCAGCAGGACGACGCCCAGCATGGTGGGCAGCATCTGCCACAGACGTCGCAGGATATAAGCGAACATAATGATTCCTTGTTTTTATAAGCCGCGCTTATTTAGCAGCGGGGGCCGGAGTAGCAACCGGCGCACCCGTGCTGTCGATATCCATGAAGGCCCATTCCTGGAACAGGATCGGGTGCTTCTTGTAGCCTTGCACCGACTTTTGCGCCAGCATATTGCGGTAGCGCGCATAGCCGATCAGGGCGCCCGCGTTCACTTCCAGGCGGCGCGCCATCTTGTGGAACAGCTCGTCACGCTCGGGACTGGCTGGCATGGCCTGGCTGGCTGCGTACCACTTGTCGTATTCTGGATCTTGGTAGCAGCCATTGTTGTTCTGGTGCGTGTTCGGGCCGTAGAACAGCTGCATGAAGTTGTCGCCGTCCGGATAATCGGCCAGCCACGGCGCCGTGCGCGTCTGCATCTTGCACTGCTTTTCCGTTTTCAGAATGTCGGAAAAGATCATGCGGTCGTTTTCCATGCGGATGCCCAGCGAGTTGTAGGTCTTGCGCCACATTTCCGCCTGCAGCACGCCATTGGCTTCATTGCGCGAAGCGTAGCGGATCAGCAGCGGCTTTCCATCAGGCAAAGTGCGCCAGCCATCGGCGCCCTTCTTGTAGCCGAATTTGTCCAGCAGTTTATTCGCCAGCACGGGATCGTATTGCAGCAGGGATTTGTAGTGCGGATCGTAGCCGACGACGCCGGGCGGGATCGGATAGTCGAGGCGCTTGGCCTGGCCATTCCAGATGATGCGGATTTCTTCATCGATATTGTGCGCCATGGCAATGGCGCGGCGCAGGGCGATCTTTTCCTTGCCGAAGCCTCCTAATACAGGGTCTTGCATGTTCCAGTAGTAATAGCTGATTTCCGGGTCCAGCAAGCGCGACAGTTGCACGCCCTTCTCCGCCAGCTCGGGACGCAGCTTGCCGTTGAGCAGCGCTTTCGGCGCCAGCGGGCCATCGAGCCAGAACACGTCCGTGCCGCCGCTCTGGAATGACAGCCAGCGCGACTGGTCTTCGATCATCACGGAAATTTCGATGCGGTCGATGGCGGGAATGCGCTTGCCCTGCATCTGGCGCACGATGCGCTGGTCGTCGGGATCGTCGCCAGCCAGGAAATTCCACGTTTCCGGCAAGTGCTGCGGGTTGCGGTTCAGGACGATGCGGTTGCCGCGCGTCCATTCACCCAAGGTGTAGTAGCCGGTCCCGACGGGATTCGAGCCCACTTCGCCCTTCACGTCGCCATACTTTTCCACCACTTCGCGCGCCACGGCGGACGTGGGCACGTAGGCGAGGATCATGGGGAAATTGAAATCGGTCTTGGTCAGTGAAATGCGCAAGGTGTACGGGTCGAGGATTTCCAGGCCGGCCACCTTCTTGCTGTAGTCGAGCTTGTTCGACTTGGCCGCGTCCTTGGCCAGGTCGTCCAGTCCCACCACCTTGCCTTCGAACAGCCAGCTGTGCGGCGAGGCCAGGCGCGGATCGAACAGGCGCTTCCACGAATAGACGTAATCGGCCATCGTCAGTTCACGGCGCTTGCCGCCAAACGCGGCGTCGGGCGTGTACAGGATGCCTTTTTTCAGGCGGATGGTGTAGGTCTTGCCGTCGGCCGACACTTCCGGCATGGCGGCGGCCGCACCGGGCACCACCTTGACGGGGCGCGCCAGGTAATCATAGGTGTACAGGGTGTCGAAGACGGCCTGCGTGATGTGGTTCGAATACAGGTCGCGCGCGGTGGCCGGATCGAAGCCAGTCTCGGCGGCCGGCAGGATATAGCGCAAGGTTTTGACCGGCTCGGCCGCGGGGGCAGAGGTGGCATCTGCCGCCGCGGCAACGGCGGCCAGCGGCAGGGTGGCCAGGCAGGCGAGCAGCGCCACGCGCCGCATCCATGGTGACTTCATGTAATACCCTTCATCTCGATTATCTGTCGCACCGTATTGGTGCGCTTGTACTGGCTTCCCCCTGGGATACAGGATTCCACCGCCAAAACCAGTCCATCCTCGCAAGATCTATGCCTTGTTCGCAGCCAGCCGCGCCGATGCATTGACGCGCTGGAAAACGCGTAACGATAACGCATATTCTGTTCGCCGGGCGAAAAGCCGCGGCACTTCTGGCGTGCGCAGCAACAAGCACCGGCGCTACCGGGGAAATTTGCCGCACCGCAACATAGCCCGGCCAATGCCGCGCAAAAGCGCATTGGTGGAAACCCTTATGTCCGTGAATGAGCGCACTTTTTATCGGCGGGCAGAAAACGCATAGCGCAGTGCAGCATCAAAATAATTGCTAATACTGAAACACTCAAACATTATAAAAAACACTGTTGTTTCCATCCCGAAATGTCCCATTTGCGCGTTGACAAGGTTTCACGGCAAATGGTCTTATCAATGGCGGCAACTCACACGATATGCCGTTTGATCCACAGCGATTGCCGACGCAGCAATCTTTATCACCCTGGCAAAGCTGTGCCGCACAAGGGCCAGCCGAGCACACTTTCGGAGTTTGAGAATGATGATGGAAACAGTGATGTCCCGCTCCGTACGCCTGATTTTTTCGGGTAGCGTAGCAGCGCTCAGCCTAGGCATGATGGCTGCGCCGGCAATGGCGCAAGACGCCAATGTACAACGTGTGGAAATTACAGGATCGAGCATCAAACGGGCCACGGCCGAGACCGCATCGCCGGTACAGGTCATCACCCGCGACGACTTGATGAAATCGGGCAAGGCCACCGTCGCCGAATACCTGCAAACCCTGACCGCCGATGGCGCCGGCTCCCTGCCGACGGGCTTCGGCAACGGCTTTGCCGCCGGCTCCACGGCCATCTCGCTGCGCGGCCTGGGCGCCACCTCGACCCTGGTCTTGCTCAATGGCCGCCGCATGGCGCCGTTCGCGCGCGCCGATGACGGCCAGAAGAGCTTTACCGACCTGTCCACCGTGCCGATGCAGATCGTCGAGCGCATCGAAATCCTGAAAGACGGCGCCTCCTCGACCTACGGCGCGGACGCCATCGCCGGCGTCGTCAACATCATCCTGCGCAAGGACTTCGAAGGCCTGACCCTGAAAGGCGACACGGGCATTTCCGGCGACAGCGACGCCAAGCAGCACCGCGCCTCGCTGACCTTCGGCAAGGGCAACCTGGATACGGATAAATTCAATGTCGTCCTCAATGCCGAATACACCAAATCGGACATGCTGATGAACAACGAGCGCTCCGGCCGCAAATGGATAGGCAAGGCCGACCTGCGTCCGTATGGCTATGCGATCAACACCCAGTTCGCCGGCGGCTACATCAATGGCAACAACGACGCGAATGCCTCGCCGGTGGGCCTGATCCGCGATCCCGTCACCAACAACTATGTGGCGCTGCCCGGCTGCTCCACCTTGTCCGTGTCTTCACCGCAAGATCCGAAGGGCGGCTGTTTGTGGCACCACGACCAGTTCCGCTCGATGCAGCCGAAGATCGAATCGATCAATCTGTACACGCGCGGCACCTGGCAAGTCAATGCCGATACCCAGGTGTACGCGGAAGCGGGCTACTCGAAGCGCGATACGGCCTTCACCCTGATACCGCCATCGATCACGCCGACCATCGCCTTCCCGCCGAACGCCACCAGCCCGACTGGCGTCGTCAACTACGGTTCCGGCGCCGGCACCACCATCGTGCTGGCCGCCAACCACCCGCAAAATCCGTATGGCGTGCCGGTGCGCGTGCGCTACCAGGCCTTCGATGTGGGCGCCAGCACGCGCCAGGCCAACAACGAATTCAACCGCATCGTGCTCGGCGTCAAGGGCAACGCCATGGGCTGGGACTACGATGCCGGCTATACGCATTCGGAATCGAAGCTGCACCTCGATTACAGCAACATGCTGAACATGGCCGTCGTCAAGGATGCGCTGGGCAATCCGAACAGCAAGTATTTCCCGTACTACATCGGCGCGCAGGCGGGCAAGAATCCGGCCTCGCTGTACGCGGCCATGGTGACGAACGCCACCTCCGATTCCACCACCAAGCTCGACATCATCGACTTCAAGGCGTCGCGCGAACTGATGCAGTTGCCCGGCGGTGCACTGGGCCTGGCCGTGGGCGCGGAACACCGCCGCGACAAGCTCGACAATCCATCGCTGTCGGGCACGGAAAACGGTTCCATCAACTCCAGCTACGTGGCAGCCAAGGGCGACAGCAAAGTCTCGGCCGTGTTCCTCGAAGTACTAGCGCCCGTCATCAAGACGGTGGAACTGTCGGGCGCCTTGCGTTACGACAAATATGACCGTTTCTCGTCGACCACGCCGAAACTGGGCGCCAAGTGGACGCCGCTGAAAACCTTCGCCGTGCGCGGCACGTATTCGGAAGGCTTCCGCGCGCCGGGCCCTGCCGAAAGCAACGCCAATTCGCAATCGACGGGCACCTCGACCGTAAGCGATCCCGTGCGCTGCCCGGGCGGCACCCGCTTGCCGGGCGCCAATGCCAGCGACTGCGAACTGCAGGTGGCGGCCGTCAAGATCGGCGACCCTAGCCTCAAGCCGGAAAAATCCAAGGGCTACACCCTGGGCCTGGTGTGGGATCCGTTCAACGATACCAGCCTGTCGCTCGATGCCTGGAAGATCAAGCGCGAAAACGAGATCAACCCGCTGCCGTACAACGAAGCGGCCGCCCTGCCGACGGCCATCCGCGCCGACAACAACCTGACCATCAATGGCGTCGTCACGCCGAACACGGGCACCTTGCTGATCACCAAGGCGCCGTACCGCAACTCCAGCTTCACGGAGATCAAGGGGATCGACCTGGACGTCAAGCAGCGCGTGCGCCTGGGCGACTACGGCCGCGCCACGTTCGGCCTGACCTGGACCCACATCGCTTCGTGGGTGCGGGCCGAGTCGTCCACCGTGCGCTACCAGTTCGCCGGCACGCATGGCAATTGCGACACCTCCAACTGCGCCGGCACGCCGAAGGACAAGATCAATCTGACCGGCTCGTGGGACCTGGGCAACTGGAACGTCAGCGGTGTGCTGAACTACCGTTCGGACATGAAGAACATCCTGTTTGAAGGCAAGCCGTGCGCTTCCAAACTGGCCGACGGCACAGCGGCGCCAAACGGTTGCAAGATCGCCTCGTTCACCACGCTCGACCTGTCGAGCCGCTGGAACGTCAACAAACAATTGCAATTGTTTGCCTCGATCAACAACGTGACCGACAAGATCGCGCCGCTCGACCCGCTGACCTACGGCGGCATGAGCTACAACCCGATGGATGCCAGCGGCGCCATCGGCCGCTACTTCAAATTGGGCGCCAGCTACAAGTTCTTCTAAGCGTCCGCCCAGGCTGCCAAGCGCAGCCTGAGCATCCGGCAAGGCTGCGTCACTATCGTCATGCCATCCACACCAACGCGCCCGTTGCACTGCAGCGGGCGTTTTTTATTTTGCGTGCGAGGGCGATGGCAGCCTCGTCAAAAATGCGGCACAAAATGCACCTTCTTTGTTCCAAATCAGTGCCTATCGTGCACTGCGTTGTTTAGGCACACAAACCTGTATGCCATGTTGACAAGGACTTTTGCAGCTCATTACAGTGGATCGCTTGAAAAGATATAAATACTTTTCAATGTTCTCGGTGCGCCAACCAGCGCGGCCGTTCTTGCCCTTCTAGCCAACCGCTTTTCCAGGAGTCTTGAACATGATCAGAGAAACACGCCTGTCCCGTTCCATCCGTTTGATCTGCACTGGCGGCCTTGCCGCCAGCCTGTTCAGCCAGCAGGCGCTGGCGCAAGAAGCCAGCGACACGAGCAGCATGCAGCGCGTCGAAGTCACCGGTTCCTCCATCAAGCGCCTCGTTTCGGAAACGGCCACGCCGCTGTCCATCTTCAAGGCCGAGGATTTTGCCAAACAGGGCCTGACGACGGCCCAGGAAGTGCTCAGCAAGATCCCCTCCAATTCCTCCAGCATGGGCAGCGGCAATGCCGTCGGCGGCAATACCAGCGGCTTGCCCACGGGCGGCCAGGCCAGCGCCGACTTGCGCGGCCTGGGCGGCGACAAGACCCTGGTCCTGCTCAACGGCCGGCGCATCGCCAACCATCCGTATGACGGCGCCAGCGTCGACCTGAACATCATCCCAATCGCCGCCCTGGAACGTGTCGAAGTGCTGCGCGACGGCGCTTCGGCCATCTACGGCACGGACGCCATCGGCGGCGTCATCAACTTCATCACCAAGCGCTCGGTGAATGTCACGAATATTACCGCCGAAGTCGTCGCGCCCGAACACAAGGGCGGCGGCGAACACCGCGTCAACCTGTCGACGGGTTTCGGCAAGCTCGACACGGACGGCTACAATATTTTCGGCGTGCTCGACTACCACAAGCAAAATGTGCTGACCTCGCAGGACCGCGCCTTCTCGGCGACCGGCATCGTCCCCTCGCGCGGCCTGTCCATTACCAGCGGCACGACTTTCCCCGGCAATTATTTTGATGCGGCAGCCAACGGCGGCGACGGCCTGGCCGGCAATCCCTACGCGGCCAGCGGCTGTTTGCCGCCCTTGTCGGTAGCCGCCGCCAACGGCACCTGCCGCCAGGATTACACCCGGCAGATCGACAACTTGCCCGCCCAGGAACAGCTGGCCTTCTTCGGCAAGGGCGCCTTCAAGCTCGGCGGCGGCCACCTGGCCACGGTGGAATATCTGCATTCGGAAAACAAGGTGAAGGCGCGCACGGCGCCACCGCCACAAACGGGCTTGATTCTGCCCAACACCAGCAAATACTATCCGGGCAATGCGGGCGGCGTGCCGGCCCAGCCGGGCTTGTCGGGCCAGCCGCTGAGCGTCAACTGGCGTCCCGTGGAAGCGGGCCAGCGGCAGATCGACTCGGACGGCAAGGCCGACCGTCTGGTACTGGCCCTCGAAGGCGAACTGGCCGGCTGGGACTACAAGACGGGGCTGAGCCACGCAATCAGCAAATCCTCGGAAAAATTTACAGGTGGCTACGTGCAGGATGCGGGCTTTGCCGCCGGCGTGCTGAACGGCATCCTGAACCCGTTTGGCGTGCAGGATGCGGCCGGCAAGGCTTACCTCGACAGCACGGCTCTGCGCGGCGAGGTGCAGAACGCCAAGGTCACCACCACGGGCTTCGACATCAAGGGCAGCCGCGAACTGATGCAGCTGGCCGGCGGCCCGCTGGCCATCGCCCTGGGCGGCGAGCTGCGACGTGAAAAAGCCGACTTCAACGTGAACCGCGACATTGCCGGCCAGGCCGCCAGTTCCGGCCTGTCCGGCTCGCTGTCAAAGAGCGGTTCGCGCACGATCCAGGCCGTCTTCGGCGAAGTGAACTTGCCGCTGATCAAGGACCTGGAAGTGCAGCTGGCGGCCCGCTTCGACCATTACAGCGACGTGGGCAGCACCACCAATCCCAAGCTGGCCCTGCGCTACCAGGCCAGCAGCGCGCTGGTGCTGCGCGGCTCGGCCAGCACGGGTTTCCGCGCTCCCACCTTGTTTGAAAAGAATGCACCGCCGTCGAAGAACGATACCAACGATTCCTACGACGACCCCATCCTCTGCCCGGGCGGCGTGCCGCAACCGGGCGCCAACCCCCTGCGCGATTGCGACTTGCAGCAATTCAAGCTGCAAGGCGGCAATGAAAAGCTGAAACCGGAAAAATCCACCACCTTCGCCGTCGGCTTCGTGCTCGAACCGATCAAGGAAGTCACGCTCGCCGTCGATTACTGGAACATCCACCTGAAGGACAAGATTTCCTCCTTGCCCGAACAATCCATCTACGGCAACTACGAAAAATACAAGGCCTTGTTCCTGCGCAATCCCGATGGTTCGCCTTTCGCCATCCTGGACTTGAACGACAACCTCGGGGAAGTGAAAACGGACGGTATCGACGTCAGCCTGAATGCGCGCCTGGGCCGTGGCGCCTATGGCGATTTCAGCGTGTCGGTCGATGGCACCTGGACCCACAAGTATGACTACCAGAACGAGCGCGGCGGCGAATTCATCGCCAACGTGGGCCGCTACGCGGACAACAATCCCGTATTCCGCTGGAAACATACGGCGGCGCTGAACTGGCGCCTGGGCAACTGGGGCGCCACCGTCTCGCAATCGTTCAAGTCCAGCTACACGGATCAGAACCAGGTGGACCCGCAGTTCCGCCACGATGTGCCTTCCTACAGCCTGCTGAACGTGTCGGGCAGCTACACATGGAAAGGCTTGCTGCTGACGGCCGGCGTGAAAAACCTGTTCGACAAGGAACCGCCGTTCTCGAACCAGGGCACCTTGTTCCAGAAAGGCTATGACCCGCGCTATACGGACCCGCTCGGGCGCGCCTACTACTTGCGCGGCAGCTATACGTTCTAAGGGAGATTGGCAAAACAGGATCAACGGGCAGCGCTGGCAAGCGTTTGCCTGCAGCACGAAGACGGCGCCAGCAGAGATGCTGTGCGCCGTTTTATTTTACGCGCCTGAGTGCGCCTGACAAGGGTTGACGATATTTTATTCCTGAACTAATGCAAAAAAAATAGCAATATGTTGCATTTCGTCCAAAAACTCCGCACGAAATTGACAATCTGAATCGTGAATGTTTTGATGAGGGCCCTGAAAATTTACAGAATTTTCATTGGTGGATTTGTAAAAAGGCAAATAAATTGTTAGTAAGCAACAAGTTATTTCAAAATAATTGCCGCCTTTATCACAATAACAAGGAATTTCAGATGATGATAGAAAATGTAATATCGCGGTCGCTGCGCCTGATGTTTGCTGGCAGTTTGGCCCTGGGCATGCACGCCGCGTATGCGCAAGAAACAACAGATGCACCCATGCAACGTGTAGAAGTCACGGGTTCGAGCATCAAGCGCCTGGCATCGGAGACAGCGCTGCCGATCACCTCGATCAAGGCTGACGATTTCGCCAAGCAAGGCTTGACGACGGCACAAGAAGTCCTGTCCACCATTTCCATGAATCAGAGCTCGCAAAGCAGCTCGCAATCCGTTGGCTCCGGTACGGGCGGCCAGTCCGTCGCCAACCTGCGCGGCATCGGCGGCGACAAGACCCTGGTCCTGCTGAACGGCCGCCGTATCGCCAGCCACCCGTTCAACGGTTCGTCCGTCGACCTGAACATCATCCCTATTTCCGCCCTGGAGCGTGTCGAAGTGCTGCGTGACGGCGCTTCCGCCATCTACGGCACCGACGCCATCGGCGGCGTGATCAACTTCATCACCAAACGTTCCGTCAAAGGCGGTTCCGTCACGGTCGAACACTACGAGCCACAGAAATCGGGCGGCGGCGACGAGTCGCGCCTGAACCTGTCCGGCGGCTATGGCGACCTGAACAAAGATGGCTTCAACGTCTTCGGCGTTGTCGACGTACATCGCCAGTCGGCGCTGAGCACGGCCGACCGTTCCTTCTCGAAGAGCGGCTACATCCCCAGCAAGGGCGTGAATAACCTGAGCGGCACCACCTTCCCGGCCAACTTCTACGATACGGGCAATGGCCTGATCGGCAACCCGGCTTTCGCCGGCGGTTGCGTGGGTGAAAACCTGTACAAGAATACCTCGGGCAAGAGCACCTGCGCCATGGATGTCACGCCATTCATCCAGGCCATCCCGAAAACCCAGCAGGAATCCTTCCTGGGCAAGGCCAGCTTCAAGCTGAACCAGGATCACCTGGCCACCATCGAATACCTGCACTCGCGCAGCACCAACGAAGCGCGCATCTCGCCGCCGCCGATGTCGAACATCGGCATCCTCATGTCGTCGAGCTCGCCGTACTACCCGGGCGGCAGCGGCGGCGTGCCAGCCATGGCGGGCCTGTCGGGCGAACCGCTGGACATCAGCTGGCGTCCAGTGGCGTCGGGCCAGCGCAGCGGCTTCGACACCAGCACCTCGGACCGCCTGGTACTGGCCTCCGAAGGCGTCCTGGGCGCGTGGGACTACAACGTCGGCCTGAGCTACTCCGTCAGCAAGGCCACCAGCGCCTTCACGGGCGGCTACCTGAATGACCAGCGCATCATCGACGGCATTGGCAATGGCATCCTGAACCCGTTCGGCGAGCAGAGCGCCGCCGGCCAGGCCTACCTGAATGACTCCGTCCTGAAAGGCGAGTACCTGAGCGCCAAGATGACCAGCACCGCAGTCGACGCCAAAGTCAGCCGTGAACTGTTCACCCTGCCGGCAGGCGCCGTCGGCTTCGCCGTCGGTACGGAATTCCGCAACGACAAGGCGGAATACAATGTGAACCGCGACCTGGCAGGCCAGGCGTCGAGCTCCGGCTACGCCGAAGCGCAGAACCAGTCGGGCAGCCGCAACATCGCCGCCATCTTCACGGAACTGAGCATTCCTGTCGTAAAAGACCTGGAACTGTCGCTGGCAGCCCGTTATGACCACTACAACGACGTCGGCGGCAGCTTCAACCCGAAAGTCGGCGTACGCTGGCAGCCAACGAGCCAGGTGCTGCTGCGCGGCTCCTACAACACAGGTTTCCGCGCGCCAACGCTGTATGACCTGCATGGTCCGCAAACCAAGACCTTCACGGCCAACAAGTACGACGATCCACGCCTGTGCCCGGGCGGCGTACCGATCCCTGGCGCCAACAGCAACGTCGCCTGCGGCGCGCAGCAATACATCCGTTCGGGCGGCAATCCGGACGTCGGCCCGGAAAAATCGAAGACCTTCAGCGCCGGTATCGTCATCGAGCCTGTCAAGTCGGTCACCGTGTCGCTCGATTACTTCAAGATCAAGTTGCGCGACAAGATCGGCACCGTGGCCGAACAGACCCTGTTCGACAATTACGATAAATATCAAAGCAACTTCATCTACACGGCCGACGGCAAGCTCGATTACGTGCTGGCCACCCTGGGCAACCTGGGCGAAATGCACACCTCGGGCATCGACCTGGGCCTGAACTGGAAATTGCCACGCAGCCAGTACGGCAACTTCACCTTCAACTTCGACGGCACCTGGGTACAGAAGTATGAGTACCAGAACGAACGCGGCGGCGAATTCGTGCAAAACGTGGGCGTGTATGGCGACAATGCACCGGTATTCCGCTGGAGACACAATGCCTCCCTGCAATGGAATCTGGACAAGTGGAACGCCACGCTGTCGAACAAGTACATGAGCGGCTACCGCGACCAGAACTATGTCGATCCGCAATTCGAGCAAAGCGTCAAGGCTTACTCGGTATGGTCGCTGTCGGGCGCGTACTCGGGCTTCAAGAACACCGAAGTCACCGTGGGCGTGAAAAACCTGCTGAACGAAGATCCACCGTTCAGTAACCAGATCGGCACCTTCCAGTCCGGTTACGATCCGCGTTACGCCGATCCGCTGGGCCGTACTTTCTACGTGCGCGCGACCTACAAGTTCTAAATACACCTGACATAAGCTAGCCGCTCGCTACGCTTCTGTCAGGCATCTTGAATGAAATGAAAAAGCCCGGAAAGCTTAGCTTTCCGGGCTTTTTTTCATGCTGCGCGCCACGTCACTTTATTCCGCGTCGCCCTTCAGGCGGCGCTGCTTCACGGCTTGCGCCAGGTTTTCCAGCACGGCCACGCTGGCGCTCCAGTCGATGCAGCCGTCCGTGACGGACTGGCCATAGATCAATTCCTTGCCCGGGATCAAATCCTGGCGCCCCGCCACCAGGTGCGACTCCACCATCACGCCGACGATGCGGTCGTCGCCGCCCGCCACCTGGGCGGCGATGTCGGCGCACACGGGAATCTGGTTTTCCGGTTTTTTCGAGCTGTTCGCATGCGAGGCGTCAATCATCAGGCGCGCCGCCAGGCCTTGCGCCGCGATGGCCTTGCAAGCGTCGTCCACGCTGGCCGCGTCATAGTTCGGCGTTTTGCCGCCGCGCAAGATGATGTGGCAATCCTCGTTGCCGTTGGTCGAAACGATGGCCGAGTGGCCGCCCTTCGTGACGGAAAGGAAATGGTGCGGCTGCGAGGCGGCCTTGATGGCTTCCACGGCGATTTTCACATTGCCGTCCGTGCCATTCTTGAAGCCGACGGGACAGGACAATCCCGACGCCAGCTCGCGGTGCACCTGCGATTCCGTCGTGCGCGCGCCGATGGCGCCCCAGCTGATCAGATCGGCGATGTATTGCGGACTGATCACGTCGAGGAACTCGGTACCGGCCGGCAAGCCCAGCTCATTGATGTCGCGCAACAGTTCGCGCGCCATGCGCAAGCCGTCGTTGATGCGGAAGCTGTTGTCCATGTACGGATCGTTGATCAGCCCCTTCCAGCCCACCGTGGTGCGCGGCTTCTCGAAGTAGACGCGCATGACGATTTCCAGCTCGCCCGCGAAACGCGCGCGCTCCTTGACCAGCAGGCGCGCATATTCCATCGCCGCCTTGGTGTCGTGGATGGAGCAAGGCCCGATCACCACCATCAGGCGGTCGTCCTGGCCGTGCAGGATACGGTGCAGGGCGATGCGGGCGCTGGCGGCGGTCTGTTCGGCTTGCTCCGAGCAGGCGAATTCGCGGATCAGGTGGGACGGCGGGGTCAATTCCTTCATTTCGCGAATTCGCAAATCATCGGTGCGGGGCATCATTTTCTCCAAAATTTAAGGATGGGTAAAACATCTGGGTAAAAAAAAACCGCCATCAGTGGCGGTTTTTTAGAATTTGCTGGGATCTCGTTTTGCTGCTACGTGAACCGACCGCTACTCCACCGCCTTTGGGTTGGAATTGCTAAAGTAAAAATAAGCGGTAAAAAAGTGGCGAGCGAACATGCGAGTCATCCGTAAGTGATGAACGACTATAAACCTAAATTGCAAGGGTTGGCAAGCATATTTGTCGGAAAAGCCGCATGCAGCCGCCGTTTTACACTGCAAAATACGTCAAAAAGCATAAAAAGTTGCGCGCTGCCGATGCGCACCGGCTCGCCAACAATGCTGAGGCCGCCGTGGCGCGCACGCCACGGCGGCCCGTTTTGAACCCGGGAAGCGGCGCACTACTGATATAGATCGAATCCCCGCCAGGCCGCACGGCCAAGACTTCAAGGTGCATCCCACCTTTTCCTGTCTGACCTTCCGGAGAATCGCATGACCTACAAAGAATCCGCCCATCCATCCCTGCTTTCACCGCCACGCATGGGCCTGGCCCTGGCAAGCGCCCTGCTCGCCCTGCCCGTCCTGGCACAGGAAGCTGCCCCCGTTGCCCGCGTGGAAATCACCGGCTCGAACATCCGTCGCGCGCAGGCGGAAACGGCATCCGCCGTGCAAACCCTGAACGCGGCCGACATTGAAAAATCGGGCAAGTCCAGCGTGGCCGAACTGCTGCAGACCCTGGCCGTCGACAACCAGGGTTCCGTGCCCACCAGCTTCGGCAACGGCTTTGCCGCCGGCGCTTCCGGCGTGTCGCTGCGGGGCCTAGGGACGGCCTCGACCCTGGTGCTGCTCAACGGCCGCAGGGTGGCGCCGTATGGCCTGGCCGACGATGGCCAGAAGGTATTTGCCGACCTGAACATCATTCCCCTGGAAGCGGTGGAACGGGT
Source organism: Janthinobacterium lividum (assembly GCF_011601275.1). GTDB lineage: Bacteria > Pseudomonadota > Gammaproteobacteria > Burkholderiales > Burkholderiaceae_D > Janthinobacterium > Janthinobacterium lividum_E. Next base: position 54,597 of record NZ_JAAOLY010000019.1, on the reverse strand, counting down.
GGAAATCCTCAAGGATGGCGCCTCGGCCATCTATGGTTCGGACGCGATTGCCGGCGTCGTCAACGTGATCCTGCGGCGCGACTACCAGGGCACGGCCATCAAGGGCAATTACGGCAAGACGAAGGAATGGGACGGGCGCGACGCGCGCGCCGCCATCACGCACGGCTTCGGCGACATCGACAGCGACCGCTACAACGTGCTGCTGAACCTCGAATACAGCGAAAAAGCCGCCATCTGGAACCGCGACCGGGCCGGACGAGGCGCCGTGGGACGCGGCGATTTGCGCGACCTGGGCTTCAGCGCGCAGGAATCGCTCAGCGGCGCGGGCGCCATCACCACCAACAACGCGGCCGGCAGCGCCGTCAACGGCAATGTACGCAATCCCGACACGCTCGACTACTACAACCGCGGCAACCTGGCCGGCGCGGGTTTTACGCGCACCTTCCCCGGCGCCGCCTGCGGCAACTTCACCACGCACCCGCAGGGCGACCCGGGCGGCGGCTGCCTGACCGATGCCGCGCAGCAGTACAGCCAGATCCAGCCCAAGCAAAAGAATATCAATTTCTTCGGCCGCGCCGCCTGGCAACTGACGCCGGCGTTGCAAACGTATGCCGAGTTGAACGTGTATCACAGCGAATCGCATTCGGCCACCACGCCGTCGACGGTCAGCGGCTCGGTCGGCTACCCGGGCGGCCCCGTCAGCAATGCGGGCGTCTCGCTCGGCGCCGCCCACCCGGACAATCCGTATTTCGGCACGGCGGCGCGGCTGCGTTACCTGGCAGCCGACGTGGGGCCGCGCCTGTCGGAAGTCAATTCCACCTTCACGCGCTTTGTCGCCGGCATCAAGGGCACCGTGGCGGGCTGGGATATCGACAGCGCCATCCTGTACTCGCAGAACAAGGTGTCGAACGACCTGGACGGCTACCTGCAGCGCGACGTCGCCTTCGCCCTGCTCAACCCGACCGCCGCCAACGTGGCCGCGGCCAGCCTGAACCCCGCGTATGCGGCCCTGCCGGCCGGCAGCCTGTGGCGCATCGCGGAAAACGCGGGCCTCAATTCGCCCGAGCTGTACGCTGCCCTGGCGCCGCGCATCTCGAACGACGCCAAGACGCATATCGCGCAGATCGACTTCAAGGCCAGCCGCGAGGTGGCCAAGCTGGAAGGCGGCAGCCTGGGCCTGGCCGTGGGCGCCGAATTCCGCCACGAATCGACGCAACTCAAGCCCACCACGGGCACGGAGCGGGGCAATATCATCGGCCTCGGCTATTCCGCCTACAAGGGCAGCCGCAATGCCTCGGCCATCTATGCCGAAGTGCTGGCGCCCGTGCTGAAAACCGTGGAACTGTCGGGCGCCCTGCGCGCCGACCACTTCACCGATGTGGGTAATTCCTACACGCCGAAAGTGGGCGTGAAATGGACTCCCATGCGCGAACTGGCCCTGCGCGGCACCTTCGCCAAGGGTTTCCGCGCCCCCAGCGCGGCGGAAAACGGCGTCGGCGGCCTGGCCGCGTTCTCCACTGCCAGCGATCCGCTGCGCTGCGCGCTGGGCGTGGAAGTGGCGTGCGATCCCGCGCCGATCGCCGTCATCACGTCGCCCAATCCGAACCTGTCGCCCGAACGTTCGCGCAGCTATTCCGTCGGTGCCGTGTGGGACCCGCTGCCGCGCAGCAGCATTTCCGTCGACCTGTGGCAAATCCGCCGCAAGAATGAAATCAACCAAGAGCAAACGGATGCGGCCATTGCCGCCGGCAACGTGGCGCGCGACCCGTCCACGGCCACCGGCATTCCCGGCGATCCGGGCGCCATCACGGCCGTGCTGGCCAACTATGTGAATTCGGCGCAAACGACGGTGCGCGGCATCGATATCGACGCCCGCCAGCGCTTCAACCTCGACCATGGCTACGGCAGCCTGACCTTCGACCTGAAGTGGACGCATCTGTACAAATGGCTGCGCACGGAACAGGATGGCACGCAGCGCGATTTTGCCGGCACGCATGGCAATTGCGATATATCCAACTGCATGGGCACGCCGGACGACCGCATCAACCTGGGCGCCACCTGGGAACGCCAGAACTGGCGAGTCTCGGCCAACGTCAACTACCGCGCGCCGCTCGACAATGTCCGCTTCAAGAACGACCCGGACGGCTGCGCCACGCATTTCGCCGACGGCACGGACGCGCCGCGCGGCTGCCGCATCGCCTCGTTCACCACGGTGGACCTGACGGCCCGCTGGCTGGCCACGCCCAAGCTGGAAGTGTTTGCGACGATACAAAACCTGTTCGACAAGATCGCCCCGCTCGACCCGCTGACGTATGGCGCCACGGGCTACAACCCACTCGACTACGCGGGCGCGGCGGGACGCTTTGTCAGTGCGGGGGTGAAGTATAAATTCTGAGATCCAGCAACCGTGTTGGCGCGGCCGGTGGTTGGCTTGATGGTGATGTCGGCTTACGCGCTTTGCGCTAACCCGACCTACACGGGCAGCATGCCAGAAATGTAGGTCGGATTAGCGGGGCGCAGCCGCGCGTAATCCGACAACCATGTTGGCCTCACAGTGCCCGAAAAATCAGGCCGTACCGCCAACCGTAATACCATCAAGGCGCAAGGTCGGCTGCCCCACGCCCACGGGCACGCTCTGCCCCTCCTTGCCGCATACGCCCACGCCCGAATCGAGGCGCATGTCGTTGCCGATCATGGAGACACGGTTGAGCACGTCCGGGCCGTTGCCGATCAGGGTCGCGCCCTTGACAGGGTAGCTGAGCTTGCCGTTTTCAATCATGTACGCTTCACTGGCCGAGAAGACGAACTTGCCGTTCGTGATGTCGACCTGGCCGCCGCCGAAGTTGACGGCATACAGACCATTTTTGACGGACGCGAGGATCTCGCCCGGGTCCTTGTCGCCGCCCAGCATGTACGTATTTGTCATGCGCGGCATGGGCAGGTGGGCGAACGATTCGCGGCGCGCATTGCCCGTCACGGGCATCTTCATCAGGCGCGCGTTCATCGTATCCTGGATGTACCCCTTCAGGATGCCGTCCTCGATCAGGGTCGTGCATTGCGTGGGGTTGCCCTCGTCATCGATATTCAACGAGCCGCGCCGGCCCGCCAGAGTGCCGTCATCGACCACGGTGACGCCCTTGGCGGCCACGCGCTCGCCGATGCGGCCCGAAAACGCGGACGAGCCCTTGCGGTTGAAATCGCCTTCCAGGCCATGGCCGATCGCTTCGTGCAGCAGGATGCCGGGCCAGCCCGGACCCAGCACGATGGTCATGGGGCCGGCGGGCGCCGGGCGCGCTTCCAGGTTCACCAACGCCGAATTGACGGCGTCCGTTGCGTATTGTTCCAGCACGGCATCGCTGAAATAGTCGTAGCTGAATCGTCCGCCACCACCGGCCGAGCCCGTTTCGCGGCGGCCATTCTGTTCCGCGATCACGGTCAGCGACACGCGCACGAGAGGACGGATGTCGGCCGCCAGCACGCCGTCGCTGCGCAGCACCAGCACCACGTCGTATTCGCCGGCCAGGCCCGCCATCACTTGCACCACGCGGGGATCTTTCGCGCGCGCCATCTTTTCCACGCGCTCGAGCAATTGCACCTTGGCCGTGGCGTCCAGCGACGCGAGCGGATCGTTGGGCAGGTACAAGGAACGTCCGCCTTGCGGCTGCATCTGGCCGGCGATCTTGATTTTGCCGGCACCGGCGCGCGCGATCGTGCGCGTGGCCGCCGCCGCTTCCAGCAGGGCCCGCTCGGAAATGTCGTCGGAATATGCAAACGCCGTCTTGTCGCCGGACACGGCGCGCACGCCCACGCCCTGGTCGATGGAAAAACTGCCCGTCTTGACGATGCCCTCTTCCAGGCTCCAGCCTTCGCTCTTGGTCGACTGGAAATACAGGTCGGCATAGTCGACCTTGTGCGTAAACATCGTGCCCAGGGCTTTGAGCAGCTTGTCTTCGTCCAGGCCGAACGGCGTGAGCAGGATATCACGCGCCACGGCCAGGCTGGATAGATTGGGTTCAAATGGAATCATGGCTTTTCTCAACATTCAATTTACATGGTGCGGTGCGTCAGGGCCGGCAAGGACTCTCGCACGCCGGCCAAAAACACCAGGTCGATCTCGCCGCTGACCACGCCCTCGCCTTCGGGCAGCACGGCGATCACTTCGCCCCACGGGTCAATCAGCATGCTGTGGCCCCAGGTGCGCCGGCCGTTCGGATGCAGGCCGCCCTGCGCCGAGGCCAGCACATAGCACTGGTTTTCGATGGCGCGCGCGCGCAGCAGCACTTCCCAATGGGCGCTGCCCGTCGTATGGGTAAACGCGGCCGGCACGACGATCAGCGCGCAATCGCCCATGGCGCGGTACAGTTCGGGAAAGCGCAGGTCATAGCAGATGGACAGGCCGACGCGGCCGAACGGCGTCTCGATCGAACGCACCTGCGCGCCGGGCACGATGGTGCGCGATTCGTTGTACGACTCGGCGCCGCGCGTAAAACCGAACAGGTGGATCTTGTCGTAGCGGCCGGCCGGCTCGCCTTGGGGGTCGTACACCAGCGTTGTATTGAGGACCTTGCCCTCCTCACCGGAAATCAGGGGCAAGGTGCCGCCAATCAGCCAGATGCCGTGCTGGCGCGCCATCTGCGCCATGCCGTCCTGGATCGGTCCGCTGCCGGGCTGTTCCGCATGGGCCAGCTTGTCCGTTTCCTGCTTGCCCATGATGGCCCAGTATTCGGGCAGCACCACCAGCTGCGCGCCACCGGCGGCGGCCTGCGCCACCAGGCGCCGCGCCGTGGCCAGATTGTCTTCCACGGAGGGCGAGGAAATCATTTGTACTGCTGCGACTGTATGCATCATTGCCACCTCTTATCCATTCGAACGCCTCGCCTATTTCGCCACGGCCTCCACGGCTGCGGCGGCAGGCACGGCGACAGGTTCCAATTTACCACCATCGAGCTTGGTCACGACGGGCGATTTCCACGGGCCGGCGATCTGCATGTGATAGGTGAGCGCTTTCATCACGGGGGCGCGCAGGAACAATTGCGCCAGGAAACTGCCCAGGCCGATGACGGGATTGACGGCCAGCGCGTACACGAGCGGCCCCGTGCCCAGGTTAAATTCCGGAATTACCACCACGTGCAAATTCGTCGTTTCATTGGCGATATCGGCCGTGCCATCCATCAGCACGGTGGCCGCCACGCCATGCATCTTGAGGTTGTCGGTGGTCACCACGCCGCGCTTGATGCTGGCGTTGGCCGTGATGCCGTCGAAGGCCAGGCCTTCGGAAAACACATCGTGGAAATCGAGTTTCAGCAAGCGGGGCAAGGCTTGCAGGCTGAGCACGCCCAGCAGCTTGGCCGCGCCCGGATCCTGCTTGAGGAACTGGCCCGATTCCACGTTCATCTCGATCTGCCCCGACAAGGTGGGAATATCGAGCGAATACGGCAAGCCGTTCCAGGCGATGTCGCCGCTCAGGCGGCCCTTGCCGCGGCGCACCGTGTCGGCAAAGCCGAAGCGGTCGAGCAGCTTGCCCGCGTCGACGATATCGAGGCCGAAACGCAGGCTGGTCGTGCTTTGCCCATCCTTGATGACCCATTTGCCACTGCCGCTCAGCGCGCCGTCGGGGTTCGACAGTTGCAACTTGCCCACGCGCCACTCGCGCCCGCCGGCCGCCATGGTGTTATAGGCCTGCAACTCCAACCGGCCGATCTTCTTGTTGAACAGCTCGAATTGCTCGGCGACGATATCGAGCGAAGGAATCGACTGGGCGCCGCTTTTGCCTTCCAGCAAATTCTTCACGTCGTTGGCGGCCGACTCGGGAATGATCAGCGACGACAGGCGCGCCGTCATCTTGCCCAGACCGGATGGGGTTTCCAGCCACGTCACATAGCCCGACACCTGTTTCGCATCGATATTGGCTTGCCACACATCCTTTTGATGCGTGGCGCCCACCACCACGTTTTCCAGCTTGCGCTCGCCCAGCATCAGTTCGCTGGCACGGGCCGCCATCATGTCCGGCACCACATATTGCGCGATATCGGGCGCGTCGTCGGCGCCGCCGCTGTCGGCGGGCGCCGTGGCGCTGCCGGCGATCTCGCTGCCGGCGGCGATCCAGCTATCCACGTCCAGGGTTTTCATATTCACGTTGAGCATCATGCCGCTCTCCGGTTCCGGCGCCGGCGCGTTCACGCCGATGCCGCCGCGCACCAGGCGCCAGGCGTCCTTGCCCTGCTTCTGGCGCTGGTAGCGCGCCGCGATGCCGGAGCCCAGCGCGATGCGGATATCGTCCGTGCGCAAGCCGGCGCCATTGGCCGCGTTGCCCGTCAGGGTAAATTTCACGGGCAGGCTGTCGCCGGCCGGCTTTTTCAGGGGAGCGGGGAAATCCAGGCCCAGGCCCGTCAGCGGCGACTCCACATTGACCACCACCTGATGGTCGCGCGCCGTGATCAGGCCGTTGTAACGGGCGCCGCCATTCAAATGTTTCGCCAGGCGCTGCAGCACGGGTGCCGGATACGTCTTGCGCAAGCCATCGATGGTCATGTTGCCGGCCAGTTTCACCTGGATGGAACTGTCCGGCTGCGTGCCGCCCGAGATGGCCAGCGGGCCGCCCAGCAGGCTGCCATTCAAGCCATTCAGGTTGACGCCTTTTTCGTTGAATTCAATCTTGCCCTGCGTGCCCAGCACGGGCGGCATGTCATGGAACAGCACCACGTCGTTGCCCGCCAGCTGCAAGCTGCCCTGCACGGTCGACTCGAGCATGCGCTCGATAGGCAAGTGCAATTTGAGGGCCAGTTTGGCGTTGCCCGTCGCCGTCGTTTCATCCGTGAAATGCTCGATCCAGCCCAGCACGGGGCTGGCCGTCACGTACTTGAGAAATTCCTGCATCGGGCCGGCCGCATTGCCCTCGATATCGAGCAAGGTGTCGAAGACGGTCAGGTCGGGAATCACAGCTTTGACGTTCGTCAATGCCACGCCGCCCGTGGTGGCCGTGTCGCCGCGGATTTCCATGCGCGCGCGCTCGAACACAAAACTGCCCTTGATCTTTTCCGCCTGCGGCCACAGGGGCGCCTTGCCCGCCAGCGGGCCGCTTTCGGAAAATTCGCCGGGCGCATAGTTCAAGGTGCCGTTCTCGATCTTGCCGGCCACGCGGAACTCGCCGCGATTGCGCTGGGCCGGTGTGTCGGCCTTGAACGGGAAATGTTCGAGTTCGCCGCGCAGGCGCAGACTGACGTCGTGCGCCATGCCGCCTTCCAGCGCGCCCGTCAGCCAGTGGCGCAGGTGCTCGGGCGTTTGCAGCGGCAGATAGCGGCCGATGGTATTGATCTGGAAATTATCGATCGTGCCCGTCAGGTCGACCTGGCCCAGGTTCTTGCCGTCGAGCGGCAGCCGGTGCGTGCCTTGCAAGGCGACGCGCAAGCCTTGTTGATTGAAGTCGAGCTTGTCCACCTCGACCTGCAGCATATTGGCCGCTTCAAACGTCCAGCGCGCCTGCATGGAAAATTGCTCGAACGGCAAGGCCGGCTCGCTCAAGTAAGTCGGCAATTGCAGCACCAGGTCCTGCGCGTCGATGGCAATGGTGCCGCCCTTGTCGTTGGCGTCGATGCTGCCAGTCAGGCGGTCGAAGCCGGGAATGGCTGGCGCTGCCGCCTGCGCGGGGCTGGTCGCCGTCTTCGCCACGGCCAGGCGCGCCGGCTGCGCATTCAGGCCCAAATCGATGAGCTTGCCGCGCAAACGGTAACTGGCCGGTGTCGCCATCTCGCCTTCCCATTGCGCCGCAAAATCCTGCAAGCGCCCGCGCGGCGCCAGGGCGTCGAGGCGCTGGCGCTGCTGCTCGCCCAGCGGCAGCTTGTCGGCCAGCGCGGCCAGGGTTTGCAAATCGAGCGACTTGGCCGTGATTTCCGTGCGCGCCGGCTTGCGTTTGGTGGCGGCAACAAAGCGTTCGGACAAGGTCGTGGGCGGCAAGCTGAGGCCATCGCGGGTTTCCACCGCAAAATTCGTCAACTCGACCTGATGGCCATTCGCACCAAAGGTTGGCTTGCCGTCAGGCACCTGCGCCGACAGCTCTTCTTTTGCCGAAATGCGTCCGCTGACCGACAGCAGGTCGAGCGGCGCGATATGCTTGCCCAGCTGCGCCTGCACATCCGTCAAGCCCACGTCGGCCGTGAAGCCGGCCAGGCGCGCGTGATCCAGGCTCAACCAGGCGCGCAGGGCGCCCTTGCCCTGGCTCAGTTCGAACGGGTAATCGAGATAGCGGCGCCAGGCGGCCAGGTCGGCGTTTTTCAGGTCGGCGTACAGCTCGCCTTTCCACATCGACACATCCGAGATGCGCGTGCTGAAAGGCGGATGCGTGAAGTGAGCGCGCACATCGATGGGTGCGGCCAGGCTGGCCGGCGGCATGGCCTGCAAGCCCAGGCGGTGGCTGCGCCAGCGGTTGCGCAGCAGCAGATTAACCTGGGATAAAGCCAGCTCGGGTGTGCCGCGTGCCTCGTCCGTCCAGCGCACCTTGCCGTCGCGAATGATGATGTCATGCTGCGACAGCAGCCAGTCGGCGCCCTTGCCATCGCTGCCTTGCGTGCTGTCGATCAATACCCCGGCCACGTACAGCTTGCCATCCTTGCTGCGCCGCACGTCCAGGTCCGGCCGCGTGATTTCCAGGGTTGTAAAGCGCACGGAACCGAGCAGGCTCCACCATGACACGGTGGCCGATATGCTGGGCAAGCTCAGCGCCTGGCGCCCCGCCTGGTCGCGCAGGGTCACGTCGCCGAGGAAGAGATTGGGCCGCACGCCATGCCAGGAGGCATAAATACGCGCGATGCTGACCGGATTGCCCAGCGCGCGGCTGGCCGCCCGCTCGATATCGCCTTTGTAATAGTCGATATTCGGCAGGATCGCGTAGCGCAGGAATAAAAACAGCACGGCGAAGGCGAAATACGCGAGCATCACCAGTTTGATGGTAAAACCCAACACGTGGTGGGTGGCCAGGTTGGCCATGCGATAGGCGGCACGCAGCCGCTGCCAGCGCAGAGCCAATGGCACATGTTCTGTCACGCTTGCTTCTGGCGGTTTTTGCATCAATAAGCTAATAAACTGGTCCGGCGTCAAATAATGGCAAAAATCGTCTGCATTCGTGGTGCGCACCTGCATCCTTGCGCTTGCGTCTGAGCAAAGCCTCCCTTACCATCGTCCGGAAGAGCACGCACTACCGGCGGTATTGGGTCGGCGGCACAATTTTACCGCATCCCCCGGCGTTCGCAGCCAAGTTAAACAAGAACATGCACGCAGCATCCACGAGACAGTTACCGATACCATGAGCACACAGCCTTTGATTTCCGCCTCCCGTTTCTACCAGCGCTGGCTGGACGCCGCCCCCGAGCGCGCCGCGCAGGTAGCACAACTGGTGCGCGCGCCGCTGGACGGGCTCGATTTTGCCGCCGAGTTGGCCGCCCAGGCGAACGCCGCCACGCCGCCACTGCCGCCCGAGCGGGCCATGCGCCGCCTGCGCAACCTGCTCGTCTGCGGCCTGATCGCGCGCGATTTAGGCGGCCAGGCGGACTTGAACGAAGTCGTCACAGCCATGACGGGCTTTGCCGATTTCGCCATCCGCACGCACGTGGACGCCATCATGGCCGAGATGGTGGCCTTGCACGGCATGCCTGTCGGCGAGGAATCGGGCGAGGAACAGGCCTTGATGGTGCTGGCGATGGGCAAGCAGGGCGGTGGCGAACTGAATGTCTCGTCCGACATCGACCTGATCTTTGTCTACCCGGAAGATGGCGATACGCAAGCGACCCAGCCGGGCCAGCGCAGCCTGTCCAACCACGAGTTTTTCATTCGCATGGGCAAGAAACTGATCGCCGCCCTGGCCGAGATCACGCAGGATGGCTTTACTTTCCGCGTGGACATGGCCTTGCGTCCGAACGGCAATTCGGGTCCGTTGGCGGCCAGCCTCAGCATGGTGGAGCAATACCTGATCGTGCAGGGGCGCGAATGGGAGCGCTACGCCTGGGTCAAGGCGCGCGCCGTGACGGGCAAGCCGGAAGATATTGCGTCCCTTGACGCCATCGTGCGCCCCTTTGTCTTCCGCCGCTACCTCGATTTCGGCGTCATCGACGCCATCCGCACCATGCACGGCCAGATCCGCGCCGAGGTCAACCGCCAGGAACGGCTGCATCCGGACCGCAGCAACAACGTCAAGCTGGGCCGGGGCGGCATCCGCGAAATCGAATTCCTCGCGCAAGTGTTTCAGCTGATACGGGGCGGGCGCGACGCCGAGCTGCGCGAGCGTTCCACGCGCGCCACCCTGCGCACGGTGGCGGACAAGGGGCTATTGGAGCCGGCCATCGTGGAACAGCTGCTCGGTTCCTACACGTTCTTGCGCAACCTCGAACACCGGCTGCAGTATCTTGACGATGCGCAAACCCACACCCTGCCCGCCAACGACGCCGACCGCCTCACCGTGGCGCAGATGATGGGTTTACCCGACACGTCCACCCTGCTGGCCCAGCTGGAAGCGCACCGCGTGTTTGTCGCCGGCCAGTTCGACGAGATGTTCAGCGACAAGAGCAGCGGCACGCCGCCGGCCGACACGGGCATCGACCCGCAAACGTCGAACGACTGCGCCGCGTCCGACCAGCAGGAAGCCATCGAAGCGCGCTTTGCCGCCCTGGGCTTCCATGAGCCGGCCGCCTGCGCGCGCCGCCTGCTGGCCACGTGGCAAGCGCCCCGTTTGCAATCCTTGCCCGAGGCGAGCCGCACGCGCCTCGTCGCCCTCGTCAATTCCGCCCTGCCCCTGATCACCGATTGCTCCGTGTCCAACGGTAACGCCAGCCAGCTGGCCACCCTGGGCCGTCTGCTCGATTTCCTGGAAGCGATCGCGCGCCGCTCGGCCTATCTGTCGCTGCTGACGGAATACCCGCATACGCTCGAACGCGTCGTGCGCATGGTGTGCGCCAGCGGCTGGGCCGCCACCTTTCTTACGCAGCACCCGATTTTGCTCGACGAACTGTTAGACGAGCGCATCCGCAACACGGTGCCGGACCCGGCCGCGCTGGCCCTGGACCTGCAGCGCCAGCTCGACGACGCGCCCGGCGACACGGAACGGCAGATGGATATCCTGCGCGAAATGCACCACGCTCAGCTGTTCCAGTGCCTGGCGCAAGACCTGGCGGGCGACCTGAGCGTGGAAAAACTGGCCGACTACCTGTCGCAGCTGGCCGACATCATCGTCGCCGCCACCGTGCAAGCCGTCTGGCAAACGTTACCGACACGCCACCGCGAAGTGCCGAAATTCGCCGTCATCGCGTATGGCAAGCTGGGCGGCAAGGAACTCGGTTATGTCTCGGACCTCGACGTCATTTTCCTGTTCGACGACGACGACCAGGAAGCGCCGGGCCTGTACGCCAAGCTGGCGCAGCGCTTCATTACCTGGATGACCTCGCATACTTCGGCCGGCATTTTGTTCGACATCGACATCGCTCTGCGTCCCGACGGCGCCTCGGGCATGCTGGTCTCCAGCGTGCAGGCATTCGAGCGCTACCAGGGCAGCGCGGCCTGGGTGTGGGAACACCAGGCGCTCACGCGCGCGCGCTTTTGCGCCGGCGACGCCACCATCGGCAAGCATTTCGAGCGCATCCGCGACACGATCCTGCGCAAGGAACGCCCGGAAAACGGCCCGCTCAAGGGCGAAGTGGTGGCCATGCGCAAGAAGATGCTCGATGCGCACCCACCCCGCCCCGGCAGCTTCGATTTGAAGCAGGACCCGGGCGGCATGATCGACATCGAATTCATGGTGCAATACCTGGTGCTCCAGCATGCGGCGCAGTATCCGCAGCTGACGGCCAATTCGGGCAATATCGCCCTGCTGCGCCTGTGCGGCGAACTGGGTCTGATCGATGCGCAGCTGGCCGCCCTGGTCGCCGACGCCTACCGCGCGCTGCGCAAGCTGCAGCACCAGCTGCGCCTGCAGGGCCAAGACCTGGCCCGCGTGGAACCGGAACGGGTGCGCGCGCATGCGGACAACGTGATGCGCCTGTGGCAAGCCATCTTCGGCGCCACGGTCTGAGGCCACCCCGGGCATGCCGCTCCATTACCTGTCGCGCCTGAGCGGATCGGCGCGCGATACGCAAGCCAATCTGCAGCTGGGCTGCGTGCTGGCGCTGGTGGCCGGCGCAGTGAATGCGGGCGGATTCCTCGCCATCGGCGGCTATACCTCGCACATGACGGGCATCGTCTCGGGCATGGCGGACGACCTGGCGCTGGGCAATATCACGGTGGCCCTGGCCGCGCTGGGCGCGTGGCTGGCTTTTGTCAGCGGCGCGGCCGTCACGGCCATCATGGTGAACTGGGGCAAGCGGCGGCGCCTGCACAGCCAGTTTGCCGCCAGCCTGCTGCTGGAAGCGGCGCTACTGCTGATGTTCGGCTTGACGGGCAATTACCTGGCCGCCATGCCCGACGTGCTGGGCCCCGTCACCATCTTGTTGCTGTGCTTTGTGATGGGTTTGCAGAACGCCATCATCACCAAGATTTCGGGCGCCGTCATCCGCACCACGCACGTGACGGGCCTGTCCACCGACATCGGCATCGAACTGGGCAAGATGGCGTATTACAACCGGCGCCACCTGCCCGACCGGATGGTCAAAGTGAACCGCGGCAAGCTGAGAACGCATAGCCTGCTGATCGCCTGCTTCTTCATCGGCGGCGTCAGCGGCGCCCTGGCCTTCAAGCACATCGGCTTTCCCGCCGCCACCATCCTGCTCGCCGGCGTGCTGACTCTGCTGTCGGGCGTGCCCGTGCTGCGCGACTTGCGCCTTCTGTGGCGTTTTTATCGGCGCCGCCTGCACGCCTGGCGTTAGCAGGAATATTTTTCTTTATAGCAATAAAATACTGATTTTAATGCTAAGATTTTTCTGCGCCTGGCCGGTTCATCATGCCTGCCGTGGCGGCCTTTTGATTTGACACCCAACCGTTGTCCAATTGTGAAAGCGAGAAAAATGATTTCCATTAAAAAAGCCCTGTTTGTCTTTGCCATCGCCGTGGGCGCCGCCGCCTCGTTCTCCAGCACGGCCGCCGTGCGCGCGTGGATTCCGTCGGAAAATTGCGATTACATCCTCAACATGTGCTACCAAGGTGTCGAGGCGTCGTGCGAGCAGTGGCGCAACCAGTGCGAACCCAAGGAATAAGCTGGCATCAGACGAAAAAAACGCCCCGAAGGGCGTTTTTTTGTATGCTAGCCAGAAATTACTTCGCCGACATCAGTGCAACGGTGGTGTCGAGCATGCGGTTCGAGAAACCCCACTCGTTGTCGTACCACGACGATACTTTCACCAGGCGGCCCGACACTTTGGTCAGGGTCGAATCGAAGTTCGACGAAGCCGGGTTGTGGTTGAAGTCGATCGAGACCAGCGGTTCGGTCTGGTACGTCAGGATGCCTTCCAGGGCGCCTTCCGAAGCGGACTTCATCAGGGCATTGACTTCTTCCACGGTCGTGTCGCGCTTGGCGATGAACGACAGGTCGACCAGCGACACGTTGATGGTCGGCACGCGGATGGCGAAGCCGTCCAGTTTGCCATTCAGCTCAGGCAGCACCAGGCCCACGGCGGCAGCGGCGCCCGTCTTGGTCGGGATCATGCTCATGGTGGCCGAACGGGCGCGGCGCAGGTCTTCATGCATCACGTCGGACAATACCTGGTCGTTGGTGTAGGCGTGCACGGTGGTCATCAGGCCCGTTTCGATGCCGATGGCGTCGTTCAGCGGCTTGACCAGCGGTGCCAGGCAGTTGGTGGTGCACGAAGCGTTCGAGATGACGGTGTCCGTCGATTTCAGTACCGAGTGGTTCACGCCGAACACGACGGTCGCATCGACGTCCTTGCCGCCTGGTGCCGAGATGATGACTTTTTTCGCGCCGCCCTTCAAGTGAGCCGAAGCCTTCTCTTTGGTGGTGAAGAAGCCCGTGCATTCCAGCACGACGTCCACGCCCAGCTCGCCCCATGGGATTTCAGCAGGATTGCGCTGTGCGAATACGCGGATCGGATCGCCATTGACGATCATGTTGTCGCCTTCGACGGTGACCGTGCCCGGGAACTTGCCGTGCGCGGTGTCGTAGCGGGTCAGGTGGGCGTTCGATTTGGCATCGCCCAGGTCATTGATGGCAACGATCTGGATATCCTGTTTTTTGCCGCCTTCGTAGAAAGCGCGCAACACATTACGGCCGATGCGGCCGTAGCCATTGATTGCAACTTTGATCGTCATACTCTGCTCCTGATTAAAAAAGAAGGTACATGCACGCTCCCGGCGAACACATCGCCAGGACCGTTAAAAATCAATATTAGCCGGCGATAACGGCTTTCACCTTGGCGACGACGTTCTCGACCGTGAAACCGAAGTGCTTGAACAGCACGCCAGCAGGAGCCGATTCGCCGAACGTGTCGATACCGACCACGGCGCCTTCCAGGCCCACGTATTTGTACCAGAAGCTGGTCACGCCCGCTTCGATGGCCACGCGCGGCACGCCTTTCGTCAGCACGCTGGCCTTGTAGGCGGCGTCCTGGCGGTCGTACACGTCGGTCGACGGCATCGACACCACGCGCACGGCGATGCCTTCGGCGGCCAGCGCGCTGGCGGCGGCGACAGCCAGTTCCACTTCGGAACCGGTGGCGATCAGGATCGCCTTGGGCTCAAGCACGTCGTTCAGCACATAGCCGCCGCGGTAGATGTTCTGGATCTGTTCGGCGCTACGTTCCTGGTACGGCAGGTTCTGGCGCGAGAAGATCAGGGTCGACGGACCATCCTTGCGGCGCACGGCGGCGCCCCAGGCAGCAGCCGACTCGACGGTGTCGCATGGACGCCAGTTGTCCAGGTTCGGGATCAAGCGCATCGACGAGACGTGCTCGACCGATTGGTGCGTCGGGCCGTCTTCGCCCAGGCCGATCGAATCGTGGGTAAACACAAAGATCGAACGCAGTTTCATCAGGGCAGCCATGCGCAGCGCATTGCGGCTGTAGTCGGAGAACGTCAGGAACGTGGCGCCGAACGGGATATAGCCGCCGTGCAGGGTGATGCCGTTCATGATGGCGCTCATGCCGAATTCGCGCACGCCGTAGTTGATATGGTTGCCAGGCTGACCAGAACGCACGGCCACGCACTCTTTCCAGTTGGTCAGGTTCGAACCGGTCAGGTCGGCCGAGCCGCCGAGGAATTCCGGCAGGGACGAAGCCAGCGCCTGGATGGCGTTCTGGCTGGCCTTGCGGGTAGCGATGTTTTCTTTCTTCTCGACGCAGGAAGCGATGGCAGCCGACAGGGCCGCTTCGAATGCCTGTGGCAGGTCGCCTTGCATGCGACGGGTCAGTTCAGCGGCTTGCTGCGGGAATTCGCGGTTGTAGGCGGCAAAGCGCTCGTTCCAGTCTTTTTCCAGCAGGGCGCCCTGCTCTTTCGCATCCCATGCCGCGTACACGTCGGCCGGCATTTCGAATGGAGCGGCATCCCAGCCGATGTATTCGCGCACGGCGGCAATTTCCTTGTCGCCCAGCGCGGCGCCGTGAACCTTGTCGCCGCCTTGCAGGTTCGGCGAACCCTTGCCGATGATGGTCTTGCAGCAGATCAGGGTCGGCTTACTGGCGGTCTTGGCGGCGGCGATGGCGGCGGCCACGGCGGCAACATCGTGGCCGTCGACGGCGCGGATGACGTTCCAGCCGTATGCTTCGAAGCGGGCCGGGGTGTCGTCCGTGAACCAGCCTTCGACCTTGCCGTCGATGGAAATGCCGTTGTCATCGTACAGGGCGATCAGTTTATTCAGGCCCAGGGTGCCGGCCAGCGCGCACACCTCGTGCGAAATGCCTTCCATCAGGCAGCCGTCGCCGACGAAAGCGTAGGTGTAGTGGTTGACGACGTCGTGGCCGGGCTTGTTGAATTCAGCGGCCAGCAATTGCTCCGACAGGGCCATGCCGACGGCGTTGGCAATGCCCTGGCCCAGCGGGCCGGTGGTCGTTTCCACGCCTGGCGTGATATCGACTTCCGGGTGGCCCGGGGTTTTCGAATGCATCTGGCGGAAGGCCTTGATGTCGTCCATCGACAGGTCGTAACCGGTCAGGTGCAGCAGCGCGTAGTGCAGCATCGAGCCGTGGCCGTTCGACAACAGGAAACGGTCGCGGTTCTGCCATTTCGGGTTCGCGGGATTGTGGCGATAGTGACCACTCCACAGGGCAACTGCGATCTCGGCCATGCCCATCGGCATGCCTGGATGGCCGGAGTTGGCCTTTTGTACAGCGTCCATTGCCAGTGCGCGGATCGCATTGGCCATTTTGGTAGTCGGGAGCGTAGTTGTCATGATGGTGTGGGTCAGTCGCGAGTTTGGGATTCGTTTGCAACAGCGCGGACAGGGAAGCCGGCTGCTTTCTGTAGTCAACTATTTTACCAGACTGGGGGGCCGCAAATTAGAATTGCGGCGTACTGGCCCGCCAAATGGCTATACTTTGACGTCTTTCCACCCCACTTACCCCCCGTTGAGGATTTGCATGCCGCGTTTTTATTGCCCCCAGCCGCTCGTCGCCGGCGCCACCGTCTCGCTGCCGGAGGCTGTCGCCCACCATATCCAGGTCGTGCGCCTGGCGCCGGGCGACGTCATCACCCTGTTCAATGGCGAAGGCGGCGAAGCGCAGGCGAGCCTGGTGGCGGTGGCCAAGCGCAGCGTGACGGCGGAGATCCAGGCGCATGTGGCGCGCGAGGCCGAGTTGCCGTACGCCGTGACCCTGGCGCAGGCGTTGCCGGAAGCATCCAAAATGGACTGGATCATCGAAAAAGCCATCGAACTGGGCGCGGCCGGCATCGTGCCGCTGTCGGCGCAGCGCTGCGTCGTGCGCCTGTCCGCCGAGCGGGCCGAGAAAAAACTCATGCATTGGCAAGGCATTATCGTGTCCGCCTCGGAACAATGCGGGCGCAACCGTCTGGCCCAGTTGGCTCCGCTGCAAGACTTCAATAGCTGGAGCGGCCAGCAAGATTTGCATAAACGCATCATTTTGACGCCGCGCGCGCAACAGTCGCTGGCCGACTGGGCGCGTCACCAGCCGCCGCAAGCGATCACCGTGATGGTGGGGCCGGAAGGGGGGTTTTCGGAGGCGGAAGAAAAGGCTGCCCTGGCCGCCGGCGCCATCGGCCTGTCCATGGGGCCGCGCATTTTGCGCACGGAAACGGCGGGCCTGACGGCGCTGGTCACGCTGAGTGCATTGTGGGGCGGCATGTAAATGGCATAAAAAAAGCGCAGCGCGGTTTCCCGCATTGCGCCAGTGATGCAACATGCTACGGACAGCCCGTGCCGGCGCTGTCCAGCCTGTCTAATTAGAACGTGTACTCGGCGCCCACTTTCAGGGTGCGTGGACGCAACGTGTAGCCGTCACGCACGTTGATTGGGCGCTGTTCATCGAAGACGTTGTTGATATTCGCCAGCAAACGCAGGTTTTTGAAGCCCGTGTATGCGAAGTTCAGATCGGTGCGCACATCGCTACCCACGCGGCATGGCAGGTTATCGCCTTTCAATGCAGCGCGGCAACCGGCTTCATTCCAGGTATCCTGATCCGTCTCGTCGTTGTTCAGTGCCGTTCCCGACGTATAGTTGACGCGCACACCAGCCGTGACCGGACCTTTGCGCCATGCCGTGCTAAATACCGACACGACACGCGGGGTGCCACGCAAGCCGACGGTGTTTGGACGGTACTGGTTGGCGTCAATGTCCCAGTAACGCAGCTTCAGGTTGACCGTGGTCGCCAGACCCATCGTCACGGTACCATACTCGCCAGCCGAAAAGCGGCCGTTCACATCGATGTCCACGCCCTGCGTCTCGGTCTTGCCGAAGTTTTCATAGCCCAGGAACAGCGATTGAATGGTACCAGTACCCCAGGCGATGTTCGCGCCTGGCGACAGTTCGTTGGCACGTGCTGCCAGACGGCGATCGGTGTCGCTGATCGGATTGCGCGCCAGTTTTTCAGCATAGCCAGGCACATCTTCACGGGCCAGCACGTACGCTACGTCGCGCGTGGCGATCTCGTCCCGGCGTTCGATCTTGAAGTAGTCGACAGCGACGCTGACGTTCTTGATCGGTTCCGCCACGAAGCCCAATGTCAGACTGCGCGAAGTTTCCGGTTTCAAGGTCGAACTCGATGAAATCATGACCGGAACCGAAGTCAGGCAACCCGAGTTATAGGCCGTAGACGAATCGGAAACGTCGCTGGCAGTGCCTTTTTTCAGGATATCGCGGATTGCGGTTGCGGTTGCGCAACGTTTTGGATCGAGCTGGCTGTTGTAGAAACCTGTCACGCCCACTTTACCCAACGATTCCGGGATATTCGGAGCGCGGAATCCACCGGCTATCGTACCGCGCAACATCAGCTTCGGCGTTACCGTCCAGCGCGCAGCAAATTTAGGCGACAAGTGGGCCGAAAAGCCTGGCGCCTTGTCCAGACGCAGCGCGCCGTTCAACTCCAGGCCTTTCAATACGGGCGCGTTCAGCTCCAGAAATGCGGCGCTCAGATTGCGCTGGCCATCGATCCACAGGGAACCTGTATTGATGATCTCGGCATTCATCACGGCATCGACCGACTTGATGTACATCTTTTCTTGACGCAACTCGGCGCCAAAAGCAAACGCCAATTGACCGCCAGGCAGAGGCATCAGGTCGCCAGACAGCTTGGCGTCGATGAAGTTGGTCGACAGGTGGGAATCGGTGCCTGCGACTGGGAACATGCGGTTCAACAACTCATCACTGTTGCCACCACCTAACTTGTACTCGCCGCTGACGATCGCGGCGGGCAGGCGGTCACGGTGGGCGCCACGGCTGCGCAAGGTACCTTCGCCCCCCGTACGCCCGATGGTGGCTTCCCAGTCATAGGCGCCGATCGTGCCTTCCAGGCCGGCCATGACACGGTACTGCGTCGCTTTGGCCGGCGAAGTCCAATCCATGTTGGAATCCATGAAACGATAGTCGAGGCCAACCGGGAAGTTATACGGATTGTAGGCGGAATTGGCCGGCAATTTAGGTTTCTGCACGGTTTGCGATTTCTTCACATTACCGTCGAACCAGGTCCATGGCGAACCGGCAGCCATGCCGAATGGCAGCGGCGAGTAATTGGTGCGGGTTTCCGAATACGACACTTCCGCGAAACCGCGCGTGGTGTCGCTGAGCTTGAAGTGCAAGGCGCTGTACAGATTGACGCGTTCAGCGCCATCCGACGACGGGTTAATGCCGTTCAAGTCGCTCACACACAGGCCGGCAGCATTGAAAGTGCTACAACCTTTCACAGCTTGGCGTACCTTGCGGCCGCTTTCGTTCAAGTTGCCCGGGAACGAAGTCAGGCTGGGATCGCCGAAAGCGGTAGATACATGTTTTTTGTGCCAGGCGGGATACTCGCGCAGCACCTTGCTGAGTTTGTAGCCCTCGCGCTTGTAACCTTCGACGTTGAAGAACACGTTGTAGCGGTCTTTTTCCAGATCGCCGTAACCAGCCAACAGGCCAACCGTCGTTTGCTTGCCGATGTTAGGGTCGATGCCCTGCTGATAGTTGGCGCTGGTGCTGACGCCCTGGAAGCTCTTGCGGGTGATGATGTTGATTACGCCAGCCAGCGCATCGGAACCGTAGATCGCGGAAGCGCCGTCCTTGAGCACCTCGACGCGCTCGATCACGTCGGCCGGAATGGAATCGAGGTTGACGAAAGTATCCTTGGCGCCATCGGCGAACGGATAATTGGACACGCGGCGGCCATTCACCAGTACCAGGGTGGCGCCGGTGCCCAGGCCACGCATCGATGCGCCGGACGCACCGCGCGCAAAGCTGTTGGAGTTGCCGTCATCCTTGATCGCGCCCGTGTCGAACGAGGTCAGCGTATCGAGAATCTGGCGCACGGTATTGGCGCCTGTCGCCTTGATTTCATCGCGGCGCAATACGGTCACCGGCGAGGCGGTCTCGGTATCCAGACGCTTGATGTTCGAACCAGTCACTTCAACACGTTGCATGACCGGCTCCGCGGCATCTCCCGTGTTTTGTGCATGGGCGGAGGCAGCAATGGCGCTCAAAGCAAAAAACACCGCCTTACTGATAGGGCTTAATTTTGGTTTACTCAGCATCATGTTTAGCAATCTCAATTTGTAATTTTAATGAACACCAGGCAACTGGATCACAGTGGCTCATGTGGCACTTTTTTGTATCAAAATTTTTGACACAAGTCAGTATCTGTAACGGAAAAAGTATTGTCAATTAACATTGCCTAATCCTTAATGGATTGAATAAAAAACAGTCAAATATTTTTTTTCTGTTGTTTTTTCACATTGGAATTTAGCAATATTTTCATTTTTTCAGCTATTTGTTGCGCTCCGAGCGGACAACACAGGCCCGCCGCAACAAGGTCATTCCAGCCGCTTCGAGGCCTGTCGACTACGGTCATTTCTCCAATGAAAACATACTGAAAAACGCTCTTTCCGCGCAGCGTCTTGCACATTCACACTTCTCAAGAAAAATTGCAAAAATATAAATACATTGATATAAAACAATATTTTTGTCGGACAACATGGAAACTATCGGAATGAAATACTGCACTCGCCAAGTTTCCCGTCAAATATCAGTGCGCGCAGCTTGAATTGTTAAATCGGCTGCCCGCCGCATGCGGGTGCAGGAAGATACAGGAAGCAAGGCGCGCCGCTTTCCAGCCACCTTGCCGGACACTGGACAGGAAGATTGCCCGGCATGCTGTTGAGATAGCCGATGGAGAAATAAGGGCAAAAAAAAGCAGGATGACTGAAAAGTCATCCTGCCCTTTCGTTGAACGGAGCGGCGTTGCTGCCGCCAGGTCCGCCTTGCTATATAGAATAGAACGCGCATGCCACCCAGGCTGAAGAAACGGCCCTGGCCGCCGGCGCCATCGGCCTGTCCATGGGGGCGGCGCAGCGCCACAATACTCTGTCATTACACGGCGAATTACCGTGCGCCGCAATTCGGCGCCGATAATAACAGTCGCGTCGCAATGCGGAATATCACTGCATTGTTTTTATTGTGAAAACATCGCGAACAATATAATAAAACAAACAAATATAATCCGCGCACTCATGAAATGGCGGAGCCGCTATTATCTTTTCAAATATGGAAATGAATAAAACGCCCAAGCAATCGGTGATCAAGCACCAATATGGTACGGCGTTGCACTCCTTTGATGCAGAAACCTAATATTGCACCATGATGGCGCTTACGTCTATCGTTCTCCGACTTAGTACAAAAAAACAACGCTTTTGCCGCCATACCATACATCTGCACCTGCCCGGCAAGCCTGCAAGCATGCGGTCTTCAGGCCATG
This sequence comes from Janthinobacterium lividum, assembly GCF_011601275.1. Classification (GTDB taxonomy): domain Bacteria; phylum Pseudomonadota; class Gammaproteobacteria; order Burkholderiales; family Burkholderiaceae_D; genus Janthinobacterium; species Janthinobacterium lividum_E. Next base: position 33,280 of record NZ_JAAOLY010000019.1, on the reverse strand, counting down.
CGCGACGCTGCACTGCAGCAAAATGGAGATACCAAACTGTGCCTGGTGTTGTTTTTTCATATGCATTTCCACTATAAAAATTGACAGCCAAGTAGCTGCGATGGTTTCATTAACGTCTTGAAATTTTGAATACTCAAACGTTTCAAAGACACCGTCCATGAGACGATCGATAAAATAATAGATACATATACGGCCGGCGTTGCCAATACAAGGCAATCTCAAGCCGTATATTCATAAGTGAGGAGTTTTGCAATGATGGTGGAAACAGGATTATCGCGTTCTATACGTTTGATGTTTATCGGCAGCATTGCGTTCGGCATGCACATGGCCAACGCACAAACCACTGGCGAAAACATTCAGAAGGTCGAAGTGACCGGTTCGAGCATCAAGCGCGCGGAAGCCGAAACCATTTCGGTCATTCAAACGCTGACCCGCAAGGATATCGAGCAAACCGGTAAGGCATCGATCGCCGACGTCGTGCGCAGCATTTCCGCCGACAACAACGGCAGTATCAGCGGCTCCTTCACCAACGGTTTCGCCGGTAGCGCCTCGGGCGTTTCGCTGCGCGGCTTGAGCGTCAGCTCGACCCTCGTGCTGATCAATGGCCGCCGCACGGCGCCATACGGCTTCGGCGATGACGGCCAGCGCAGCTTCGTCGACTTGAACTCGATTCCCCTCGACGCCGTGGACCGCATCGATATCCTGAAAGACGGCGCTTCCGCCATTTATGGTTCCGACGCGATCGCCGGCGTGGTCAACATCATCTTGCGCCAGAACTATGTCGGCAAGACCATTTCCGCCAACGTCGGCCAGAGCGGCCACGGCGACGGCACCGTCACCAGCATCTCCGGCGCCATCGGCTTCGGCGACATGGACACCGACAAATTCAACGTCTTCGCCACCATCGATGCGAAAAAATCGGGCGAAATCAAGCAAACCAGCCGCGACAAGTGGATCGGCCAGGCCGATGCGCGCCCATGGGGTGGCCGCGACCAGCGCGCTGGCCAGACCACCGCAGGCAACGGCGGCGGCAGCTCATTCCTGGGCACCCTGCGTCCAATCTCGCCAACGCTCGGCAATGTAACCAACTTGCCAGGTTCGTGCGACCCGATCAACCTCGATCCGACCGGCGGCGGCTCGAACGACAACTCGCGCGGCGGCTGCCTGTGGGATCCGATCCAGTTCGCGACCATCCAGCCAAAGACCGAAAACGTCAACCTGTTCATGCGCGGCACCCTGGCGCTGGGCGCGAATGCGCAAGGCTACACGGAAGTGGGTATCTTCAAGTCAAAGGCCGACACCTACACCACCCCGTCCGGCCTGACCGGCGCCGGCTTTGACCTGGTCAATGCCCGCGTCAACAACACCGGCACCGGTCCGGATCAGCTGCTGATGCCGGCGAACCACCCGGACAACATCCTGGGCGTCGCCGCCCGTCCGCGCTGGGTCGATGAATCGCGTCCACGCGTGTCGAACCTCGAAACGACCGTCACCCGTGTCCTGGCCGGCGTCAAGGGTACGTATGCCAACTGGGATTACGATACCGGCCTGATGTACGCAGAAAGCAAAACCGACCGTACGCAAACGGGCTACTACCGTACCAGCGCCCTGCGCACGGCGCTGAACAACGGCACCTTCCGCATCGGCAAGGGCGTGATCAACACCCCTGAAGTACTGGCACTGGTATCGCCTACGCTGAGCAACTCGGGCACAACGAAGAGCACCTCGCTGGACTTCAAGGCTTCGCGCGAACTGTTCCAATTGCCAGGCGGCATGATGGGCCTCGCGCTGGGCGCCGAATACCGCAAGGAAGAAACGAACAGCCAGTCGACGCCATACACCGACATCAACGATATCGTTGGCCTGGGCTATTCCGCTTCGCAAGGTTCGCGCAACGTCAAGGCTCTGTACGCCGAGCTCGCCGCGCCGGTCATGAAAGAGCTGGAACTGCAATTCGCGCTGCGCAGCGATGATTATTCGGACTATGGCCGCTCGACCACGCCAAAAGTCGGCTTCAAGTTCACGCCAGCATCGGCCGTGGCTTTCCGCGGTACGTATGCGGAAGGTTTCCGCGCACCTAGCGCAGCGGAAAACGGCAACAGCGCCGTGGCGGCGTTCACCAGCATCGCCAGCGATCCAGTGCGTTGCGCCGTGACGAAATTGCCTATCGATTGCTCGTCGCAACAAGTTGGCGCGATCACCATCGGCAACAAGAACATCAAGCCGGAAACATCGAAGAGCTACAGCCTGGGCATGGTGCTTGAGCCGATCAAGAACATCAGCCTGTCGATCGACTGGTGGAAAATCGTACGCGATGGCGAAATCAACGGCTCCGATCCTGGCGCAGTGGTCGCCAATCCAGCTGGCTACCCAGATGCGGAAATCGTTCGTGGCGAACCTACGAGCAACTTCCCAGGCCTGGCTGGTCCTATCCTGATGGTCAAAGCGCCTTACCTGAACGCAGGCAAGACCAAGACCTCGGGTATCGATCTGGATCTGCGCGGCAAGTACAACGCCGGCGAATACGGCCGCTTCAACTCGGGCGTGACGGTCACGTACATGAAAGAGTTCACCCGTACCAACGCCGATGGCACGGTACTGGAATTTGCCGGCACCCACGGTGACGTCAACCTGTCCGGTAACGGCGGTACGCCGAAGACCAAAGTCCGCCTGACCCTGGGCTGGGATCAAGGTCCGGTCAACGTCACGGCCAACATGAACTACGTCAGCAGCATCAGCAACAAGAACGATGTCAACGGCGATTGCCTAGACGTCGATGCCAACGACGTGCCGTACAAAAACTGCCGTATCGCTTCGTTCACCACCACGGATCTGTTTGCCAAGTGGAGCGTCACGAAACAATGGGAACTTACCGCGTCGATCACCAACCTGTTCGACAAGATGGCACCACTGGACGTGCAAACCTACGGCCGCATCAACTACAACCCATCGCTGCACCAAGCGGGCGCAGTGGGCCGTTACTTCACGCTGGGCGGCCGCTACACGTTCTAATCGCCAGGCAAGAAATAACAGCTAGTTAGCAAGAAAATCCGGCGGCCATGCATTGGCCGCCGGATTTTTTCTTTTCAACGCCTCTTTCCCGCAGCGCCCCCTCTCCCTCGCCAATACGCTGCAGATGGCCCGCAGCTGGACATGCGGGTAAAATAGCGCCTTGATGCCCTCACGCGGCACCACACACTCTCCGCTAGATACGGAGCCCGGCAATTTTTGAAAATACACACCATGTTGCGACTCAACGAAGTAAAACTCCCCCTCGAACACGACGATGCCGCCCTGCCGGCCGCCATCCTGGCCCGCCTCGGCATTGCCGCCGGTGAGCTACTCGGCTTTACCGTCTTCAAGCGCAGCTATGACGCGCGCAAGCGCAGTGCCGTGGTGTTGATTTACTCGCTGCACGTGGAGGTCAAGAATGAAGCGGCCGTGCTGGCGCGCCTGGGCCACGATATCCACCTGATGCCCGCGCCCGACACCGACTATAAATTCGTCGCCGGCGGCGAGCAGCTGGCCGGCCACACCAATGAACCGCGTCCCATCGTCATCGGCACGGGCCCGTGCGGCCTGTTCGTGGCGCTGATCCTGGCGCAGATGGGCTTGCGCCCCCTCATCCTGGAACGGGGCAAGCAGGTGCGCGAGCGCACGGTCGACACCTTCGGCTTCTGGCGCAAGCGCGAACTGAACCCCGAGTCGAACGTGCAGTTCGGCGAAGGCGGCGCCGGCACCTTCTCGGACGGCAAGCTGTACAGCCAGATCAAGGATCCCAAGCACTACGGCCGCAAGGTGCTGACGGAATTCGTCAAGGCTGGCGCGCCCGAAGAAATCATGTATGTGAGCAAACCGCACATCGGTACCTTCCGCCTGGTCAAGATGGTGGAAGAAATGCGCGCGAATATCGAGCAGCTGGGCGGCGAGTACCGCTTCAGCAGCAAGGTGGTCGATCTCGACATCGTGCCAGGCAGCGATGGCGGGCAGGTGCGCGGCGTGGTGCTGGACAACGGCGAAACCATCGCCAGCAACCATGTCGTGCTGGCCATTGGCCACAGCGCGCGCGACACCTTCGAGATGCTGCACCGCCGCGGCGTGTACATCGAAGCGAAACCGTTCTCGATCGGCTTCCGCGTGGAACACCCGCAATCGCTGATCGACAGCTGCCGCTTCGGCCCCAGCGCCGGCCACCCGATCCTGGGCGCGGCCGACTACAAGCTCGTGCACCACGCCAGCAATGGCCGCTCCGTCTACAGCTTCTGCATGTGCCCGGGCGGCACGGTGGTCGCGGCCGCCTCGGAACCGGGCCGTCTGGTAACGAACGGCATGAGCCAGTATTCGCGCAACGAACGCAACGCCAACAGCGCCATCGTCGTGGGCATCACGCCCGCCGACTACCCGGGCGACCCGCTGGCCGGCATCGCCCTGCAGCGCGAACTGGAAGAGCGCGCGTTTGCCCTCGGTGGCGGCAACTACGATGCGCCAGGACAATTGGTCGGCGATTTCGTGGCTGGCCGCGCCTCGACGGAATTTGGCAGCGTGGTGCCCTCCTACAAGCCGGCCGTGCACCTGACGGACCTGGCGCCGTCCTTGCCCGAATACGCGATCACGGCCCTGCGCGAAGCTTTCCCGGCGTTCAACAAGCAGATCAAGGGTTACTACAAGGCCGACGCCGTGCTGACGGGCGTGGAAACGCGCACCTCATCGCCGATCCGCATCAAGCGCCGCGACGATGACCTGCAAAGCCTGAATACACGGGGACTGTTCCCCGCCGGAGAAGGCGCCGGCTATGCGGGCGGCATTCTGTCGGCGGCCGTCGACGGCATCAAGGTGGCCGAGGCGGTGGCGCTGTCGATGGCGGCGCGCGGAAAATAAGCCACGACGGCCGTGCCGCATGGCCAGCGCAAAAAAACGCCCGGGTTTACCCGGGCGTTTCAGCTTTCAGCCTGCAACAAGCTTAGAACGTATAGCTGCCGCGCAGATACACGGTACGGCCGATGGCGTCGGCATAGCGTGGATCATAGCCAGCCTGGAAGGTCGTGGTTTGATAGCTCAGTGGCGGCTCGCGATCGAACAGATTGCGTACGCCGACGGTCAGGGTCACGTTCTTGGTGGCGGCAACCGTTCCGAAAGCATCAAAGGTGGTGTAGGACGCCACTTTGTGTTCTTCATCCTGGTCCAGGTAGCCAGACTTGTAATGACCCGACATACCGGCACTGAAGATACCGCTGTTCCAGTTCACGCTGGCCGTATGCTGCCAGCGGAAGATCGGACCGGTGCCGGAGAAGACGCCGACGTTCTGCTTCCACTTGCCGCCTTCGGCACTTTGATACTCGTACTTGTTGACGTACGTGCTGTTGGTGACCAGGGCGAACGTGCCAAAGTCACTGGTGCGCAAGCGGTAGTTGACGCTCAAGTCGAGACCGCGGGTCTTCACGCCACCCAGGTTCTGGGTACGCAGGTCGACATAGCCGCAAGTGGCCGGATTCGGGCACTGTGAACCGTCGGTGGCCAGGTTGCCGTTCGCCGTGCGGTGGTACACGGCCGCGTAGGTAACCGGATCTCCAAACACATCGTCTTCCGCCAGGCTGCCGATCGAATGGTCGAGCTTGATGTCCCAGTAATCGATGCCGATGCTCAGGTTGGCGATCGGTTCGAAGACGACGCCCAAAGTAATGTTGCGCGACTCTTCAGGAGACAGCTTTTTATTACCGCCAAACAAGGCCTGGAATTGCTGTTGGCAATTCGTTGCCTTGGGCTTGCCAGGCAATGCCGTACCGCCCGGGCAATTGATAGGGTCATCACGCTGGCTGGTATTGGTGTACGTTTGCGAGGAATTGATCTCGTACAGCGATGGCGCGCGGAAACCGGTCGAGTACGAACCGCGGAACAGCACTTCTTTCGTCGGCTGGAAGCGGAACGCCACTTTCGGGTTGGTCGTATTGCCGAAATCGCTGTAACGGTCATAGCGCACGGCGGCGGTCACGTCCAAGGTCTTGAGGATAGGCACGTTCAACTCGGCATACACGGCTTGCGTGGTGCGCGAACCTTCGTCATGCGTTTCCGGATCGATACCGGTACTGGCAACGACCTTGGCGGCATATTCCGAATTGGCGGTGCTGAGGAATTTCTCATGTCCCACCTGCGCACCCACGGCCAGAGCGGCAGCGCGGCCAGCGCCCAGCCAGTCGCCCAGTTCGCGGCTTGCATTGAAGTCGGCGACCTTGGTCGTACCCTTGGCATTGCGGACATTGCCGTTCAATGCGGCACTTTCGATCAAGGCCATGCCGGCCGCGTCCTGGTCGCCGTATGGATTGATGATGCCGTTCAAGACACCCTTCGTGATGATGCCGCCATCACTGTAGCCCATCAGATTCACAGCGACCTTGTTTTCATTGAAGGTCAGCGCCGCGTTGTAATCCCAGCCGGCGAGGTTGCCGTTCAAGCCAGCGACGAAGCGCTGTTGCTTGTTGATATTTTCATCAGCGCGCGAACCGTTCGGCAAATCGCGCCATTTGACGTTCACGAAGCCAGGATTGACGCCGGCAGGCATGAAGTTGGGATCGACGTAAGCGGCGTCGAGCGGAATGTTCGGCGTGAAATTGCCATTGCCAGGGTAGTACGGATTCGGCGAACCATCGAGGCGCGTGCGGTTCTGGCGCAAGCCACCATACGGTACCGGGGCGATAGCACTGTAGACCTTGCTTTCGCTGTTCAGGTATTCCAGGCTCATCTCATGATTTGCGTTCAGCTTCAGGACGCCTTTGAGCAAGCCGGTCGTGCGTTTGCTTTTTGGCACATAGTCCACGAAGTTCGAGGTCGACATATTGCAGCTGGTACCATCGCCGCTCGGTACCAGGAAGGTACCCGCGGCGCAGGTAGGCGCCGTCGGATTGCCCGTCTGGTCGTCCTGATAGTAATTGGCGGGGCTGGTGGTCGGCGAAATGCCGCCTGGATAGCGCTTGTTGTAATTGCGCTGGGTACCGGTAATGGCACGCTGGCTCTGGGTATCGAGCATACCGAAAATATTGAAGCCATCCTTATCCAGGTCGCCATAGCCGAAACCGACATTGGCATTCTTGGAGAAGCCACCCGATTGTTCCGGCATATCGGCACCGATGCTGACGATGCCGCCCTGGAAGTCCTTGCGCGTGATGAAGTTAATCACGCCACCGACGGCATCGCTGCCGTACAGCGACGACGCGCCATCGCGCAATACTTCAACGCGTTCGAGCGCGGCAAACGGGATCATGTTCAAGTCGGGCGCCGAGGCGTCGAGCGCATTGTTGGCCATGCGGCGGCCGTTCAGCAAGACGAGGGTCTTGTTCGCGCCAATACCGCGCAAGTCGGCGAACGAGGCGCCGCCGGTACCCAGGCCGACGACCTGGCTGGTGCCCTGCGATGCCTGCGAGGCGCTCAGGTTCGACATGACCTGCTCGATGGTAGTAATGCCCTGTTTTTTCAGGTCATCCATTTTCATGATGGTGATCGGCACTGAGGTTTCACCATCGATCCGTTTGATGGCGGAGCCGGTGACTTCGACACGCTGCATGGGTGCATCGCTCTGTTGTGCCATGGCCGGCTGGGCCAGCATGGTCAGGCCAGCGACGACGGCGCTACCCGTAAACATCAAACGCAAAGAACGAGACAAGACTGTTTCCATCATCATTGCAAACTCCCCTTGATATATGTTTTTGTTGCATTTTTATGATGTGAACTCGGCGCCACCGAACTGCCGATGCGGCGCTCCGTACAGGGCGGCTATCTGCGCATTAACATTCTTTATCGTTATGAAAACCGCACCCGGACCTGCGCCAAAGGGCCGCCCGAACTTGATGAATGATGATGCTTAGCCGCCATGCCACTACCGGTCAAAGGCCCAGTTGCCGTTGGCAGACTGAACCTTAATGAACCATCAAAACACGGGGAATTGGAAGGTGTCAACGATGCACTGAGCGCAGGAATGAAAAACAACAATTTACAATTCAGTAATACTGTTTTGCACAATGATGGTATACGGTATGCACCAGAAGTCAGCGTCGCTGCACTATGTCAGTGAGGTTTTTTTACGCCTGCCGGGAGGCAAGCGGCAGCCTGATTTGTATATGACAGCCGGGAGTGCAATCGATGGCGCACACCTGGCCGCCCAGTTGCTGCACGATGGTGTAGACGATGTGCATGCCCAGGCCGGAGCCGCCCTGGCCGCGCTTGGTGGTGAAAAACGGTTCAAACATGTGTTCGCGCACGGCTGGCGCCAGGCCGATGCCGTCGTCGGAAAAGTCCAGCAGCAGCCAGCGCGTATCCGCGTCATCGCCGTCCGCCTCGATGCGCGCACGGATCGTGATGCGCCCCGGGCCACCCTGCGGATAACCATGGCGGGCGCTGTTCATCAGCAGGTTCGAGAGGATTTGCGACAGCTTGCCGGCCGCCAGGCGCACCTGGCAATCGGGCGCGATATCGAGTTCCACGCCCAGTGCCGCCTTGCGCAGTTCCGGGCTGTGCGCCGACACCAGACCGTGTACATAATCGTGCAACGCCAGGTCGGCCACGTATTCGCTGACCTGGTCCACGGCCAGCTGCTTGAAATTGCCGATCAGGTCGGCGGCGCGCGCCAGGTTGCGCTCGATCAGGGCGGCCGCGCCTTTCAAGGATTCGGCAATGTCGATCAGCTCGGCGCGGCTGACCTTGGCGCCGCCCAGCACCTGCACCAGCTGGTCGGCATAGCTGCCCATGCTCGAGGCCGCCGTCAGCGCCACGCCGATGGGCGTGTTGACCTCATGCGAGACGCCGGCAACGAGCGAGCCGAGGGCCGCCATCTGCTCCTGCTCGATCAGGTTGGCCTGCGCCGCCAGCAGCGACTCGGTGCGCACGCGCACGATTTCTTCCAGCTGCTGTGTACGCTCCTGGTGCTGCAGCTCGGCCGCGCCGCGGGCCGAGAAGATCGACAGCAGCAGCAAGGCCAGCAAGCGCTTGTTTTCATCGATGGGACGCGTGTCGATGGCCGACAGGATGCCCAGGGTCTTGCCATCGGTATCGATCAGCGGCATGCCGACATAGCTTTCCGCCTGCATGTCGACCAAGAGGGTATCAAGTGGAAAGCGACGCTGGATATCGCTGCCGTGAAAACACATGCTCTGGCAGGTCACGTCCTGGCAAGGCGTGTGCTGCAGGCTGTATTCGATATTCGGCTGGTAGCCGTCGCCGCCCCACAGGGCCAGGGTGCGGATACCTTCGCTGCCATCGTCCAGGCGCACCAGCCGCCCGGCGATCACATAGTGCACGTCGAGCGCTTCGGCCAGGTCCTTGACGAGGATGCGCAGGAAGTCGTCGCCACGGGCGTGGGCCGTCGAGGCGGTGATCGAGCGCAGGGCCGCCTCCGCCAAGGTGCGCCGCTGCTCGGGATCGAACAGGGGTTCTTGCGAATTCACATCAAACAACGGAATACTCATGAATGCTCCTGCGCGGCACGGAAAGCGCAGGCACAGCTGCCGGCGCGGCGATCCTCAGCAAAGGCCCGGGTCAACGGACTTGCCGCGATTGTACCCCCGGCTATTGTTTAATAATACAGATACGCAGGAATTTTTTATAACCAGCCGGAACGCTTGAACAAGTAATACATATAACCGCAGACACAGCTCATCACTGCCACGGCGGCCGGATAGCCATAATGCCAGTCCAGTTCCGGCATGAACTTGAAGTTCATGCCCCAGATGCCGGCAAACGCGGTAAACACGGCGAAGATCGCGGCCCAGGCCGCCAATTGCTTGTTCACTTCGCTCTCATCGATGGCGACCATCGACAGATTCACCTGGATCGCCGTGCTGATCGTATCGCGGATGGTGTCGAGCGTGCCGTTGATACGCGCCAGGTGGTCGTGCACGTCGCGGAAATACTCCTGGGTATCGTGGCACAGCGGCGGCACCCGCCCGCCGTGCAGCTTGCCCACCGCTTCCATCAGGGGTGCCACCACGTGGCGCAAGACCATGACCTTGCGTTTCAATTGATACAGCCGTTCGATATTGTCTCGCTCGGTGCCACGGTCGAAGATGCGGTCCTCGATCAGTTCCAGTTCCGATTCGAGCGCGTCGAGCACGGGAAAGTAACGGTCGACGACGGCGTCCATCAGCGCGTACAGCACGAAGGCCGAACCCTGGCGCAGCAGATGCGGCTCGCGCTCGGCACGCGCTCGGACACCGAGGAAACCTTGCGAGCTGTTGCTGCGCGACGAGAGCACGTAATTGGCGCCAACGAAAATGTCGACTTCGCCCAGCACCAGTTCGTTCTCGACCATTTCCACGGTTTTCACGACGGCAAACAGGGAATCGCCATATTCCTCGATCTTCGGCCGCTGGTGGCCCCGCTGCGCATCCTCGACGGCCAGTTCGTGCAGGCAAAACTCGTGCTGCATCTGTTTCAGCTCGTCCGGCGTGGCGTCGAGCAGGGCCACCCAGACGAAGCAATCGGGGCGTTCGACGTAATCGCTGATATCGTCGATCGGCAAGTCGGCCAGTTTTTTGCCATCCTGGTAGGCCACGCAGTTTATGAGCATGCTATTCCACAGTTCAAGTTAACACCGGACGAAACAGTCCGGCAGGCGCTAGCTTACCTTATCGCCTGCTGTGGGTGTTGTGGCGTGCGAGGAACGCCAGGAGGGGAAGCGGACGGGGCGGGGCCCCGTCCGGATGGCAATCAGTCGTCCTTGGCGCCGTCGATGCCCAGTTCGGAGATCTTGCGGGTGATGGTGTTGCGGCCGATACCCAGGCGCACGGCGGCGTCATTCTTGCGCCCGTGCGTATGCTTGAGCGCCGTCTTGATCAGGGCCGATTCGAACTGGCGTCCCAGCACGGCCATGACTTCCTGCTGCCCCGCGCCCAGCATGCCGGCCGCCTGCAATTCCAGTAAACCAATCCAGCCCGGCGGCGCGCCGTTGGCTGGCGCGGCTGCTTCGAAGACCTGGCCGCCGTGCGGCTGGGCAACGGCCGCCGGCGCAGCCTCGCCCGCCGCCGCAGTGGCCGCGCCATCGCCCTGCCCCTGCGTCAATTCCAGCGGCAAGTCCTTGATTTCCACCGTCTGGCCCGGCGCCATGACGGTGATCCAGTTGCACAGGTTTTCCAGCTGGCGTACGTTGCCGGGCAAATCGAGGCTGCTGAGGAACTGCATCGTCGGTTCGCTCATGCGCTTGGCTTCCACGCCCAACTGGCGCGCGCTTTGCACCAGGAAGTGGCGCACCAGGATGGGGATATCCTCGCGCCGCTCCCGCAAACTGGGCAGGCGCAACCGGATCACGTTCAAGCGGTGATACAAGTCTTCGCGGAACAGGCCGTCGCGCACGCGCTGCTCGAGGTTCTGGTGCGTGGCCGTAATGACACGCACGTTGGCCTTCATCGGCTGATGGCCGCCGACGCGATAGAAATGGCCATCGGACAGCACGCGCAGCAAGCGCGTCTGCAAGTCGAACGGCATGTCGCCGATTTCATCGAGAAACAAAGTGCCGTTCTCGGCCTGCTCGAAGCGGCCCCGGCGCGTCGTCTGCGCGCCCGTAAACGCACCGCGTTCATGGCCGAACAGTTCGGACTCGAGCAAATCCTTCGGGATCGCTGCCGTGTTCAGGGCAATGAAAGGCTGCGCCGCGCGCGGGCTGTGCTTGTGCAGCGCGCGCGCCACGAGCTCCTTGCCGGAACCGGATTCGCCCGTGATGAGCACCGTCACATTCGACTGCGACAAACGGCCGATGGCGCGGAAGACTTCCTGCATGGCCGGCGCCTGGCCGAGGATTTCCGGCGTTTCCGACGGGCCCGATTCAACGCTCGTTTCGCGCAGGCTCTCTTCCAGCGCGCGGCGGATCAGCTCGACAGCCTTGTCGATGTCGAAAGGCTTGGCCAGGTATTCGAAGGCGCCGCCCTGGAAGGCTGCGACGGCCGAATCGAGGTCGGAAAAGGCCGTGATGATGATGACCGGCAGGCCGGGAAAGCGCGACTTGACCGTCTGCAGCAATTCCAGGCCGGACGCGCCCGGCATGCGGATATCGGACACGAGCACTTGCGGCGTGTCAAATTCCAGTGCGGCGATGGCGTCGCGCGCATTGGCAAAACTCTTGGTGGCGAGATTTTCCCGCGCCAGGGCTTTTTCCAGCACCCAGCGGATTGATTCGTCGTCGTCAACTATCCAGATTGGCTTCATTAGTGTGTGCGTCCCGCAATGGATTTCATGGGTGGGATACCTCCTCGCTTATGGCAAGGGTAGAACGATCCTGAAATCGGTGTATCCAGGCCGGCTTTCGCACTCGATCACGCCCAGGTGCTGTTGCACGAAGGTTTGCGCCAAGGTCAGTCCCAGCCCGCTGCCGCCTTCCCTGCCCGACACCAGCGGGTAGAAAATCCGGTCGCGGATCTGGGGTGCGATGCCCGGTCCATTGTCAATGATATGCAAGTCTAATGCCAGGTTGTAGCGGACCTTGGCCAGGGTCACCTGGCGCGCCACGCGCGTCTTGAAAATGAGCTCCGCATCGCCCGCCTCGATGCGCTCGGCCAGGGCCTGTGCCGCGTTGTGCGCGATGTTGAGCACGGTCTGTATCAATTGCTCCTTGTCGCCGCGAAACTCGGGAATCGAGGCATCGTAATCGCGCGAAATGGTCAGACCGCTGGGAAATTCAGCCAGGATCAGGCTGCGCACGCGCTCGCACACTTCGTGGATATTCACGTCGCCGACGATATGCGGGCGGCGGTGCGGCGCCAGCAGGCGGTCGACCAGGGTTTGCAGGCGGTCCGCTTCCTTGATGATCACCTGTGTGTATTCGCGCAGCTCGCTCAGGTGCAGGGCCGGCAATTCCAGCTCCAGCAGCTGCGCCGCGCCGCGGATGCCGCCCAGCGGATTCTTGATTTCATGCGCCAGGTTGCGGATCAGCTCCTTGTTGACCTGGCTCTGGTCGAGGATACGCTCTTCGCGGTCGAGTTTGAGCTGCTGCACGTTCTCGCGCAACTCGATCAGCACGCCGTCGCGCGGCGCGTCGAGCGCGCTGACGATGCTGTGCACGCGCAGCGGCTCGCGTCCCAGGCGTTCCAGGCTCAGGTCCTGGCGCAAGTCGGAAAATTTATGTTCGAGCGCCTGCGCGCAAATGCCGGCCAGCTCGTCGGGATTCAAGAACAGCGCCGTCAGCTTTTGCCGCGACAGTGCTTTCAATGAGCTTTCCAGCAGGTTTTCCGCCGCCGCGTTGGCATAACTGATGCGGCCGTCGCCATCGAGCAGGATCACGGCCGAAGCGAGCAAATCGAGGCCGGCCAGGTGCGCCGGGCGGCTGGAATGGTTGTCTAGTGTCATGTGCTTTACCGAATATTCGCGATCTCGCGTTTCAGGGCCTCGACGTTCTGCTGCGTCCGGCTAATGTTGTCCTTCAACTGCGCCACTCTTTCCTGGTATTTCGCATAGTTGCGCTCATTGCCCTGGCGCTCGGGCTGGCCGCCATTGAACTCCAGGCGCTGCGCCGCCAGCTTCTGCTCTTCGCTGCGCAGCTCGTCCTGCAGGATCTGGCGCCGGTCCAGGTCGCGCGCGCGCTGCTCGGCGCCATCGACCTTGGGAAACGCGCCGGCGGCAGGCGCCGCAGTGGCCGCCGCCTGCGTGGCGGGCCGGGCCGGCACGCCGGCCAGCGGCGCCGTCTTGCGTGGCGGCTCCGTCATGGCGCCCGGCAAATCGAGCAACTGGCAATGCGCGCCAGCCCGCTTGTCCGTGTACGTCTTGTGTCCTTGCGCATCGGCGCATACATACAGCTGCCCGTGCGCCTGTGCCGCCGCGCCCAGCAATCCTGCCATCAGCGCCATTCTGTAATGCTTGGTCAATCTCTACTCCTGTCGGCGCGTGCCGCATCGTTCCTGGGCCGACTATACAACAACGCACTGTGGCGCCATAACAAAAAACGCGGGCGAGACCATCGCCTCACCCGCGTTTTTTTATTCACTACCGGCACATTGCCGGCGTGGCGCCATTACAGCGAGTAGTACATGTCGAACTCGGCAGGATGCGTGGTCATGCGCATGCGCTGTACGTCCTGCATTTTCAGTTCCAGGTAAGCATCGATCATCGAATCGCTGAACACGCCGCCACGGGTCAGGAACTCGCGGTCCTTGTCCAGCGCATCGAGTGCTTCTTCCAGCGAAGCGCACACGGTCGGGATCAGTGCGTCTTCTTCCGGCGGCAGATGGTACAGATCTTTCGAGGCGGCTTCGCCCGGATGGATCTTGTTGGCAACGCCGTCCAGGCCGGCCATCAGCAGCGCGGCGAAGCACAGGTACGGGTTCGCCAGTGGATCCGGGAAGCGCGCTTCGACGCGGCGGCCTTTTGGATTGGCCACGTGCGGGATACGGATCGAGGCGGAACGGTTTTTCGCCGAGTACGCCAGTTTCACTGGGGCTTCGTAGCCTGGTACCAGACGCTTGTACGAGTTGGTGCCCGGGTTGGTGATCGCGTTCAGTGCCTTGGCGTGCTTGATGATGCCGCCGATGTAGTACAGGGCGAAATCGGACAGGCCGGCATAGCCGTCGCCAGCGAACAGGTTTTTGCCATCTTTCCATACGGATTGATGCACGTGCATGCCCGAACCGTTGTCGCCAACGATAGGTTTCGGCATGAAGGTGGCGGTCTTGCCATAGCTGTGCGCCACGTTCCACACCACGTATTTCAGGTTTTGCGTCCAGTCGGCGCGCTCGACCAGGGTCGAGAACTTGGTGCCGATTTCATTCTGGCCGGCGCCGGCCACTTCGTGATGATGTACCTCAACCGGGATGCCCAAGGACTCGAGAATCAGGCACATTTCCGAACGCATGTCCTGGAAGCTGTCTACTGGTGGCACCGGGAAATAGCCGCCCTTGACGGTAGGACGGTGGCCGCTGTTGCCGCCTTCGATGTCCTTGCCGGTCGACCACGAACCTTCGTCTGAACCGATCTTGACGAAGCAGCCCGACATGTCGATCTTCCAGCGCACGCTGTCGAAGATGAAGAATTCTGGCTCAGGGCCGAAGTAGGCGGTGTCGCCCATGCCCGACGATTTCAGGTAGGCTTCGGCGCGTTTCGCGATCGAGCGCGGGTCGCGGTCGTAGCCCTTGCCGTCCGACGGTTCGATCACGTCGCACTGCATGAACAGCGTGGTTTCTTCCATGAACGGGTCGATATTGGCCGTGTTTGGATCCGGCAGCAAGATCATGTCGGACGCTTCAATGCCTTTCCAGCCAGCGATCGAAGAACCGTCAAAGGCGTGGCCCGACTCGAATTTGTCCATGTCGAAGTGCGACACGGGAACCGTCACGTGCTGCTCTTTACCACGGGTATCAGCAAAGCGGAAATCAACGAATTTGACTTCGTTTTCTTCTACCATCTTCAAGACTTCTGCGGCTGTCATTGCCATGCGTATCTCCTAAATGAATGTGGGGTGAGCCGACCTTAATGCGTCTGGGCTGATGAAGCGAAGCAAACATTGCGTGCCACCAAAACTCATAAGGATCATAGCAGATTCCATGCCAGCTTCTGGTGGGATGACGCCGCCAAGGTCAAAACCCGGCCATCCCAGTGAAAGTTTTCCTGCCCGCGATTTTCCTGCTGCGTTTGCGTCAAATCAAGAATGCACTATGCAAGTGCAAAAAACGAATATCGCACCATTATCGTGCATTTTGCACCAATTCCTGAAAAATGCCTCCTTCTGGTGCATGCACGATGCACCGTTGTTTCCCGTTTGCGGCACGCGGACGGCGCACTATAATCGAGCACACCTGCCACTTTCATCGAGGACGCCATGACCACCGCCGCCGACATCCTGACCACCGCCCGCAGCCGGGCCAATGAAGGTACGCCGTATGCCGGCGCCGTCACGCCGCAGGAAGCGTACGACCTGCTGCAGCGCGATGCGGCCGTCAAGCTGATCGACGTGCGCACAAATGCCGAGCGCGACTGGGTGGGGCGGGTCGATATCGCCGATACCCAGCATGGTGCGGTGCAGTGGGCCACCTACCCCGGTGGCGTGCCGAATCCCGATTTCCTCGCGCAACTGGCCGCCCAGGCCGGCAAGGACGAGGTGCTGCTGTTCCTGTGCCGCTCCGGCGTGCGTTCGCGCCACGCGGCCAAGCTGGCGACCGAGCACGGCTACCTGAACTGCTACGACATCCTCGAAGGTTTTGAGGGCGACAAGGATGCCGACGGCCACCGCAAGCAGATCGGCGGCTGGTGCAAGGCGGGACTGCCGTGGCTGGGCGCCTGACGCTGGCCACCTGACTATCTGAACCGTGTTTGATCTGGCGGGCCACCCTGCGGCCCGCTATCGGCTACAACCATCCATGCGCGCCCGATTTTTCAACTGCGGCGCAAATTCTCCTTGTAAGTATGTACCTTATATAGTACAACATGGGGGTGCGTCATGGATGCTTCCGGCTTGCGGCAGATTACCCTGCTGTTCTATGCGAACGGCAATGGTGGCGAACCCGTGCGTGACTGGCTCAAGTCGTTGTCCATCGAAGAGCGCCATGTGATCGGACAAGACTTGATGCATGCGCAATGGCGCTGGCCCGTCGGCATGCCCTTATGCCGACACCTGGGACAAGGCTTGTCGGAAGTGCGCAGCAGCTTGCCCGGCAACTGTATCGCGCGCGTGCTGATCTGCCATCACGGCGATTGCCTGGTGGCGCTGCACGGCTTTATCAAGAAAACCCGCGCCACGCCCGATGACGATCTGGCGCTGGCCCGCAAACGCTACAAGGAACTGACATGAACGCCACCGCTTCGCACCTAGGCAGCAGTCTCGACGACTTCCTCAAGGAGGAAGGCATTTTCGAGCAAACGCAAAACCGTGCCATCAAGGAAGTGATCGCATGGCAACTGACGCAGGCGATGCAGGAACAAGCGATGTCGAAGACGCGCATGGCGGCCCTGCTGCAGACGAGCCGCTCGCAGCTCGACCGCCTGCTCGACCCCAGCAGCGACGTGACGCTCTCCACCCTGGAGCGGGCCGCCGCGCTGGTCGGACGCAAGCTGTCGATCACCCTCGTGTAAATCCTCAGGCCGGCTCTCCCACCTCGGCGGCAGGGTGCTCGCCCATCAAGGATAAAATGCGCTTGCGCACGAAATTGATGTGGCTGCGCAAGCCATACAGCCCATCGGCAAACGACAGGGGAATCGAGATCTGGTTGACCATCTCCTCGATCTGGTCGAGCCGTTTCAATTGCGCCGCATACACTTGCGCGCGCTGCTCTGGCGGCACGTCCTCCAGCGCCTGCTCCACCGTGCGCAGTTGGCCATACCAGCGATACACGCGCGAACGGATGCGCCACACGTACAAAGGCGGCACGACGCGCGAGAGGGGCAGGATCAAAGCTCCGAGCGCCACCACCAGCACCCACATGCGGTCAAAGAAATTGGCCAGCCAAAAACTCATGTAGCGCTGCAGCACGGGCGCGCCATCCTTGTAGAATTTCAGCGCTTCCGGTGCCACGGGAATTTCCGTGTAGCGCGCGGACGGGAACTGCCCCTGCTGCTGGAACCAGCCCGTGCCCCCATGGATGCTGGCCGCCGCCTGCACGAACAGGTCGACGAGGGCTGGATGCAAGTCTTCGCGCGCGACCAAAGTGGCCGTCGGCGCGATCAAATGATAATCCTGGGCGGGAATGTTCTGCCCCAGGTCAACGATACCGCGCGGCAAGACGACGTGGGTCAGGAAAGGCAGGCGCCGCGTGTACGCCTCCGCCTGCGAAAAATCAAACAGCTTGATGCCCGGCGTTTGCAACAGCATCTGGATCAGCGGCGCTTCCGGCGCCGAGCTGAACACGAGGCCGTCGATGCGCCCCTCCAGCAACTCCACCGTGGCCGGCGTGTTTTGCAAGTCGCTCACCGTCAGCTCGTTCGCCTCGACGCCATTGACGGACAGCAACTGCCGGAACAGACCGGGCACGCCCGTGCCTTCCGGTCCCAGGTTGATCTTCATGCCCTTCAATTGCGCCAGCTCCGTCACCGCCTTGTCTTCGCGCATAAAGAGCCAGACGGGTTCCGTAAACAGGCTGCCCAGGGAAATCAGGCCGTGGCGCTCGGCATCCTCGTGCTCCGTCGAGCCGCTTTGCACGAAGGCGATATCGGTCTTGCCATTGTTGAGGCGCTGCAGGTTTTCCTGCGAGCCCAGCGACGGCTGCAAGGTCACCTTGATGCCGTGCTTGGCCAGGGTGGATGCATATTTCTTGCCGAACTCTTCATAGGCGCTGTTGTCCTGCCCCGTCGACAAGCTTACCTGGCGCGGTGGCGCCGGGTCGACCAGCCAGTAAGCGAGCGCGCAGAACGCGCCGACCAGCAGCAAGGTGGGACCGGCGGTGGCGAGGAAATCGCGCACGGAAAAGCGGCTGAACGCGAGGATTTTGGACATGTGGTGGCGCATAGGTTTCATGGGTGGCTACGATGCCAAGAAAAGCTCAACTATGCAAGGCACTTTCACATGCGCGGCGTGGCCAAATCCGCTACAGTGGCAGATCAACCACCCGCCCTCTGGAGTCCCGCATGCTGAAAATTCTTGGAAAAGCCGCCTCGATCAATGTCCGCAAAGTCCTGTGGACGTGCGATGAACTCGACCTGCCGTATGAACGCGAAGACTGGGGCAGCGGCTTTCGCAGTACCGATGACCCCGCCTTCCTGGCCTTGAACCCGAACGCCATGGTGCCCGTGCTGCTTGATGGCGACCTGGTGCTGTGGGAGTCGAACACGATTTGCCGCTACCTGTGCGCCCAGGCGGGCCGCGACGATTTGCTGCCAAGCACGCCCCGCGCCCGCGCGGAAGTGGAAAAATGGATGGACTGGCAGATGGGTGACCTCAACAACAGCTGGCGCTACGCCTTCATGTCGCTGGTACGCCAGAGCCCGGCACATCAGGACGCGGCGCAGCTGGCGGCCGGTATTACCGGATGGAACAAGATGATGGGCGTGCTGGAACAGCAGCTGCAGCGCACGGGCGCCTTCGTCTGCGGCGAGCAATTTACCTTGGCCGATATCGTGCTGGGCCTGTCCGTCAAGCGCTGGCTGATGGCGCCCATGCAGCGTCCCGACTATCCTGCCATCGCCGCTTATCACGCGCGCCTGGAAGGTAAAACCGCTGTGTTTGCCGGCTAATCGAGTTCGATTGCCTCGACCGTGCCGCCGATGACATAGCAATCGCCATCGCGGCGCACTTCGTCCAGGGTCACCGGGTCATCGTGCGTGTACATGCCGTCCACGTCGACGCACCATACGTCGCCGAAACGCAGCAACTTCACGCCGCAGCAGATGCGGTTGATGAAGTTGCCCGGCGTCTTGATCATCAATTCCCGCACGTCGCCCACGGTGATGGCGACCTGGCGCCAGACATTGCCTTCCAGCCCATGATTTCTTGCGTACAAGACGATGCGCACGGCCTGCACGCCGCCGGGCTGATACTGCTGCTCGAGGGACACGAGAGCGCCATCGTCAAAGCGGTGGTATTGCTGAAAAATCTGCTGCGTCTTGTCCAATTACACTCCCTCAAAAAAAACCGGCCATGAAGGCCGGTTTCAGCTGCAACAGTAGCTTAATTCGTACACTGCTTGGCCACGCCTTCGGCCGGCGCAGGCGCCTCGATCAGCGGCATCAGGCTTGGCGCCAGGGATACCAGCAATTGCACGGGCAAGGCGCTGGTGAAGTCATAGTTTTTCGATTCCGGTCCGCGCACATACGCCGTCATGCTGCCATAGAAGCGCTCGCCGATATTGAAGACGAACGTGGCCGAACGGTTCACATAGCGCGACTCGATCAGGCGGCCGCCGGCGCCATACACGTCGAAACGCTGATCGCCCGTACCCGTCTTGCCGCCCATCGGAATCGGCACGCCGTCGGCGCCGACAAATGCCGTCTTCGCCCGTTTCGCCGTGCCGTCCGACACCACTTCGCGTATGGCCTTGGCGACAGCGCGCGCCACGTCCGGCGACAGCACTTGCTCCGCTTCCACCTTGCTGCCCCGCTTGACCATGGTGTCGTAAGGCGTGTTGGCGGCGAAATGCATGGAATCGATGCGCACGCTTGGTTTACGCACGCCATCGTTGATGATGATGCCCATCAGTTCGGCCAGCGCGGCGGGACGGTCGGCCGAGGCGCCCAGGGTCGTCGCATAGGACGGCACGAGCGAGTCGAACGGATAACCCATCTTCTTCCACTGGCGGTGGATTTCCAGGAAACCTTCCACCTCCAGCAAGTTGGCGATGCGGCGGTCCTGCGCATGCTTGCGGTGCGTATTAAACAGCCATTTATAGACTTCCTGGCGTTCCTTCTCGCTGGCCGCCACCATCTGCGACAAGGTGGAACCCTCGTGCTGGCGCAGGTACGCCACCATCCACAGTTCCAGCGGATGCACGTTGGCCAGGTAGCCGCGGTCGGCCAAGGACCAGTTTTCCATTGCGTACTGCTGGTACATCTTGGCGACGCGCTCGGGCGGTACTTCGTTTTGCGACGTCAGGTTGGCGTTGAGGAAATCGCCGAATTCCGCCACGGTCCCCTTCGGGTTAACGGTGCGGAAGATATTGGCCAGGCGCACAGGTGTCGGGCGGATGCTGGCCAGCAGGATCTTTTCCTGCTCGTCAACGCTCTTGCCGCGGTACTTCTGGTAGAAGCGATGCAGGAATTCTCGCCCTTCCTTGTCGGCAAACCGGCTCAGGTACTGGGCCCGGCGCGGATCGTCCGCGTCCGCCAGCAGCGAGGCCGAGGAATCGGGACGTGAAAACATGTAGTAACGGGCCACGTCGCGCATCAGGCGCACGAACACCAGGTTGGTCGACTGGCGCAGCGCCTGCTGCACCGTCATGATGCGGCTGTCGTCGAGCTTGGAGAAGTTGCCGAAATGGTGCAAGCCGCCGCCCGTGAAGAAACCTTCTCCCGGATTGCCCGAATATTTGCGTTCCATCGCGGCCGCCAGCATGGCGGGAAGATTGCGCGCCTCGCCGAGCGGCAATGGTTTCAGATAGGCAATCGCCCACTGCGACAGCATGTCCTTCGGATCGACGGCGATTTTATTCAGCTCGGCCGCGCCCATGCCGCTGTAGCGCTGGTGCAACTGGTCGATGATGTCCATATACGTCACCAGGGTGCGCAGCTTGGCCGTGGAACCGAGGTCGAGCTTGGCGCCTTCATTGATGTCGAGCGGCTGGTCGTAATTATCCGTCTGCACGCGCAGCAAGTTGGCCTGGTCGCCCTTTTGCAGCAAGGTAAAGCTGTAGACGACGTTGGCGGGGTCTCCATTGCCCAGCATGCCCTTGCCCGTCAAACCGGCCGCTTTCGCCACTTCCGGATCGCGCAGCTCGCGCAAGACCTTGGTGACGGCATTTTGCGCCTGCGCGTCGAGCGTACTGACCACTTTCAGGTCCAGGCGGTCGAGGTTGTACAAGCGCGGATCGCCGAGCATGCTGGCCAGGTGATTGCGCACGGCATTCGAGGCCTTGCGCGTGACGAACGAGGTCGACGCTTCCGATTGCACGCCCGAGGCCGTCGACGGACGCAGCTTCTCGGCGATGGCCGCATCGCGCAGCTGCGGCGAAATCACGCCCGCTTGCGCCAGCAGGCGCAGATGGCTGTTCGCCAGTGCTTCCAGGTCGGCGCCGCCAGCCACCAGGTAATGCGAAGGACGGCGCTGGGCGATCAAGAGGCTCAGCGCCTGCTTGTAGGCCAGCGCGCTGCCCGGCTGGTCCATTTTTCCCTTGAGCAAGGTCTTCACTTCGGCAAATGGACGGCCATACCAGACCCACATGCCGTCGCCGATGCCGTTGACTTCGCCAAAACCGCTCTTTGCCGACAGCGGCACGGTGTTGAGGTAATTGACGACGATCTTGCGCCGCGCTTCCATGGTGTTTTCGCCATCCTGGTATGAACGCAGACTGGCCGAAATCATTTGCAGCAGCTTGTCCTGCATGGAACTGGTGCGGCCATCTTCCGAATGCCGGTATTTTTCAATTTGCGTGGCCAGGGTGCTGCCGCCGCCGCCGCGGTGGCCGCCGAACAGGTTCAGCGCCTTGTCGAGGACGGCCTTGCTCAGGCGGTCCCATTCCACGGCCGGATTGCGCTCGGGCGTGCCAGGGTCGAGCAATTCGCGGTTTTCGATGAACAGCAGGCTTTGCACGAGCGCGGGCGGCGCTTCGGCAAAGCCGTCGAACATGCGCTCGGGATAGCTGGCCGCAAACAAGGGTGCGGCGCGGCAATCGAGAATGGACAATCCCGCGCGGTTTTTCTCGTGATATGTGGCAAAGATGCCCCGGTCGACCAGTTGCACCATTTTCGGCGACATGCGCGCCTGCGCCGTCACTTCATAGTCGCGGGCGTTCAGCTTGGTAATGAAATCCGGCAGGCTGGCATAGCCAAGGCGCTCATCGTAGGGCCCGTGCTGCGGATAGCGGATGGCGCCGGCCGGTGCTGGTCCAGGCTCGACCTTAAACGCCAGCTGGCGGTCCAGACGCGTGAAAAACTCCGCCTGCAGGGCCGATGTGCGCACTTCGCGCATGACGAACCACGCCACGCCGGCAATCAGCGCCAGCACGATGATGGCGAAGATCGGCCAGATGCGCGAACGGCGCTTCTTCGGCGGACTCGCCGGCGGTGGCGCCTCGGCGCCCGTGTCGGGGAGTGGATCAGAAGGGGGCCGCTCTTGCGCGGCCAGATTGACGCCTGTGTCTTTCATGGGATGCTGGGGTAAGGTTGGGTTTGGACGGCGCGGGAAAGGCGGCAGCGATACCGCTCCGCGCAGGATAAGACGAGGGCCAGCCAGGGCCGGTCACAACAAAGCTTGCTTAACATGATGTCCATACCGGTGAATCAAAAAAACACGCTACTGCACAGGCAGGCGACCCCGCGTTCGACACGCAAAGCCCCTGTTCACCATTCCACCACATCGGCATGAAAACGACTGACGAGCGCACACAAAAATCTTGCTTCATTGAAGATTTTCGCAAAAAAACAACGTCCTGGAAGGTACGCTGGCGTACATAGAGGCAAAGCGGGCTGAACGCCAGCGAAAAGCCGCTGGCGCCGGGCTGGCTGCATCTCAGATGGTGGTGTATTCCGCCTGCAAGGTATCGAGCGCGGCGCACATCTGCGCAAAGGCGGCGGCGGCCTGCGCGGGCTCGCCCTTGACGCCCAGTTCGATATGCCGGCGCGTCTGCGCATCGCCCACGCTGGGCAGGCTGAACACTTTGATCAGCGGAAACTCCGCTTCCAGGCGCACCATCAGCGGCGTCAGCAGGGATTCGGCCGTTTCGTACACGAGCAAGGCATGTTCCGCGTGCGGCACCTGGTTGAACAGGTGCGCATAATGCGTGTCGAGCACCCATTCGATCATGGGCCAGGACATGACGGGAAAGCCGGGCACAAAGTAATGTTCGCGCACGGCAAAGCCGGCAATCTTGTTGTACGGATTCGGAATCAGCTCGGCGCCTTGCACGAATTCCGCCATTTTCAGGCGGTGCAGGTTTTCCGGCGAGTTCAAATCGGCCGGCACGCCCGCCTCTTCTCCCATTTCCGTGATCCGTTGCTGGATATTGACCTTGCCCTGCGGATGCAGCACCAGCGGCAAGCCCAGCGCATCGGCAGCCGCCTGGCGCGTATGGTCGTCCGGCGTGGCGCCGATGCCGCCAAAACTGAAGACGATGTCGCCGCTGGCAAAGCTGCGCTTGAGCAAGGCCACCAGGCGGGCAGGTTCGTCGCCCACGTATTCCGCCCAGCTCAGCTGCAAGCCCCGCGCCTTGAGCATTTGTACTACTTTCGGGAAATGCTGGTCCGTGCGCTTGCCCGACAGGATTTCGTCGCCGATGATGATCAATCCGATAGCCATGAAACTCCCTCGTAGAATTCGATAAAAATACTCAAGCGTCCGCTGGCGCCACGTCGGTCATGCCGCGTACGCCCCGCAAACGCGACAGTGCTTCCAGGCAGTAATACTGGAACCACAGGCCCGTAAAGATAAAGATCAGTACATACAGCCAGATGGCGAACGCCGCCAGGAAGGGGAAGAACACCACCGACATCACGCCGCCCATCCACAGCATGCCCGGCACGGCGCCCGCCGCGCCGGACACCATGCCGATGGCCAGCAGAGGCCAGCGCTGCGTGCGCATGATAGCGTGGCGCTCTTCCGCGCTGGCGTAGTCGGCCATGGCGTCGTAGGCCATCACGCGGTACGTCAGCCAGCCCCACAGCACGGCCTGCCCCATCAATGCGGCCGGCGGAAACGCGTACAGGGGCAGCATGATGACCCAGGCGATAATGAACAGCAGGAACGTGGCCAGCGAAGTGGCGACGCTGCCCAGCAGGCTGCCGCCATGCTTCTTGTCCAGCTGCGGAAAGTGCCGTCCGCCCACATGGCGGCCGATGGCCGGCATGGCGAACAGGCCCATGAAGATCAGCGCCGTCAAGATCATCAGCGGCAGCAGCATGAACATGGCGATCAGCGGCACGATCACGGCTTTCAGCATGCCCAGGCCGAAGGTGGACAGCACCTGCCCGCTGGTGCGGAAGAAATCATACTGCGTAAACAGCGCATGCAGGCTGTCGATCAGCGGCTGCAAGCCCACGTACAGCAGTGCGCCCCAGAGGATCACGGACAGGATGAACGGCGCCACGCTCAGCAGCAGTATCTTGCCATGCAATTGCGACAGCAGGGCGCGGCCATACGAATTCAACACGTTACGCATCAACGGCGTCCTTTTCGTTTGATTCTTGCAAATTCCACCATGCGGCGCAGGCCCAGCCATTGCTGCTGCCAGAAGCCGCGGCCATAGTTGCGTCCGGGCCGGCCCATGCCCTTGCTGTCGATGCGGGCCAGCTGGTCGCGCACGCCCGTGCGCGCATAGCCGGCCGAGAAATTCGCGGTGCCCAGCAGCATATCCCAAATCGGCAAGACGACGCCGAAGTTGCAGCCGCCCATGCTGCCCTTGCCTTTCGATTCATGCCCCACGCCGATCGCGTGATGCGTGCGGTGGAAACGGGGCGAAATCAACAGCCGCTCGCCGATGCGGCCGAAGTGTATCCTCACATTCGCGTGCTGCAAGCTTTGCAGAATGCGCGAAATGGACACCAGCAACACGTACTGGCCCGGCGGCACGCCGATGCCGAGCGCCACAAGGGCCATCACCACATCGCGCAGAAAGTCGTCGAGCAGGTGGTTGCGGTCATCGCTCCACAAATTCATGTTTTGCTGGCTGTGATGCAGGCTGTGCAAGCCCCACCACCAGCCGAAATGGTGCGAAGCCCGATGGTAGCAATAGTCGACGAAGTCCAGTATCACAAAATAAATGATAAAACTGAGCAAGGGACTGATGCCGGGTAACAGCGATTCCAGGTTCAAGGGATGGATGTCATCGAAACGCAAGGCGCCCGCCAGCGCATCCATCAGCGGATCGAGCGTAAAGAAGACGACGACGGAAAACAGGCCGATCCGGTGCAGCACGGTGTAGATAAAATCGTTCCAGCGGGCGCGCGGATCCGTGATCTTTTGCGCCGGAATCCAGGCTTCGAGCGGGCGCAGCACGAGAAACAGCAGCACCAGTTCGCACAGGCCGATCAGCAGCCATTCCGTGCCCTCGAACGCTTCTTCCGTGAATTCGCCAAAGCCCAGGTGATACACGAGTGGGTTGACGATGGTCTGGAACAGCCAGCCTTGCGCCACGCCAAAGGCGTCGACCACCGTATCGATGACGGGGGTGACGAAGCCGAGGATGTCGGCGGCCATCATGGCTGGCCCTTCTTCTGCGCGTAGGCAGGGTGCTCGCGCAACGTGGCAAAGCAGAACCCTTTGTCTTGCAAGCCAGAAATCAAGGCGTCGAGGTTGGCAGGCGCCCACGCATCCTTGCGCGACCAGATACCCATGTGCGAAATGAAAATGTCGCCGCTGCGCAAGTTCGCCAGCGCTTTTTTCAGCAGCATGGCGTTCGGATACTTGTCGCTGGGCAGCTCATCGCCCGAGTAGCCGGCTGGCGCCCAGGCCGCATGCTGGTAGCCGCAGGCGCTGCCGGCCGCCAGGGTGCGCGGCGACGTATAGCCGCCTGGTGCGCGCCAGAACGGATCGAGCTTGTGCCCGGTCAGTTCCTGGAAGCGCATATCGACCCGGCGCAATTCTTCGCAGAATTGTTTATCACTAAAGGACGCCAGCTTGCCGCCGTCCTTGCCGAACTGGGGCTTGACCTGGATCAAGCCGTTGGCCAGATCCTTTTTCCAGTACACGTGGTCAAACGTATGCGTGCCGAATGCATGGCCTTCGGCGACCCGGGCTTTCCAGTACGGCGCCCACGACGGATCGAGCGAATAGTCGCCCCGCGTCGTCTTTTCATTGGCCAGGAAAAACGTGGCTTTGATATGACGCTTGTTCAGCACGTCGGCAATCAGTTGCGCTTGCGACTGGTTGCCCGTGTCGAAGGTCATATAGATGGTGCCTTTGCAGGCGGCCGGGGCTGAAGATGCGGCCGCGGCCGGTGCTGCTGGCGCCGGTGCGGCGGCATGCGCGGGCGACAGCATGGCGCTGGCGCACAGCAGCATGGCGGACACGCGGCCCGCGGGAATCAGGTGTTTCATCGTCACACCCGCCATCACATGCGCGGCGAGTGGGTGGCGAAATACACGCCATGGGGCGAGCGGCCTACCGGTATCGTCTTAATGACCTTGCGCGTCGTCAAGTCGATTACGGCCACTTTCTTGATCCAGCGCAGGGTCACCCACATGGTCTTGCCATCGGGCGTGATTTCCATGCAGTCCGGGCCGCCCGGTACATTGATGGTGCCCACGTTTTCCAGCGTTTTCTGGTCGATGATGTTGATCGTGTTCGACACGCGGTTCGAGACAAACGTCATACGGTTGTCACCGAGCGCGCGGAAATTATGCGTGCCGGCGCCCGCCTTGATGCGCTTGACGGTCTTTTGCGTGCGCCAGTCGATCACTTCCACGTAATCGCTGCCCATGATGCCGACCAGCAAATGCTTGCCATCGGGCGTCATCGTGATACCGGCGGGCGCGGGGCCGACAGGCATGGTCCACTTGACGGTTTGCGTGGCCAGGTCGATGGCGCTGACCTGGTTGCTGCCCTGCTGGGTAATGAAAGCCATGGTGCTGTCGGCCGTGAACGCCATGTGGCTGGGCAGCTTCGGCAGCGGGATGCGCTTGGCCAGGGTCAGGTTCTTGCCGTCGTAGCGGTACAGGTCGATGCGGTCCAGGCGCAGCGAATTCGAAATGAACCACTTCTGGTCCGGCGAAAAGCCGATCTGGTACGGGTCGAGGATGTTGCTGATGCGGCGCTGGATCTGGCCCGACACGGGGTCGAGGAAAATGAGCTCGTTGCCGACGGAACTGGCGACGATCAGCGACTTGCCATCGGGCGTTTCCATCAGATGATGCGGTTCCTTGCCGACGGCAAAGGTGGACAGGGGAGCATAGGTTTTCTGATCCAGCAGTTGCACCGTAGCATCACGGGAATTGAGCACCACCACCACTTCGGCTTGCGCCGTCGATATTGCGGAAACCAGGCACAGCGAGGAAAAAACAAGGCGGCGTAGACTGCGGAACATGGAAGAAATCACTGTTAAATACAAAACATGCATTTTACGTGGAACACTGTATTTATTGTGTGAAATCCCCTTTAAATGCGACCGACAACCACACATCGGCGTAATTTCCGGTTTTTCCCTGCGCCAGGCCTGGAATGGCGCTTTGCAACTCATTGCTCTACAATCTGAAGCTTTCATCGCCTACACAAGGATTATCATGACCACCACCACTACCGCTTCCGGCCTGCAATACATCGATACCGTCGTTGGCGAAGGCGCTGAAGCGCAAGCCGGCAACAATGTTGTCGTGCATTACACTGGCTGGCTGCAAAACGACGACGGCAGCGCCGGTTCGAAATTTGACTCGAGCAAGGACCGCAACGATCCATTCGAATTCCCGCTGGGCGCAGGCCGCGTCATCCAGGGTTGGGACGAAGGCGTGCAAGGCATGAAAGTGGGCGGCAAGCGCCAGCTGATCATCCCTGCAGCACTGGGCTATGGCGCGCGCGGCGCCGGCGGCGTGATTCCACCGAACGCCACCCTGATTTTCGACGTTGAACTGCTGGGCGTATAAGAAGCTGAAGGCTGCGATCCAACGACCGCGCCAGGCGCCGCCCCTGTTTACTCAGCGGCGGCGTTTTTGTTTTGAGTGTGTCCTCTAATGCACGGCGCGCTTTTTTCACTATGATGTCAGGTACTGCAGCACGCACGGTGGCCACTCCGCCGGGCCTGCCGCACTTTTCCAGCGATTCCATCAGCACACAGGAGCCATCATGAGTTTACAAGAGCAATTCGAACAAGCGCAGCTCGATTCCAAGACCCTGTCCGAGCGTCCGGACAATATGACCTTGTTGAAAATCTACGCCTTGTTCAAGCAAGCGTCGAGCGGCGACGCCACGGGCGAACGTCCTGGCATGACCGACTTCGTCAACCGCGCCAAGTTCGACGCCTGGGCGGCCCTGGCCGGCACCTCGAAGGAAGATGCGCAGCAACAATACATCGACCTGATCGAAGACTTGAAGGACTGATCGTCCCTCCCTGCCCCGGCGCCTACCGGGGCAGTATAATTTCTGTATGACACCATCACCGAATTCCCTGGTTTCCCTGGGCCATGCCGCCGGCCTGCCCCGCTTCACGGCTGTCGATGTCAACGAACACAACACGCAAGCGCATGGCTTTTACCGCCACCTGGGATTTATCGGGGAAAGCCGCTCCGAACGCGACCCGTTCGGCAAGCCTTTCCCCATTTTGCACCTGAAACTGCCCGAAAACGGCTAAAAACTCACCAAAAACCACCAAAACAGGCCGTTAACGCAAAAGTGGCTACCAAAATGGTAGCCACTCTTTCATGTTGAAACGGCGCTAGAATTTACTTTTTCGCCGCCGCCAGCGCTTGCGCGATCCAGCCGTCAAACTTTTGCTGGTGGAACTTGATCCAGCCAGCCGTATGGCGGGCGATATCGGCTTGCGTGTTTTCCCCACGGCGCATGCGCTCGTTCTGCGCATTGATGTCGGCCACGGGCAGCTGCATCACTTCGAACAGCTTGGCAGCCGCCGGGTTTTTCTCGGCCCAGGCCTTGTTCGACACGATGCGCGCCGTGTTGACGGCAAAGCCGTAATCGCTGCCATTGTCCAGGCGCGTGTTCACTTTCTCCGGGTTGGCCGAGAACGGCACTTTCAGCCAGACCACGTCCTTGCCCGGCACCAGCACGCCGCTGACCCAGTACGGCGTCCACGTGTAGTACAAAATCGGTTCGCCGCGCTTGTAGCGGCCCATGGTGTCGGCGATCAGGGCCGCATAGCTGCCCTGCACGTGCGTTACCGTCTCGCGCAATTTATACGCATCCATGTGGTTCTCGATCAGCGCTTCGCAGCCCCAGCCGGGGTTGCAGCCCGTCAAGTCGGCCTTGCCGTCGCCGTCGTGATCAAACAGCTTGGCCAGGTTCGGGTCGCGCAACTGGTCGATATTCGTGATGTTGTACTTCTCGGCTGTCGCCTTGTCGATCAGATAACCTTGCGCGGCAGGACCGGCGTATTGGCCCGTGCGCAGCAGCTTGGCGTCACCGCCCGCGTTGTTATAGAAATCCTTGTGCATCGGATCCCAATGCACGGCCATGAAGGTGGCGTCGCCGTTGGCGATGGCGATATGCGCCGTCGGATATTCCACTTCCTTGATCGGCTGCACTTCGTAGCCGAGCTTTTCCAGGGCCTTGTCGACCAACATGGTCTGGAAAGTTTCTTCCGCGATCGAGCTTTGCAGCGCCTGCACCTTGATGCCCTTGCCGGGCAACGCATCGGCGGACGCGGCCGGCGTCTGCGCCATGGCCAGGCTCGTGGTCAGGGCCATGGCGGCGATTGCCAGGGCGGAAAACAGCTGGAACTTGCGTTGCGATTTTTGCGTCACTTTAAAATTATCAATTTGATGCATGTGTATCCTTTATTGTGCGTTGGCCAGCGTAGCTTGCTGTTCAACATTATTTTTCTCCGTATTGCCGCGCACCAGGCGCAGCACGAAACCGGCAGGACCCGTCTGGTACCAATGGCGCACGCCGCGGCGTGGCTGGCCCATCGCTTGCGTCAAGCGGTCCAGGGTGATGGCCAGCAGCACGATACCCAGGCCACCGACGGTTGCCAGGCCCATGTCCAGGCGGCCGATGCCGCGCAATACCATCTGGCCCAGGCCACCGACGGCGATCATCGAGGCGATCACGACCATCGACAGCGACAGCATCAGCGACTGGTTGATACCGGCCATGATGGACGGCATGGCCAGCGGGAATTGCACGCGGGTCAGCAACTGCCACGGCGAGGCACCATACGCGCGGGCCGCTTCGATCAGGTCGGGACGCACCTGGCGGATACCGAGGTTGGTCAGACGCACGAGCGGCGGCAGGGCAAAGATGATCGTCACGATCACGCCTGGCGCATTACCGATACCAAACAGCATCACCACCGGCACCAAGTAGACGAAGGCAGGCGTCGTCTGCATGGCGTCGAGCAAGGGACGCAGGATATTCTGCGCCCGGTCGCTGCTGGCAAGGAAAATACCGAGCGGCAAACCGATGGCCAGACAGAACGCCAGCGAGGTGAGCACCAGCGACAGGGTCGTCATGGCTTCCGGCCAGATGCCCAGCATCGATACGACCAGCAGCGCCAGCACGGTGCCGATGGCCAAGGTGCGGCTGGTAAATTGCCACGCCAGCAAGCCGATGATGGCGATGACCGTCAGCGACGGGGCCGCCAGCAGCACGCCTTCCACGCCGGACAGCACGCTGTCGATCGGCGCGCGCACGGCCTGGAAGAATGGGCGGAAATGGGCGACAACCCAGCCCAGGCCCTGGTTGATCCAGCTTTCCAGCGGCAGCGAGCCGTCGAAAATCTGCGTCAGATGAAAACCGGAGGCCGCGTGATCAGGCTGCACGGCCGGTCCGGCCGCATCCAGCCACGACGTGTCGCCCGGCGGCGTCAGCGCCCAGGGATTGATTTGAGCGGCCGGCTGTGCAACAACAGCTTCTACTGTGGAAACGGTGCTTGGATTCATGCTTGTCCTTTCTGTTGTTGTTCGGCAATGGCTGGCGTATCGCGGTCGAGGAACTTCAGCAAGGTTGTCTTGCTGATGGCGCCGCGGAAGCTGCCGTCATCGGCCACCACTGGGACGGCGTAAGGCAGCTGCGCCACCTGGCCGAACAGGCCGGCGACCGGCTCGTCCGCGTTGATGGTCTGCACGTCGGGCAGGTAGGCATGCGCCAGACCCAGCGGACCAACATGGCCGTCGAGCGCGCTGCGCAGCGAATCGGCCGACACGACGCCGAGGAACTTGCGCTGCGGATTGACGACGTAGGCAAACGCGCGATCCTGCTCTTCCAGCATCGACAGCGCGGCGCGCGAACCGCGGCTCGGCGACTCGGACACGACGATCTGGCTCTTGCGGGCAATATCGCTGGCCTTGAACACGGCCGCCGCATCGACGCCGCGCACAAAGTTGCGCACGTAATCGTTGGCAGGCTTACGCAGGATTTCTTCCGGCGTGCCTACTTGCACCACGTGGCCGTCTTTCATGATGGCGACGCGGTCGCCGATACGCATGGCTTCGTCGAGGTCATGCGAAATGAAGACGATGGTGCGGCGCTTGATTTGCTGCAAGCGCAGCAGTTCTGATTGCATTTCCGTACGGATAATCGGATCGAGCGCGGAAAACGCTTCATCCATCAGCAAAATCGACGGATCGCAAGCCAGCGCACGGGCCAGGCCCACGCGCTGCTGCATGCCGCCCGACAATTCGTCGGGATAGCTGGCGCCGTAGCCGTCCAGGCCCACCTGCTCCAGCGCTTGCTGGGCCAGCGCATGGCGCTCGGCCTTGGGCATGCCGGCCAGTTCCATGCCGAAGGCAGTGTTGTCGAGCACGGTAATTTGCGGCAGCAGCGCGAACGACTGGAACACCATGCTGATGTCCTTGCGGCGCAGGGCGCGCAGCTGGGCGTCTGGCAAGGTATTGATGTCGTTGCCATCAATCAGGATGCGGCCGGCCGTCGGTTCGATCAAACGGTTCAGCATGCGCACCAGGGTAGACTTGCCCGAACCGGACAAGCCCATGATGACGAAGATCTCGCCCGCTTCAATGGTAAAGGTGGCGTCGAAAACGCCGATGGTGCAATCGGTCTTGGCCAGGATGTCCTGCTTGCTGGCGCCTTGATGAACGAGTTCAAGTGCTTCTTCTGGCTTGTCGCCGAACACTTTGAACACATGGTCGATGATGATTTGTTTTGCCACGATGTGGTTCTCCCTCGATTTGACGAATGGAATGAAACCCTGCAAGCCTGCTAGCTTGCGGCGGGAATCAACAAACCCTGTTGCGTCGGCTACGCCACGGCGCACAAGCGCACGGGAGCGACAGGAAACAGGGGGTGACACGCATGTGACCAGCGGATGGCCAAAGCCGGTGCCGGGGTGCCGTGTGCGTGCTAAAAGAGGCTGTGGTTCAGGACTTTTAACAACGCTAGCGCCATGCAAATACATGGCACCAAATGTATTTGACCGAAAAAAACGATCAAGGTACTTTTAACTGGATGCGGGTGTAAAACCCGAAGAATTATTCACCACTCAGCAAGTGGGGAGTACTGCGAAGCAGAAGGTGAAACGCGGTGTAGCTGTTGTAAATATGACTCAAGTATAACGCAAAAAGCCGCCAAAGTCCAATGGCTTTCCAAATAGAAATGTGCTAGCAATGTTCGCTAGCGTACAGTCAGACGTCAAAAAGGCGAAAAGCGACGTGTTTTCGCCGCCTTTTCGCCCTCCGCCGCGGCGCCATCCTTACCACCAAACGCGGTGCCAGACAAGCGGGTCAAACGCCATCAGGCTGGCTCGGCAAACACCTTGCGCATCTTCTCGGCAATCTTGCCTTCAATCGTGGAAGCGAAGGCGCTGAGCATGAAGCCCAGCTTGATTTGCAATTGCGCCTGCTCTTTTTCCAGGGTCAGCGAACCATCGACGCCGCTGCGCTCGAAGCGCAGCACATCGCCATCCCAGGCGCACGCCAGATCATATTCCTGGGCCAGCTTGTCGGCCACTTGCTGCGCCGCTTCGCGTGCCTTTGCTGCTGTCAGCTTATGTTGCTGAACTATATTTATATCCGCCATCAAACGATCCTTTTATTATAAAAACGGGGGCCATACGGCCAGCATCATACCAGCCGCCATGCGGCGGGCACGGCCGCAGCCGGCGCCGGAGGGGTAAAAAAGCCCGCC
>NZ_JAAOLY010000018.1 GCF_011601275.1 Janthinobacterium lividum | reverse complement strand
CAGCCCACGCTGGCCCCTTCCGGCGAACCCGATTGCCACGTCGACTGCTGGTCGTTGTGCGAGAACAGCTTGGGCGGCAAGGCCACGCTGCCCGCCTTGTACTGCGCCAGGGTGGCGGGCTGGATCAGGGTGCCCACATTGGCCACGATGGCGGCGCGGCCATTGTCGAACAGGTCTTTCAGGGGCGCCAGCTGGGGATGCAGGGCGAAGGCGCGGCCCGTTTGCGCGGTGGAGGGTACGATGGGCAGTACGCCGCCCGTCTCGCCCACGCCGGACAAGTGGATGGAATCGGCGCCGCCCGTGTTGCGCAGGCGCGCGTATTCATTCCATGACGGGGGATCGGTGGCCAGCACCGTGTTGAAGGCGTCGTTGCCGCCTGCCATGAACAGGCAGACCATGGCCTTGTAGTCGTCGGCCGACTGCGCGGCGGCGTTGCCCATGGCGGCCAGGTTCAGGGCGAAGGGGGCGGCCGTGGTACCGGCCAGGCTCAGCATGGAACCGAGGAAGCGGCGACGGGAAAAGGGGATGTTTTGCATGGGATCGCTCTTATTTTTGTACCAGGTAGGCCGGCGAGGCCATGGTCAGGAAAATGGCCAGCTTGACGCGGTTGGCCTGGGCCGTGGCGACTTGCGCGGCATTGCTCGTCGTGGCTGCGGGAATGCTGACGCCATTGACGGCGGTCAGGATTTGCCCGCGCAGTCTGGCGGGCATGCTGCCATGCATCAGGAGCAGGTTGATGCGGTCGAGCAGGGCGCCGGTGTCGCTGGCCAGCGCCAGTTCGCGCGTGTAATCCGGTTTGACTTCACGGCTTTCGCCCACACCGCTATTGATGGCGTCCTGCATGAAGTTCAGATAACCGGTCACCGACGGTTCAGCCGTGATCTGCAGTTCCGGCGCCACCAGGCCCGCGCCGGCCAGGGCGGAATTGGGCGGGGTATAGGCGGGGCGGAAAAAACTGAATACGGAGGACGGATTCAAGGGATTCTGGCCCAGGCCGCTCAAAGGGTCGTCGAGGTAATACAGGCTGTAGCGGCCCCCGGCTGGCTTGGCATCGAAGGCGCGCATCCAGCCAGCCAGACGCAGCAGTGGTTCGCGCAGCTTGCCTGTGCGTAAAGTGGTGCCACCCGGGGCCAGCGCCTCTGGATCGAGCAGCACGGCGCGGATGACGGCTTGCATGTCGCCGCGTACGCCGCTGCCATTGTTGGCAAACGCGGCGGCCACACGGCCCACGTAGGCGGCGCTGGGGTTGCTGCTGACCAGGCGCTGGATCAACTGGCGTGCAAAGAACGGTCCCGCATTGGGATGGTTGAACAGGGTATCGAGCGCCAGTTTCAAGTCTGCCTGCCCGCTGCTGGCGCCGGAGATGCTCTGGCCCAGGAAGCGCTTGTCACCGCTGGAATGATAGGCCGCGTAGTTCTGCATCGGCTTCCAGTCGCGGTCGGGATCGGCTGTGCCGCCATAGAAACGCGTGGCGCTCTGGTCCGGACCGGCCCAGCTCCAGCCCGTAAAGACGCGAGCCAGGCCTGCCACGTCGTCGCGCGTGTAAGTGTCGATAGGCTTGCCACCGGACAGTTTCAGGCTGCCGTCCGCATTCAGCTGGTACAGGCCGATGGTAAACAATTGCATCACTTCGCGGGCAAAGTTTTCATCGGGCGTGCGCGTGGCCGATTCCTTCTGGTTGCGCAGGTGGGACAGGTACAGCCCCATCATCGGATGCAGGGCCACGCCCTCCAGCAGGTCGCGGAAGTTACCAAAAGCATGCTGACCCAGCATGTCGTAGTAACTGGCCACGCCACGCACCTGCGGCCGCACGGATTCATTCTGCATGGAGATGACGAAAATCTCGGACAGCGCAAAGGCCACGCGCTGGCGCAATTGATCCTCGCTGCGGATGCCCTGCTGCCAGAACGTTTCATACACTCCCGTAAATCCCACTTTTTGCCCGCCGGCGGCCTGCGCCGCCAGCATGGCGTCGATATATTTGCGATGCAAGGTTTGCGGCCTGGAAAACTGCGCGCGGAACCACGCATCGCTGTCGCTGGCGGCCAGCGCATCGATGGTGGCCATGTTGGGGCCGAACGTGGCGCGGCCCAGGAAACGCGACGCTTCCTGGCGCGTGAAGGTGGTCGCGGCCTGGCTGGCTGGGGGCGTGGTCAGGGGCGGCGGCGCAATGGTGTCGCCCGGCGTGACGCCGGGGGCCGTGGAATCGCCGGGCGCGGTGGTCGCTGGCGGTACCACCGATACTTCCTGTTTCTGGGTGGAATCGCTCTTGCTGTCGCCGCCACCGCCGCAGGCTGAAAGCAGGCTGAACAATGTGATGGCCAGCAAACGGCGCAAAGTTGGGTCAGTCATTTAGTTTCTCTCGGGCAATCAAATTTTAGCCCATTCATTGTAGGCCTTCGCTACCAAAATCCTGTTTTCAATTAACTATTTACGTGTTGGCCACGTTTTTATTTGCCGGACGTTGGCGTGGTATTGGTGCGGTTTTCGGCGCGGTAGCGCGAACTTTGTTCTTTGAAAATAAAAAATATTTTTTGCCGATAGCGAACCGTGTGGCGGATAGGCGACGTAATCATTCCTGCCAATTAAGCTTGTTTGAAAGCTCATCGTGGCAACGAAATTCGCTTCGCCGGAAACCATGGTTTTTACGCTATCGGCGAAACGCCGTTCGCCGCTACCCACTTCTTTCCCTTGCCTTTGCTGGCACGGCCCTTGCGATAACAGGGCATGGGCCGCGTGCCTTCCCTGTCGTTTTGCCGGAGCCTGCCATGACCAGCCGTCTGCTCGCCTATCGTCCCGAAATGGAATTGCCTGAAGCGCCGGGCATGCTGCCTTTGCAGCAGGAAGATGAACTGGCACTGGCGGCGCAATTGCTGGAATTGCAGGCGCCGGCCCAGTTCGATGCTTTCCTGGCGCGCCAGATGGGCGCTACCGCGGCGGGCCAGCAGCTGCGCGGCACGCCGCTGGAAGGGCCGCTGCGCCAGCTGCTGGGCAAGGTGGTGGCGCCGCTGCTGCCCTTGCATGGCGGTTCGCCGCAGGCGCTCAAGCGCCGCGCCGCCGGCATCTTCGGCATGGAACTGGAAGGGTTGAGCCCGGAAGACAAGGAATTCGAACTGGCGCGCCAGGTCGTGCATCTGATCGATGCCGTCAATACGGCGCTGGCGCAGGACGGCGGCACGGGCGCGCGCGCGCCCGGGGCGCGGGTGGAAACGGCCCTGCTGCAAGTGGCACGCAGCGTGGCGCCGGGCTTGCTCAGGCAGGCGGCGCGAACGCGAGGGCGGGACGGTGGCCGCTGGCGCCGCGAGGGCGGGCACATCGTCGTGCTCGATTGTTAGCCGGACGGCCAGTCTGTCCGGCAAGGTAGTCTCAACCGAGGTGATAACTTTGAGGAGCTGATCATGCATGACTTGGATCGTACGACCCTGGAATACGGGCAGGAGATGTCCGGCTTTGAAGCGGAGCAGTTCGAGTTTGGCCAGGGCGAGTGGAGTGGCGAGGGTGGCGCGAACGCCATGTTTTCCGAGACCGAGGAAATGGAGCTGGCGAATGAACTGCTGTCGGTCAGCAATGAAGCCGAACTGGAACAGTTTCTCGGCAATTTCCTGCGCAAGGCTGCCTCGGTGGCGGGCGGCATCATCAAGTCGCCCGTGGGACAAGCCATAGGCGGCGTGCTCAAGGGCGTAGCGAAAAAAGCCATTCCCCTGGCCGGCGGCGCCATCGGCGGCTATTTCGGCGGCCCGCTGGGCGCCAAGATCGGCAGCGGCCTGGCCTCGGCCGCCGGCAACGCGCTGGGGCTGGAAGCGGAGGCGTCGTCGAACGAAGACCGCGAATTCGAGGGCGCCAAGCAGTTCGTGCGCCTGGCCGCCGACACCGTCAACCGCGCCGCGATGGCACGCGGTTCGGGTGACCCGCGCGCCATCGCCCAGGCGGCCGCCAGCGCGGCGGCGCGCCAGTTCGCGCCCGGCTTGCTGGGACGCCCAGGCAGCCAGGTCGCCACGCAGAACGGCGGCGGCGCCGGTGCGGGCGGCGGCATGACGCAGGGTGGCGGACGCGGCCAGGGCCAGGGCGGCATGCGCCCGGCCAGCGGACGCTGGGCGCGCCAGGGCCACAAAATCGTCCTGTACGGCGTCTGACATCATGGCCATCGGCGCTTACGCCGCCTGGATGCTGGCGCAGGAGGCGCGCTCGCTGCTGACGCGGCTGGCGCGGCTGGAACCGTTCGCGCTGATCGAGCCGACGGTGCTGGCGGCCGCCCTGATGCCCAGTGCCCAGTCGGCCATCGAAAGCCAGCTGGTGCAGGGCCGGCGCGAACTGCGGCGCATGGTGGCCCAGTTCCAGTGGTGGCTGCGGCGCGAGCACGCCAACGGCGCCAGCATGGCCACGGCCGCCGAGGCGCAGCGCCGCTTCACTTTCCTGCGCCTGAAATTCAATGCCGCGCTGACCCAGTTCGACCTGTTCAACGAAGTCATCACGCAGCGCAGCGAGCACAAGACGGGCGTGTGGCTCGCCGGCCTCGACATCGTTGCCGCCGACGCGCTGGCGCTGCCCGGCAATGTGTATCAGGCGCCGCCCGTGATCTGCTATCTGGACCGGGGCCCGGGCGCGGCCATCCGCCGCGCACGCACGCGCCTGCCGGGCGGCGGCGACAATCCCGTCGCCATCATCCGCCTGCCGCGCGAACGCATGATCGGCAGCAGCATCGCCTCGTCGCTGGTGCACGAGGTGGGGCACCAAGGCGCGGCGCTGCTGGACCTGGTGGCGTCCTTGCGGCCCGTGCTGCAAGCCATGCAGCACGGCGGCAGCGGTGCCGTGCACGTGTGGCAGCTGTGGGAGCGGTGGATTTCCGAGATCGTGGCCGATTTCTGGTCGCTGGCGCGGGTCGGCGTGGCCGCCACGCTGGGCCTGATCGGCGTGGTCAGCCTGCCGCGCGTATTTGTCTTCCGCCTCAATGTCGACGATCCCCACCCGGTGCCATGGCTGCGGGTGCGCCTGAGCTGCGCCATGGGGCGGGCCCTGTATCCGCATCCGCAATGGGACCGCCTGGAGCAACTGTGGCTGTCGTACTACCCGCTGACCGGCCTGCCGCCGGCCCGGCAGCGGCTGCTCGAGCAGTTGCAGGCCAGCATCGCGGCCCTGGTCGGCTTGCTGGTGCAGCACCGGCCGCCGGCCTTGCGCGGCGCATCGCTGGCCGAGGCCATGGCCGTGCAGGCGCGCCAGCCGGCCATGCTGGCGCAGCTGTTGCGCAGCTGGACTTTGGCGCCGGCGCAGATGTACCAGGCCGCGCCGACGCTGGTCTTCGCCGTGCTGGGCCAGGCGCGCGCCAGCGGCACCTTGAGCCCGGAAGATGAAAGCGAACTGCTGGGGCGTTTGCTGACCCACTGGGCCTTGCGCAGCACCCTGGACACGTCCGAGCTGTGCGCCGATGTCGTGCGCCATGGCCGCCAGCCCGGCGGGCCGCTGCCGCCCCTGGCATCCCGTTTGATTATCCATTGAGGAGAATGACATGAGCAGCAAGATGAGCAGCAATATGGGTGGCAAGAACAGAGGGGCGGGCCAGGCGGGTCCGAAACACCACGGCGGCAGCATCGCTGTCACCGTGCACGAGCAGGACAGCGGGGCCATGGTCGTCAATGCCGCCATCAGCCTGTACCGGGGCGTGGATGCCGATTGCCATCTGTTCAATGCCGCCACCTGGGTACCCGACCCCGCCATGCTGGTGGGCGTGCGCTGGACCGACGGGCGTGGCGGCACCGTGTTTACCGACCTGGCGACAGGCAGCTACGTGGGAATGTATGGCAATTTCCCCTCCACGGCGCCCCAGTGCGTCACGGTGCAGGCCGGCTGCAGCGCCGTGCTGTGCTTCACGCCCCAGCTCAACCCGCAAGTGACGCTGGCATTTGAAACGGCCGACTGCCATCCCAGCGACTGCAATTTCGGCAGGGTGGGCGACCGCGCCGTGGCCACCATTTCGTTTGACGGCGATCAAAGCGCCGACGGGCGCGACCAGGTGCAGGTGCTGGCCGCCGCGCCGTGGGTGCCCATGCGCGGCGCGGCCAACGCTTTTTTCACGCCCGTGCGGCGCGCTGGCATGCACCGTTTCATGGCGCAGATGATGCTGTCGCAGCGGCCCGAACTGCGCAGCGCCTTGCCCGTGCCGGAAGGGCTGAGCCCGAACGCCATGCTGGCGCTGGATGCGGAATACGAGACGGAAGAGCGCCAGCCGCAACCGATCTCGGGCAATGTGGGCATGTCGCTGACGCGCACGGAAACGGAGCCCACGGAAGACTTGCCGCTGTGGACCTTGATACGCAACAGCACCGAGGCGATGTCGTTTACGAATTACCTGCATTTCATGGACAGCCTGTTTTGCGGCGACCTGGCCAGCGTGCGCGGCTTCGAGCAGGAGCGCTTCGTCAAAAAGGCGGAGGTGTTTCAGCAGCTCAGGCAGCGCCGCGCGCTGCCGTTCTCGGATTCCGACTCCTACCGCGTGCTGAAAGTGGCGACGGAAGCGTTCGTGATGGTCAATTGCGGCGTGCTGAACCAGCCGCTGGCCTTCAATCCTGCCGAGGACAACGCCTACCTGGACCGGCGCGACATCCCCCAGGGGCGCGACCTGGAAACCGTGCTGCGCAACGATTACCTGGAAAACATCGACGGCTTCCAGACCTTGCCTTATCTGGCCGTGATCCGCCGCAAGCTGCCCGACATTCCCATCAGCATCCCGCGCGGCCAGGAAGGTGAAGTCGACCTGTGCTTTGGTATCATCCAGGAAAAGCTGGCCAATCCCTGCCTGCTGGAACTGATCTGGTCATACTGGCA
Source organism: Janthinobacterium lividum (assembly GCF_011601275.1). Lineage (GTDB taxonomy): Bacteria > Pseudomonadota > Gammaproteobacteria > Burkholderiales > Burkholderiaceae_D > Janthinobacterium > Janthinobacterium lividum_E. The sequence continues at coordinate 131,086 of NZ_JAAOLY010000018.1, read as the reverse complement.
TGAGGAGGGCATGCTGGTGCAGACCATGAACGCCATCGCGCAACGCTTCCAGAACCTGCGCGGGCCGGGCAACCATGTCGATCCCCTGTCGAACACGGAAATCGACATGTTGCGTCCGCTGAATAATTTACTCTGGGGATACACGCAGGATGAACAGCATCGGCTGACCGTGATGCGCCGGAATTATGAGTATGACCATCACTACGGTGTGCGCCTGGACGGCAAGGCAGTGCAGCACTTCCGGCCAGCCGATAGCCGCTCCAAATTCCTGGAAGCGTTCCACCACTTGCTGCGCCTGCTGACCTCGTTCTACAAGCAGGATGACGACACCACCGTGAAGGCCGACGCCTTCCCCGTGCTGAATGCCTTGAAAGAGATCCACCTGATCCTGTCGCAGGGCGCGCACAACCAGTTCGGCGACTTGCCATCGACGGCGCGCATCGAGATGTTGATGCAGCAATGGATGCTGGCGCGTCCCGAATTCCGTGAATTTTTACCCACGCGCGTGATGGTGGCGTATCCGGAACCGTGGATGGACAGGGTTGACGCCATGAAGAAACTGCAGGGCTGGACGGATACGAGCGTGATGCACTTCCGTAACCTGGCCATCTTTGGCGAGCAATTGCTGCTGTCTGTGCGTTACGGCAACTGGAGCGATATTTACGAGCCGACCCAGGCCTTCAACTGGGCGCGCTTCTGGCGGCCGCAAGTGCAGGGCTATATCCATGGCTACCGCGCCGCCACCGGCGTCGATCTGTCCGTCGACAGCAGCGACCCGGTGGTCGAATCGACGATGCCCTCGGTATTGCTGCGCCAGCGCCTGAGCCAGCAGCTGCGCAGCGTCTAGGACGGGAGGGAGGCGCGTGCATGCTCGATTTTACCAGCGCCCTGTACCTGGGCATGCGCCATCCGGCGGCCTCGCTGGCGCCGTGGAGCAGCTTGACCCTGGGCCAGCCGGCGGCGCTGCAGGAGCCGCCCGGCGCGCTGGCCCTGGCCGCAGACCTGGCTGCCCTGCAAGGCTGCGAGGCGGCCTGCTTGCTGCCGTCGACCCTGCACCTGTTCTGGGACCTGTTCGGCATGCTGGCTGCCGAGCGCCTGGTGATCCTCGTCGATGGCGGCAGCTACGCCATCGCGCGCTGGGGCGCCGAGCGGGCGCAGGCGCTGGGCGTGCCGCTACGATTGTTTCCCAGCGGCGAGATGGCGGCGCTGCGGCAGCTGATGAGGGCCTGGGGCAGGCAAGGGCGGCGTCCATTGATCCTGGCCGATGGCTATGTGCCGGGCAGCGAACGGGTCTTGCCGCTGGCCGGCTATGCGACCCTGGCGCACCAGGCCGGCGGTTATCTGCTGCTGGATGACACACAGGTGCTGGGCGTGACGGGTACACAGGGCGGCGGCTCGGCGCGGCTGCATGGCTTGCATGGGGAATCGCTGATCGTCGGCGCCTCGCTGGCCAAGGGATTCGGCGTGCCGCTGGCCGTGCTGGCCGGCAGCCGCAAGCTGTTGCGGCGCTTCGCGGCGCACAGCCAGACGCGCGTGCATGCCAGTCCTCCCTCGGCCGCCGTGCTGGCGGCGGCGCGGCGGGCGCTGGCGCTCAATGCGCGCCATGGCGACGCCTTGCGGTCCAGGCTGGCGGACAGGGTGGCGCAATGGCGGACGGGAATGGCGGCGGCCGGCATCGCTTGCCAGGGCGGCAGCTTTCCCGTGCAGCGCCTGCCAGGGCGCGCCCATTTGCAGCCAGCCTTGCGCGCCGCGGGCGTGCTGGCGCTGGCGCAAGCGGGGGACGGTCCCGGCGCGCTGACTTTTCTGCTGCGGGCCGACCAGACGCCCCGGCAACTGGAGCAGGCGATGGACTTGCTTGAACATCACACGAGGAGGCGATATGAACGAAGCGTTTGAAATGCTGCCCTTTGCGGGGCAGGCGGGAGCGGCCGGCGAGCAGGAGTGGTCGGGGGAATGGTCGCAGGAGTGGTCGCAAGAAGAGACGCAAGAGGGGGAGGAAGAGGGCGAGTGGGAAGGTGAATGGGAAGGTGAATGGGAGAGCGAATGGGAAGGCGAGCGTACGCGTCCTGGCGGCGCACGCGGCGCCATGCGCGGTGGCGGCCTGCGTGCGAGGCCGCCGCTGCGGGGCCCGCGCCGTCCCGCGCCGCCACGCTACCAGGGCCAGGGCCGCCGGCCGCCCCGCTATCCTCCGCCGCCCCTGCCGTATCTGCCGCGCTACCGGGGCTGGGGCGGCTATGGCGCCATCTACCCCACCATTTATCCTGCGCCATATCCCGTGTTCGGCGGCCAGCAGGAGCCTGCGCCGTATCAGGACACGGATCAGGACCAGGACCAGGGGCAGGATCAAGGACGGGATCAAGGGTTGGGGCAAGACCCGGACCAGGATGGCGGCCAGATGCAGGGCGAAGTGCCGCCCATCCTGGCGTCCACCCTGGGCCGCGTGCCCGGCGCGGCGGCCTTACGCTACCAGGCGGTGGGAGCGATTCCGCAGGCCGTCAACGATGCGAACGCCACGGGGCCGGGCCTGTATGTGATCGAGTTCAACACCCGGGATGGCCGGCGCGCCTACAGCGGCCAGACCGACGATTTGCGGCGGCGCCTGAAACAGCACCACCTGTGCGGCAAGATGATGGGCATGGACATGAGCGGGCATGACGTCTATGTGGCGCCGCTCTCCTCGGCCGCACAGCGGCGCAGCCTGGAAAAGGGTATCCACAGCGACATGTTTACCCACCGGCGCGGCGTGCTGACGAACCAGCGGCGCGAACTGGAAATGGCCGTGCTGGGCGAAATGTGGGGCTGACGCCAGCACCTCGATGACTGCGAAGGAGGCCATCATGCACCAACTCGAATGTCAATGCGGGCAATGCCGGCAGCGGGCCGGCGCCGCGTTTGAAGTGCTGGAATTTGGCCAGGCCTGGCCCGGCAAGGACCGCGCGCCGGCCGTCTTCAGCGAAGAGGAAGAACTGCAACTGGCCATGGAGTTGCTGGAAGTGGCCAGCGAGGAGGAGCTGGAGCAGTTTCTCGGCAATGTCTTCAAGAGCGTGTGGAAGGGCGTCAATAAAATGGGTTCCACCATCGCCAAGATGGCCAAGCCCCTGGGCGGCGCCTTGAAGGCCGTGGCCAGGACGGCCTTGCCCTTTGTCGGCGGCGCCCTCGGTTCGATGATCCCGGTACCGGGCGTGGGCACGGCGCTCGGCTCGGCCCTGGGACGCGCGGCCAGCAATGCGCTGGAGATGGAGATGGAAGGCGAAGCGGAGGGCGAAGCGCCGGCCGACCGCGAACTGGCGCTGGCGCGCCGCTTCGTGCGCATCGCGGGGCAGGCGGCGCGTCTGGCCGGCGACAGCGATGGCAGCGCGCGCGCCGTGGAAAGTGCGCTGACGCGTGCCCTGCACCAGCAATTGCCGCACTTTCGCTCGCCTGCGCCGCAGCCGGAAGATGAAAGCGGACGCTGGCGCCGGCGCGGCAACCGCATCGTTGTCATGGGCGACTGGCAATAGCGCGGCATGATGATCATCGATTGCCACTGCCATGCGGGACCCGGCGACGGCTTGAGCGGGCCGTGGGACAGCGATGCGCCGCTACAGGCCTACTTGCGCCGCGCCCAGGCGGCCGGCATCGCCCGCAGCGTGCTGTTCGCCGCCTTCCACTCCGATTACGCCATCGCCAACCATGGGGTGGCGCGCCTGGTCGCCGCCGATCCGCAGCGTTTTTATGGCTTTGCCTTCGTGCATGCTCGGCGCGACCGGGGCCGCATCATGGACCTGGTGCGCACGGCCGTCGAGCGCTACGGCTTTGTCGGCATCAAGGCGCACCGGCTTGACGCGCGCATCAGCGGCGAACTGTGCGATGCGGCGCGCTTCTTCGGCTTGCCCGTGCTGTACGACCCGGCCGGCGAGGTGGCCGTGGCCGAACTGCTGGCGCAGCAGTATCCCGACGTCGATTTTATCCTTCCCCACCTGGGCAGCTTTGGCGACGACTGGGCGGCGCAGCTGGCGCTGATCGACCATCTGGTTCGCCATCCGAATATCCATACGGACAGCTCGGGCGTGCGCCGCTTCGACTTGCTGCAGCAGGCCGTGCGCCGCGCGGGGCCGCACAAGGTCTTGTTCGGCTCGGACGGCCCTTGGCTGCATCCGGGGCTGGAATTGCACAAGATTGAGTTGCTGGGATTGCCGCCAGCCGATGCGGCGCTGATCACGGGCGGTAATTTTTTGCGGCTGGCGCGGCTGGCGTGAGGCAGATCAAAGGGCGGCCGGCGGTGTCGCGGCAGTAGTGGCCGTAGTGGCTTGCTCTTCGCCGGCGGCCGCCTTGCGGCGTATCTGCAGGGCGCGGTCGGTCACGCCAAGGCGGGCGGCGGCGCGCTGGTTGTTGCCGTGTTCTTCCGCCAGCACGAGGCGGATGGCTATGTCGGTGGCGCAGCGCGTGATGTGCGACAGCTTGCAGCCCTGGGCCAGCGCCCGCCGCACGGTCGCTTCGAAGTGCTGGTCGGGCCAGAGCGGCGCCAGCAGCCGTTCGTCGGGCGGCAGGGCGCCGATGGTGATGGGGCCGGGGCCGCAATGGCGGTGCCAGATGCGCGTGACGGTCTGGCGCAGTTCGCGCACATTGCCCGGATACTCGCGCAGCAGCAGGTATTCGCGCACGGCAGCGTCCAGCGCGGGCGGCGGCTGTTGCGCCAGTTCAGCGAGGAAATGCCGGGCCAGCGGCAGGATGTCGTCCTGGCGTTCGCGCAGGGGCGGGGTCTGGCAACGCCAGCCGGCGATGCGGTAATACAGGTCGGCGCGGAAGGCGCCGCGCGCCACCTCATGTTCCAGCTCGCGGTTGGTGGCGCAGACGAGCCGAAATTGCGTCGGCTGCCAGGTATTGCCGCCCACGCGCTTGTATTTGCGCTCCTGGATGGCGCGTAGCAGCTGCGCCTGCAGCGGCAGCGGCAGCTCTCCCACTTCATCGAGGAAGAGCACGCCGCCGTCGGCCAGGGCGAAAGCGCCGTCGCGCGCGGCCGACGCGCCCGTAAAGGCGCCCCGTTCATGGCCGAACAGTTCGCTGCCCGCCAGTTCCGGCGACAGGGTGGTGCAGTCGAGAATGGTGAAGTCGCCGCTGCAGTTGCCGAGGCGGTGGACCAGTTGCGCCAGTAAATCCTTGCCCGTGCCCGTCTCGCCCGTGATCAGCATCGACGCCTGGCTGAAGGCCGCCATTTCCACCACCTGGTGCAGCAAGGCGGTCCAGGCCGCGCTGTCGCCCACCAGTTGCTGGCGCACGGCGCTGGACGCCAGCAACTGCGCCACGGCCTGCCAGCGCTGCAGGCGCGCCAGCACCTGGCCCGCATCGATGCTACCGGCCGGCCACAGCAGCACATCGAGCGCGCCTGCCGCCAGCAGTGCGCGCTTTTGCGCGCAGCTAGGGGGCTGGCCGCAGGCGGCAATGGCCAGTACGGAAGCATGGTGGCATAGCGCCGGCAGCGCTTGCAGCAGCGCGGCATTGGCCTCGGCAAACAGCACGATGCCCGCCCCATCCTCCTCGCCATCGTGCCGCCGGGCAACAGTTACCTGAGCCTGCTTCAAGGCCGTCATCAGCAAGGCGCCACTGCCAGCCGCCGCCTGCTGCACGATTTCCAGCCACACCTTGAGCGTCATATGCCAGCCATCACGAGGGCACGAGTCGCCCATCTTAGAAGCCCGACACCCCAGCCGTTTGATCTGGCGCAAGCGTGCGCGGTAGTTCATGAAATGAAAAACGCCGCCTGATTTGCATCAGGCGGCGCTATTTAATGAAGTTCAACGAAGGTCGACGTTTTTAGACGTTCTCGTCCAACTTGACGCAGTCGACAAAATAACCGCGCTTGCCATCGACTTCGCGTTTCACGAGACCATGCACATCCGTCTCGAAGCCGGGGAAGCGCTCGTTGAAGTCGCGCGCGAAGCGCAGGTAGTCGACGATGGTCTTGTTGAAGCGCTCGCCCGGGATCAAGAGCGGGATGCCCGGTGGATACGGCGTCAGCAGGATGGACGTGATGCGGCCTTCCAGTTCGTCGATGGCCACGCGCTCGATTTCGCGGTGCGCCATCTTGGCGAAGGCATCCGACGGCTTCATGGCCGGGATCATGTCCGACAGATACATTTCCGTCGTCAGACGCGCCACGTCGTAGGCCTTGTAGAAATCGTGGATTTGCTGGCACAGGTCGCGCAAGCCCATTTTTTCGTAGCGTGGGTTGGCTGCCGCAAATTCCGGCAGGATGCGCCACATCGGCTGGTTCTTGTCGTAGTCGTCCTTGAACTGCTGCAACGCGGTCAACAAGGTATTCCAGCGGCCCTTGGTGATACCGATGGTAAACATGATGAAGAACGAGTACAGGCCGCATTTTTCAATGATGACGCCGTGCTCGGCCAGGTACTTGGTGACGATGGACGCGGGAATGCCCGTGTCGCCGAACTGGCCATCCAGCGACAGGCCCGGGTTGACGATGGTCGCCTTGATCGGGTCGAGCATGTTGAATCCGGGAGCCAGGTCGCCGAAGCCGTGCCAGTCATCCTCGGCGCGTATCATCCAGTCTTCCTGCTGGCCCATGCCTTCGTCGTTGAAGCTGGACGGACCCCAGACCTGGAACCACCAGTCCTGGCCCCACTCCTGGTCGATCTTCTTCATGGCGCGGCGGAAATCGAGTGCTTCCATGATTGATTCCTCCACCAGGGCCGTGCCGCCCGGCGCTTCCATCATGGCCGCAGCCACGTCGCACGAGGCGATGATGGAATACTGCGGCGAGGTCGAGGTATGCATCAGGTAAGCCTCGTTGAAGGCGTCCTGGTCCAGCTTGACCGTGTCCGATTCGCGCACGAGGATTTGCGAGGCCTGCGACAGGCCAGCCAGCAATTTGTGCGTGGACTGGGTCGAGAAGATCATCGATTCCTTGGCGCGCGGACGGTCCTTGCCGATGGCGTGCATATTCTTGTAGAAATCGTGGAAGGTGGCGTGCGGCAGCCACGCTTCATCGAAGTGCAGGGTGTCGATCTTGCCGTCGAGCATTTCGCGCAGGGTTTCCACGTTGTAGATCACGCCATCGTAGGTCGATTGCGTGATGGTCAGGATGCGCGGCTTCTTGTTCTTCGCTTCGCGCGCGAATGGATTTGCCTCGATCTTGCGGGCAATGCTTTCCGGCGTGAATTCATGCAGCGGGATAGGGCCGATGATGCCCAGGTGATTGCGCGTCGGCATCAGGAACACGGGGATGGCGCCGCACATGATGATCGAATGCAGGATCGACTTGTGGCAGTTGCGGTCGACGACGACGATGTCGCCTGGCGCCACGGTCGAGTGCCACACCATCTTGTTCGAAGTCGAGGTGCCGTTGGTGACGAAATAGCAATGGTCGGCATTGAAGATGCGCGCCGCATTGCGCTCGGACGCGGCGACAGGACCCGTATGGTCGAGCAGCTGGCCCAGTTCCTCGACGGCGTTGCAGACGTCGGCGCGCAACATGTTTTCACCGAAGAACTGGTGGAACATCTGGCCGATCGGGGATTTGAGGAACGCCACGCCGCCCGAGTGGCCGGGGCAGTGCCACGAGTAGGAGCCGTCGTTGGCGTAGTGCACGAGCGCGCGGAAAAACGGCGGCGACAGGCCGTCCAGGTAGGACTTCGCTTCGCGGATGATGTGGCGCGCGACGAATTCCGGCGTATCTTCGAACATGTGGATGAAACCATGCAGTTCGCGCAGGATATCGTTGGGGATATGGCGCGAAGTGCGCGTTTCGCCGTACAGATAAATAGGGATGTCGGCGTTCTTGTAGCGGATTTCCTCGACGAAGGCGCGCAGCGATTTCAAGGCGTGGTCGGTTTCCTCGATGGAACCGCCGCCGAATTCTTCATCGTCGATCGACAGCACGAAGGCCGACGCGCGCGATTGTTGCTGGGCAAATTGCGACAAATCGCCGTAGCTGGTCACGCCCAGCACTTCCATGCCTTCTTTTTCCATTGCGGCGGCAAGGGCGCGAATGCCCAGGCCGGACGTATTTTCAGAACGGAAATCCTCGTCAATGATGACGATAGGGAAACGAAATTTCATGCATGTCTCCAAAAAAGCAAGCCGCCCCTGACAGATGTGAAGGGGCGGACTAGGGCGCGACGGTCAGGCGGTAGTGCAACCCGGCAGCCGCAGAAAAAAAATAAGAACGGGATTCTCGCAGAAATGCGGCCTCTGCGGGAAAAAAATATCGTAGCAAAGCGTCACAAGCGTACGCTAGCGTGACGCATGGGTATGACAGGGGTATTACAGCAACATTCTGGCCGATCGATATCTACCTTGCATCAACCTTATCAGGCTTTGCGTTCCAGCGTGACAAAGGCGTACGGCAGGCCGGATTTCTCCGAAGCATGGGCTACACGCGCGGTTTCTTGCCACACAGCATGGTCAACGGCGGGGAAAAAGGCGTCGCAGTCGAAGGTCTGGCCGATTTCCGTGATGATCAAACGCTGTGTCAGGGGCAGTGACTGCTGGTAGATTTCCGCGCCGCCGATGACATAGCCTTCGGCGCCGGCCAGCAGGGCGATGGCCGCTTCCACCGACGACACGGCTTCCACGCCCTCATGGCGCCAGTCCGGATTGCGCGTGATGACGATGTTGCGGCGGTTCGGCAGCGGACGGCCGATGGAATCGAAGGTCTTGCGGCCCATGAGGATGGGGTGGCCCGTCGTCAAACGCTTGAAATGCGCGAGGTCTTCCGGCAATTTCCACGGCAGGGTGTTGTTGATGCCGATGCCGCCTTGCTGGTCGGTAGCGACGATGATGGTCAAATGGCTCATTGGTTCTTTGAAAGTGGTGAGGGCGATGCCCGATGCCCGTCATTATCGTTGAAATTGCCCGCGGTCTCCAGATGCGCACGCATGGCGTCGGCCAGCGGGCCCGGCGCTTCCAGCGGAATCATGTGGCCGGTCTCTTTTAATAAGTGCAGGGTGGCCTGCGGCAGGCGGGCGGCCATGGCGCGCAAATCGTCGGGATTGACGAGCTTGTCGTCTTCCGCGCCCACGATCAGTACGGGGCAATCGAGTTCCGGCAAGCGCGCCATCAGGTCAGGGCGGGCGATAGTGGTGATGAATTGCGCCAGCAGCACGTCCTTGCCCAGGTCCAGCCCCATCTGCTGGATCAGGCCCGTGATCGATGCATCGTCCAGGTGCGACGGATGCAGCAGTTCGCGCAGGCGCTGGCGCGTGATGCCCGCATAGGGATTGCGCTCGAGCATGGCGACGATGCGCTGGCGCGCGCTTATTTCCGCAGGCAGCAAACCTTTGGCCGAATTGGCGATCAAAGTGAGAGACTGGATGCGCTGCGGGTGTGCCAGCGCGTGTTCCAGCGCCAGATAGGCGCCCAGCGAAAAACCCACCAGATGGGCCTGTTGGGCGCTGTGGCTGGCAATCAGTGCCTGCATCTGCGTGCGCGTGCGCGCCTCATGCAGGGGAACGTGCTGCAGATCAAAGGAGCCGCCCAGGGCAGGCGCCAGGCGCGACCACATGCGCTCGTCGCACAGGGTGCCAGGAATGCAGTCGAGCCGTATCTGGGTATTCTTCAAGGACAAGCCTGGGGTCAAGTAATGGTGAAAATTTTTGTCGAGCGGCATTATCCGTCATTTTGCGCATTCGGGCAGTGGCGTGGTATTTTCCTTATGGTATTATTTTCAATAGTGCGCGGCTGGCAAGCAGGAACTTTATGGTAGGCTCATGGCTCATCAAGCCGGGGTACCGGTGACGTGACCTGAAACACCGAATGCAACCCATTAATTAAATAAAGAGGAAACACCATGGCGATCAGTTTGCAAAAAGGCGGCAATGTCAACCTGAGCAAGGAAGCTCCTGGCTTGAAGAAAATCGTGATTGGCCTGGGCTGGGACCCGCGCGCCACCGATGGCGCCGCATTTGACCTGGACGGCAGCGCCTTCCTGCTGAAAACGGATGGCAAGGCCCGCTCCGATGCCGATTTCATTTTTTACAACAACCTGAAGTCGGCTGACGGCTCCATCGTCCACGCGGGCGACAATACGACGGGCGGCGGCGATGGCGATGACGAGAAAGTTGCCGTCGACCTGGCCAACGTGCCTGCCGACATCGACAAGATCGCCGTGGCCGTCACCATTCACGACGCGGAAAACCGCAAGCAGAACTTCGGCATGGTCGGCAAGGCCTACATCCGCTGCCTGAACGGTGACAACGGCGCGGAAATCGCCCGCTACGACCTGTCGGAAGACGGCTCGACGGAAGCGGCCATGATCTTCGGCGAAATCTACCGCGCCGGCAGCGAATGGAAATTCAAGGCCATCGGCCAGGGTTTCAAAGGCGGCCTGGGCCCTCTGGCCCGCTCGTTCGGTATTAACGCTTAAAAACCAGTTGTTTGTGTAAATGTGCCGGGTGGCACCGCTGCCCGGTTCTGTCTCTCCCTTCTTTCTCCCTGACTCCATGGAAAACCTGATCAAGGGGCAGCGCCTGGCGCTGTCCGGCCTCGTCACGGGTAACGTCGTGCAACTGGGTCTTGGCAGCGCCGGCGTGCCGCTGGATTTTGCCTGTTTCGGCCTCGATGCCGCCGGCAAGTTGTCCGACGACCGCTACATGACTTTCTTCAACCAGCCGCGCACGCCGTGCGGCGGCGCGGAAACCTCTGCGCCGCCCGGCGATACGGCCGGTTTCAGCTACCAGTTGGACCGCTTGCCTGCCTCCATCGAGCGCCTGGTCGTCACGGCCGCCATCGATGGCGACGCCACGATGGCACGGCTGGGCAGCGGCCATCTGCGCCTGCTTGACGGCGCGAGAGAATTGGCCCGCTACACGTATGCGGGTGCCGATTTTGCGCAAGAAAAAGCCGTCATGCTGGGCGAGTTCTACCGCAAGGACGGGGGCTGGCGTTTCATGGCCGTGGGCCAGGGTTTCAATGGCGGCCTTGACGCCCTGGTTGCCCATTTCGGCGGTGTAGTGGCGCAGGCGGCAGCGGAACCGGCGCCGACACCCAAAATTTCCCTGTCCAAAATCTCGCTGACCAAGGCGGGCCAGACGCACAAAGTATCGCTGGAAAAGGGCGTGGGCGCGCCGAAAAAACTCACCGTCAAGGCCACCTGGGTCGATAACGGTGATGGCGACGATGATAATGACGACCTCGATTTAAGAGTCGGTATCCTCTTGCCAAACGGCCAGATGCGCTTCATCCAGGCGCCGGACACGGCAGGCAGCTTCGACGTCATGCCCTACGTGCGCCACCTGGGCGACGTGGCGGGCGCGGCGGGCAAGGAGCCGGCCACGGAAACGGTGGAAGTCAATCCCGCACTGGCGCAGCATTACGGCGGCACGGTGGGCCTCGTCTTCAGCGTGTATTCGGCGGTGGCCAACGGCGCCGTCTCGGTGGCCTCCATGCGGCCGAAAATGGTCATGCAATATGGCGAGCAGACCGTCGAGTGCGCGTTCGATTTTCGTTTGTCCAAGGCGGCCGACGACGACACCGTCTACACCTATGTGATCGGCATGGCGCGCATCACGCCCGACAGCATCATCCTCGAGCCGTCCGGCAAGACGTCGGAGCCGGGCAGCGAAGCGACGCCGTGGCTGAGCTGGCAGGGCGAGAACCTGCAGCTGGCCTTCAACGGCCCCGTCGTCTTCAAGGGCGAGGACAAGGAAGATGAAGATGATTGCAATGCGGACAATCCGCGCCGCTACATCGCCTAGGAGATACTGATGGAAACCTTATCCAAGGGACAGCGCTTGCCGCTGGCCAATCTCGTTCCCGACGGCATGCTGCAGGTCGGCGTGGCCGCACAGGGGCTGGCGCTCGACGTGGCCTGTTTCGGCCTCGATGCGGCCGGCAAACTGTCCGACGAACGCTACATGACTTTCTTCAACCAGCCGCGCACGCCATGCGGCGGCGTGGAGGCGCGTGCCGGCAGCGGGGGCGATGTGGCCGAGTTTGCCTTGCAACTGGCGCGCTTGCCGGCCGGCATAGACCGCCTCGTCGTGACGGCGTCCATCGATGGCGGCGGCGTGATGTCGCAGCTGCAGTCTGGCCACGTGCGCCTGCAGGCGGGCGGACGCGAATTGGCCCGCTTTGCCTTCGCCGGTACCGATTTCGCACAGGAAAAAGCCGTCATGCTGCTTGAAATCTACCGCAAGGATGGCGGCTGGCGCTGCATGGCCGTGGGACAGGGTTTCAATGGCGGACTCGATGCGCTGGTACGCCACTTCGGCGGCGAAGTCGACCAGGCCTCGCCTGCCGCGGCGTCGGCAATCCAGCAGGCGAAGATCAACCTGGAAAAGCGCGTGGAACGCGAAGCGCCGCAACTGGTCAGCCTCGTCAAGCAGGCGGGCGTGTCCCTGCAAAAAGTGGGGCTATCGGATCACCGCGCCAAGGTCTGCTTGTGCCTCGATATTTCCGGCTCCATGGGACGGCTGTATAAAGAGGGGCTGGTGCAGCGCTTTGCCGAGCGCATCCTGGCCTTGGGCTGCAAGTTCGATGACGATGGCGAGATCGACGTTTTCCTGTTCGGCAAGAACGTCCACCACCCGGCGCCCATGGCCTTGAACAACTGCAATACCTATGTGGGCCAGGCCATACAGCGCCATCCGCTGGAAGGCGATACGCGCTATGGCGCCGCCATGCAGGCGATCCGTGCGTTTTATTTCCCTGACAAGGCCGGCGGCGAGCGCACGCGGCCCGTCGCGGCCGAGTTGCCCGTGTACGTCATGTTCGTGACCGATGGCGGCACAAGCGACCAGGCAACAACGGAAAAGCAATTGAAATGGGCCAGCAATGAAGCCATCTTCTGGCAATTCATGGGCATCGGCAAGGGACGCAAGTCGAAAAGCAAATTTCTTTCCGCCTTTGCCGATTCCGACTTCCCGTTCCTGGAAAAGCTCGACGAATTGCAAGGGCGCCTGGTCGACAATGCCAATTACTTTTCCGTCAGCTCGCCCGACGAGCACAGCGATGCGGAACTGTATGATTTATTGATGACGGAGTATCCGGGCTGGCTGAAATTGGCGCGCGGCAATGGCATGCTCGGGTAGCGTAACGGTAGCGCAAAATTCGTCGGATGAGGCTGTATGACCACAAGTGCAAGAGATTTGTAAATTGAAGTAAATAACAATGGTTCGCATTTGCTTTGAGCAATGGAGTCGTGGCATGCTTTCACTGTGCCCTCACGCTGCGGCGTAGCGCCTCATCCGTAGCGTCTCCATTATTTTTTAAGCAAATGCATAAAATCCTCTTTCACTGTCTGGCGGGCAGCAGCTTGCTCGTCTCCGGCGCCGCTGCCCAGGCGCAAACCGTCACAGGCGGCACCGTCGTCAAGCCCGCACCAGCATCGGCCAAGGCGCCCGCTGCCGATGCGCCGCCTTCCGTCAGCGTGACGGCCGAACGACCCACGGGCCGTATCGACCGGCAAGTCTACGACGTCAAGTCCGACGTGGGCAGCAGCAACGGCACGGCGGCCGATGCCTTGAATAACGTGCCGTCGGTGGCCGTCGATCCCGACGGTTCCGTTTCCCTGCGCGGCAGCAGCAATGTGCAGATATTGATCGATGGCAAGCCGTCCGCCATGCTGCAGGGCGATTCGCGCGGCGCCACCCTGAACGCCATGGCGGCCGACGATATCGAATCCGTGGAAGTGATCAATAATCCCGGCGCCCAGTTCGGCAACGAGGCCGGTGGCGGGCCGATCCTGAACCTGGTGATGCGGCGCAACCGCAAGCCGGGCGGCTTTGCCACCGTCAACGCGAATGCGGGCATCGCGGGGCGCTACAACAGTTCCGTGTCCGGCAGCTACAATGAAGGCCCGTGGGGCTACCAGGGCGGCATCAATGTGCGCCATGACGGCCGCAATTCCGTGGGCGAGGTCAGCCGCGAACGCCTGGAACGCGGCACTGGCGCATTCGCCCCCAGCAGCCAGCAATCCACCAGCAACGGCTTGAACGACTCGCTGGGCTTGCACGGCACCGTCAATTACAACCTGAACGCCAACGACACCCTGGCCGCCAGCGTGTCGTACAACGGCCGCAGCAGCGACCAGCGCTCGCTCGACCGCTACATCAATGGCGACAGCACGGGCAGCACCATCGGCGACTATGTGCGCAGCACCGTGCGCAATGGCGACAGCCGCAACTACAGCTGGGGGGCGCGCTACGACCACAAGGGCGAGTTGCCGGGCGAAACCCTCAAAATCGATTTGCGCGTATCGTCGTCGACCAACGAGAGCGACAGCGACTACGCCAATACCTACGCGGTGATGCCCGTCAACGCCTTCGACAGCCGCGCGCGCCAGCACAGCGAAACGGGCAACCGCATCGTCGACTTCAGCGGCGACTACGAGCGTCCGCTGGCAGGCGGCACGGCCAAGCTCGGCTACAAGGTGGCCGACAACAAGAGCAGTTTCGACACTTTATATACGGACATCAACCCGGGCAGTCTGGCGGAAATCGTCAACCCCATGCGTAGCAACCGTTTCGAGCTCGACGAGCGCACCGTCGCGCTGTACGGCTCCTACCAGATGCGCCTGACCGAGCGCTGGGGCGCGCTCGCCGGCTTGCGCGCCGAATACACGGACTTGAACGTGCGCCAGATTACCAGCGGCGTCGAGGCCAGCAACAACTACGTCAACTACATTCCCAGCCTGTTCGCCACCTATAAAGTCAGCGACGAGAGCAATGTGCGTTTCAGCTATGCGCACCGCATCCGCCGTCCGAACGCGGGCGACCTGAATCCGTACGTGGTCTACCGCGACGAATTCAATGTGTCGGCCGGCAATCCGAAGTTGAAACCCACGCAGACGGATTCGTTCGAGATCGGCTATGAAACGAAGATCGCGGGCCTGGAAAGCAGCTTGCGCGCCTACCACCGGCGCGACACGGACGCCATCGTCGATTATCGCTACTTTATCAGCGACAATGTGCTCTTGACCACGCGGGAAAACGGCGCAGACAGCCATTCGAGCGGCCTGGAGTTCAGCGTAAGCGGCAAGCTGACGCCATCGTTGACATTGAACACGAGCGGCAACCTGGCGCGCAGCCAGCAGACGAGTTCCGACGACCTGGGCAACCGCAGCACGCGCACGGCGAACGCCCTGAGCGGCCGCGCGCGCCTCAATTACCAGTTCGATGCGGCCAACCAGCTGCAGCTGGCCCTGCAGATGCAAGGCAAGATGCTGTCGGGACAGGGCTACCGCTCGCCGAACAATACCTTGAATGTGAGCTGGCGCCACACGGTGACACCACAGCTGAGCCTGGTCATGAACGTGACCGACGTATTCAGCAGCAACAAGATGGAGACCGTCATCAACAGCGCTTCCCTGCGCGAGACGAGCACGCGGCGCTTCGATGGACGCATGATTTATGTGGGGCTGTCGTACCGCCTCGGCGGCGCCACGTCGGCGGCTAAAGAGGGCGAGCGCGAACCGCGCTTCGGTCCGCCGGGCGGACGCGGGCCGGGTGGACCTGGCGGTCCCGGTCCGGGCGGGCCGGGAGGAGAACCAGGCTAGGCGGCTGCCGCGATCTCGTTCAGGAAGTCGATGAAACTGTCCGCATGGCGTTCGAAGCGCCATGCGCCCATGCCATGCTCGGCGTGATACACGGGTGCATCGCCAGCGGTGACGGCGCCCAGGTCCAAGCAGTACGGATCGGCGCCCGCGTCGGCGATTACCAGGTATTGTTCCGGCCAGCCGGCGATGGTTTCCTGACTGACGGGATTCCAGGCGTAGCCGTGCTGGGCTTTGACCAGCTCGGCCGCGCCGTACAGGCTCAAGCCCTGGAAATATTGCTGGCTGTCGATAAACACCCGCAGCGGCGAATGGCAAGCGAGGAAGCGCCGGTAGTGCTCCGGCAAGGTCCAGCGCTGCGCGATGCCGGCCATGTCGGCCACGCTGGCGATGGTCAGCCAGTTCGATGGCTGCGCCAGATCCTGCTCCTTCTTGCGTCTGGCAGCCAGCTTTTTCTCCAGCCTGGCCGCGGCTTTTTCCAGCGGCGAGCGGGGATCCTCGAGCGCCGCATGCGTGACGGGCAGCGCATGGCCTGCACCATCGGGGTAGCCGTCTGCTTGCCAAGCCAGAACATCGGTCATGTGCAGCTGCTCCGCTTTCCAGTGGCCTGGGTCCTGCGGCAAGCCGGCATCGAAAGGCTGGCGGCTGAACATGGCCAGGCTTTTGACGGCCTTGGCGCGCACGCTCAGCTTGGCATCTTCCGCCGTGGCCAGGGCCACGAGACGATCATATGCCGCCTTGCCCATGCTCTTGAGCATGCCATCCACGCCCCAGTAGGCCAGGCCGTCCATCTCAAGGCTCCAGCTGAAAAAATCGCCATGTTCTCCCGGCTCGGCCAGCGCGACGATATCCGTCATCAGGAAGGCGCGCCAATGCATCAGCTGTCCATCGCGCGCATACGCCATCAGGATGGCCAGCACGGCTTGCCGCTCGTCGGCCCCATGCTTTTTCAGCAGCCGGTCTTTCAGGCGGGCAAACTTGCTGCCATCCGTTTCGTCAAACAGCTTGCGGTGCAGTGCTGCCAGCGGTGCGACCGCCATCAGACGGCCATCGCCGCCTTGATGGGCGCATGGTGTTCATAACCTTCCAGCGAGAAATCGGACGGTTCGATCTTTTCCAGCCATTCCGGCTCGTACTTGCCCGTCTTGGCGTAGTCGGGCACGCGGTCGGAAATGACAAACTTGGGCGCCGGGAACGGCGTGCGCTTCAATTGTTCTTCCACCATGTCGAGGTGGTTTTCATAGATGTGCGCGTCGCCGATAAAGTAGGTGAACCAGCGCGGCGTGTAGCCCGTCAGGCGCGCCACCAGGTGCAGCAGGGCCGCGCCTTCGGCGATGTTGAACGGCGTGCCCAGGCCGATATCGTTGCTGCGCACATATAAGCACAGCGAGATTTCGCGCGTGCTGGCGTTCGGGATGAACTGGTACAGCAAGTGGCAGGCGGGCAGGGCGACGGCGTCCAGCACGGCCGGGTTCCAGCCGTGGAACAGGATGCGCCGGCTGCCCGGGTTCGTCATGATGGTGTCCAGGCATTCGCGCAACTGGTCGACGGCCTTGTACAGCAGCACTTTTTGCACGTCATCCTCGACGATGGGGGCGACCAAGGTAAAACCGTTGGCTTGCGCATCGGCGATTTGATCCGGTTTGGCGGCGTCCAGCAGTTTATAGGCGGGCCATTGGCGCCATTGCACGCCGTACACGGGACCAAGGTCATCCTCGCCTTCGCGGTAGGGGTTGGCCAGCCATTGCGCGTTTTCATTGGCGTTCTGGTCCCACACCTTGCAGCCCAGCGCGCGGAACTCGGCCGCGTTGCGCGAGGCGCGCAGGAAGGCGCACAGTTCGCCGATCACGGATTTGAAAGCCAGTTTCTTGGTTGTCACGGCAGGGAAATTGCCGTTGGCCAAGTCGAAACGCATCATGGCGCCCGGCACGCTCAGGGTGCGGATGCCCGTGCGGTTGTCTTGCCAGCTGCCCGTTTCGAGCACGGTCTTGATCAAATCTTGATATTGCTGCATGTATTTCTCCAACGGTAAGGATGGTGATTGTAACGCAGGCGCGACAGGCGGGATGCGGGCCGCCGACTACCACACACTAATTACACTGCTGTCTTACCTGTAAACATGACTCTGTGGTAATTTGTGTGTCCTTAAAGAAATGCACAGAAACGGCAGACGCTGCACCATGTTCTTGCGACAATTTGTAAATAATAATAACGGCGCCGTGGTGGAGATGAGCAGGGCCGATTTCCTCAAGGCCAACTTGCGCCTGATCCTGGCCTGGCCCTTGCTGGGTCTCGTCCTGTGCGCGGTGCTGTGGACGGCCACCTTGCTGCAACTGGAGGCGGAAAAGAAGGTGGCGCAGCAGCAGGCGCTCGACAGCGTGTCCTCGTTGTCGAAAGCCTATGGCCAGTATCTGCTGCGCACCCTGGAGCAGATGGACCAGCTGACCTTGCAGCTCAAGTATGAGTGGGAAAATTCGCGCGGCCAGTTGCGGCTCGATCAATTGAAGACGCAGGGCATGTATGCCTTGCCGCAATTTGCCATCGTCGCCATCCTTGACCGCAAGGGCCACCCCGTGACGGCCACGGCGCCGCTGCAGCGCCTGCGGGTCAACGAGCGCAGCGATTTCCTGTTGCGCCACTGGCGCAGCAATTCCAGCGCGCTGCGCATCGCGCTGGGGCGGGCCAACGCCGCCAATGCGGCCAGCGAGGCGCCCGGCGCCGACGAAAGCCTCGTGCATTTCACGCGCCGACTCGAGGACGAAGATGGCAATTTCGACGGCGTGCTGCTGATCTCGATTCATTCCAGCTATTTTTCCGAATTCTACAACAGCGTCAATTTCGGCAAGTTCGGCATGTCCGCCATGGTAGGCGAGGAGGGCGAGCTGTTCAGCACGCGCCTCGGCGCGCGCGTGCTGCCGACACGGAGCGGTGAAGGCACGCCATTTCTCGACACCAGCTTCCTGGAAACGGAGAGCGGCGCCCTGCATTCGAGCGGCCGGATCGCTTTTTCCGACAAGCAAAGCCGCTACGTGGGCTGGCAAGCGCTGAAAGCCTATCCGTTTACGGCCGTGGTCGGACTGTCGGACGGCGAAATGCTGCACCCCTACGAGGAGACGCGCACGATTTATATCGGCATCGCCCTGGCCGTCACTTTGCTGCTGCTGGCCTTTACCGCCATCGCCACCGTGCTGTCGCTGCGCCTGGCCTGGCGCCACCACCAGTCCGAAGGCGTGCGCAATGCCTACCGCATGGCCACCGAAGGCACGAGCGACGGCTTTTATATCATTGCCGCCCTGCGCGGTGCGGATGGCAGCATCCTCGATTTCGAGATGGTCGACTGCAACGAGCCGGGCGCCGGCTATTTCGGCGTACGGCGCGAACAATTGCTGGGCATGCGATTGCAGTCGCGCGCCCATGAACCGTATTTCCGCGACCTGATCCATAATTACCGGGCCGCCATGGTTTCCGGCTTTTCCGAGGAAGAGATCGAACTGCCGGAAGGCAACCCCTTCAAGCTGCGCTGGATACGCCGGCGCCTGGTGCGCAGCGGCGACCGCCTGGCCGTCACCCTGCAAGACATCAGCACGGCCAAGGAGCACGAGCGCGACTTGCGCCGCCTGGCCACCGAAGACGGCTTGACGGGCTTGCCCAACCGTTACTGGCTGCAGCAATTCCTGCCCGGTGCGCTCGGCCGCGCCGCTGTCGCGCGGCGCATGCTGGCGCTGCTGTTCATCGACCTCGACGGCTTCAAGGATATCAACGATACTCAGGGCCACGCCGAGGGAGACAAGGTGCTGCGCGCCGCCTCCTTGCGCCTGAAGGCCGTGCTGCGGCCGGGCGACCACGTGGTGCGCCTGGGCGGCGACGAATTCGTCGTCGTGCTCGACCCGGTGGAAGACGACAGCCGCGCCGAACAGGTGGCGCAGCGCATCACCATCGCCTTCGACGAACCGTTTTACCTGGGCAGCGAACGCCACAAGATGGGCGCTTCAATCGGCATCAGCCTGTATCCGCGCGACGGTGCCGAGACGGACGTGCTGCTGAAGAACGCCGACATCGCCATGTATGCCGTCAAAGTGGCGGGCAAGGGCCATCACCGCTTCTTCCAGCCGGAACTGTTCGAAACCATTCGCAGCCGCCGCGAACTCGAGCAAAGCCTGGTGGCGGCGCTGGAGCAGGATCAGTTCCTTGTCGTCTACCAGCCGCGCGTCGACGCCATGAGCGGCCAGCTGTGCAGCATGGAGGCGCTCGTGCGCTGGCACCATCCGCAGCACGGTATGGTGCCGCCGCTCGAATTCATTCCGGTGGCCGAGAGCAGCGGCCTGATTTCACAGCTGGGCGAAGTCGTCATCGAAAAAGTATGCCTGCAGATGGCGCGCTGGCAGGCGAGCGGACTGGAACTGGTGCCCGTGTCGATCAACGTCTCGGCGCGCCAGTTCGGGCGTGGCGACGTGCACCAGGTGCTGGCGTCAGCGCTGACGCGCCACCGCATCGATGCGCGCCTGATCGAGGTGGAAATCACGGAATCGGCCATGATGGATGAACAGAACCGCGCCGTGGAGCAGCTGTCGGCCATCCGCGCGCTGGGCGTGCGCCTGCTGGTCGACGATTTCGGCACGGGATACTCTTCGCTGTCGCAGCTGCAGAAGTTCGCCATGGATGGCTTGAAGATCGACCGCGCCTTCACCATGGAGCTGGGTCGCTCGGAGCAGGGCGAGGTATTCGTGCGCGCCATCCTGTCGATGGCGCATGCGCTGGGCATGAGCGTGGTGGCCGAGGGCGTGGAGACGCGCGAGCAGCTCGACATCCTGCGCGCGCTGCAATGCAATGAAGTGCAGGGCTATTTCATCTCGCGCCCCGTGCCGGCCGAACAGATGCTGGCGCTGATGCATCAGCGCTTTCTGATACCGCTTCCAGCCCCGGCGCTGGCGCTGTAGAACGTCGTGATTGGCGAGGAAAACAACGCTGTTTCATAAAAAGAGCGAACGTTCGCTTTTTTCTAAAAAATATTATATGCTTCGCTCATGCCGTCAGTGAATTGGAGTTCACGGCGGCAAGAAAAGCGCAAGACGGGGCAGTTGAGATGCCCGCGATAGTGTGCCGAAGACACTTCATATAATAAAGAGAGACTAACTTGAAACATAAATATCTGCCCCTCCTGATCGTTGCCGCGTTCGCCGGCATCTCTTCCACCGCACAAGCATCGGGCTACCGTTTTGGTTCGCAAAGCGTATCGGGCCAGGGTTCGGCCGACGCCAACGGCGCAGAAGCGGCCGACGCGTCGACCATTTTCTACAACCCGGCCGGCATGTCGCGCCTGGAAGGCACGCAACTCGTTGGCGGCGGCACCCTGGTGGTACCGCATTCGACCTACCAGGACACGGGTTCGAAGACCTTCACCGGCCGCACGCCGGGCGGAACGACCAAGGATTACGCGCCGGACGCCGTCTTTGCGCCAGCCCTGTATGCGAGCAAGAAGGTCAATGATCAATGGACCGTCGGCATGGGCCTGTTCGTGCCTTACGGCGCCAAGCTCGACTACGGCAATGACTGGAGCGGCCGCTATGCGATCACCAACATCAAGCTCGAAGCCATCGCCCTGAATCCTTCCGTTTCCTTCAAGGTCAATGAACACCATTCCTTCGGTTTCGGCGTTACTGCGGAACACATGAAGGCGGAACTGGGCCAGGCGGTCGACGTGCCGGGTTCCGTGGCCTTCCTAGCCCAGCACGCGCCAGCCGCGTCGCAAGCCTTCCTGGCCAATATCGCCAAGACGCAGGGCCTGGCCGCGGCGCAGGCAGCCGGCGCCGCGCTGAAGGGCGCCAAGGATGGCCACGCCTCGATGGATGGCGACGACTGGGGCTTCGGCTTCAACCTGGGCTATCTGTACCAGATGAATGAAGGCACGCGTTTCGGTATTTCCTACCGTTCGTCGATTTCGCACAAGCTGAAAGGCGACACGATCTGGGACTTCTCGCAAGTGTCGGACAACGCCGCCGTGAACGCCTTCATCGCCAAGGCATCGAACAAGGTCAATTCCAAGGCGCTGGTGGAAGTGCGCACGCCGGAAACCCTGTCGATCAACGCCTTCCATCAGATGGATGACCGTTGGGCCTTGATGGGCGACGTCACCTGGACCCGCACTTCGCGCCTGCAGAACCTGGACATCCAGTTCCCGCCGACGGCCGAAGGCGCCGAGCGCATCCGCCAGCAATGGAAGAACACCTACCGCGTCTCGCTGGGCACCAACTACAAATACAGCGAAAACCTGCTGCTGCGCGCCGGTATCGCGCATGACCAGGCGCCAGTGCGCAGCGCCGAGCTGCGTCACCCAGCCCTGCCGGACAGCGACCGCATGCAGTACTCGATCGGCGCGAACTGGAAGCTGAACGCCAATTCCTCGCTCGACCTGGCCTACAGCTTCATCGACTTCAAGGATGCTGACGTCAATTACAAGAATGACTGCTCGCCGGTGACCCCTGGCTGCACCGGCAACGGTGAAACCACCAAGGGCCTGTTCAAGACCCGCATGCAGCTGATCGGTCTCGCTTACAACTACAAGTTCTAAGCAGGTAGTGGCGGCCGACCCGGCCGCCATGAAATGAAAAAAGCGCCTTCGGGCGCTTTTTTTTGGTGACGACTGTAGTGTTGTCGGGTTACGCGCTGTGTGCTAACCCGACCTACCCGACCTACCTCGATCTGCGTTGCTCAGGCTTTCATGCGCATGGCCTGATCCAGCAAAGTCAATGCCAGCCGCACGGTGTCATCGGGCAGGTCCAGCAAGTTATCTCCCACATACCATTCCACCACGCTGTGCCCGGGCAGGGCGGCGTGGCTGGCGCGGCCGAACAGCCAGATGCCGTGGTCTTGCGCCAGCTGATTGCGGATGGCGATGGCCCGCTCGCGCGAGACGGGCAGGTGCAGGTGCAGCATGTTGGCCTGCGGGGCGGCGGGATTGACGGCAATCGATGGAAAATCGCGCAACAGCGCGTACAGCCACTGCGTGCGTGCGAAATAGCGGGGCATGGCGGCGAGGCGCGCGTCGAACTGCATGGCGGCGGCCACCACGTAGGGCGTGCGGTGGACGATGTTGCCGCCCTGGCGGCGGAACCATTCGCGCGCCCGTTCGACAAAGGGGCGGCTGCCGGCCAGCACGGCGCCGCCGAGGCCGCCGATGCCCTTGTACAGCGACACGTAGACGGAGTCAAAGCCGTCGCAGATGGCGGGCAGGGATTGGTTGAAACCGGCTTGCGCTTCCCACAGGCGCGCGCCATCCATGTGCAAATGGATATTGTGGTCGCGGCAGTGCCGCTTGATGTCGTTCAACGCGTCCCATGACGGGCACTGGCCGCCGATTTCGCGCATCGGCAACTCGACCTGCGCGGCGCCCAGCGCATCGGGCACGGCGCACAAATCGTCGACCGTCCAAGGACGGTGCGGGTCGCCGAGTATCAAACCCTTGAAGTGATCGAGCAATTCATGGTTGCCCCGCTCGTGGCGCAGGATATGCGAAGTGGGGTGCAGCGCGACCAGGCGCGAGCCCCGGTCCTGGCACGCCAGGCGCAGGGCCGTCACTTGCGTCATGGTGCCCGTGATGCAGAATACGGCAGCCTCGAAACCGAGCAGGCTGGCGATCTTGTTCTCGAACTGTTCGATCAGCGCGCCTTCGCCATAGGTATCGTGCGCAACAGCATTGGCGTCGCACCAGGCGGCCATGGCGGCGAAGGTGGCGGCTGGCGTGGGCTGGCGGTGGCCGGGCAGGACGGTGTGGCAGCGCTGGCGCAGCTCAAGTTCGTTCACGGTGTTTTCCTCACAAGGTGGCCGTGGCCAGTTTCGCGCCAAAGCCGATGAACATGGCGCCCACGCCGCCGCCCATGCCGGCCGACAGGCGGCGACGGCGGCGGAAGGTGTCGGCCAGGCGGGCGCCGACAAAGATGATGGCCGTCAGATAGGTAAAACTGATCACCTGGCAAATCAGGCCCAGGCCGACGAAGGACAGCACGGGATTCGGGAAGGCCGGGTCGACGAACTGGATGAAGAAGGAGATGAAGAACAGGATCGCTTTCGGGTTCATCAGGCTGATGATCAGCGCCTTGCGGAATGGATCGCTTTCCTTGACGGGGGCTGGCGCGGCAGGCGCCTCACCGTCGACGGAGCTTGGCGCGCGCAGCTTGCGCCAGCAGCCGATCAGCATTTGCAGGCCGATCCAGCCCAGGTAGGCCGCGCCGATGTATTTCACGACGTAGAACAGGGCCGGGCTGGCTTTCAGCAAGGAGGCCACGCCGCAGGCCGACAGCACCATCAATATCAGGTCGCCGGCGAAGATGCCGAAGGCGCCCTGGTAGGCGGTGCGCACGCCCCGTTGCGCGGCCACCGACAGCACATACATGGAATTGGGACCAGGCAGGATGACGATGAAGATCGTCCCCAGTAAAAAGGTCCAGAAGTCGGTGATGCCCAGGTTGGCGTGGAAAAGTGCGTTCATGATGGTCCTGTTTAATTGAGTTGTACGTGATGGAATTGCAGGGCCGCCAGATTCGCATAGATGCCACCCAATCCGACCAGTGACGCGTGCGTGCCCGTCTCGACGATCTTGCCGTCTTCCATGACGATGATGCGGTCGGCCCGCTGGACGGTGGCCAGGCGGTGCGCGATGATGACCGTGGTGCGTCCCACCATCGCCGCTTCCAGCGCTTTTTGCACCAGGCGTTCCGATTCCGCGTCCAGCGCGCTGGTCGCTTCATCGAGCAGCAGCAGCGGCGGATTTTTCAGCAGGGCGCGGGCGATGGCGATGCGCTGGCGCTGGCCGCCGGACAGGCGCACGCCCCGTTCGCCGAGGAAGGATTTGTAGCCGTTCGGCAGGCGCTCGATAAATTCGTGGGCGGCCGCCATCTTCGCGGCCGCGATGACTTCCGCATCGCTGGCGCCGGCGCGGCCGTAGCGGATGTTTTCCATGGCGTCGGCCGAGAAGATCACGGTATCTTGCGGCACGATGCCGATGGCGTCGCGCAGGGTGTGCAGGTCAAGCTGTTTGATATCGACACCGTCGAGGCGGATGCTGCCGCTTTGCGGGTCATAGAAGCGCAGGAACAGCTGGAACAGCGTGGTCTTGCCGGCGCCCGACGGACCCACGACGGCCACCGTTTCGCCGGCGCGGATATCGAGGCTGACGTGATCGAGTGCTGCAGTATCGGGACGCGACGGGTACGAGAACATGACATCGTCCAGCGACAGCGCGGCGCCGGTGGCGGCGCGCGCGGGCAGCGGCAGCGGCGTGACCGGCGATTCGATTTCCGATTTGACGGCCATCAGTTCCAGCAGGCGTTCGGTGGCGCCGGCCGCGCGCTGCGCTTCGCCCATCACCTCGGACAGGGCGCCGATGGCGCCGGCCACGATGGATGCGTACAGGATGAACTGGCCCAAATCTCCGCCCGTCATCGAGCCTTCCAGCACGGCGCGCGCGCCCAGCCACAAGACAAACACGATGGTGCCGAAGACCAGCAGGATGGCGATCATGGTGAGCAGGGCGCGGGCGCGGATGCGGCGCATGGCCGTCATGAAGGCGCCTTCGACGGAGTCGCCGAAGCGTTTCGATTCGATTTTCTCGTGCGTAAAAGCCTGCACGGTGGGCATGGCGTTGAGGATTTCCCCGGCCATGGCCGACGCGTCGGCGATGCGGTCCTGCGAATCGCGCGACAGCTTGCGCACGCGGCGGCCAAACACGATGATGGGCACGACGACGAGGATCAGCAAGCCGATGATGATGCCCGCCAGCTTGGCGCTGGTGACGAACAGCATCACCAGGCCGCCCAGGAACAGCAGCACATTGCGCAGCGCCATCGAGATACTGGTGCCGACGACGGCCTGTATCAGGGTCGTGTCGGTGGTGATGCGCGACAGGACTTCACCCGTCTGCGTCGTTTCAAAGAAGGCAGGGCTTTGCGTGACGACGTGGCGGTACACGGCGCTGCGGATGTCGGCCGTGACGCGCTCGCCCAGCCACGACACAGTATAGAAGCGCGCCGCCGTGGCCAGCGCCAGGATGGACGCCACGCCGAACAGGGCGAGGAACACCAGGTCGACGTGCTGGATGCTGCTCGAGCCGGCCGCGCCGCCGAAACCGAGGTCGATCATCTGCTTGAAGGCTGCCGGAATGGCCAGGGTCGAGGCGGCGGCCACCACCAGCGCGATACCGGCCAGGAAGAACTGCTTGCGGTACGGCGTCAGAAAGGGCATCAAGCCCTTGAAGGCGGCCAGGCTGCCTTTTTTCAGTTCGCGGCTGGTGCCGGTGTCGGGCGTGGGTGCGGTGCTTGCGGCGGTTGCTGCGGTTGTTGAACTGGTGCTGCCTGTTTCTGTGCTGGTTGTCATTGTTTTTCGCTTAGTCTTTACTGTATTTTGTACTGCTTACAACTTCATCGGCTGGACGTAGCCCGTCATTTCCAGGTAGGCGCGGCCCACCGGCTGGCCGTCGCGCTCCACCGTCACGGCGCCTTCCCAGTACACGGCTCCCGTCGAGCGGCGCGAATCGAGTTCCTGGTCCGCTTGCAGCGGCTTGATGTGCCAGCGCGTGGCACCAGTGCGGATCTCGGTGGCGACCGGGTATTCGGCTTGTGTGCGGGGCGAGCGCCACAGCTGCGTGGGCGTGAAATCGACGTCGCCGGGCGCGAACTGCGTCATCTTACCGGACGCGTCGCGCCATGTCGCGTGCGCCCATAGTTTAGCACCTGTTTTGCTGCGGATCTGGAAGGCCATCAGGGCGCCGCCGTCATCAAGGTTGGCGCCTATCCAGTTCCAGCCGCTGGCATCTTCATCGAGCACCTGGCTCGACCACTCGTGATCGAGCCAGGTGGCGCCCGTCACGGCTTCCGGCTTGCCGCCCGCGCGCGCGATCGTGCCCGTTGTGCGCAGCTGCGGCTTGCTGTAGTAGTAACTCGATTGCGCGGGCCGCGCGCCCTTGCGCGAGTAGCCGTTCTCGCCCTGCAGCAGCACGGGCTGGGTCGGGGCCAGGGTCAGCTGCAAGTTGAATTCGCGCGCGGCGAGGCTGACGCGGTAGCTGCCGTCCGCTTGCCGCCGCATGCGCCAGTCATCGAGTTTCACGTCCGTGTCGCCCACCTTGGCGTAGGCCAGGCCGAAACCCTCGCGCGCGCTTTTCTCGTCGTGCAGCAGCTTGCCCACTTTCGGGTCGGACAGGGCCGCATGGCCGATGATCAGCTGCTTGGGCGCAAAAGCGCTGGGGTTGTCCGCGTCCGTGGCCGTGGCGCTGCGAAAGAAGGTCACCTGGTAGCCCAGTTGCTCGCCGCCGGCGGTTTTTACCCAGCCCGTGGCGTACCACCATTCCGTTTTATACGCGGGATGGGCGCCGAAGTCGTGCGGCAGGCGCAGGGTCTGGCCGGCAGGCAGCGGCGTGACGGGGGCGAAGGCGGGCGGCGCGGCCAGGGCAGGCAAGGCCAGCGCAAGCAGCAAGATGGCGATATGGCGCATTACCAGTCCTCCCTGACGGCGCGGATGGGGCCAGCAGACAGCGCCTGGCGGCCTGCGATCAGCGCCGTGGCGGCGGCTGCCGTCAACAGGGCGCCGGCCACGGTGGCGATCAGGGGCCAGGGCAGGTGCAGTTGCATGGTCCAGTGGAACGATTGGGGATTGACGATGAAGACCAGCACAAAGCTGATCAACAAGCCCAGGACAAAACCGGTGGCGATGCCCAGCGCCGTCAGCGCGCCCCCTTCCAGCGCCAGGATGGACAAGATCTGACCACGCGTCACGCCCACGTGGCGCAGCATGCCGAATTCGCGCGCGCGCGCCAGGGTCTGTGCGGAGAACGTGGCGGCCACGCCGAACAGGCCGATGACGATGGCGATGGCTTCCAGCAGATACGTGACGGCGAAGCTGCGGTCGAAGATCCGCAGGCTCAGGGCGCGGATGGCCGAGGGGTTCGACACTTCCAGGCTGGCGCCGAAGGGCAACGCTTTCAGGCGCTGCTGCAGCGCGTCGCCCGTGGCGTCCTTGGCCAACCACAGGGCCGCATCGCTGACATCGAGGTCGCCCGTCAGCGCGCGATAGTCGTCCAGCGGCATCTGGATGGCGCCGGACGAGCGCGCATAGTCGCGCCAGATGCCGGCGACAAAGAACTGGTGCAAGCCGCCCGCCAGCGGCAGAGCTATCTGCTGGCCAGGTTTGACGTTGTACAGGTCGGCCGCCGCTTCGGACAGCCACACGGGTTTCGCGCCATTGGGCACGGGCAGGGTGTCGCCCACCAGCACCATGCTCTTGCCCGGGTCCTGCAAATTGATGGGGCGCGCCAGCAAGATCACGTTGGGGCGGTCGGGCGCCAGCGACAGCGAACGCACGCGCTGGAAATCCACCCTGGCCACCTCGGGCAGGGCCGTGATGCTCGCCTGTTCGCGCGGGTTCAAGCCTGCCGTGCCGCCGCTGGCGGCCGTGCGCGCATACACGTCGGCCGGCAAGATCTGCAGCAGCCAGTCGTCGACGGAGACGCGGAAACTCGACACCATGATGGCCATCGCCACCATCAGGCTAAAGCTTGACAGCACGCCGCCGAGGGCGATGCCGGCCTGGCCCGAGGCGTTTGCCAGGCGCGCCAGGGTCAGGCTGCGCACGGGCGCATGTTTGCTCGTTTCCGTGCGCAGCCAGGCGCGCTGCAGGAAACGGAAGACGACGGCGGCCAGCTGCGGCATCAGGGCGATGGCGCCGATCAGCAGCAGGGCGATGGACAGATAGCCGAACAGGGGCAGCTCGAACACGGGCGGCAGGAACGTCAAAGCGCCAGCCAGCAGCAAACATGCCAGCGCCGGCCAGGTCTTGGCCAGGCGCGTCGTCACGACTTCCTCGCTGCCCGATTTCAGGGCGATGGCGGGTGCCGCGCGCGCCGCTTCCAGCGCTGGCGCAGCGCAACCCAGCAAGGCGACGCCAAGACCCAGCGCGAAGTAGACGAAGGCGGCGACGGGCGTGAACTGCACCTGCGGCTGCACGCCCGCGAAATAGCCGGCGCCCAGGTCGCCGCCGAAAAAGCGCAGGGCCACGGCCGCCATGGCGTAACCGCCGGCGATGCCCAGTACGGCGCCGACGACACCGAGGCTGGCGCCTTCCAGCAGCACCTGGCGCAGCAACTGGCCCCGCTCCATGCCCAGCACGCGCAGCAGCGCGAATTGGCCGCGGCGGCGGATGACGGACAGGGCCTGCGTGGAAAAGACCAAAAAGGCGCCCGTAAACAGGGCGACGAGGGCCAGTACCGTCAGATTGACCCGGTAGGCGCGGCTCAGGTTATTGTTGCGGCTATTCTGGTTTTCGTCATTCGGCTGACCCACCTGGAAGCGCCCCGGGTACTGCGCTTCCAGCGCGCGGGAAAGATCCGCCTGGAAGGCGTCGCGGTTGACGCCCTGGCGCAGTTTCAGGTCGATGCGCGACAGTTTGCCCAGCTTGTTGAAGCGCCATTGCGCCGCGCCGATATCCATTACGGCGATGCGCTGGCCGGCGCGCGCGCGCTGCAGCGAACCGGCCACGCGC
Source organism: Janthinobacterium lividum (assembly GCF_011601275.1). Lineage (GTDB taxonomy): Bacteria > Pseudomonadota > Gammaproteobacteria > Burkholderiales > Burkholderiaceae_D > Janthinobacterium > Janthinobacterium lividum_E. Next base: position 102,072 of record NZ_JAAOLY010000018.1, on the reverse strand, counting down.
AGGGACACCGTGCCCGTACCCGATTGCAGAACCACCTGGCCGCCTTCGGCCACGTCGAGCCAGCGCAAGGCGGCTGGCGACAGAAAGACGGCGTCGTCGGCCAGGGTGTCGAAAGGCTGGCCTTCGGCTGGCGCGCCGATCAGGTCGGGCGAGATGAAGCCCGCGCGGAAGACGTCGAGCGCCAGGATGTGCAGCGGGCCGCCGTCCTTCTTGCCCGCCACCGTGGCTTGCAGCTCCAGCACGGGCGAGGCCACGGCCACGCCGTCGCGCTGCGCCAGCTGCGGGTAGACGGCTTCGTCGAACAGCGCTTCGCGCCCGGCCACCTGCACGTCGGCCTGGCCGGACAGGCTTTTGACGGCCGTGGAAAATTCATTGAAGGCGGCCGCGTTGATCAGATGGATGGCAAATCCCAGCGACACGCCGATGGCGATGGCCAGGATGGCGACGAGGGCGCGCACGGGATGCGCGCGCCATTCGCCCAGCAGTAGCCAGCGCGACAGCAGGCGCGTCGTCGCCGGGCTGGCCAGCGGCGCACTCAATTCAGGCATTCGACGGCGAGGCGTTCACCGGCGCGCCGCGCTTTCAGTTGCGCCGCGTCGCGGGTTTTATCGCCCGCGCCGACGGCGTCCTGTGCCGCCCATTTCTGTTCCAGGCGCAGCTGGGCGCAATGCTTGTCGCGCGCTTCAAGCTGTTTGGCGGCCCGTTCACGGGCCTGGTCTTCCAGTTTTTCCTGCTGCTTGCGCGCCGCTTCCATCTGGCTGGCCACCCGTTCCTGGCGCGTGGCCGCACCCTTGTCGACGGCAGGCGGAGGCGAGGGGACTTCGAGGATCTGCAGCTGGCCGGCCGTGCACGGCGTGGCGCTATAGCTGGTGTGGCCATCCTGCACGCATTTGTAGACGTCCTGCGCGCTGGCGGAACCGGCCAGCAAGGCTATGGCACATAGCAGAAGGGACGGCGATCTCACAATATCTTCCCCGGATTCATGATGTTCTGCGGGTCCAGCGCCTGTTTGACAGCGCGCATCAGCTGCAGTTCCAGCGGCGATTTATAACGCGCCAGATCGTCCTTTTTCAGGGCGCCGATGCCGTGTTCGGCCGAAATGGAGCCGCCAAAGCCATGGACCTGGTCGTGCACGATGCGGTTGATGGCATCCTGGTTGGCCAGGAAATCCTGGTCCGTCATGCCGGCGGGCGGCGCCACGTTGTAATGCAGGTTGCCGTCGCCCAGGTGGCCGAAGCACACGAGCTGGCAGCCGGGGAAGGCCCTTGCCAATGCCGCATCCGTGACGCTGATGAAATCGGCGATGCAGGAAATCGGCAGCGAGATATCGTGCTTGATGTTCTTGCCCGCCTGCGCCTGCGCCAGCGGAATATGTTCGCGCAGCTGCCATAGTCCCTCGGACTGCGCCACGGAACTGGCGACGACGGCGTCGGCTATCAATTCGTCTTCCAGGGCCGCGCCGATGCTCGCTTCCAGCAATTCCACGGCGTGCGCCTCGGACTGGCTGCTCGATAATTCCAGCAGCACGTATTGTCCGTGGGCTTCGGCGAAAGGCCGCGGCAGTTGCGGGAACTGTTCCGCCACCAGTTGCAGACAGTATTGCGACATCAGTTCAAAACCCGTCAGGCTGGCGCCGCAATGGTCCTGCATCAGGCTTAATAAACGCAGGGCGTGGGCGGGCGTAGGCATGGCGGCCAGCGCCGTGATACAGGCTTTCGGCTGCGGATACAGCTTCATGACGGCGCCGGTAATGACCCCCAGAGTGCCTTCGGCGCCGATGTACAGGTCGCGCAAATCGTAGCCCGTATTATCCTTGCGCAGGCCGCGCAAGCCGCTCCAGACTTCGCCCTGCGGCGTGACCACTTCCAGGCCCAGGCACAGTTCGCGGGTATTCCCGTAGCGCAGCACGGCCGTGCCGCCCGCGTTCGTCGCCAAATTTCCGCCGATGGTGCAACTGCCTTCGGCCGCCAGCGACAGGGGGAACAGGCAACCGGCGGCGCTGGCCGCTTCCTGGATGGTTTGCAGGATGCAGCCCGCGTCCACGGTGATGGTGCGGTTGACGGGATCGAGCGCGCGTATGCCGTTCAGGCGCGTCAGCGACAGCACGACGGCAGTGCCGGCGGCATCCGGGATGCTGCCCAGCACCAGGCCCGTGTTGCCGCCCTGCGGTACGACGGGGATCTGCCATTGCGTGCAGGCGCGCAGAATACCCGCCACGTGTTCCACAGTGGCGGGGCGCAGCACGGCCAGGGCCTTGCCCGTAAACCTGTCGCGCCAGTCGGTGAGAAAGGGCGCCGTGTCGGCGTCGCTGGTGAGTACATGAGTGTCGCCCAGCAGGTCGCGGCAGGCGGCGAGGAAATCGGTTTGATCAGTCATTTCTTGATGCTCACTTTATTCACTTTTTCCAGCAGTTCCCGGGCCATGCGCTTGGCCGCCTTTTTATACGGGCGCAGATACAGCACGGCGCAGACAAAATAGATGCAGACGATGACCGCTTCGCCCCAGGCCATCAGGGCCGAGGTGGGGTTCGTGTCGCTGTAGCCGCGCACCACACCTTCCGTGAAATACAGCAGGATGACCATCGACGACCATTGCAAGGTGTAGACGTCGCGTTTGATGACCCCGTACAGGGGAATGAGCAGGGGCGCCGCCTTGAGGACGGCCCAGGAGCCGCCCGGCTGCAGCGGGGCGATCACGGTTTCCCACAGCACGCACCAGGCGATCAGAGTGACGAGGCTGGCGATGGCGCCCCAGTGAAAATACTTGTGCAGTACGCCGTGCATCATGCGCCTGCCAGTTTCGCGGCGTTTTCCGCCAGACGCCGGCCCAGGGCGATGGCCAATCGCTTTTCATCGTCGCTCAGGGCCTTGTCGCCATCGATGCCCGACCAGTGCGTGGCGCCATACGGCGAGCCGCCCGTGGACGTCGTCATCAGTTCGGGATGCGTGTAGGGCAGGCCCATGACCAGCATGCCGTGGTGGAAGAGGGGGATCATCATCGACAGCAAAGTCGATTCCTGGCCGCCGTGCAGGCTGCCCGTGGACGTAAACACGCAGGCGGGTTTGCCGGACAGGCTGCCGGCCAGCCAGTCGCTGGCCGTGCCATCCCAGAAGTACTTCATGGCGGCGGCCATGTTGCCGAAGCGCGTGGGCGACCCCAGGGCCAGGCCCGCGCATTCCTGCAGATCGTCCAGTTCCACATAAGGAGCGCCGTCAAGCGGCACCTCGGGCGCCGTTGCTTCGGCTACCGTTGAGACGGCGGGCACGGTGCGCAGGCGCGCATCGCAGCCAGGCACGCTTTCCACTCCCTGGGCTATCAGTTCGGCCAACTGGCGCGTGGCGCCATGGCGTGAATAAAACAATACGAGAATAATCAGATTGGTTGGCTTCATCATTGGTATTATAGGGCGCTTTACAGCCTGATACGACTGCTGTCATGGCGCCGTTCTGATTTTGCACATGTTTTCAAAATATATAATCCCGTTCTTCCAATACCTGTGGCGCACCCTGCACGTCGGTGCCGACATTGTGCGCGGCCTGACGTGGTCCGAAACGCGCGACCTGCTGCAGTTCGCGCGCCGCCGCGTGCGCGAGGAAAGCCTGCCGCAAGTGGCCGGCAGCCTGACTTTCGCCACCGTGTTCGCGCTGGTGCCGCTGCTTACCCTGGCCCTGGCGATCTTCACGACGTTCCCCCTGTTTAATACCTTCCGCCACGCGCTGGAAGATTATTTCGTGCAAAGCGTGATGCCCAAGGGGATATCGAACACTATCCTCGATTATCTGACCACGTTCGCCTCGAAGGCCACGCGCCTGTCGGCCATCGGCGCGGGCGCCCTGATCGTCACGTCGGTGGGCATGATGGGCTTGATCGAGCGCGTCTTCAACCGCATCTGGCGCGTGCGCCAGGAGCGCCGCTGGACCAAGCGTCTGCTTGTTTACTGGGCCATCGTCACCCTGGGACCGCTGCTGGTGGGCGTGTCGCTGACGGTGACGTCGCGCCTCTTCATGGCCACCAGCGGCGTGGTTGGCGCCGTGCCTTTCATCGGCGCCGTGTTTTATACGCTGGTGTCGATCGGCCTGACCATGCTGGCGTTTACCCTGCTCTACATCGCCGTGCCGAACCGCGACGTGGACTGGCGCGACGCGGCCTGGGGCGGCTTGCTGGCCGCGCTGGCGTTCGAGGTGGCCAAGCGGGGTTTCGGCGAATTCATCCAGGAATTCCCCACGTATTCGCGCATCTACGGCGCGCTGGCCGCCTTGCCGCTGTTCCTCGTGTGGATATACCTGAGCTGGATGATCACCCTGGTGGGCGCTCTGCTGGTGGCCGCCTTGCCCGTCGTGAAATATGAACGCTGGTGGTATGAAGCGGCGCCGGGCAGCGAATTCGTCGACGCCGTCGCCATCCTGAAAGTGCTGCATCAGGCCTGCCATTGCGCTGATTCGGCCCTGGTGGGCGCGGCCGAGATCCGCCGCAGCACGCGTCTGGGCTTCGAAGAGATGGAAACCCTGCTCGACAAGATGGTGCAGCAGGGTTGGGTGGGCAGAGTCAACGTGGATGGCGCCGTGCGCGTGCAGTGGGGCAAGCGCGTGGCCGACAGTTCCGACCACTGGGTCTTGCTGGGCAACGTCAACCGCATCAGCCTGGCCGATGTCTACCGTTTATTCGTCTTCGGCGGCATGCGCGTGAACTCCGGCTATCCGGCTGGTTCCACGAATGAACGCGACATCAAGGCGGCCGAAGAAGCGGCAGCGCTGGCGGCGCAGGTGGAAAACGCCGTGGAGCAGGGACTGGGCTTGAGTTTGGCGCAGCATTTTGGGGTAGTGCGCTGCGCGTGACGGGCCCCGGCCGCGCGCTTCCTTGCCGGCCTATGCCCCGCACGATAGGGCAAGCATGTCATAAACTGGTCACCGAAGGCCGGTAAGCTTTCCTCTTCATTCATCTTGTTGAGGAAGCAAATATGCGTTGTCATTTGAGCGGTTTGAATGTGTGCCGCGGCTTGGCCATCGTGGTGGTCAGCGGCGTGCTGGCTGCCTGCGGCGGCAGTTCCTCTGCCGCTCCTGAGGCTGCGCCCAAGGACGGGGAAGGCTTGCCGCACCAGCTTGCCGGCTGGGCAGCGTTGCCTGACACGGCACGCTGGCCAGGGCCGGTTACCGGACAGTTCACAGCCGCAGTGCTGGGCGTCACCCCGCCGTTTGCCAGTGGCGTGCCGATTCCCGGCTTTTCCGCGCTGCTCAGGAATGACGACGGCAGCTGGACTGCCATGGCCGACAATGGCTATGGCGCCAAGGGCAATTCGGCCGATTTCGTGCTCGGCCTGTATAACGCCAGCATCAACTTCCGCACGGCCGCTGACGCCGGCAAGACGCCTGGCAGCATCAAGCTCAACAGCTTCCTGGCCTTCAACGACGCCAAGGGTTTCTTAAACGATGGCAAGGGCGTTGACCTGAAAATCACGGCCGACTACGTCAACTACCCCAGCAACACCACCGGCGGCCTGGTCTTTGCCGACAGCGGTATCGCCGTGGATGCGCGCATTCGCGCTGGCCGCTTGCTGACGGGTTTTGATTTCGACATCGAGTCGCTCGCGCGCGCTGCCGACGGTACTTACTTCGTGGGCGAGGAATTCGGCCCCTATATCCTGCACTTCGACAAAAACGGCACGCTGATGGGCGACCCGGTTCCCCATCCTTTCCTGCGTAGCCCGGCCAATCCGGAAGTGCTGGGCAAGGGCGCCAGCATCACCCTGTCAGGCAGCCGCGGCTTCGAAAGCCTGGCCTACAACGCCGACCGCAGTCTGCTCTACGCGGTGCCGGAAGCGGCGCCAAGCGACCCGTCGCTGCGGCCCGTCGCAGCCGATGAGCGCTACCTGAACATTTTTGAGTTCGACCCCGGCGCCATGCGCTACACGGGCAAGAACCTCGTGTACCGCAAGGATGGCGCGGTCAAGGACAATGGCGTCGTGATCGGCGACATGACCAATGTCGGCGGCAGCAAGTTCGTGCTGATCGAACGCGACGGCTTCTGGGGCGCCAAGGCCGTGATCAAGCGCCTGTACCTGGTGGACCTGAAAGAAAAAGACGCTGACGGCGCGCTCAAGAAAACGCTGTTGGTGGACTTGCTGAACATCTCCGACCCCAAAGGCATAGGCGGGCAGGCGAGCAATATGCCCGTGGGTAAGTTCAGCATGCCTTTCGACTCGGTGGAGAGCGTTGAAGTACTCGATGCCCAGACGCTTGTCGTGGCAATCGACACGAACTACCCGGGTGAAGACGGCCGCAAGCCGGGCAAGCCGGACGATACCGAAGTCATTACCCTGCGTTTTGACAAGGCGCTATTCGATCGTTCCGCCAAATAAAGACGACGTGCCGGCAATCCCCTCATAGCAGGACCGGCCGCAAGGCCGCCTGCAGCGCCATTGCCTTGAACGCTTCCGCATCCTGCGCCCGCACCACGCCCAGGTAATACGTGTCCTCGCCGCCGTGCAGGTTCACCAGGCGCAGCTGATGCGGCGCCAGGTGCGCGGCGATGGCGGCCAGGCCTTCGGCCATCGCGTCGCCGTCTTCCCGCTCCGCCCAGCGGAAGTCCTGCAGCGCGGGCAGGTCGATGTGCTGGCCTATGCGCGGCACTTCCTCGACCGATTTCCAGTCCAGGGTGGTGCCGTGGCCCTGCGTGTGGGAAGCCGTGGACCAGAGCAGGAAGAAGCATGCCGTTTCGGGCGAGTCGCCTTCGTATTCCTCTTCCGGGTCGTCCTCCTCCAGCTCTTCCAGGGTGATGTCCACGCAGCGCGCGGCCAGGTCCGCATCGCCCAGCAAGAGCAGGGCGGCCATGCTGCGCAATTGCTCGCGGTCGGCCTTGGCCAGGATTTGCGCCGGCGTGAAGCTGCGGCGTTTGGCAGGCTTTTTCTCGGGCTTTTTCTTGCCCAGGCCCATGGCCTCGCTCAGTTGCGCTGTGACGTTGGCCTTGAAGTTTTCCACGGTGTCGAACTGCTCCAGCAGCTGGCCCGTGAAATCCATGCTCCAGGCCATGCCATCCTTGACGACATACAAAAAGTCGCTTTGCACGGCCACGCCGCGCAGATGGTGGGCGGGGGGATACAGGGGCGTGAAAGCTGGTTTTCCATCCAGGGTCAGCATGCAGGCCAGCCCTCGCGCATCGATGGCGAAGATCAGGTTCTTGCGCAGCTTCGGTGGCGACGAGGTCGTGGCGCAATCGATGGCTTCGTACCGGCACGGCGCCAGCAGCTCGCCCTGGCTATTGACCAGGCCAAACAGGAAGCGCCCGGCGATGCGCTGGCTGACGATGGCGATTTTTTTCTTGGTGCCGAAATCCTGCACGGAGCTGTAGGCCGGCGGCACCACGACCTTGCCCATCTTGTCGACCACGCCGTGCACATTGCGCTTGTCGTCATCGTCAATCTGGTCCGTCTGGCGCTCGATGTCGATCAAGCCATCTTCGCGCTGGCACATATTGTCCACCCTGTCGATGAGCAGCGCGCCATCGGGCAGGCGCAGCAGACGGCTGGCACCGTCCGGATCGATCTGCTGCAGCAGGTGGGGGCTGATCACATACAGGGCGCCGGGGGCGGGCGGCAGCACCACCGTGCCGTTCAAGTCCATGACGCCGTGCGCATCGGGCGCGTCCGCCGTGGCAAAGGTGATCCAGCCATCGTCCGCATAGTAAACACCCAGGTCCACATAGCGTTGCGACAGCGGCACGATCCAGCGGCCATAGGGCGTGACCAGGCCGGTGACGTCCGGTTCGCCGGCGGCGCTCACTTCATAGCACAGCGCGTCCTCCTCCCAGCCCACCACTTCCAGGCCTTGCAGGAACGGCAGTTCGTTCGCGCCCAGTTCCTCGACATCGGCCAGCTGCGCGCTGGCGGTGGCCGACCAGTAGCCGGTGGCCGGCGACGCGGCGCCGATGGCCAGCAACGGCGCCAGCGCGTCCCGGTCGTCGCGCAGCAGAGCGGAGTGCAGGCCTTGCGCCTCGGCGCGCAGGGCGTCTAGCCCGGCCGCGTATTCCGGCGTGCCGATATCGTGGGGGATCAGCTGCACGACATCGAGGATCAGCCACGGCTGGCCGCCGGCCAGCAGGGCGCTGATGGCGCTGCGCGCGACGATGGCGGCTGCATCGCGCGGCCTGTCCATCAGCGTTGACAGAACTTGCCAGCTGGCTTGCGCCTGCGCCATCGGCGCGGCCAGCACGCAGGCGCAGTCCTCGCCATCGCCGTAGATGGGCCAGGCGACAGCTTGCGTGCCGGCGCCGACGAGCAGCTTGAACAGCATGGGAATGTCCAGCCGCCATTCGGCCAGGCCTGTGATCGTATCGGTGTCGAAGCCGGCCTGGCCGGGTAAAAATGCGGTGCTGAACAGGGCTGCGGTATTGATCATGTCTCTTCGTTAAATGTTGGGGGATCAAGGCGATGGCGGCATGAGCCAGTGCGTCAGTGCGCCGCGATCGAGTCCCAGCTGTTTGGCCGCGGCGGCCGCTTCGAAAGCCCACAGGCCGTAATAGCCGCCGAGCCCCTGCGCGCGCAAATGGCCGTTGAACCAGTCTTCGTGGACCAGGGCCCCGTGCCAGCTGGCCAGGTAGTTGCGCAGGTGCTCGAGCTGCTGCGCAGGGTCGTCCGCGTCCAGGCAGTCGTACAGGGCGGTATAGGGTTCGGCGAAATACCATTCGTCGACGGCGGGACGCTGCGGATCGATGGCGGACAGCAGGGCTTCATACACGCCATCTTCGCCATCGAAGGCCGTTTGCAGAGCGGCCAGGCGGGCAGCCAGGTCGTGGCGGCCGAACAGCAGGGCGGCGCCCAGCAACTGCAGGGTGCGTGCGTAATCCGTCAATTGTTCGAAATCAAAGGCGGGCAAGGCATCGTCATCGTAGGCTGCGGCCAGGGCCGCGCGCGCCGTTTCGCAGGCGGCGATGGCCGCTTCCAGCGCCGTTTCCACGTCAGGCAAGGGCAAGCCTGCCGTGTAGCGCAGCGAAAAGACCTGGTAAGCCGTGCTGGCGGCCGCACATGCCCAGTAGGCGCAATCGCCACCGTCGGTTTCCGCCTGGGTCTGCGCGCGGACATAGGCAGCCAGCAGGGCGTCGAGGTAGGCGAGGTTGCGGCTAAAGTCGAACGGGGCGGGCGGCACCTGGCGCGGCGCGTGGGGCCAGGGCGTGGATGAAACCGGGCAGATATCTGCGCAGTCGCGCTGGATGGCCCAGTCGGCGAAGATTTTCCGCATATACTGCGCAGTTTCGTCGTCGTGGACGATGGCGCCGACGCCCACAAAGGTCGTGCCCAACAGGGTGTAGCCAGGGAAGCGGCTGCTCTCGTAAGAGATGGTTGTCACGCTCTGGATGGTTCTGCCGTCGCTCAGGTCGCGCACGCGGAAGTACACGTCGTCCCAGCCGACCAGCGGTGGCGCTGGCGGTTCATTCGGCAGGGTGGTCCAGCTGCTGTCCGCTTGCTCTTCATAGGCGTCGAGCAGCTCGTCGAGGCCACCGGGGCGGTCGATGCGGTTGTTGGCGTCGTATTGCAGGCCCAGTTCGGCCGCGAAGGCTGCCGCGTGGCAGCCCTCGAAGACCAGGTACTGGGAGCTCGTGGTGCCGACCAGCAGGTCCGTCTGCTGGCCTGCCACGACGAGCGCCTGCGGTAGCCTGCACCACTGGTAGTACGGAATGCCGGCCATCGGGCCGCCTTCGTCCGCCAGCGGGTTAGTGAAGCGCAGCTGTTCCAGCCATTTATAGCGTTCGTGCCGCTGCGCTTCCGTGCCGCTGCCGCGGCCAGTCAATTCATCGAACAGGGTATTCAACAACATCATCCATCTATCCTAAAAAATGTGCGTGGCGTGGCGTCATGCCGCTGCCGTTTGCGCAAAGGAAAACAGCGCGTCGAGCACGGCGTCAGGTTGCTCGGCCATCAATTCGTGCCCGCTGTCGACCTGCACCACGGTGCCATGCGCGATGGCCGCTGTCAGCAGCCGGGTCGACTTGGGCGGCGTCATCATGTCGCGCGCGCCGAAAATGAATAAAGTGGGGCAGTGTACCGAAGCGGCGGCGATTTCGCCGTTCGCGTAGGCATTGCAGGCATAAAAATCCGTATGAAACACGTGATCGGGGTTGAGGGCGGCGATGCGCTGCTTCAGGCGCCGCGCGCCGCCCATGGCATAAAAGCCGGGGCCGGGAAACGACGGCTTTTGCGCGATCGACGAGTGCGACCAGATATTGACCATATCGATGGCCGCCTGTTCATCCGTGAGCGACGTTTCCAGCAACGCCGGCGAGACCTTCATCGGGTAGGTGGAGCCCAGCATGGCCAGGTGGCTGACCCGCTCGGGCGCCAGGTGCGCCGCTTCCAGCGCGATCAAGGAGCCCATGCTGTGGCCGACCAGAATGGCCTTGTGCGTGCCGGCAGCGTCCAGCACGGCCAGAATCCAGTGCGCCAGTTCCTCCACGCTGTTTTTGGCCACGCCCTGGCTGCGGCCATGGCCCGGCAAGTCGACGGCCAGCACGTTCCAGCCATGGTGGGCGAAATAGCGCGTTTGCAAGGCCCACACGGAATGGTCGTTTTGCGCGCCGTGGATGAAGACGGCCGTGGGCTGATCCGGGTTGAACGGTTTGCCGCCCGTGTAGCAGTAGGCGGTGGTGTTGTCGATGGTGAACAGCATGTCAAGCACCTTTCTGCGACAGTTTCAGGCCGCGGGCCAGGTCTTCGATCAAATCGTCCGCGTCTTCCAGGCCGACGGACAAACGCATGGTGCCTTGCGTGATGCCCGCCTGCTCGAGTTGATCGTCGGGCACGCGGAAATGCGTGGTGGAGGCGGGGTGGATGACGAGCGACTTGGCGTCGCCCACGTTGGCCAGGTGCGAGAAAATCTTGAGGCTGTCGACAAAGCGCTGGCCCGCCGCGCGGTCGCCGCGCAGACGGAAGGTAAACACGCCGCCCGCGCCTTTCGGCAGCAGGGTCTTGCCCAGCTCGTAATCGGGGTGCGACGGCAGTTCCGGGTAGGACACCGATTCCACGGCCGGATTGGCCAGCAGGAAATCGACCACCTTGCGCGTGTTGGCCACGTGGCGGTCCATGCGCAGGCCCAGGGTTTCGATGCCTTGCAGGATAGCGAAGGCATTGTGCGGGCTCATGACGGCGCCGAAATCGCGCAAGCCTTCGCGCCGCGCGCGCAGGGCGAATGGCGCCACCGTCGATTCCTCGGCGAAGACCATGCCGTGGAAACCCTCATACGGTTCGCACAGTTCGGCGAAACGGCCCGTCTTGTCGTACGCCGTTTGCCAATCAAAAGTGCCGCCATCGACGAGCAAGCCGCCGATGGCCGTGCCATGGCCGCACAGGAATTTGGTGGCCGAGTGGAATACCAGGTCGGCGCCATGCTCGAAGGGGCGCAGCAAATACGGCGTGGTAAAGGTCGAATCGAGCATCAGCGGCAAGTGGTGCTCGTGCGCGAGGGCGGCAATCCGGGGGATGTCCAGCACGTCAAGGCCCGGATTGCCCAGGGTTTCGGCGAACAGCACCTTTGTGTTGGGGCGGATGGCGGCGCGCCAAGAGTCCACGTCGCGCGGGTCGACAAAGGTGGTCTCGATGCCGTAGCGTTTCAAGGTGTAGGCCAGCAGGTTGTGCGAGCCGCCGTACAGGGCGCGCGAGGCAACGATGTGCGAACCGGCGCCCGCGATGGTGGACAGGCCCAGGTGCATGGCGGCCTGGCCGCTGGCCGTGGCGATGCCGGCCACGCCTCCTTCGAGCGCGGCGATGCGCTCTTCCAGCACGGCGTTGGTGGGATTCGAGATGCGCGAGTACACGTGGCCGGCCCGCTCCATGTTGAACAGCGAAGCCGCATGTTCCGAACTCTTGAAGGCAAACGAGGACGTGAAGTGGATGGGCGTGGCGCGCGCGCCCGTGGCCGGATCGGGCGCGGCGCCCGCATGCAGGGATAAAGTATCGAAACCGGGGTATTTCGGGCCGCTCATGGTGTCTCCGCCAAGTTTTATAGTGGCAAGATCGTAACCTGATTTACCTCTGAGCAAAAGGGCTCCTGTGCAGGGCGCATGGCGCCGTGCTGGCGGATGGTCAGGCTCAGCTGGCGTGTAACCGGCAGTGTAAAAAAAGTGACCGGCGCTGTGCGGCGGTGGTAGGATACCGGATCAGCGATATTCGGGCTGTTTTACCTGTGCGCGTGCGCCGCGCCGCAGGGAGGGCTGCTAGGTACCAGCGAAATCCTGGGCTTCAGGCGAACTCTCATCGCATGTCCACCAGGAAAGATTTTATGCCCGCAATATCGTTCGACGGCGACCTCGCCGTACCCGGACCTTCTATAGTCGACGGCCTGTGCCAGGCAGGCTGGCTCATGCAAGAGCATTTTATCTCCCCTGAACTGAGCCGCCAGTTGGCCGCCGAATGCGTGCAATCCATGCTCAGCGGCAAGATGAAGGGCGCCGGCGTGGGCAGCGGCCATGCGCCGTTGCTGCAGCCGGACATCCGCGGCGACCATATCGAATGGCTGGAAACGGGCCGTTCCGAGGCGTGCGACCGCTACCTGGCACACATGGAAACGCTGCGCTGCCTGCTCAACCGCGAGCTGTTCCTGGGGCTGGAAGAATACGAAAGCCATTTCGCCCTGTACGCGCCGGGCGCCTTTTACCGGGCCCATCTGGACCGCTTCCGCGACGACGACAAGCGCACCGTGTCTGTCGTGCTGTACCTGAACGACGACTGGCTGCCCGAGCACGGCGGCGCGCTGCGTCTGCATCCGCAAGGCGCGCCCGTGGTGGACATCTTGCCGCAGGCGGGCCGCATGGCCATGTTCATGTCGGGCGAGATGCTGCACGAAGTGCTGCCGACGGCGCGCCAGCGCCTGTCCATCGCAGGTTGGTTCCGCCGCCGCGCGTGAGGCAACGTGGCGCGCAATCTCCCTCGATTTGATTGCGCGCAAGGCTGGATTTTTCCGCAGGCATAGGCTACAGTCGCAGTAAGGGCTAGAATAACTAAAATACCAATCACGCGGACAGGACGGCCAATATGAAAGTATCTGAAATTCTCCAAGTCAAGGGCAATATTCTCTACACGGTCACGCCTGACCAGCCCCTGCTTGACGCGGCCAATACCATGGCTGAAAAAGACATCGGTTCGCTGGTGGTCATGGAGTTTGGCGACCTGGTCGGCATGCTGACCTTCCGCGAAGTGTTGAACGCGCTGCATGAAAACGCGGGCCAGATCGGCGGCGGCACCGTGCGCAAGCACATGGATGACCACCCGATCACCGTCACCCCGGATACGGAAGTGAACGAAGTGCGCCGCATCATGCTGGAAAAGCACGCGCGCTACCTGCCCGTCATGAACGCCAAGACTTTATTGGGCGTCATTTCCTTCTACGACGTGGCGCGCGCCGTGCTCGAAGCGCAAAGCTTTGAAAACCAGATGTTGAAAGCGTACATCCGCGACTGGCCGGCCGAAACCACCGATTAAGCTTTGCTGATCCACTAAAAACAACGCCGGCAACTGCCGGCGTTTTGCATTCTTGAGGTGAATGGCGGCTAGGCAGCGCCCTGCAGCGCTTCGTTGTTCAGCCATGTGCCCAGCGCCGTCGCTGTCATCGGGCGGGCGAACAGAAAGCCTTGCGCCATCGGGCAGCCCAGCGCCTGCAAAATCTGCGCTTGCCGTTCGTCTTCCACGCCTTCCGCGATCACGGCCAGGCCCAGGTTGCGGCCCAGCTGGATGACCATTTCGGCGATGCTGCTGCCGCGCGCGGAACCCGTGATTTCCGTCACAAACGCGCGGTCGATTTTCAGGCGGTCCACTTGCAGGCGCTGCAAATAGGATAGCGAGGAAAAACCCGTGCCGAAGTCGTCGATGGCGATGCTCACGCCCGTCTGCTTGATCTGCCACAGCATCTTGATCAGCAGGTCCGGCTCTTCCATGGCCATCGATTCCGTGATTTCCAGTTCAATGAATTCGGGCGGCGCCTGCGTTTCTTCGAGCGCCGCGCGCAGCATTTCCAGGAACAGCGGGTGGCGGAACTGCACTTGCGACACGTTGACGGACATGACGAAGTTGCGGTGGCCCTGTTCGCGCAGCAGCACCAGCTCGCGGCAGGCCGTGCGCAGCACCCATTCACCGAGGTCGATGATGATGCCCGAGTATTCGGCGATCGGGATGAAGCGGTCGGGCGAGATGAATTTGCCATCCGGTGTCTGCCAGCGCAGCAGCGCTTCCGCGCCCACGGGGCGGCGCGTGGTCAGGTCGATCTGCGGTTGATACACGACAAACAGCTGGTCCTGGCTGAAAGCCGTGCGCAGGGCGTGCATCATGCGCACCCGTTCGCGTATTTCGATGCCCATGCTGCGCGAGAAATAGAAGTGGCCGGCGCGCTGCTGGCTTTTTGCCCGCTTCAGGGCGATATCGGCATCCTTCAGCGCATCGGCGCCCGTGCCCGCATGTTCGCCCAGGCGCACGAGGCCCAGGGTGGCGGACAGCTGCACGTCCTGGCCATCGATGCAGAACGGCGGCTGGAACAGGGCCAGGATCTTGTTCGGGTTGACTTGCGAGGAATCGCCGAGCACGCAAAAGATGTCGCCGCCCAGGCGCGCCACCGTCAGCTGGGGACCCAGCTGGGTTTGCAAGCGGCCCGCCACGGCGATCAGCAGGGTGTCGCCGAACTGGTGGCCCAGCGCGTCGTTGGTCTCGGCAAAGTGATCGAGGTCGACCAGGGACAAGGTGGCGTCGTCGCGCGCGGGGCCGGCCAGCGTGGCGTCGAGGATTTCCACCAGGCGGGTGCGGTTGGGCAGCTTCGACAACTGGTCGTAGAAGGCGGCATTGTGCAGGTGCGACACCAGTTCGACGTTGTCCAGGCCCACGGCGACGTTGCTGCAGAAGACTTCCAGCAGGCTTTCATCGATGGCGGAAAGGGGGCGCGGCAGCACCAGGTAGGCGGCCGCGTCGCGGCTGGCCTTGCCCGCGAAGTACAGGGTGGCGTAGTCGTGCGCATACACATTGCGCCGCTGTGCCAGTGTGTGCTCGATGGCGGCCATGACGCGGGGGTTTTGCAGGCCGCACAGGGCGCTGTGCGGCAAGCTGGAAAAGCTGCCCGTGCAGGCCGAGACGAGCAGCTCCTTGCTGCCGTTGTCCTGCAAGTCCTGCACGCACAGCACGCCGTCGGCGCGGATGCCCAGCAGGTCGGCGATCTGCGCCAGCACTCCGGCCGAGAAATTCTGCACGCCGTGCAGCGCCATCAGCTGCGTGCTGGCGTGGACGATCCGGTCCAGGCCGCGCCGGCTGCTGCTGATCGAGCGGATCTGCTCGTACGAACGGATGGCGGCCGTCACCGTCGTAAACAGCTTGATGCGCGTCAGTTCGGATTTGGTTTTATAGTCGTTGATGTCGAAATCGCGGATGGCGTCTATTTCCGGCGCATAGCCGGGCTGGCCCGTGCGCAGGATGATGCGCACATCCGTCATTTTCAGGGTTTCGCGGATGTAGCGCACCAGGTGCAGGCCCGCGTCATCCTGTTCCATCACCACGTCAAGCAGGATGACGGCGATGTCGTCTTCATGCTTGAGCAGTTCGCGCGCCTGGCCGGCCGAATACGCATGCACGAATTCCAGCGGGCGGTGCTGCATTTCCAGGTTGCCCAGGGCGAAAGTGGTGGTGGAGTGGACGTCTTCATCGTCGTCGATGATCATCACCCGCCAGACGCTGCGCGGTGCGGCCGTCAGCGGCGCAGCCGGTTGCTCATCGAGGAATACCAGGTCGTCGTGATCGTCCTTGTTGGCGTCAAGGGGGATGATCGGTGCGGGCATGTATAGCTTCTCCAGGATGACTCGATGTTTATACGAGCGCGTCGCAAAAGCCCATGGCGTTGTTGCGTTGCCTCGCCGTACTTGCGTACTGTCTTCGGCAACGCGCCTAGCCCTGGGTATTTGTGACGCGCTCTCGGCGCAGCCTTGAACCTGCATTGTGTGGTGCGCTTTGATCCAAGTATATAGCTATTTAATAAGCAAAATGTTTTTTTAAATCTATTCTGTGGAGCAATATTTCTTGTTTTGCATTATTGCAACTCATATCTGGTGTTTTTTGCATGAAAAAATACGCGGGATTTAAAAATGGCGATTTGGGTGGGGCAATATCGGGCCTGGGTGCGGCATTAGCGGCATGGCATGCCCCGCAGGCTGGTAGAATTGAGTTTTCCAGTCCTCACACTTCCTACTATGTCCGGCAATTCTTTTGGCAAGCTGTTTACTGTTACCACTTTCGGCGAATCGCATGGTCCGGCCATCGGCTGCGTGATCGATGGCTGTCCTCCAGGATTGATCCTGTCGGAAGCCGATATCCAGCCCGAGCTGGACCGCCGCAAGCCGGGCACGTCGCGCCACGTGACGCAGCGCCAGGAATCCGATACGGTGGAAATCCTCTCCGGCGTGTACCAGGGCGTGACGACGGGTACGCCCATCGCGCTGCTGATCCGCAATGAAGACCAGCGCAGCAAGGATTACGGCAATATCGCGGAAAGCTTCCGCCCCGGCCACGCCGACTACACCTACTGGCACAAATACGGCGTGCGCGACCCGCGCGGTGGCGGGCGCTCGTCGGCGCGACTGACGGCGCCCGTGGTGGGCGCGGCGGCGATTGCCAAGAAATGGCTGCTGCAGCAGTACGGCACCACCTTCAAGGGCTGCATGAGCCAGCTGGGCGACATTCCCGTGCCTTTCCAGTCGTGGGAGCACGTGCATGCGAACCCGTTCTTTGCCGCCAGCGATGACGCGGACCTGATCGCGCGCATGGAAGAGGCCATGGACCAGCTGCGCCGCGACGGTGATTCCATCGGCGCGCGCATCGACGTGATCGCGCAAAACGTGCCCGTCGGCCTGGGCCAACCCATCTACGACAAGCTCGACGCCGACATCGCCTACGCGATGATGGGCATCAATGCGGTGAAAGGCGTGGAAATCGGCGCCGGTTTCGACTCGGTGGCGCAAAAGGGTTCCGAGCACGGCGACGAACTGACGCCGGAAGGCTTTATCGGCAATAACGCCGGCGGCGTGCTCGGTGGAATTTCGACGGGACAGGACATCAGCGTGTCGATCGCCATCAAGCCGACCTCGTCGATCCGCACGCCGCGCCGCTCGATCGACAAAGAAGGCAACCCCGTGATGGTGGAAACGTTCGGCCGCCACGACCCCTGCGTGGGCATCCGCGCCACGCCGATCGCCGAAGCCATGCTGGCGCTGGTGCTGATCGACCACGCCCTGATGCACCGCGCGCAATGCGGCGATGTGTCGGTGAGTACGCCGAAGTTGAAGTAAATTGAAATGTTGTCGGATGACGGGTGCGACCCTGATCCGACTCGCGGCCCATGCCATGCGTTGCGGTGATGTCGGGTTACGCCATTCTGGCTAACCCGACCTACGCGTCTGATCACGGCCCATGTCATGTGTTGCGTGTAGGTCGGATTAGCGGGGCATAGCCCTGCGTAATCCGACAATATCGTTGGCGCTTCCTGTCACGCCACCTTGTTCGCCACCAGCTCCAGCTGGTGCCGCATCTCCACCGACTGCACCAATAAAGCCCGGATATCGTTGATCAGGTTGAACTCCGTCTGGTTCAATTGGATCGGCGGGAAGCTGTCGTCCCAGTCGCCGTACAAAAAGCCCGTGGGGTGGCCGTTGGCCGACAGGGGCAGCACGACGAAGCTGCGCGCTTCGGACAACGTCGCTTTCCACCATTGCGGCAGCTTGGCGGCAAATTTCGGGTCGCGCGCGTTGTCGATGAAGATCACGCGGTCGCTATTGAGGGCCGCGTGGAAGACGTTCGGCTCATACGCGTCGCCAAACACCATCAAGTCCTGTAGGTCGGCCATGCCTTCGCCCATGCTGATGCGCGCCGAATACAGATGATCCCTGTGGTTGCGCACGAACGCCACCGAGCGCGAAAAATCGAAGCCCTGGTGCAGCGTTTCGAGCGCCATCGAGACCATCTGTCCCGGACTTGCGCTGCCGATGGCGCCGCGCAGGTCGGCCAGGCCGCCGATCAATACGCGGTTGCCTTCGGCGCGCATGCGCGTCGACGCCAGCTGGCGCGCGCGCCGTTCGGCCGGTTTCGACAGGGGCGCGATCGACAGGTCGGCCGCCGCCATCGCCTTGGCCTTGTCCACCGCCACCACCAGGTCCGTCGCCGTGATGCCCAGGGTGCCCGCATAATCGTCGATCAGCGCGTGGACCTGCGCCGCGCCGGCCGCATCGTCGTGCCACAGCGAGTCGGCGCAGCGCGCCGCCATCGTCGACAGGCCCGCCATCCAGTCGGCGCCGCTGACGGGAGCGTTGTCGGGCGACGGGTCCATCGGACGCATGCCGTTGATCAGGTGCTGCGGCAAGCCCCAGTGGGCCGCCGTGGCATAGCCCACTTCCGGCAGCGACAGGCCGAGGATTTCGCGCGCGGCGGCCGCCTCGTTGCCGGGACCCGCATGCGCCTGCATGCGCGCCCAGAAGTCCGTCATGTAGAACGTCACCATCATGCGGCCCAGGGTGTGCAGCATCGAGCAGACGACTGCCTGCTCCGCCTGCAGGCTGCCGGCGCTGGTGGCCACCTGCTGCGCCACCATCCCGGCCAGCACGGCCTTTTCCATTTCCACGTGGGCGCTGACGGAATCGGGCGACGCCTGCGACAATTCCTCGATCAATTTCAGGCCCAGCGCCAGATGGCCGATGGCGTCGATGCCCAGCACCAGCACGGCCTTCGAGACCGTGTTGACGCGCTGGCCGAAGGCCGAATACATGCCGCTGTTGGCCAGCCGCAGCACCTTGTGCGTGAGGACAGGGTCGGACAGCACCGTTTGCGTGATGTCGAATTCGTGGTCATCCTCGCCGCGCATGGCACCGAGGATGGCGCTGATGGCTTTCGCGAAGCCGGGCATGTCGCCCTGCTGGCGCGTGCGCGCCCACAGCAGGTCCAGGGTGTTTTTGCCGAGCTGTGTCGGTACCGTGAAATGACCTGGATTCATTGCCCCCCTCCGCGCGGTTCATTGGCAGGCGGCACAGGCACCAGCGCCGCATAGGTTTTGTCGCTCAAGGCCGACAGCGCGGCATGGGCCGGCATCGGTTTGCCCGTCAGGTAGCCTTGCACGTACTGGCAGCCGCGCGATTCGATGAAGTGCATCTGCTCTTCGGTCTCCACGCCTTCGGCCACCACGGACAGGTTCAAATGCTTGGCCAGGTCGAGAATGGTGTTGCAGATGGCCGCATCCTTGCTCGATGCGGGCAAGTCCTTGATGAAGGTGCGGTCGATCTTCAGCACGGAAATGGGGAAGCGCTTCAGATACGCGAGCGAGGAGTAGCCGGTGCCGAAATCGTCGATGGCGATGCGCGCGCGGCGCTCCGTCATCTTGACGAGGATGGTTTCCGCATGCACGGGGTCGATCATCAAGGTGCCTTCCGTGATTTCCAGCACCAGGTGTTCGCCGGACAGCCCTGAAAACGCGATGGCGTCATCGAGTACGTCGAGGAATTTGTCGTTGCGGAACTGGCGCGGGCTGATGTTGACGGAGATGTACAACGGCCGCTTGGCCACTTCCTGGAACTGCTTGAGCTGCACGCAGGCCGCCTTCAGCGCCCAGGCGCCCAGAAGGTTGATCAGGCCATTGGCTTCGGCAATCGGGATGAAGCGCACGGGCGGCACCAGGCCCAGGGTCGGGTGCTTCCAGCGCATCAGGGTTTCGAAACCCTGGATTTGCCGCGTGTGCGCATCGACGATGGGCTGGTAAAAGAGCAGGAATTCGCCTTCGCGCACGGCGTGGAACATGGCCGCTTCCAGCGAAATGTCGTGTTCCGACGGGCCGTTCAAACGCGGGCTGTAGACCAGGCAGCGGGCCTTGCCCGTTTCCTTGGCGCGCGACATGGCCGCATCAGCCAGCGCCACCAGGCGCACTTCATCTTCCGCGTGCAGCGGATAGATCGAGACGCCCACTGACGCCCCCACGTAGATCGTGTGGCCGTCCACTTCGAACGGCGCCTGCAGGGTAGCGAGCAGGCGGCCCGTCACCAGTTTGATCTGTGCGTCCGTGGCGCTGCCGGGCAGCACGGCGACGAATTCATCGCCGCCCACGCGCGCCAGGGTGTCGCTGTCGCGCAGGGTCTTGCGCAGGCGCGCGGCGGCCAGGCGCAGCACGGCGTCGCCGACGGGATGGCCCAGGCCATCGTTGACCTTTTTAAAACCATCGAGGCCGATGGTGGCGACGGAAAAGCCCTGGCCCGAACGGGCGGCCTGGGCGATCACCATGCGGATGCGGTCCGACAGCAGCAAGCGGTTCGGCAAGCCCGTGAGCGCATCGTGCGTGGCCATGTGGCGCAGCCGTTCTTCCGTATTGTGCTGGGCCGACGTGTCGCGCCCGACCACCAGCAATTCGGCCACGCCGGCCGCGTTCATATAAGAAGACAGGCGTAGCTCGAACCAGATTTCCTGGTCCGGCGTTTGCAGGCGCACTTCCAGGCGGCCCGGCTCGGCCAGGGCGTCTTCCAGTGCCGCCTGCAGCGCCGCGCGCGACGCTTCCGTGGCCAGCGGCAGCAGCAAGTGGCCGGTCAGGCCCGATGGTGCGCCAAACAGGGTGGCCGCGCGCTTGCTGGCGAACAGGATCAGGCCGTCCATATCGAGCCGGAACACGACGTCGCCTGCCTCTTCCATGAGGTTGTCCAACTCGTGGCGAGCCTCGCGGTGGGCGGCGGATGGGGTACTGGAAAACATCGTGCTGGCTTTTACCTTTTTATTATCAGTGCCGGCGCTCGCTGCAGGGCAGGGCGCCAACGGAAAGAATGCGTCGTGCATGACGCGCGCCATAGGGGCCGAAAGGGCGGCTATCGGAACGCGATCCACACGAAATGTATCATTGAAAAGCACCCGATTACATGAAATAGAGCAACATTGCTTCAGGTTTTGTAAATATTCCTGCCTTCCATGAAAAAAATCATGCCGCGCGACGCACGCAGGCATTTTCATTCCGCATGGAAACATTTATCTGCGCTTGCTTCCACTGGCGCGCTTGCCCCGTCATGCGCTTTACGCTAGTCTGGCTGGCAGACGGTGTTGACGGTGCGTCCACGGCAGGCAAGGGCGCCATGATAACAAATCGCGGGGGACCCCCATGAATGCTTTTGACACGCATGAAGTTTTCAACCAGGCCACGCCGTTTGAAAACGTCAATCTGTTCGCCTGCGACCCGGCGCTGATCGAAGCGTTGCTGCGGGAGGGCGGCGGGGCGGCGCTCCAGGAACTCGACGCGCTGGGCGAAAGGCTGGGCCGCGCCGAGACCTATGCGCTGGCGCGCCAGGCCAATATCCACACGCCCGAGCTGCAGCAGTTCGACCGGGCCGGGCGCCGCATCGACGAGGTGCTGTTCCATCCGGCCTGGCATGAACTGATGGCCATCCTCGTGGGTGCCGGTGCACACGCTTCGCCGTGGGCTTCGCCCGGTCCCGGCGCCCAGGTGGCGCGCGCGGCCGCCTATCTATTAGTGGGGCAGGTGGAAAACGGTACGCAATGTCCCGTGACGATGACGTATGCCTCGGTGCCGGCCTTGCGCCAGGCACTGGACCTGCCGCAGATCGCGCAGCGCTGGCTGCCGAAAATCCTGTCGCGCGAATACGATCCCCGCTCCCTGCCCGTCGAGCAGAAGCGGGGCGCGCTGGTCGGCATGGGCATGACGGAAAAGCAGGGTGGCTCGGACGTGCGCAGCAATACCACGCGCGCCGTGCCCGTGCCGCCGGACGAAGCGCAAGCCCTGTTCGGCGGCGAGGCCGGCGGCGCCTGGCGCATCGTCGGCCACAAATGGTTTTTCTCGGCGCCCCAGTGCGACGCCCATCTGATCCTCGCCCAGGCGGACGAGGGGGGATTGTCTTGTTTCTTTTTGCCCCGTTACCTGCCCGACGGCAGCCGCAACGCCATCCGCGTGCAGCGCCTGAAGGATAAAGTGGGCAACCGCTCGAATGCCTCGTCGGAAGTGGAATTCACGAATGCCTACGGCTGGCTCGTGGGGCAGCCGGGGCGGGGCATACCCACGATTCTGGAAATGGCCAGCCATACGCGCCTCGATTGCGTACTGGGCAGCACCGGCATCATGCGCGCCGCCTTGACGCAGGCGCTGCACCATGCGCGCCAGCGGGCCGTGTTCGGCAAGCCGCTGGCCGAGCAGCCCCTGATGCAAAACGTGCTGGCCGACCTGGCGCTCGAATCGGAAGCGGCCACGGCCTTCGCGCTGCGCCTGGCCCGCTGTTTCGATGAAAAGGACGATCCGCGGCAAGCCATGCTGGCGCGTGTGTTGACGCCGGCCGGCAAATACTGGATCTGCAAGCGCGGTCCCGGCTTCGGCTTCGAGGCCATGGAGGTGCTGGGCGGCACCGGTTATGTGGAAGACGCGCCGCTGGCGCGCCTGTACCGCGAACTGCCCGTCAATTCGATCTGGGAAGGTTCGGGCAACGTCATGTGCCTCGACGTCTTGCGCGCCTTCGGCAAGTCGCCGGCCGCGCGCGACGCCCTGGCGGCCGAGCTGGCGCTGGCCGGCGATGGCGATGCCATCTTTGCTGGCTATCGCGCGCGTCTGCTGGCTGACCTTGACGGACCGCAGACGGATGAATTTGGTGCCAGACAATTGTCCGAACGCATCGTGCTGGCCGTGCAAGCGGCCTTGCTGTTGCGCCATGCGCCGCCCTTCATCGCGCAAGCATTCCTGCAGTCGCGCCTGGTGCTGGCCCCGGGCGGTGCGTATGGCCGCTTGCCGGCCGGCACCGATTGCGAGGCCATCCTGGCGCGCGCGCTACGCGAGTATTGATTTCAATAAATCCGATTATTTCGAAAATTCCGGCCACAGGCGAGCTGCGGGCTGGGATAATGCTGCAATCCATCATTTTATCGATACACAGCGCGCTTGCGGCCCAGGCTTGCCGCCGCGCCAGACAGTAGAGAAAGAAAAACAATATGAAACAAGACCCACGCTTCCCGAATTTGTTCATTACCGATCACCCATTGATCCAGCACAAGCTGAGCCACATGCGCGAGCACGATACGTCGACGCGCACCTTCCGCGAATTGCTCAAGGAAATCACCCTGCTGATGGGCTATGAAATCACGCGCGACCTGCCGCTGACGACGCGTGAAATCAAGACGCCGCTCGTCACCATCGACGCGCCTGTTATCGCAGGCAAGAAACTGGCCATCGTGCCCATCCTGCGCGCCGGCATCGGCATGAGCGATGGCTTGCTGAATCTGGTGCCATCGGCCCGCGTGGGCCACATCGGCGTGTACCGCGACCCGGCCACCCACATGCCCGTGGAATACCTGGTGCGCCTGCCGGACCTGAATGAGCGCACCTTTATCCTGTGCGATCCGATGGTGGCGACCGGCAATTCGGCCGTGTACGCCGTCGACGTGCTGAAAAAGCGCGGCGTGACGGACGAGCAGATCATCTTCCTGGCCCTGGTTGCCGCTCCGGAAGGCGTGACCGTGTTCCAGCACGCGCATCCGAACGTCAAGATGTTCTGCGCCGCGCTCGATTCGCACCTGGATGACCACGCCTACATCGTGCCAGGCCTGGGCGACGCCGGCGACCGCATCTTCGGCACCAAGTAAGCCGCGTCAGGCGAGTATTGCTATGGCAACCTTGATCGATCCGGACTTTCGCGCGCGTTTGCGCGCCTTGAATGAAAAATATGCGGCTGGCGTGCCGGCGCTGTTGCAGGCGATCGCGCAGGCAAGCAGCCGCTGCGACAGCGAAGGCCCCCGTCTGGAACCGTTGACGGAGCTGCACCGCGCGCTGCATGCGGTGGCCGGCTCGGCTGCCACCTTCGGCTTTGCCGCGCTGGGCCAGGAATGCCGGCGCATCGAACAACTGGTGCGCGCCATGCTCAATGCCCCGGAGCAAGCGGTGGCGGAATGGCCCGCTGTGCGGGCGCAGGTGGCGGCGCTACTGGACTGGGCGGGACGCGATGCGGCTGCCATCCATTTCACCGCGTGAGCGACAGTACTATAGAGATGTGGTTGCAATGATTCATTTGATACAACGCAAAGCACCCGCGTCGCAGATTAGGATATAGTGTCTCCATGCCGCTGCTACAGGGCGCCGCAAGACGGGGATTTGGCTATTAAAGTAGTGTTCGTAAGTTTATTTTGCGAAAGAATGGTTTTTCTCAGTTTTGTTGGTATAATTGGGCATCGTTGGATTCGAGGTAGTAGTGCAGTTTGTCTGTCATTTCTTTCTTGCTTCAAACGATATAACGGGCGCAAGCCCAACTTAACTGAAATAGGAAATTGTAATGGCAACTGGCATCGTAAAATGGTTCAATGATTCGAAGGGTTTCGGCTTTATTACCCCTGACGAAGGCGGCGAAGATCTGTTCGCTCACTTCTCGGCTATCCAGTCGAACGGCTTCAAGTCCCTGCAAGAGAACCAACGCGTTTCTTTTGAAGTGACCGCTGGCCCTAAAGGCAAGCAAGCTTCGAACATTCAGCCAATCTAATACGCTGGATCAAACGAAATAAAGAAATCCTCGGTCTCCGAGGATTTTTTTTTTCGCCTGAATTTCTGTGGAGCATCGGTTTTCCGTGGGCTGCGTGCTTTTTCGGTGTGCTGGGCATCACTGGTAGGTCGGCTTAGCGCTTGCGCGTAAGCCGACAAGAGTGGCGTTGGCAAGATGTATGAGCTGGTGTCGGCTTGCGCTGCACTAAGCCGACCTGCGCTTACCAATGCTGATCCGGGAGTTGTTGTTTCCGCATGCGTCACGACGCCGGACAAAACCGTCGCGAGCGGAAGGAAGAGGTGGCCGAGAAGCGCAACCGTACTCTAGTACGGTGAACATCACAGGCCGCCTATGCCGACGCGCAGCAGGTTTGGTCCCGCGTCTTCAAATAGCCCGCTCGCGCCAGTAATCTGGTTGAGAATACGAGTGCCTTAAAAAATCCACGAACGCCCTTATGCGCAGCGGCAAGTGGCGGCGCTGGGCGAACACGGCATAAATGTCGTTGCCCGGGGCGGCGAACTGGTCCAGTACCGTCACCAGCTGGCCCGAGGCGATCTCGGCGCCCACTTCCCACATCGAGCGCCACGCCAGTCCCTTGCCGGCCAGGGCCCAATCGTGCAGCACTTCGCCATCGTTGCAGACCATATTGCCGGCCACTTTTAAGATCACATTCTTGCCGTTTTCGCGGAAGGTCCAACCCCGCTGGCTGCCTTCGCTGCTGATCGCCAGGCAATTGTGCTTGGCCAGGTCGGCCGGGATGCGGGGCGTGCCCGCCCGTTTCAGGTAGGCGGGCGAACCGACGAGCACGCGCTGGTTGTCGGCCAGCTTGGTGCTCACGAGCGAGGAATCGGACAGGCTGGCGATGCGGATAGCCACGTCGATGCCTTCGCCGATCAGGTCGACGAGGCGGTCGTTCAGGTTCAGCGACACCGTCACGTCGCGGTGCTCGGCGACAAAAGAGGGGATCAAGGGCGCCACATGCTGGCGTCCGAAGCCGGCTGGCGCGGAAATGAGCAAATGGCCGCTGGCTTTCACGCTGCGCACTGCCACGGCCGCTTCCGCCTCTTCCAGTTCGCCCAGGATGCGCTGGCAATCTTCCAGGAAGGCGGCGCCTTCATTCGTCAACGCCAGCTTGCGCGTCGTACGCTGCAGCAATTTGACGCCCAGGCGCTGCTCCAGCGCATCGAGGCGCCGGCCTATCATGGCCGGTGCGATCCCTTCCGCGCGCGCGGCGGCCGACAGGCTGCCCTTGGCGACCACTTCCACGAATGTTGATATCTGTCTGAACTGCCCCATGCCGTGCTCCCGCGATGCCATCACTTGTGATAAAAACGCATAGATGAAGTGATTTTTAATCTCGTTTCCATGCCTTATAGTGCAATACTATAGAACAAACGCGCCGCCCGGCAGAGTGTTTTTGCGCCTCTGTCCAGCTTGTCCGCGCAGTCGTTCAGCTTATACTTGGATCACCAGATTACCTTTGCTTATATTTATTAAAAACCGGAGAACTTCATGACGCAGAACACGATCCCACTTCCAGAGGGCATGCAAATCACGGGTGACATCCAGCCCGGCTATGAACAGATCTTGACGCCGGCCGCGCTGGCGCTGGTGGCCAAGCTGACGCGTGCTTTCGAGCCGCGCCGCCAGGAATTGCTGGCCGTGCGCGTGGAACGCGCCAAGCGCCTCGACGCGGGCGAGCGTCCTGATTTCTTGCCAGAAACTGCGCACATCCGCGACGGCGACTGGAAGATCGCACCGATTCCGAAGGCGCTGGAATGCCGCCGCGTGGAAATCACGGGTCCCGTCGAGCGCAAGATGGTCATCAACGCCTTCAATTCCGGCGCCGACAGCTACATGACGGACTTCGAGGATTCGAACACGCCGAATTGGGATAACCAGCTGACGGGCCAGATCAACATGTTCGACGCCGTGCGCAAGACGATTTCGCTCGAGCAAAATGGCAAGTCGTACAAGCTGAACGACAAAATCGCGACACTGGTCGTGCGTCCACGCGGCTGGCACCTTGATGAAAAACACGTGCTGGTCGACGGCAAGCGTATTTCCGGCGGCATCTTCGATTTCGCCCTGTTCATGTTCCATAACGCCAAGGAACAGCTGGCGCGCGGCGCCGGCCCGTATTTCTATCTGCCGAAGATGGAATCGCACCTGGAAGCGCGCCTGTGGAACGACATCTTCGTCATGACGCAAAACGAATTGGGCTTGCCACAAGGTACGATCAAGGCGACCGTGCTGATCGAAACCATTCTGGCGGCGTTTGAAATGGATGAAATCCTGTACGAACTGAAGGAGCACAGCTCTGGCCTGAACGCGGGCCGCTGGGATTACATCTTCTCGTGCATCAAGAAATTCAAGCTGGACAAAGATTTCTGCCTGGCCGACCGCGCCAAGGTCACGATGACGGCGCCCTTCATGCGCGCCTATGCCTTGCTGCTGCTGAAAACCTGCCACAAACGGGGCGCGCCAGCCATCGGCGGCATGGCGGCTTTGATCCCGATCAAAAACGATCCGGAAAAGAACGACATCGCCATGGGCGGCGTGCGCAACGACAAGGCGCGTGACGCCACCGATGGCTATGACGGCGGCTGGGTGGCGCACCCGGGCCTGGTCGAACTGGCCATGGGTGAATTCACGAAAGTGCTCGGCGACAAACCGAACCAGATCGATAAGCAGCGTCCCGACATCGACGTCAAGGCGTCTGATCTGCTGAATTTCCAGCCGGAAGCGCCGATCACGGAAGCGGGCTTGCGCTACAACATCAACGTGGGTATCCATTACTTGGGTAGCTGGCTGGCCGGCAACGGTTGCGTGCCTATCCATAACCTGATGGAAGATGCGGCCACGGCCGAGATCAGCCGTTCGCAAGTGTGGCAGTGGATTCGTTCCAGCAAGGGCGTGCTGGAGGATGGCCACAAGGTGACAGCCGAGATGGTGCGCGCCATGATTCCGGAAGAGCTGGCCAAGGTGCAGCGCGATGCGCCAGGCGGCAACGGCCCGACCTATGTACGCGCCGGCCAGATTTTCGAGGAAATGTCGACGTCGGAATCATTCGCCGAATTTCTGACCTTGCCGCTGTACGAGGAAATCTGATCCTGATCAAATCGATCAATAAAAAATCCCGGCGGTGCCTGATGGTATCGCCGGGATTTTTCTTTTTGGAAGCACAAGCTTAAAAGCTGTTCTTCCACATCCGTAGCGCGGCAAACGCTTCCACAGGCGAAGCATCGGTGGCCAGCTTGCCTTCCACCTTCAGACTGGTCAAAATCGCCGGTTCGCGGTAGCGCAGGAAGGGATTCGTGGCCTTTTCAAGGGCAATGGTCGACGGCACGGTGGCTAAACCTTGCTGGCGCTTTTCCGTATCGATGGCGATGCGTTCCTGCAAGGCCACATTGCCCGGTTCGACAGCGTTGGCAAAGCGCAAATTGGACAAGGTGTACTCATGCGCGCAAAATACCTCGGTATCGTCGGGCAGGGCGGCCAGTTTGCCCAGCGAATCGGCCATCTGGCCCGGCGTGCCTTCGAACAGGCGGCCGCAGCCGCCAGCAAACAGGGTGTCGCCGGAAAACAGCCACGGCGCGCCGCTGCGCTCGTCGCGCTGGCGCACGTAGGCGATATGTCCCTTGGTATGGCCGGGCACGTCGATGACACTCATCTGCAAGCCCAGCTCGGGCACGTGGGCGACATCGCCTTCGGCAAGCGGTTCCGTGATGGCTGTGATAGCCTCATTGCGCGGGCCGAAGACGGGGACGGCGAAATGCTGCAACAATTCAGGCACGCCACCCGTGTGGTCGGCGTGGTGATGCGTGAGTAAAATGGCGGACAAGGTCAACTGATGGCCTTGCAGCGCATCGAGAATGGCCATTGCATCGCCGGGGTCGATCACGGCGGCGTGGCGGCCGTCATGGATCAGCCACAGGTAGTTGTCGGCAAAGGCGGGCACGGCAAGTACCGATAAAGCGTGTTCAGGGGAGTGTGTCATGAGCAAAAGAGAAAACTGAATGGACAGTGCGGCATCCGAAAAATCCATTATAGCGCTTGACGGCTGGCTGCAGACGCCGGCCGGTCTGTACGTGCGCGCCTGGGAGCAGCAATGCCTCGACAGCCTGACCGTCGACATCTTCGGTTTTAATGCCGTGCAGATCGGCTTGCCCCAGCTCGACGCACTGGCCGCCAACCGCATGCCGAACAAATGGCTGCTCGATGCGCGCCTGCCTTTGCAGTCGCCGCAGGGCCGTCGCCCGACCCTCGTGTCGGCCTTCGACGAGCTGCCGTTCGACTCGCAAAGCCTGGACCTGGTGGTCTTGCCGCACGTACTCGAATTTGCCGCCGAGCCGCACCAGGTCTTGCGCGAAGTCGAGCGCGTGCTGATCCCGGAAGGGCGCGTGATCGTCTGCGGCTTCAATCCGGCCAGCCTGTGGGGCATGCGCCAGGGCCTGGGACGGGTCACGGGACGCCACTACCTGCCGCAGGCAGGCGAGCTGATCTCTATGCCGCGCATGAAAGACTGGTTAAAATTGCTCAACATGGGCGTCAGCCAAAGTTACTTCGGCTGCTACGCACCTGCCTGCAGGACAGAAAAATGGCTGCGCCGTAACGCCTTCATGGACAAGGCCGGTGCGCGCTGGTGGCCATATCTGGGCGCAGTGTATATAGTGCAGGCGATCAAGCGCGTCAAAGGGATGCGTTTGATCGGTCCGGCGTGGACCAAGAAACCGGCGACGGCGCCCGCAGGCGCACCGGTCACGAATAAAAGGCGGGAACAGCAAGATGGATAAGGTAGAGATTTACGCCGATGGCGCATGCAAGGGCAATCCCGGCACAGGCGGCTGGGGCGCGCTGATGGTGGCCGATGGCGCCAAGAAAGAAATTTACGGCGGGGAACTGAATACGACGAATAACCGCATGGAATTGAAGGCTGTGATCGAAGCCTTGACGGCGCTTAAACGTCCCTGCCAGGTGGTGCTGTATACCGATAGCCAGTATGTCCAGAAGGGCATCAGCGAGTGGATCCACGGCTGGAAAGCGCGCGGCTGGAAAACGGCGGCCAAGGCGCCCGTCAAGAACGTCGACCTGTGGCAGGCGCTCGACATCGCCCAGGCCGTGCATGAAGTGGAATGGCGCTGGGTGCGCGGCCACAATGGCCATCCGGGCAACGAAAGGGCCGATCAGCTGGCCAACTTGGGTGTGGAAACGGTACGTGCCTGAGAACTAAATTTCTGCCCTGTAGCAGTGGGCAGGACGTAACCGGAGGGCGCAGGTTTGCTATACTGTGCCCTTCGCTTTTTGCTTTTACGACTGAATCCGCCATGCGTCAAATTGTTCTCGATACTGAAACCACCGGCCTGAACCCGCGCACGGGAGACCGCATCCTGGAGATCGGGGCGGTCGAGCTGAACAACCGCATGTTGACGGGGAATAATTTCCACCATTACATCAATCCCGAGCGCGATTCGGAAGAGGGCGCGTTGGCCGTCCACGGATTGACGACGGAATTCCTTAGCGACAAGCCAAAATTCGCGGAAATCGCCGACGAGTTTCGTGCCTATATCGCCGGCGCCGAACTGATCATCCACAACGCCCCGTTCGATATCGGCTTCCTGAACGCGGAATTCAAACGCCTGAACCTGCCACCAGTCCACGAGCAGGTGCATGGCGTGATCGACACCCTGGTACAGGCGAAGGAAATGCATCCGGGCAAGCGCAACTCGCTCGACGCCCTGTGCGACCGCTACGGCGTATCGAATGCCCACCGCAAGCTGCACGGCGCGCTGCTCGACTCGGAATTGCTGGCCGACGTCTACCTGGCAATGACGCGCGGGCAAAACAGCCTGAGCATGGAAGAAGAATTGGAAGTGGCCGCCGACGGCGCCGTGCTGGAAATCGTGCCCCTGGCCGAAGTCATCTTCCAGAGCGCCACGGCCGACGAACTGGCCGCCCACGAAGCCACCATCGCCGGCCTCGACAAGGCCGCCAAAGGCCAGTGCATCTGGACCGCCGTCACGTCGCCGCCAGCGGCCGCCTGAGAAAAAAGCGGGGCAAGGTAAATTTCCTCTTGCCAGCCCTTGCAGATGCCGCAACACCTATGCGATAATTCGCCTCGCTTCGGGAGGTTAGCTCAGGGGTAGAGCACTGCATTCACACTGCAGGGGTCGCAAGTTCGAAACTTGCACTTCCCACCAAGAATTTCAAGTGAAATCAATCACTTAACTAAAAGTCGGCCTTTAAACAGGTCGGCTTTTTTTATTCAGTGTAATTTTTCAGTGTAATTTATTTGCCTGACACCACCACCAACTGCGACAGCTTGTCGAGGGCACTACGCTGTGCGTCGATCTGCAGGTGGCTGTAACGCTGCGTGGTCTGCACATTGGCGTGGCCGAGGATCTTGCTGATTGTGTACAGGTCTACGCCCAGGCCCAGCATGATACTGGCGCACGAGTGGCGCAGGTCATGGAAGTTCACATGCGGCATACCAGCCTTTACTCGCGCGCGGCGCCACGACGACTGGACGCCGTACAGTGTCATGTCGAGCGGAAAATATTTCAACCACGGCCGCAGTGCCGGGATGATAGGGATCACCCGCATGCGGAGCGTTTTGGTATTGCTGGCTGGGAAAGTGATAGCGTCTCGGCCAATGTGCTGGCTTTCGATCTTGAATAATTCCCCGCGCCGCGCGCCTGTGAGCAGCGCCGCCCAGATTGCAGCCTGGGCGATCGGCGTGCAGAACGATGCGATTTTCCTCACCTGCTCGACAGTGAGGAATACCTCACGCTTGTTATTCACTGCGACTGTCTCGATGCGCAGACCGTAATTCTCTGGTATCAGTCGTTGACGCCAGGCCAAGTGCAATCCTTTCTTGGCGCAGGCCAGAGACCGGTTGATAGTTGCCGGCGCGTATGCAGGGACCATCTTGCCGGTTTTTCGGTCCGGGATTAACTTGCTCATGTCCCGTATGACGTGGTCCGCAAATTCCTGCGCTTGGCTGGCCTTGTATCGCTCCGCCCATGGTCCAAGGCGCTTGGCGTGGTGCTTTGAGGTGTCGGCGCTGCGTAATGCCAGTGAATGCTCCACGAAGATCGCCAGGATCGCGGTCATCGGTGGATCGCCGGGGATGCGCACCTGCTTCTGCTTTGGTGCGCGCGCGACCGAGGAGCGAAGCTCTGCCTCAATCAGCTTGGCATCACTCGCAGTTGAACCTTCCGGCAACTCTCGGTGAATTCTTTTGCCATCGACCATGATCCCGACGTGGAGCTTGCCCTTGCTGTCTTTCCAGACTGACATATTTGATTTTCCCTTAACCAGTTCTTACATTCTTCAAGGTCGTAGCGCTTGGACCGCGCGCCGACCGGTGTATATGGCAGTCCAGCCTGCTCAAGCCGGCGAATTGTCGATTCGCTGACGCCGAGCGCGGCGCAGATCTGCTGCCTGTTCAATTCCCCTGCTGTGCTGGTGGGCTTCTTGCCTGCGGCCTTGTCCAGCGCCGCCACCATTTCGGCGATGCGGCGCATTTCGACTTCGCTCATGTTCATGGCGCATCTCCCGGAATGCCTGGAAGTGCGGCCACCGTGTCCACTGGCGTCAACGCCTCGCCGCGCCTCGCCAAGAACTCACGCGCCAGGCGCTGAATGTTGTTCTCGCCGGTGTTGATCCGTTCAGCAAGCGCCGAGTCCGGGTTTCGCACTGACTCGATCTGCTCGCGCTTCACACCCAGCACTTCGGCCATGATCGGGTCGGCGCCACTGTCCGACACGAGGAAGTAGGCGGAGCAGGGCGCATCCTGGCCATCCCGGTGCACGCGCCCGATACATTGCTCATGCACGCCAGGCGACCAGTCCAGCTCGCCGAACACCACGGTGTTGCAGTAGCCCTGCAGGCCGTCGACGCCGGCGCCGGAGCGCAGCGACATGATCAGCACTTGGGCTTTGCCGGTCAGGAAGGCGCTGACAGCCTCATCCTTTTGGTTCGCCGACTCGCTGCCGGTGTACAGCATGGGATTGAAGGCGGCCAGCGCTTCCATCCAGATGCTATATACCGCGCGGTGCCAGCCAAACAACACGATTGGCTCACCACTGTCGAGTAGCAGCTTGACGAATTCGGCGACGTAGGGCGCCTTCGCGATGCCGGTGGCCTGCCGCATCAGCGCGTCGAACTCGCCAGCGGCCTGCATCTTTTCACCGCGGAACAGCTCGTTATGACGCAAGACGATCTTGGCCAGCGAGATGGCATCGCTGTGCAGGGCGTCGAGCGCCTTCTCATCGGCGTCGACTTCGTGCACGATCTTCGACAGGTTCGGCAACTCGCGACCCACATCGGCGCGCGTGCGGCGCAGCATGATGCCTTCGCGGCGCAGGTAGGCGCCGAATTCCTTGGCATTTGCCAGCCTGGCCTTGCCGTCGACTTCGGTCGAGCACCACTCGCGGACGAATTCGTCATACTCGCCCAACGCCTCGGGTGCCACCACGTTCAGCACGTGATAGAACTCGTGGCCATAGTTGTAGATCGGCGTGGCGCTCAGGCCCATGCGCCGCGCGGCGCCGGCGCCAAGGTGCACAGCGGCCTGGTAGATCGCCGTGCCAGGGCTGCGCAGCGCCTGGCATTCGTCGTAGACCACGTATTTCGCCACGCCGTGCAAGGTCTCGGCCCAGCCGCGCAACTTGTGATACGAGGTGATGATCACGTCCGGTAGACGCGGTGGGATCAGTTCAATCTGCTTCGAGCGCGAACGGGGCATCAGGTCGTATGGCGAGCCTTTCTTGAGGATGTGTACGGTCAGGTCAGGCGCGAACTCCTTGATCATGGCGCGCCACTGGCGCGGCAAGTGCGCCGGACAGACGACCACCACGGGCAGGTTCTCGGCGCGCACCATGCCGCAAATGGCCGATACTGTCTTGCCCAATCCGAGGTCGTCGGCCAGCAGGAAGCCGCCTTTCAGTTCAAGCATCTGCGCCGCGAAGGCCTGGTACTCGCGCGCCGGCTTGGCCAGTTTGATCTCGAAGGGCGGCACATGGCCCGCCATCAGGTCGGCGAGGCGTGTTTCGCAGTCGCGGTGCTGATCGGCCAGGCGATCCATGATGTCGCGGCGGTCGACCTCCATCGGGTACCGGTCGATGAACCAGGCCAGCTCACGCGTATTCTCCGGCGTCACCGAAATGCAGATGTGCTTGGCGGCGTGCTGCGGCACGCGTGGGAAGACCCGCTTGAGGCGCGCCCGCACGAACGGTTCGCCCTGGATCAGCCAGAAACGCTCGGTGTAGTTGATGGTTCCGTATGTCGAGGTCAAAACGATGCTCCTGTCAGTTTGATAATGCGTACGGGTTTTCCATGGAGTTGGTCGACCTCGGCGCCAGCGCCGCCCCAGAATCTGGTCGTCACCAGCACCACGGCCGTAACGTCGGGCCGCGCGGCGTAGCGGGCAATTTGCGTGAGCGCTTGCGACAGCGAACCCTTGATCTTTGCCTCGATCACGATGCCGGACGCGACGAGGAAGTCGAAGCGGTCCTTTGGGCCGGCCACCACCTCGCGCTGGAAGTTGATTCCGGCTTCGGAGAGGACTTGCGCCATCCCTTCATGCAGGGTGACCTCGTTGGCAAACCGGTAGGCGAAGCGCGGCAGAGTTTCCGCTACGCTGCGCAGGATCAATGCGCTCACGGCGTCACCCGCCTGAATTCGATCGCCCATACCCATGGATTCGCTGCCCATGCACCAGCGCCGTTGATGTCGTCCCACAAGCGCTGATACTCGACGCGCGGGTCGTTCATCGTGCGATGCGAAATACCCTCGGCCAGCGCATCCTCGACGCTGCAGTCGTTCAGGCGCTCAACGCGCACCGATGCGATCTCCAGCAGGATACGGCTGGCCGCGCGCGGCATGAAAATCGCCGGGCGCTTGTGCCAGCCGGGCAGGGCGCTGCGGCGGCCGGTCGCCAGCGGCAGGTCCGGGTTGTCAGCGGCGAACTGGTAGGCCCGGTCGCACTCGGTCGTCATATCGACAAAGTGCCACTCGTCGCGCGCCTTCTTGGTGCTGAACCGGGTTTCCCAGCGGCCATAGGCGAAGAAGGTTTCTCGCACCCGCAGCTGATCACGATGCGCACCGTGCGGGCAGGCATCGCCGGCCATACCGTGTGCGCCAGACGCGCGCGTATCCGAAACGCTAACCATCGACTGGAACGCGTTGCAGGGCCACTGGTAGTCCCCTGGCCGATGCGGGGCCGGCTCCGGCTGTGGCTTCATCACCCTCCGCGTCTGCGTCTTGCTGCCGTCGAGCACGGCGCGCACCATGGGAGCGCTGAAGAGGATAGGGCGCACTTTTCTCATGCTAGTATTGCTCCAAATTTAATGGGGTATATGTTGAACAAAATTTTTAATTGGCTTCTTGTTGCTTCCAGCATTTCAAGCATGTTCATTGTTTCCTTTGTTTGCTACACATGTTGGCCAGACAAGGATTCGAGCTTGCCTTCCTGGGTGCAGGCGGTTGGTTCCGTTGCAGCCATCGTTGGAGCGGGTTATGGGGTCAAAGCGCAGCTGAAGCACACAGAAAATAAGGCGATCAACGATCTTGCAGCGGATCAGCGCAACGTGATCATCAGTTTGATTGCCGAGTTGACGGTGTACAGCGCTGCACTTGAAGACATCAACGAAAAAGTCTGGCAAACCCCTAGTGCTGTCTTCGGAAAAATGCTGCAGTTGATCTTTCCCAGCGCGAGTTTCCGATTTCCGATCTACGTAGCGAATGCCGCAAAAATATGGGCGGTGTCCGACGATCATGTCAGAGGCAAGCTCATTGGCGTTTACGCCGAGCTCGACATGCTGTTTGCTCTCCTTGACCGCAACAGTGCGATTGCCCAACTGATCCCGCATAATGAAACTCCGTCGGCAGAAGTTGCTGCCCAGCTCAAGGGCCTTTTTCCAGTGATAAAGGCTCAGTTGGATAAACTTATCCCAGAAGTGCAAACCGTGAAGGCGAAACTGGAAGAGCAAGTTTTTACGCAGTAGACTGCAAGCGATTGCTCTAACGTTCATACGTCACCGCTTTGCGCCAGCAGCTCGCGGCTACCGTTCGACCGCATCGATCCGACGACGGAGCCTTCCATCGCCTCCAGCAGTCGCGCAGCCCGGTTGTAGCCGATACGAAGATGGCGCTGGATCAGCGATATCGATGCGCGCTGGTGCGTGCGTACTACCTCGACCGCCTGGCAATACAGCGGATCGGTTGCGCTGCCGTCGCCGGGCGGCACGGCGCCTGTCGCTTCGCCATTCAGCTGCAGCACCGGGCGCTGCTGGCGGATAGGGGCATCGCCCGCTGCCGGTCGTGGACTCGGCTCCATGATCTCGACGGCGGCTACCAGAAGCAGGTCGGCGGATCGCGAGCCGCCAGGCAGCCCCTTGGCCAGCGTCAGCGCCGATTTAATCGCGTCCTCGGCGGTTTCTGCCATGTGTTCGCGCACGCGGGCAACGGCCGGCTGAACGGTGCTGTCATACAACTCGTTGAGCACATCGCGGTAACGGGCGCGAAGCTTGTACAGATCGGCGGTCAAGTTCACGGCGCGCTCGACCTTCTGCCGGCCGGCAGCAGCCGGGCCCGGCGCCTGCGTCTCCACGTCGGCCTCGCCACCCAGCGCCTCCACCAAGTCGGCCAGCATCTTGGCCAGCTCGCCGGTCATCAGGGCGAAGTCGCTGTCGAAGCGCTCGTCGTCGTTGCGCGTGGCGCTTTCCTTGATAATTTCCAGCGGCTTGACTGACTTGATGGCCAGAGACTCGTCCAGCACGAAGCTGATCTTGTCGTTCCAGGTCATGGCCAGGCGCGTGCACTGCTTGCCGGCGGCAATGTGGCGGCGGATATCGTCCGCTTCCAAGGTATGGCGCTTGTACGCCACCTGGGCCTTGCTCTCGCCGGTGGCGCGCATGATCGCGTCCTGATCGACCGTGAAGCCGGCCGGGGATTCGTCCGCCTGCAGCCATTCCGTCATCACGCCCACGGGCGAACGCTGCACGCGCAGGCTTTCTAGCGGCAGCTTGTCGACGGATTTCAGCAGCAGCTTGACCACCTCGTCTGCCTTCGCCGGGCTGGCCGCGTCCACCACCAACCATCCGTTCACCGGGTCGATCCACACGGCCGTAGTGCTGAGAATGGCGAAGGCGCGCGGCAGCAGCTCGTCGGTGACGCGCTCTTTCAATTCCTTCATGGCCTTCTTGCCGGGCGCGAACCCCTGGGCTTCTTCCATTTCCAGGGCGCGGGCGGCGGCCACCTGGTTGATCACGGTCGACGGCAACAGCTTCTTCTCGGTTTTCAACTGCAGCAGGAACTGGCCGCCCACGGCGTGCACCAGCGGCGCGCTGGCGCCGCGCGGGGCGGTCCAGCCCTGGCGCACCAGGTCCATGCTGGTGGCGGGCGTGAACTGCTGCGGCGCCAGCGCCTGCTCGAGCGCGGCGGCCGTCATGGCCCAAGGGGCGGGCAGGCGGTAAATCTGCAAATTCTTGAAAAACATGACGATTCCTTATTCTGAGAACACGACGCCGCGCGCGGCACCGAAGGCATACAAAAATTCAATGAACTGCGCGGCTTCCTTCACGTAGAAGTCGCTGGTCTGGACGCCTAACTGCACGATGCGGCGCCCGTCGAAGCTGGGCGTAACGCGTCCGTCGTGGTGCAGCGGCGTGCCAGCCAAGCGCATTTCGTCGGCGAATTCGTCCACCAGTAGCCGCTTCATGTCGTCGGCGTCCCACTTGCGCCCGATGTGCTCGACCTGCTTGGCGATCTCGCCGATCATGGCGTGGTACTTTTCTTCCTGGGCGCGTTTCTTCTTCGGCTCGGAAAACACCACCATCCAGCCGGGCGGCGCGGTCTTGGCGAATTCAATCGCCCGGCGCCGCGCCTCGTCGTGTACGAGGAAGTAGGTCTGCTTCGTCATGGCGGTACTCCCGCCGTGCGGCGCGCCATCATGCCGGCACCGCCTCGGCCGCCAGCCGCTGGGCCGCGTCGTATTGCTCGATGCCCCAGGCCAACGCGTAGCAGCACCAGAGGAAGCGGGGCGTGTATTCCTTAGTATCGACCTCCCAAAAATCGGTGAACTCGAACTTTGTATCCAGGCCATGGAATGCTTTCCAGGCATCGCCGGCGTGGGTGAAGTCGTTCGCGGCGTCGAAACATCGCACCTCGTTGCTGTCCGCGCTCAGCACCTCCGACTCGACCTCGGCGCGCAGCTCGGCATAGGCCTCAGCCCACAGCGCAAGCTGTTCAGGCTCGTCGTCGCCCGGCTTGTCGCCCTCTGCTTGCTGGTCCACCCAGTCATTTATCTGGCGCGTGAACTCATCGTGACTGTGTCTTGTCACGCCGGTGTTGTCGGCTGCCTCGATTTTCTCGGCCCAGTAGCGCCGATCGATGCCGTCCAGGCGTCCGTTCTTGCGGAAGAAGCCGAACATGTCTTGCGTGCGCTGGAAAACGTAGGTGCCCATGTCGCCGCTGTAGCACAGGAAACCCGGCCAAGTAACCAGATCGAAGAACATGTTGCTGCTGTCCGGCTGCTTGAACCGGATGTGGCGGTGCACGCCGTCATCACGGATCACGATCATTTCGTGCTTGGCTACGTCGCGCAGGAAACGTTCTTCGGGACAGGCGGCGCTCATGCTGTCGCCGCCTTCAAAGCTGTCACGTGTTCCAGGTCATAACAGCCGCTGATGCCTTCCAGCCAGATGACCGGTGTATGGCCGCTCAGTACCTGCGCCTCACTGGTGGTGACCGTATCGCGAACCTCTCCACTGTCCAGCTTGACGCTGACGGCCGTGCCGACCAGGTGCGTAGCATTGAATTTGTCGCAGACCGCTTGAAGCTGCGCGGCGGACTTGCGGGCCGGGCGGCCGGTCACGCTGCACCGCCCAGGTCAACCACGTCGATCACGATGCCGCGGCAGTACGGTTCACCGCCTTCCACGATTTCGAACGTGGCGTGCGGGATATCGGTGCGGTAGGTCCAGCTGTAGCCGTCTTCCTTGGCCCACAGGGCATCCACGGCGCGCACCTGTGGCGCCCGGGCGAAATAGTCCTTGAGTGCATCGTCGTCGTGCTGGATATCCTCGCGGAACGGCAGCAGGCCTTTGGCATCGACCAGCGCCACGGTAGGGGCGCCGCGCTCGTCGTCCACCAAGCCACGGAACTCCATCAGGTCGTCGCTGGCGCCAAAGATCACGATCAGGCCGGCCGCCTTGGCCTGCTGCTCTTCTTCCTTGGCCATTTCGCTGCCGTATTCGCGGCCCGTTAGCAGGCCGGCCAGCAGTTCCTTGCTCAGCTTGACCGGCGCCAGCTCGACGGCCGGCGTGCCCATGTTCGTGTACGGGTGCTTGTCGGCATGCGGCTTGATGTGCGCGTAGAAGTGCTTGCCGATGGATTCGGCGCCGGCGAAGGCTGCATACTCTGTGGCCGTGACGTTGGCGTAGTGGTAGACGTCCGCTGGCGCGCCCTTGCGGAAGAACTGCACGGCCAGAGTTTCGGTCGCCGGGCAGTGGCCGATGGCGGCGATCTGCGAGGATTGGATGGCTTGCAGGGTGATTTGTGGTGCTGCGACTGCTGTATTCATTGTTTTCTCCTGGTGGTGGGCGGGGCGGTGTTTATGCGGCTTCGGCGACGAGGCCGGCGCGCGCGGCGGCAAAGTCGAACTTGGCCAGGCGGTCGATGGCCTCGGCCGCCGTCAGGCCGAACTGGTCGAACATCACATCGAGGATGTCGCTGTCGGATGGGTAGAGGTCATCGGCGGCGGCGTCGAGCAGATCGGGGGCTGGCGCTGGGCGGCTCGGTGCCGGCGCGATGGGTGCCGGCGTGCGGCGCATGCCGATGGGGGCGGTAGGCGTGAGCGCCGCAACTTGGACGACGGGCGGCTCGGCGGCGCGCGCTACGGCGAGCTGCGCGGTTTGTTCGGATTGCGCAGCATCATTTGCCAGGCGGTCGGCTTCGACCTGGGCCAGCCTTGTGGCTTCGGCTGCAGCGGCCTGCATGTCCAGCAACTCCTGGCGCTGGCGTGCGATTTCCGCTTGCTCCAGCCGGTTCTGCTCGGCTTGGGCGTCGGCCTGCTTTTTCAATTCAGCGGCATGGGCTTCGCGTTGGCGCAGCGCTTCCGCTTCCTGCTCGGCAGCCAGCGCCGCCCGGCGGTCGTCTTCGGCCTGGCGCTGGGCAGCGATGCGGTCAGTTTCCACTTGGGCGATACGCCGGGCCTCGGCAGCCGCTTCGCGCAGTTGCGCCAGCTCAGCGCGCTCGGCGGCAATGCGGGCGGCTTCTTCTTCGTTCGCGACTGCTGCGGCATGCAGGCTGGCGAGCTTGGCGCTCACTTCGGCCACAACCTTGGCAGCGTCCTTCTCGAATTCGGCAAAGCGCTCCTTATCCACGACGATGGCTGCCACGGTAGCTACGGCCGCCTGAATATCGGTAGCGGACTTGCCCACCAGTTCCAGCGGCGCATCATGGATCGCCGCGATATCAGCCTGGATCGCGGCAATGCGCTCGCGCTCCTTCGTAATCGCGGCTTGCTTTTCGGCCTCGACCTTGGTGTCGTAGGCGTCGCGCAGCTCGAACACGCGATTTTCTTCTGGCGTGATCAGCGCAATCAGGTCTTTTTCCTTGGCAATCACCGCCTTGCTGAAGTCGGTCGCGTCTTTGCGTGCGGCCTCGCCGACGGCCTTGATGCCGGTGCGCAGTTTCAGCAGGTTCATTCCTATGCGGTGTGCCTGCTCGCGGCCGGCGGGATCGATGACGGCGGTGATATCGGTCGAAGCCGCAACCTGTTCCTTAATTTTTTCCTCGTAGTCCACGGCGCCCAGCGCGACGGCCGCGCGCTGCGGCAAGGTGAGGGAGGTGGTAGCCGGCGTGGCCTGGGTGGTTTCGGTGATCATGCTGCCTCCTTGAGTTTGAAAAGAATTTCGCGATCCGATACGCGGCGCGCGAAGGCGGCCAGGTCCAGCACCATTGCGTCAATAAAGTTGTCGTCGCGCATCACGCGCTTGATGTACAGGTCGTTACCGGCGTTGGCCAAGTCGGGCACGTACATGATGAAATCGCACCACTTGCGAGCCGTGATCCACATGCCGCCCTGCATTTGGTGCATGTATTCGGTCAGGTCGCCTGTCTCCAGGATCTCGACGATCTTCACGCTGTCGATTGGCGCCTTGATCTCGATCAGGCCGTCATTGCCCACAAACCCGTCCGTCGAATAGCCGAACAAGCCGTCATCCGTCAGCACCAGCCCCGCCTCGGTGACCATGCACTCGGTGCGCGCTTCGTACGCCATGCGTGCCAGGCGCTCCATTTCGTGGCCGCGATCCAGCACCCAGGCCTTGACAGGTGCACCGTAGGGCTTGCCGCTGATTCGCTCAATGGCCAGGTCGGCGGCATATTTATCCGACGCGACAGACGGATCGCCAGCCTTTCGTTTGCCGGACGTACGGGTTAGGGTAGATACCGCATCGGCGTAGCAGGACGCGGTAATCACGCCGGCGCGGGCCTGATGCCATTCCGGCGAACCTTGGGCGCAGGTAATGAATTTCATGCTGCACCTCCCGCCTTCTCCGCACGCGCCATCAGGCCGTCGTAGTGCGCGGCGAGCATGTTTTGTGTGGATTTCGACAGGCTGGCCCAGCTTGCGGCGAAGACCTCGGCGCCATCGTCGGCGAGCACTTCCATATCGGCGAGTATTTCGGCCGCTGCAGTGGAGAGCGGTTGGGGGGCTGGCTTCTCTGCCTTGGGCGCTGGCTGAGTGACAGTGAGTGCCGCGCCGCGTTCCGTTACTGCTGCCTTGAATGCGTTCGACGCAACGGCATCCTTGGCCTCGTTGATCGCTTTGACACCAGCCTTCCATACGGCTGCTAGATCATCAGCGGTTGGCGCAGCGTTGGCCTTTGCCACCCACTCCAGCGCCAAGGGCGACATTGCAGGCTCGCCAGCATCCTGGCCGCGCAACTCTTCTGGCAAGTCTTCGATGTCTTGCGTGAAAATGTCGGATGCCGCTGTGACGTTCAAAGTCATAGCGATCATGGCGCGCTTGCAAGCCATTTTTAGGACCGTATTTGAAAGGTCGGCTGCTTCCGTGCGCACTTGCACCTTCTTCTCGACGTTGCCTTTATATTTTACAAACTTCAGGCGGCGCATCGTTTCAGGAGTCAGATCGAATTCCTCGGCACATACGGCGGCGCGCCATTTGTACTTCTCTTCGGCGGAGGAACATTCGCCGACGCCTTCGCCCAACATGATGTCGGATACCTGATGCTGGCCGATGCAGGTAACGCGGAAGCGTGCAACCAAGTCGGTGCTGAGATCGAGGATGCGATAGATCGGGGCGATGCGAAAGGTCACGCACAGCACTTCGGCACCTGGCTTGTACAGCGTCGGCTTTGGCGTGCCGGGGATGGTCCCATAGTGGGTGTTGAGCTTCATGATCCCGCGCATCACCTCCTGCACCAAGTTGACGCGTTCGCGGATTTCGGCCAGCGAGTAGCGGTGCACTTCGGCTGCAACTAGCCCGGCGCTCTCCTGGCGCGGCATTTCAATAACTGCGTTCATGACTTTTTCCTTGTGAGTTTTATGATTTCTGCTTTCAACAGCGCCAGGCGAACGGCGTGGACGATGGCGTGGCCGGCATGCCAGTTGCGCAAGGCCTGGCTGGCCACGTCCATCACGGCTTGGCTGACGACGTCCACTGCGCCTCCCGGTGGGCGCGGCCCAGCTGCTTCACGCGCGCGGCGGATGCGTCCAGGTCGATCAGTGCTTCGATCTGCGCGGTGATCAGTTCCTTGCGCATTTCTTCGAGCCCGGCCAGTTCGCGGCGCACGCCGGCCAGGCGCATCTTGTTCATGCGGTGCTGGTGCTGCGCCTGGTAGAAGCGGTGGGCGGCCAGCAGGCGGCGGAGCAGGGCGGTCATGGCGCAACCCCGTCCGAGTAAAAGCCGCTCGCGCAGGTTTCCAAGAACTTGCGGCCGTTCGCCGAGACTCGCGGCGCGCCAGCTTCGGCGCTGTCGAGAATGTCTTCGAGCCAGTCATCCTGTTTGCTCGTCAGGCACAGCTCAAAATTCCGCTGCATCTGGCGCACCTTCGCGATAAGGGCCAGCAGATCGTCGGTGGCCACGGTTTGCTTTCCGCTTCCATCGTGATGGCAAACCGCAACGACCCGGGCGCACATCGCAACATCGAACCAGCCGATGTGGCACTCGTTCACGTCGGCAATTCCCAGCGAGGCTGACAGCCATGCGTATGCAAGATCGCGGGTCATTTCGCCGCTTTGCCACATCGGGTTAAATGCGTCCTTTGCCTGTTTCCTTGCTCGACGCAAGCGGGCATCGGCCAAGGTGCCCAGCGGAATTGCCGTGAAGGGATGAAGGCCGACGTGGCTGTCGCAGTCCGTGCCCGTGCACTTGTAGACCCAGGGCCATTCGCCGAATTCGCGACCACCGTAAATCTGGCTGTTATTGACCAACTCGACGGGCGCTGCGCAATACGGGCACTCGGTGGGCGCCGGCAATGGATTCTTGACGCGAGCCACGGCGCGGCGCGATGGGTTTTGTGGCGTGACCGGCACACTGCGAGGTTTGAGCATGCCAACCTCGATCAGCGCCT
Organism: Janthinobacterium lividum; assembly: GCF_011601275.1. Taxonomy (GTDB): domain Bacteria; phylum Pseudomonadota; class Gammaproteobacteria; order Burkholderiales; family Burkholderiaceae_D; genus Janthinobacterium; species Janthinobacterium lividum_E. The sequence goes on along the minus strand of NZ_JAAOLY010000018.1, from coordinate 58,979 downwards.
TTTGCATGGCGCCGATCATGGACGCACCATCGCCGTCACGCCCAAGGCGCCATCGTCATAGGCCGCGTCCTGTAGCGCACCCAGGTCGCCAATGGCGGGATAGCTGCGCACGCCGTCGGCGGTGCGGATGGTGATGATGTAGCTCATGTTCTGCTCCTCTGGTTAATGGGTTGCTGGCGACCCGGGAAAATCCGTCGGGCGTGTGATTCCTGCGGCTGATGGGCCGCCAACAAAGCAAGGGGCTGGTCACAAATCCAGCTGCTTCAAGGCCGGCCTTCGCTTTAACTGCGCGAAGATCGAGGCGAAGTTCACGCCCATCCCTTGCTCTGTTGGCCGCCGGTTACGCCGACGAGACGGGCCAGGGCGACTAGCCCGTGCTTAAAATCAGGCTGCCGACACCTGCGAAGGGCGGAAGCGCTGGCTTTGCGTCGAGCCGTCCAGCAGCACTTCCAGGAAGTCGCCGCGGGCGCCCGGATGCGTCTGCACAAATTTTCCTGGGCGGTCCGTAGGCGCGGTTTTCGTGCCCTTCACGTTCACTTTTTGGTCTTTTTTGAATTTCGACATGCTGTATTTCCTTCAAGGTTGGTTGTGGCGCCGGGCTTCCCCGGGCGCCTGATCCTCACGAAGATCAATCGGGGCATGCTGATCCCACAGGGCATTTATCTGGCCCGCCGGCCTGTCCCGCCTTGAACTACGGCGCGGGCGACCGCTAAACCTTTGCCAGCTCTGCAGTCCACCCCAGCTCGCGGCCATAAAACGTGCCGCTGCAAGACGCCATACGCGCATCTACTCGCGCCAGCTCATGCGCTTGATTCGGGCTTCCTGCCCAGGCAGTTGCCTCAAAATTTCCGTCCTCAAATTTGATCGACACGTTGTACTTGCGAAGCGTTGCGCGTGCTGTTGGGGCTGTGAATAGACCGGGCAGGGCGTCGCGGGCACTCATACTTCTTTCGTCCGCCAGGGGCCGGTGTAGTTGCGGTAGCCCTCGGCGCGTAGCACGGCGGCAGCGCCGCATTCCAGGTACTGCAACTGACCACGCGGCAGACTGGTACCGAACGAGTTGCAGATTTCCAGGCGGCGCGGGCAGCCGATGCTGGCGACCAAGCCGGCGCAATGGCTGTCGTTGGTGGTTTTGGCGGCGCTGATGTTCGAGTCAATCTTCATGGCGATCAGCCGCGCGCTGGGATTGCGATTGCCGGGATCACTTCGCCGTGGGCGATGAGGACCGCTTCAAGTGCTGCGAGCTCTGCTGGGGACATGTCGTACTCCTGTGTTTGCTATCGATGAATGAATAATAGCAAAGCTATTTTAATAGCGCAATAGCATTGCTAGTAAAAATGCGAAATTTCAATAACGGTGTGCGATAGGCGAAAAAAAGCCCCGAATCGTCGAGGCTGGTATGCGTGCTTAGAAGGGCATTTCGGGAGGCGGTGGCGGCCGGCAGGCCTGCCATTCGATTTTGTCAGCGTTGATCTGGTTGATCAGCGGTCCGATGTCGAACGTGGAGTAGCTGCGCGAGAATCCGCCGACGCGCGGCGCCAGTAGCAGAATAGGCAGGGTAGGGAGGAACTGCTGTGCATGGAACAGGGCGGCCGGGCCAGTAGACGGCCAAGTATGCTCCGGCTCGACCCGGACCACAGCCAGCTGTACTTGCTTGATTTTGATGATGGCGGCGTATAGTTGCACCAGTTAGCTTCAGGCGAAAGATTCTAGTGCACTCACTGCTTCATGCTTTGACGTTACTTCAATCGGGCGCACACCATGTTCTTGAGCAAGCCAAGAAAACTGCGAATTTGAATCATCCGCAAGTTTTCTCAGTTCACCACTGAATTCCAGCATTGGTTGTCTATTAATAATTAAAACGGATTCAGTGCTGGTATTTACAAATTTCCTCGCCGTGATCAGTTCCAGAATTTTGCTTTCGGCTTCCTTGGCTAAATATGGCGCCTGACCTAAAGTCGAAGGAAGGCTTGCAAACTGCACAAGCCATTTTTCATACGCGTAATCTAATGTTACCTGCCGAGTTCCGTCGGGAGAAAATCGTTTGAAAAATCGCTTGCGTCGCTCTTTGTGATCCACTGAAAAATCAGCCTGCACAGATCGCAAGAAGGCCAGCGTAGTTGCGGATGACCTTCGCTGATTAATATCAGCCTCTAGAATATCTTCAACATCGCCGAGGGCGGAAACCATCTGGACAGCGCCAGATATCACTTGCTCCTCTGAAAATGCCTTTATTGAGCGAGGATTTCCTATGGTGAATCCGCCAAACGGTGCGTCCAACTCCTCCAAAGTCAAACCTGCATTGAGTCGAGAAGTCATGAAATCTGCAACATGGCCGAGTATTCCGTGAGCCGAACTCCCTCTCGCAATTCCAAGCATTGCCTTTAGGCGCTTCAGGGGAAGGATAAGATGTGCCGTCGGCGTTAGATCCGAGCTTCCAAGCTCCGGCTCGATGGCAACTAGCGCTGTTATTCGCTCAGCGCTTCCAACCATCGGCTCCCAGTAGACCGGGGCAAATCTCGCCGAAATCTGCGGGAGATCAAATTTTAATCCGTGTTCGATGTCCATAGTGATTCAGCGCTGGGTTGCAAAACTCGTGTTTGAAGGTGCTGCGCTAGGGCAGGGAGTCGTAGTTCAATGGCTGTAATTAGTATAGCAGTGGTAGCTAGAATGTCCCGTATCTTCGGGTCATCAGCAGTCCAGCTAGCCGTACGGGAGCTTAGTAGGCTGAGTTCAATTTTTCGCTTCTCTAACTCAAGGGGCTGATCCAATATGCCATGCGATCCTGGGCGCCTCGCTACCATCTGATCGGCCAGAATATTACACTTAGCTGTGAAGCTAACCAGTGCGGCGCGCAGCTGCGGATCGAAAGGATTTTTACTAAATGGACCTGTCGACATCAGGGCCCGGTCGTGGTCAAACAACCACCAATTTACACCATCAAACAGGGCATTTTGGTGATGTCGGTCATCATTTGCCACCAACTCATCCCAAGCAGCTCCAACTGCCCCAGCATTGCTCGAGCACAGCTTGCTCCAAATAAACTCCTCGGCAGCTGGATTGTTTGCTGTAACTTGAGCGAAAAACGCGTCGGCATTCTTATACTCACTGCCAACAAGCAAAATGTATTCGCCTTTTGCTGTTAAGGGGAGTGAGGGCAGATAACTCTTGGGCGCGATGATAATGCCGGGTGCCGGTACTGGAAGGCGAAGAGCTTGCGCTGCCAAAGCACAAGCCAACTCGACACAGAATGCAAGGTGCCCATCAACCCATTTCGCAATCATTGGGAGCGCACGCGTGGCTAGTGGCGTTGCTACCTGTACCCGCCAGGCTGGGTGAGTATGATTTCCTTCCAGTAGGCAAGCTTCAGATAGCAAAAAATAAACATTTAAACCTGATGCGCTAATGGTATTGGTTGATTTATTATTCATTCTTCGCAATAGAAGGCTACTTGCACAGTAAGTAGATTATTTCAACAGACGTACACCGGTATTTGGCGAGGCAATCCCCATCAACTTGCCCTTGCGATAGAACATGATCTCGCGCGCAGCACCACCAAGGCACGCATCCATATCCGCATAGGTTGTGACCATCTGCAGGCGCTTTGCCTCGGGTTGCTTCTCGATTGCGTACGTCCAATGGACTGTCAGATGGTCGCCCTCGATGTGAGACTTGGCGAATTCGCTGAGGCCGCGCTGCACTTCTTGGGCGGCCGTCTTGTTACAGGGCGCTGCGCCAGCCGCAAATGAAAGAGCGAGACCAGCAGAAAATATTAGTGTTTTTATGATCATAGTGTCAGTCGATATGATTGTTCGTAAAGTGCAGCCTGGTGGGTGAGCCGCACCTTGCGTAGCACTCACAAGCGATCCTTGAAATTGCGTGGCTCAAAGCGCACGACGCGGCCGACGACATTGCAGTCGCTTGTTCTGCAAGGCTCCTGCTGGAAATCAGGATTTTCCGATGTCAGATACCATTCGCGGCGCTCATATTTCAAGCGTTTCACGACCGGTTCACCTTTGTAGTTCAATGCGAAAACTCCGCCGTTCACGCGGTTTTTGTCCTTGACGTTCACTACGGCAATGTCTCCCTCGTACATCATCGGGACCATGCTGTCGCCTTTGATCTTGATGGCTAGAAGGGCATTTGGAGTGAGGTCATTCTCTTCAAGCCATTGACGAGGGACGTGTAGATGTCCTCCGTCCTCAAAAGTATGATCTGCCTCAAACCCTGTAATCCCCGCGCGCAGATGCTCAGGCACCATGCGAATGCGAACCATCACCGGCGCCATATCCTCATCATCCGTTACTGGGCTGGCGCCTGGCACGCTCTGCGCGCCAGCTGATGCGCCGGTATGGGAGGCCGCTGCGGCAATTTCTTTAGCAATTGTTGGGCTAATTTCTTCGACATTCACGCCCAAGCCACGGGCAAAGGCGGTAGCCGCTTTGATATTAAGTGGGCGGCGTGCCGCCACATACTGCCAGACCATGCCCTGAGAGCCGATCTCGAATTTTGCGCCAAATTCAGCCTGGGAAATCTTTGGCTCGCGCGCATCAAAGAGCGACTTCAGTCGCTGCGCGTCTTCAATCTGCCAATTTTCTAAGGCTTTGGGTTCTTTTTTCATAAGCGGAGTATAGCGATGCTATTTAAGAGCGCAACGAGCTATGCTATTGACTTTAATACTAGCAATGCTATTATTGCGACATGAACCTCAAAAACTACCTCATCGAGTCAGGCACGAAGAAGGCTGAATTTGCTCGTGCGATCAACGTTTCTCCTGCGCTGCTGCATCAGTGGATTGAAAACATCCGCCCGGTTGCGATTCGGCACTGCCCAGCCATCGAAAGGGAGACGAGCGGCAGGGTAACGCGTCAAGAGCTTCGCCCTGATGACTGGCACAAGATATGGCCCGAACTGGTCGCTGTCGATCCTGACCACGCCGGCCGCCAGCCGCCCACTACGAACGCCATCTTCGACACCGTGCCGCTGCGGGCCGCTGTCGGCATCGATGTGGGCGCGAAGCCATGATCCGCCTGATCCCAATTTCCCCGCCGCGCCCGGCGGCCGACTTCGTGCGCATCCCGCTGCTCGAACCGCATCAGCCGCCTCGCGGCGCGCCGCTCGAAGAGTGCGCATCGCCCGCCAGCGAGCGCCCACCGTAAAACAGCACCAAGCACCACCCTGCATTTTCGCTGTACCCAAACCCTGTAACACCGACCACCAGGAGAAAACCATGAAGCAGAAACAAAAACGTACCGCACTCGTCAAGGGTTACATCACGGACGACAACAAGGATGCCTTGCAAGCCGCGTGCACTGCGATGCGCAAGAGCGTCAGCGATGTGCTGAACGAATGCACCATCGTAATCATCCGCAATCACCTGGACGCCAGGCCGAAACGGAATGATACGCCGCCGTTTTCCAGCGGAGCTAGGCCCAAATCAGTAAATAACAGGGCCCAGATTTCGCCGGCACCGCGCCCGTGCTTTGGCGTCGTCCCGCGCGTCGTGCGGATGCGGGTTTAACGGCATGGAGGCAGCTATTGAATAAACGTGCCGAGGTTACAGCCGAGGAGAAAGAGCTGGTGTTCCAGCGATCGATGATCTACCGCCAGGCCGAGAAGGACTTGCAGGGCGCCAAAGACGGGGAGGGCGAGAGCGCGGCGAAGGCTGCGCACAAAGAAGCGCGCCAGAAATGGCGCGATGCCACCGACAGGGTGGCGAAGAAATACGAGGTGCCGCGGCGCGAACCGCCGTAACGAACCGCACCCGACAGCTACAGCATCGCATGGCCGGAATCGGCCACTTTAATCACCATCAATTAGGAACATGACATGACGCAAGCAACAACCGAATCGCCGTACCGCTCGCTGGACAACCATGCCGGCAACAATGATTTGCTCGACATGCTGCTGGCCAAGGGCCCGAAGAATGATGCGGCCCTGGCCCGCGCGCTCGAGGTCGCGCCGCCAGTGATTTCCAAGATTCGTCACGGTCGCCTGCCTATCGGTGCCTCATTGCTGATCCGCATGCACGAGGTGTTCGACGTGCCGATCCGCGAGCTCAAGCGCATCGCGCGCGCCGAGGTGGCGGCTTGACCCTGGCGACGTTGCAGCCGGAAGGCGGCGCGCCGACGTATGTACGGCAGGGCGACCAGCAGCACGAGCACGTCGAGAACGAATTGCCGGTCGACCCCGGCCATGTGCGGACCCGCCAGCACTACGAAGCAATGCTGCAGGAACTGCAAGGCCAGAAATGAAAAAAGCCCGCTGGCAGGCGGGCTTCCTTGAAACAACAAAAATTCGCGAAAGAATTTATGACCGAAATTGTACAACACAAAGGCATCACGATAGCGAATACGCTGATCGCGACCGACAGCGCAGGGCGTTTTCGCCTGAACGATTTGCATCAGGCTGCCGGTGGCGAGCGCCGACACGGTCCCTCGCTGTGGCTGGAAAACGAGAAAACCAAGGCTTTGGCCGAGGAAATGACGGATACAGAAATCCCTGTATCGGTAATCAAAGGCGGCCTGAATCAAGGCACCTACGTGTGCCGCGAGCTGGTCTACGCCTACGCCATGTGGATCAGCGCCAAGTTCCACCTGGAAGTCATCCGCACCTTCGACGCGGTGGCCACCGGCCAGGCACCGGCCGCCGCGCCCGCGCGCAGCGCAGTCTCGCCCGCCAAGGAATTCCGCGCGATCTTCGGCATTGCGCGCCTGATCGGGCTCGACAAGAACGCTGCGGCTATCAGCGCGAATCAGGGCACGGCCGCGCTGACCGGCGTGAACATGCTGCAATTGATGGAGCGCACGCACCTGGCCACGCCCAGCCAGGACATTTACTACACGCCAACGGAGCTGGGCAGCCGCTTCGTCAAGAGTGCCAAGGCGTTCAACCAGCTGCTGGTGCAGGCTGGCCTTCAAGAGAGCATTGCCGGCCATTGGGTGCCGACGGAGAAGGGCAGGGAGCATGCCTTCGTGATGGACACCGGTAAGGCGCACTCCAGCGGCACGCCTATTCAGCAAGTGAAATGGCGCGATTCCGTGCTGGCGGAGGTGGCATTGTGAATGGCCTGCAAACTGATAAAGCGGCATCAACTGCCGTCGCGCGGCAGATGCGCAGCACCGCCGACCGGCTGGCCACCGTTGCCGCGTCGATGAAGAAGCTGGGCGCTGCCACCGTGCCAGACCTGGCCGCCGATACCGGCTACAACAAGGAAACGTGCCGCCGCTACCTGAATATGCTGATCGACTGCGGCGCTGCCGAGCTGGTCAGCGCGGGCACCACGCACGTCAGTTCGATCTATGCACCAACCGAAATGAGTGGCGAGATCGAGTTCGACGTGCGCCGGGTGAGTACGAAGACCTGGACGCAAGGACAGGGAATGCGTGATCCGCTGGTGGCGGCGTTGTTTGGCGCGCCTGTACTGATGATCGCGGTCAGCCCGCCTTGTGCTCACTTCGCACCGCGTACCGTCGAGGTGCATTCATGAGGCGCGACGACTTCACTATGTCGCTGGACCTTGGAAGCGAGTTGATTATCGACAACTTTGCGGGCGGAGGCGGAACCAGTACAGGCCTGGAGCGCGCCTTCGGCCGTCCGGTCGATATCGCCATCAACCACGATCCCGAGGCGCTGGCCATGCACGCCATCAACCACCCGCACACCAAGCACCTGTGCGAAAGCGTGTGGGACGTCGATCCCATCGAAGTCACGGGCAATCAGCCTGTGGGCCTGGTCTGGCTGTCGCCGGATTGCAAGCATTTCTCCAAGGCCAAGGGCGGTAAGCCGGTCGAAAAGCGCATACGCGGCCTGGCTTGGGTAACGCTGCGCTGGGCCGCCAAGTGCAAGCCACGCGTGATCATGCTCGAGAACGTCGAGGAGTTCAAAACGTGGGGCCCGTTGCTGGTGGCCGCCGACGGCACGAGCAAGCCGGATCCGGCCAAGCGCGGCAAGACCTTCGACAGCTTCGTGCGCCAGCTGCGCGCGCACGGCTACACGGTCGACCACCGCGAGCTGCGCGCCAGCGACCACGATACGCCGACCATCCGCAAGCGCTTCTTCCTAGTGGCGCGCCGCGATGGCCTGCCGATCCGCTGGCCCGACGCCACGCACGGCGCGCCGACGTCGCCGGCGGTGCTGGCCGGCAAGCTGCTGCCGCACCGCACGGCCGCCGAATGCATTGACTGGTCGATCCCATGCCCGTCGATCTTCGAGCGCAAGCGCCCACTGGCGGACGCCACGATGCGCCGCATCGCCAAGGGCATCATGCGCTATGTAGTTGATTCGGCTGCGCCATTCATCGTTGGCCAGGGCGGGCCGATCTACGGCGGCAAGCCCGTATCCGCTGCGCAGCCGTTTGGCACGCTGACCACCGAAAACCATCGCGCCGTCGTCGTGCCGAGTATCGTCCCGGTCACGCACCAGGGCGGGGACCGCAGCGAATCGATCAACGAGCCATTCCGCACGATCACCGGCGCACAGCGCGGCGAGAAGGCGCTGGCCGTGGCTGAGCTTGCGCCATTTGTCATGACCAACACGACCGGCCACGCCGGCGCCAGTGCCGACACGCCAGTGCCGACGATCACATCGGCCGGCAATCAGGCGCTGGCCGCTGCCACGCTGGTGCAGGTCGGCTACGGCGAGCGCGAAGGCCAGGCACCGCGCGCGCTCGACATCGAGAAGCCGCTGGGTACCGTCGTGGGCGGCGCCAGCAAGCATGCCCTGGTCACGGCCTTCCTGAACGAGCACGCTAACAGCAGCAATCAACGCGTCATGCCGGCTGACGAGCCGCTGCGCACCATCTGCGCCCAGGTCAAGGGCGGGCATTTCAGCATGGTAGCGGCATCGCTGGTTGGCGTGGGCGGCCGTGCCGGTGATAGCCGTCCGCGCGGCGCCGACGAGCCGATGGCCACTATCGCGGCCAAGGCCGATACGGCGATCGCTACCGCCTTCTTGGCAAAACATTATACGGGCGTGGTTGGTTCGGATCTGGACGCGCCCATTGGCACCGTGACCAGCTGCGACCACCACAGCCTGGTGACCGCGCACATCACGAAATTCCGCACCGGGTCGACCGGCAGCGAATTGAGCGAGCCGCTGCCGACGATCACGGCCGGGCCTAAGGACAACCCGGCCGGCGCGCCGCATGCGCTGGGCCTGGTGACGGCGCATATACAGCGCGACATGGGCAAGAGCATCGGGCATGCGGTCGACGCGCCACTGGGCACGGTTACGGCCGGTGGTGGAGGCAAGTCGGCACTGGTGGCCAGCAGCCTGGTCAAACTGCGCGGCACCAGCACGGCGACCAGCATGGACGAGCCGCTGCACACGATTAGCGCCGGCGGCCAGCACCACGCCGAGGTGCGTTCGTTCCTGCTGGCCTACTACGGTACCGACCAGGCGCAGCAGCTGGGCGACCCGCTGGCCACCGTCACCAGCCGCGACCGTTTCGGCCTTGTCACGATCCAGGGGCAGGACTACCAGATCGTGGATATTGGCTTGCGCATGCTCGCGCCACACGAACTGTACCGCGCGCAGGGCTTCCCGGCCGGCTACATCATCGACGAAATCCCCGACCCGGCGCTGCTGTTCGTCGACGGCCAGCAGACCACCAGCGACCCGCTGGCCCTGCCGCGCGTGCCGCTGACGAAATCCGCCCAGGTGCGCATGTGCGGCAATTCAGTCTGCCCGCCGCTGTCCGAGGCGCTGATTCGCGCCAACTTCACGCATGAGCGCGAGATTGCGAGGGCGGCATGAGTAGTCTATCCGGCGAAAGCGGAACCTCCGGCGGGGCCGGGGATCGGCTCAGCATCAGTAAATATAGCGAAGAAATCAGAAGTATTGCCGAAGCCGTTGGCCTTCAGCCATTCGGCGGCCTCGTCGTGCCTGGCTCGGGTCTTAAATTTGAAAAACTGATTACCTATCATGATTATCGTTCCCAGCTCTTTTTCCATGCTTCGCTCCTTATTGGTAGTTCACGGAATGTAAACCAAAACAACAAAATTGTCAAATTAGCCATATTTGATCAAGGGAGTTTAGAATGATCAATAGCCGTATCCGAATCACACGCCATCATATGGCAAACCAAGTCACTCCTGACTATTCGCTGGCGCGCAAGGCCTGCGCCTGCGGCAAGTGTACAACCTCCAAGCAACTGATCCAGCACGGCAAATGTGCCGCCTGCGCGCTGGCGGCCGTCCGCGACGCGATCATGCCCGGTGACATGGCAAAGCTCCAGCACATGCTGGGTGCCGTGCAGCAATATCCGAAATCCAAGTGGGGCTGGCGCAATTACTTTGCCGCCGGCAGCGGCCAGCAGCACGAGGCCATGCAGCGCCTGATGGTCGCCGGCCTGGTCACGGCTGGCCATGCCGTTAATGAAATGACCTACTTCCATGCGACCCGCTTGGGCTGCAAGGCCGCCGGCCTCAATGGCGCTGGCATCAAGCGCGCGATGGAGCATTGACGATGAACCAATCCGATATCTTCTCGGCCGGCGCCCAGCGCCTGCAAATGACCGATTCGATCGATCTGACCATCCAATCGCTGCTGGCCTACGGCGAGACGCACGAACACTGGGGTATTGCCTGGTCCGGCGGCAAAGACTCCAGCGCCACGCTGACGCTGATCATCTACCTGCTCGACACCGGCAAGATCAAGCGCCCCAAGAGCTTGACGGTGTTCTATGCCGACACCCGCCAGGAGCTGCCGCCGCTTGCCATCGCCGCCCAGCACATCATGGACGAGCTGGCCGAGCGCGGCATCCGCTGCGAGGTCGTCACAGCACCGATGGATAAGCGCTTTATGGTCTACATCCTTGGCCGCGGCGTGCCGCCGCCGAACAACAACACGCTGCGCTGGTGCACGCGCCAGATCAAGATCGACCCGATGGAGCAGGCTTTGCGCGACCGCCTGGACCAAATCGACGGCCAGATCCTGATGATCACCGGCGTGCGCCAGGGTGAAAGCGCGATCCGCGATCGCCGCATCGAAATGAGCTGCAGCAAGGACGGCGCCGAGTGCGGCCAGGGTTGGTATCAGCAGGTGCTGCCGAACGCCAAAGGCCTGCGCGGCCGCTTGGCCACGCTGGCGCCGCTGCTGCACTGGCGCGTCTGCCACGTATGGGAATGGCTGCGTCATTGGGCGCCGACGGTGGAATTCGGCGACTGGAGCACGGCAACGATTGCCGCCGCCTACGGCGGTGACGAGGCGGAAGAGGTCAACGCCCGGACGGGCTGCATCGGCTGCCCGCTGGCCGCCGAAGATAAAGCGCTCGATACGATCCTGCTGAACCCGCATTGGGCTTACCTGGCGCCGCTCAAGGGCATCAAGCCGTTATGGCGCGAATTGCGTGAGCCACAGCACCGCCTGCGCAAGGCTGGGCGCGAGATATTGAAGGATGGCAGTGTGGCAAAGAACCCGCAGCGAATGGGGCCGCTCACGCTGGAAGCGCGCTTGATGGGCCTGGAGCGCATCCTGGGCATTCAGGGCGCTGTCAACGCGACGGCGCGTGCCACAGGCCGGCCGGAGATCGATCTGATTAATGCTGAGGAAGAGGTGCGCATCCGGGAGCTGATCCGCGTCGAGACTTGGCCGCAGGGCTGGGAGGGTGACGAGCCGCTGGCTACCACGATCATGGATACGGTCTACGCGAACGGCGCCGTGCAGCCGCGTCTGTTTGCTGAGAGTGATGTATGAGCAACTATCGCCATTACTCAATCTTTAAAAAGACCATGCGAGTCAAGAAAGATTTGCCAAAAAGAAATTACTTCTCGGGCGAAAGCGTCCAGTCCGTAAATTCTTCCATCAATAGTGATCGCGATCATATGACGCATCGGTGTCGTGTTATGTACCTCATCCCATCCCGGCATCGCCAAAATCTGAATTTTTGGCTCATTGTCCTTGCTCATGTCGAAATGCTTACTTGCGTTGGCAATCATATGGCAAGCAGCCAGCGCGCGACACTGGCTCTTTGTCCATCGAGCAAAATCGGACTTTGTGGGCCTATCTTTGAACTTCAAAAAGAACTTCTCAGGCAAATGAGGGTAAGTCCAGTCGGCCAGATGCCAGGCAGTAATCACAAAATTCATGAAATGGAAGGATATTTCCCTCCCAGTAGCAAAACCGGCTTTCATGACTTGCTCATATTCCCACTCCAGCTTGTCGTAAAACTGGGAGGGATGGTCAAATCCGAATTTTTTTCCACCGCTGATCTGTATCGCCATATTCATCCTCTTGAAGGAATGGTGATCGTATCATGATGCGCCGCTCACCCATGAAGTCCGGCACCACGCCGATGAAGCGCACCGCCTTCGCCCGCAGCGAGCGCGTTGAGGCGCGGGAAGTATCAAGGTTCAAGCGCACCTCGCCCATGCTCAGCACCGGCATGCTCTCCGTGCAGTCGCACCAGCGCACATCACCGAAGCGCAAGGCCGGCTTGAAGACCAAAGGCCCGCGCTCGACGCCCATCCGGCGCGCCGCGCGCAGCCAGGACTGCACGCTGCGCCTGGACGTCTGCAATTTCGACCCCGAAACCACCGTGCTCTGCCATAGCAATTTTCTGGCGGACGGGAAGGGCATGGGCATGAAGGCGCCAGACACGGCCGCCGCGTTCGGCTGCAGCGCCTGCCACGACGTGCTCGACGGCCGACGCCAGCGCCCGGCTGATCTGTCGCTGGCCGGCCTGGAGGCCGCCTTTCGGGCTGCCGTTGGCCGCACACACGAAATCTTACGGTCGATGGGCCTGCTCGATGCAGCCCCAGTCGCCATTCAACCCACATTGGAACACCCATGAGCGCCTTTAGCCCGCAAGAACAAAAACACCTGAAAGAAGCCGCATACAGCGAATTCCTGCGCGCCAAGATCAAGCTGGCCCAGCGCAAGGGCTTCGACGTGCCGCTGGCCGATATCCACCCCGGCCTCAAGCCGCACACCCGTGACATCGTGCGCTGGGCATTGGCTGGCGGCCAGCGCGCCATCTTCGCCTCGTTCGGCCTGCACAAGACCAGCACCAACCTGGAGGTGATGCGCCAGATCGGTATCCACCGGCCTGGCCTGCGCCTGATCGTGCTGCCGCTGGGCGTGCGCCAGGAGTTCATCCGCGAGGCCGCGAAGCGCTTTACCGGCGAGTACGAAGTGCAAGTGCGGTTCATCCGTACGGACGCCGAGATCGACGGCCAGGACGTCGTCTACCTGACGAATTACGAATCGGTGCGCGAGGGCAAGATCGACGTGCGCAAGTTCCGCGCCGTCGGCTTGGACGAGGCCAGCGTGCTGCGCAGCTACGGCAGCAAGACCTATCAAGAGTTTCTGCCGTTGTTCGAGCAAGTCGAGTTCAAATTCGTCTACACGGCCACGCCGTCGCCGAACCGCTTCAAGGAACTAATCCACTATGCGGGCTTCCTGGGCGTGATGGACACCGGCCAGGCCCTGACGCGTTTCTTCCAGCGCGACAGCGAGAAGGCCGGCAACCTGACGATGTACCCGCATAAGGAACAGGAATTCTGGCTTTGGGTGGCCAGCTGGGCCGTCTTCATCCAGCGCCCGAGCGACTTGGGACATTCCGACGAAGGCTACGACCTGCCGGCGCTCGATGTGCGCTTCCACGAGGTGCCGAGCAACTACGACACGGCCGGCGCCGAGAAGAACGGCCAGGGCCTGCTGATCCCGAACGTGGCCATGGGCCTGTCGGCCGCCGCCGGAGAGAAGCGAGACAGCATGGACGCGCGCGTGTCCAAGGTGGCCGAGATCATGGCTGCGGATCCTGATGATCATTTCCTGATCTGGCACGACTTGGAGGACGAGCGCCACGCCATCCAGGCGGCCGTGCCCGGCGTTGTCAGCGTGTGGGGCACGCAGGACCTGGACCAGCGCGAGCAGCGCATCGCCGATTTCAGCGACGGCAAGATCAAGGATCTGTCGACCAAGCCGATCATCGCCGGCAGCGGCTGCAACTTCCAGGTGCATTGCCATCGGGAGATTTTCGCGGGCATCGGGTTCAAGTTCAATGATTTTATTCAGGCTATCCACCGCGTCCAGCGCTTCCAGCAGCAGCACGCGGTGCGCATCGACATCATCCACACTGAGGTCGAGCGCAAGGTGCTGGCCGACTTGATGGAGAAATGGCGCCGCCACGACGAAATGCAGGCCAAGATGGGCCAGATCATCCGTGCCTATGGCCTGGACCAGCTGTCGATGCAGGATTCTCTGGCGCGCACCATTGGCGTCGAACGCGCCGTGGTGGCTGGCGAGCGCTTCTCGGTGGCCAATAACGACTGCGTGCTCGAAGCGATGCAACAGCCGGACAACTCAGTCGGCATGATCATCACCAGCGTCCCGTTCGCCAACCATTACGAATACACGCCGAGCTATAACGATTTTGGCCACACCCAGGACAACGATCACTTCTGGGCGCAGATGGACTTCCTGACACCTGAGTTGCTGCGAATCCTGCAGCCGGGCCGCATCTACGCCTGCCACGTCAAGGACCGCATCAATTTTGGCAACGTGACCGGCGCCGGCGTGCCGACCGTGAGCCCGTTCCACGCCGAGGCGCTGTTCCATGGCATCAAACACGGCTTCGACTATATGGGCATGATCACCGTAGTGACCGACGTCGTGCGCGAGAACAACCAGACCTATCGCCTGGGCTATTCCGAAGTGTGCAAGGACGGTACCAAGATGGGTGTCGGCTCGCCGGAGTACATCCTGCTGTTCCACAAGCCGCAGACGGACCGCTCGCGCGGCTACGCTGACACGCCAGTCACCAAGGCCAAGCCACTGTGTCTGGACGATGCCGGCGACCGGATCCCGTTTGATCGCAAGGCCGCGCCCATTCCTGGTACTGGTTACAGCGTGGCGCGTTGGCAGGTCGATGCGCATGCGTTCTGGCGCTCCAGTGGCGACCGTTTGCTGGGTGCGGCCGAGCTGGCCAGCTTCGGCCCGGGCAAGCTGGCGAAGCTGTTCACCAGCATGTCACTGGAGAACGTCTATAACTACGAATATCACGT
Organism: Janthinobacterium lividum; assembly: GCF_011601275.1. GTDB lineage: Bacteria > Pseudomonadota > Gammaproteobacteria > Burkholderiales > Burkholderiaceae_D > Janthinobacterium > Janthinobacterium lividum_E. Next base: position 43,971 of record NZ_JAAOLY010000018.1, on the reverse strand, counting down.
CGAGGTGGGCGAGGCGCTGCTGGCCAACAAGGCATTGCCTGCGGATTACCTCAGCCTGGCGCCGGGCAGCGCTGATCCGGCCGTGTGGCACGACATCGTGCGCATGCGCACCTTGAACGGCGAGCAGTCGGCGCGCGCGGTGGAAAAGCACGTTTGCCCGTTCCAGATCGACATCGTGGATCGCTTGATTGGCCGCTACAGCAACCCAGGCGACGTGATCTACGACCCGTTCTGTGGCCTGGGCACCGTGCCCGTGCGCGCCATGAAGCTGGGCCGCCAAGGCCGCGGCAGCGAGCTGAACCCGGCCTATTTCACCGACCAGGTGCATTACTGCCGGGCGATGGAGCGCGAGATTAGCATGCCTACGCTGTTCGATCTTGCTGCGCTTGACGCGGAGCAGGAGCACTGACGTGAACTATTACCCTTTTCATATCGGCGACTTTCGATCCGGAACAATCAACATGTCTCGCCAGGCGCGCTGGATTTACCGCGACATGATGGACGTCTACTACGACGCTGAGGCGCCGCTGCCGCTCGACATCGATGTTCTATGCGACGCATTGGGCATCGAGGCAGCAGACGAGCGCGCGATTGTCGAGCGACTGCTGCGCTTCAAGTTCATTAAAACTGATGACGGCTACCGCCACGAGGTCTGTGAGCAGGTGATTGCGGACTATCGCATTAAGGCAGAGACAGCGAAAGCAAATGGCAAGCTTGGCGGTCGCCCGCGCAAGCAAACGGCAACCAATCAAGAACCCAGCGGGTTTCCATCCGGTTCTGATTCGGATGCTACCGGCAACCCAGCTGAAACCGGATCAAAAACTAACCAAGAACCAATAACCAATAACCATAAACCAGTAAAAACAAAAGACAAGTCGCCTCCGGCTCCCGGTTTCCTGTTTCCCGACATTGATCCGCAGATCGTCGCCGACTTCAAGGCGCTGAGAACGAAGCACCGGGCGCCGATAACGCGGACGGCCATCCAGGGCATCATGCGTGAAGCCGAAAAGGCCGGCCTGACCCTGGAAGGCGCTTTGCGCATCTGCTGCGAACGCGGCTGGCGCGGCTTCAAGGCCGAATGGATCACCCAGCACTCCGTGCGCGCTGGGCCAGGGCAGGGCGCCAGCACGGTCTACGATCAAACGATGGCGGCCGCCGAGCGCGCCAAAGCCCGAATCTTCGGTAACGCAGCACCGCAGGGAGAAAAGCATGACGCAGGATGACTACGAGGATTTTGCAGGCATGGTGGGGGCAATCACCGAACTCTACGGTCGGGCTGCAAGCGAGTTTGCCATCGCGATCTGGTGGGGCGCCCTGCGCCAGCACGACCTGGCAGCCGTCCGTCAGGCATTCGATCGTCACGTCCGCAATCCCGATACCGGGCAGTTTGCACCGAAGCCGGCCGACCTGATCCGCATGATGGGCGGCACCACGCAGGACTCGGCGCTAGTGGCTTGGGCCAAGGTCGACCGCGCACTGCGCGTCGTCGGCCCATACCGAAGCGTCGTGTTCGATGATCCGCTGATCCACCGTGTCCTGGTCGAGATGGGCGGCTGGGTCTCGTTGGGCGGGAAGACGGAGCAGGAATGGCCCTTCGTCGGCAAGGAGTTCGAAAACCGATATCGCGGATACCGCATGCGCAACGAGCGGCCGGATTACACGCCGGTGCTGGTGGGTATGTCCGAAGCGCAAAACCAGCGCGCCGGTTTTGGCGTGGAGCCGCCGATGATGATCGGTGACCAGAAGCTGGCCTCGCTGGTGATGGCAGGTGGAACGTCGCAGCAAATCATCGCCATGGCGCCAGTTGGCGCGCTCGCAGCGCCGCTGGCCCGCATTAATGGGCGCGCTGCATAGCGGTAAAAGCTGCTCAGGCTTGTGGAGCGGTTCGCTACAGCACGAACGTGGTGAGGCCGCTACCAAGCCTCATCCGATACGAAAAGAATTGAATACAGAGGCTCTATGCAAAATCACGAAGATAAAATCGCAGCAAATAAACGCCTGGCCGAGCTGCTGGGGTGGACCAGCATTGTCGAGGTGGGCGGAGCCTTGGTTGGCACGCCGCCGGCTGGTGCCGCCGCAAGTCGCTGCCAGGCCATGGTGCCAGACTGGACTGGCGACTGGGCGGCGGCCGGCCCGCTGCTCGCACAGTTCGAGATCCGGCTGATGCCGATGTCGGCGGGCGTCGATGCCGCCGGTTTCCTGGAGTGGTACCGGCTCTATCCGGACAGGGATGCCGCGGCCCGTGGTGCAATCGTCAAGGCGGTCACGCATCGCCTGGAGAAATCGCGATGATGGCCCGTGGCTTACAGGCGCTGGGCCGCCTAAAGGTCGGCGCCATGAACCAGACCGAGGCAGCGTACGCCAGGACGCTGGAGCTGCGCAAGGCGGCCGGCGAGGTGGCCTGGTACAAGTTCGAGGGCCTGAAATTTCGCTTGGCCGACAACACTTTTTACACGCCAGATTTTGCCGTGCTGCTGGTCGACGGCGCGCTGGAGGCTCACGAAGTCAAAGGCCATTGGCAGGACGACGCGCGCGCGAAGATCAAGATCGCGGCCGACATGTACCCGCTGCGCTTTATTGCCGTGCAGGCGCTGCCGAAGAAGGCGGGCGGCGGTTGGAAAGTGGAGGAATTCTGATGGCTTCGAACAAGAAGCCGCGCAAGCGGTACATCCCGAAGCCAGCCGTGCTGCCGGCCGGCCTGCGCCAAGACTTGGCCTTCGAAATGCCAGGCTTTCAGGCCAGCGAGGCTATGGGCAAGGGCCACTTCCAGGAACAGCACGTCTACGACCTGCTGAGCAACGCCGACATGACGCGGCGCACGGCGCCGGCCGGCCACGAGATCCTACCAGTGGCGCAAGCCATGGTGGAGGCGATCGCGGAAATCCAGGCGCGCGCTGGCCGGAACGGCACCTTTGGCGTCAACGGTGATGAGATGCGCGTGCTGCGCGAAGGCATCGGCAAAACGATGGTATTTCTGCGTGGCGTGTCGAATTTCGAGATCGCACGCGCCTCGCTGGCTGCCGTGCGCGAATTCAACCGCACCGGCGTGTTGCGTGTATGAAGGGCCCCGAAGGGTCACAGGGCTGGCACAGGGCTAAAAAGGGTGTTAACGTTGGCATACAAAATGAAAGGCAAGACATGGGCTTTACAGACCGCTACATCGCAGCAATCGGTTCGAGCAACCTGATGGACGATGCGCAGCACCACCAGACGGATCCGCTGGCGGCCGCGGCGCTCGCCGGCGACATCGGTGCGCTGCTGTGCCGCGTGAAGTACGCAGACGGCACGCTCAACCGCATGTTCGAGGGCAACCAGCAGAACCTGGCGCAGCTGCTGCGCATCTGGACTGTTGAAGTCATCCGACGCGGCCGGGCGCGCCGTTGGCTGCCGGAAAACACGGCTTGGGATGCCCAGTCCGCGCAGGCGCTGTACCGGCGCGTAGCAGAGAAGTCGCTGGCGCACTGGCTGGACGGCAAGTGCAAGGGCTGCAGCGGTACCGGCGTCAAGGTGCTGCTGGGGAATGGGCAGTGCACGTCGTGCAAAGGAACCGGTGTGGCGCCCGTGTATGGCGTGGCGGGCTTGGAGTTGGAGCGAGTCAAGGACATGGTGAGCGAGCTGAGCGCCATTTACGACAGCCATTCTGGACGGGCGGGCGGGTTGTTGCGCGGTGGAGACCTGTAGCGCAGATATTCTTTAGGCCTGTGTTTACAAACAGTATTTCTGCGGTATACTTCAGGCCTCAGCTCAAGAAACTCTTCCGGAAATCGTAATGTGCGCATCGCGCCACCGATAGCTGGAACTCGCGACAGTACCCGGACCCAGCGCCGCACCTTCACGCCTTGAATTTGCCGCTCACCACGCACTATAGCCGTGGGGGCAAACATCAAAGCCCGCTTATGCGGGCTTTTTCTATGCGCAGTGTTGGTTGACAACGTCAAGCCGATCTTTTTTGTCCAGGACGGACCACCGCATTTTCGAGCTATTCAGAAGAATCATTTCTTAGACTAAAATCTACTTCTTTTATTAAGGGGTTGAGATGGAATTGATAAGCTTTGTTTCCGGTGCGATATCTAGCACTATCCTTTTGGCAATCGCTGCGTTTTTATCCAAGACCTGGATAGAGAAGCGCATTGAATTTTCCATCGCACATGAATACGATAGGAAAATTCAGTCTGCTGAACATGAGCACGAACTCCGCATGAAAGCGGCTTTGGTTGCCGAGCTTTTAGCAGTATGGGCGCTGAGTACAAATTTGAGTGCTGACACGGTCACGCGTTTGAATCAGTTGAGTTTCGAGGCATTTCTTTGGTTGCCGGAATCCATAGCGAGAGATCTTTCTAACACTTTGGCGCACGAGCCAGGGGCTGATGGGGTTAAGACTATTTTGATAAAGGTCAGAAAGCATTTGCTGAATGCCGATGACCAGTTGACTGCTCATGAGATTGTTTCTTTCCGCAGCAGCACTCCTTAACACCCACATTGTCTTCATAATTATCGAAGCCACGCTTGCGGTGGCTTTTTTATTCGCGCGCGACTTCGAGGTCGCCATGCCCGAGACGATATCTCCATCGCGCCGCCTCGCCCGCGAGTACTTGGTTCGCTGCATCTGCGTTACACCCGACGCTACGGCAGAGGAGGAGACCGCCAGAGCAAAGATGCCTTAACCCACGTCGCAGGTGAAAATCCTAGCAAACCTCTATTGCTCCTGCGAAGCCATTTGCGCGAGGCGCGAACGCTCCAGTACCGATTCCATCAGTGCCGAGAGGTTAAGTACTGGTCGGTCCAAGATTTTTTCGCGCTGTACGGCAGCTAGTAAGCCGACTAAATCTGTATGGTGCAGCGTTTCGATCATTTGACGGATATCGTAACAGGGCCCTGCCGTGCCTGAGCGAAGCCAGCGAGACAGCTGACGCTCATTGCCATGGGTGTAGTCGTTAAAGATTTTGTAATGACCTCTGAAAATTTCAATCCACTTGCCGAAATCGTGCGACTGGATCAGCTTGCGGGCTGCAACATCGAATTTAGGTGGCGGTCGTTCAATACGTCGAATCTCCTCGACTTGCGTATCGGTCGCACAAGATTCGACCCAAAGACCTGTGATTGCCGCTTCAAGAAGGGGGCGCTGCAGTGCAGTGGCGCTGGAAAATGCACCAACACCAACCAGAAGCAGAATGGCCTCACGGTGATCAAGCGCCATGTTCAAGTACGCTAGGGCAACGTATGAACGAGCGCTAACCTCGCCTCGCTTGCCAAGCATAGTTTGCAAAGCTTCCGATACTGCGTGCGAATGCGCCATCTCAAGCTCTAAGTCTTTATTTTTCAAAGCCCGCCCCTTCATGGAATAGGAAGTTATTAGTTCGATATCGTAACACCAGCAGTCTGCCAGCGCACTCCAGCGGCAGGGCTTGAAAAAGCGGGTGCAGTCACCGACGAACAAAAGCCAAGTGGCTCTGGCTGCCAGGCGCACTCCAATGCGTTCGGTGGTTCCATCTTGGCGCGGGCGGTGACAAATGTGAGGCAGAACTTTTAAAGCCGTGCATTTACGGCCTCGACAATGTGAAGAATGGCTTCAATCCATGCCGGGCCGTTGACGAAAAATGCAAAGAGGTAGAAGTATGGGGGTGATTTCTTCGGCATAACTATTCCTTAGGTTGTTTAGTCCTATTGTGGAACTCTGAGAATTTTAGATCTTGTGGTGGGTTTTCCGGGCGCTGTGCCCGCGCACCGTGACTAAGCCGCATTCATCACATGAATAAAATCCAACACCCATCGAACAACGGCGTGCTCGGCGCGCCTGCTGGCTGGGACCAAGGCGAGCTGCCCTGCAACGCGTTGCCGATCACGCGCACGCACGTTGGTCACCTGCCAGCTGTGCTGTCGTACTGGCGCCCAGATGCCGAAGAATTGGCCGTGCTGAACGCCGGCGGCGCAGTCCGGCTGTGGGTAGTGGGCGCAACGATGCCGCCCGTGATGCTCGACGTGGAGCCATCGCCGTAGCAAAGAAATGGAATACACATGGGGCGCAAATCAGCACTGACCGAAAAGCAGTGGGCAGTGGTAGGCCAGCGACTCCTCAAGGGGGAGGCGGCCCGGGCGCTTGCTCGGGAATTCGGCGTATCCGAAGCCGCGATCAGAAAACGCTTTGGTGCGCAGACGAAACAAATAAAAGACGTTGCAAATCAATTGGTTGCAGCAGAGTCAGCGTTTAGTGCGCTGCCGATTGGTGCGCAGATAAGTGCGCGGACGTTGGCCGACGAGCTGAAAGAAATCTCGATGCACCTGGCTGGCGCAGCACGATATGGCGCTGCCACCGCGCACCGGCTGTCCGGCATCGCGCACAACAAGGCTGGCGAGATTGATGACGCCGAGCCGCTGGACGAGCAGAGCCGCCTTGCCTTGGGCGATATCGCCGTGTTGACCAGGATGGCCAATGGCGCCGCTGAGATCGGCATGAACCTGCTGAAAGCCAGCAAGGACGTGAAGCCGGACGACGACGCGCCCACACCTGTCGCCATCACCTTCGGCGTGAAAGACGCCAAGCGCCATGACGACAATCCAGTTTGACCTGAACGTACCGCAGTCGAGCTTCCTGCAGTTGCCACACAAATTCAAGGCCTACGTGGCCGGGTTCGGCTCGGGCAAGACGTTTGTGGGTTGCGCGGGCATCTGTGCCCACTTCTGGCAGTGGCCAGGCATTAACCAAGGCTACTTCGCGCCGACCTATCCGCAGATCCGCGACATCTTCTATCCCACGATGGAGGAAGTGGCCTACGCGATGGGCCTGCGCATCAAGGTGAAGCAGGGCGACCACGAAGTCGAGGTGTACGAGGGCCGCCGGTACCGGGGCACGGTGATCTGCCGCTCGATGGAGAAGCCTGAGACCATCGTCGGCTTCAAGATCGGCCATGCGCTGATCGATGAGCTGGACGTGATGCCGCTGAAGAAGGCACAGATGGCCTGGCGCAAGATCATCGCCCGAATGCGCTACAACGTGCCCGGCCTGATGAACGGCATCGACGTGACGACGACGCCCGAGGGCTTCAAGTTCGTGTATCAGCAGTTCGTGAAGGCGATCCGGGACAAGCCGGAGCTGGCCAGCCTGTACGGCCTGATCCAGGCCAGCACGTTCGACAACGAGCTGAACCTACCAGACGACTATATTCCGTCGCTGATGGCCAGCTACCCTCCGGCGCTGATCGACGCCTACCTGCGCGGCAAGTTCACCAACCTGACCAGCGGCAGCGTGTATGCCGACTTCGACCGCGCGCTGAACCACACGAACGAGATCATCCTGCCGGGCGAGCCGCTGATGGTGGGCCTCGACTTTAACGTGCAAAACATGACTGCCTGTATCAACGTGGTCCGGGAAGGGCTGCCGCGCACGCTGGCCGAGCGCGTGCAGGTGCGCGACACGCCAGCCATGGCCAGGATCCTGAAGGAGGACTTCAAGGACAAGGGCCACCAGGTGAAGATTTTCCCGGATGCTTCCGGCCAGAACACCAGCAGCAAGAACGCCAGCGAGTCCGACCTGTCCATTTTGCGCCAGGCGGGCTTCCTGCTCGAAGTGAACCACTCAAACCCAGCGGTCAAGGACCGGGTCAACGCCTATAACGGCATGATCCTGAACGCGCAGGGCGAGCGCCGCTGGAAGATCAACACTGACCAGTGCCCGACCACCACCGAGGCGCTGGAGCAGCAGGTGTGGGGCGCCGACGGCCAGCCGGACAAGAAATCCGGCCACGACCACCCGAATGATGCGAATGGCTACTTTCTCATAAAGCGCTACCCGATCGTGAAGAGCACGACGACTACGGCGCCGCTGCGGATGTAACAACAAGGATTTCCATGACCGATGCCGTACGCAAACAATCAGCTGAAGCCGCGAAGCTGAACGAGGACTGCGCGCTGATTGCCGCGCTGTTGGGCGGCACGAAGACCATGCGAGCGGCTGGCAAGAAGTATCTGCCGCAATGGCCAGGCGAGGACGCCGGAAGCTACGACCTGCGCCTGGCCGTGGCCACGTTGTTTCCAGCCTACGCCCGCACCATCGACGTGCTGTCGGCCAAGCCGTTCAGCAAGCCGGTGACGCTGGGTGAGGACGTGCCGGAGCGGCTAAAACCGTGGCTTCAAAATGTCGACCTTTCCGGCCGCGACTTGCATAGCTTCCTGTCGGAGATCACCCAGGAGGCGATGGGCTACGGCTTCGCCGGCATCCTGGTCGACTTTCCCAAGGCTGGCAACCTGGTCACGAAGGCCGACGAGCAGGCCGCTGGCGTGCGCCCGTACTTCGTCCAGGTGCACGTGCAGAACGTCCTGGGCTGGCTGCCCAAGAACGCGACCAGTCTCAACGGGCTGACACAGCTTCGGCTTCTAGAAAGCGTGTCCGAGCCGAATGGCGACTTCGATACCAAGGAAGTCGAGCAGGTCCGCGTCTTGGGGCGCGGCACCTGGCAGACTTGGCGTCAGCGCGAAGCCGGCAGCAAGAAGGAATGGGAGCTGTACGAGGAAGGTGTCACCACGCTGGAGATAATTCCCTTCGTGCCGGTCTACGGCAAGCGCCTGGGCTATATGCAGGCCACGCCGCCGCTGTTGGAACTAGCGCACAGCAACGTGGAGCACTGGCAGAGCAAGAGCGACCAGCAGAACATCCTGCACGTAGCGCGCGTGCCGATCCTGTTCGCCAAGATGCTGGGCGAGGGCGGCATTACCGTCGGCGCCGGCAGCGCGGTGAAAACGGAAGCGCCAGAAGGCGATCTGAAATTCGTGGAGCACGGAGGCAAGGCTATCGAAGCGGGCCGCCTGTCGATCCTTGACCTGGAAGACCGCATGCGCCAGGCTGGCGCCGAACTGCTGGTGATCAAGCCGGGCAACGTGACCGAATCGCAAACCCTGGCTGATAACGAGCAGGGCGCCTGCGCGTTGCAGAAGATCGCGGGCAACGTCGAGGATGCCGGCGACCAGGCGCTGCAGTTCATGGCTGAATGGGTGGGGGAGGCCGAAGGCGGCCACATTACCATTTTCAAAGACTTCGGCGCCGCGTCGCTGGCCGAGGCCAGTGCGGAGTTGCTGTTCAAGAGCGCAGCCAGCGGCAAAATCTCTGGCGAAACCTACTTCAACGAGTTGCAGCGCCGCGGCATCCTGTCGCCGGACTTGAACTGGGAGGCGGAGCAGGAGCGCATCCGGTCGGCCCCGCCTGACCTGATGGGGGCATAAATGGGTGCCCTTGAAGAGTGGATTGCCGAGATGTTCCTCGTGCATTCCCTGAACCTGCTGCGCTTTTCGGCGGACGTGCAGGGCAAGATCGTGTCGCTGATGAGCGATATGTCGAAGGAGTTGGTCGCCAAGCTGGGCGAGGGGGAGGTGTCGAGTTATGGCAAGCAGCGGATGGCCGCGCTGCTGCGCGAATCGAATGCCGTGATTTCCTCGCATTACAGCGGCATCGAAGCGGAAGCCATGCGCAACTTGCTGGGCATGACACGCATCGAGGCGGATTACACGGCCAAGGTGCTGACACAGGGTCTCAAGATTGAGCTGGGCGCGAAGTTGCCGCCGGCGACCTACCTCGAAAAGCTGGTCGGCGATACCCTGATCAAGGGCGCCTCGTCAGCCAATTGGTGGAAGCGCCAGGAGCTGGCCACGCAGTTCAAGTTCGCTGACCAGGTGCGTCTCGGTGCTGCACAGGGCGAGACGACTTCGCAGATCGTGGCGCGCGTCATCGGCACCAGTTCCAAGGCCGCCGGCGGCGATACGGAGATTATGCCCGGCATCCTGAAGACGTCCGAGGCGAATGCCCGCGCGCTGGTACACAGTTCAGTGCAGGCCGTGGCCAATGCGGCGCGCTTGGCGTCGTTCCAGCAGAATGCGGACCTGATTGAATGCCTGGTCTGGCTGTCGACGCTGGATTCGCACACCTGCCTGCTGTGCGCCATGCGCGATCTGCACGAGTACTCGCTGGACGACCAAGAGCCGATCAACCACACCCACGAGTGGGCGGGTGGACCGGGCGCCATCCATTTCAGCTGCCGATGCGTGCTCAGCACGCGCACCAAGTCTTTCAAGGACCTGGGTATCGAGCTGGACGAGCCGGGCGACAGCACGCGCCCCAGCGATGGCGGGGCGGTCAGCAGCAAGATGAACTTTGCCAGCTTCCTTGCCAGCAAGGACAAGGCCTGGCGGGCAGAGTACTTGGGGCCAGGCCGTGCCGAGATGTACGAGGCCGGGAAGATCACGCTGAATGACCTGATGAACCTCAAGGGGCGGAAGTTGACGCTGGATGAATTGCAGGCGAAGTATTCTCGATAAGTTAAGATGTGTTTTTAACCATCAATTCGGAGTCTATCCTTGACTGAATTGATTCAAGATAAAACGGATCTAAATTGATTGAGCAAATAATCGCCGCTGATACGGCTGCTGTAGAGAAGTACAACTTGAAAGCGAAACCTGAGCACCATTTGCAGATGAGCCTTGGGCCGTGCCCATACGAGGGCAATATCCACACGAGTCCGGTTGTGTTACTGCTTGCCAATCCAGGGTACGATAAAAACTCATCAGAGAATGATCACCATTTCCGGGCGGATGGTTGGCCGCTCTCAGGACTACATGAGGACGCGCCAGCCGGGATGCGGAATTGGTGGCAGCCGCGTTTGCGGCAACTTTGCAGTATTCATGGTGCCAAGAAGGTAGCATCAAATATTGCTGCATTGCAAATTAACCCATGGGCTAGCAATAAATATCACGATACCGTTCGCTTACCAAGCCAGCTTCTGATGATGGAATTGGCTGAGGCGGCAGCACGACGGGGTGCAGTCATCGTGCTTATGAGGGCATCCAAAAAATGGCTTAAAAGTCCAATAATCAGTGGTCACGCGGACTTGTTCCGAACAAAGTCGCCGCGCTGCTCCTACATTAGTGAGGGCAATCTGCCCTCCCACGCGTGGAAGTCCATAAACGATCAAATTGCTGCATCGAAATTGTATTGATTTTAATTTAATTTATTGCCCCGTTCCTGCGGGCTTTTTATGACCATTTCAGACCGCCCTTGAGGCGGTTTTTTATTGCCGCAAGCGGACGCGACGCGGTGCACGGCCGGAAGGCCATTAATAGGGCGGATGCCCGGAAAGAACGACCATGCCATTCAAATTCAACGCAGACGGAACCATTGCTATCGACGGCGAGAAAAAGCTGCCGATTTTCATTCACCCGAACGGTACCGAAGCGCCATTCGACGCGGACACTACGCTGGGCACGATTACCCGCCTGAACGGCGAGGCCAAGACGCACCGCGAGGCGAAGGAGGCTGCAGAGGCCAAGTTGAAGACCTTCGAAGGCATCGAAGACGGCGTGGCTGCATTGGCCGCCCTGAATACGGTCAAGAGCCTCAGTTCCGGCGAACTGAAGACGGCCGCCCAGGTCAAGGAAATCCAGGATGCCGCCGCCAAGACCGCGCAAGAGCAAGTCGCCGCCCAAGCCAAGGCGAGCGCCACGCAGTTGCAGGAATTGACCGCGCAGCTGGATAAGCGCACCAACGAATTGAACACCCACATGATCGGCGGCGGCTTCGCCAGTTCGAAGCTGCTGACCGACGACAAGCACCCGAGCCGCCTGGCTATCCCGACCGAGATGGCAAAAGCCTATTTCGGCAGCCATTTCAAGGTCGAGGACGGCAAGATGGTGCCCTACGACGCTGCCGGCAACAAGATTTTCTCGCCGACCCGCCCGGGTGAGGTCGCTGATTTCGATGAAGGCTTGGCGCAGCTGGTGCAAGCTTGCCCTTTCAAGGACCAGATCCTGAAAGGCTCCGGCGCATCTGGTAGTGGCGCCCAAGGCGGCAATGGCGGCGGCGCAGGCGCCAAGCAAATCTCCCGCGCCCAATTCGAGTCGATGGGCGTTCAAGATCGCGCCGCAGCAATGAAAAGTGGCATAACGGTAGCCGGTTAAAAATTCTCAATTCAGGGCGTCGCCTTGACGCTCTATACGTACCCTTTCGATGGATGTCGACGGGGTGCTTTGGGCTGGATGGCCTCTCTGTTCTAAAACTCAAATCACCCCTCAATGGCTCGCCTTCGCGGGCCTTCTTCATTTTTGAAAGGCTTTACAACAATGGGCACTCTTACCCTGAATGGCTTGCTGCCAACGATTTACAACGCGATGGAAGTTATCTCGCGCGAACAAATCGGCATGATTCCCGCTGTTTCGCGCGATTCCAATGCCGAGCGCGCGGCAATCAATGAAACCGTGCGTTCGCCGTCCGTCGGCCCTATGGTCGCCGAAGATTTGATGCCAGGCGCTTACGCTCCGGATACGCCGAATCAGACCATCAACTACGTCGACATGACGATTCAGAAGGCGCGCTCGGTGCCATTTGGCATCACGGGCGAAGAAAATCGCGGCTTAAACAACGCCGGCACGCTGGGCGATATCAACGCGCAGCGCATTACCCAGGCGCTGCGCACGCTGGGCAATGAAGTCGAGGCCGATCTGGCCGCGCTGCATATCTACGCCTCGCGTGCCTACGGTACCGCCAACGTGACCCCGTTCGGCACTGCCGCCGACTTCACCGACTTCTCAAATCCGCTGCGTATCCTGGACGACAATGGCGCGCCGCTGACCGACCGTCAAATGGTTCTGGGCTCGTCCGCGATCTCGAACATCCGCGGCAAGCAGTCGGGCCTGTTCAAGGCGAACGAAGCGAACAGCGATGAACTGCTCCGCCGCGGCATCATCGGCCAGGTCGAGGGCTGGGACATCCATAACTCGGGCCAGATCCGCTCGCTTGTCCCTGCCGGCACTGCGGCTGCATCGACCACCAATGCTGCGGGCTATGCCGTCGGTGCCACGGTGATCAACCTGGCTGCTGCTGGTACCGGCACCTACATCACGGGCGACATTGTGGCGTTCGCTGGCGATGCCGACAACAAATACCTGCTGGCGGCTGGCGACGCTGACACCTCGAACGGCGGCACTATCGTGCTGGCCGAGCCGGGCCTGCGCAAGGCAATTGTCGGTGCCACCGCGATTACTGTGATCGCGGCAACCACCCGCAACATGTTCTTCCACCGCTCGGCCATCCAGCTGGCTTGCCGCGCGCCGGCCATGCCGGATGAAGGCGACTCGGCCGATGACGTGATGATGGTGACCGACCCGGTTTCCGGCATTACTTACGAGTTCTGCATCTACAAGCAGAAGCGCCAGGTCCGCTACGAGGTCAACTTGGCCTGGGGCGTGAAGGCCGTGGCACCTCGTCATATGGGCATTCTGATCGGCGCGTAAGCGCTGCTGGGCCAATCATCAACCCGGCCCGGCCGGCACTGCGGTGCTGCCGGGCCTCACCAGGAATTCACCATGGATACCCTCAAAATTGTATCGACGGACCTGCGCACGCAGGGGCCGTTCGTCGTTATCAACAAGTTCGATTACAACCCCGACGTGCACGAGCTGTACGGCGACCAAGACCTGGGCGCGCCCACCGAGCGCGTGCCGACGATGGCCGAGTTGTTGGCCGCGCGTGATCAGCTGCTGGAGCGCGAGCGTGAACTGGCTGCCGAAAAGGATCGCATCGCCGAGCAGGCCCAGGCAAACGAAGTCGAAGCGCAGCGCTTGCGCGACCAAGCGGCAAGCCTCCAGGCCGCCAAGGACGCTGCTGCCGCACAGTCGCAAGTTGTCTCGGGCACTGCTACGGCCGTGGTCGAAAAGCCACCGAAGGCAGCCAAGGCGTAATCCCTATCCATCACCGCCCCGCATGCCGGAGCGCCTCATAAACCGCACCCCCGAAAGTCACCATGCCAACCATTACCGCCGGCGGCACGCCGCAAACCATCACGCTGCCCGAGGGCCAAGTCCTGAATGTCAGCGGTACTGCCGGCACGGCTGGTGTCGTCTACCGCCTCGATCCGGTTCAGGGTGGCACGAATTCGCTGCAGTCGTGGGCTATCGGCGCGGGTGCGCTGGCGCCTATCGGGCCGTATGCGGGGGAGCAGCGCTTTCTGGTGACGTGCTCTGTGGGGAGCGTGGATGCGGCAGTGGGAGGCGCGATCCCTTTGCTGGCCTCGGTGCCAGTTTTGAAGCTTTCCAGGATTTTGACTCGCGGGCCGCTCAACAACACGCCAGTCCACGGCTCGGGCGCACCCAACAACAATAATGGCGCTACCGGCGCGAACACAGCATCCATCAAGATGGAACTGGAAGGAGACTTCGACCAAGTGCGATTAATCATCGGAGGCTTTGAGATTAATGGCAGCCCGATCGCTGGCATCAAGGCATTGTTGGCGGCAACTGAAACAGCATCTACAGATACGACTGACAATGCATTTCGGCCGATCGCTGGCGGGTTGAAGTACAACGTGCTGCGTTCTCAGACTGATAATTACGGTTGGGATGCTGTAACTTGGAGAAGCACCTCTGCCTGGGATGGCGTGTCAGCGCTGCCGATTGTTACCGATCTTGCCAGCGCTGCGACCGGCACGCTGCCACTTGCGCAAGTTGATAACTTGCCCAATCAACGACCGGTGGATGGTCCGTCAGGTATGACATTGCCTTCGTTCTTGATTTCTGATTGGATGCCAACATCATCGATCCCCCGGGCTGACGGCGGCATGCGGCCACTGCTGTTGGTCCGCATCTATATGCCTGGTGACGCTACGCATAAGTGGTCATGGATGAGCATCCCTGCTGGCGGTTCATACCAGGCTGATGCTGCACAGCGTGCTGCGTTCCGGTATCGTGTTTATCAAGCGGCATATAGCTTCTCCGACAATGTCGGAACGCTGACGGATAGCTTCAGCCTTGCTGTCGCCTCGATCATTCCATGGTTTTTTGTGCAATACAAATCAAGGAATGGCGGAATCACGACCATGAACATCGGCGATTCGATTACCGAATGCACTTACATGAATGACACTGTCAGTGCTTGGGGCCACCGGGCGGCGTGTGATGCATCGTCTCCTGAGTTGCCGATTCAGGTAATCAATGGCGGATGGTCTGGCAAGAGCACCATGCAGTACTGGAAGCAGGCGCGAAACCTTATGACCGTAATGCGGCCGGACGTTATCACTTACAGTCCTTACTCGCAAAACGATGTGATTTATACGCGCCGCGCATCACAGAGCCAACTGATTCGTACATCAGATATGCTCGACTACTGTGCACAGAACGGGATCACGCCAATTTGTTGGACCGGGACCCCGATAGAAACCTTTGGCGCTGCTCCGGAAGCGGAGCGGAGGTACGTGAATGCCCAGGCAATGCGACTATTACCTGGCACGCTCGCTTTGACACAAATGCTCGACCTCAGTGCGTTGGTATCGCGGGGGCTGGCGGCCCCAGCGACTGATCTGTTTAAACCCGATTTGAACGGGAATTCATACAAATTCAATGCAGGCCACCCGAGTGAGTGGGCGATGGAGACATCGTTCGTTCCCACATTGGCGACAGCGTTGCGGCGCTTAGTTGGAAAAGTGACATGACCATCATTACTGAAACCGGCGCCGGCCTGCCCGACGCCGAATCCTATGCCAGCATTGCCGCATCAGACACGCGCTGCGCCAGTTTGGGCCTGACCGCTTGGGCGTCGCTGGCTGAGGCTGATAAGGAAATCGCCCTGCGCAAGGCGACGATCTTCATGGCCACCTACCGCACGCGCTGGGCTGGACGCCGCGTGTATCAGCGCCAGGCGCTGGACTGGCCGCGCTACAACGTGGCCGTCGACGGCTTCATCGTGCCCGGCACCATCGTGCCGCTCGACATCGTCAATGCCTGTATCGACCTGGCCGTGCGCGCCGGCGGCGGCGAGGATCTTCTGCCCGACCTCGACACCGGCTCAAACGCGATCAAAAAAGACAAGACCGGCCCACTGGAAACAGAGTACTTCCAGAACACCACAGACGCGCGCGAGCGCTTCGTGGCCGTGGACGCGCTCCTGGCGCCTTACTTCGGCTCAGCCGGCAGCGGTAATTCGATCAAGGTGACACGAGCATGAGTACATTCCCGGTGGTGCAAATCGAGGGCTGCGCTGCCCACGAGAATACGTACAGCCATAACGGCAAGGTGTGGACGGTCACAAACCTCATCGCTCGCTCCAAGGACCTGGAGCCGTTTGACTTGCCACTGGCGGCTATCTATCTCGGCACCGAAGTCTGGACGCCAGAAGGCTCACCGTTCGGCATGGCACACCACATGCGGCGCGCGCTGGACGTTGATACCCGTCATCCGGTGATTCTGAGTCAAGAGGGCTTCATTATGGACGGCTGGCATCGCGTGCTGCGCGCGCTGATCGACGGCAGGGCCGCCATCAAGGCAGTCCGCTTCGGCAAGACCCCGCCGCATGACTATTTGAAGGCTGACTGATGGTCGACTACGCAAAGACGGCTGCTCGCGCCGACGCCTCCCTGCGCCGCAAGGGCGGCATCGTGGTGCTGCGCCAGGTCGTGACCGGCGAATACGACCCGGACCTGGGCGCGGCGCCCACCATCACCACGGACTACGAAGGTACGGGCGTGAAGATCGCCTACGAGGCCGAGAACATCGACGGCACGCTGATCCTGGCGGGCGACCAGAAGATGCTGCTGTCGCCGCTGCAACGCAACGGCGCGTCAATGCTGGCGCCGACCACGGCTGACCTGGTGCTGTTCGGCGGCGCCAGCTACACCGTGAAGGCAGTTGAAACCACTGCACCAGTTGATGTGGCCGTGCTGCACACGCTGCAACTCAGGGGGATTTGATGGCCAATATGTCGTTTTCCATGCAGATCGCCGAATTCATTGCGAAGACCAAGGCCAACCAGGATTTGGTCGTGCGCGCCATGACCATGAAGATCGATAATAAGTTGGTGCAACGCTCGCCAGTCGGTGACGCCAAGTTCTGGAAGCACAAACCGCCGCCCGGCTACACCGGCGGCCGCTTCCGCGCCAACTGGCAGCTTTCCATCGGCTCGCCGGCGGCTGGCGTGCGCGACCTGATCGACAAGGACGGTAGCGCCACAATCGCCGCCCACGGCAGCACGATCAGTGCAGCGAAGGCGGGCGATGTGATCTACCTGGTCAACAATTTGCCTTATGCGAAGCGCATTGAGGAGGGCTGGTCCCGTCAGGCGCCCGTAGGCGTGGTTGCCTTGACGGTCGTGGAATTCCGCACCATCGTGGACAACGCAGTGAATGGCGTGCGCGACGGGACCACCGCAAGCGAATTCGCCCAAGGCTACTCGACATACAAATTATGAGCCAACCAATAATACGCGCAGCCCTGGAGGCCGCCCTGGCCAGCCTCATGCCGGCCATCGATACCGCCTGGCAGAACGTGCCTTACACCCCAGTCACCGGCCGGCCGTATCAAGCCGCCTACCTGCTGCCGGCGGAACCAAACAACCATTCCATGGGCGACGGTGCACGCCAGGAGCGCGGCATCTTCCAGGTCAGCTTGCTGTATCCGCCAGGGCAGGGCACTGCGGCGGCCGGTGCGCGCGCTGAGATGATCGCGGCGCTATTCAGGCGCGGCGCATGCTTCACGAAGGGCGATGTGACCGTGCAGATCGAGCGCACGCCCGAAATTGCCGATGGCCGCGAGGATGGCGATCGCTGGATGATCCCGGTCAAGATACGGTATTTCTGCAACCTGTAACCCGCATTACCCCACACAGATCGCCTCGGCGGTCTTTTTTTTCGACCAAAGAAAGGCAATCCACACCATGACCACTGCAAACGGCATCGACAGCCTGCTCGTTATCGGCAAGCAAACTGCGGAAGGCACGAAGGCGCTGACCGCCGCCGGCCGCCTCTATCCGCGCGTGACCGCGACCTTCGACACGGACGCCGACAAGTACTCCTCGGCTGAAATCGACCCCAGCCAGCAGCAGAGCGATACGCGCCTGGGTAACTTCCGGACTTCGGGCGCCATCAAGGGCGAGGCAAGTTGTGGCACCTATGCGGTGCTGCTGGCCGCGCTGCTGCGCCGAGACTTCACTGCTGGCGGCGTCACTGCAGCGCAAAACACCATCGCATCGGGCGCTACGGGGCTGACGCGCAGCGCCGGCTCGTTCCTGGCTGATGGACACCGCGCCGGCACCGTCGTGCGCATCGGCGGCTTCCTGACCACCGGCGCGGCCAACAATGCCAAGAACTTCTTTGTCACCTCGGCCACCGCGCTGAAGCTGACGGGCCAGTTCATGGACGGCAGTGCCATGACGGTGAAGGTCGAGGGCGACCCGGTAACCGTGACCGCAACCGGCAAGCGCAGCTTCACGCCGCTGACCGGGCACACCACGGACTGGTTCACCGCCGAGGTGCAGGATCCGGGCATCGCCGTGAATCGCTGTTTCATCGACCAGTTGGTGAGCAAGGTCGATATGGCCGTGCAGCCGAACGGCATCACGAGCATGGACTTCACTTTGATGGGCAAATTGGAGGGCCCGACTACGCCGGCTGCGTACTTCAACGCGCCTGCGGCCACGCCCGGCACCGGCAAGTTTTCCGGCGCCACCGCGATGCTGTCAGTCGCCGGCATCCCTTCGCAAATTTGCACGGGCATGTCGCTGTCGCTGGATGGCCAGGTCAAGATCGATCCCGTGATCGGCTCCAAGTTCGCCACGGCTGCCTCGCGCGGCAAGGTGCTGGGCAGCGGCCAGTTCACGGTGCTGATGCAGGACTCCGTCTACCTCGATTATTTCAAGAACGAGGTCGAGCTGTCGCTGGCCTACGCCATGGCAGCCAGCACGGCGCCGTTGGCCGAAGTGATGACGATCGCCATGGGCCGCATCAAGATCACCTCGGCTAAGGTCGATGATGGCGAGAAAAACAAGATCGTGACCTGTGCTTTCGACATTCTGCGCTACCAAGGCGCCGACGCCCAACACGAGGCCACGACCGTGGCTTTCCAGGACACGAGCCTGTAAACCATAGCCCGGCCTCACGGCGGGATT
Organism: Janthinobacterium lividum; assembly: GCF_011601275.1. Classification (GTDB taxonomy): domain Bacteria; phylum Pseudomonadota; class Gammaproteobacteria; order Burkholderiales; family Burkholderiaceae_D; genus Janthinobacterium; species Janthinobacterium lividum_E. The sequence continues at coordinate 25,064 of NZ_JAAOLY010000018.1, read as the reverse complement.
TCTTTTTGGCGCAAGCCAACCCAGCACCGACCGGTCGCTGTCGCCTTCGTGGGCGCGGCGGCCGGCACGGGCACTTATCAAACCCACGAAAGGCACTATCCATGAACACTACCCAAGTAACCCTGAACACCGCACAAACCCTGGCCGTCGCTGGCTTCGATATCGCCAACCTGTCCGCGCCTGCCGCGCGCGTGACCTTCGACGTGCCCGTGATCTTCGACGCCGACGGCGAGCCCGTGGCCGGCATCAAGATTGTCGGTAAGAACTCCGACGAGTACCGCAAGGAAAGCCACGCCGTGCGCGCCGAAGGCTACAAAAAGTCGGCCAAGCGCAAGACCGCCATTGACGCTTCCACTGATGAAGGCGCGGATCAGCTGGTGCACGTCATCGATGACAACCAGAAGCGCCTGGCGCTGGCGGTGACCGTTGACTGGTACGGTTTCACCAGCAACGGCGCGGCCGTGCCGTTCGACAAGGGGCTGATCGCCACCGCCTTCGATAAGTACCCGACTTGGCAGGACCGCGTCACGGCAGCCTTGGAAAATGACGCCAATTTTTTGAAGGTCTGACCCAGGCCCTGCTGCTGTATGCCGATCACCTGTTTGATCGTGCTGCAGCTGCAGGCGATGGCAACGCCAAGGGAGATCACCTGGACATCGCCCGGAAAAATCCGCTTTATCGGGCGCCCGATGCGCCGGCGATGCCGCAGCTGCCGCCCGAGCTTGCATATATCTGGACGTGGTTCACCCAGCTGAACCAGAAGCGCCAGTGCGGTATGGCCGTGAACGCGCTGACCAGTGCCGAGATACTGGCCTGGCAAGCGCGCCACGGCGTGCGCTTCGATCCGTTCGAAGAAGCCGTCATCGATCGCCTGGATGCGCTGTTTATTTATCACCAAAATAAGAAGGAAAAATAAATGCCTGATATCGCCCAACTTGGACTTTCCATCGATACGCGTCAGGTGGCCGAGGGCAGCAAAGCCCTGGATTCCCTCGGTGAGGCAGCGGTGCGCGTCGAGCAAAAGACTGCTGGTGCCACTGCAGCTGTCGACAAGTTGGGCGAGGCAAGCGCTGGCGCTAAGACAAAATCGACTGAGGGTGCGGCGGCTGTCGATGCGCTGGGTGATGCCGGTGCACGGGTCGCGCCAAAAGTGGCTGGGGCAACCACGTCCGTTGATTCGCTGAGCGCAGCGACGGCGCGCGTGCGCTCGACGTCGGCGGAAGGCGTAAGTGCACTGGACAACTTCACCAACTCGTCGGCCGGTGTATGGCGCCGCGGCGGCGATGCGGCCAAAAGTGTCGATGCCTTGGGCGATGCCACGCAGCGCACCGGCCAACGTGCGGCCATCAGCAATGGCCAAATGGATGACACGTCCAAAATCATGCGTGCGCAGGCTGAGCAGGCGCGCTTGGCGGCTCAGGCTACGCAGGCGCTGGGCGGATCGACCACGCAATTGACGCTTGGCCAGCAGCAGCTGATCGAGCGCATGCGCGAGCAGGCGGCGACGATCGGCATGAGCCGCACGCAGTTGCTGGCCTATCAGGCCGCGCAGATGGGCGTTACCCAGGAAACGCAGCGAGCAATCGCGACAATCAAAGCGCATGAAGATGCACTCAAGGCCGCCGCAAAGGCTAAGGAGGATGCGTCTGCCGCATCCGGGCGCCTGACGGGCGCGTTGCAATTATTAGCTGCCGGCTTTGCGCTTTTAAAGATTGCTGATTACATCAAAGAATCCACTTTGTTGGCTGCTCGATATGAAACATTGGGTGTGGTAATGAGGGTAGTCGGGCGCAATGCAGGCTATACAGAAACGCAAATGATGACCGCGACGGACGCGATTGCGCGGCAGGGTATCACGATGGTCGAATCGCGCGAGTCCGCAGTGAAGCTTGTTCAGGCCCACGTTGATTTGAAAAACGCTACGGTCTTGGCGCGTATTGCACAAGACGCAGCCGTTATCGGGCACCTGAATTCGTCGGATGCATTCGACCGTCTGGTGAACGGTATTTCGCGTGGCAACGTGTTAATTCTGCGAAACATCGGCATCAACGTGAATTTGCAAACAGCATATCGCCAAATGGCCGATGAGCTTGGCAAGACCACGAAGGAGCTTTCGGAAAACGAGCGGGTGCAAGCCCGGCTGAACGCCGTTATTGAGCGTGGTTCCGACATTGCCGGGACCTACGAGGCTGCGATGGGCACTGCTGGGAAGCAGTTGACGTCGATGCAACGTTATACGCAAGACCTGAAAACTACCATCGGCGAAACCTTTACAGAGGCTTTGACCGTGGTCGTCATGGGTTGGACTGCGCACCTCAAGGATGCAAACGGGCAGGTAAGCGAACTTGCTCGCAATGGGGAACTGCATGACTGGGGGGTGTCGCTGACTAAGGTTCTGGTCGGAGTGGCAGACACAATCGATACGATTATGACTGGCGCCCGTATGGCCGGAGCTTGGCTGGCACACCAATCGGCAGGGGCGGAAATCAATAAGCGCTACGACCGCGCGCCGATGAAACTCGAGGACGGTCAGTCCGTTTCAAATTGGGTAGCAAAACGAGATTCTCGACGTGCAACTGAGCTGGCCGAAGAAAATGTGGCTTATGAAGCTGCGCAGGCTGCCTTGGCGGGAACTGTCGGGCGTTTTGAAAGGGCATATGAAGAACGGCAGGCGACGCAGACCGCCAAGAGAAAGCAAGAGGCCGACGCAAAGCTGAAGGTGGATGCGGACTATAGCGCCAAGTCCCAGGCGTTGATGATCGCGAACGCTGGGAAAAGCCTGAAAATTCAACAAGATGCTCAACTTGCACTTGCAAACTCGGTCTATGTGGGAACGCCGACTTACCGCGACACGGAAGGGCGCGAGCCAAAACCAAAGGCCGACCAGGCCGAGAACACTCGCCTGGCCGCGCAGATCAAGAGCTACGAGCGCGAGGCAGCCGAGGCAAAGCAGCACTATGACGCCCTGAGCAAATTAGATGATCTTTACCTGAAAGCCGGGGAATTGTCCGCAGATCAGGCCTTTGAGAACAAACGCGCGTATGCCACTGCCACTTATGAGGCAGAGGTGGATTCTTACCAGCGCGAGCTGGCCGCGCTCCAAAGCCACAAAAACGCCACGAAGGCAGAGGAGGAAAAGCACCGGAAAGAGGCCGAAGCAATCCTTGGCAAGCTTGATGCAGCTGAAAAGACGTTTTTCGCGGATCGGAAATATCGTGATGAGGAGGAGCGCGTACGCAAAGATGCGTTAGTAGCTGCCTCGAACGATGCAATGAATAAGTATATTTCTAGCATCAATCAAGAGGCCCAAAAGATCGAGGATTCGAACCATATCCATGAAAAGGCGCGCAGCGTCATTGAGCGCGAAGAGGTTGCCCGACTGGATCTGGCCATCGCTTACCAGAGGCAGTTTATGGAAGGGCAGGCTGCCGCTGGAGCAACGGCAGAGGAAATTGCGCAAGCCCCGGCGATCCTCAAGTATCTGGAAGACCAACGTGCAGCGCGACTTCGTTTGGCACAGGGCCTGGACCAACAGGATCAGGTGAAGTTGGCGCAAGCCCAGATCGAAACTAACAAAAAAATGTGGGAATCGATCGACACGACGGCGCACGATACCTTCGTATCCATCTTCGACTCGGGGAAGTCTGCCTTCGACCGCCTGCGGGACACGCTGAAAAACGGCCTGCTGGACCTGCTGTACCAGATGACGATCAAGAAGTGGATCTTGAACATCGGCGCATCGGTGACCGGGGCAGGCGCCACCAGCCTGGCGATGGCCGGTGATTTGGGCGCGGTCGGCGGTGCTGCCGGTGCCGGACTTGGCGGCGTGGCGAACCTTGCGCAAAGCGCTAAAACTGCCTACACCATTGCCACGCAGGGATTCTCCGGTGTGGCCGCAGGCATCGGCGGCAGCATCGCCACCCTGGGCAATCTCTTCGGCTCCTCTGCCGTATCCGCTTTCGGTGCCGGCATGGGGATGACGGGAGCGCAGGCCGCCGCCGCTTCCGCAGCCTATGGATCGGCGGGCATGGCCAGCACGGGTACGGCGCTGACTTCTGGGGCCTTTGCTGGAGCGGCGGTTACAGCCGCTGCTGGCATCGCCGCTGGGGTGCTCGGAGGCAAACTGATCTCCGGTCAGTATGGCAGCAATGCCACGGTGATTGGCGGTACCGGAGTTGGCGCCGTCGCAGGCGCGTTCCTGGGCGGACCTATCGGCGCGGCTATTGGCGGCGCCTTGGGCGGTGTTATCGGAGGTATCGGCAACCGCATCTTCGGCATGGGCGACAAGAAATATGGGGAAACTGGCATCACCGGGACACTGTCCGGTAGTGGGTTCGCGGGAAACGAGTATGCCAAATGGACGCAGAAAGGCGGCTGGCTGCGCAGCGACAAGTCGGATACGGACCGCAAAGCCGTCGACGCCACGACATCCAATGCGTTTGTGGAGACGTATGCAGCCATCCGCAACGTCTCGGCCACACTGGCTAATACGCTGGGCGTCGACACCTCTAGCCTGGCCACGCGCGCCCAGGCGCTGAATATCAACCTGACCGGCCTCACCACGGAAGCTGACAGGCTGGGCGCTGTCACCAAATTCTTCGAGGGCGTGGGCAATGCGATTGCGCTGGAGCTGGTACCGAGCCTCGGCCAGTTCAAGATCGGCAATGAAGAGCTGAGCACGACCCTGCAGCGCGTAGCCGGGAACTACGCCGGCGTCGACGCGGTGCTGCAGCTGATCGGCCGTACGTCGCAAGATGCCTTCGGCGCCGTGGGCGTGGCCACCATTGGCGCGCGCGAGAACCTGATCAAGCTGGCTGGCAGCCTGGACGCGCTCACTAGCGGGACCAGCTTCTTTGCCGAGAACTTCCTGACGGAAGCCGAGCAGATGGCGCCCGTGCTGTCGACCGTGGCCGATACGCTGGGCAAGCTGGGCATGTCCGGTGTCAAATCAGTGGAGCAGTACAAGGACGTAGTGCTGGGCCTGGATTTGGCCAGCACGGGCGGCCAAGAGATGTACATCAAGCTGCTGGCCTTGGCGCCGGCATTCAAGGCGGCCACCGACTACAGCAACCAGCTTGCCGCTGCGACAGGAAATTACGCTGCTGTGGTCAAGTCGGCAAGCGAGATTGCCAGCGAACACTTGGACCTGCAAAAACAGCTGAACGAATTGACGAAAAGCGAAACGGAACTGCTGGCCATCCAGCGCTCCAGCATCGCCGCCGTCAACCGTGCGCTGTTCGACCAGGTGCAGGCGGCCAAGGCGGTGGTATCGGCCAAGGATGCGCTGGCCAAGGCCTACGAGACGGAATCGGCAGCGGCCACGACGGCGCTGGAGAAATCGAAATCGTGGGTGGCAACCCTCAACGGCCTGAACGCCAGCATGGCCCTGGGCAACCAGTCCATCCTGACGCCGGAGCAGAAATACGCCGAGGCGCGCGCCCAGTTCGAGAAGACCCTGGCGGCGGCCAATGCCGGCGACACGACGGCGCAGTCTGGCCTGTCGGCCGCCGAGCAGGCATTCCTGACGGCTTCGCAGGTGGTCAACGCGTCAGATGCCAAGTACGCGGCAGATTACGCGCGCGTGCTGGCGGCCAATGACGAGGCGCTGAAATGGGCCTCGGCCCAGGTCGACGTGCAGCAGGCCAGCTTGGATGCCCTCAAGGCCCAGGTCTCGGGCCTGATCACCATCAACGACAGCGTGCTGACGGTGGCGCAAGCCATCGCCAACCTGCACGCGGCGATGGGCACGGCGACCGGCCTGGGCGTGCAGTTTGATGGCTCCCATGCCGGCGGCCTGGCCAATGTGCCGTTTGATGGCTACGCGGCCGAGCTGCATCGCGGTGAAGTGGTGGTCGACGCGCAAGCGGCAGCGGCCATGCGCCGCTACTTCGGTGGCGCACCAAGCCAGGGCGGCGGTAATACCGATGCCCTGGTGGCCGAGATCAAGGGCCTGCGGGAGGAGGTCAAAGGATTGCGCGCCGACCAGGACAAGCAGACCGGCGCCACCATTCAGGCCACGGTCGAGTCGAACGACAAAGCGGCCAAGACGGTCGTGGCCGGTGTCGACAAATCCGCCAAGGCATCCGCCTGGGCGCAACAAGTGGAGTATTCAGCATGACAGATGCGCAATTTTTGGCGTGGTTGCAAAACCCGTCGGCCACTCGCATGGTGCTGATCGAGGCGCAGGTCAATGTGGCGGGCGTCGAAGTGACGCGTTTTATCTCGTCCTGGCCGTATGTCACCGAATCGACAGATATCCCGCCCAACGTCGAGTATTTGCCGCTGGCCACCGGCGGGCTGGCCTTCACGGAGCAGGTCAGCCTGACCGGCGAGGCTGGCCTGTCAGGCGGCGATATTGAGCTCGATAACGGTGATGGTGCGCTCGATGGCTGGCTCGCCGACGTCTGGCGCAATCGCCCTATCAAGGCCTGGGCCGGCGATCCTGCGTGGCCGCGCAGCGACTTCCGGCTGGTCTTTGACGGCATCGTCGCCGATATCGGTAGTTCGTCGCGCGAATCGATCAACCTGTCCCTGCGTGACAAGCTGCAGCGCCTCGATACCCCCATCACCGAGGCCAAGCTGGGCGGTGCGACGCCGAACAAGGATGCGATCTTGCCGGTGCCGTTCGGCGAATGCCACAACGTCACGCCGATGCTGACTGATCCGGTCACCTTGGAATATGGCTTTCTTGGCGCCGTCGAGTCGAGTTTCGAGGTGCGCACCAATGGCAAGCCGATTGCGGTGGCCTTGAACGACCAGGCCGGGCGCTTCAACCTGACCACGCCGCCGTATTCGGCGGCGATCACGGTGAGCGTGCAGGGCGACAAGGGCGGCGGCTACGCGCCCCGCATCGCCCCGCTGGTGCAGCGGATTGCCACCGCTTATGGCAAGGCATCGGACCGCTTCACCCTGGCCGACCTGGACCTTGCCAATTTGGCCGCCTTCGATGCAGCTCACCCGCAGCTGGTGGGCCTGTACGTTGCGGACCGTATGAACCAGGCGCAAGCCATCCAGCAACTGGCGGCCAGCGTGGGCGCCCAGGCGGTCATGTCGCGCACGGGCCAGCTGCGCCTGGTGCAGATCGCGCTGCCTGCCGCCGGCGTGCCGGTGGAGATCGGTCCGGACGACATGCGGCTCGATACGCTGCGGCCGGTACAGCGCTTGCCGGTGGTGGCGGCCGTCAAGATCGGTTTCGACAAGAACTGGACTGTGCAGGCCAGCCTGACGACCAGCATTCCTGCCGCGCACGCCGACCTGTACGCCACGGAATGGCTGACCGAGACGGCGGTCGATGAAGCGGTGCGCGTGCGTTATCGCCTGACGGACGACCCGCCGCAGATCGATACCTGCCTCAAGACCAATGAAGACGCGCAAGCGGAAGCGGCGCGGCGCCTGGCGCTGAATAAGGTGCAGCGCACGATTTACGAGTTTGACGGAGAGCCTGAGATGATGATGCTGGAACTGGGACAGCCTGTGCTGCTGCGTGATGATCGCTTCGGCCTGCAGGACGGCGCGCCTGGCGTGGTGGTGCTGCTGTCGCACCAATGGCTGGCCGGGCGCGTGACGGTGGGGGTGCTTGTATGACCGCCATCGGTGGTGCCCGTGACAAGCTGCTGCAAGCCACGGCGGAGCGATTCAGCACGACGGCCGATGGCAAAGCAATCCTGCTGGCCGGCAGCACGCCAGTGTTTCGCGTGAACAGCGCCGGCGCCGGTGCACCCGGCTCGATTGCCATCACCGCCAAGCCGGTGAATGTGGTGGGCGATATCGTGTTTTCGGTGTCTGCCGGAACGCAACTGACCGTCAACGGCAACGTGGCCACGGTCGATTTTTCCAGCATGACCACGGATACGGCCCTGGTGCAGGCGCGCATCCGCGAATTCGGCGTCGACTACATTGGCAACTACATGATCAGCAAGGTCTTCGATGGCGCCGCCGGCGACGCAGGCCTGGCTGGCATGAACACGGGCCAGGCCTTCGCATACAAGCGCGCGGCTGCCGTGCCTGGCGATTCGCCAGGTGACGTGATCTTTACCTTTGCCACGGCCAGCATCACGACGCCGGCCGGCAACGACCTGGCCAATGGCTGGTCGAAGAATATTCCGGCCGGCACGGCGCCGCTGTACGTGCGTGTAGCATCGGCCAGCTCGCGCAACGCCACGGACAATATCGCGGCCAACGAGTGGTCCGGGGCCGTGCTGCTGGCGAAGGATGGTGCCGATGGTGAGAACGGCAACAATGGCGTGGACGGCCTGAATGTGGCGCCCGTGCGTATCTACCAGCGCGGCGCCACCAACGTCGCGCCGGCGCTGCCGAGCGCGGCCTGTACGTTCACCTTTGCCACGGGCGTGCTGACCGGGCTGAACAATGGCTGGTCGGCGCAGGTGTCGACGGCGGGCGGCGCCTATCTGTTCACGTCCGGCGCCACGGCCGCGTCGCGCACGGCGACCGACGATATCGCGCCAGGCGAATGGGCGGCAGCTGCGCGGCTGGCGGCCGACGGCGCCACTGGCCAGCGCGGCACCGTCACCGTGACGGCGCCCGGCTATTCGACCTGGTCAGATGCCTCGGCGGTGTATGAGCTGGGGCGTGCAGGCTATGGCGCCCCGGTCAACCGCGACGTCGTCACGCTGTATGACGCGACGCATGCAGTGACGAAGTATTTTGAGAACGGCGCATGGCTGGTGCTGGGCACGGTGCTGAACGGCAATCTGCTGGTCAACGGGTCGGTGGCCACCGAGGCGCTGGCGGCAGACTCCGTTACGGCCAACAAGATTGATGCGCGCGGCCTGAGCATCATGGACGCGGCTGGCAATATCATCCTCAGCGCCGGCACGCCCTTGACGGCGAACTATATGAATGCCGGTATAGGCGCAGGTAACCTGATAGGTAACTCTGCTCCTGCACCACCTACGGCTGAAGGTATCGGAGGTACAGGGGGCTTTTTCCTGGACTATTCTTACTCCCCAAGTACAACCACTTTTGCGGCTAGTTACGCTCCCTATGTGCCAAGCGGTGCTGGAGGCGTCTATGTCCGGTGCACTGGAACTGTTGCAGAAGCTACCACCGGCGCTGTCGTGGGAATACGGCAGGGGGCGGTAAGCCGAAAGTTTCCGGTAATTCCGGGTATGCGTTACGAATTCAGTGTGTATATGAGCGCACATCGCTGCCGCGGCGCTGTGAACATTGCCTTTTATGATGTAAATGGCACTTACCTCACCGAAGTATCCGGCAGCGTGGTGTCTAATAATTCGGCTGCAGGAGGGCTGGCTAATTGGGGCCGATCAACGTTGTTTGTTGCCGCTCCTGTAGGGGCAGCTTTTGGTTATCTTCGCAGTGTGCTTGTTGGCAATGGCGGGACTGATGCATACCTCTTCCTTTCCATGTGGTACTTCGGCACGGCACTAGCGGCGCAGACCGTACCCTCAGCCTGGGCGGACGGGCCAGGCGCGACACTCGGCGACAACCTTTACGGCCAGATTACGCCGACCAACTCGCCGACCTATATCGCCAACGCGGCCATCGTGAATGCTCAGATCGGTGGCGATATTTATAGCAGCAACTGGAATGGCAGCACGGCAGGATGGCTTCTGGATCGGAATGGGAATTTCTATGCGAACAGCGGCACTTTTCGCGGTGCGCTGTCGGGAGCCACGGGGACGTTTCAGCTCATCCGCAGTCCAGGGCGTTTGGCGACGGGTACTGGCGCCGGCTACGATCTGAGCGGCACCGGCTGGAGTTTTTATGACGCGAACAACGTGCCGCGCATCGAGCTGGGGGAATACTGATGGCGTATGGCATTCGCGTGCGCGATGCGCAGAGACGCATCGTGTTTGATTCGAGCCTTGCTGTCGGCGGCGTGCCGCTGGGCTTTTACACCGTCGCGCCAGGCGGCTCGACATGGGAATTCCCCGATTTCAGCGGTGCCGGCGGCTACGCCATCGGCGCCGGCCGCACAGGCGGCTACGTCAACTACACCACCGACAATTCGTTAGGGCATTTGCGATTTGTTTTCCATCGCTTTTCCGAAGGCCAAACCGTCGTACTGTTCGCAAAATGACATTTAAACTACGCTTTAGAAATCCAGGTCAGGATCTGGTGATCAGTGGCGATGCTCGGGGTTTGACCTGTATTGGGCGAGCTACCCAATATGGCGAGGTGGTCCAGCCGCATGGCAGTGCCACCGGCACCATGCCCGGCCGTACCTGGGGCTACTCCACGTACCGTATTGCGCATGATGGGCCGGTAATATGGGCGTTGGATATGCCGCTCGATAGCAACGTCGGCATCATTTCATCGTCCGAGGTGTCGCCAGGGCTGTGGGAGGTCGTCTGCTACTGCGGCTCGTCGCGCGATGCGTATCAGTTCGATTCCGTGCAGTCGCCCCTGGCGGTGTGGGCCTACGGATTCGCATCGACGCTATACAACGGTGGCATCCGTGCGGCGTTCTACAACGCCAATGGCACTCTTGCCTACGACTTCAGCCGTCCTAACCCGCTGTTCCCGCTCGCTTCTGGTGTCGCAAATGGGGACGTCATGACGATCCCGGCGCTGACCCGGCCTGTGGTGATGGGCTGCCCAACCTCCGACCCGTCATACGATCCCAACGCCGGCCCCAATCGCTGGCGCGCCGAGTTCTATCGGGGGATGTGGCGCCGCACGTCCAGTACCGAGATAGTCGAGGTGATGGTGTCGAAGCAGCGCTGGGAATATGCCGCCAACGAGCCTATTGGTGTTGCCACTGGGTATATTTCGCCAACCACTTACCTGATCCTGGAAGGAGCACTGCTGCCATGACCAATCTGCGCATCATTCACGACAACGCCGCCGACCGCGCGGTGCTGACCGCTTCGAGCCAGGCTGGGGCGCTGGGTCCGGCCAACCTGCACTTAGACAGAAAAAGTGCAGTGCTGCGCGCTACGGGAACGGCCCAGACTATTACCGCCATCTGGCCAACGCAGGAATCTATTGCTTGCGTGGCGCTGATCTACACCAACATGACCAGCAGCGCGCGTATGCGCGTGCGCGGCTACGCGCAGCCGGGAGACGCCGCGCCGGTGCTCGATACGGGCATCGTCTTCCCGTGTCCGGCCGCGCTGCATGGAACCTATCCTTGGGGCGTGCTGCCGCTGGGCTGGAATGCGTATAAGGACGGCGGCGTCAGCACCTGGGCGCGCGGTGGCGGCGCTGACGGTGTCGCCTGGTTCGCCCCGGTACGCGTGCGCCAGCTGGTAATCGAGGTATCGGCGCCACAAAGCCCGGAAGGCTATCTGGAAATTTCGCGCCTGGTGGTGGGCGATTATTGGTCGCCAGAGAATAACGCCGAATACGGCGCACAGCTGCAGCTGCAGGACGGAAGCGAGGATTACCGTACGGGCGCCGGCGACCTCAAGACGCAGGTCCGGCCAACCAGCGACAAGCTCAGCATCAACCTGGCACACCTGACACCAACGGACCGTGCACTCTTCATGCGCATCTTGCGCGAGAACGGCAAGGGTAAGGCCATGCTGTTCAGCCTGTTCCCTGAAAACCCTGATCCGCTGCTGGAGCAGGACCACATGCTTTATGGCAAGGCCAGCAATATCGACGCCGTGGCCACGCCGTATTACGAGACTTATGCAGCACCACTTCAAATTGAGGGAATTTAAATGGCAGACAAATTTTATGATCGCATGCCGAATGTCAATGAGAAATTGAATGAAATGGATCGGGCGTTTACGGCCGGGCCGTTTAATGCGTTGCCGCTGACGGGCGGTACATTGACTGGGCAATTGACTGCTCCCACGATCAAATCATTACGCACTGCTGAGTCGGTGTTTGTCATCGGCGGGGATAAGGGGGGCTGGTGGATGGTGGCCAAAGTTAATCCACAGAATATCGCTACAGAGGCTGTCATCAGAATATCTGGAACTACGCCATTTTTTGCGCGAGACGCAAGCGGAAATGCGATGCAGACGGTTATTTCCTTGCGCTGCGATGCTGACGGCGTGGTGCGCGGCCACTTTTACTCGATTGGAGCCAGTCCATCTGATACATGCATTGCTGTGTCTGTTGATGTTGATGGGAGGGTCTTTGCGCAACTGTATGCTCTTTCTACTCTGAGTATTTACACGGATTCCACGATGTCGATTCCTCAAGAGGTTGAGTATTACCCTGGCGGCCCGCCCGCCAGCGCTCACTCAATTCCCCCGGTATTTGGTCTCAAGCTGGGAAATGAGAACACTTTCAATGTGACGCCTGGGGCGGTTCTGGCAAACGCGAGCATTACAGCAGGGGCGATCGGACCACTCCAGGACAACACGTATGATATTGGTCGGGCGTCTGTAGCATACCGGACAATCTATGCCCGCACGGGTACCATCAATACCTCCGACGCGCGCATGAAGCGCGATTTCCGCGACCTGAATGCGGCCGAGATTGCTGCTGCCAAGGACCTGGTGCGCGCCATCGGCATTTACCGCTGGCGTGACGCTGTCGACTGCAAAGGCGCCGACGCGCGCGAGCACGTTGGTCCCACCGTGCAATGCGCCGTGGAGATCATGCAGGCCCACGGCCTGGACCCATTCAACTACGGATTTATCTGCCACGACACCTGGGATCAGCAGACCATCGAGCACCCGGCCATCGAGGCCCGGCCAGCCATTCCCGCCACCGAAGCAGTGCCGGAAGTGCTCAATTCGTTCGGCGATGTCATCACGCCGGCTGTGCTGGCGAGCGCGGGCGTTTCTGCCGTCGAGGCGCGCGCGGCGTATACGGAGGTCACGCTGGAGGCTGGCGACCGCTACGCGTTCCGGTATGACGAACTGGCCATGTTTATCGCTGCCGGCCAGGAGGCGCGGCTGGCGGCGCTCGAGGCGGCATAAAAATTCAATGCTCCACCACAAACCCGCTTCGGCGGGTTTTTTCATTTCTACCACCTGAAAGGCATACATGGCCATCGAAACAACCGCCGCTGGCGGCGCACTGATTAAAATTTTTGGCATCCCGGTCCTGGCCGGCGCTGCCGCAACTTCACTGGGATTCATGTTCATGTGGCCAAAAACCGCCAAGGAAGCGGGCGTGCGCTTCTTCGTCACCATTCTCTTCTCCGCCCTGATGGGGCCGGCCCTGGTCGTGGTCGTGCGCAACTGGATGCCGGGCCTGTTCGACAGCGCGCGCGCCGTCGCCGTGCTGTACGGCAGCGACCCGGCGCTGGGCTTCCTGTTCATTGCCGCGCCGCTGATGGTGGCCGCTGGTCTACCGGCCTGGTGGGTGCTGGGCGCCACGGTGCGCTGGTTCGACAAGCGCAAGGACAAGGATATCGGAGAGCTGGCGCGCGACATGGCCGCCACCGTCAAGGATGTGCGGGGTGGCCTGTGAACCTGAGCCCACATTTCAGCCTGGCCGAACTGGTCGCCTCGCAGGTGGCCACCCGCAAGGGCGTCGACAACACGCCGGCGCCCGCCATTGTCGCCAACCTTACCCGCCTTGCCGCGCTGCTCGAGCAGGTGCGCACGCTGGTGGGCGCGCCCATCACTATTTCCAGCGGCTACCGCTCGCCGGCGCTGAACAAGGCCGTGGGTGGCGCGGCCAACAGCGCCCACGTGCTGGGCCTGGCTGCCGATATCAGCACGGCCAAGCTGGCGCCCAAGGCGCTGGCCCTGCTGATTCGCCAAAGCGGTATCGTCTTCGATCAGCTGATCTACGAGGGCACGTGGGTGCACATCGCGCTGTCGGCCGGCGTGTCGCGGCGCCAGGTGCTGACGGCCAAGTTTGCTGGCGGCGGCGTCAGCTACGTGGCGGGCATCGTATGAGCGCGCTTGGCACCCTGGCAGCCGGCGCCGTCAGCGGCATCTGGAAGGCGGCGGCCATCATCCTGGCCGCCGCGCTGCTGGCGGTGGCCAGCTCCACCGGCACCGGCTGGTGGCTGGCCGCCGGCGACCGTGACACCGCGCGCGCGGCGCTGGTGCGGGAGCAGGGCGTCAGCGCTGCGCTGCGCAGCTCGATCGCCGAGCAGAACCGCGCCATCGATGGCATGGCCAAGGCAACCCTGGCGGCGCAGGAGCGCGGCGCGGCCGCACAGGCGGCAGCCGCTGCCAAGGGCAAGAAGTACGACGCGGCACTGGCGCAGATCGCTGGCGCGCGCGCCACGACCTGTGACGAGGCTATGCCGGCCGTCAGGCTGCTGCTGGAGGGCGTTCGATGAAACGCCGGATGGCGCGACAAATTATTCCAAAAATTATTCTTGCTGCACTGCTGGCCGGCTGCGCCAGCGCACCTCCAGCGCCGCAGCTGGTCGAAGTCCCCGTCTTTACACCATGTGTAAAGATGCAACCGCAGCGCCCAGTCTACGAAATTGACGGCCTGACGCCAGTCGCCACGGACGGTGAGACGATCTTGGCGCTGGCGCGGGACTGGGCTCGCGGTAGAAAATATGAAGCGGATCTGGAGTCGATTCTAATGGGCTGCTTATCACTTCGATATTAAATTATTCCGCAGGATCTTTTTTCCTTTCGAGTGCGAAAGGTCGAAAAGTTAACCTCGATATTGTTTCCGCGGGAATCTGTCGAGTATCAATATTGATTATAAAATCAACAAAGGGAGGCGTTTCATATTTTGTGTCATACGATAATATTCTATCTATAAAATTGAAGTAGTCAATAAACGTTATTATGTAATCCCTTAAATTTGAATTAGTAATTATAATTTGTTCATGTTCATTTATTGGAAGTGAGCTTCCACTTTTATTTTCCGTGTAGCGGATGTTTAATTTTGAAAGACTTCTGCTTCTTAATTTATTAATGTTTGCTATTGTTTCTAGATTTTTTTCCTCATATTTAAATCCAGAACCAATGTTTAGAAATTCCACAGCAATATCATTGAATTCATGATAGAATTTATTGTCAGTCTCAAAATCTCCATCTTTTGAATTTGGATATGCTGTCGTATAAAATTTTCTTGGTGAATTTATTTTGTATGAGCTTCCATTTTCATGGTGGTTGCAATTTTTTATAAATTCTTCTAAGTTTTTGAAATGATTTGAAAATAGGTTTTGTTGTGATGCAACTTTAATTTGACGGTCTGATCTTTCGATTTGCTCTTGTGTTAGTGCCATTTGCCTTTTTGTTTGTTCTGATCTATGAGTAGCAGCAATTAGGGCCAAAAATGGAATGCTCAAGGTGGAAATTGCTAAGGGAACGCGAAATTGATTTGCGGCATGATTGAAACCATTTGCGTCAGGCTGAAATGGAAGGTCTGTTTCTAGAATTATTATTGCTGCACACACAAGTGATATAATTAAAAAAATAGAAATAAATATCCAAACTATTGGCAGCTGTAAGAAACTTTTGTTTGGATCGAATAATTTAGAGATTCTAGATTCTGTGGTTTTTGATTTTGGATATTCTGTATATATATTCATTTTATTTAATTTAGATGATGTTTTATGTAAATAAAAGATGCTGTAGTCCGTTTTTGCATTGAGTTTCTGCTGCTATTTAATATCAAAATGTTGTTTTAGTGCAAGGTAATTTTATGTGTGCCGACTACACTCCCAGCCGTAAGGAGCAGATCGAAGAAAGCTTTCGAACTGGATACCCGCTGCTCGACCTCCCGCCCGAGGCATGGCCCGGGTACATGGCCCCAATCCTGCGCGGCTCTCACGAAGCGCCCGGCGAACTGGAAATCGCCCCGGCCATGTTCGGCATGGTTCCGCACTGGGCCGACCACAAGCTGGCTCGTCAGACCTACAACGCGCGCACGGAAACAGTGGCCAGCAAGCCATCCTTCCGCAGTGCCTGGAAGCGCAAGCAGTTCTGCATCATCCCGGCCTCCAATTTCTTCGAGCCCAATTACGAAACCGGCAAGCCCGTGCGCTGGCGCATCGAACGAGCCGACGGTGGGCCGGTGGCCATTGCCGGCATATGGGAATACCGGCCGGCGGACCAGCTGCTGTCGTTCTCGATGCTGACGATCAACGCAGACGGGCACCCGCTGATGCAGCGCTTCCACAAGCCTGACGATGAAAAGCGCATGGTGATGATCCTGGACCCTGATCAGTACCACGGTTGGCTGGATGGCTCGCTGGTGTCGGAAGAGGACGTTTATCGGCAGTATCCTGCAGAGTTGCTGGTCGCGCAGCCTGACCCGTTACCTCCTCGGACAAGAGCGAAGCCGACGGTGAAACCTGATGCTACGCCGCCTGACTCCCTTTTATAGAAACAATTTTATACTTCCTGTTTCTTGCTTCGGTCGATATACTGTATAAAAACACAGTATATCGGCCAGCCATGAATGCAACATTACTAATACTTCAATCTAGCCAGCCGGGTGTCTCGCAGGTGCCTTTGCCGCTTGCGCAGTACCCAATCCCCAGCGCCCGGCCGGAAATTTCCCACCGGATATCCGCTGGGTTCCCGTCGCCGGCCGCCGACTATACCGAAGATGGCCTGGACCTGAATGCGCTTCTGGTGCAGCATAAGGCCGCTTCGTTCTTTTTCACGGTCGAGGGCGACTCGATGCGCGACGCCGGCATACTGGATGGCGACAAAGTTGTGGTCGACCGTTCCGTCGCGCCTTTGCATGGTCACATTGTCATTGCCGTCATCGATGCCGAATACACCCTCAAGCGCCTGTATTGTCAGCGTGGCAGGGTAGAGCTGCGTCCGGATAACCCTGCGTACAAGTCGATCTGCCTGGCCGAGGGCAGCGAGTTGCAGATATGGGGTGTAGTCACGGGCGTCGTGCGAAAGTTGCGGGTGTGACATGGGCGACCCGACCAAGCAGATTTTTGCGCTTGTCGACGTCAACAACATGTATGTCAGTTGCGAGCGTGCTTTCAATCCCCGCTTGCGCGACCGGCCGGTGGTGGTCCTTTCCAATAACGATGGCTGCGCCGTGGCCAGGTCGAACGAGGTGAAGGCCTTGGGCGTACAGATGGGGACGCCCTGGTTCCAGATGCGCGACCTGGCGCGGCAGCACGGCATCGTTGGGCTGTCCTCAAATTACACGCTCTACGCGGATATGAGCAATCGCATCATGGACATCCTGCGGACCTACAGCCCCAATGTCGAGGTCTACTCGATCGATGAATCGTTTCTCAGCCTGAACGGCCTCGGCGGCCTGTGGACGTCGCCTACAGCCATGGGGCAGGATATTCGCGCCAAGGTGGCGCAGTGGACCGGCCTGCCCGTGTGTGTGGGAATAGGGCAGTCGAAGACCTTGGCCAAGCTGGCCAACCACGTGGCAAAGAAATTTCCTTTATTCGATAGCGTCGCCGACTTCACGACCATGTCGGATGCCCGGGCCGCCTGGCTGCTGCAGCGTATCGACGTCGGGGAGGTGTGGGGTGTCGGGCGGCGCATTGGCTCCAAGTTGCGCGGCATGGGCATCAACACGGTGCAGGATTTGAAAGATGCGCCGCCCAGCGGCATGCGGGCGCACTTCGGAGTCGTGCTCGAGCGCACGTGCAATGAACTGCGCGGTATTTCCTGCTTGGAACTGGAAGAGGTAGCGCCGCCCCGAAAGGAAATCGTGTCGTCGCGCTCCTTCGGCTCCATGGTCATGACCGCGGTCGAGCTGGGCGAGTCGATATCTACCTACGCCGCGCGCGCCGGTGAGAAGCTGCGCGGCCAGCGTTCCCTATGCGGCGCCGTTCATGTTTTCGTGCAGACGAACCGGTTTCGTGAAAAAGACAGCCAATATAGCAACGGCATCACCATCCCCTTGGCCGAGCCCAGCGCCGATAACCGCGTTTTGGCCGGCGCAGCGCTGCACGGCTTGGCCATGATTTTTCGAGATGGATTCAAATACAAGAAAGCCGGGATCATGCTGATGGACCTGCAGCCGGATACTCGCCGCCAGGGAGTCTTGTTCGATGCCGGGCGGGACCGGGCAAGAGCGGCGAGCACAATGGCTGCAATGGACGCGCTAAATGAACGGTTCGGCCGGGACACCGTGCACCTCGGATCTGCTGGTCTAGTCAGGCGCTGGGCAATGTTGTCGGAAAACCGCACGCCGAGGTACACCACGAACTGGATGGAGCTTCCGAAGGTGAGGGCGCAGTAGTGTTAATGGTGCTGGGTTTGGCGTTATTTAATTGTAAGTTTTGCATGGATGAAGAAACATGGGCAAGCATCGAAAACCTCTAAGTAGTGCGGAATTGACGGAAATTCGGATACGAAGCGATTCGCCAGATATTCGAGCATTGCTGTGGGAGATTCACCGCCTGAGACAGGTCGCGGCTAAGGCGGACCAGGTAGATCGCAGCCTTGGGCCGCGTGTAGGTGAGCTGGGCCTTATCCGCGCGGAACTACGCGTGCTGCTCGATGATGAGCCGTGCATTGTGGAAATGCCGCGTATTGACCTTAACACGAGGTAGTGACGTTAGCGAGCCCGGGGCGAGCACATAGGGCCTGACGATGCCCAACCAGCCACGCGCTGATCCTGGTCGACCAGCACGATGACCTGGCAACCTGCAGCCGTGCCGCCATAATTCAGTTGCAGATAATCGCCCAGGTGCTGGTAGCCGGCGGGAGTGCCGTAGCGGGAGGCGAGGGCGAAGCTGTCTATTCCAATGATGCTTGGCGGCTTGTCAGAAAGTGAGGGCGAAGCAGTGCAGCCTTGCTGCGTCAGCATAGTGCACAAAGTGACGACGAGCAGTGAGTGACGCATAATTATATTAAGAAAAGATTTGCTTTTATATATTATGGCAACGCGCACGGATCGACGCTTGACGCACAGCAAACCGAATGGCTGAAAATCTCAGTGTAATTCTCAGTGTAATTCAGTGCAATTCTGGGCGTTTCAATGACTGCCATCAAGTCAGCGCCCCTATGAGAGCACTGCGTTTTTGGATGTGCAATGGCATTCACACTGCAGGGGTCGCAAGTTCGAAACTTGCACTTCCCACCAAGAATTCGTTTGATATCAAAGGCTTACACTGATCTAGTGTAGGCCTTTTTTGTTTGGTATGAAAAAAGCATGAAAAATCCGCTTCGGACCCGCTTGGACGAGGCCGGACAACAGACAATACAATTACTGGATAAGCGCGCAGAGGGATGCTTCTCATCTGAGCGTTAAGCGGTCTGTATGTTGCTTCGGG
The DNA here is from genome assembly GCF_011601275.1 of Janthinobacterium lividum. Lineage (GTDB taxonomy): Bacteria > Pseudomonadota > Gammaproteobacteria > Burkholderiales > Burkholderiaceae_D > Janthinobacterium > Janthinobacterium lividum_E. The sequence goes on along the minus strand of NZ_JAAOLY010000018.1, from coordinate 5,983 downwards.
GTACCGGACTTCAATTGCTTGGTAGAGAAGTGTGTATCCCTATGACGTCAAAAAATACCGGAAAATCCGCATTCTGGGTTAGTGCTGTTCAGTTAACGTTTCGTTTCGACACTCGAACACTGTAACGTCGAGGCGATGTCTACCTGCTCGATCCTATTGTCGATCTGTCCTTCACCCAATCATACTTGGCCGCATGTTCAACTTACGACACGTGAATGCCTCGACAATTACGCGTACAAAGGGGCATCAGTGTTCGGGTAAACTGGCCATAGCGCGGGGCGATTTCGCCATCGGTTGGTCCACATGTTGGCGTAGTTGAAAATAAGCTCGGGATTATAAATGGACGCGATCACGCGCGCGATTGCAATCTGATCGGGGTGAGAATGGATTTTCTCGTTTGTACTGAAAGCGAATCGCTTGCATTGTATTCTGCTCAGGAGGCTCGTAGAAGTATTTGCTTGGCTACCATGGTGCGATATTTTCAACAGGTCGATCTGCAACTTGCGTCCAGGCCAGGATTTCTCCAGTGCCTCGCAGATCACATCAGCATGAGCATCGCTAGATAACAGAATGCGCTTTTCTCTGTAGTTCAACAAGAGAGCAATACTGCTGGCATTTGATGCGGATTGATCCGCAGGCGTTCTTTTCTCGAGCAGGCTAGCGAGAGATGGCGGTGGCCAGTTGTCATGTCGCCCTAGGCGATCACGCGGCCCGGCTTTCTCATCATTGAACATGCGGACGCCGCCGTGCTTAGCCAAGGCGGTCAACCCCTTCCGTGAGGACGATAAAATTTCGACGGTAACACCACCCCTCAACGAGATTTTGTTCGCCCAATTTGCGCAAACGGCGTTTCCGTAAAACTCCTTATTCCACGGAAGCTGCTGCTCCACTCTTGCTGTTTTTGATGGAGGATAGGGGCCGTGCGCCTATTTTGTGCGGAAAGCAGCCAGACGGTATATGAATATTTTAAATTATGTTTCTAGTTCGACCTACTTCCCTCGCAATTCGTGAATTCGTTTTTAATGCGGCGGAACATGATAGCGAAAATATCGAGCTACCCAAGGATATTTGGCGAGATGCAATCCGCTACATAATTTGTTGGTTTCGATTATTCGAGTAAAAGGTGGTGGACACAAGCAGCTAGTTCACGCCGCATGCCTCATGCTCTTGGCCGGAAACCTTCTCTCCGTCGCCCGCTTGCCCATCTACATTGGCGTCTCTGCACCAACGCCCCAACGAGTTAGCGCCAATGCCGAGGTCGCGGGCGATACCGGTCTTATTTGCACCAGGCTGGCCTACCAGCTTGACTGCTTCGCGCTAAAGCTCTTCAGAAATAACCATCTTTCACGTCCCGTGTAATACCTCCGATAGTGAGATCATACCTATCGAAATTGTCCGTCATACTGGGGGGGGGAGACCATGCCGCCAAAGGGTGGATAGTGCAGTTTACCCGAGGCAACGGCCGCGTCGCCAATGCGGCAGAACCTGCCAGGTGGATATCGAGAACGTCGATACCAAGCCTTCCCGCGACCTGAATGGCTGCGTTCGACCGGCTATTCGGCTATTTTTAACTTAAATTTACAGTAGACCGATTTCCACTCGTAACTACCTCTTCTTTTTTGGAATTATGACTCAAGAGTGCCTAAAAATTGTGGCGTGTCAATTCTCGACGAGAACATCGTCATTAATTTAAAATATCCAAATACGATAATTCGCACCCTCCGCCCCGAATTGGTAATTGATCATCAATGTTAATGTTAATTTTCTTCCCTGTCGCGAACGCAAGATAGGCAGAAGTGATAATATGTTTATGTTTTATATCGACGTGAACACGATAATTGTTGGGAGTGCATCTCGTTCCAGTTGGAAAAATTAATGGTGAAGAAAACCAAATTTCAATCGTATTTGAAAATGTTGGAGAGTAGTATTCGCCAACGGCACGTATTTTGCTAATAGTTAAATCGCCAATGTAGATATCGGAAGCTCTCGCATGAGGGTCAAATATTACTAGAATAAGGAATAAAAGAAGAGATTTTATTTTTGAAAAATTGGCAGTAATATTCATTTTTTATGTAAGAGGTTCATATTCTCAACGAAAAATCATCTCTCAAGAGGTTGTTTATGTGGAAATTTATTATACTTTTGAATACGTGATTAATCTATAGGGAACCTCGAATTACCGCTGATTTTCTGGTCGGCGGCACATCGTGGGTGCTAAACGCGCATCGAATCACTTTGGGTGCTTTACTTCCGTGTGCCATTTTGGGGCTACTCCAGCAGTTTCAGTAGTCCAGACGGACTGCGGGCGTCAAATGCTACGATCCTCGCCTCCTTTACATATACCAGGCTCCGCAGGTTGTAAGTGGCGACCTTCAAATTTAAGTGCAGCGTAGCGCGCTCCAGACCAATGCGGCGCAGGATTTTACCGCCCAACTGCGCTAGCCCGGCGAATACATGTTCAACGCTGATCTTGCGGACCAGCTTGTAACGCTTGTCGGCGCTGGCCGAGATCTTGTAACCAAAGTAGGACTTGCCATGCTTTTTAGTCCAGCGGGTGTCGAGCTCCTAGCGGCGGTGCTGGGCCGGTTTCCAGTGCTTGGTGGCATCGGTAGGATGTCATTTACTGACAATCTTATGCGCCAACAGGGGGGAAATAGCCTAGTAGAGTGAAATAACTTTGAAAAAACCCAGTGTTATCGTAAGTATAATAAACAAAGAGTCACACCTGGTGTGGCCGCGTCCTCACTATACGCGCGCTCCAAAAGCAGGAGTATCTCTGCGTGAGCAAAAATCCAAGAGAAAAAGTAACTTTTCGTATGGACTTTAAATTAGAAATATTCCTTGAAAGTAATTCTGAAAATTGTTACTATTGAAACAATATGGCAATTTTCGACCACCTTAAAATAAGTAGGTGAAAAGCTACAACGAATTTTTTACGGCGATAAGGACTACTTCGTGACGTTTCTACTTGATTTTGGCTGGAATGCATTAGTTCGGAAGAGTGTTAAGTGCGGAATGGTAGTGGTGGCCCTTACTTTGATATCGCAGCAGGCCTGCCACGCGAATCAGGTGTCTGTTTCAGCTGGAGGAACGCCTTCTTATAGTTTACCTATTTCAGTGCCACCCGGTGTCGGGGGCATGGCGCCGAATATTGGCCTGTTGTACAGCGGCGGCAGCATCAATGGTCCGGTTGGGTATGGCTGGACATTGCAGGGAATCTCCATGATTACCCGCTGTCCTGGCAATAAGCAAATTGATGGCCGCGTGGTGCCTGTCCGATTTAATGGCAACGATAAATTATGCATCGATGGCCAACGCCTGATCCAAACGAATGCGGACGGCGCAGTACTCAGTCCGGACAGCATGCCTTTCCAGCCCGGTGACAGCCTGGGCGGAAGTGGTTTCGTGCGCGAGTACAGGACGGAGAAAGACATGTATGCGCGTATTCGGGCATATGGCATGGCCGGGGGCAATCCGGCGAATGGTCCCGCCTATTTCAAAGTGTGGACCAAAAGCGGGCAGATTTACGAATACGGCGTGAATGGCAATGCCACTGCCAATGCGAACATCATCGCCAATGCACCAGTCGATGCCGACGGAAATTATTCTGCCACCACCAGACAGGTAGCGACAGCCTGGCCCGTGAGTCGGATTACCGATACCGTTGGCAACTATATCGATTTTCAATATGAACAGCGTGACATCGCCTGGGGCAGCCAGACGGGAGGTGGCCCCGGCCACGAATGGAATTTGACGGAAATCCGCTATACGGGCACAGCGGCACAAGCGCCGATGAACCGTGTGGTATTTGAATATGCCGATCGGCCCGATACACCGAACCAGGCGCAGGATCGTGCCGAGACTTACCATAACGGCGCGAAGAATGTCAGCGTGCGCCTGCTGCAGAAAATTCATACCTATATCAACTGGCCAGCGGCTCAAGCCACCCAGCCGGCGAGCGCCATACGTACCAAGGTGATGAAATTATCATACGACAAAGGACTGCGTAGCGGGCGCAGTCGTGTTGTCAAAATTTCCGAATGCACTGGCTCCAATGAGCAAAAATGCCTACCAGCGACCACCTTCAATTATAGCCAAGGGGGGGGGCTTGCCTATTCCCAGAGCGCCAACTTTAGCTCGGGCCCTCTGGTAAATGAAAAAATGCTGCCTGGCCTCGGGCATTATGGCGCGGTAGTGGGCAGCTTCTTTGGCAGTGGCCGTACCGATATCCTGCGCTGGTCGGATAACCCTGGAGAAAACCGCTTGTATGAAAGTACAGGGCAAGGAAATTTTTCCCCTTCCGGCAGGCTTAATATCACTGATCAGAATTTATTCAAGAGCGATGGCTGTTACAGAAGTATCGTGGCGGACTTTAATGGTGACGGTTTAAGCGATATCTTGCGCACAATGCAGACAACGTCTGTGCAGAGCACATCTTGCGGTGTGGTGCGCAATATCCTGTACCTGTCGCAAGGCGATGGCTCTTTCAGGTCGGTGGACATTGCTGGAATTGATTTTAGCATTAAGGCGAGTGTAGTCAAAGAACATTGCATTCGCGGAAACTGTGGTGGCGATATGGACAATGGCCAGCCAACTGTGCCAGTGTCATATTCCGCGACGCAGGGAAACGTTTTTCATGTGATTGATGCGAATGGCGACGGTTTGCTCGATATTGTGGCAAGCATCATTCCCGCGTATCCACGCACAAATAAACCACCAGAAGGCGATCAAGCCTGTGCCACTGTTATCTGTACTCGCTTGTATCTGGGACAGGCAAGTGGGGGATTTATCGAAGCATCGACCAATATTGCGCATCGTTCCGTGTATACGACAACCATTAATTTGCGAAATGCATCGCCGACTGTGATTGATTTGAATGGCGATGGGTTGCCCGATCTGGCAGTAGATTCTGGAGGGTGGTTATCTAAAGGAAATGGAGATTTTGAATATGTGGCGCTCGGTGATAGCTGTAACAACCCGCTAGATTTCAATGGCGATGGCAAGATGGATTGCGTATGGCCAAATCATATGATGCCACTACAGCATCTGTGGGTATCTGATTCAACCAAAAGCTTAAAAGAGATCAGCAATTTCAATTTAATCTCTGCTGGGGATGAACTGATGTTATTTCCCCCATATGTACCCGGCAGCCTTGGCATTTCCAATCACTCTTCCTATTTTCAGACCGTGGACATGGACAGAGACGGACGTACCGATATCCTGCGCTGGGGCGACGATACCAGCAGGAATACTGTCTTCCTGAGCAATGGAGATGGAACTTTTAGACGTTCGGATACCTTCAATATCACCCAGCAACTGCAACATAGCGACGGCAAGACCATCATGCTGCTGGGTGACTTCACAGGGAGCGGCACCACCGAGATCCTGCGCCTTTCCTATCCGTCTCCCGGCGCCTATAACTCGCTGTTCGTGCGCACCGATATCACGCCAGCCGACCAATTGATCTCCGTTACGTCCGGCACGGGACTGAAAACCACCCTGACTTGGGTACTCCTGACCAGTCCGAACACCGGCAGCCTGGGCCCGCGCTACAAGAGCGATCGCGGTAGCCCTGACGCCGCCGTGTACCCCATGGCCGACGTGCTCACGCCGACCTATGTCGTGGCCACCGTGACGGCCAATGCCGGCTTTGGCGGTACCCTGCAAAAGACCGAGTATGCCTACACCGGCATGAAGATGGCCTACGATGGCCGCGGCTGGCTGGGATTTCGCAGCAACGCGATCCAGAATACGGCGCCCAACGACGAGTACCTGACCGTCACCACGCAGAACATCCAGAAAGGCCCCAATCCGGGTCCGGCCAGCATGAGCGAAACGCGCCGTGGGGCCCTGGATCAGCCCTCCGCGCCACTGCTCAGCCGCAGTACCTTTATCTATTGCGATAAAACAGCGGCGGCCGGCGCGCAGGAGGCAGCCACCCCCGGCGCCCCATGCGCCACCAGCGCCAAGGTACAGCGTCCTT
>NZ_JAAOLY010000017.1 GCF_011601275.1 Janthinobacterium lividum | reverse complement strand
GGCATGATGAGGGCAGGGGACGGTAAAGCTGGCATCGGAGCAGGCATAGGAGCTGGCATAGGAGCTGGCATAGGAGCTGGCATGATACGGCATCCCGGCGCGTCATTGCTGGAACGCTTTTTGCTCAAAAATCACGGTTTCCGTGTACAGTTGCGGTGAATTAGGGTATCGTTTACAGCACTGATATTGTATCTTCTGCGCGCGATGTTCCGCCGGCGCGATCTCCGCCGCCATTGCCGCACATCTCTTCGACGCTCCCGCATACGCCATCCAGCATGTCCCGGAGCACAGAGGTGCCGCAAGAACAATGATCCATGGCTTGCAAGACGGAGCTGTCTGTGCCCCGAAATGTTGTTTATTGAGAAAGCATGGCTTCCGCAGTGCGGAGGCACACCAGAAAATTTATGTCTGAAACCGAATCGACTCCTACGCCCAGCCCGGCGATTGCCCCTGAAGCGGCGCCCGTCGCCGCTGCACCTGCACCTGCACCTGCACCTGCCGCATCCGCTGCTCCCAGCTTGACTTTTGCCGACTTCGGCCTCGCGCCTGAAATCCAGCGCGCACTGACCGACCAGGGTTACACCCATCCGACACCGATCCAGGAACAAGCGATCCCCGTGGTGCTGCAAGGCCGCGATGTGATGGGTGCCGCGCAAACGGGTACCGGCAAGACGGCCGGTTTTTCCTTGCCGATCATCCAGTTGCTGATGGCGCATGCCAGCAGCAGCATGTCGCCGGCACGCCACCCGGTGCGCGCGCTGATCCTGACGCCGACGCGTGAGCTGGCGGTGCAGGTGGCGGAAAACGTCAAGGCCTATGCCAAGCACACTCCGCTGCGTTCGACCGTCGTCTTCGGCGGCATGGACATGAAGCCGCAAACCGTCATCCTGCGCGGCGGCGTGGAAATCGTCATCGCCACGCCGGGCCGCTTGCTCGACCATATCGAGCAAAAGAACATCAGCCTGAGCCAGGTGCAGATGCTGGTCATGGACGAAGCGGACCGCATGCTGGACATGGGCTTCCTGCCGGACTTGCAACGCATCATCAATTTGCTGCCGAAGCAGCGCCAGAACCTGATGTTCTCGGCGACGTTCTCGCCAGAAATCAAGAAACTGGCCGCGACCTTCCTCAACGATCCGCTGACGATCGAAGTGGCGCGCAGCAACCAGACGGCCGACAAGGTCACGCAAGTGGTCTACAAGGTGACGGAAGACCAGAAGCATGCCCTGGTAGCCCATCTGCTGCGCCAGCGCGACCTGAAGCAGGTCATCGTATTCTCAAATACCAAGATCGGTGCCTCGCGCCTGGCCCGCGTGCTGGAGCAGGAAGGCATGAGCGCCACCGCGATTCACGGCGACAAGAGCCAGCAGGAACGCATGGCGGCGCTGGAAGCGTTCAAGAAGGGCGAAATCGATGTGCTGGTCGCTACCGACGTAGCGGCGCGCGGCCTGGATATTTCTGACTTGCCTTGCGTCATCAACTTCGACTTGCCTTACAACGCGGAAGACTATGTGCACCGCATCGGCCGCACGGGCCGCGCGGGCGCCTCGGGCGACGCCATTTCGATCTACTCGGACAAGGACGAGCGCTTGCTGGCCGATATCGAGAAACTCATCAAGCAAAGCATCAAGCGCGGCGAATTGACGGGCTTTAACCCGGCTCCCGCCCGCAGCAGCGACAGCGAGCGCCGTCCGCCGCGCCGCAGCGAAGGCGGCGAGGCGCGTCCCGCGCGCGCGCCCGAGAGCCGTCATGCTGGCGAGAGCCGCGACAGCCGCTCCGCCGAGCGCGGTGCGCGTCCCGCCTTCGGTCCCGGCGCCCGCCGCGAAAAGGCCGATCCCTGGTTCCTGAAGCCCTATGAGCCTGCCAAGGCGGCTGCCCCCGCTGCCGCCAGCATGGCGCCTGCGGCGGCCAAGCCGAAGCAGAAGGTGGCGGCGTTGTTGGGTGGATTGCTGAAGCCGTAAAAGGCCGATACCAATATTTCTTTTCTCGTTGCTTGATGTAAAAAAGCCTGAAATTCTGTTTCAGGCTTTTTTTTGCGATTGACCCATCCTGGAATAAGTTGACACTTTTTCGCTACAGTGAAGGAATGTTCGATGGAATAAGGGTTTCGAGGCAGTCAGCGCGATTACAGCCAGGCTTTTAAATTGGGCGTGATCGAGCAGGTAGAAAAAGGGCGAGAGGAGGTATACGCAGGCGCAAATGGGTGCGCAGTACAGCGCTGATCGCGTTTTTGGACGGGTAGCATCGCAAGCGAGCGGCTATGGTATGGCGAAGTCGGCAATACAAGAGTGAGCGGCCTGTATGCAAAACGCCCGATGCGGTGCATCGGGCGTCGTTTCCTGAAGGGATGGAGTGGTCAGGCAACGATGTGGTCAGGAATTCAGTTTCTGGCGGTTCTCGCGCCACCATTTGCTGCCGAATACCAGAATGACGGAAAACAGCAATCCAAGCAGGGCACTCGTCAGGATGACGGACGACAGGCGCGACGAACGCCGCTCAGGCAAGCTTGGGCCGGCAATGAAGCGGCTCTTTTCCAGGTACAGGCTTAGCGCGCTCTGGTTTTCTATCGAGATGGTGTTGTAGACTTCCTTGATCGTGTCATCATTCAAATCTTTGTTCTTGAACGCTGCGTCCTTGACCGCTTCCAGGCCGCGCACGATGACTTCACCGGAGCGTGTCTGATTCATGAAAGCCCTGGCCTTGTCGTAGTAGTCTCGCAGCAATACTGCCTGCTGGCGTTCGCGCTTAGCCTTGATAATGATTTCCTTGAGCTCGATGATCCGCACTTCGCTGGTCGTCAACTGCGTGATGGGCGACAAGTAGCGGGCATTGTCTTCCGTCACGGTAACCAGCTGGCGCGCATTCTGTGACGAGTCGGGATAGCGGGAGACGATCTGTTTCAGGCTTTCTCCCTTGCGTTGATATTCTTCCAGCGATTGATTGCTATCGATGATGTAATTGTCGAGTTTGGTGATCTTGGCATTCATCTCGGCAGTCTTGACACGCAGTGAATCTTCATAGCTCAGGTATATGATGCTGTCCATGACGAAGCGGCCTAGCAAGCCAACCGTGCGCTGTGCCTTTTGCGGGCTGTCGGACTCAAAACTGAGACGTAGGCCAATCACATTGGTATTGCTGCCATCGCGCGGTTGTTCAAGTTCCTTGGCGTCAAGCTTGGAAAACGGGTAAACCGGCTCGACAACCTTGTCGATGCCATCGCGCACGATAAAGATTTTGCGCAGCTGGTCCGCGCCCGGTGCGTCATTCAGCTGGTTATATTTGATGAAGTCAGCATAGCGCTCGGCGGTGCCAAAGGCTGCCGCGTAACGCTTGTAGTCTGCCAGTGCGATACCGCTGGCGGGATCTTTTTCCCTGGCATCCAGTTTTTTCTCGGCTGGCAGGGGAATTGCGCCGCCAAACTGGAAAAAACCTTCGCTCTTGTACTGGGCCATATACAGAGCGCACGAGACGCTGGCAATGACGATCAATGAGGTCGCCAGAATGATGCGCCAGCGCGCCTGCCATGCCGTTCCAAGCAGTTCCGTCAAGGAAGCGACATCTTCATTATCTTTGATTTGTTGCATATTGAATTTGGCCTGTTCTTCCATAAGTGTGAGTATGAATCGTTGTAGCTGGTTTAAAACATGTTTTCCTGCCGTACGCCGGCTGGATACTACTGCAGATATTCTCCGGCGGGGGAACCAGCACGTATCGCCTTGTTGTGCGCTTGCGAAGCATGTTTTTCATGTTCCAGCCAGATGAGGTCTTCAATGCCGCACTGGGGGGTATATTCGTTCACCGTACGCAACAGCAAGCTACGGACTTCCTCATATTTGAATCCCACACATGCTTTTTGCAGCTCGGATAACAGTGGTTCCAGTTCCTGCCATGGGATCAGCGACTCCTGGGCGCGCATGATGAGAGGATGCTCCGTGCCTTCGACTTTTTCGCCGATCAGCAACTCCTCATACAATTTTTCCCCAGGCCGCAAGCCCACGTGTTCGATCTCAATACCTTCAGGCGAGGCTGGACTGCGCACCGCCAGGCCGCTCAGGTGGACCATGCGCTTGGCCAGATCCAGAATTTTCACCGGCTCGCCCATATCCAAGACAAAGACGTCGCCGCCTTCTCCCATTGCGCCTGTCTGCAAGACCAGCTGTGCCGCTTCGGGGATTGTCATGAAGTAGCGGGTGATTTCCGGATGGGTCAGGGTGATCGGGCCGCCCAGCATGATCTGCTTGCGGAACAGGGGCACGACCGAGCCGGAAGATCCCAGGACATTGCCGAACCGCACCATGCAGAACCGCGTGTGGTCTTGTTCGCGTGCAAAACCTTGCAGGATCAGCTCGGCCAGGCGCTTGGTTGCTCCCATGACATTCGTAGGTCGAACCGCCTTGTCGGTGGAAATGAGCACAAAACAGCCTACGCCAGCGGCCATGGCTGCCTTTGCGATACTGAGCGTGCCGAAGACGTTGTTGCTGACACCTTCGACCGGGTTGTGCTCTACGAGGGGAACGTGCTTGTAGGCCGCCGCATGGTACAGCGTATCGATGGCAAAGGTGTGCATGATCCTGGTGCACTTCTCTGTATCGAGCACGGAACCGAGGAATGGCAGCAATTCGATTTGCAGGTTTTGCGCGCTTATCATGCTCTTCAATTCCTGCTTGATGGTGTACAGGGCGAATTCTGACATGTCGAGCAGGATCAGCCGGCTAGGGCGTTGGCCGATGATCTGGCGGCATAGCTCGGAGCCGATGGAACCACCTGCACCAGTCACCATCACTGCCTTCCCGGTGATGCATTTCGCCAGTAGTTCGCGGTTGGGGGCGACCTGGTCGCGTCCCAGCAAGTCTTCAATTTCAATGTCGCGCACATCCTGAACCCGCAACTCGCCCGTCACCAGGCTGCCAACTGGAGGCGTTACCTTGATCTTGACCTTGTGGACTTCCAGCTTGTCCAGGATGTGTTTCTGCTGGCTTTTGGATAGCGATGGCATGGCCAGCAGCACTTCCATGATACTGCTCTTGGCTATCAGTTCTCCCAGTTCTGCTGAAGGGTAGACCTTAATGCCTGCAATGGTGGCGCCCTTCAGCTCTTTTTTATCGTCTATGAATGCTACCGGCAGATAGTCGTGGCCTGCGCGCAGGGCGCTGGCCAGCTGGGTGCCTGCCTTGCCGGCGCCATAGATGGCAACCCGTACCGGCGCCCGCTCCCCATTGGCGTGCAGCAGGAAGCCTCGCGCGACAAAGCGGCTTGCGACCATGTACATGATGGCGCTGACCCAATAGATGCCGAACACGCCGCGTGACAGGCCGCTCATGTGAATGGCAAACGCGGCGATGGCCACCAGAATGGCTACCGAAATGGTCACGCCAAGTATTACTACATAGACAATTTTTTGGTCGATGAACCGGATGACCGCCCGATACAGGCCCAGGCGCACAAACACGGGCAGCGAAATCACCGGTACTAGCAAGATGAGCCAAGAGTATTGTTTCAGGATCACAATATCGACGACGTCGTAACGCAGCAATATGGCAACAGCAAAAAGGAGGGGCAACATGAACAAATCCGTCGTCGCGGCGATGATTTGTTTATGGAAACGCGAAAGATCAAGGAAAGATTTCATTTTTGTTTTCTTATTATGGGTAATCTTGCGAACGCTACACGCAATAAGGCCACGCTATATTACTCTGGCATGGCCGAGGCAAGACTTCCTGAATCAATGTGTTACATTATCCTTGCGTATTACTTTGATGAACGTCAAAAATATAATTTTAATGTCAAGTATAAATGATCGCTTCTGCAAATATTCCACGTCAAGCCTTACTTTATCTGGAATAGGTAATTCATCACGGCCATTTATCTGGGCCCAGCCTGTCAATCCTGGCGAAATTTTTTCGACGCCATACTGAGTGCGCAAGGCAATCAGGTCCTGCTGATTGAACAGGGCGGGGCGCGGACCGACAAAACTCATGTCGCCGCAAAGAATGCTCCATAACTGGGGCAATTCATCCAGACTTGATTTGCGTAGGAATGAACCGATCGGCGTCAGGACACTTTTTGGATCTGGCAATAAATGCGTCGCGACGGCCGGCGTACCGACGCGCATGGTACGGAATTTCGGCATACGGAAGATGCGGTTGTTACGGCCTACCCGATCGGACCAGTACACCACGGGACCCGTGGAAGTAAGTTTCACCAGAATGGCCACGATCGTGATTGGCAATAACAATATGCATAGCGCGAGGCAGGCCAGTAGGAAGTCAAATATTTTTTTCATTCAGATCCGATTCATGTGTGACGAAATGGAGCGGCGGTCTTGGCAAGTGCCTTTTCCATGCTGATTACAGGTTGCCAGGACAGCGTTTGACACGTGGATGTGATATCCACTTGCAAGGAACCCAGTAGTCTGTCTGCCGCGGCAGACTTGCCGAGCAGCCGGGCTGCGATGGCAATCCATCTGGCGGGCACGGGCAGCAACACGTTGCGCCGGCCCATGGCGGTCGCGAGCATGCGCAGCAGTTCAGTGATGCCTACGTCGCGGTTATCGGATACCAGGAATACTCGTCCTGCTGCGGCCGGATGCGTGGTGCAGGCAATGAGCAAGTCCACCAGATTATCCAGCGCCACCATGCTGCGGCGGTTGTGAATGGATCCCAGCGGCATCGGTACGCCTTTGGCCACCAGTTTCATCAGACTGTGGAAGTTGGCACGTACCCCAAGGCCATACACCAATGGCGGACGTACCACCGTTACCTCCAAGCCGGTTTCCCGAGACAGTGCGAAAAGGACATTCTCTGCCTCCAGCTTGGACTGTCCGTAAGGATCGCGTGGCGCTGGGGTATCCGATGCGCGGAACGGGGTATCGGTGGTTTCTTCGCCGTTGACTTTGATGCTACTGACAAAAACGAAACGCCGAACACCTGCATTCGCCGCTTGCCTGGCCAAATTGAGCGTCGCCTCCACATTCACCAAACGAAACTCTGTTAGCGGATCGTCGGACGTGTCTTGCATGACATGCACGCGCGCCGCCGTATGGATCACGGTGTCGCAGCCGGCGAGGGCCTGTGTCCAGTCCGTGTTTGCCGACAGCGAACCAACGGTAACCTGGCCGGCCCCATTGCTTTTACGCACTGCCGCAACATAGTTTATACCGCGTTCGGCCAAGGCGGCGCACAATCCACTGCCGACAAAACCGTTGGCTCCTGTTACTAGAATCTTCGTCATCTTTTCTGAAATGCTTTTCCTATTGCGTAAGCCAAAATGTGCTTTGTGGAACTATTTTGACCAGACAGTGGTATTAATGTAATCAATATAGCTGCTGACTATCCGGCTAACCTGTTTTGAAACAAACGGATTTTCATAATCCGCCACAGCCAGTACAGGCGCGGTTTTTTCGTTATGTTGCGATGTAATAATATCGACTGCTTCGAGTACGCGTTCCGTTTTCAAGCCGCACATGATCAACGTACCGGCATCCATTCCTTCTGGCCGTTCGTGTGTATTGCGAATGGTGATGGCCGATAAATTCAATAGCGAGGTTTCTTCGGTAATCGTGCCACTGTCCGACAGCACGCAGAACGCTGCCATTTGCAATTTGATGTAGTCGACAAAGCCAAACGGCTTGGAAAAGACGATGCGCTTGTCGAGATGATCAATGCCGATCTCCTGCAGGCGCTTCATGGTGCGCGGATGCGTCGAAACGAGCACAGGGAAGTCATATTTTGCTGCCAAGGCTTCCAGTGTGCGCAGCAAGTCGCGCAGCGCGTTCGGCGAGTCGACATTTTCCTCGCGATGCGCACTGACCAGGAAAAACTTGTTCTTGGTCAGCTGTTGGCGCGCCAGGACGTCCGAGCGTTCGATTTTCGGCATGTAAAAATCGAGTACTTCGCGCATATGGGAACCCGTCTTGATGATGGTTTCAGGCCGCACGCCTTCGGCCAGCAGATAGCGCCGCGCATGTTCCGTCAGTACCATATTAATGTCGGCCAAATGGTCGACTACCTTGCGGTTCAGCTCTTCCGGCACACGCTGGTCAAAGCAGCGGTTGCCCGCTTCCATATGGAAAACTGGAATCTTGCGGCGTTTGGCCGCAATGATGGCGAGACAGGAATTGGTGTCGCCATACAGTAGCAGCGCATCCGGTTTTTCTTTTTCGAATACGGCATCTGCCTTGACCAGTACCTGGGCGATCGTGTCGATCGCGTTGGTGCCTGCGGCATCAAGGAAATAGTCCGGCTTACGAATTTCCAGATCGTCGAAGAAGACCTGATTCAATTCATAGTCGTAATTCTGGCCGGTATGCACCAGGATATGCTGGCTGTGTTTTTCCAGTTCGGCAATCACCCGGCTCATCTTGATGAGTTCCGGGCGGGTACCGATGATGGTCATGATTTTACGCATCGAGTTGCTCTTTTACGAATTCCAGTTTCAACAGGATATCCTTGACTTGTTCGACCGTCAGGCGTTCCGTATTGTGCGAGGTGTAGTCATCGATTTCAGAAATCTTGGTCTCGCCCTCGACAAAGTACTTGTCATAGTTCAGGTCGCGATTGTCGGCAGGAACGCGGTAGTACCGGCCCATATCTTCTGCTTTGGCCATTTCCTCGCGCGAGACCAGCGATTCGTACAGTTTTTCGCCGTGGCGGGTACCGATCACGCGTACTTCATTGTCCTTGACGAACAGTTCTTTCAAGGCGGCGGCAAGATCGCCGACAGTCGATGCAGGCGCTTTTTGAATGAAGATATCGCCTTGCTTGCCGTGTTCAAAGGCATGCAGAACGAGGTCGACCGAATCATCCAGCGACATCAGGAAGCGTGTCATGTTGGGATCGGTAATGGTAATTGACTTGCCATCTTTCAATTGTTGAATAAACAGCGGAATCACGGAACCGCGCGAAGCCATAACATTGCCATAGCGGGTTGCGCAGATGACCGTTTCGCCTGCCGTGCGCATGCGTGACTTGGCGACCATGAGTTTTTCCATCATGGCCTTGGAAATGCCCATGGCATTGATGGGATAGACGGCCTTGTCCGTGCTCAACACAACCAGACGCTGGACATTGTTGGCGACTGCGGCGTTCAGGACGTTTTCGGTACCCAGCACATTCGTGCGTACCGCTTCCATGGGATAAAACTCGCATGACGGTACTTGTTTCAGCGCAGCAGCGTGGAAAACATAGTTCACGCCTTTCATTGCTTCATTGATACTGTCGTAATTACGGATATCGCCGATATAAAACTTCAGTTTCGGATTGTTCAGCGCAATGCGCATGTCTTCCTGTTTTTTTTCATCCCGGCTGAAAATCCGGATTTCCGCTACGTCGGTGGAGAGGAAACGCTTCAATACGGCATTGCCGAAGGAGCCCGTACCACCCGTAATCATCAGTACTTTATCTTTAAACATTCATTACTCCTTATTACTTAAAATTAGCCATTTTCTGGATGAGTTCCGGCCATGCCGGTGCCACGTAGCCAGTGGCGGCGCGGAAGCGTTCCGCATTCAGCGATCTATCGATTGTTAATTGCTCATCAGCAACAATATCAATCTGTTTCTTATAGGCTTGCGCAACCAGGGTGAGCAGGTCAAATTTGTTGATCGGCTCGGCGGCCACATGGTACAGGCCGTGCAATGTGGGTTGCGGCAAGACGATATCGCGTATCACGTGTGCCAGTTCGATCGTCGGCAAGCCCGAGAAAACCGCTTTCGTATAGCCCTTGACAGTGCCTTGCTGCGCGAGGAACCAGCCGACCAGGCTTTTTGCGCTGTTCAGCTCGTGGCCGATGATCGAGGTGCGCAGGGTGATGCAGTGCGGATAGTCGACCTCCCCCAGAAATTTCGAGCGTCCGTACAGGTCCTTGGCGTCCGAAGCATCCGATTCCAAGTAATTGCCCTTGCTGCCAGAGAAGACGCAGTCGGTACTGACATGGATCAGGCGCGCGCCGGCGATGTCGCACAGGCGGGCCAGGCGGTGCGGCAGCAGAGAATTGATGGGAATGGCCTGCAGGGGATCGTTGGCATCGGCCAGTTGCTTGATCAGGCCGACACAGTTAATGACGACATCCGGCTTGACCCGGGCGAACAGCAACGCCAGGGAATCTTGATTGTCGACATCCGTACCGACGACGATGCGTTGTGCCAACTCCGTGGAAAAGTTGCGGCGTACGCCATCACTGCGGGCCGAGCCAACAACATCGTGTTGGCTATCTTCGGAGCAATATCTAAAGACGGCATTGCCCAGCATGCCGGACACACCCAAAACTAAAATTTTCATAAACTATCCTTTTCTCGTCGATTTATTATTTGTTGTCCTTATTGCCCGTCAACAGATTGTCAAAATGCGTGATCAGGTTTTGGGTCAGCATGGCGCTGTCATAGTGCTGTTTGAAGTACGTCAAGCCATTCTGGCCAAGCTGTTCGCGTTCTGCTTCACCGAGGCGTGACATTTCCAGTATGGCCGCTGCCAGCGCTGCGGCATTGTCTGCTGTACAGGCGATACCGGCCTGTGCCTGCGTGACGATGCGTGCCCCTTCGCCGTTCAGACACGCGATGATGGGACGGCCCATGGCCAGATAAGCCTGTAGCTTGCTGGGTACTGTCTGGCGAAAGATAGGTTCATCGCGCAGGGACACCAGCAGGGCGCCAGCCTGCCGCAGGATGGCCGGCATGGCATCGAGAGGATGCTGTCCCGCCATGATGACATTCTGCAGTTTTAAACGGGCGATTTCTGCCCTCAGCCAATCGGCGCGGCTGCCATCGCCTACTAATACCAGACGGATATGTGGCTGGTTTTGCAATAGTGCTGCGGCGGCAATGATGGTTTCGACGGACTGGGCGGTCCCCAGGTTGCCGGCGAAGACGATGGAAAAGCCGTCGCGCAAACCCGCCACAGCGCTGGGCTGCTGGTGCTGGGTATCCTGAAAGAAGACATTATCGGCTGAGTTTGGATAATAGGATATTTTGCCGTGCTCGGCCAGCGCCGCGACGGGCGCGACGAACGCTTCCGATTGCACGAGGATCAGATCGGCGTGGCGATAGATCCAGCGCACCAGTATTTCTACCAGCTTGAGCAGTTTGCGGTTGCGAACAAAACCGGTCGCTTCCAGGCTTTCGGGCCATAGATCTTGTACCCAGATGACCAGTTTTGCGCCCTTGATCCACTTCAGGAAAATAGCCGGAATGACTTGCAGGATCGGCGAAATCGCATACACAAAAATCACGTCGACGCGCTTGCGTCGCAGGGCGAATGGCGCCAACAGGATTCCGCTCAGGACAAAGGACAGATAATTACCGATCAGTCCGAGGGCGGAACCCCGTCCACGCGGCATTAGCGGCACGCGATGCACGGTAGCGCCATGCCAGTCCTGCGCGCCAAGGCCGGTGGCGGTATAACCGGAGAAAACCTTGCCATCAGGATAATTTGGCTGGCCCGTCAAGACGTCAACATGGACGTCTTGCTTGACGAGCGAACGTACCAGGTCATTGATGCGGAAATTTTCAGGCCAGAAGTACTGGCTCACCACGAGCAAGTTCAAGAGCGCAGCTCCGCAAGAAAATCCGATGCCGAACCGATACGGGCAACGGGTTCCGCCACGCCGAGGAAGCGGCGGATGGCCCGGGCGATTGACACTGGCGAAGTTGGATCAAAGGTGTCGGCCGGTACGCACACATCGCGCACATAATCTAGTTCTGATGCAACGATGGGCAGGTTGGCCCAGCTGGCTTCAAGCAGGGGTAATCCAAACGATTCCGTCATTGAGGGGAAAACCAGCGCCTTGGCATGGCGATATAGAGCCAGTATATTGGCATGTGGCAACATACCTAGTTGCTGAATGCGCAAGCCATACTGGACAGTTGCACTGTCGAACTCCGCGCGGAGCGCAGTGCAATGCGGAGGCAGGGTAAGTGCCAGAGACGGAAAGATGTTTTGCTCGGCCAGCAGAATCCAGGCGGCCAGCAGGCGGCGGTGATTCTTGTGCGCCTCGCCATCGGCCACGTAGACAAAATCAAAGCCGTCGCGCACGCTGGCCTGATCATGCGATGCGCTTGCCATGGCCCCAATGAATGGGATGACGCGCACCGGGGGCTTGGCGCCGTGCCAGGTTATCAGCGCTGAGCGCATGGAAGGGGTCTGGACGACATACTCATCGACATTGCCCTTGAAGGCGCGGCAAATGATGCGTTCGAACGCTACCCGTATTTTTGTCTTGCCGGAAAATTCGGAAAGGGGCGTGAGGCCAAAGTGGTTCCGATTTTGCTGGAATACCACGACGTGGCCAGCCAGCGGCAGCAGCGGCGGCATGCCATGGAAGCACAGAATGACGTCATCGGCGCGTGCCGCGCGTTGCAGGCGCAGTTCGGCCTTGAGGCGGTCTACTGGCGAGGCCTTGACAAAGTAACTTTCCGTTCCTGACGGCAAGTCCAGGATTTCCCTGGCCCTGTGGTCGAGATTGGCCCATAACGTGGCGCCATCCTGGGCCGCAAGCAATTCCTTGAGCAGCACCAGTCCGCCACCCACGTGAACGTTCGGCGCATGTAGCAATAGACGACCCACTTATTTGCCTCCCGCCTTGTAGACGTCTTTCGGGCCCACACCACCAGGCACGAGCGCCCGCACGCCTTGGCGCAGCTTGTTGTCCGCCCATGCCAGTGCCCTGCGTGCCGTTTGCTCGGGGCGGGCGCTGAATGACGTGACGTTGAAGTACTGCTCGCCAGTTGGAGACACGGGCGAAAAGTAATAGTTCGAAACGCAGCAGCGCAGGCGATCGACCTGGACCGGGCTGACCGAATGCCACGAGCTTGGTGTTGTTTCCATCAGCACCAGACGGTTGAATTTGCTATGGATGGTCTCGTTCTTGCGCACGGATGGTTCCCACAATTCCAAGTTGCCGCCATTGCCCAGTTCCCAATCCGGCGTGACATAGAACAGCAGGTTCAGCGTGCGATAAAACTGGCGTGTCGCCTCGTGCGAGTTATCGATGTGGGGGTTAAGAAAATGCCCCTCGCCCATCATGCTCAAGCCGCCCGCATACAAGGTAGGATCGGGAATCTGCTGCGTGATGCCGGTAATCTCCTCGATAATGCTGACCACGGCGACATCCTGCATCGCGAAGGTAATATCCTTGAGAATCGGATTAAACTGATCAAAATGCTTGGAAGTGAATTTTTTCTCACGAAAACTCGACATCAGGCGCATCTGCTCCAGCTTGGGGAAGGCGTGGTAGATTTCCATGGCCAGTGCCTCGGGAAGCATATTCTCGATATAGCAATGACGCACACCGACTTTGCCAGCGCTGGCTGCAAACATGTCGGCGGCGCGTGCTTTTTCCGTTTGCAGGCGCGCCACAATCAATTCGACGATTTCGTTTTTAGATATTTTCATTTTTACCTTTAAATGATGCCGATTTTTTACCCAAGAAAGCCTTCAAGGCGTCACTTGCCGCATGAATGTTGGGAATGTCCGGGATGAAGAACCGTCCGCCAGCTGCGCTTGGCCGGGTGGCGCGCTTGCCCAGGCGGATGATTTTGGCCACTGCGATGCGCGCAGCGCCCAGCAGCACGCTCGTCACGGTGATAGCGGCACTCTTGTCATATTGCTGCTTGTACGCCATCGCTGCCTTGAAAATTTCCTTGTAGTAATCCGGATGGCTGACCAGGCAGATCGCGTACAAATGGATGAAGTTGAAACGATCCAGTTGAGTAGCATCCAGTTTGCTTAGGGTTTCATAAGCGGCCTGACCCCAGACGGTTTCTACGCTGAAAAAGCGTGGAATCAGCGGTGGCCACACCAGATTCTTGTAGGGCTTGATGTGGGGATCGTCTTCCAGATTGCCGCGATGGGCATTCATGGCGCTGCGTCCGGTGTTGCTGTTGCCGGCGGCACCAGGGATGGTCAGTGGATAATCGATTTCCGCAAAAGATGGTGTGGTCGCGGCGATGCCGAGCGCGCCTGATACGTCCGGGCTGACACCGTGGAAATAGGCGCCCGTCTTTTCCTTGACTTGTTCCATGACGGTGCGCTTGACGATGCCGTGATAAATCTTGGGCAAACCATCGGCCCCTTGGCATGCCATTTGCAGGGAGGCCTGCAAGCCCTTGGCGCAATCGGCGCGGGAGATGCGCGACGAGAAATCGTTGATGTACAGGCGGCTGGAGTGGCCCCGGCCAAAAGTTTTCGACAGGAAGTCCGGCCAGGCGTAGTTCGCTACCACCTTGGGTGAGATGGCATCCACCTTGTGCTCGATCGCCCATTGCACGGCGTCTAGAATCTCCGCGGCAACGGTATCGTCGTCGCCGACCAGGCAGACATAGTCGCCGCTGGCCATGGCCAGCGCCTGATTGTGGTTCTCTGTCATCGACAGGCGCGTGGCGCAATGCTGGTAGTGCAGGCGCGCATCGGCCAACAGCGGCACGATCTCATTTTGCAACTTGCCATCGGTGCTGGTGTCATGCATGACAAGTTCGATTAAGGGCGAGTTGATGCTCAAGACACTTTTTGCGGCATGCACGGCATACGCACTGCGATTGTGGGTCGCAATTACTACGGATAAAATTGGCATAAGCAAACTCACAAAAGTTAGACAGGCGCGGTAGTCCGCGGCAGGCTGGCGCCAGTATGGTCCTGGCGGTTAATATTCTTGGCCGTAATGTACAACATAACTAATAACAATTCGAATGATACGGACCCAATCAACGGTTCAAACAATGAAAATAACAGCAGGAATAAAAATGCAACCTTGATCGATTGGAAAATCGGCGTATTTCGTGCCGCCTTGCTTATTTCGCGGTAAATATTGTGCAGGTATTTCAAATACAGCAGCAAGCCAATTATGCCGTAATTCAACCAGAGCAGTAATATGGAATTATGTGCCCCCCATACATCCTCCATGTTGCCGGCCGCCTCAATCGCGGAGCGGAAGCCATTCGGTCCAACGCCTAGCCACGGCGACTTGGCAATCAAATCGGCTGAAAATTCCCACAGAATGATGCGGTTATTGAACGAATCCGGGATCTTGTATTCATTATCGTGTAACAGCATAAACAGGCTGTAGCCATATTCAAAAAACAGGTACAGGACGAACAGGATGGATAAAAAAACCGTGAAATATTTGATGTGCGCGTACTTCTTGTCTGTCCAGAAAATGTACAGAATGAACAGGCTGATAATCAGGATGCCACCTCTGGACATGGTCGCCAGAATAGCGCCGACGAAGAACAGGAACAAGTACTTGTTTTGATAAAAAAACGTGGCGGCCAGGAAAAAGAGAAAGGCTGCCAAATAGTTGGAGCGTCCAAGCAGCGTTTCGACCATCAATTTCTTGTCGTAGTAATCGCCATTGACGCCAAAGGATTGAATGAATCCCAGGTAGGTCCATAATGCCAGGACAATGCCACCATACAGAATGGCCTGCCGTGCCTTGTCCAAGTCGACTGGCCATGCGCGCAGGCTAACCAGCGCCATGGCCGAGACGACCAGCGGTATTACCGCAGCCACGGCCCGCTGGAGTTGTCCCGGATCTCGAAGCAAGGTCGTCAGGATGCCCAGCGCGGCGATAGCGCACAGTATGAGGGCATTGCGCGTGAGGATCAGGTCTTCCCGCAGCAGCCTGACCATGAAGATCAGGCCGATCAGCGCAAAACTGATCGGCAGGCTGACAGAACTGGCGCCAATGTAGATCTTGAATTCGCCAACAAAGACGAAAAAGAGCACGCCATAATACAGCGGCACCAGCATTCTGGTTACCCTGTCCATCCACACCCGGCTGCTATTATTTACCGAAAATTGCATAGACTTTTCTTTTAAAAAACAGGCGTTCAATTCCGTTTAAGAAATTGAACCACGTATAGGCAGCAATGATCCCGAAGCATGCCGCAAATTCCCATGCCTTGAATGTCGCCAGTGGATTAAGCGAGAGCAGGAAGGAAAGTGTGATTAATGCCATTAACACGATAAATTTGCCGCCCAATACTTCCTTGAATTTTATTTCCAGGATATCAAAGGAGAAATAGAACATGAGCCAGGCGTCGACGCAGATTCTCAGAAGCCACACCAGCGCCGCACCTTCCAGGCCGTAATAGCTACACCCCAGCCAGAGCAACAAGCAGTACACGGGAAACTCGACGACGTGCACCTTGGCCGTCAAGGCTGCCTTGCCTGCGCCTTGGAGCAAGGAAAATGGAATTTGCGTGATGCTACTGATCAGGACGCCATAAGAAAAGATGCGCAGCAGGGTCGTACTTTGCTCCGAAAAGGCAGCGCCCACCCACAGCGTAAGAATGTTCTGGCTGGCAAAGGCGATGATCAGCGTCATTGGCGTGATAGCCAGCAACAAATACAGCACGCTGCGCCGATACAGTTCCACCAGTTCATGGCCGCGGCCACCGCCGATATGGCTGGAAAATGCAGGGAACAGCACCGCCGTCAAGGCACCGGGAATGATCCAGATCTTGGTGATCATTTCATTGGGCGTTACGTAATAAGCCACCGCCGCCGCAGAAATCGTTGTGCTGATCAGGAAACGGTCCAAATAAGACATCAGGGGGCTGATGATATTGGTAACGGTCATCCAGCCGCCGGATATCAGCAGGGGTTTCATGAATCCGGCATTGAAATGCTTGCTGCTGAGCATACCAGGCAGGCTGCGTGCAGCGAAATAAGCATGCACGAGACAGGCGATGATCCTGCCAGCGGTGAGCATGGCAGTCACGGCAACCAGATCATTCTTGTACCAAAGTACGATGGCCAGTGGACCCAGGAAGGTGAATATGCCCATGGGCAGGCGAATCAGATTGATCACGCCAAAGGCCGATTTGGCTTCGAGTATACCACGCAGGCCTGTGGTCAGTATGATGAAGGGCATGGCGATGGCCATCACCCGAATTGAACCAACGATTTCCCCGTTGTCTCCAGCATGCGAAATGCTGTGCGCGCCAAACTCTGCACCGAACCATAGCAAGGCCGATGCAAGCAAGCCAAGACCGGTCATCATCAGCAGACTGGTAAAGACCATGGGCGCAATATCCGCATGGCGTTCTTCCGCGATTAATACCGATAGCTGTTGCGTGAGCGCCCGTCCCAAGCCCAGATCGAACAAGCCGAAATAGCTGACTACCGCCCAGATTAGTGTCAACACACCAAAACGCGCATCCCCCAAGCTGTGTATCAGCACCGGCATTGAAGCAACCGCAACCAATAGCGGCAAGCCCAATCCTAATAAATTATAAGCGGTGTTTTTGATAATCATGCAAATATGGCAATTAATCCGATGTGGGTAGCGCAGATTTCAGTGCGGGTAAATTATTTCATAAAAGCAATAATTCACGTCAAAAAAATAGAGGCCGCGAATAGGGCTGAGCGACTAAATCGGAGGAAAGAATAAAACGCGAGGCCACCAGCCAGAGGTCGAGTGTCGATCGAAACAGGTGATGATATATTTATTACGGCAATTGGGCAAATTCTTATCCCAAGGCGGAGCCTATTTTGCCCCGTAAATTGTAATCATTTGTAAGGCATTTTTTATTATCTTGTTTTTTTAAATAGCTTTCTTGTCGGAATTTATTATTGCTTGCTGTGCGCATGCCATCCGTCATGGACGGTGCGTCCACCGGGCAGCGGCTTGCCCGCTGCATATGGCGAGTGGAACGGCCGGTGTCAGCTTGGACCGCACCGCAGGGAATGTAGCCTAGGTTGCGTGCTTGCCGTAGCAATGCGGGCAAGACACCTCATACACATATTCCGGCGCCAGTTGCTGGCGCGGGGTGACGACGGCGCGGCAGACGAAACACTGCACGGTTTCCGTCGGTTCCAGTTTCGGGTTCAGGGCCGTGCGGTAGTCGAAGACGAAGCAGTCGCCCGTGTAGTGCTCGCCGCCGACTTCTTCGAAATACTTCAGGATGCCGCCGTCGAGCTGGTACACGCTGTCGTAGCCGATTTCCTTCATGTGGATGGCGGCCTTTTCGCAGCGGATGCCGCCCGTGCAGAAGGTGACGACGGTCTTGCCTTCCAGTTCCTCCTTGTGGGCGGCGGCAACAGCCGGGAATTCCGTGAACTTGTCGATACGATAATCAAGCGTATTGTTGAACGTGCCCACGTCCACTTCAAAGGCGTTGCGCGTTTCCATCATGACCACGGGTTTGCCCGCGTCGTCGACGCCGGCATCGAGCCAGCGCTTGAGCGTATGCGCATCGACGGACGGGGCGCGGCCCAGTTCCGGCTTGATCAGCGGCATGCGCATGGTGATGATTTCTTTTTTCAGCTTGACCAGCATGCGCTTGTGCGATTGCTCGTTCGACAAGCTTTCCTTCCATTCCAGATCGGCCAGGCGCTCATCGCTGCGCACCCAGGCGAGGAAGCTGTCGATATGCTCGCGCGTGCCCGACAGGAACATATTGATGCCTTCCGGCGTCAGCAGGATCGTGCCCTTCAGCTCCAGCGCCAGACATTGCTCCTGATACAAGGGACGCATGGCTTCCGTATCGTCGAGCGTGATGAATTTATACGCGGCGATATTGACAAACGTGGCGGCGGGCGGGCTGACGGCGGCGGAAACGGCGGGTGTTGCTGGGGTGATGGCTTGCATGATGGCGATCGGCTTAGACTGAACAGCCGATATTATAAGCCCGACAGGCCAGGCAGGATACCCGGTCCGCACGCGCGACGCGGTAGAATAGACCCCATTGAATTTTGCACGAAACGGTACACACAGATGGAAATGGTAATGCAAGAGGCCGGCGCTCCGGCAGGTTCACAGCAAGCGATGCAGCCCGGTCCTGCTTTCGTCCATTTGCGCGTGCACTCGGAGTACTCGATCGTCGATGGCCTCGTGCGCATCGACGACGTGGTCAAGGCGGCGGCAAAGGACAAGCAGGTGGCGCTGGCCGTCACCGACCTGTCGAACCTGTTTGGCATGGTCAAGTTCTACAAGGAAGCGCGCGGCAAGGGCATCAAGCCCATCGTCGGCGTCGACGTGTGGATCACGAATGACGACAATCGCGAAAAACCGTCGCGCCTGCTGTTGCTGGCGAAAAACCGCATGGGCTATCTGCAACTGTGCGAACTGCTGTCGACGGCCTGGCTGACCAACCAGTACAAGGGGCGCGCCGAGCTGCGCATCGAGTGGCTGCAGGCGCTGGCGACGAATACCTACGACTTGTACCCGGGCGAAAGCGCGGCGAATGGCTTGATCGTGCTGTCCGGCGCGCATTTCGGCGATGTCGGTACCGCCATCGAGAATGGCAACCTGGCCCTGGCCGAGCGCAACGCGCAGCGCTGGGCCGAGATTTTCCCCGGGCATTTCTATATCGAAATCCAGCGTGGTGGCCAGGCCAACCAGGAAGCGCAGGTGCGCCATGCGGTGGCCCTGGCGGCCAAGCTGGGCCTGCCTGTCGTCGCCACGCATCCCGTGCAATTCATTTCCCCTGAAGAATTTATTGCCCACGAAGCCCGCACCTGTATCGCCGAAGGCGAAATGCTGGCCAACGCCAAGCGCGTCAAGCGCTTCAATGACAGCCAGCGCTTCCTGTCGCAGGCGGACATGGCGGAACTGTTTGCCGACTTGCCGGCCGCGCTGGCCAATTCCGTGGAAATCGCCAAGCGCTGCAATTTGACCTTGACCTTGGGCAAGCCGCAACTGCCGAACTTCCCCACGCCGCCCGGCATGACGATCGACCAGTTCCTCGTCGCCGAATCGCAGGCAGGCCTGGAAAAGCGTTTGTTGCAGCTGTATCCCGATCCCGAGCGTCGTGAAAAGGAGCGTCCGCGCTACGAATCGCGCCTGAAATTCGAGACGGACACGATTTGCAACATGAAATTCCCCGGCTACTTCCTCATCGTGGCCGAGTTTATCCAGTGGGCCAAGGAAAACGGCGTGCCCGTCGGCCCGGGCCGCGGCTCGGGTGCCGGTTCGCTGGTGGCGTACTCGCTGCTCATTACCGACCTGGACCCATTGCAGTACAACCTGCTGTTCGAGCGCTTTTTGAACCCAGAACGCGTCTCGATGCCCGACTTCGATATCGACTTTTGCCAGGAAGGGCGCGACCGCGTCATTCAGCACGTCAAGGATTTGTATGGCAAGGAGGCCGTCTCGCAGATCGCCACCTTCGGTACCATGGCGGCCAAGGGCGCGATTCGCGACGTGGGCCGCGTGATGGATTTCGGCTACAACTTCTGCGACGGCATCTCCAAGCTGATCCCGTTCAAGCCGGGCAAACCCGTGTCGATCGCCGACGCCATCGAGGAAGAGCCGCTGCTCAAGGAGCGACTGGAAAACGAGGAAGAGGTCAAGCAGCTGCTGGACCTGGCGCAGCAGGTCGAAGGCATCACGCGCAATATCGGCATGCACGCGGGGGGCGTGCTGATCGCTCCCGGCAAGCTGACGGATTTCTGCCCGCTGTACACGCAGGGCGGCGATTCCGGCGTCGTGTCGCAGTACGACAAGGATGACGTGGAGGCCGTCGGCCTCGTGAAGTTCGACTTTTTGGGTTTGACCACGCTGACCATCCTTGACCGCGCCGTGCGCTACATCAAGCAGCTCGATCCGGCGCAGGCCAATTTCGACCTGGCGACCTTGCCGCTGAACGACAAGCCGTCGTACGACTTGCTGACCAAGGCCAAGACCGTGGCCGTGTTCCAGCTCGAGTCGCGCGGCATGCAGGGCATGCTGAAAGACGCGCGTCCCGACCGTTTCGAAGACATTATCGCGCTCGTGGCATTGTACCGTCCGGGCCCGATGGACCTGATTCCCGATTTCTGCAAGCGCAAGCACGGCGAACGCTTCGATTATCCCGATCCGCGCACGGAATCGATTCTGTCCGAAACCTACGGCATCATGGTGTATCAGGAGCAGGTGATGCAGATGGCGCAGATCGTCGGCGGCTACTCGCTGGGCGGCGCCGACATGCTGCGCCGCGCCATGGGTAAGAAGAAGGCCGAAGAGATGGCCGAGCACCGCGAGATCTTCCGCGCCGGTGCGGCGAAAGATGGCTTGACGGCGGAAAAGGCCGACGAGATCTTCGACTTGATGGAAAAGTTCGCCGGCTACGGTTTCAACAAATCGCACGCCGCCGCCTATGCTTTGCTGTCGTACCACACGGCTTACCTGAAAGCGCACCACACGGCCGCCTTCATGGCCGCCAACTTGTCGCTGGCCATGGACGACACGGACAAGATCAAGATCCTGGTGGAAGACTCGCTGGAAATCTGCAAGCTGACCTTGTTGCCCCCGGATATCAACGAGTCCGATTACCGCTTCATGCCGAGCGGCGCGCCGCCGTCCGTGAGCGGCAAGAAAGTCACGCAGATCCGCTATGGCCTGGGCGCCGTGAAAGGCTCGGGCCAGAACGCCATCGAAGCCATCATCGCCGCGCGCGAGGCGGGCGGTCCCTTCACGAGCCTGTTCGATTTCTGCAAGCGCGTGGACAAGAAGCAGATCAACCGCCGCACTATCGAGTCGCTGATACGCAGCGGCGCCTTCGATTGTCTGAAGGTCGACCGCGCCATCCTGCTCGCGTCCGTGGCGTTCGCCATGGAATGTGCTGACCAGGCCGCCAAGGCGGCCAATCAGGTGAGCCTGTTTGGCGGCGACGACAGCGACATGGTGGCGCCGCCCGAGTACGTCAAGGTGCCCGTGTGGACCGATAAACAGCGTCTGACGGAAGAAAAGATCGCGCTGGGTTTCTATTTGTCCGGCCACCTGTTCGATTCGTATGCGCCCGAGGCGCGCCGTTTTGCGCGCACGAAATTGTCGGAATTGTCGCCATCGCGCGAGCCGCGCATGATGGCCGGCGTCATCACGGGCTTGCGCACGCAGATGACGCAGCGCGGCAAGATCCTCATCGTCACCCTGGACGACAAGAGCGGCACGGTGGAGGTGACGGTGTATGGCGAATTGTTCGACGCCAACCGGAAAATCTTCAAGGAAGATGAATTTCTGGCCGTCGTGGGCAAGGTGTCGGAAGACCGGTTTTCGGGCGGCTTGCGCATCACGGCCGAGAGCGCCTTCGACATCATCGCCGCGCGCGTGCAATATGGCCGCCAGCTGGGCCTGACCTTGCCGGCCACCCTGGATGCCAAGCGCATCCGCGACGTGATCATGCCGCACCGGGCTGCGGACGGACTGCCGATCGCCGCGAAGGTCAGCCCGCAAGGCGTCAGTTGCGTGCTGCAGTTCGGGGATGAATGGAAAGTGGCGCCATCGGATGAATTGCAGATGGCGCTGGAGCAGATGCTGGGCGCGCAAGAGGTGGCGGTCGAATACTGACCGGCACCGCCCGGCGCAGACAACAAAGCCAAACCGCAGACATGCTGGTTTGGCTTTTTTTGTTTACATGTCTTTCAGGCCCGTGATCGCATAGCCTTTGGCGGCGATCTGCTGGTGCGGCTGTTCGATATGGTAGTCCGGCAAGATCTCGGCATCGTCAGCCACTTCGCTGGCGCGTATTTCGAGCTGCCAGTCCGTATTGGTCACTTCTTCCGGAATGAGCTTTCCTTCCGGCACGGCGAGGTAGGAAAAAATGCCGTCGTGTTCGGCCCGGCGGTAGATGTCTACACGCATGAATGCCTCCTAGTAAACGTTGGGGGAACCGGTGCACCGCAGTGCATGCCGATAGCGCTAGCGTAACAGGATTGTGCCGTGCACGGGTTGTAGCGTGTGCCGCAAGAGCGGGGGCGCTCAGGCGATAGCGGAAGCGTAGTCGTCGTCTTCATCGAGCATGGCCGATTGCCGCACATCGCTGGCGGCCGTGGCGCCTGCCGTGACGGCTTGCACCAGGCTGCGATGGGCCTCGAGGCCGCTACGCAGGCTGGCGATCATGGCCAGTGTCAGTTCGTGGCGCTTGCGTGCTTCCGAGCGTTTCTTTGAAGGAATTTCTTCCAGCGCCAGCAAGGGCAGGTTTTCGCACGCTAACTCAAAATCGCCATCCTGGCGAACTTGCGCGCCCAGTTCTTGCCATATTGCATTGTAGTTGGCGAACAAACGGCCTTTCTTGGCGGAGTGGTGCACGGCGCGGTTGATATTGCCGACAAGCAGCATCTTGCGGCAGCCGTGTTCGTATCCCAGCTGGCGCACCAGGCGCACCATCAGGCTCTTGGGGCGCATGCCGTGCAAGTCGCGCGTTGCTTCGCGCACGCGGTGCGCGCTGTCCTCGCCCTTCGGGCCTTGCAGGCAGCCGATGCGCATGCCCAGGGTGGCGCGCAGCTGGCTGCCGAAGAAGGAGAAGGCGATCGAATACAGCACGTCGTCGTCATGCATCAGTTGCAGCACCATCTCGCCTTCACGGTCCATCGGGTGCAGCGAACACAGTTGCAAATGGTAGGGGGCGCCCGATTTGCCCGCTACCGTGCACAGGCGCACGGGTCCGTGCGCCGCTTGGCTCATCAGCCTGCCCCAGCCTTGCTGCAAGATGAAGTGGTAGTGCTCGGTCAGCAATTCCACGCGCTGCTGGCAATTCAAGGTCAGGCTCAGGTAAGGGCGGTAGACCTTGTGGATCATGTGCGGATAGGCTTGCACCAGATCATGAAACACCGGATGCGAGTTCAGCAGTTGTAGCCAGTGGCGGGTTTGGCGCTGTTGCACGCGGGCGCGCAGATGCAGCTTGAGCATTTCGCGCCAGCGGCGCATGCCGCTCGGCATCGCCATCAAGCCGTCAGACAGGGTAATAGTTGGCATCATCGTGCGCATGTCCATGATAAAGGGGGAACGTCGAAGCCGTTTCGGCTCAGACGGGTACCGGGCTGCTGACGCCCTCGTGGTTTGCCAGCAGGATGGTGGTGCCGCGGCTGCCACGCGCCAGCTTGCCGGCCAGGCCGCCCGAAAAATGGCGCGGCCAGCCGCCGTGCCTGTGCGCTGGCAAGACCACTTCGTGGCAACCCAGCAGCTCAGCTGTATCGAGTATCGTAAACAGCAGCTCGCCGGCGAAAATGTGGGTGCTGTACGCGATATGAGAGCGGCTCAGGTAGAGTCCCGCCTCGTGCATCATGTGCTGCGTGGCCAGGTCCAGCGCAGCACACTCGCTGGCGCCATGCAGGGGCAGATCATCGGCGCAGCGCCGTGGCGCCGCGGTCACGTGCAACAGGCTGACGCAGACTTTGATGCCCCACTCCTGCAAGCGCCTGGCGTAGCGCGCGCCGTAGACGATGTCGCTGGCGCGCTTGACGGGCAAGAGCAGCAGCAAGGTATCCTGGCCCGGCTTGCCGCAGGCACCCGCGGCGCTGTCCGGGGCGCGGTGGTGTTGCGTTGCGGGGCGCGATGCATGCATGGAATGGATGGCCATAGTCGGAAAACCATGTCATCTTATGCATGCCATCACCCCCTGTAAATTGGCGAAACAGCGTACGGGTTCCCCTTATGCCAGCCCTGTTTTAATAGCGGTAGGTGACGTACACGGCGCCGATCGGCGAGGTCTTGCGCTGCACGATGGGGCTCTTGGCCGCGTCGCCCAGGCGGCTCTCGACGCCGACCAGCGTGTTGATGCCCCAGCGCGCATCGAAGCGGTGTTCCCAGTTGACGGTGGCCTGCGCTTCATAGAAACCGCCCTTGGGCGTGTATTGCTTGAACGAGGTATTCGCGGCCTGGGTGGCCGTGACGCCATACATGGTTTGCACGTACTTGCGCTCGCCCCAGCCCAGCTGGCCGCCGATGCTCACGCTGTCTTTTTGCATGCCCTTGGCATCGGCCCGGCCGTAGACCTGGCCTGTGGCGCCGAAATGCACATTTGCGCCATTTTCGCGGTTCGACAGGGGAATGTCGCTCGACACGCTCAGTGACAGGCCCGGCAATGGCGAGTAGCCCACGCTGAGCAGGGCGCTGGCGTTGCCCTTGACTTCGCCCATGCCTTTCAGGTAATCGCTGCCGCCCCAGCCGTTGGCGCCATTGCGCTTGTGGTCTTCGCGGTTGCCGCGGTAGCCCAGCGCCGCGCTGTAGCTGAGGGGGCCTGCCTGGCCGCCATAGCCGACGCCGCGCGACGTGCTGAAGAACAGGCCATTGGCCATGGCGTAATCGAGGATGATCAGCGGCGAAGCCGACAGCTTGTCGGCGCCGGAATAGCTGGACACGGCGGCGACACCGCCGCCGATGGTGAAGACATTTTCCGCAGCCGGTTCGGCCGCCGCGGCAGCCAGGGGATTCAAGCTCAGGCCGCAGGCCAGTGCCAGCGAGGTCAACAAGGTTGTAGATGCGTGCATGGAGTTTTCCGTCAGGTGGAGAACCGAGTCCGGAGGTGGCTCGATTGACTGCCGACAGTATCTGTCCTTGCCATGAAGGAAAAATGAGCCTTTTATTAAGATTGCATGAAGAGCGCTTCTTTACCCTTTCTTCAGCTTGTGGTGGTTTAATACTCACCATGAAAATACTGCTGATTGAAGACGATATGGACCTGGGCAACGGCGTGCGAATCGCCTTGCGCGACCAGGGCATGCAAGTGGTCTGGGTGCGCAGCCTCGAGGATGCGGCGCGCAGCATCGAACACGATAGTTGCGAACTGGTGCTGCTGGACTTGGGCTTGCCCGATGGCGATGGCCTCGATTTGCTGGCCCGGCTGCGTGCGGCCCGTTTGCCCGTGCTGATCCTCAGCGCCCGCGACACGCTGGAACAGCGCTTGCGGGGCCTCGATGGGGGCGCCGACGATTACTTGGTCAAGCCCTTCGTGCTGGCCGAGCTGCTGTCGCGCGTGCGTGCGCTGGCGCGCCGCAGCTATGGCTTCGACGGCGACACCATCGAGTTGCGCGGCCTGCTGCTGCAGGTGCCCACGCGCCGTGTCAGCGTGCATGGTCGGCCGGTGGAGCTTACCGCCAGTGAATATGCGCTGCTGAAGACCTTGCTGATGCGCGCCAACCGGGTCATCACGCGCCGCGTGCTGGAAGAACACATCCTGCCCGGCGGGCTGGCCAATGCCAGCAATACCCTTGATGTGCACATGGGCAACCTGCGCCGCAAGATAGGCGAAGGCTATATTCGTACCGTGCGCGGCGTCGGCTATGTCATCGACCAGCAGGGCGAAGCGTCCACTGCGCCGAGTACTGGCGCATGATGGGGCGTTTCTGGGCCATGTTGCGCCGGCCTACCCTGGTGCGCCGGCTGATGATCGCGCAAATGCTGATGCTGACCATGGTGTGGAGCCTGGCCGTGGCGTATGTGCTGGTCGAGGGGGCGGACGAAGCAAGCAATGTGAGCCGCGGCGTCCTGCACGCCATTATCAGCGTGGCCGACAACCTGGCCGAGCAGCCGCAGCGCCAGGAACAAAGCTTGCGCGCCATCGACGAAGCCTTGCGCGAGGAGTTTGAAACGGGGCGGGTGCCGGAATTGGCGCCGCGCATCCTGGTCTGGCGCGAAGGCAAGCTGGTCTACAAGTCGCCCGATGCGCCCAGCGGTATCCGCAGCGCCGGCCCGGAGCAGATGGAAGTGGTGTACGTCAAGGGCCAGGCCTGGCGCAGCCGCAGCCTGGACGAGGGCAACACGCGCGTGACGGTGCTGGAAGCGGGAGGCGCCTGGCAATTGTTCATCACGATCAATTCACGCGGCTACTATCTGCTGCCGCTGCTGATCAGCCTGCCATTCCTGCTGGTGCCGGCCTGGCTGTCGATCCGCCTTGCCATGCGCCCGTGGCGCAAGCTGGCGCAGGAGGTGGCGGCGCGCGGGCCACAGGATTTGCGTCCGCTGGCCTTCAAGCCGCCGCATGGCGAACTGGCGGCGCTGGTCGACAATATCAATGCGCTGCTGCAGCGGGTCGATGCCAGCGCCGCGCGCGAACGCAGCTTCATCGCCGATGCCACGCATGAGCTGCGCACGCCACTGGCGGCCATGCGCGTGAATGTCGAGGCCTTGCAGAGCCAGGTACATGATGCGCGCCAGCAAGAACTGCTGGACGGTATCTTAAACAGTGGCAACCGGGCCGCGCGCCTGGTGGGCCAGTTGCTGCAGTTGACGCGCAGCGAAGTGCAGGCGGGCGCGGGCGAGTTGCCGCGGCGGCAGGCGCTCGATACCTTGCTGCAAGACCGCCTGGCGGCCCTGTCCGGACTGGCCCAGGCGGGTGATATCGAGCTTGAATTGCAAGCCAGTGTCTCGCTCAGCGTGCCGGGACAGCGCGAGAGCCTCGTTTCGCTGATCGACAACCTGGTGGAAAACGCCATCAAGTACAGTCCGCGCGGCGGCAGCGTGACGGTGTCGCTGCATGCGGAACGGGGCCAGGCCGTGTTGCATGTGGCCGACCAGGGACCGGGCATCGCGCCGGCGCTGTATGACCGCGTGTTCGACCGCTTTTTCCGCGCGCCGCAGCAGGTGCAGCCAGGCAGCGGCCTGGGCCTGTCCATCGTCGCTTCCGTCGTGCGCCAGCATGGCGGCACGATTCAGTTGCACAGCGGTAATGGTGGCCTGGGCTTGCTGGTGGAGGTGCGTTTGCCCTTGGCCATAGCCTGACCGCGCTGGCGCGCCTTGCGATATTGCCTGAAAATTATTTCATGTGCACATAACGCAAGATGGCATGGCGTGGCGCACGCTTGCGATGCATAATGCGGGACAGTTAAAAAACACCGTTATGCGCCCACTCCTGTCCCGCTACCTGTCGTATCCCGCCTTTGTCGGCCTGTATCTGCTGTTTGACTGGGCCACGTATATCGACCCGATGTACGGGCTGAACATCACCCCGTGGAATCCCGATCCCGCGCTGGGTCTGGTATTTTGGCTGATCCACGGCCGCAAGGCGGCGCTGCCATGGTTCATCGCCCTGGTGGCCGGCGAGGTGCTGGTGCGCGGCATGCCGGCTGGCCTACCCCTGACCTTGCTCTGTTCGGCTTGGCTGGTGCTCGGCTATGGCGGTATCGGCGTAGTCCTGCGCCGCAGCTTCAGCAGCAGCGACATCTTCGACAACCGGCGCCGCCTGAGCGCCTGGGTCCTCATCGTGCTGCTGGGCACCGCGCTCAATGCGCTCGGCTATATTTCATTGCTGTCGCTCACGGGACGCATACCGGCCGGCGAGTGGGGCACGGCCGTCTGGCGTTTCGGCATCGGTGACACGGTCGGCATGCTGGTGTCGATGCCGCTGATCTGGGTGCTGTTCAGCGAGCGCGGGCGTGCGCGCCTGCACGCCGCCGTCTGGCGCTGGGAAACCCTGGCGTATCTGGCCCTGGCCAGCTTCGTGCTGTGGAGCCTCTTCGGTTCCATCGTGCGTTCCGAATACAAGCATTTCTACTTCCTGTTTCTTCCCGTGATCTGGGCCGCCTCGCGCCAGGGCTTGCATGGCGCCATGCTGGCCGTGTTTGTATTGCAGCTATGCATCATCACCCTGGTGAAATGGACGCATGCCGTCGATATCCAGTTTTATGAATTGCAACTGCTCGACGCTGTACTGGCGCTGGTGGGCTTTTTTATCGGCATCGTCGTCGATGAAATGCGACAAGTGGCCGATGAGCTGAAGCACACGCTGCGCCTGGCGGCCGCCGGCGAAATGGCGGCCGCCCTGGCGCACGAGCTGAACCAGCCGCTGACGGCCTTGTCGACCTATGGCAAGGCCTGCGAATACCTGCTGGAGCGGGGCGAGAACGGCGCCTTGCTGCAAGGCGCCGTCGGACACATGATCGTGGAATCGGGACGCGCCGCGGACGTGGTGCGCCGCCTGCGCGATTTTTTCCGCACGGGTGCTATGCAGCTCGAAGCGGTCGAGGCGAGCGCACTGATCGAAGGTCTGGCGCGCCAGTTCACGCCGTTGTTCCATGAGCATGGCATCGAGCTGGTGCTGGCGCCGCCGTCGTCGCTGGCCGTCAACGCGGACCGCCTGCAAATCGAGCTGGTGCTGCGTAACTTGTTGGCCAATGCACAGGATGCGGTGATGGGCCAGCCGCGCGGCCAGCGCCGCATCACGGTATCGGCCGAGCGGCTCGAGGGCGGGCGGTTGCGCCTGTCCGTGGAAGACAGCGGCCCCGGCATTTCCAACAGCCTGGCCGCACGCCTGTTCGAACCGTTCGTCTCGACCAAGGCCAGCGGCCTGGGGCTGGGGCTGGTGCTCAGCCGCAGCATTGTCGAGGCGCATGGCGGCCAGTTGTGGGCCGAAGTGGGCAAGCATGGCATTTTTCGTTTTATCCTGCCCCTGGCGCACGCCAGCGCAGCCGCTACGGGAGAGTATGGTGACAAGTAATTTGACGGTGTTTATCGTGGATGACGATCCCGCCGTGCGCGATGCGCTGGGTTTGCTGTTGGGCATACGCGGTTACCGCACGGCCCTGTTTTCCTGCGGCGAGGATTTCCTGCACAGCTGGCGGCCCGAGTGGGCCGGTTGTCTGCTGATCGATATCCGCATGTCGGGCATGGATGGCCTGAGCCTGCAGCGCTGCCTGCTGGAGCTCAAATGCCTGCTGCCCATCATCATCATCACGGGGCATGGCGACGTGGCGCTGGCACGCCAGGCATTCAAGGCGCAAGCCAGCGATTTCCTGGAAAAGCCATTTGATCATGACAAGCTGCTGGCCGCCATCGAGGAAGCGTTTTCGCGCGAAGCGCATGCGCGTGGCCAGTTGCAGCGTCAGGTGGAAGGGCTCGCTTTGCTGCGCGCCTTGACGCCGCGCGAGCGCGAAGTGATGCAGCTGGTGGTGACGGGCCAGCACAACCGCGATATCGCCCCGGCGCTGGGCATTTCCGTGCGCACCGTGGAAGTGCACAAGGCGCGCCTGATGGACAAGCTGGGCGTCGATAATGTGGCCGACCTGGTGCGCATCAGCATGCTGGGCACCGGCTAGCCACTGAAGCGTTTTCTAGGCGATGGTCTGCAATACCTGATCGCTTGAAATCGCCTTGACCCAGTCGCTGCGCCGCGCCACCGTGATGACGGTGCTGTTGGCGCTGTCGAAGGGCGCCCATTCCGGATTCTTCTTGCGCATCAATGCCACCACTGGCACATGCACGGCGTTCGCCAGATGCATGATCGATGTTTCCACCGAAATAATCAGGTCGCATTGCGCCAGCATGGCCGGCAGCTGGAAAAAGTTGTCGACAGCGCTGAAGGCTTGCGTGCGTGGCAAGTTGTGCGTTTGCACGACGGCATTCACCTTGGCCAGTTCCTGCGGCATGGCATTGATCAGGAAGCAGGCATGCTGCCATTTCGGCATCGCCTGCATGCGCGTGATCAGCTCGGCAATGCGCTCCAGCGGCCAGCCGCGCTTGTGCGACTTGGCAAACGGATTCAAGAGCACGAGCGGACCCTGGCGCGGGGAAAAGCCCCAGGTGGCCAGTTGCTCCTGCGCCTGCTGCAATGCGTGCTCGGGAATGTGCACGAAGGGATAGCGTTCGGCCACGGGAATGTCGAGTCCCGTCAATTGATGGAACCAGTCCGCATACACGCTGCTGATATGGTGCTCGCCGGCATCTTGTCCCGCATACGAGGCCAGCACGGCGTCGATCTTGCGGTAGGCCAGGTAATGCCAGGGGCGAAGCGGGCTGAACGGCTTGCGCGTGCCGATCACCAGTCCGTTCGGACTGATGGCGCGGGCAAGGTCCGCATATTGCTGTGGCCGTACATGGGCCAGCGACACGACGACAGGATAATGCTCCGCCTGGGCTTCGCGCAGTGACTCTTCGTATAGCGCGGGGCTGTAGGTCTTGCGGTACACCTTGGAAAACAGGCCCGACTGTTCGACCCAGTCGTACAGCGAATAGGTGCGCAAGCTTTCCCATTGTTTGGCGTCGGACGTGCGCCGTACTTCGTCGACCCACAGGTGGATCTGGATGTGGGGGTAGGCCGCGGCAAAGGCGCGGAAACCGTTTTGCAGGTAGGTAAAGTCTCCCAGCGCCAGATGGGCGATGAACAGAATTTTTTCCGACTTTTGTAGAAGTTCGGCGGGAATCAAAGGCGTCATGTATCAGTACGATTTCAGGTATTCATTCGATGGTGTCATACCACTTGCTGGGAAAATTGCAGGCGATGCAGATTGGCATACGCGCCGTTGGCATCCAATAATTGCTGGTGACTGCCGGTTTCCATTATTTTCCCATGTGACAATACCACGATACGGTCCGCACGTTCAATTGTTGATAGCCGATGAGCAATAACTAAGGTGGTTTTTCCTTGCATCAGGTGCTCCAGTGCCACCTGCACGGCCCGTTCCGCCTCCGTATCCAGTGCCGAGGTGGCTTCATCGAGGATCAGGATGGGCGCATCCTTGTAGATCGCGCGGGCGATGGCCACGCGCTGGCGCTGCCCGCCGGACAGGCGCGAGCCGTTGTCGCCCAGGCGCGTTTCCAGGCCATCGGGCAAACCGTCGATGACGTCCGACAGGAAGGCGGCGGCTGCGGCCGCTTCGACGCGCTGGCGGTCTGGTGCCGCATCGCCATACGCGATGTTGGCGGCCAGGGTATCGTCGAACAGCACCACTTGCTGGCTGACCATGGCAATCTGGCTGCGCAGGCTGGTCAGGGCGATGGCATCGATATTTTGTCCATCGAGCAAGATTTCACCGCTGCTGGCCGAGTAAAAGCCGGGCAGCAGGCTGACCAGGGTCGATTTGCCGCCACCGGACATGCCGACAAAGGCGACCGTTTGTCCTGGCGCGATGCTCAGGTCGATGTGTTGCAGGGCTGGCTCCGGATGTCCGGGATAGGCGAAACTCACGTCCTTGAACTCGATGCGGCCTTTGCTGCGGCCAGCGAGCGGCTTGCCGCCCGTGCGTTCCGGTGTCTTGTCGATCAGCAGGAAGACTTCCTCGGCGGCGGCCATGCCGCGCTGCAGGGGACCGTTGACTTCGGCCAGCTGCTTCAGGGGCGTCAGCAGCATCAGCATGGCCGTGATGAAGGAAACAAAGCCGCCGACCGTGATTTGTCCCTGCTCCGACTGGAACAGGGCCATGACGATGACCAAGGCCACGGCTGCTGCCGTGATCACCTGCGTAATGGGCACCGTGGCGGAAAAGGTCGTCGTCATGCGCATGCTGTAGCGGCGCAATTGTTCGGCGCGCTCTTCGAAGCGGGCTTTCTCGTAATCCTGGCCGCCGAAGATCTTGATCACTTGCTGGGCGCGCGTGGTTTCCTCGATGACTTGGGTCAGCTCGGCATTGACGGCCAGCGAGTCGCGGTTGAGTTTTTTCAGGCGCTTGCCCGTGGTGCGCACGACGATGGTCAGCAGGGGCAGCAGTACCAGGGTGACCAGGGTCAGCACCCAGTTCAGGTACAGCAGCCACGCCAACAGGCCCAGCACGGTCAGCGAGGAGCGCACGATCGAAGTAAACACCTTGGTCACCATTTCGATGATCTGCTGCACCTCAAACATGATGGAGTTGATGACCTTCCCCACGGTGTGCGTGTTGTAGAAGTCGATGGGCAGGTTCAGCATGCTGGCAAACATCCTGCGGCGCAATTCGTTGAGGATGCGCGTGGAGACATAGCTCATCAGATAGCTGCTGGCAAACGTCGATGCGCCGCGGATGGCAAAGATGCCGATGACGATCAGCGGCACCAGCCAGAAAGAAAAACTCACCTTGCCACCAAAACCATTGTCGAGCAGCAACTTGAGCGCATACGGCAGCAGCGGCTCCGTGCCCGCCGTGACGACCATCGCCAGCAGGGCCAGAGCCAAGTGTTTCTTATAGGGCGCGTGCAGCGCGGTGAGGCGCTTCAGGTCGGGCGTGAGCATCGGTAGGGTTCCTTGCAGGGACAGCAAAAACGGTCAGGCGGAAAACGAGCTCAAGCAGTGCGCTCTTGCTGGCGCAACAGGGCCCACAGTATCACCATCGGGAAGACCAGCATGATGATGCCTATATTCAGGGTTAGCGAGCTCGTCGTCAGGCCGAAAATCATATAACAAACGCACAGTAGCATGCCTGCCAGAGCAAACGGCCGGGCGCCGACAGGACCGCGATGCGATGTACGTGCAAACAGGACCAAGGGCAGCAGGAGCAGCGCCAGCAGTGCCAGCACGCCAGTGATGCCCCTCTTGACCAGCACATCGAGGTAGTCGCTATGGGCATTCGTATAGTCACTGACGAGTTTGCTAATTTTCCCTTCCGCCAGCATTACCTTTTTTTGTTGCAGATAGCCGGTACGGCCCATGCCCAGCCATAGATGCTCTTTTACGAGTTCTGTTGCGGTATCCCACATCACCAGGCGCTGGCCAACTGAGGTGCTGACATCTCCATCATTCTTGTATTTTTGCAATTCGGAGATGACAGTGGCGACACGTTGCTGTACCGGCGAATGCGGCATGGAATAGGCCAGACTCACAAGGACGAAAAGTAGCGACAGGGTGACGGTCAAATGGCGGCGGCCATGGTTTTTGGCGTGATGTATCGCCATGATGATCAGACAGACGGGCAAGGCCAGCCAGCCTCCGCGGCTACCACTGATGACCGAACCGACGATGCCGGCCAGGCATCCTGCCAGCAACAGGCCACTCCAGGCATAACGGTGCGCCTGCAGGCGTGCCCAGTCGAGTCCGCAGAGTGCCAGTATGCCCAGTAACATGCTGACATTGCCATAATGAATGGGGTTGCTAGTAGCTGCTTGCGGCCGAATCAGGCTGTCAGGAATAAATTCCATCAAGGCATACGCTGCGCCGGCAATAGCGCCGACGGACAAGCCTGCCCACCAGAACGTGGGTCGTGGTGGGTACGCCAGCAGCAGCAGCAGCACCGGGATCGCCAGAAGGGCGCGTAGGGGCATGTCAAATTCGCGCGGAGGATCACCGTGGTACAGCATGTTGGCGGTAAAGACCAGGAAATACGCCAGCAGGACACCGATCAACAGATAGTCCTGACGTTGCAGCGCCAGACCGGAACGCTTCCACAACAAAGAGCCGCTGGCCAGTAGCAGGACCAGTGCGCCAACAGAGTAACCACTGTTGACAGCCAGCGCCAATGCCGAAAAGAGAAAAACGCAAACAGAGGTCAGGCCGAGCATGAATATCCTTGGTAACGCACGTGTCGCCATTATGGCAACTGTAGCAACATAAAGTAGGCGTCATTGTAATCGAAGGTGACTGCAAAAACGCCCACGGGGGAATTTGCTCTTCGATAACTATTTAAGCAGTCTCAAGGGGGAGAATGAAAAAAACCATGGTTTTTAGCCATGGTTTTTTTGTAAGCAATGGTAACTCGCTGTTATTTTGCCAAGGCAAGCAAGCCCTTGCTAGTGCTTCAGGCAGTCGCTGGCACGCGCGTGGCTACGCCGGTGGCGATGGCCGCTTGCGATACGGCAGGCGCGACCCAGCTGCGCAGGCGCTCGTCGAATGGCGACGGGATCAGTTGCAGCGGCGTCAGGGCGCTGCTCTCGTGACCCGGCAGCGGCTCCTTGGCCAGCGCGGCGATGGCGCGCACGCAGGCCAGCTTCATTTCTTCGTTGATCGTGGTGGCGCCCACGTCGAGCGCGCCGCGGAAGATGTACGGGAAGCACAGCACGTTGTTGATCTGGTTCGGGTAATCCGAGCGTCCGGTGGCGACGATGGCGTCGTCGCGCACGGCGTGCACTTTTTCCGGGGCGATTTCCGGATGCGGATTGGCCAGGGCGAAGATCAGCGGCTTGGCGGCCATCGATTCGACCATCTGCGCGCTGACCACGCCGCCCTTCGAGACACCGATGAAGATGTCTGCACCGACCATGGCGTCGGCCAGGTCGCGGTCGCTCGTGTCATTCGCGTAGCGCGCCTTGTTCTCTTCCATGTTGGCATCGCGGCCCGGGTAGATCACGCCCTGGCTGTCGCATACTTTCAGCAGCGACTTGTTCAGACCCAGCGAGACGAGCAGGTCCAGGCAGGCGATCGAGGCGGCGCCCGCGCCCGAGACGGCTACCTTGACGTTGCCGATGTCCTTGCCCACCAGTTCCAGGCCGTTCAGGATACCGGCCGCGACGATGATGGCCGTACCGTGCTGGTCGTCGTGGAAGACGGGAATATTCATACGCTTGCGCAATTGCTGTTCGATGTAGAAGCAGTCGGGCGCCTTGATGTCTTCCAGGTTGATGCCGCCGAAAGTCGGCTCCATGCGCACCACGGTGTCGATGAACAGGTCGGGATCGTTCTCGGCCAGTTCGATGTCGAACACGTCGACGTCGGCGAACTGCTTGAACAGGCATGCCTTGCCTTCCATCACCGGTTTGCTGGCCAGCGGGCCGATATCGCCCAGGCCCAGCACTGCCGTGCCATTCGTGATCACGGCCACCAGGTTGCTGCGCGACGTGTAGGTGCCGGCCGTGCGCGGATCTTCCACGATGGCTTCGCAGGCGAAGGCCACGCCCGGCGAGTACGCCAGGGTCAGGGCGCGGGCGTCGCCCAGCGGTTTGGTTGGCGTGACGGAAATCTTGCCTGCGCGGGGTTCCGCGTGATAGGCGAGGGCGGCTTCTTTCAGGTTGAAGGTCTCGCCGTTCTGTTCGGCGTGCTTGCTGTGCGAAGTAGACATAGGAATTCTGGGAAGGGCAACCGGGCCCGAGTGGTAAGTCCGAGCCATGGTATGCAAGCGTTTGCACGCTGTCAAGGCTGGATTGTACTTAAGCACAACAAAACCGCTTTGGGCAACGGCATTAATTCAATGCAAGCGTTTGCTCGGTTTTTGACGAAATGAGCATTTTTTGCGATAAAATCACGCTATTGCGATCCGGGAAGCCCATGACAAACAAGAACCCCACCTTAAGCGACGTTGCGCGGGCCAGCGGCGTGCACTTTTCCACCGTGTCGCGCGTGATGAACCCGGCAACGCGGCAAATGGTCAGTGCCGAGGTCGCCGCGCGCGTGCTGGCCGAAGCGGGCCGGCTCGGCTATCGGCCGAACCGCGCCGCCTCCACCCTCGTCACGCGCAAGTCGCGCATCATCGGCGTGGTCTTGCCCGACATTACCAATGCCGTTTTCCCGCCGATTCTGCTGGGCATCGAAGAAGGCTTGCGCAAGCATGGCTACCTGGCCATCGTCACCAACGTGGGCGCCGACGAGGAAGAGCAGCTGTTCGTCATCAACCGCCTGCTGGGGCAGCAGGTCGATGGCCTGATTTTGGCTACCGCACGGCGCGACGATCCCGTCATCAAGATGTGCATCGACCAGAACGTGCCCGTCGTTACCGTCAACCGCAGCGATGAAAACGGCGTCGCTTCCTGCGTCGTCAGCGACGACGTGGTCGGCATGCGCCTGGCCGTCGAGCACTTGCTGGCGCTGGGCCACCGCCATATCGCGCACATCGCGGGTCCGGAAAATTTGTCTACCGGCCACGTGCGCCGCCTCGGTTTCCTGGCCGCCATCCAGGCCAGCGAACTCGATCCTTCGCAAGCGTTCGTCTTTGAAAGCAGCGGCTATTCGCGCGAATGCGGCAAGGAGGCGTTGTTGGAACTGCTGCGTCATTCGCCGCAAACGACGGCCGTGGTGACGGGCAGCGACCTGGTGGCCCTCGGCTGCTACGACGCCATCCGCGAACTGGGCTTGAGCTGCCCCGAAGATATTTCCGTCGTGGGCCACAACGACATGCCGTACATGGACATGATCCGTCCACCGCTGACCACCATCCGCATCCGCCACCACGGCATCGGCACGGAAGCGGCCCGGCTGATCCTGCAAACCATCGCCTCGCCCGATTCGCCGGTGCTCGACGTGCGCCTGAAACCCGAACTGGTGGTGCGCGAATCGACGGCCGCGCCGCGCGCCTGACACCTTCTTGCCCTTCTTTCTGCCGAGTATGTTTAAATCTTGATATTGATCATTGTCAAGGCAACGCCATGCAGACGAGAGATAGGCGACAACGGCCGCAAGCACAGCAGGGAGGCTGCTGATGCCGAAGAATTTCGGCATGCCCGGCAACGCCTGGCGCTATGCGCTGGACAGCGACTATGGCTATTGCTCACCCTTGCTTGACGGCATAGAGTTTGAAAACGAGTGGGTGATGATACGCGACTCGGCGATCCGCATCCGCGCCGGCTATGCCTGGGATGGCTGTTCGCCCTGCATCAGCGTGCTCGGCCTGTTTTATGTGGGCACGCCTGATGGCGCACAGCATCTGGGCTTG
Organism: Janthinobacterium lividum; assembly: GCF_011601275.1. Classification (GTDB taxonomy): domain Bacteria; phylum Pseudomonadota; class Gammaproteobacteria; order Burkholderiales; family Burkholderiaceae_D; genus Janthinobacterium; species Janthinobacterium lividum_E. The sequence goes on along the minus strand of NZ_JAAOLY010000017.1, from coordinate 115,649 downwards.
CCGGCCACCTATCATGCCAGCCTCGTGCATGATGTGCTGTGCCAGTGGCGGGCCGACATTCCCGTCAGCCGCGCGCAGTCGATCGCCATTTTCCACCAGTTGCTCAGGGAGGTGCGCTTCCCCCTGGCGGGACTGTATGCGGGCGCCGTCTTCCTGTTCGGACCACGGCGCGGCTTCATGCAGCCTGGCACGCGCGCCGCAACGGCCGCCCCGCACCCGCCGGGCGCGACATTAAAGCGGCGCTAACGCCGCCGCCGACGCGCCATGATGTTAAACTGGCGCCCCTCAACGTATTTTGCCCTCCATCGCCATGACCAAAACCAACACGCCTTCCCCGAAACGCCGCGAAGAGGGCGTCGCCAAGCTGACCGTCAATCCCTTCCTGGACGCCGAGTTTTACGCGCGCATGCGTGACTACACGGAGCGCGACGCGGCCATCATCAAGGAATTGAAAGCGATCGCCGAGATTCGCGCCGGCAACAAGCATCCCGACCCGCGCCTGGCGCCGTCGTTGCAGGCACTGCGCGATACCGTCAAAAAAGGTTTGACGTTTGGCGAGATGCTCGACCGCATCGCGGCCGGCAAGGAAAAAGGCTTGTGGGAACCGTGGATGACCACCTTCGGCATCGAAATCCGCGCCGTCAACTATGGCGCCGGCCCGCGCAACGCCTGCCTGGTGCTGGACCTGGCCGCGAATGCCCCCGCGCACGCCATGTTCGCCAAGGCCGGCATCCAGAACTGGCGCAGCCTGGCCGCCGACGACTGCTCCGTCGTGCGCTCGGAAAAGGCGACGGAAACGACGCCCCTGAAAGTGTATGCCGTGTTTTACCTGGATCCGCTGCCGGCCTGAACCAGTAGCCCTATCGCTAACGCAATCAGCATCACGCCCGACAGCCGTTCCAGCGACGGCAGCGCGCGCGCAAAGCGCTGCCGCAGTGCGCTGCTGCCGATGGCCAGCGCCACCGCCATATCCCAGGCCAGCACGGCAAAGACCATCCACGCGCCATACGCCGCCATCGCAGCGGGGCTCGTTTGCCTGCCGGCCAGCACGGTGGCCAGACTGACGTAGAACAGCGCGTTCTTCGGGTTCAGGATGGCGGAAACAAACCCCATCACGACACCGCCGCGCCAGCGCGCCTTGCCGGTGGCGGGCCCCGCCTCCAGGTTGCTCTTGCCCGCATGGCGCAAAAACAGCCAGCCCAGGTACAGCAGATAGGCGCATCCCGCCAGCCGCACCACCATGAATGCCGTACTGCCCGCCCGCAGCACCGATAATCCGCCAAACGCCGCCGCGATAAACACGGCATTGGCCACGGTAATGCCCACGCACATGCCGGCGGCGCCACGCCAGCCGTGGGCCACCGAGGTGCGCGCAATCAGGAAAAAATCGGGACCGGGCGACAGCAGGGAAAGAAAGTGGGCGGCGGCGATGAAAAGAAAATCCTGCATGGAGTTAGGCTCGGGCAATGGCGATGCGCGAGTATGCAGGGGCTGGCGGCAGCCTGTATTGAAGAAAATTGCAGGCTAGCGGTAGCGTCCCGGTGTGATGCCTGTATGGGCTTTGAACACGCGCTGGAAATGGCTCTGGTCGGCAAAGCCCAGTTCATGCGCCAGTTGCGCCAAAGCCGTCCCCGCCTGCAAGCGGCTGCGCGCGCGGTTCACGTGCGCGTTCAGCTGGTAGGCATGCGGCGTCATGCCGGTGGCGGCGCGAAAGGCGCGGATCAATTGATACCGGCTCAGGCCCGCCGCTTGCGCCAGTTGCCGCAGGCTGGCCGAGGGCTGCGCCTGCAGCGTTGCGAGCACGGGCGCCAGCCGCTGCGGCACGGGCCTGCGCTCCGAAGGCAGCAGGTCTGCGCAGGCACTGGCGCAAGCGCCCAGGAAGGCCAGCAGCGCCGCATTTTTTTCGCCTGTGCCGGCCGTTGAAAACAGCAGCGCATTCATGGCGCAAAACTGCGCGTACAGCAGCTGGCAGTACAACGCCGTCGCCGTGTCGCCATCGAGCGCCGGCGCGTGTGCCTGCAGCCACTGTGCATCGAGATGCAGCATCTGGTAGCTCCACAGGGCGCCAGGCAGGGGATTGCAGGCGTGCACGCAGCCAGCCGGCACCAGCACCAGGCTGCCATTGCCGAGCACGGCCTGGCCATCCTGGCTGCCCGTAAAGATGCTGCCACCCGCATCGACGGCGCCGATGGAAAACGAGGGATGGCTGTGCGGCTTGTAGCACGCCCGGCTGTGGCAGGCGCGCCGGCTTTCCACGTGGGGCAGGGCCTGGTCGCGCCAGAAGGCGGTGGTGCCTGGCATGGCTACATCAGGATCACGTCGTACTGCTCCTGATGGTAGGCATTCTCCACCTGCAGCGAGATTTTCTTGCCGATGAAGTCACCCAGCATGGCCAGGTGCTGCGATTCTTCCTCTAAAAACAGATCCACGACTTCCTGCGAGGCGAGGATGCGGAATTCGCGCGGGTTGAACTGTTTTGCCTCGCGCAGTAGTTCGCGCAGGATTTCATAGCAGATGGTGCGCGAAGTTTTCACCTGGCCCTTGCCGGCGCAGGCGGGGCATGGTTCGCACAGGATGTGCGCCAGCGATTCGCGCGTGCGCTTGCGCGTCATTTCCACCAGGCCCAGCGGCGAGAAATTGCTCACCGAAACCTTGGTGCGGTCGCGCGACAGCGTGCGTTTGAGTTCGGCCAGCACGGCGTTGCGGTGCTCGGCATTGTCCATGTCGATGAAGTCGAGGATGATGATGCCGCCCAGGTTGCGCAGGCGCAGCTGGCGCGCGATGGCGTGCGCCGCTTCCAGGTTGGTCTTGAAGATCGTGTCGGCAAAATTGCGCCCGCCGACAAAGCCGCCCGTGTTGACGTCGATGGTGGTCATCGCTTCCGTCTGGTCGACGATCAGGTAGCCGCCCGATTTCAGGTCGACCCGGCGGCCCAGCGCGCGCAGGATTTCCTCTTCCACGCCGTACAGGTCGAACAGCGGGCGCTCGCCCGTGTAGTGCTGCAGGCGCGTCAGTTCGCTGGGGGTGTAGATTTCAGCAAATTCCCGCAATTTCACATAGTTTTCGCGCGAGTCGACCTGGATGGTGGCCGTTTCATCGCCGACGAAGTCGCGCAGTACGCGCTGCGCCAGGCTCAAGTCCTGGTGCAGCAGGCTGGTGGCGGGACGCGTGCGCGCGCCGTGGGTGATCGTGCTCCAGGTCTTGCGCAGGTAGTCGACGTCCGCCTTCAGGTCCGCGTCGGAAGCGTCCTCGGCCATGGTGCGCACGATGTAGCCGCCCTTTTCATCGGGCGGCAGCAGGCTTTGCAGGCGCACGCGCAACTGTTCGCGCTCCGCTTCCTTCTCGATCTTCTGCGAGATGCCGATATGTTTATCCTGCGGCAGGTACACCAGCATGCGCCCGGCGATGGAAATCTGCGTCGACAGGCGCGCGCCCTTGGTGCCGATCGGGTCCTTGATCACCTGCACCGTCAGCACCTGGCCGTCGAAGAGGATTTTTTCAATCGGCGCCGGCGTGGCGTTCTGGCCGTCGTGGCCGCGCGCTTCCCAGATGTCGGCCACGTGCAGAAAGGCGGCGCGCTCCAGGCCGATGTCGATGAAGGCAGACTGCATGCCCGGCAATACCCGCACCACCTTGCCGGAATACACATTGCCGGCCAGGCCGCGCGTGAGCGTGCGCTCGATGTGCAATTCCTGCACGGCGCCCTGCAGGATGAGGGCGACGCGCGTTTCTTGCGGCGTGATATTGATCAGGATGTCTTCGTTCATGGAGGCGCGGGAGTGGAGGCAACGAATGACATCATACCCGTCTTCAGGGCAGGGGCAAACCTGCTTCACGCAGCAATTGCGCCGTCTCGTACAGGGGCAGGCCCATGATGCCGGAATGGCTGCCTTCGATGTGCTCGACGAACAGGGCGGCGCTGCCCTGGATGCCGTAGCCGCCGGCCTTGTCGTACGGTTCCGGCGTGGCGCAGTAGGCGGCGATCGAGGCGGGTGAGAGCACGCCGAAGCGCACTTGCGACACCTGCGTGCGTTGCTCGGCGAAATCCTTGTAGTGCACGGCGATCGAGGTGAGCACCTCGTGCGTGCGGCCCGACAACTGCTCCAGCATCGCCACCGCTTCCGCGCGGTCGGCCGGCTTGCCGAGGATGACGCCGTCGATGGTGACGGTGGTGTCGGCCGCCAGCACCGGACGTGGCGTCAGGTGGCGGCGGCGCACCAGGTCCCACGCAAAGGCGGCTTTTTCATTCGACACGCGGGCGACATAGTCGAGCGCCGATTCGCCGGGAAGGACTTCCTCGGTGACGTCGGCGCCGCGCGGGCCGTCGCTGCGCAGCAGCAGCAATTCGAAATCGACGCCGATCTGGCGCAGCAGTTCGCGCCGGCGAGGACTTTTGGAAGCGAGGTAGATCTTGTGATCAGCCGTTTTCATGGGGGAGTTCAGACGCGGTGATAGGGGTGGTTTTGCGTGATCGACCAGGCCCGGTAGAGCTGCTCGGCGAGGATCACGCGCACCACGCCGTGCGGCAGGGTCATGCTGGAAATGCGCAGCATGCCTTCGGCACGTGCCTTGAGTTGCGGATCGAGACCGTCGGCGCCGCCGATCAGAAAGGCGGTGTCGCGGCCATCTTGCTGCCACGCCATCAATTGCTGCGACAGGCCGACGCTGGTCAGATCCTTGCCGCGTTCGTCGAGGGCGATAATGCGCACGCCCTTGGGCAGGACGGCTTCGATGCGTTCGCGTTCCAGCGCCATCGCCGTGGCGGCGGTCTTGCTGCCGGAACGCTCCACCGGCTTGATTTCTTTCAGCACGATGCGCAATTCCGGCGGCATGCGCTTCGCGTATTCCGCGAAGCCCGTCTCTATCCAGGCCGGCATTTTATGGCCGACCGCAGCGATGATGAGCTGCATCGAGGCTTACGCTTCGACTTTTTTGATACGCTTGATCACGGTTTTTGCCGGTGCAGCATCGGCTGCCGGCTTGGCCGCGCGTGGGGCGCGTACTTTTTTCTCTGGCAGCGCTTTCAGCGCTTTCACGGCAGCCGCTTCGGTCTTGGTTGGCGCAACTTTCACGGTCTTGCCGACGGCTTTGGAAGCGGTGGCTTTTTTCGCCGGGGCTTTCTTGGCGGCGGTGGCTGCCGTGGCTTTCTTGGCCGGCGTCTTTTTCTCGATCACGGGCGAAGCTTCCACATTGGCCTTGCTGGCCGCCAGGTGGCCGCTGACCTTTTTCGGCTCGTCGCCAGCCGCTTTTTTCGGCGCGCGCTTGGCGGCACCCAGCTTGACCGGGGTGTCGCCCCAGATTTCTTCCAGGCGGTAGTAGGCGCGGATAGGCGCTTGCATGATGTGGACGATCATGTCGCCCAGATCGACCAGCACCCATTCACCGGTTTCCTCGCCTTCCATGCCGATGATCTGGCCGCCGGCGTCCTTGACCTTGTCGCGTACCGAGGCGGCCAGCGCCTTGGTTTGACGGTTCGAGGTACCGGAGACGATCGCGATGCGGTCGAACAGGCTGGTCAGGTGACTCGTTTCGAAGACGGCGATGTCTTGGCCTTTGACGTCTTCAAGGGCGTCAACGACGAGGGTTTGCAGTTTTTTGATGTCCATTTAGCTTTTGTATAAATTATGTTGTTCAATATAGTCTAGCACTAGCGGGGAAACAAGCGAGTTTGCCCGATTCCCCCGTTGTAATGCCGCACGTATTTCGGTGGCGGAGATATCCACCGCGAAGTCCTGTGCCAGATAAGTCAGACCGTGCGGCGTGTTGCGGATGCTTTCCAGAGACCCCAGGCGGCGCGAAAATTCATCGGCGACCACTTGCGGTACTGCTGTGTCATTCAGCGCGAAGCCGGGGCGGGCCGCGACGCAGATATGCGCGTATTCAAATAATTGCTGCCATTCGCGCCATGTCGCGAGCCGCTGCAGCTGGTCGGCGCCCATCAGGAAAACGATGGAAGCGCGCGGTCCCAGTTCGGCGCGTACCTGGCGCAAGGTATCGATGGTGTAGCTGGCCTGGCCATGTTCGCTGCGCTCGATTTCCTGGCGGTCGATCACCACGGGCAGGGGCAGGCCGGCAAAGGCCAGGCCGGCCATCTCGGCGCGCTGCTGGCCGGTGGCGCCCAGTTTATCTTTTTGCCAGGGCGCGCCTGCCGGAATCACGCGCAGTTCATCGGCGTGCAGCAGGCTGGAAAAATGCGTGCCCAGCGCGACATGGCCCATGTGCACCGGATCGTAGCTGCCACCGAGCAGCGCCACGCATGCCATACCAACTTCCGTCACGCCTGCAGCCAGTCGCGATGCACGAGGAAGTCAGTATACAACGCCGCTTCGGGACTGCCCGCTTCCGGATGCCAGTCGTAGCGCCACTTGACCACGGGCGGCATCGACATCAGGATCGCCTCGGTGCGTCCGCCCGACTGCAGCCCGAACAGGGTGCCGCGGTCGAAGACCAGGTTGAACTCGACATAGCGTCCGCGCCGGTAGCACTGGAAATCGCGTTCGCGTTCGCCGTAGGGCGTGTCCTTGCGGCGCGCCAGGATCGGTACATAGGCTTTGACGAAAGCATCGCCGGCACTGCGCATCATGGCGAAACTGTCGTCAAAGCCCAGGGCGTTGAAGTCGTCGAAGAAGATGCCGCCGGCGCCGCGCGCTTCGCGCCGGTGTTTCAGGTAGAAATAATCGTCGCACCACTGCTTGAACTTCGGATGCAGCTCGTCGCCAAACGGCGCCAGTGCATCATGGCACACCTGGTGGAAGTGCTTCACGTCGCCCGCGTCGCCGTAATACGGCGTCAAATCCATGCCGCCGCCGAACCACCATACGGGCTCGCCATCGGCATTGACGGTGCTGAAAAAGCGCACGTTCATGTGCACCGTGGGCGCGTAGGGATTGCGCGGATGCAGCACCAGCGACACGCCCATCGCTTCCCACGCCTTGCCACCGAGTTCAGGGCGCGCGGCCGCTGCCGATGGGGGCAATGCTGCGCCGGTGACGTGCGAAAAATTCACGCCGCCCCGCTCGAATACATTGCCTTCCTCGATCAGCCGCGAAATACCGCCGCCGCCCTCGGGGCGCTGCCAGGCATCGGTCAGGAAGGGCTTGCCGTCCTGCGCTTCGAGCGCCTGCACGATACGGCTTTGCAAATCGAGCAAATAAGCCTTGACGGCCGAAGGAGAGGGAGTTGACGACATCGCGTGGGCCGACGAGGCCGAAATAAAAAAGTAAGGACGGATTGTACCCTGTTACGGATTTTTGTGATAGCAAAACCGGCGATGCTGTTGCCGGCCCTGCTTTACCGAGGCGGCTTGTCCTGCACCACATGGACATCATATTGCACGCTGCCATGGCCCGGTTGGCGGGCGGCGTCGAGTGCTTGCGCCGCGCGCTGCCGCAGGTCGTCGCGTTCCACCGCGTCGACAGGCTGCGCCAGCGGTGCCACAGGCGCTGGCTGTTCGCGTTTGAACCACGACGGTCCCACAATCGCCACGAGCATCAGCATCACCAGCATCAGCACGATCATCAGGACGTTGAACGGGCGCGCGGCGCGCCGGCCGTACTGGGGCGGCGGTTTGCCGGCAGCATCGACAATTACGCGCGCCAGTGGCGAGCCGTTCGCGCGCGTGCGCGCTTGCAGCTCCTGGTATTGCAGCGGCGATAGCGTGCCCTGTTTCAGCATATGGCGCAAGGCCGCGACGGGCGTGGCGGCCAGGTGATCGGCTGGCAGGCTGTCGTAGGCGGCGTCGCGCTGCCACGCGGTGATCAGGTCCTGGTCGTACAGCGCGTCGACCGCCTGCCGGTTCACCTGCCGCAGCGCGGCGCTGGCCAGTTGCCGGCGTGGGTCATCGGCGGGCAGCTGGCGCAGCATCCTGAAAAAATGCTCCCCGGGCACCAGTTCGGCGCTCAGCAGCCAGGCCAGCGTCCTGACCTGGTCGGCATTCATCGCCAGCTCCGGCACATCGATGTCTTCGGCGGCATTGTGCGCGCGCTGCAGCTCGATGATCTCCAGCTCGGCCAGCGTATCGTCGTATTCGTCGCTGGTGATCAGGCCGAGGCGCAGCAGTTCCGCCAGCGGCAGCAGGCGCGGATCGGTGCTCATGGGTGCAGGCCTCCGCTAAGCCAGCCGTACACTACGGACATCACCAGGATCAGCCCCAGCACGATCAGTGCGCCTTTCCAGGCCGGTGGGCGCTTGTACGGGATGCGGTCGTGACCATGGCGCAGCCTGGACGCTTCCATGATGTCGCGCGTCAGTTCGCTGCCATGCTCACGCACGCGCACTTCCAGCGCCTCGAACTGCGCCGTCGGCAGGATGTCGTTGACCACCAGCCAGCGCATGGCGATCCAGGGCGCATAAAACATGCGGTCGGCCGGTGCCGCAGCGTGGGCCGCATCGCGCTGGAACTGGTTCAGCAAATCGAGCTCGTACAAGGCGTCGACCTCGCGGCGGTTGTAGTGCCGCACGCCCTCGGCTGCCAGCGCCTGTTGCCGGGGCGGCAGTTTGGCCACGCGCTTGTCGACATCATTCTTGGGCAGCAGATCGGTCAGCAGCAGCCAGCCCAGGGTGCTGACCAGGTCCGCGTCCTGCGTCAGCTCCGGCATGTCGACCGGATCCTCGGGCGGGTGCAGGCGCTCATGGGCGGCGACATCGCGTTCCGAGTTGGCCTCGTCCAGTTCCTGCGCGGTGATCAGGCCAAGCTGGTGCAGCTGGTTCAACGATGCGTGGGGCGGTTCGATATGCATGGACTTACACTTTTACTTTGGCCTGGCGCAGTTCGCCGGCAAATTTCGGCGTCACCGACCAGCCATTGACGGCGCTTTCTCCGCTGCTGCGCCGGAAGGCAAAGTCGCCATCCTCGATGGTGCCAAAGCGCGCCTGGACCAGCATTGGCTGCGCACCAACATAGCTGATGCGGCTCTTGCTGCCGCTGTCGTCGCGCGCGACGGTATAGGCATAGTCCATCTTTTCGCCATCGAGCTCGATCGTGGCCAGGCAGCCGCGGATATTGTGTGGCGAGACGTAACCCGCTTCTTTCACGTCGTGCAGGCTTGCTTTGCCCGTGCCTTCCGGCACCGCCTTGTTGAGCATGCGTGTCACGGTGGCGATCGTGTCGGTGAAGTCGCACTCGGGCACAGAATTGCCACTGACCACGTACCAGACCATGCCGGCCAGCGCCAGCGGCGCGACGATGACCCAGATCAGGCGCGAACCGGGAAACAGGCCATCGAGGATCACGCCGCGTACCGCCTTTTTATGTTCATTCTGGCGCCTTTGCGCATGCTGGACCATGCGCTTTGCCTCATCGCTGCCGCCGGACGCGATGCGCTGGGCCATGGACTTGAATTCTGCGCGCGGCAGCAGTCCCACATGCTGCATCCAGTTCAGCGCCTCGCCCGGCGTGGGCAGCGTTTCGTCACGCAGATGATCGAGCGATACGCGATTGAGTGCTTCCACCAGCTGCTGCAATATCGACAAACGCAGTGCCAGCTCGTCGCCGCTGAAGTTGCGCGCCACGCTCGACAACAGGCTTGTCACATCCTCGGGCGTCACGATCTGGCGCAGGTACAACCACATCAAGGTGTCGGGTAGCGGCGTGCCGATGGCGAGCTGTGGCAAGTCGGGATGCGCAAGCGCCTGCTCGCGCTGGCGGCGCGTGAGCAGCTTCAGCACATGCAGCGCCTCGACGGAAGTATGCGTGGACACGGGGAGATCGCTTGTCATCGGGAACGGGTTTAACAAGAATCAAGATGATTAATTTTACAATGCACTCTCGTTTCCTCAGCGCACTATTGAAGTTGCGCCTGATCCAGTTCTGTCCTGAACTGCGGTGTGACGGACCAGTGCTTGCCATCCTTGCTGCGCTGGAAAGTAAAGTCGCCTTGCTGCAGCACGGAGAGGCTCCACACGGTGGTTGGCGCCATGCGCGCGATATCGTTACGCTCGACCAGCAGCCGGCAGGACTGGATGCCGGGTGTCACCTCGCGGCATGGCGTGACCGCTTCGACATCGGCAATTTCGCGGTAATGCTGCGGCGACAGCAGCATGCCCAGGTTCGGGAACAGCAACGGTTTGCCGCGCAAACCATCCATGCCTGCCAGCATCGCCTGCAACAGTGCCTCGCGTCCGATCGGCTCTGCCTGCTGCACGAAGTCACCGTTCCACGCGATCTTGCCGAAGCGCGCCTGTATCAGCGCCGGCTGCGCATAGTCGTAGACGATACGGCTCTTGCGGCGACCCTCGATGCGAGACACGGTATACGCGTATTGCATCGATTTGCCATTCGAGCTGACAGTAGCCAGGCAGCCACGGGTTTTTTGCGACCAGGCATAACCGGCCTGTTTGATATCGTGCAGGCTGAATTTGCCATCCGTGACCGCAGCCACGGTTTGTCTGGTGTCACAGCGTGGTACGGCATAGCTGCTGAACCAGTACCAGGCCAGGCCGGCGATCAGCAGCGGTGCGACTGCCAGCCTAGTCACGCGGTCGGCCGTGGAAAGATGCTTCGGGTTGGCAATGGCTGTTGGACGTGTCATGGCGGGAAATTGGATAAGAAAGGGAATCGTACGATAAAGATTATTTCTCCGGTGCAGAGTGTCGCATGGCGCTGCAATGTCGGGTTACGCGCTTCGCGCTAACCTGACCTACGTGTTTTTTCATGGGTAATTAAAAACGGGGCCGGAGCGGATGCTGTCCGCGCCGGCCCCGTCATGGGATCGTTATGGGGAGATCAATGCTTCAATCCGCGCCAGCCGATGTCGCGGCGGTATTGCGCGCCGTCGAAATGGATTTTTTCCACGGTTTCATACGCCTGCTTCTGCGCCATCTTGATGCTGTCGCCCAGGCCCACCACGCACAGCACGCGGCCACCGTTGGTGACCAGGCGTTCGCCGTCGATGCGGGTACCCGCATGGAAGGTGACGGAGTCCGGCGTTTCGGCAGGGATGTCGCCGATCGCCGTGCCCTTGACGGGATCGTCCGGGTAGCCGGCGGCGGCCATCACGACGCCAACGGCCGTGCGGCGGTCCCATTCCAGTTCCACGGCGTCCAAGGTGCCGTTGACGGCGTGCTCCATGACGGTGACCAGGTCGGTCTTCAGGCGCGCCATGATCGGCTGCGTTTCCGGGTCGCCCATGCGGCAGTTGAATTCCAGCGTCTTCGGCGTGCCCTTGTCGTCGATCATCAGGCCCGCGTACAGGAAGCCCGTGAACGTGATGCCATCCTTGGCCATGCCCTGGATGGTCGGCACGATGATCTCGCGCATGACGCGCGCATGCATGGCCGGCGTGACGATCGGCGCCGGCGAATACGCGCCCATGCCGCCCGTGTTCGGGCCCTGGTCGTGGTCCTTCAGGCGTTTATGATCCTGGCTGGTGGCCAGCGGCAGGATGTTCTTGCCGTCGCACATGACGATGAAGCTCGCTTCTTCGCCGGCGAGGAATTCCTCGATGACGATGCGCGCGCCGGCGTCGCCGAACTGGTTATCGGACAGCATCATGTCGACCGCCTGGTGCGCTTCTTCCAGGGTCATGGCAACGACGACGCCCTTGCCGGCGGCCAGGCCGTCGGCCTTGATGACGATCGGCGCGCCCATGGCGTCGATGTAGGCATGCGCGGGAGCGACGTCGGAGAATGTCTGGTAGGCGGCCGTCGGGATGCCGTGGCGCTGCATGAAGGCCTTGGCGAAGTCTTTCGACGATTCCAGCTGCGCCGCTTCTTTCGTCGGGCCGAAGATTTTCAGGCCGCGCGAGCGGAACAGGTTGACGATGCCGGCCGCCAGCGGCACTTCCGGACCGACGACGGTCAGGCCGATGTGTTCCTGCTGAACGAAGTCGGCCAGCAATTGCGGATCGCTGATGTCGAGATTGACCAGGCGCGCATCGCGCGCGGTGCCGCCGTTGCCCGGCGCGACATACACCATCTGTATGCGTTCGGACTGGGCCAGTTTCCAGGCCAGGGCGTGTTCGCGGCCGCCAGAGCCGACTACCAGAATTTTCATAGGGACCGTTCGTTCAATGTGGGTTGCAGGGCGGCGGTGCCGCCCTTGTGTACAGAGTGATTAATTCTCTATTAATGCGTTGGTGAAGACTTCCTGGACATCGTCCAGCAGTTCCAGCGCATCGATCAGCTTTTGCATCTTGATGGCGTCGTCGCCGGTGTAGACGGTTTCCGTCGCCGGTTTCATGATGACTTCGGCCACTTCGGCCTTGAAGCCGGCCGCTTCCAGCGCTTCCTTGACGGTGGCGAAATCGTGCACGGGAGTGACCACTTCGAAGCCGCCTTCTTCATCGGCGATGACGTCGTCGGCGCCCGCTTCCAGGGCAGCTTCCATCAGCTTGTCTTCGTCGGTGCCCGGCGCGAACAGCAGCTGGCCGCAGTGCTGGAACATGAAGGCGACGGAGCCTTCGTTGCCCATGTTGCCGCCGTTCTTGTTGAAGGCGTTGCGCACCTCGGCTACCGTGCGTACCTTGTTGTCGGTCATGCATTCGACGATGACGGCCGCGCCGCCCACGCCGTAGCCTTCGTAGCGTACTTCTTCGTAGTTGGCGCCATCGACGCCGCCGCTGCCGCGGTTGATCGCGCGCTGGACGTTGTCTTTTGGCATATTGGCATCAGCCGCCTTGTCGACGGCCAGGCGCAGGCGCGGATTGGTAATGGCGTCGGCGCCGCCCATGCGGGCCGCGACCGTGATTTCCTTGATCAGGCGCGTCCAGATTTTGCCGCGCTTGGCATCGGTGGCAGCCTTTTTATGCTTGATATTGGCCCATTTGCTATGTCCTGCCATGTCGAATCTTCCTTAGACGGGTGTTCAATTGTGGCCGACATTTTAGCATATCGGCCCCTTGGCAAGCGGCATGGCCCCGTCATCAGGATGACACAATCTGTTGCTAAAGTGACGCGCTTTCACCATATCGAGGGCGCGACATCATGGCAAGTCAAATGGACAGGCGGCAATTTCTGAAATTGGGCGGCTTTATCACGGTCTCCGTGGCCACCGTCGGCCTGGCCGCCTGCGGCAGCACCGACTACAGCGATCCCGGCGTGCCGCTGGCCTCGGGCAGCGACTGGAAATTCCCGCAAAGCGTGGCCTCGGGCGACCCGCGCGCCGACAGCGCCATGCTGTGGACGCGCGTCGTGCCCGCCAGTTTTGACGCCGTCGCGCCCGCCGTTGCCGGCAAGTCCGACGTTGCCGTGCGCCTGATCGTCAGCGCCAGCGACAATACGGCCGCCCTGGGCGGCAACACGGCCCTGGCGGGCACACCCATCGTCGACGCCAAGCTGCCATTGAAAGCCGATTTCGACAATACCCTGCGCCACAAGGTGACGGGCTTGCAGCCGGGGCAGGTGTATTTTTACCAGTTCATCGCCGGCGACGTGCGCTCGAACGTGGGTCGCTTCAAGACGGCGCCTGCCGCCACGGCCGACGTGTCGCAGCTGCAGTTCGCCTACCTGACGTGTCAGGACTGGAGCATCAACCACTGGGGCGCGCTGTCGCATATCGCCGCCAACGAATCGCTCGATTTCATCGTCCACCTGGGCGACTACATCTATGAAACGGTGGGCGAGGCCTTCCAGAGCGGCGCCGTGGAAAGCCGCCACGACCAGCTGAAATTGCCCGATGGCACGTTCAAGAGCGGCAGCGCGGGCGCCAAGTACGCCACCACCGTGGCCGATTACCGCTACCTGTACAAGAAATACCGCACCGATGCGCGCCTGCAAGCCGTGCACGAGCGCTTCGCCTTCATTGCCGTCTGGGATGACCACGAGTTCACGGACGATGCCTGGCAGGACGCCTCCACCTATGAAGGCATCGTGGCGACGGATGGCAGCGATTTGCACCAGCCGGCCCGCCGCCGCAGCGCCAATCAGGCCTGGTTCGAGTACATGCCGGCCGACGTCACGTTTGACGCCGCCGCGACCACGTTCCAGAACATCCAGATCTACCGCGATTTCCAGTTCGGCAAACTGATGCAGCTGGTGATGACGGACGAGCGCCTGTACCGCGCCGACCATGCGATCGCCGAATCGACCATCAACCCGGCCACGGGCAAGCCGCTGGGCAGCATCGGCAGCCGCTATCTGGTGCCGCAGGCGCTGTTCGACAACGTCGAAGGGCAGAAAATGGCGGCCGCCACCAAGGCTGGCGCCGACCCGCTGGCCGCCGTCGGCATGCTGGGCAGCACGCAGCGCGACTGGTGGAAAAGCAAGATGAAGGCGGCGACCTCCACCTGGAAGCTGTGGGGCAATGAAGTGTCCCTGCTGCGCATGGGCTTGAATGGCACGGATGCGATCGCCACCCTGCTGGCGCTGAGCGCCATGAGCAAGGTGGGCCAGGCCATCGCCAGCACCCTGCCTTTGGTGGGCGGCAGCGTGCCGCTGGCGTCCGCCATCGTGGCAGCTTCCACGGCGGGCGCCGCGCAAAACGTGGCGCAGGCGGCGGCCATGGCCATTGCCGGCGCGGCGGCGAACGCCAGCGCCCAGGGCGCCGCCGCCGTGGGCGCTGGTTTGAGCGCGGCCCAGGCCGGCATCACTGTGGCCGCCTACAACAGCGCTTCGCCGGCCGCCGCCGCGCAAGTGATCGCCTTCGGCTGGATCAAGCCCGACGTGCAGGCCAAGGGCGCGGCATCGAGCTTTGTCGCCGCTTCGGGCCAGCAGGCTGCGCTGGCGCCGTTCTTTACACGTTTCCTGCTCAATTGCGACCAGTGGGATGGCTACAACAGCGAGCGCAAGAACCTGATGGCGCACCTGAAAACCAATGCCATCGGCAACGTGGTGGCGCTTACCGGCGATATCCACTCGTTCTTTGCCGGCACCGTCAGCGACGATTTTGACGCAGCGGGCGGCGGCACGCCCGTGATGGTGGACCTGGTGTCGGCTGGCGTCAGCTCGGACTCCTTCTTCAGCTACCTGAAGTCGGCCGCCGGCAGCATGGGCGATATCGGCACCCTCGTCAGCTATCCGCTGGCCATCCCCGTTACGGGCCTGGGCACGGTCAATCTCGACGTCAACCTGCTCGACTACACCATGGGCAAGGCGGCGCCCACCGTCGACAGCCTGCTGGAGCAATTGCGCGTGCAGCTGCGCGGCGCCCTGGCCGCCAAGGGCGTGCCGGAAGCGCAACTGGACGCTACGGTCGCTGCCGTGCAGGCTGGATTGAAAGCGAGCACTGACTTCAGTGCGACTCTGCTGGGCCTGGCGCAGCAATTATCCGGCCTGGGCAACAACCCGTGGATCAAGCATCTGAACACGGATGCGCAGGGCTACACGGTGGTCACTTTGACGCCGGGCAAGCTGGTGGCGCAGTTCAAGCAGGTGAACAAGCTGATCGGCACGGCGGCGCCGGCGAACGTGATTGCGCGGGTGACGACGGCGACCGTGACGGCGGGTGCGGCGGCGGTGGTCGTCTCCTAAATGCCGCACTGGGGTGTTGTCGGGTTACGCCCTTTGGGCTAACCCGACCTACGTCCGACCTGCGCCCAGCCTTTACCAACGGTATGGGCGTTGCAGCCGTCTTTGGCTTTTGCCTTACAATCTGGGCATGAGCTCCAGTTCCCCGCAAGCAACCCCATCTTCGCTTCCCCGTTCCGTCTACCTCGGTGGCCTGGCCATCGCCGTGGGCGGGGCGGTGCTGTTTTCCACCAAGGCCATCGTTGCCAAGCTGCTGTACCGCTACCAGATCGACGCCGTCACCCTGATCGCCTTCCGGATGATCTTTTCGCTGCCCGTGTTCGCCGTCATCGCGTACTGGCAGATGCGCACGGAGCCGCCGCTATCAAACAGCGACCGCCTGCGCCTCGTCGGGCTGGGCCTCGTCGGTTATTACCTGTCCAGCTATCTGGATTTCCTGGGCCTGCAATACATTTCCGTGGGGCTCGAGCGATTGATCCTGTTCCTCACGCCCACCTTCGTGCTCCTGATTACCACCGTGTACTTCAAGCAGAGCATCAGCCGCTTGCAGTGGCTGGCCTTGCTGACCTCGTACTGCGGCATCGTGCTCGTGTTCGTGCACGACTTGCAGGGCGGCGCCAGCAATGTGGCGCTCGGTTCCACCTTGGTGCTGGGTTCGGCCTGCTCGTATGCCGTGTATCTGCTGGGCTCCGGTGAATTGGTGAAACGCATCGGCTCGATGCGTCTGGTCAGCTACGCGATGTGCGTGGCCAGCTTTGCCTGCATCTTTCAATTTTTCATTTTGCGCCCCGTCGAACTGCTGATCCAGCCCATGCCCGTGTATGGCTTATCCTTGCTCAATGGCATCTTTTGCACGGTGATGCCCGTCTTCATGACGATGATCGCCGTCGAACGCATCGGCGCGCCCGTCGCTTCGCAGGCGGGCATGATTGGCCCCGTGTCGACCCTGTTCCTGGGCGCCATGATCCTCGATGAACCGATCACCAACTGGCAACTGGCTGGCACCAGCCTTGTATTGGCCGGTATTTACTTGCTCTCGAAAAAGAAATAATTCCTCCACCCACTGAAAAGTCCTCACCATGAAAACACGCATCGCCCTGATTGCCCACGACAAGAAAAAAGATGACATGATTACCCTGGCGGGCGAATACCTGGATTTTTTGAAGGGCTGCGAACTGTCGGCCACGGGCACCACGGGCGGGCGCCTGATCAATGAACTGGGCCTGGCAGTCGAGCGCAAGCATTCAGGCCCGTTCGGCGGCGACTTGCAGATCGGCTCGCTGCTGGTGGAAGGCTTGATCGATTGCGTGATCTTTCTGCGCGACCCGATGACGCCGCAGCCGCACGAGCCGGACATCAACGCCCTGGTGCGCGCCTGCGACGTACACAACGTGGCGTGCGCAACGAATCTGTCGTCGGCCCACCTGGTGCTGTCGCAACTGCAGGCGCGTGCCAGCGCGGCCGCCTGATCCACCTACACGAGGAGATAGCATGAGCGCAACGATTACCACCAAAGCCATCCGCGTGCAGCGCACGGGCGGCCCGGAAGTGATGGAATACGTGGACATGGAACTGCCGCCGCCCGGTCCCGGCGAGGCGCGCGTCAGGCATGAGGCCATCGGCCTCAATTTCATCGACGTGTATTTCCGCACGGGCTTGTACCCCCAGCCGTTGCCAAACGGCCTCGGCGTCGAGGGCGCGGGCATCGTCGAGGCGGTGGGCGAGGGCGTCACGGAAGTCAAGGTCGGCGACCGGGTGGCGTATGCGGCGCGCATCAATGGCGCGTATGCGCAGCAGCGCAACCTGCCGGCGGCCCTGCTGCTGGTACTGCCCGAACGTATCGGTTTCGATACGGCGGCCGCCATGATGCTGCAAGGCTTGACGGTGCAATACCTGTTCCACCGCACGGTGGCCCTGAAGGCGGGCGACACCATCCTGTTCCATGCGGCCGCGGGCGGCGTGGGCCTGATCGCCTGCCAGTGGGCGAAGGTACTGGGCGTGAACCTGATCGGCACGGCCGGTTCCGATGAAAAGGTGGCGCTGGCCAAGGCGCATGGCGCGGCCCATGTCATCAACTACAACACGGAAAACTTCGTCGAGCGCGTGCGCGAGATCACGGGCGGCAAGGGCGTCTCCGTTGTCTACGATTCCATCGGCAAGGATACGTTTACGGGCTCGCTCGACTGCCTGGCGCCGCTGGGCATGATGGTCAGCTTTGGCAACGCCTCCGGTCCCGTGCCCGCGTTTACGCTGAGCGAACTGGCCTCGCGCGGCTCGCTGTTCCTCACGCGTCCGGCTCTGTTCAGCTATGCGTCGAACCGCGCCAACCTGGAAGAGATGGCGACCTCGCTGTTCGGCGTCGTCAGCAGCGGCGAAGTGCAGATCGAGATCAACCAGCGCTACAGCCTGGCCAATATCGCGCAGGCGCACACGGACCTGGAAGCGCGCAAGACGACGGGCTCGACCATTATCGTGCCATGAGCGGCGGCAGTGACGGCACACCGAAATTCGGTCGCCTGCTGATCGTGCTGTTGTTGGCCGTGGCCCTGATCGGCGCCCTGACCTTTGCCGCCGAGGCGTATTATTCTTAGGAATGAAATGCAGACATGAAAAACCCGGCTGATGCAGCAATGCACAAGCCGGGTTTTTTTAAAACATACTTCAGACTTTCCACGCCTGACAAAACCGTAGATCGCGACGCGCAGTAGGTTTTGGCTGGCGCTTTCAGTCTACCTTGACTTCGACCTTGCGCGGGACGCCGCTCTGGCCGGGGAAGTCGGCAAAGGCGCTGGCCACCATGGCCGGCATCACTTGCGACGTGGCGCGCTTGTTGCTGGTCGATTGCACTGTCACGTCGTACAGTTTCTTGCCGTTGCGGTCATTGATCGTGATACGCAATTCGCGTTCGTATTTATGGCGCACGCTTTCTTCCACGTCCAGCGGGCCATACCAGTAGGGGTTGTAGCCGAAGCGGCCATAGCCTGGCCAGGCGCCGTAGCGGTAGCCATAGCGGCCAGGCCAGTAGCCTGGGCCATACCAGAATGGGTCCGTGGTCTGCAGCACGCGCTCAGGATAGTCGACGGTGGAAAAATTCATTGCCACGCGCAAATTGGCTGCCGCAGGGCCGGAAGCTTCGCCGAAGCCGTGCTTGGCCAGTTCCGCGCGCACCAGGTTCTGGTAGCTGCGGTATTCCAGCGTGTCGTTTTCGGCATCTGGTGTTTCAAACGCATACGATTTGTCCTGCAATTGCGCAGGCCATTCGTGGAAGACGGTCACATCGCTGCGTATGGTGGTGGCGCATCCGGTCAGCAACACGGTCAATGCGGCCATCATGATGGTGAGATAACGTTTCATTGCATGACCTCCTGATAGTAGACACAATTCATCGCTTAGTATTATAAGAATAGTTCTATTTGTTTCTATTCATTATTACAGAATGTTACGGAGCATGTCGGCGTGTAAGGGAATCCAACATTCCTGAGCCGAATCGCGACTATCGGGGGCTGGTGTTGGTAAAATAGGCTTTTGCCTCCGCTCCCACCCAAATCCCTATGCGCACAGACAGCCCTCAGACGATTTACCGCAAAGATTACACGCCGCCCAGCTTCCTGGTCGACAGCGTCGAACTTGGTTTCGATCTTGATCCCGCCCGCACAGTGGTGGCGAGCCGGATCCAGATGCGCCACAACCCGGCCAGCACCAGCCGCAGCATCGAATTGCACGGCGAACACATCGAACTGGTGATGGTGCGCCTGAATGGCAAAGTGTTGAAGCCGTCGCAGTACAAACTGACGGCTGGCATGCTGACCATCCCCAAGGCGCCGGACGAAGTGCTGCTCGATATCGAGACCGTGCTGGCGCCGCAGGACAATACGTCGCTGTCGGGTCTGTACGTGTCGAACCATAATTTCTTCACGCAGTGCGAAGCGGAAGGCTTCCGCCGCATCACCTTCTTCCCGGACCGCCCGGACGTGATGGCCAAGTACACGGTCATGCTGCGCGCCGACAAGGAACAATATCCGGTGCTGCTATCGAACGGCAACCTGATCGAAGAGGGCGACTTGGGTGACGGCCGCCATTACGCCAAGTGGGAGGATCCGTTCAAGAAGCCATCCTACCTGTTCGCGCTGGTGGCCGCGCGCCTGGTGTGCCAGGAAGAGCGCTACACATTGAAGTCTGGCCGCGAAGTGCTGCTGCAGGTGTGGGTGGAAGACGGCAACCTCGATAAAACCGACTACGCCATGCAGTCGCTGAAAAACTCGATCCGCTGGGACGAGGAGCGCTTCGGCCTGGAACTGGACCTGGACCGCTTCATGATCGTCGCCGTGGGCGACTTCAACATGGGCGCCATGGAAAACAAGGGCTTGAACATCTTCAATACCAAGTACGTGCTGGCCAATTCGCGCGTGGCGACCGACGTCGATTACGCGGGCATCGAAGCGGTGGTGGGCCATGAGTACTTCCATAACTGGACCGGCAACCGCGTGACGTGCCGCGACTGGTTCCAGCTGTCGCTGAAAGAAGGCTTGACGGTCTTCCGCGACCAGGAATTCTCGGCCGACATGATCGGCACGGACACGGGCCGCGCCGTCACGCGCATCGACCAGGTGCGCACCCTGCGCCAGGCGCAATTCCCCGAAGATGCGGGCCCGATGGCGCATCCCGTGCGTCCCGACTCCTTTGTCGAGATCAACAACTTTTATACGGTCACGATCTACGAGAAGGGCGCCGAAGTGGTGCGCATGTACCAGACCCTCGTTGGCCGCGACGGCTTCCGCAAGGGCATGGACCTGTATTTTGAACGCCACGATGGCCAGGCCGTGCAGTGCGACGACTTCCGCGCCGCCATGGCGGACGCGAATGGCCGCGATTTCACGCAATTCGAGCGCTGGTACAGCCAGGCCGGCACGCCGATAGTAAAAGCCTCCACGCGCTACGATGCGGCCAGCCGGACGTTCGAGCTGACCCTGGCGCAAAGCTGCCCCGCCACGCCAGGGCAGGCGAAAAAACTGCCGTTCCACATTCCCGTCACCGTCGGCTTGCTGGGGGGCGATGGCCGCGACCTGCCGCTGTACGTCGATGGCGTGGCAGCTGATGGCGCCACCAGCGTCGTGCTGGAATTGACGCAGGCGTCGCAAACCTTCCGCTTCACCGAGGTGGCCGAACTGCCCGTGCCGTCGCTGCTGCGCGACTTTTCCGCGCCCGTGGTGCTGGAATACGGCTATACCGACGCCGAGTTGCTGCACCTGTTCCGTCACGACAGCGATCCCGTCAACCGCTGGGAAGCGGGCCAGCGCCTGGCCATGGAACGTTTGCTGAAACTGACTGCCGCCGTCGCCGCCGGCGAGACCCTGGCGCTGGACGACACCTTCATCGCAGCGCAGCGCGCCTTGCTGGCCGATGAAACGCTCGATCCTGCCTTCCGCGAGCTGGCCCTGATCCTGCCGTCGGAAACCATCATCGCCGAGCGCATGGCGCAAGTCGACCCGCAAGCGATCCATGCGGCACGCCAGTTCATGCGTCGCACGATTGCCGCAGCCCTGAAGCCGGAACTGCTGGCGCAATACCACGCCAACCAGACACCGGGCGAATACAGCCCGGACGCCCTGTCTGCCGGCAAGCGCGCGCTGAAAAACCTGGCCCTGGCCTATCTGCTGATCGCCCCGGGCGCGCAAGAGCTGGACCTGGCGCGGCTGCAGTTCGACAATGCCGGCAACATGACGGACCGCGCCGCGGCGCTGGCGGCGCTGATTCATTCCGGTTCGCAGCCGCATGCGCAGGCGGCCCTGACCAGTTTCTATACCGACTTCGAGAACGAAGCGCTGGTGATCGACAAGTGGTTCGCCATGCAGGCGGCCGCGCCGACGACCGACATGCAAGCCGTGCGCCAGCTGATGACGCATCCGGCCTTCACCTTGAAAAATCCGAACCGCGCGCGCAGCCTGATCTTCAATTTCACCAACGGCAATCCATCGCAATTCCACGCGCAAGACGGCAGCGGCTACGCCTTTTGGGCCGAGCAGGTCATCGCCCTCGACGCCCTGAATCCGCAAGTGGCGGCGCGCCTGGCGCGCTCGATGGACCGCTGGCGCCGTTACGTGCCCGCGCTGCAAAGCCCCATGCGCGACGCGCTGGAAAAAGTCGCCGGCCAGGCCAGCTTGTCGAATGACGTGATGGAAGTGGTCAGCAAGGCGCTGGCCAATTGATTGCATGTCGGATTACGCCCTGCGGGCTAATCCGACCTACGTATGCAACGGGATTCATTATTTGTAGGTCGGCTTAGCGCCATAGGCGCGTAAGCCGACAGGCACCGAACGAGACATATTTAAAACTAACTAAGGGGTTTCATGAAACGCATCAGTCTTACGCAATACCTGGTTGAAGAGCAGCGCTCGAACAACAGCATTCCGGCCGAACTGCGCCTGCTGATCGAAGTCGTCGCGCGCGCCTGCAAGACCATCAGCCACGCCGTCGGCAAGGGCGCCCTTGGTGAAGTGCTGGGCACGGCCGACACGGAAAACGTGCAGGGCGAAGTACAGAAAAAACTCGACATCATCTCCAACGAGATCCTGCTGGAAGCGAACGAATGGGGCGGCCATCTGGCGGCCATGGCGTCGGAAGAGATGGAATCGATCCACCCGATCCCGAACCGCTATCCGAAGGGCGAATACATGCTGCTGTTCGATCCACTCGATGGCTCGTCGAACATCGACGTCAACGTCTCCATCGGCACCATCTTCTCCGTGCTGAAGGCACCGGACGGCATGGGTCAGCCGACGGAACAGGATTTCATGCAGGCGGGCAGCAAGCAAGTAGCGGCCGGCTATGCCGTGTACGGTCCGCAAACCATGCTGGTGCTGACCTTCGGCAATGGCGTGAACTGCTTCACCCTGGACCGCGAGATGGGTTCGTGGGTCCTCACGCAAAGCAATATGCAGATTCCGCCGACGACGAAGGAATTCGCCATCAATATGTCGAACGCGCGCCACTGGCATCCGCCCGTGAAGCGCTATGTCGACGAACTGCTGGCCGGCGACACGGGCCCGCGCGGCACCAATTTCAACATGCGCTGGATCGCCTCGATGGTGGCCGACGTGCACCGCATCCTGAACCGCGGCGGCATCTTCATGTACCCGGCCGACCTGCGCGACACCTCGATGCCGGGCAAGCTGCGTCTGATGTACGAAGCGAACCCGATGGCCTTCATCGTCGAGCAAGCGGGCGGCGCCGCCACCGATGGCCAGCAGCGCATCATGGATATCGCCCCGCACAAGCTGCACCAGCGCGTGCCTGTGTTCCTCGGCTCGAAAGATGAAGTGGCCCGCGTCACCGCGTATCACGCTGAGTAAAAGCAGCACTTTTCCACGATTTTCAGCGGCCCGCAGCCGGGCCGCTAAAAAAATGCAAAAAAGTTCGCGTTGACACTAGCAAATTTTGTGCATTGTTTGTAGAATGTGGGTCTTCGCCGTTGTAGCTCAGTTGGTAGAGCAGCACATTCGTAATGTGAAGGTCGCCAGTTCGATTCCGGCCAACGGCACCAAGTTTCATCAGAAAACCCGCATGACTTGCAAAAGTCGGCGGGTTTTTTGTTTTTGTCACGCTTCCGGCGTCAGATCCACTGATCGTTCTCCACCGTGCGCCCGCCCGCATCGCCGTCGCCCGTGTTGACCACGCCGCGCGGCTCGATCAGCAGCAGCCTGGTTTCGGCAAGGGCGCACGGCTTGTGTTCCACGCCCTCGGGTACCACGGCCATCTGGCCGGTAGTCAGCACGATGGCGTGTCCTTGCGCATAGCCAGGGCCGCGCAGGGCGATGCGCAATTCGCCTTCCAGCACGATGAAGGTTTCATCCGTATCGGCGTGCCGGTGCCACTCGAATTCCCCGAATACCTTGACGACCTTGAATTGGTAGTCATTCATTTCGGCGATGACGCGCGGCTGCCAGTGCCCTTCGATCAGGGCGATCTTGCCCGCCAGGTCGATGGACTGGCCCTGGCCGCGCGTGGTGGTGGCGGCAATGGTGGTAGTGGTGGTAGTGGTGGACATGCTGTGCTCCGTTCAAGTGGCGATGCCGCCAGAATACGCAGGTGCTTGCCGGCCGTATTGAACGATCGTGGGTGTTTTCAGCCCTTGCCGGTGCCGCCAGCGTAGCGCAGCCAGCGGCCAGGCGTCATCCCATGGGTTTTCAGGAAATGCCGCGTCATGTGGCTCTGGTCGGCAAAGCCGGCGGCCATGGCGGCCGCTGCGAGCGTGCTGCCTGCCAGCAGCAGGCGCCGCACCATCTCCAGGCGCCGCATCGTCAGATAGCGGTATGGGCTGGTGCCGTAGAAGACGCGAAAGTCGTGCGACAGGCTCCAGCGGTCGCGTCCCGTTGCCGCTTCAAGTTCCGCCAGGGTGACGGCGTGCGTGCAATGCGCCTGCAAGTACTCGCGCGCGCGCCGCGCGGCCAGGAAGTCGCCTTTGGGACGCTGCACCGGTGTGCCGGCCACCGCCGCCAGCGCATGCGCCAGTTCGGCCAGCGCCTCGCTCTGTTCCAGCGCTTCGAGCGGGTGGCCGTCGTGCGGCAGCAGGGCGGAGGTGGCGGCCGCCAGCCGGGGATCGGCCGACACGCCGCCTTCAATGAAGGGCAGCGCGCGTCCACCCAGCACGTCCTGGAACAGCGCCGGTTCGATATACAGCATGCGGTAATGGAAGCCCGCGTCGGTACCGGCCTGGCCATCGTGCGCCTCGTCGGGATGCAGGATCATGGTATTGCCGGGCAGGCTGTTGCGCTGCCCGCGGCGGTAGCTGAAACGCTGCACGCCCGCCAGCGTGCGACCGATGGCGTAGGTGTCGTGCCGGTGCATGGCATAGGCTTTGCCCTGGAACCAGGCTTCGATGCGTTCGACGCCCTGTACCGGTTCGGCGCACCTGACCCAATCGCTACGCGCCGGCAATGAGGTTCGTTTCATGGTGCAATGTCATGCTGCTTGTCCGTGGATTATGCCCTGCTGGCTGAGCACAGACTGTACTCGCCGTGCGCAGGGCTGTCCACGAAAACTGCCGGCTCAGAAATTGTGCCGTATTCCCAGCACCACGCCGGACAGCGTGGCCCCTGCCGTTCCCCCTTCGCGTCCCAGGCTGTTGATGGCAAAGTCGGCAATGCCATTGCGGCCATTGTTCAGGCGCGTGTAATAGGCATACAGGCTGCTGCGCTTCGACAGCTGGTAGTCGTAACCGACGGTGGCGTGGGTGGCGCCGGTGCCTGGTCCCGCGCGCACGGTGCCGATGGTTTCCACGGCGCTGCCGGTGGCGCTTTGCGCGTGGGCCAGGCCGATGCGCAGGCCATGGCGGCCGAACTGGCGCGTGGCCGAGACATACACCGAGCGTCGGCGCAGCTCGCCGCTGGCCGTTTCATAGCGCAGGCTTTCCACCGCCGCCGCCAGCTGCGTGGCGGCATCGACACGCCAGGCCAGTGCCAGCTTGCTGCCACGGTCGCTGAGTCCCCGCCCCTGATAGTCGTGGTGGTCTTCATGCGCCAGGGTAGCGTACAGCGCGCCGCTGTCGTACATCAGCGCGGCCGACGTCAATGCGGGACGCGCGCCATTGAGCGGCCGTTCTTCCCCCATGCCGCGCGCCACGCGCAGCGACCAGCCGGCCCATTCGGGCGTCCAGTAATGCACGCTGTTCTGCTGGCGCCGGTCGAACGAGTACGCGTTGCTGGTATTGTTTTCGGTGGCGCCCGCACCGTTGCCCATCAGGCTCATGTAGCCGGCCGTGGTGGGGTAGAACGGGTCGAGCGCGGAGGTGGCGCTGTTGTAGGGCAGGGTCCAGTTGCCGCCAAACAGCGTACCCCACGGACCCTGGACGCCGACGCGCGTGTCGCGCGCGGCCAGGCTGCCCGCACCGGTGTCCGGCGACAGTGTGCCTTCGACTTGGAACAGCGCTTGCCAGCCGCCGCCCAGGTTTTCGCTGCCGCGAAAGCCGAGCACCGAGCGGTTGTTGGACAGGCGCTGCACGCTGTCGCCGCTGCCGGACGAGTGCAGCGCCTCGATGCCGACGTTCAGGCGCCCATACAGCTGCACATTCTGCTGTGCAGCGGCGGGCAGGCCCGCTGCCAGTGCCAGGGCACCGGCAGCGCATGACAACGCGCGCCTCAGCATGGCATCAGAACGCAAAGCAGCTGCACCCCAGGGCGCCCCAGAAGCCGGAATGGCTGGCAACTGGGATGGCGCTCTTGCGCGCCACATCGTGCGCATGTGCATGCACGCCGCAGGCACCCTGGCACTGGTGCTGCTGCATCACGGCCGTTTTTTGCGGTGGCGCGGCGCGGTAATGGCCGGCCACGTTTTTCACGGGCGACCAGTCCGGCAGTACCGGGATGGGCGGCGGCGCCAGCTTGGTAAATTCCGCCTGGCCGTAGACGATCTTGCCGCCGACGATGGTGAGCACCGATTCGATCGACTTGATCGCTTCTTCGTCGATGCTGAAGAAGTCCGCGCTCAGCACGGCCAGGTCGGCCAGCATGCCTTCCTGGATGCGCCCCTTTTTATCTTTCTCGCTCGAGAACCAGGCGCTGCCGGTGGTCCACAGTTCCAGCGCCGTGTCGCGCGACAAGCGGCTGCCCGCGTCGTACAGGCGCAGGCCGCCGACGGTGCGGCCCGACACCAGCCAATACAGCGCCGTCCACGGGTTGTAGCTGGCGACCCGGGTGGCGTCGGTGCCGGCGCCGACCGGCACGCCGGACTGCAGCATGCGCTGAATCGGCGGCGTCAGCTTGGCCGCTTCCGCGCCGTAACGGTCGACAAAGTACTCGCCCTGGAAGGCCATGCGGTGCTGGATGGCGATACCGCCGCCCAGCGCCTTGACCCTGTCGATGTTGCGCGGGGTGATGGTTTCGCAGTGGTCGAACATCCACGTCAGGCCATCGAAGGGGATATCGCGGTTGACCTTTTCAAACACCGTCAGCATGCGGTCGATTGATTCATCGTAGGTGGCGTGCAGACGGAAAGGCCAGCGTTTCGATACCAGGTGGCGCACGACCTTTTCCAGTTCGTCATCCATGCCGGGCGCCAGGTCAGGGCGCGGTTCGAGGAAATCCTCGAAATCGGCGGCGGAAAACACCAGCATCTCGCCGGCGCCATTGTGGCGGTAGTAATCATCGCCCTGGCCCGGCGTCACCATCTCGGTCCATTTCTGGAAGTCCTGCAGTTCTGCGCCCTTGTTTTGCGTGAACAGGTTGTAGGCGATGCGGATGGTCAACTGCCCGTCGCTTGCCAGTTGGTCGACCACCGCGTAATCTTCCGGATAATTCTGGAAGCCGCCGCCCGCGTCGATGGCGCTGGTCAGGCCCAGGCGATTGAGTTCGCGCATGAACTGGCGCGTGGAGTTCACCTGCAGTTCGCGCGGCAGGGTTGGACCCTTGGCCAGGGTCGCGTATAAAATCATGGCGTTCGGGCGGGCGATCAGCATGCCGGTCGGGTTGCCGGACGCGTCGCGCACGATCTCGCCGCCCGGCGGGTTCGGCGTGTTCTTGTCGTAGCCGACCACGCGCAGGGCCGCGCGGTTGAGCAGGGCGCGGTCGTACAGGTGCAGGATGAAGACCGGGGTGTCGGGCGCGGCGGCGTTGATCTCGTCGAGCGTGGGCATGCGCTTTTCGGCGAACTGGAATTCGTTCCAGCCGCCTACCACGCGTACCCATTGCGGGTTCGGCGTGCGCAGCGCCTGTTCCTTCAGCATGCGCAGCGCATCGGCCAGCGAGGGCACGCCTTCCCAGCGCAGCTCGAGGTTGTAGTTCAAGCCGCCGCGGATCAGGTGCAGGTGCGAGTCGTTCAGGCCGGGAATGACGGTGCGGCCATTCAGGTCGATCACCTGCGTGTCCGGGCCGCGATGGCGCATCACGTCATCGGCATCGCCGACGGCGAGGAATTTGCCGTCGGCGATGGCCACGGCGCTCGCCTGTGGGCACGACTTGTCGACGGTATGGAAGCAGCCGTTGATCAGTATCAGCGGTGCGGCGGAGGAAAGGGTCGGTTCGGACATGATGCAGCTCCATGGTGGCAATGCGGGGAGGGCCGGCGTGTGCGGCGCGAAGGTTAATGTGCAGTCTAACCCAGGGCCAGTGCGCAAACACGGGTCAAAAGATCAGGTATCACGGGTATCGCAGGCATGGCGGCGCGCCGACTGGTCTAAGGGCGGGTGCGGCGGCGCGCGGCATGGCTTACTATGCCGTCAGTAGCGACCGGGCTTGCGCCCGGATGCATTTTTTTTATCGCGGTTTACCGCATTGCAGGGAGTCGTCATGGAGCAACCACCACACAGCCGTTTATACGGCACCAGCCTGGGTTTTCTGGCCGGCTTTGTCGATACGCTGGGCTTTATCGCCTTGTTTGGCTTATTTACCGCGCATGTCACGGGCAACTTCGTGCTGATCGGTGCCGCGCTGGCCGAACCGACGCGCATCCCCATCCTGCTGAAAATTCTCGCCTTTCCCGCCTTTATTGCCGGCATCGTCGTTACGCGCCTGATGGTGCTGGCCATCGAGCGCCGCGGCGGTGCGGCGCTGACGCCGGCCTTTTTGCTGCAATGGGTGCTGCTGGCAGGTTTCATGCTGTTTGGCGTGCTGGCCGAGCCGGTCGGCAAGGAAGCGGGCACGCTGGCGATGCTGGCCGGCTTGCTGGGCACGGCTGCCATGGGCGTGCACAGCGCCACCAGCCGCCTGCTGCTGGCGCACCTGGCACCTACCTCCATGATGACCGGTAACGTGACGCAGATCGTGCTCGACACGGTCGATGTGCTGCGCGGTGCGGCCGACGGCGCCACCAGCGCGCGCTGCATGAAATTCTTCTGGCCGCTGCTGGCCTTTGCGCTGGGCGCCATCGCTGCCGGCTTTGGCTACCTGGCCTTCGGCTTTGCGGCGCTGGCCGTGCCGCTGGTGCTGCTGGGCGGCCTGATCGTGGTGCAGCAGCGTAGCGGACGGGCCGCCGTGCCCGCGTCCTGAACGCGGCGATGCGCGCCTGCCTGCTCTGGCTGATATTGATGATGGCCAGCCCTTGCGGGCTGGCCATCGATGGCGCGCGCGGCCTTCACCAGTTGCAGCACACGCGCTGGACGCCCAACGAGGGTGCGCCGGACGATATCATCGTCATGACACAGGGCCATGACGGTTTCCTGTGGCTGGGCACGCATGCGGGCGTGAGCCGTTTCGACGGCTTGCGCTTTGAACCCGTGCGTGCGCGCCAGGGCAGTTTCCCCGATACCGTGGCGCTGGCGCTCAAGCGCGCCGCCGATGGCGGCATGTGGATAGGCTGGCAGGTGGGCGGCATCAGCCACGTCAAGGACGGCGTGGTGCGCAATTATGCCGAGCCACAAGGGGTGCAGGCGGGCGCCATCTGGGGCTTTGCCATCGACGGCGCGGGCGCCGTGTGGGCGGCCGGCGTCTCCGGTATCTCGCGCTTCGACGGCCGCCGCTGGCAAGCAATGGGGCCGGCGCAGGGCTACACGGCGCAAAAGGCGTCGGCCGTGTTTGCCGACCGCGATGGCCGCATTGCCGTCTTCAGCGAACGTGGCCTGTTCATCTGGCAGGCGGCGCAGTCGCGGTTTGCGCCGCCCATCGGTCAGCTCGACCTGCGCGCACCGCCGCAGCAGGGACCCGATGGCCGCATTTATCTGCTGGAGATGCGCGGCATTCGCATCATCGACACGCTGGAACGCTACGACCAGCTTGACCATCGCTGGATTTACCGCGATACCAGCGGCACCAGCGGCAGCATGCTGGTCGACCGCGCGGGCACACTGTGGTTCGACAGCCAGTATGGTTTGCACCGCACGCGCAGTGCCGGTGCGCTGGCGCCGCAGCAGCTGGGCATCAGCAGCGATACCGAATCGTTCCTGCCGCGCGATGGCTTGAGCAATGTCCTCGTCGGCTCCATGTGCGACGACAATGAAGGCAATGTGTGGGTCTCCACGTACGGTGGCCTGGACCGTTTCCGCCAGGCCGCGCCCGTGGTCCTGCGCACGCCTGGCGCCCCGGACGTGGCCGAAGTGTTCCGCACCCAGGAGATGCTGGCCGGTCCGGCAGGCGCGATGTGGCTGTCGCGCGATGATGTGCTGGGGCCGCTAATGCTGGCGCAGGCCGACGGCACGGTGCTGCGCGCACCGCGCGTGGGCCCCGTCAGCGCCATCCTGGAAGCGTCGGACGGCCTGTGGGTGGCGGCCCGCGCCAGCCTGCAGCAGCTGTCCGCCACGGATGGGCGCGTGCTGCGCACGGTCGCCTACCCGTCCGGGGCGGCCGCCGTCAAGCGCATGCGCGCCGGCGTGCTTGCGCCCGATGGCAGCATCTGGGGCGTGTTCAGCGGCGCCGGCGTATTCCAGTACCGCGACGGGGCCTGGCGGCGCGAACCTCTGCTGCCCGATGGCGGCGCAAAAGTGCCGCTGGCGCTGCTGGCCGACACGGCCGGGCGCCTGTGGCTGTCGTATGCCGATGGCAGCGTCGCCATGCTCGCGAAGGGGCGGCTGCACACCTTCGGCCCCGCGCAGGGCCTGGACCTGGGCAAGATTCCCATGCTCAGCGAGTACCGTGGACAAGTCTGGGCGGGCGGGCAGCGCGGCGTGGCGCTGTGGCGCGGCGAGCGCTTCCTTGCCTTGCGCAGCGAGCCAGCCAGCGTCTTCGAGGGCGTGGTGGGCCTGCTGCGCGCGCGCGACGGCAGCCTGTGGCTCAATCATGGCAGCGGCGCCGCGCATATCCCTGCCGCCGAAGTGGAACTGGCGCTGGGCGACGCCTCCCACGCCATGCGCGCCACCTCGTACGATGCCGTCGATGGCTTGAACGGCAGCATCGGCATGCTGCACAATCGCTCGGTGGCCGAAGCGGACGATGGCAAGATCTGGTTTTCGCGCCAGAACGCGACATTCTGGATCGATCCGCGCCAGGCACCGGCGGCCTTGCCGGCGCCACGCGTGGAAATCGGCGCGCTGATGGCCGACGGCCGCCGCGTCGACATCCCCGCAAGCGCTGGCCTGCAGCTGGCGGCCGGCACGCGCGACGTGCAATTCCAATACAACGCGTCGAGCCTGGGTACGCCGGCGCGCCTGCGCTTTCGCTACCGGCTCGATGGCTACGATACGCAGTGGCAGCAGGCGGGCGAGCGTCGCCTGGCGCAGTACACGGGCCTGGGGCCGGGCAGCTATCGCTTCGAGGTGATGGCGGAAAATGGCGACGGCGTGGACAGCACGCTGGCGCAACTGCCGTTTCGCGTGCTGCCGGCCTTTTACCAGACCTGGTGGTTCCGCAGCCTGTGCGCGGCGGCGCTGCTGGCGGCCGCGTATGGCCTCTACCGCTGGCGCCTGCGCCAGCAAGGCATGCGCCTGCGGGCGCGCCTTGAGGCGCAGCAGGCCGAACGCGAGCGCATCGCGCGTGAACTGCACGACACCCTGCTGCAGGGCACGCAGGCCATGATTCTGCACTTTCACAATGCCAGCATGGCTGTCGCCGCCGACCATCCTGCGCGTGCCGCCATGCTGCGCGCGCTCGACGATGCCGACCGCATGCTGGGCGAAGGGCGCGAGCAGGTGCACGACCTGCGCGCGGGCGAGAATGTGGGTGCGCGCTGGAGCGCCATCCTGCGGCGCGAGGGCGAACGCCTGGCGCTCCTGCACGGCATCGCCTTCCGCTACGGCGAAACGGGCCAGGCGCGCGCGCTGCGTGGCGCCGCCGCCCACGAGATTTACCGCATCGCCAGCGAGGCGATGCGCAACGCTTTCCAGCACGCGCGGGCGCAGCTGGTGGAAGTGCGCGTGGACTATGCGCGCGGCGGCATGCAGGTCGACGTCAGCGACGACGGCCAGGGCCTGCCGCCAGCCGTCATGGCGCGTGGCCACATACCGGGACACTGGGGCATGCCCGGCATGCGCGAGCGCACGGCCAAACTGGGAGCGCGCCTGAGCGTGCGCGCGCGCGACGGTGGCGGCACGCAATGGCGCTTGCGCGTGCCGGCACGGCAGGCCTGGCCGCGCAAGGGCGGCTGGCTGCGCCGCCTGCTGCCGCCATGGCGCCGGTCAGAGCGTGCCGAGGATGCCGCGCTGTAAGGCGATCGTCACCGCATGCGTGCGGTCCCTGGCGCCCAGCTTGGCCAGCACGGTGCTCATGTGCGCCTTCACGGTTTCTTCCTTGATGTTCAGCAGCCTTCCCGTTTCACGGTTGGCATTGCCTTGCGCGACAAGGCGCAGGACGTCCAGTTCGCGTTTCGACAGCACGTCGGTGCACGCGTACAGCGCCAGTTCCGCTTCGATTTCCGGCGTGATATGGCGGCGTCCCGCGTGCACGTTCTGTATCGCTGCCAGCAATTCATGGCGGAGCGAACTTTTCAGCAGATAGCCGCAGGCGCCCGCATGGATGGCGCGCAAGGCCAGGCTGTCGCCCTTGTAGGTGGTCAGGACAATGATGCGCGCCTGCGGCTGCAGTGCGCGGATGGCCGTGATGGCGTCGAGGCCATTCAACACGGGCATCTGCAGGTCCATCAGCGTGATGTCGGGCTGCAGCGCGATGAACTGCTGCAGCGCCTGCTGACCATCGCTGGCCTGTCCCACCAGTTCCACGCCGGTAAACGAGCGCAGCAGGGCGGATATGCCATCGAGCAATAATTGATGGTCGTCGGCGATCAGGATGCGTATCGGCGGCGTGTCACTGTCCATGGGAAGGTCGTGCAAGGAGGGGGAAGCGATCAAGAGTCGTTGGCGCAAAGTGAGCAAAAGGTATTTTACCTCAACGCTGGCGCTCCTGTGGAGGGCGCCCGCCGACAGCGGGCCAGCGGGAAATGGGCCGGGCTAGTCCTTTGATAGTGGTGCGGCCGCGCCGCCGCGCCTACGATGGCAACTGGCCGTACCACTCAACCCTTTGCCTATATGGATACCCTCATGACGAATACCAAACTTGAAGTCCTCACCCCGGAAAACTGCCAGATCATTTTCATCGACCAGCAGCCGCAGATGGCCTTCGGCGTGCAATCGATGGACCGCCAGGCCCTGAAGAACAACACCGTGGGCCTGGCCAAGGCCGCCAAGGTGTTCAACATCCCGACCATCATCACCACCGTTGAAACGGAAAGCTTCTCGGGCCATACCTACCCCGAACTGCTGGACGTCTTCCCCGGCAAGGATATCCTCGAGCGTACCTCGATGAACTCGTGGGATGACCAGAAAGTGCGCGATGCGCTGGCCGCCAACGGCAAGAAGAAAGTCGTCGTGTCGGGCCTGTGGACGGAAGTGTGCAACAACAGCTTCGCCCTGTGCGCGATGCTCGAAGGCGACTACGAGATCTACATGGTGGCCGACGCCTCGGGCGGCACCTCGAAGGAAGCGCACGACTATGCCATGCAGCGCATGATCCAGGCCGGCGTGATCCCCGTGACCTGGCAGCAGGTGCTGCTGGAATGGCAGCGCGACTGGGCGCACAAGGCAACCTACGACGCGGTGATGGCCATCGTGCGCGAACATTCGGGTGCCTACGGCATGGGCGTCGACTACGCCTACACGATGGTGCACAAGGCGCCGCAGCGCATCCACGGCGACCATACTACCCTGGCGCCGGTAGCGGCCAAGTAACGCCAAGCGGCTATGCCATGCGCCGCGCGCCTGACCGCGCGCGGCGTTTTTTTATCGAAAGGAATGCGCCATGAAGTTATATGTGATTTCGCTGGCCGTGGGCTTGCTCGTTGGCATCATCTACGCCGTCTTGCAGGTGCGCTCGCCGGCGCCGCCCGCGATAGCCCTGATCGGCCTGCTGGGCATGCTGATCGGCGAACAGATCGTCCCCAGCGTCAAGCGCCTGATGGCAGGCGAAGCCGTGACGGTATCGTGGCTGCGCAGCGAATGCGTGCCGAAGATCAGCGGCGTGGAAGCGAAGCCGACGCTGGCCAAGGCCGAGCCGCAGCAGAAGGACGACAGCGCCGCCTGATATCCGTAGCCTTAAAACGCGCCCAGCAAGCCGCGCCGGGCGGCCACCGTGGCCGCCTCGGTGCGGCTTGATACGTTGAGCTTGGTCAAAATATTATTCACGTGGAATTTGACGGTGCCCACCTCGATGCCGGCGCTGCGCGCGATCATCTTGTTGCTCTTGCCCGCGGACAGGTGCCGCAGAATGTCGTGCTCGCGTTTCGACAGGCGGTTCGCCTCGATGCGGCCGGCCTGCTGCGCGGCCAGTTCCGGCGGCAGGTATTGCCTGCCGGCGGACACCTGGCGGATGCACTGCGTCAGTTGCAGGAAGCCGGAATCCTTCAGCAGGTAGCCGCGCGCGCCGGCGCGCAAGGCCCGGTGCACGCTGTCCTCGCCCTGGTAGCTGGTGAGGATGACGATCTTCGCTTGCGGGTCGTCCGCGCAGATGCGCTCGATCGCCTCGATGCCATGCATTTCCGGCATGTTCAAATCCATCAGCACCACGTCGGGCCGCAGTTGCCGGTACAGCTCCACGGCGGCGAGGCCCGTGCCGGCCTGGCCCAGCAGGCGCAGTCCAGGCAGTGATGCGATCAGCGAGGCCAGGCCGGCCAGGATCAGCGGATGGTCGTCGGCGATCAAGAGGGTAATCGGTGCATCTGCCGGAGGCGTGGTCATGTCCATGGTTGTCTTCATTGAGCTGGCAGGGTGAAGTGGAAGACGCTGCCGTGGGGCGCGCCGGGCGCATGCCACAGACGGCCGCCATGCGCGTCGAGGATGCGGCGGCAGATGGGCAAGCCCATGCCCATGCCGTCCGGCTTGCTGGAATACAGGGCATCGTATAGACGGCCGGCTGCCTGCGGCGCGATGCCGGCGCCATTGTCGGCGATGCTGAAATGCTGCACGCCTCCATCGAGGCGCGAGGACAGCAGCACCGTGCGCGGCCTGTCGCTCGTGCCCTGCAGGGCCTCGATGGCGTTCATCAGCAGATTCAGGAGGACTTGCCGGAACTGCACCGGATCGGCGTGCAGCAGCGGGCGGCACGGGGCCAGCTGCGTTTCCAGGTGGATGGCGTGACGTTGCAGCGGTGCGCGCAGCAGCGGCAGCAAGTCCTGTACGGCGTCGTCGGCCACAAAATGATCGTGGCTGCCCGGCGCCTTGCAGGCCAGGCCATGCACGCTGCGCAGCACGGCGCTGGCATGGCTGCCGGCGCTGGCGACCAGGGCCAGTGCCGCGCGTACTTCGTCGAGGCGGGGCGGATCGTGATCGAGCCAGCGCAAGGCGGCATCGGCATTGAGCGCGATGGCCGCCAGCGGCTGGCGCACCTCGTGCGCGACCGATGCGGCAAATTCGCCCATGCCGCCCAGGCTGCCCGTGCGCTGCGCGTGCGCCAGGCCGGCGTCCTGCGTCTGAGGGAAATAATGCATGCTGGCCATCGCCGTGCTCCTGTCGCTGTCGCGGCGGATGCCGCATTGCAGCAAGTATGCACGCGCCGTCAGGCAAGGCAGTTATACGAATGGGGGAGGCGGGCGGTTTTTTTACGCGGCTGGGGCGATAAACACCGCCGGGCGTGCCGGCGGTGCGGGAAGCGAAGAACGGATCAGGACTTGATAAAGGCCAGCAAGTCTTCGTTCAGGCGATCCTTGTGGGTAGCCGGCAAGCCGTGCGGCGCGCCTTCATAGATGACCAGCTTGGCGTTCTTGATGAGCTTGGCCGCAGCCTTGCCGGACGCGTCGATCGGCACGATCTGGTCGTCGCCGCCGTGCACGACCAGAGTCGGCACGGAGATTTTCTTCAGGTCGGCCGTGAAGTCCGTCTCGGAAAACTGCTTGATGCAATCGTAGGCGTTCTTGATGCCGCACTGCATGCCCTGCAGCCAGAACGTGTCGCGCTGCCCTTGCGAGACCTTGTTGCCGGGACGGTTGGCGCCGAAGAACGGCACGGTCAGGTCCTTGAAAAATTGCGAACGGTCGGCCAGCACGCCGGCGCGGATGCCGTCAAACACCGACATCGGCAAGCCGCCCGGATTGGTGTCCGACTTGACCATCTGCGGCGGCACGGCGCCCACCAGCACGGCCTTGGCCACGCGCTTTTCGCCATGGCGGCCGATGTAGCGCGCTACTTCGCCGCCGCCCGTCGAATGGCCGACCAAGGTCGCGCCCTTGATGTCGAGCGCGTCGAGCAGGGTGGCCAGGTCGTCGGCATAGGTATCCATGTCATTTCCCTGCCATGGCTGGCTGGACAGGCCGTGGCCGCGGCGGTCGTGCGCGATCACGCGGTAGCCGTGGCTGGCCAGGAACATCATCTGGTCTTCCCAGGCGTCGCCCTGCAATGGCCAGCCGTGGCTGAAGACGACGGGCGTGCCCGTGCCCCAGTCCTTGAAGTGGATGACGGTGCCGTCCTTGACGGTAACGCTGTTGACGGTGAGCTTGCCCGGCGCGTTGGCGGCAGCAGCGGCAGGCTTGGCGGCGGCGCTGGCGCCACCGGCGGCCAGCAGGCCCGCACCGGCGGCGACACCGGCGACGCTGACGAGCAGCTTGCGGCGGGAAGTGACTTCTTCGGCTTCGATTTTCTTGGACATGATGCATTTCCTTCGGGGATGGGGGAGGGAGGCCGGTTGCGGCCTGGACCAGTGATGGCATCGGCCAGTCTAGGCCTTCACGCGCGCCGGCGCCTCTGCCAAAAGACCAGTCGCGCCGAGTCTCCCGCCTGCCTATGATGGCTGGCAGCGGCGCGCCGCGCCGACTGGCTTTCCCACTGGAGCGATCATGAAGAAAAACTGGATGGCGGCGCTGGCCGGCCCTTTTTTACCCGATGCCGGCTTGCTGTTTGCGCGCGTGACGGGCGCGCTGCTGGTACTGCAGGTGCACGGCTTGCCCAAGCTGCTGCACTTTTCCGAGGAACTGGCGCACATCGACGACCCGCTGCACCTGGGCCGCGCCGTCACCCTGTACTGCGCCCTGTTCGCGGAAATCCTCTGCCCGCTGCTGGTCGCCGCCGGCTTGCTGACGCGCCTGGCCTGTTTGCCCTTGCTGTTCCTGCTGGGCGTGTCGATGCTGCTCGTGCACCCGGACTGGAGCATCGCCGACGGCCAGTTCGGCTGGCTGCTGATCATCGTCTTCGGCACGATCGCCATCAGCGGCGCGGGACGCTATTCGCTCGATGCGCGGTTGCGGGCATAAGCGGTGATGTCAACGATGTGTCGGATTACGCTCCGCTAACCCGACCTACGCCATTTGACAGTAGCGTAGGTCGGATTAGCGGCGGAACGCCGTTTAATCCGACACCACCACCAGGCCGGCGGAGATTGTTATTTCCGGCAGGAATTTAAGTCTGCACCTCAAGGTGTGGCAGCGCACGGTGGCGCGGGGCGGACGCAGTTAAGGTAGTGCCAACAGCTTGCTGCTGATCCTTGTTTGATATGGCTCAGCCCGGCAGCGTTTAGCCGCTTCTTTTTCCCCGAAGCGAGGAGAATCATGATTCGGTCACGGCATCGAGCATGGTTGAAATTATTCACTGTTAAAGGAAACCATCATGAACGCGATTGAAAAAACCAGCTCCGATATGAACGGCACCGCCCAGGATACCCGCCAGGATTTGCACCGCACCATCGACAAGGTGGCAAGCCAGGCCCAGCCCCTGGCCGACAAGGTGGCCACGCGCGCCCATGACGGCGTGGACCAGGTGGGCGACCGCATCGGCCAGGTCAGCGATACCGTCAACAAGGCTTCCGAAACCCTGATGGCGCGCGGCAAGCAATTGGGCGCCGCCTGCCAGCGCGCCGGCGAAACGGGCCGCGACTATGTGCGCGAACGCCCGGCCGTGTCCCTGCTGATTGCGGCAGCGGCCGGTTATGGCCTGTCGAAATTGCTGGGTTCGCGTAAGTAAGTCTTACGCGTTCCGGGAAGTATTTGTCGTGGGCGCTGTTCCCTTCGCCGTCATGGCGGGGCGGGGCGGGCCGGCGCCCACGCGCACAAGGTACAAAGTAGTAGCAAGCAGTAAAGGAGAGTGATGATGCGCTCCATTTTGTTGTGGTTGATCGGCATACCTATTCCCATCATTATTTTGATTGCCCTGTTCGTGCGCTGAATGAGGGAGTTGTAGCGTTACTTCCCGGGGCAAACTACTCACAGGAGACGTAATGGCTACCAACAAGAAAACGCCGTCCACGGACGGTGCGGGTTCCGTATTGAGCAGCATGTCCGGCCCATCCGACAGCAATGCGCCGCATAGCCTGGGCGCGGACAATGACGTGACCCGCGCGCTGCTGCAAAAGACAGCCGCCGGCCAGCAACTGGCCGCCGCCATGGCCGTCAATCCCAAGGAAGAAGGCCAGTATGGCGATGCCGCGTGCACGCCGGTCGAAGGCGTGCATGTGGCAGCCGGCGAACCGCTGGCCACGGCCAGCACCACGGGCGAAACGACCGCGTCGCCGAAGACGGGCGATGGCCAGCCGGCGCTGGGCGAAAATGCGCGTAACGCCTCGCTCGACGGCGCCCGTAGCGACGACAGCGGCTGCGTGCTGACGACCAACCAGGGCGTGCCCGTGGGCGACAACCAGAATTCCTTGAAGGCGGGCTTGCGCGGGCCCACCCTGATGGAAGATTTCATCCTGCGTGAAAAGCTCACGCATTTCGACCATGAGCGCATCCCCGAACGGGTCGTGCATGCGCGCGGTTCGGCCGCCCATGGCTACTTCGAATGTTACAAGGAACAAAGCAAGCTGACGCGCGCCGCGCCGTTTGCCAGGGCGGGCAAGCGCACGCCCGTCTTCGTGCGCTTTTCCACGGTGGCCGGCGAACGTGGTTCCACCGATACGGCGCGCGACGTGCGCGGCTTTGCCGTGAAGTTTTATACGGACGAGGGCAACTGGGATTTGGTCGGCAATAACATTCCCGTCTTCTTCATCCAGGATGCGATGAAATTCCCCGACGTGGTGCACGCCGTCAAGCCCGAGCCGCACCATGGCATGCCGCAGGCGGCCAGCGCGCACGACACCTTCTGGGATTTCGCCTCGCTGTCGCCGGAAATCACGCACATGCTGATGTGGGTCATGTCGGACCGCGCCATCCCGCGCAGCTATCGGATGATGCAGGGCTTCGGCGTGCATACCTTCCGCCTCGTCAATGCCAAGGGCCAGTCCGTCTTCTGCAAATTTCACTGGTCGCCGATGGCCGGCACGCATTCGCTTGTGTGGGACGAAGCCGTCAAGATCAGCGGCGCCGATTCCGACTTCCACCGGCGCGACCTGTGGGAAGCCATCGAGTGCGGCGAGTATCCCGAATACGAGCTGTCCTTCCAGGTCTTCACGGAAGCGCAGGCGGAAGCGTTTCCCTTCGACGTGCTCGACCCCACCAAGCTGATTCCCGAAGAAGTCGTCCCGCTCATCCCTGTCGGAAAAATGGTCTTGAACCGCAATCCCGACAATTTTTTCGCCGAGACGGAGCAGGTGGCCTTTTGCACGGCGCACATCGTGCCCGGCATCGATTTCAGCAACGATCCGCTGCTGCAGGGACGCATCCATTCCTATGTCGATACCCAGCTGACGCGCCTGGGCGGCCCGAATTTCCACGAAATTCCCATCAATGCGCCGCTGGCGCCTGTGCACAACAACCAGCGCGACGGCATGCACCGCCAGGCCATCAACCGGGGCCGGGTCGCGTATGAACCGAACTCGCTGGCTGGCGGCTGTCCGTTCCAGGCGGGCGCGAAAGGTTTCAACAGTTTTCCTGCCTCCGCCGAAGGCGACAAGGTGCGCGGCAAGCCCGAGAAATTCGCCGAGCATTATGCCCAGGCGCGCCTGTTCTGGATCAGCCAGACGCCGGTCGAGCAAAACCATATCGTGCATGCGTTCCGCTTTGAACTGAGCAAGGTGCAGACGGTGGCGATCCGCCAGCGCATCGTCGCCATGCTGCGCAATGTCGACGAGACTCTGGCGCAGCGCCTGGCCGATGGCCTGGGCCTGCTCCTGCCGCCCGCCATGCCGCGCGCCTCGCTGCAGCCGCTGCCGGCGTATCCGCCATCGCCGGCCCTGTCGCTCTTTTTCCGCCCCGGCAAGACGGGCATCCATACCCTGCGCGTGGCCATCCTGGCAGGGCCGGGCAGCGATGGCGCGCAGGTGCGCAATATCTATGCCGCGCTGCTGGCTGACGGCGCCGCGCCGCGCCTGGTGGGCAGCCACCTGGGGACGGTCGATACGAGCGGCGGCGCGCCGCTGGCCGTGGAAATCTCGCTCGAAGCGGGACCGGGCGTGCTGTTCGACGCCGTCGTGGTGCCGGACGGCCAGGGCGCCGTGCAGCAGCTGGGCAGCGACGCCAACGCGCTCGACTTCCTGCGCCTGCAATACCGCCACTGCAAGCCGATGCTGGCCATCGGCGCCGGCAAGGACTTGCTGGACAAGGCGGGCATACCAGTGACTCTGCCCGACGGCAAGCCCGATCCCGCCATCATCGTCGCGCCGGCGGGCGACGTGGTGAAAGGCGTGGCGGCTTTTAAAAAGGTGCTGGCCGCGCACCGGGCGTTTGCGCGCGAAACGGATCCGCCGCAGGTGTGATGCGGGCCTGAGCAAAGGACAGGGTGGGCTTTGCCTGCCCTGTCTCCGTCAATGCCGGCAATTGCGCGCAACAATGTAAACAATAAAAACGTCCCGCGGTGATATGCTGCTGACTAGAACTGTTCATTTGCCACTATCTGTGTAACAGCAGCAAGGAACGGCTTCAGCAAACCGGATCGCGATTACCGCATGGACAAGTACACACCTCGCACCTGGGGGCCGGGCGAACGCCCGACCTTGCCCGGGTCGCCATCGATGCCCGAACATTCGACGCCCAAGCGTGTCGCGTATTTCATCGTCGGCCTGATCGTCGCACTGACGGGGGGACTGGGCAACGGTCTGGTGACGGCCAACATCTTGAACCTGCAAGGTTCGCTGGGCGCCTATGCCTACCAGATGCAGTGGCTGCCCGCCGCCTACGTGATGACCATCGTTTCCATGAATCTGCTGCTGGTGAAGTTCCGCCAGCAGTTCGGCCTGCGCCTGTTCACGGAAGCGTTCCTGGTGCTGTATGCGCTGGTGACGTTCGCTCACCTGTATGCCAATACCTTGTCGTCGGCGATCGCCGTGCGCGCCGCGCATGGCATGGTGGGCGGCGCGCTGGGGGTGCTGGGCCTGTACTACACCTTGCAGGCGTTCCCCGCGCGGCACCGCCTGAAGGGCGTGGTGCTGGGCCTGGGCTTTGCCCAATTGGCCTTGCCGCTGGCGCGCATCTTCACGTCCGAACTGCTGCAGATCGGCGAATGGCATGGCCTGTACCTGTTCGAACTGGGGCTGGCCCTGCTGGCGCTGGGCTGCGTGCTGGCCCTGAAGCTGCCTCCGGGCGACCGCGTGCAGACGTTCGAGCCGCTCGACTTCCTAACTTTTATCCTGTTTGCGCCCGGCGTGGCCCTGCTGTGCGCCGTGCTGGCGCAGGGGCGCACGGCGTGGTGGATGGAGTCCGAATGGGTGGGCGTGTGCCTGGCGTGCTCCATCGTGCTGATAGCCGCCGCGCTGGCCATCGAACATAACCGCGCGCGCCCTCTGCTCAACACGCGCTGGCTCACCACGGGCAAGATCGCCAAGCTGTTTTTATCGGTGCTGCTGTTTCGCATCGTGCTGTCCGAATCGACGGGCGCCGTGGGCTTTTTGCAGGCGCTGGGCCTGAACACGGACCAGATGCAGAACCTGTTCGTCGTGGTGCTGCTGGGGAGCGTGGCGGGCCTGGTGGTCAGCGCGCTGACGATCAATCCGGCCACCCTGAACCGTTCGCTGATGTTCGCGCTGCTGCTGATCGCTGCCGGCGCCCTGATCGATGCGCACGCCACCAGCCAGACGCGCCCCGTCAACATGTATGTGAGCCAGTTCCTGCTGGCCTTTGGCGGCACGTACTTCCTCGGCCCCACCATGGTGGCAGGCATGGGCGCCGTGATCGCCGAACCGCGCAACCTGGTGAGTTTTTCCGTGATGTTTACCATGACGCAGAACCTGGGTGGTTTGCTCGGCGCGGCCATCGTCGGCACCATCCAGACGGCGCGCGAGAAATACCATTCCAGCTACCTGGTCGAGCATCTGACCATGCTCGACCCGCAGGTGGTGGCCCGTGTGCAGTCGGGCGCGTCAAGCTATGGCAGCGTGCTGATGGACCCCGCCTTGCGCAGCGCCCAGGGCGTGGCGCGCCTGGGTGCCGTCGCCACGCGCGAAGCCAATGTGCTGGCCTACAACGACGTTTTCTTGATGATCGCCGGCGTCGCCATCGCCACCCTGATCTGGATGCTGGTCAGCCAGTCCTGGACCCGCATCACCACCGGCGCACGCCGCCTGGTCGGCCCCGTGCGCGATGCGCAGACGGCCATGGCCATCGTCCCCATTACCAATTCGGAACCGAGCAATGACAGAAAATAATACGCCGCCACCAGCACCGACAACGCCTGCCGCCGTGCCCACGCCAGCACCCGCCGCCTCCACGGCGCAGCCCGACCGCCGCCACCAGTGGCTGTCCGCGCTGGCCTTTGCCGCCGTGGCCCTGGTGGGCGTGCTGATCGTGCTGTACGCGTGGCGTCTGCCGCCGTTCACCAGTCCCATCGTGACGACCGAAAACGCCACCGTGCGGGGGCAGGTGACCATCATCGGCACCCAGCTGTCCGGCTATGTCGTGGAAGTGACGGTGCAGGATTTCATGGATGTGAAGGAAGGCCAGCTGCTGGTGCGCATCGACGACCGCATCTACCAGCAGCGCTACGAACAGGCGCAGGCGCAGCTGGCCGCGCAGCAGGCGGCGCTGTCGAACTGGGCGCAGCAAAAGGCCAGCGCGCAGGCGGGCATTTCCGTCAGCGAAGCGGCGCTGGCGAATGCGGAGGCGCAGTCGAAGAAGGCCAGCGCCGACCTCAATCGCGTGGAACAGCTGGTGGCCGACGGTTCGCTGTCGCAGCGCGAGCACGACCAGTCGCGCGCCACGCAGGCGCAGATGGCGGCGGCGCTGGCGCAAGCCCGCGCCAATCTCGACATCGCCCAGCAAAGCGTGCATAGCGTGGTGGTCAACAAGCAGGCACTGGAAGCGGCCGTGGCGAACGCGCAGGCGGCCGTCAAGGCGGCGAAAATCGACCTCGATAATACGCGCATCGTGGCGCCATCCGATGGTCAGCTGGGCCAGGTGACGGTGCGCCAGGGCGCATACGTCAATTCGGGCGCGCAGCTGATGGCGCTGGTGCCGCGCCAGATGTGGGTGATCGCCAATTTCAAGGAAACGCAGATGAACGGCGTGCAGGAAGGGCAGAGCGCCACCTTCCACGTCGACGCGCTCGACGGCGCCGTGCTGACGGGGCAGGTGGAACGCATTTCTCCAGCCACGGGTTCCGAATTTTCCGTGCTGCCGGCCGATAACGCGACGGGCAACTACCTCAAGATCGCCCAGCGCATCCCTGTGCGCATCCGCATCGATGCGGGGCAGGCGAATGCGCGCCGGCTCGTGCCGGGCATGTCGGTGGTGGTCAGCGTCGATACGTCGGCCGTGCTGAACGACTCGGCGGACAATCCGGCGCCGCCGCCAGCGCCGAAGAAGGCCAAGCCATGAAGCGCCGTTTCCTGCTGATGGCCGGCGCGCTGGCGCTGGCAGGCTGTGCCGCCAACGCGCCACCGCAGCCTGCGTCGGCACTGCAACTGCCGTCCGGCTGGCGCGCGCAAGCCATCGGTGCCCCCGCGGCTACTGACGCCCACGTCGAGCAGCTGTGGTGGCAAGCCTTCGGTGATCCCGTGCTGAGCGACCTGGTGGGCGAGGCGCTGGCGCGCAATGGCGACTTGCGCGTGGCGCGCGCCCGCGTGCAGGAATACCGCGCGCGCCTGGCGCAGGCCGACGCGAACCGCGCGCCCAACCTGGCCATCGATGGTTCGCCCACGCGCACGCGCACCCTGGCGTCCAGCGGCAAGCCGTATGTGACGAATGTCTTCCAGGCGGAACTGCAGGCCAGCTATGAAATCGATGTGTGGGGCCGGCTGGCCAGCCTGAGCGATGCGGCGGGCGAGAGCTACCGCGCCGAGCAGGCCAACCTCGATGCGGCGGCCCTGTCGATCGCCGCCAGCGTGGCGACGAGCTACCTGAATTTGCGGGGACTCGACGCGCAGCTGGCGCTGACGCAATCGACCTTGCAGCTGCGCGAACAGTCGCGCGAGCTGGCGCGCAAGCAGTTCGAGGTGGGCTACAGCTCGCGCCTGGAATGGCTGCAGGCGCAAT
This sequence comes from Janthinobacterium lividum, assembly GCF_011601275.1. Classification (GTDB taxonomy): domain Bacteria; phylum Pseudomonadota; class Gammaproteobacteria; order Burkholderiales; family Burkholderiaceae_D; genus Janthinobacterium; species Janthinobacterium lividum_E. Next base: position 72,080 of record NZ_JAAOLY010000017.1, on the reverse strand, counting down.
CGGAATACCATGCGGCGGCCGAACAGGTGCCGCAGCTGCAGCGGCAGATCTTTGAACAGGAAAACGCGCTGGCCGTTCTCGTCGGCGGCAATCCGGGCCCCATCGCGCGCGGCTTGCCGTTGGCCGAGCTGGCGGCGCCTGGCGTGCCGGCAGGCTTGCCCTCCGAATTGCTGCGCCGGCGGCCCGACATCGCGCGCGCGGAACACAACCTGGCGGCCGCCAACGCCAGCCTGGCAGCCACGCGCGACCAGCTGCTGCCCTCGTTCAAGCTGACGGCCGTCGGCGGCGGGCAAGCGACGACCTTGACCGATTTCCTGCATGCGCCGACGGCTTTGTGGCGCCTGACGGCGCTGGCGGCCGGCCCCCTGTTCGATGGCGCGCGCGTGCAGGCGCAGACGGATGCGGCAGGCGCGCAGCGAGACCAGCTCGTGTACGCGTATGAAAACGTGGTGCGCAATGCTTTCGCCGAAACGGAAAACAGCCTGGGCGCCATCTACCGTCTCCAGCAGCAGGCCGTGGAAAACGACGCGCGCCGCGCCGCTGCCGCCGACACCTTGCGCATCGCGCACAACCGCTACCGCAATGGTTACGCCTCGTACCTGGAAGAACTCGACGCCCAACGCACCCTGTACAGCGCCGACGTGGGACTGCTGCAACTGAAGACGCGTATCCTCGTCGCTTCGGTCGACCTGTACCGCGCCATGGGGGGGGGCTGGTCGGCTGGCGGCGGACAATAGCCACACTGCCGGTGTACTATCTGGCCTGGAAAAGCGGCGGCATGGTGCCAGCCGCTTCCATCACGAACTAACGAGGTCGCAGCATGACGATTTTTGGCATAGGCATCCACATCCTGATCGCGGTATTTTTTGCGATCCACGTGGTGCGCAACGGGCAGCAGCTGTACTGGCTGCTCATTTTATTCATGTTCCCGCTGCTGGGCAGCGTGGTGTATTTCTTCGCCATCTACCTGCCCAATTCGCGCCTGCCGCAAGGCGCGCGCAAGGTCGCGTCGGTAGCCGTGCAGGTGCTCGATCCGAACCGCGAATTGCGCGAGGCGAAGGCCGCTTTCGAGTACACGCCGACGGCGCAAAACCAGATGCGCCTGGCCAGCGCGCAGCTGGAAGCTGGCAATGCGCGCGAAGCGGCATCGACGTATGAAGCCTGCCTGCAGGGAGCGTTTTCATCGGACCTGGAAATTCGCGTGGGCGCGGCGCGCGCCTACCTGGAGTGCGAACGGGGCGCCGAAGCGTTGACGCACCTGGAATTCATCCGCCGCACGGATATCCATTTCCGTCCCGGGATGGTGTCCCTGCTGACGGCGCGCGCGCTGGCCCAAAGCGGGCGGCAGGCGGAGGCGAAGGCGGAATTCGACGATGCGCTGACGCGCTACAACAGTTTCGAGTGCCGCGCCGAGTGCGCGATCTGGGCGCTGCAGCAGGGCGACAAGGTGTTGTCGGAACGCCTGCTGCTCGATATCGACAGCGCCATGGCCCGCTGGAGCAGCCATACGCGTTCCATGTATGCACCGCTGCTGGTGCGCTTGGCAGCGGCCCGCAAGTAGCGGCATGACGGTGCCGTGTTTAAACGCCCGGCACCGTGTTCTTCCCTTCAATCAGTTTATATCCCTTGCCATCGAAGCCATAGCGCGCGTGGCCGTTCAGGGGCGTGGCGATGCGCGGCGGGTCCTCGTCCGGCTTGACCGTGACGCCGGGCTTGATCTTCTCGGAGGCGCCCTTGAAATCGATCAGCAAGTCGTCGTAGGCGCCGCCATTGCGCGCCGGCGCGAAGCGCCAGTTCCCCTTGACCATCCAGCACTCGTCCGTCTCAGGCCCGCAGGCGCCCATATTGTCCGAATACAGGTCGACGGCACCATCGAGCGAGGTGACCTTGCCGTCGCCGATTTCAAACAGGGCCAGTTGCGTGATGGTATAGCCCTGGCCCGTATAGCCATGGCGGATCGCCAGTCCCGGCTTGTTCGCGCCCAGCATGACCCAGTGGACTTCACCGAGTTGCCCCGAAGAGCCCAAGGCTGCGATGTTTTCCAGTCGTTTCACGACTTGCCACTGGCCGTCTTCCGGCTGACCCTTGGGCGCCAGGAAAAAGACATTCAGCAACCCCGGCGAGGCATGCGCCGATTCGGCCGTGCCTTCCGTGTTGGCCGTTTCCGCATTCGCCACCAGAATGGCGCTGCCATCGGGCAGCAGCTTGTGGCTGACGGCGCTGACCACGTAACTGAGCTTGTCGACGTGGTTGTCGGGATCGGACAGGTCGGCCAGCGCATCGTCGCTGTCGCTGCGGTAGTCCTTGCCGAAGACGGCGCGCATCATGCCCACCTCGCGCTCGCGCGCCTGCGGCGTGTTCATCGCTTCCGTCCTTGGGGCGGTGGCGGAAGGCGGCGGCACGTGTTCGGCCGACGCGGTGTCTGCCGCGGCAGCGGCAGCGGGGACTTCGGTGACCACGTCAGCAGCCAGGTCGGCGCTGGCGGGGGCGGTCTTGTCCGAGCACGCGCCGAGCAGTGCGGATACCAGTAGCAGGACGAGCGGGGTACGGTGATTCATAGGCAGGGCAGATTGCGTTCATGGAGAATGGGCGCAGTATGCCAGATAGATGAAAGCGAGGGAGCGCGGCCTGGCGGCCGGTCCCTCGCTTCCTTGCCCGCAGGGGGCGATTTTGCAATTTAGCGCTGCATTTATTTTTCCAGCACCACCTTGTCGTCGCGCCGCAGCGGCGCCTTCTGGCGGCGCAGTTTCGCCATGCCGCGCTTGAGCAGGTGCTCGAGGTCGTCGATGTAGGTGAACACGGCCGGCACCACCAGCAGGCTCAGTAAAGTCGACGTGATCAGGCCGCCGATGACGGTAATGGCCATCGGCGAACGGAAGCTGGGGTCGGCGCCCCAGCCCAGCGCCAGCGGCATCATGCCGGCACCCATGGCGATCGTCGTCATCAGGATGGGGCGGCTGCGCTTGTGGCAGGCGTCGACCAGCGCGTCGAAGCGGTTCATGCCGGCCTGGCGCGCCAGGATCGCATAGTCGACCAGCAGGATCGAGTTCTTGGTGACGATCCCCATCAGCATGATCAGGCCGATCATCGATGGCATCGACAGGGCGCTGCCCGTGATCAGGAGCGCCACGAAGGCGCCGCCAATCGACAGCGGCAGCGCCGCCAGGATGGTCACCGGCTGCATGAAGTCCTTGAACAGCAACACCAGCACGCAATAGATGCACAGCACGCCGATCAACATGGCCAGGCCGAAGCTGGCGAACAGCGAGGCCATTTCCTGCGCGTCGCCCAGTTCGGCGATCTTCACGGATGGCGGCAAGTTCTTCATCGACGGCAGCGCGCGCGCTTCTTCATTCAGTTCACCGAGGGTGCGCGAACCGAGTTCCACGTCGAGCGTCACGTTGCGGCTGCGGTTCAAACGGTCGATCTGCGCCGGGCCGCTTTCCATCGTCACGCTGGCCACGTTCGCCAGGCGTACGGGACCATTCTTGCCGGGCACCGTCAGGCGCTCGATGGCGGCCAGGTCGGCGCGCACGCTGTTGGGCAGCTTGACGCGGATCGGTACTTGCCGCTCGGGCAGGTTCATTTTCGTCAAGTCGGTGTCGTAGTCGCCGGCCGTGGCCACGCGCACGGTTTCGCCGATGGCCGCCGCCGTCACGCCCAGGTCCGCCGCCTTGGCGAAATCAGGACGCACGATGATTTCCGGACGCACCAGCGAGGCGCTGGAATTGACGTTGCCGATGCCTTTCAGACCGCGCAGTTCGCGCTCGACCTTTTGCGCCGCTGCCATCAGCGCCACCGGGTCTTCCGAGCGCAGCACCAGCTGCATCTTGACGCCCGTGTCGGGCGGTCCCACCGTGAAGCGGGCTCCGGGGATGGTATCGAGCTTGTGGCGCAGCTGCGTTTCCAGGTCCGCCATCGATTCCTTGCGCTCCGTGCGGTGCACGGTGGTCAGGGTCAGCACGGCGCGGCGCGCCTCGGCTGCCGCGCCGGGGGCGAAGGCGTCGCCGCTCGAGCCGCCGCCTATCGAACTGAAGACGCCTTGTATGCCCGGCGTGCGCATGGCCGCATCGCGCGCCAGGGCTGCCACGGCCTGCGTTTCGCCCAGGGTGGAGCCGGGCGGCAGTTCCAGGTTGATCTGCGTCTGCGCGCGGTCGGCGGCCGGCACGAAACCCGTCGGCAGCAGCGGCACGAGCGCGATGGCGCCGACAAAGAACAGGGCCGCGGCGATGGCCGTGATGCCGCGGTGGTTCAGGCACCAGCGCATGACCGTCAGGTAGCGCGTCATCAGCCAGCCATCCTGCTCTTCCTTGTGCGGCAGCGGTTTCAGGATGTAGGCCGCCATCATCGGCGTGAGCAACCGCGCCACCACCAGCGAGGCCAGCACGGCCAGCACGGCCGTCCAGCCGAACTGCTTGAAGAACAGGCCGGGAATGCCGCTCATGAAGGCTGTCGGCAGGAACACGGCCACCAGCGCGAACGTGGTGGCGATGACCGCCATGCCGATTTCGTCGGCCGCTTCCATGGCCGCTTCCATCGGCGACTTGCCCATGCGCAGATGGCGCTCGATGTTTTCGATTTCCACGATGGCGTCGTCGACCAGCACGCCGACGACCAGGGCCAGCGACAGCAGGGTGACGGTATTGAGCGTGTAGCCGAACCAGTAGATGCCGAGGAAAGCGGGCATCACGGACAGGGGCAGGGCGGCGGCAGCCACCAGGGTGGCGCGCCAGTCGCGCAGGAACCACCACACCACCAGCACGGCCAGCAGCGCGCCTTCGTACAGCAGTTCCATCGAGCCGTCGAAGTTTTCCTCGACGGGGAAGGCATTGTCGATCGACTGCTGCAGCACCACGTTCGGGTTTTCCTTCTGCAGGTCGGCGATGGCGTCGCGCGCGCCCTTGGCGACAGCCACTTCGCTGGCGCCCTTGGTGCGGAATACTTCAAAGGCGACGACCGTCTTGCCATCCTGCTCGGCCAGCGCGCGCGGTTCGGCGATGGTGTCGCGCACGGTGGCCACCTGGTCCAGGCGCACATGGCGGCCGTCCGGCAGCGGCACTTCCACGCGCGACAGTTCATCGGCCGTTTTCACTGTGGCGATGGTGCGCACCGACTGCTCGGCGCCGCTGATGTCGCCCCTGCCGCCAGGCGCTTCGCGCTGCACCAGGCGCAGCTGGCGCGAGACGTCGAGGGCGGAGACCTTCAGCGCTGCCATGCGCGCCTCGTCGAGTTCCACCTGTATCTCGCGGTAGACGCCGCCGACCCTGGTGACGGCGCCCACGCCGGGCACCGTCAAGAGGCGCTTGGCCACCGTGTTGTCGACGAACCACGACAGGTCGGGCGCGTCGAGCGGGTTGTCCACGCCCGGCTTTGCCGTGGCGATAAAGGTCAGCACCACGCGCCCTGCCGTGGAGGCCTTGGTGACGGTGGGGTCGCGCAGTTCGGCCGGCATGTCCGCCTTGACGCGGGCGACGGCGTCGCGCACATCGTTGACGGCTTCGGCGATCTGCTTTTCCAGGATGAATTCGACGGTTACCGTGACGACGCCATCGAGCACCTTGGTGTAGATGTTTTTCACGCCTTGCAAGGTGGCGACGGAGTCTTCGATCTTGCGCGCCACTTCCGTTTCCAGCTGGGCCGGCGCGGCGCCAGGCAGCACGGCGCTGACGGTGACGATGGGCAGTTCGATGTCGGGGAAATCCTGCACCGGATTGGCCTTGTAGGCCAGCAGACCGGCCAGGGTCAGCAGCGCGAACAGCATGATGGCCGGGATCGGATTCTTGATCGAGAGGGAGGAAAAATTCATGGCCTTTCCTTACTTTTTCGCCGCAGCCGGCTTGGCTGCTGTTGCTGCCGGAGTTGCAACCGGGTTTTGCACATTCCTTACCAGATCGCCGTCATTGAGGAAGCCGGCGCCGCTGACGACAATCGTCGTGTCGGCCGTGATGCCGCCAAGGATTTCAATGCGGTCGCTCAGGCGCCGTCCGGCCTGCACCTTGATCTGGCTGACCCGCTGGTCGGGATTGAGGCGGAAGACATAACTGAAACCGTCGCGCACGGCAATCGCCTGCTGCGGCACGGTCAGCGCGCCCGACGTGCCCAGTTCAAATTCGCCGCTGGCGTACATGCCGGCCTTGAACGGCGCGTTCGCGCCCGTGCTGGCGGGCAGGTCCACGTATACGAGGGCGGAACGCGTCTGCGGATCGACGGTGGGGGCGATCATGCGCACCTTGCCCGTCAAGACGCTGCCGTTGGCCGCCTTCACTTGCGCCAGGGTGCCTGGTTTCAGATTCAGCAGCTCGGTTGCCGTCACTTCGGCGCGCCATTCGAGGCGGCCCTGGCGGATCATGCGGAACAGCTCCGTGCCGGCGCCCACCACCGAACCCACGGTGGCCGAGCGCGACGAAATGATGCCGCTGTCGGGCGCCACCACCTGCGTGTATTTCAGGCGCAGCTGCTGCGACGCCAGTTGCGCCTTGGCGGACGCGATGCGCGCGTTGGCGGTCTGTTCGGCAGTCAGGTACTGGCTGATCTGTTGCGCGCTGATGGCACCCGTGCTTTGCAGCGAGCGGGCGCGCTGCGCGTTGGCGGCCGCTTCCGCGGCATTGGCTTGGGCTTCCAGCACGGCGGCCTTGGCCTGCGCCACGTCGGCGTTCACCGTGTCGTTCGAGAACACGGCCAGCACCTGGCCGGCGCGTACGACGTCGCCCACGTTCACGCGCACGTCGGTCAGGCGCAAGCCGTTCGATTCGCTGCCGATGACGGCTTCCTGCCAGGCGGCTACGTTGCCGTTGGCCTTCAGCTTGATGGGCAGGCTGGCCGTTTGCGGTTTGGCCGTGGTGACGGTGAGGGCCGGTTTTTGCGCCGCGTTTTTATCCTTGGCGTCGTCCGCCGCCGTGGAGGAAGGGGAGTACAGGGCCACACCCGCACCCAGCATCATGCAAAGGGAGGCAAGGGCGAGCGCCATCGGTTTCAAGGTCATTTTTTTCATGTTGTCGTATCCGTCAGGGGGCGTTGTTGGCGATGGCGCTGCTGGTCCAGCCGCCGCCGGCGGCGCGGTACAGCGCTACCCAGGCGGCGCTGCGTTCGCGCTCGAGGTTGACCACCGTGTTTTCGGCGGCCAGGCGCGTGCGGCGCGCGTCTTCCAGTTCGATCAGGCTGGCCAGGCCATTCTTGTAGCGGTCCTCGGTGGCGACGAACGACACGCGGTAGCCTTCCAGCGCCGTTTTCGCATGGCTGCTGCGTTCGTCCGTGCTGGCCAGGTTGACCAATGCTTCTTCCACTTCGCGCACGGCCTGGCGCACGCCGGCGCGGTATTTCACCACGGCCTCGTCGTAGCGCGCCGTGGCCGCATCGATCTGCGCGCGGCGCGTGCCGCCGTCGAAGATGGGCAGGCTGACGGCCAGCGGGCCGATGCTCCAGGTGCTGGCCGTGATGCTGGTGCCGCCGGCGCGGATATTGCCCTTGCCGATGGAGCCGGCCAGGCTCAGTCGCGGATAGCGCTGCGCCTGCGCGCCGCGTACTTCGAAGCTGGCCGCCGCCACTTCGCGTTCGGCGCTGTAGATGTCGGGACGCTGGCCCAGGGTTTGCGCCGGCAATTCCGCGATCGCCACGGGCGAGGGCAGGATGGCGGGGCTGGCGACCAGCTTCTGGCGCAGTGTTTCTTCCGGCATGGCCGACAGGGCCACCAGCGCCTTGATATTCACGTCGCAGGCGGCGCGCTGTTCGATGGCGCGGCTGGCGCCTTCGGCCGCGCTGGCGCGTGCCAGTGCTGCATTGGCGGGCGGCTGGAAGCCGGCGCCGGCGCTCAGTTCCGTCAGGCGCGCCGAGTCGCGTCGCGAGACGGCGTCCTGTTCGGATACGGCCTGCAATTGCTGGCAGGTGCGCAAGGCGTAGTACTGGTTCGCCACTTCGGCGGCCACCGAGACGCGGGCTTCATGCCATCCCGCGCGGGCGCTGTCGTAGCGCTCCTGCGCCGCATCGCGCGTGGCGCGGTTGGCCCCAAACACATCGATTTCCCACGACGCCTGCAAGGCGGCCTGCGAGGTGGTGCCGCTCGGTTGCGCCGATTGCTGGCTGGTGCGCACCACGCTGCCCGTCGCATCCAAGGTGGGCGCCAGCGCGGCGCCGCTTGCGATACGGTCCGCACGCGCCTGCACGATGCGCGTGCCGGCGGCGGCGATGGTCGGGCTGACCTGTTGCGCGTCGGTGATCAATTCCACCAGCAGGCTGTCGCCCTGGCCCTGCCACCAGCTGGCCAGGTCCGTCAGCTTGCCGTTGTGCGGCAGCGGCGCCTGCCACTGCGCGGGCGCTCTGGCGGCCACCGCCGCAGGTGGTCCCTGCAGGGCGCAACCGCCCAGCGCCAGCACGATGCTGGCGGCCAGGGCGCGTTGAACGGTGCATCGAATAGTCGTCATGCTGGTCCTTCTGCTTGTCGTTGAGTGGTGGGGGGAGAGGGAGGAAGGGCCAGGCGCCGGCGCTCCACGTCGGCCATGGCCAGCGCGTAGTCGGTCATGCGCGCCAGCCAGGTGTCGATGGCGTGCGGCGATTCCAGCAGTTGCGGACGCAAGGTTTGCAGCACCTCGGCGCCCACCATGTGCTGCAGGGCCAGCGAAGCGATGGAAAACGCCAGGCGGTGCATGTCGTCGCTGTTGGCTGGCGCGCCCAGGTGGCGTGCCAGCACGCGCGCAAGCGCCTCGTGTTCGGCACGGATGTTCTCGTCGACCTCGCGTGCCCACAGGCCCGTCGGTTCGAGCATCTCGCGGCACCACAGGCGCATGCAGTCGCGCGCGATTTCTCCCTGCTGCAAGGGGGCGAGCAACTGCGCATAAAAGCCTTCCAGGCTTTGGCGCAGGGTGAAATGCGGTTGCTCGTACAGGGCGATATTGTCTTGTGGATTAGATAATTGATGGGAGAAGGCGGCGCGGTACAGGCCCGCCTTGTCGCCAAAATAGTAGCTGATGGCAGCCGCGTTGGTGCCGGCCGCCTGCGCCAGTTCGCGCGTGGAGGTTTTGGCGTAGCCCTGTTCTGCAAACAGGCGGATGGCGCTCTGCAGCAGCCGCTCGCGCGATTGCTCGCCATCGGAACGGGGCTTGCGTCCGTCGTCGGCAGGTGATGTAGGAGAAATGTATTTTTCAATCATGCCGGAGATTTAATCACATATCTCAAACGATTGATATAACTAAATCATTTGATTTAATTAAGGAATGATGAAGATAATGTAAAACGCAGGCAAAAAAAAGCCCGCGGTTGTATTCGCGGGCTGAATCCAATGTTCGGAGAACGAATTGGAGGAGACAGGTCTACTATAGCGCTGAAAATGGTGCAGTGCAATACCGTAGAACTACTGTATCGGTCTCTCCTCGATAATAAAAAGTCAGCATTTCATGCTGCGGCGCACAGAAACTCAGGCCTTGCTGCGCAGGGCCAAGGTAAAGGTGCTGCCGGAACCGTAGTCGCTGTTGAAGAACAGGGCGCCGCCGATGGCGTTGGCCAGGTTCTGGCACAGGTACAGGCCCAGTCCCGCGCCTTCCACGTGGCGCGTGGAGGTGGAATCGAGTTGCGAGAAGGCCTGGAACAGCTTGGCCTGGTCTTCTTCCTTGATGCCGGCGCCGCTGTCGGCGATGCTCATTTCCGTCACCAGCACGCCGTCTTCGTCGCGCTGGGCCAGGCTGATGCGCACCGTGCCCTGTTCCGTGAACTTGATGGCGTTGTTGAGCAGGTTGATGAGGATCTGCGTCAGCGCGCGGCGGTCCGTGTCAATGATGGCGGGCGGCTGGCCTGGCTCGCCCAGTTCGAGTTCCAGCGCCAGGCCTTTTTGCTGGGCCAGGGGGCGCAGGGTGTCGGCCACGTCCGCCATCAGTTCTTGGCAGTGCACGGGTTCGATCGACAGGGTCAGCTTGCCCGCTTCGATCTTGGCCACGTCGAGGATGTCGTTGATCAGCGAGAGCAAATGGCGCGCGCTGGCGCGGATGGTATTGAGTTGCTTGTCCTGGTCGGACGTCAGGGGGCCGGGCAGTTTCATCAGCAGCGCGCCCGTAAATCCGATGATGGCGTTGAGCGGCGTGCGCAGTTCATGCGACATGTTGGCGATGAAGGCGGACTTCATGCGACTCGCCTCGGCCAGCTCCAGGTTTTTCAGGGCGATTTCGCGGTTGATGGTTTCCAGCTCGGCCGCATGGTGCGCCAGGCGCATGTTCAGTTCGATCACCTGGCGTTCGCGCGCCTGCAGTTCGCCGTTGACCTGCACCGCCTGTTCATACGTGGAGATCAGCAGGTCGAGGATCTGCTGGCGTTCCGCATTGATGAAATGCTTCTGGTCGCCCAGGTACAGGGCGATGCCGATTTCCACGTTCTGGTTCTTGCGCAGCTTCTGGTTCATCAGCATGTGGCTGATGCGGTTGAGCAGGTAGTCTTCCGCGTAGGGCTTGCGGATGAAATTGTCGGCGCCGCACTCGATGCCGCGGATGATGTCCTTCGGATCGTTGAGCGAGGTGACGAGGATCACGGGGATGTCGCGCAGGGTCGGATCGGACTTGATGGCGCGGCACAGGTCGTAGCCATTCATTTCAGGCATGACGATATCGGACAGCACCAGGTGCGGCTTGCGCTCGCGGATGGCAGCCAGGGCCAGCTGGCCATTCGCCGCCACGCGCGCGTTATAGTGCAGCGACTGGATCAGGCGGCGCAAGCGCTCCGCCTGGGTCGGGCTATCCTCGACGATCAGGATCTCGATTTCGTCAGGCTTGATTTGGTTGTTGGAGTCCACAGACCTCTCCTAGGATTTCAGTGTGGTGATGCTGGGCGCGGTGAGCGCGCAATATCGACATCGTATGACTATATCGGATTTAGGTCTGCAAAAGTAACTTCCAAGTAACTATTTTGGCCACAGGGAATGCCGTGCCGCTTGTCAGTTTTCGCCCTGGAACTGTCCTGCGCGATAGGTCAGCACGAGCGTATCGCGGTGGCCATGGCCGCCGATGGGCTGGATCGGCGTCGATTCGTGGATGACAGACGCGTCGTCGAGCAGCAGCAGCGACCACGGTTCGGTCAGGGTAAAGCGCTTGCCGTTGGGTCCGTCCGCTTCGAAGATGCGCGTCTCGCCGCCCTTGATCTGTTCGCGCCCGACCAGCAGCACGGCGACGAAATCGACGCCGTCGCGGTGCGCGCCTTCCGGCGTGGGGCGGCCGATGCCGTCGGTCGTATCGATGCGGAACTGGTGCGCCTCGATGAACCACGGCTGGCTGCCCTTGACCTGCGAGCAGACGTCGCCCAGCGCGCGAATCAGCTGCTGCCAGGCCGCTTGCGCGACGATAGTCGCTTCGACCGGTTCAAACAGGCGGTGCATGCCGCCGTGCAGGGCGTTGTATTCCACCGGTTGCCAGTGCGGACGGTGCGCCGTCTGCGTCAGGCGCTCGCCATCCTGCACGAAGCACGAGTGGCGCCGGCGGCGATAGCGGCCGCCATCTTTCAGGTAATTGTCCAGCGCCAGGGTATTCCAGCTCGGTTCCAGCACGCGCAATGCGTCCAGCGGGCAGCCGGCCAGCGCGGCCACGTCCTGCGGGCGCAGGACGGCATAGCCGTCATCGCGCAAGGCGTCCTTGACGTGGGACGGGTCGGTAAAGATCGGTGCGGAAGTGCTCATGGCGGTGCCGGCCGCAGCGCGGCCTGTGTCAGTTTATCCAGCCTGGCATTCTACGACTTCGCGGCGTTTCCTGTGCAGTGCGATAAGAATTATTCTTGTTTACTTAAAAATTCTTTACCAGGGTCAGGCGCAGCGAGCGCGATTCCACCGGATGGAAGTGGATATCGTCGACCGGCTGCGCCTCGCCGGGCAGGCGCGAGGCATAGTAGTAATCGATGGCCGAGTCGCGCCGGTTGGCCAGGTTGTAGCCTTCCAGTTCCACGCGCAAGGTCTTGTCGATCTGGTAGGCGATGCGCCCGTTCAAGCCCACGCTGGCCGACGAGCGCACGCTGTTGTCCTCGACCAGCGGGCGCGGGCCGAAGTAGCGCAGGCGCAAGGAGCCCGACCACGGTCCTGTCGGCGTCACCGTCATGGCCAGCTGGGCCACGCCTTCGATGGCGCCGGGGATGAAGTCGCCCGCCGGGTCGCTGCCGCGCGAGCGCGCCCGCGCATACGCGAGGTCCAGGTCCAGCGACAGCCAGCGGGCCGCCTTGTAGTAGCTGGAAAACTCGATGCCGTAGCGGCGGCTGGGGCGGCCCGCCTCGGTGGCGCCGGCGTCGCCGATGAACAGCAGCTCGGAATCAAAGTCCAGGCGGTACAGCGACAGCGACGTTTGCAGGCCGGCGATGGCGGCGCTGCGCAAGCCCAGTTCCAGCCCGCGCGAGCGCACCAGAGGCGTGACCTTGTCGGCCGCCTCGCCCGTCTTCGGGTCGACCGTGATCGTCGTGCCGCGCGCGTCGTTGCTGTGAAAACCATTGCCAATGTTGATATACGCTTCCGTATCGCGCCACGGTCCCGCGATCACGCTCAGGCTGGGACTGAACAAATGGTCGCTGGCCTTGCCCGAATTTTCCGGCCGGTCGCTGCGTACGTCGAAGCGGTAGGCGTCCGCGCGCAGGCCGGCCACGGTGCGCAGCCAGCGCGACCAGCGCATGCTGTTTTCGCCGTACACGCCGATGCTCGATTCGACGATATGGTCCTGCCGCGTGGTCGACAGGATTTGCCGCTGTCGCGTGTTGTACAGGCCATTGTGGATATTGTCGTTCTGTAGCTGCAGGCCGATGGTGGTGTCGCTGCTGCCCCTGTCCGTATGGCGGTGCCAGGTGTGGCTGGCGTCGAGGCCGGCCGTCACGCGCCGGTCGGGCTGGGCGAACTGGTCGCCGTTATCGGGGTCGTCCATCGCATACGTAAAATTCGAGAACAGGGCCAGGCGGTTGGCGATCACATACGCGCTGACTTTGGACGACACCTCGTCCGTCGTCTGGCGCCAGGCGCCCGACAGGCTGTAGCGCTGCGCCTTGCCGCCGTCGCTGGCATCGATGGCGTCGAAGCGGCCCAGGGTGCCGCCCTGCACGGCGCGCAGCGGAATCTGGTCGGTGGCGTTCCAGCTGGCGTCATACGCCATGGCCGTGACGTTGAAGCCGTTGTTGGCATAGCCTTCGCTGTAGCGCAGCACGCCATTGAGCTTGCGGTAGCGGTCCGGCTGCGTGAACGGGCCGTCGTTGTGCTGCGCTTCGAGCGCATACAGCAGGCTGCCGTCGCCCGCATCGTTGGAGTCGGCCAGCAGGGCGCGGCGAAAGCCGTTTTGCCCGATGCCCACGCTGGCGACGCCCTGCGTCAGGCGGTTCGCGTAGACGACGGACGCCGCGCCCGCCGAGGAAAAATCGCCTTGCGCCGCCGAATACGGCCCCTTTTTGTAATCGAGGCGCATGGCCAGTTCGGGGATCAAAAAGTTCAGGTCCGTCCAGCCTTGGCCGTGGCCATGGCTGCGCTGGTTGACGGGCATCTCGTCGACGGTGGTGCGCAAGTCCGTGCCGTGATCGAGGTTGAAGCCCCGCAGGTAGAACTGGTTGGCCTTGCCCTCGCCGCTATGCTGGCTGACGATCAGCCCCGGCACGGCTTCGAGCAATTCGCCGGGCCGGTAGCTGGTGCGCGCATCGAGCTGCTGTTGCGTGACGCTGCCCGCGTTGGCCGAATCGGCCACGCCCAGCTGGTTCAGGCGCGAACCGTCGACCAGCACGCGCTGGAAGATGTCGTCGGCGTGGGCGGCGGTGGTGGAAAACAGGGCGGCGAGGAGGAGGGGGAGAGAGCGTGGCGTCATGGATGTAATGGGGTGTGCCGGGCCTTAGCGGATCGGCAGTTCCGTGTTCTGGCGGTCGAAAATCAGCGTCTGGATGCTGCCGCTGTCCTGCACGTTGAGGGTATTTCTCTGGCTGGGCAGGAAGTCGATCAGCAGCTGGTTATGGATGCGCGTGGCGGGGGCCAGGCGCGTGTGTTCGATCTCCTGGAAGACCACCACGTTGTCGGCATTGACCTTCATGCCGACCCAGCTCAAACGCAGGCGCTTGCCATCCGGCCCCACCAGGTAAAACTGTTTTTCCACATAGCGGCGCAGGGCCGCTTCGCTGTCTTCCTGGCCCAGGTCGAACTGGCGCTGGTACAGGTTCGTCAGCAGCGCTTCGACGTCGTGGCCCGTGTAGGTGTGCACCACTTCCGTGCTGCCGCTGGTCGCGTTGTAGCTGATGTCGGCGATACCCATGTGGAAGTTGTGGGCGCCGGCCGCCATGCTGGCGCAGGCCAGCATGGCGCAAGCCAGAGCGCGCCAGCGCTTCATGCCTCGTCGCCCTTGGACACGCCGCCGTTCTGGCCTTTCAGCGGCGTATGGAAATCGCGCATCAGGTTATCCTTGGGCGACTTCTCGCTCTTGAACAGTTCCAGGCGCGATGGCGTGATCTTGCGCGGCCAGCTATTGTTGCTCGTGTCGATGTCGGCCGTTTCCCAGTACGGGTCCTGTACCAGGCCCACCATCGGCTCGTCCGTGATGACGACCTTGGTGATTTTCTTCGGCGAATAGCGCCACACTTCGGCCGGCACGCGCTCGATGTACTTCTTGCCGCTTTTCAGTTCAATTTCCAGTATCAGGGGCATGACCATGCCGCCCACGTTCGACAGGTCGACCAGGTACAGGTGCTTGCCCTGTTTCAGCAAGTCCTTTTCCCACGGCTCCAGCGCGGCCAGTGCCTCGGCGTAGGCGTTGCGGTCCTTGTTGGTCACCGTGAAATCGTCGTGCTGGTTGTAGAAATCCTTCAGATCCGGATGCGCATCGACCCGGCGCGGCATGCCCTTGTTGGCGCGGCTCGTGACGGATTCCGGCTGGGCGTCCTTTTGCGCTTTTTTCCACGCTTTTTCCGTGGCCGGATCTTTCGAGCTCACGCCATATTCGCTGATGCCGTCGATGCTGATGTCGACCGGGTCGGTCGTATAGAACCAGCCGCGCCAGAACCAGTCCAGGTCCGTGCCGGAGGCGTCTTCCATGGTGCGGAAAAAGTCGGCGGGCGTGGGACGCTTGAACTTCCAGCGCTGCGCATATTCCTTGAACGCGTAGTCGAACAGTTCGCGCCCGAGGATGGTTTCGCGCAGGATGTTCAGGCCCGCCGCCGGCTTGGCGTAGGCGTTGTTGCCGAACTGCAGCAGGGATTCGGAATTGGTCATGATCGGTACCTGGTCGCGGCTACGCATGTAGTCGACGATCTCGCGCGGTTCGCCGCGAGAGGCCGGGTAGTTTTCTTCCCACGCCTGCTGCGCCAGGTATTGCACGAAGGTGTTGAGGCCCTCGTCCATCCACGTCCACTGGCGCTCGTCCGAGTTGATGATCATCGGATAGTAGTTGTGGCCCACCTCGTGAATGATCACGCCGATCAGGCCATACTTGGTGCGCTTTGAGTAGGTCAGCTCGCCCGTCTTCTTGTCTTTCACCGGACGGGGGCCGTTGAACGAGATCATCGGATACTCCATGCCGCCCACGGGACCGTTGACGGAAATGGCCGTCGGGTACGGGTAGTCGATGCTGTACTTGTTGTACTGCTCGATCGTGTGCACGATGGCTTGCGTGCTGTATTTTTCCCACAGCGGATTGCCCTCCTTCGGATAGTAGGACATGGCCATTACATCGCTGCCGCCCTTCTTGTAGCCCTGCGCATCCCAGATGAACTTGCGGCTCGAGGCCCAGGCGAAGTCGCGCACGTTGGACGCCTTGAAGTGCCACGTCTTTTGCGCGCGGCTGACGGATTTTTCCGCCGCTTCCGCTTCCTTTTGCGTGACGATGACGACGGGCTTGTCGCTGCCGCGGGCCTTGTCCAGGCGCTCGCGCTGCGTGGCAGACAGCACGTCCTGCGGGTTTTGCAGCTGGCCCGTGGAGGCGACGATATGGTCGGCGGGCACCGTCAGCTGCACGTCGTAGTCGCCGAACTCCAGGGTGAATTCGCCCGAGCCGAGGAACTGCTTGTGCTGCCAGCCGGCCGCGTCGTAATAGGCCGCCATGCGCGGGAACCACTGCGCCACTTCGAACAGGGCGTTCTTGTCGTCGAAGACTTCATAGCCGGCGCGTCCGCCCAGCACCTTCTGTTCGTTGATGCGGTAATCCCAGTCGATCTGGAAGACGAAATCCTGGCCCGGTTTCAAGGGCTGCGGCAGGTCGATGCGCATCATGGTGCGATTGATAACATACTTCAAAGGCTGGCCATCGGCACCTTTCAAGGCGCGGATATTGAAGCCGCCCTGGAAGTCGCCGCGCGCGAGGATGCTGCGCAAGCCTTCGAACTTCATCGTGTCTTCGCCCGCCGTCTTGGCCCACGCCTGTCGCGATGGCGCCGTGGCCATGCGGCGTGCGTCGGAATCGGGCTTGTAGATATTCTGGTCCAGCTGCACCCACAGGTAGCCGAGGGTGTCGGGCGACTGGTTATGGTAGGTGATGGTGCCGCTGCCGGCGATCTCGCGCTTGGCTTCATCGAGTGTGGCGCGGATGGTGTAGTCGGCGCGCTGCTGCCAGTAGGCGTGGCCCGGCGCGCCGGAGGCGGTGCGGTAGGTATTCGGGGTGGGCAGCACTTCTTCGAGCTGTCGGAACTTGTCGTCGAATGGCTCGGCGGCGAAGGCCGATACGGTAAAGCACAAAGCCAGCGAAGCGGCGGAGCCGAAAGGTATGCGCATGATCACCCTGATGTTGTTGTAAGGAAATAGTGGCAACTATTCTATACGCAGGGTGAGGCCATCCATGTATCGATTTGTAATAAAGAAAGGCGGATTTTGCGCCAGCTTTTGCCTGGCGCCGTCAGGGGGATGTTTTGCCTTATTTTGCTTGGAAAAGCGGCGCTTTTACTCACTTTTCATCAGGCTATCGCGCAACTGGTTCAGCTGTTGTTTCATGTCCACAACCTGCTCCACGCTGCATTGACTGGCCGTCAGTATGGCTTCGGGCAACAGGGCCGCTTCGTGGCGCAACTGGTCGCCCTGCTGCGTGAGGGAAATGATGACCTGGCGCTCGTCGCTGGCGGCGCGTGTACGCGTCAGCAAGCCCGATTGTTCCATGCGCTTGAGCAAGGGTGTCAGGGTGGCCGAATCGAGGAACAGGCGCTCGCCCACTTCCGACACCGTCAAGCCGTCGTGCTCCCACAGCACCATCATCACCAGATATTGCGAATACGTCAGGCCCAGCTTGCGCAAGAGCTTGCGGTACAGCTTGTTCATGGCAAGCGAGGTCGAGTACAGCGCAAAGCACAGCTGGCCGTCCAGGCGCGGCACCTGGTGCAAGGGGTTGGGGGCGGTGGTGGTATCCATGGGTACAGTATATATAGTGCGCTACTTAGTTGCAAGCGACCTCAAAGCCGCCAGCGCCTGCGCGTCGAGCGTGAGCGCGCCGGCCGCGACGTTTTCGCGCAGATGCGCCACCGACGAAGTGCCGGGAATGACCAGCACATTCGGCGCGCGCTGCAACAGCCAGGCCAGCGCCACCTGCATCGGCGTGGCCTGCATGGCGGCCGCCACCTGGTTCAGGGTATCGGACTGCAGCGGCGAAAAGCCACCCAAGGGGAAGAACGGCACATAGGCGATGCCTTGCGCGGCCAGGGTGTCGATCAGCGCATCGTCCGCGCGGTGCGCCAGGTTGTAGTGGTTCTGCACGCAGACGATGGGGCTGATCGCCTGCGCCTCGGCCACCTGGCCCGCATCGACATTGGACAGGCCGATATGGCGCAGCAGGCCTTCGCGCTGCAGCTGCACCAATGCGGCCAGCGGTTCGGCAAGCGACGAGCCGTCCGGGCCGGCCATGCCCGGGGCGCGCAGGTTGACCACGTCGAGCACGTCCAGGCCCAGGTTGCGCAGGTTGTCGTGCACGGCGTCGCGCAGTTGCTGCGGCGATGCGGCCGGCAGCCAGGACTGGTCGGCGCCGCGCATGAAGCCGATCTTGGTGACGATGGTCAAACCGTCGCGGTAGGGATGCAGCGCTTCGCGGATGATCTGGTTGGTGACGTGGGGGCCGTAAAAGTCCGACGTGTCGATATGGTTGACGCCCAGTTCGATGGCTTCGCGCAGCACGGCGACGGCGGCGGCGCGGTCTTTCGGCGGTCCCCAGACGTGCGGGCCGGCCAGTTGCATGGCGCCGTAGCCGAGGCGGTTGAATCCGATGTCGCAATGGGCGGGCGTGAATTGGTCGCGGGCGGGGGAAGGCGTGTGCATGGCAGCTCCTGTGTGGTGGTCGAGTTCGAGAGCCACTATCGTAAGGGCGATTGCGCTGTATGATAATCGGGTCAATCCGGCACAGGCTGTACTCATTTACGCACAATGAAAGCTCTTCCCATGCATGCAGACAGCCCTTCCATGGCCGACCTGGCCGCCTTTGCTTTGGTTGCCCGGCACCGGGGTTTTCGCCAGGCCGCGCGCGCCAGCGGGCAGTCCGCGTCCGCCATGAGCGAAGCGCTGCGCCGGCTGGAGCAGCAACTGGGCATCCGCCTGCTGGAACGCACGACGCGCAGCGTGACGCCGACGGCGGCCGGGGCGCTGCTGCTGACGCGCTTGCGCCCGGCGCTCGATGAAGTGAGCAGCGCGCTCGACGTGCTGAACGACTTGCGCGACAGCCCGCGCGGCACCTTGCGCCTGAACGTGCCGGTCAACGCGGCGCGCTTCTTTTTGCAGCCCATGGTCGACCAGTTCCTGCGCGCCTATCCACAGATCAGGGTCGAGCTGGTGGTCGATAATAATTTTGTCGACGTCGTCGCCAGCGGTTGCGACGCCGGCATCCGCTATGGCGAACGGCTGGAGCAGGACATGATCGCCATCCCCATCGGCCCGCGCACGCAGCGCTTCGCGGTGGCGGGCGCGCCATCCTACCTGGCGCAGCGCGGCGTGCCTGTGCATCCGCGCGACCTGCTGCGGCACGCCTGCCTGCTGGGGAAATTCCTCAGTGGCGCGGTTCCACCGTGGGAGTTCGAGCGGGACGGGCAAAAAGTGAGCGTTGAGCCGGACGGCCCCGTGATCGTCACGCCGACGGCGGCCGATTTCGCGGTCAGCATGGCCGTCGCCGGCCATGGCCTCGTGTATCTGTTTGAAGAGTGGCTGCAGCCGTATATCGATGCGGGCCAGCTGCAGCCCGTGCTGGAAGACTGGGCGATGCCCTTTCCCGGCCCGTTTTTATACTATGCGGGCCGGCGCCATTTGCCAGCGCCGCTGCGCACCTTCATCGATTTCGTGCAGGCCAATTTTGCGCAGCTTCCGTAGTTTCCTTACTCCGCCGGGTAGCGCGCGCGCAGCAGCTGCAGCATGGCCACGTTCTGTTCCCACGCGTCGCTCACAGGCTGCTGCGTCCATGGCAAGGTTTGCGTGTAGGGCGCAGGGCCGAATTCCGGCGTGAACGTCATGCGCTCGGCGCCGGCCGCGCGGCGCAGGGCGACGATGGCGTCCCACCAGGCTAGGTGAGCGTCGAGCGCCGGCTTCGCTTCCGGCGCGCGGAAGTCGGCCACCTGCGGGCCTTGCGCATGGCCCACGCGCGCATGCACGTGGCGCACCAGCGGCAGCACTTGTGCCAATGTCTGCGGCTGGTCTTCCAGCAGCGATTCGCAGGCGCAGCACCAGTGCGACAGGTCGGCCGTCAATGGCAGATCGGGATACTGCGCCAGATACGGCAGCAGCAGCATCGGGTGGCCGGAAAAGCGGCTGCGGTGGATCTCATGCACGATGGGCACGCCGTGCCTGGCCGAGATGGCGGCGGCCAGGTCGAGCAGTTCTGCATTTTGTGCCTGCGTATAAAAATCCTTGCCCGTGTGCGTGTTGACCAGCGCGGGGCGCGCCAGGCAGGCGTTTTCCAGCAGCTCGGCCAGGGCGGTGCGGTGCTGCTCGAAATCGCTGTGGAACACGGTTTCCCACTGCGCGGCGATCAGTTGCAATCCCGCCTTGGCGATGCGCTCCGTCCATTCCTCGCGCAGGGCAGAGTCCAGCGGCAGCGACATTTCGATGCCGTCGAAGCCGGCCGCCGCTACCCTGTCGATGAAGACGCCGGGTGGCAGGTCGTTATTGCCCCAGTGGGCGGCGAAAACCTCGATGCGCATCAGACGAAGCCCCGCACGGGGAAGGAGTCATCGCGCTGGATCCAGTTGTGGGCCGCGTATTGCGTCTGGCCGTCGGTGGCGTGCAAGGTGTAGGCGTGGCGCGAGACGGGCGAGCGGTTCGGCGCGCTGTAGTGGGGCAGCAAACCGTGGAAGCAGACGAGGGCGCCCGCCTTCACTTCCAGCGGCATGGCCGTGCTGTCGTCGGGCCACGGCGTGGCGTCGAGTTTTTCCACTCTTACCTGGTCGCCGTTGCGGATGAAGCGTTCGCGCAAAGGGCCGCGGTGGCCGCCCGGTTCCGCCCACAGGCAGCCGTTTTCCAGGGTGGCGTCTTCCAGCGCGAACCAGAAGGTGGTCACGCTGATCGGCGTGGTCTCGAAATACGTGGCGTCCTGGTGCCAGCGCACTTCGCCGCCGATGCCGGGCTGCTTGAAGATATACATCGATTGCCACACCTGCGCGTCCGCCAGGCCCAGGTCGCGCGCCACTTCGGCCAGTTTCGGGTCGGCCGAAAAGCTGCGGAAGACGGGGTCCAGGTCATGCATGGCGTGGCCGATCTTGTTGATCGACAGCGATTTCGCCTGTTTCAATTGACCGTCCGGGCCGAACGCTTCTTCCTCGAAGAAGCAGCGGATGGTGTTGTCGGAAGCGAGAAAATAATCGTTGGTGTTCTTTGCCTGGTCGCGCGTGGTGAAGATGGATTGACTCAGGCTGGGATCGAATTCGTTGACAATGTGCTCGGCGCGCGCGCGCAGGGCGGCGATTTCCTCCGCACCCTTGAAATCGGGCAGGATGAGGTAACCGTCGCGTTGATACTGTTCTTGTTGTTCGATCGTTAGCATGGCGGCGGCTCCTGAGGTCAGTGGAAAGCGCCATTGTAGGATGGGCGAGGGCGGCAAACAATCGCCCAGCGGTTGACAGATTGTCGTCAAAACGCAGACAATCTTTGACATGGATCAATTAAAAGCGATGGAAATCTTTGTCGAAGTGGCGCGCCAGCGCAGCTTTACGGTGGCGGGGCAACGCCTGGGCCTGACGCGCGCCATGGTCAGCAAGACCATCATGCAGCTGGAGGAACGTCTGCATGCGCGCCTGCTGCACCGCTCCACGCGCGAAGTGAGTTTGACGGACGCGGGCCGCGCCTATCTGGCGCCGTGCATGGCCACCGTCAGCCAGGCGCAGGAAGCGGCGCGCATGGTGGCGCACGTGGCGCAGGCGGGAGCGGGGGCGGAGCTGGCCGGGCCGCTGCGCATCCAGGCGCCGTCGAGTTTCGGCAGCGCGTGGCTGGCCGATGCCGTCGCCCGTTTCAGTTTGCTGCACCCGCAGGTGCAAGCCGAGTTGTTTGTCGACGACGCCTTGCTTGACCCGATACGCCACGGCTTCGATTTGACCATCCGCGTGGGCGGCATCCCGGACAGCAGCGCGCTGGCCATGCGCCCGCTGGCGCCGTGCCGCGCCGTGCTATGCGCCAGCCCCGCCTATCTGGCGCAATGGGGCGTGCCGCAGACGCCGCAGGATTTGCTGCAGCATCAGTGCCTGCATTTCAGCCACCTGACCGATGGCACGAACTGGCATTTCCAGCGTGTAGAAGGTGAGCAGCGCGAGGAAGTGAGCGTGCGCGTGCAGGCGGGTTTCACGGCGAATAATGGGCTGGTGCTGCACCAGGCGGCGCAGCGGGGGCTCGGCATCGTCTACAGCACCACCTTCCTCGCCTGGCGCAATCTGCTCGATGGCAGCCTGGTGCCCGTGCTGACGGACTGGGAACTGCCCTTGAATCACCTGAGCGCCCTGTATCCGGCCAGCCGCCAGCCCTCGCCCAAGGTGCGCGCGCTGATCGATTTCCTCGTGGCCGAATACCAGCCCGTGCCGCCATGGGACCGCGAGCTGGAAGCGGCGGGTTTTTTCAGCTGAAGGCGACCGGTTCCACCGTCCACGCGCCATCGGCGTACACGCGCTCGTCGTCGAGGTAGACGGCTTCGGTGACGGCGAAGATGTCGACGTGGTAGCGCGCATCCTTGCGCTTGAATTGGGGCTTGGTGTAGACGCCGTGCTTGGCGCCCAGCGACAGATGGATGCCGCACATGCGTTCATACGTGCCGATGTCGTTGACCAGCTGCTCGCGCGAAAAGGCGCGGTTCATGCCGAAGCCCAGTTCGCGCACCCACACTTCGCCTTCATGCGCGCGGATGATCTCCAGCATGGCCAAGAATTCCGGCGTTGCGTTTTCCGTGCCCGTCACCCGGCCCTTGTCGATGATCAGCGTGATCGGCGTGTCGGGGCGGTTGACCATGAAGTGCGTGTCGCCAAAAACAAAGATGCGCACGCGGCCATTTACCGCTTCCAGGTCCTGCGCTTCCGTGAATACTTCGCCCAGGGGGAATTGGCCGCCGATATTGTTCATGCCGCTGTAGTCGCCGATATTGAGCTTGGCGCCCTCGAATGGCGAAGCGAACACCAGCTGTTCGCCGCCGCTGTCGACCATGCCGTGGCGGGCCTTGTCGATGCGCGCTTTCAGCGCATGGCCGACGCCGCGGTAGTAGGCTGGGTCGTAGGCCAGCGAGGCGATGTAGTGCAGCCCCTGCACGCCGGGCATGCGCGACAGGTGTACGTGTTCGATGACCTTCAGGCCCCGCTTGAACAGCTCGATGCGGATGCGGAACGCTTCCAGGCGGAAGCTGGTCGACTGGATCAGCACGACGAGGCTGCCGGCCGGCAATTCGGCAAACGCGGCCAGCACGGCCTCGGGCGTGACTTCGTCGAAATCGATGAAGGTGGCGTCCGGCAAGGCCTGGCGATACGCTTCCGTCAGCACGACGTTGAGCCAGCTGCGCTTGTCGCAGACGATCAGGGACGGTTCGTCCGGGCGGTGGCAGATGGCCATGGCCAGCAGGTCGGCCACGTTTTGCGCGGCCACTTCGGTGGCGGCGGCGCTGATGGCGTCGAGCCGGCTGGTGTCATTTTCGGGAAGCGTCATGGTGCGAAGGTGGGGGACGTGAAGTAAACACGACATTATAAGGCGATTGCCGCAGGCGCCGCCTTTCGCCATCGGGCGCAGGACAGCTGCCTGTGGCGCGGTGATCTTGTGTAGTGCCACACGGCAATGTATTATTGATAAACAGCTTGACGGCAAGCTTGGACAGTGCGGAGAGCAGCGGTAGAGCCCGCCTACGCCAGGCGTGTTGCCACAGAGCCATATCAATACAACAGGCTGACAAGCCAGGATTAAGAGCGTGATGCGATGAGCATAATTGGACAAGATATTCCCATGGAGCGGCCGGATACGGATGGGCGCGCCGCCGTCTTCGTTCCCGTCACGGGCGTCAAGGAAGATGTCCTGTTGACCATACGCAAGGGCGCTGCCATCGTCGGCTTTGCCAACCACGACCGCACCATCACCGTGTATTTTGAAAGCAACCGCTTTGACGACCCCGGGCTGGCCAAGTGGGAACACAAGGCGCGCAAGGCGTATGACCGCCTGGTCGACAATGCGCCCACCGTGTCGAAACTGACCACCAGCCCCGCCAATTTCGAGCAGATCGGCTATATCAATGGCAAGGGCATCACCATCCGCCGCATGGAAAGCCTGCAGCGCTGGCTTGCGTATTCGGAGGCGATGGATACTTGCCCGGCGACGGAGATTATTCCGCGCACGGTGATTGCCAAGGCTGAAAGCGTCAAAGTTTAAGGGCGGCTGATACAAAGCCCTGGGCGTTGTTGCCTGCCCCGTTTTTCTTTGCTGTACTGAAGTACTGTCTTCGGGGCCGCGCCTAGCCTTGAGCATTTTCTCAGTCGCTCGTGGTGTGCGTACGGGAGCCAACAATGTTGTCGGATTAGCGCGGCTTTGCCGCGCTAATCCGACCTACGTTTGGCCTCGCTTCTCGCTTATCACTACACCACGACGATATTCGCCTGCGCCTTGAGCGGGCAGGGCAGGGTGTCGTCGAAGGTGATTTCGATGGCGCTGGCGACGAACATGCCGCCGATGTGCTGGGCGGCGATTTCGGGTGGCGTGCCGGGCTTGGTCAGGTTGACGTCCTGGGCGAAGACGAAGACTCGCCACGTGCCGTAGACCTTTTGATCATATTGCAGCAAGGTGCGGTAAGCCCGCTTCAAGTCCAGGCTGCCTGCGTACACGCCGTCATTGGCGCCCGGGTCGAAGCCCAGGCCGTCGTCGGTCAGCGATTCCACGAAATACAGGCCTTGCGGTGCCTGGAACAGCACGAAGGCGTACAGTTCCGTGCCGCGGAAGACATTGCCATTGTCGCGCTGGAAGCTGGCGCGTATCCACAGCGGTTCATAGGCTTGCACGACGGCGGGCGTATCCGTTTCCACGGGCCCCGCCACGTGGATGTTGACTTGCGTTTCGGTGACGGCATGCTGGTAGGTGGCGCCCGTGGTGAAACGCTGATACTCCCAGCTGATGTCGGCCGTGTAGGGCAGGCCCGCGTTCGGCGCTTCCGGCAGCACCCATTTCGCCACCACGCGCTCGGCCAGGGTCAGTTCGCCGGCGGCTGGTGGTGTTGCTTCCTGGCCACGCCAGAACGGGTCCGCGATATCGGAGCAGGCGACGGCGATGGCGCCCGAGGCGATGGCCGAGGCCACGCCCGCCACCGTGAATTCGGGCTGGCCCGAGCCGGCCCCTTCGAGCGAGCAGCAATCGACGCTGGGATCGGTTTCCTCGAACGTGCCGCCCACGCTGAAGCTGGCCTTGCCTGAACCGAGCGCGGCGGCAATGATGGCGACCAGCGCGGCGATGATGGCGATGATGATGGCGAGGACCTTCCACCATGGGTCGGAAAACGGCAGCTCGCCATGCGTGCCCGCATAGGCGGGATTCGGCGTCCAGACGAGGGTCACGCCGGTCGGCACGATGGGCCCCAGGCCGGGCGGGCAGCGGCACTCTTTGCCATCCGTGCCCGTGCTGCCCCAGCGCTTGCCCGGCAGGTGGCCTTGCGGCTTGGACAGTTCCAGGGTGCCTTCCTCGACCGTGCACGTGTAGGTATTGGTGGCGCTGTCGAAGCGCGTCTGCGACACAAAAATCTGCTGGATCGAGCGGTGCGGCGTATGGCCGTCGGCCTTGGCGACGAAGCTGACGAGGCGCTTGCCGGGCGCCGCATGCTGGAAGTCGGCATCCCACATGACGAGCATGGCCGCGCCGGCGGGAATGCTGGCAAAGAAAAAGGTGCGGGCCACGGGCACGATGCCGGGGTCGCCCACGCTTTCCAGATACACGGTGACATTCGTCAGCGCGCTGCCCGACGTGTTGGTAACGTGGGCGGCGATGCGCAAGCCATAGATGGCATTGTCGAAGATGCCATCGGGCAGCATGATATTGGTGACGGGCTCGATCGCGAACGGCCGCGTCAGCACCTGCAGGGGGGTATCGCTCATGATGCTTGCTCCTCGGGGTGGTGCTGTTCTTGCGCCTGCTCTTGAACTTGCTCTTTCTCCAGATCGGTGACGATGTACGTGACGCCGCCCATGAGCTTGCCGTCCTGGCTTTCCAGCACGCGCAGCAGTGCATACTGGCGTGGCGGCAAGGCTTCGGCGCGCACGCTCAGGTACACGGCCTGGGCCTGGCCGCGCGGCACGTCCAGCGCCAGCTTTTGCTCGCCGGGCGTATCGCCATTGCAATGGGGCGTGCGCGCCAGACCCGCTATCACGCGGGCGTCCTTGGCCGGCTGCCAGCGCTCAAGTCCCAGGGTGGCCAGCAGGGGCTCCGGCAGCTCGCCGCCCTGCTCGATCTGCAGTTCCACTTTTTTTGTTTCGCGGGGCAGGGCCGCCACCGCGATGGTCAGCAGTTGCGCGCGCCGTGCCGCCACCACCACGGTGACATTGCGCTGGGCAATCTGCTCGTGCTGCCTGGGCTGGAAAGGGAAGCCGTTGGGCAGGGGATCGGGCAGCGGGTTGATGTCGCCGGGGCCGTGGGCCACGGCCAGCAGGCATTCGTGACCGCCATTGACGATGACGGGGACCCAGGGCACCAGGCACAGCACTTCCTGCGTGGCCCCCGGCGGCAAGTCGGCAAAGGCCGAGCCGATCTGCGTGGCGGCACCGACGGCGATCTGGCCGGAAGGGTCGGCCCAGTAAAAATCCACGCGCACGCCGTTCGAGGCGCTGTCGCCCGTGTTGTGCACGCGGCCCCACAGGTAATTGCTGGTGCCGGCAATGGGCGCGCCGGGCGGGCCATTCGGATCATTGCCCGGCACGACCCAGATATCGGCGCTGTCCCACCAGGGCTGGCCGTCTTCGATGATCAGGTGGGCTGACATGGCGTTCTCCTTGTCCTTGGCCGGTACTTCCAGCTTAGGCCGCGGCGGCGGATGCTTTTTGATCCGTATCAAGGCCGTGGAACACGCTGCGGGTGCGCCGTTGTGATGCTTGCGTAAGGTAATATTGCGGCAGAACGCAGTGGAATGACTCCAAGAAAAGGTTGGAATGTGCTTGAAACAGTGAATGACATTTGCATCAACGCCGCTTGCGGCCGGACCTTGCCGCTGCGCGTGGCGCATTGCCCGTTTTGCGGCGCGCGGCAGGTGGCGCAAGCGCCTGTTCTGGAGAAAGCAGTGGTGCCGCCCCCGGCACCCCCGCGCGTGCCGCCGCTCGTGCCCGTGGCGTCGCCCACTCCTGCGCCGCAGCCCGTGTCTCAGCCTGCTCCCAAGCCCGTCCCGCCAGCGCCTGCAACATCGGCTCCCGCGCCGGCCAAGGCGCCGCCCGCCAAGCCTGCCGGCAAAGGCTCGGTGCCGCCACCACGTCCGCCCGTGCGCTTGCGCACGTGGATCGCGGCGGCAGTGGTGCTGACCGGTATCTGGTTTTATAACAAGCCCGCCGACAAGCCGGCCAGCGTGGCGGAACAGGTCGAGGCCGCCACTGCGCTGGCGGCGCAGTGCGACCTGGATGGGGCGCGCAGCGCGCTGGCCGTGCTGAAAAGCGCCAAGGCGCCCGCCGCACAGATCAAGCGCTTGCAGGCGAGCATCACCAAGTCTGCCGCCGCGTGCGACAAGCAACAGCAGCGGGCGCATGCGTGGACGGCGCTGCAAGACAGCGTCAACCAGGCGCTCGACGCGGGCAAGCCGGATCTGGCCGCCACGCGCCTGGCCATTTACGTAAAGCGCTGGGGTGACGATCCCGACACCCTGGAACTCGACGCCAAGGTCAAAGTGGCGCAAGCGAGCGCCCAGCTCGATGCGGCCGACGCCTGCCTGGCGCGTTTGGACCGGGTTTGCCTGGAAAACAGCCTGATCGCCGCCGAGCGCTACAAGCGGCCGGAACTGGCGGCGCGCACGCAGGCGCTGCGTACGGCCTTGTCGCAATTGCTCGAACGTTCGCTGCTCGATGCGTCCCCGGGCCAGTAGCGCCAACAACATGTAAAACGCCCGCCGCAGCCAAGCCGGGCGGGCGAATTTTTTCAGCCTTACTCAGCCTTACTCAGCCTTACTCTTGCGGTACCAAGGCCAGCGCGGCGCTGAAGTCGCCCATCGGTTTGCCGCCATTGGCCACCAAGGCCTTGTCGCGCGTGCTCAAGCCATCGAGTACGGGCAGCGAGAAGCGGTGCGTGATGGCGCGCAGGATGGAGGCCGAATCGTATTGCGTGTGGTCAACGAGACCCTTTTTCACGTACGGCGAGACGAGGATGGCCGGCACGCGCGTGCCCGGACCCCAGCGGTCGCCCTTCGGCGGCGCCGCGTGGTCATAAAAGCCGCCGTTTTCATCGTAGGTGACGATGACCAGCATGTTCTTCCACTGCGGACTTTTCTTCAGCTGGGCGATGACGCTGGCGATGTGGGCGTCGCCATCGGCCACGCTGGCATAGCCCGCATGCTGGTTCAAATTGCCCTGCGGCTTGTAGAAGGTCACGGGCGGCAGTTTGCCGGCGCTCGCGTCGCTAAGAAATTGGCTGTCGAAGTCGCGCAGGTGGGCGGCGCGGTAGGCGGGCGCCTTCACGGGGTCCATGTTGGCAAAGTAATTGAACGGCTGGTGGTGGAACTGGAAGTTGGGCGGATTCGGAAAGCTGCCGGCGCGCGCGCTGGCCGTAGCCAGGGCCGTCGTGTCCTTCCAGGCGCCCGCATACCAGGCCCAGTCGATGTTCTTGCCAGAGAGCAGGTCGCCGATATTCGTCTGCGTTTGCGGCGGCAGGGTGTTGGCCTTGCCCGTGTCCGCAAACAGCTTGCTGCTGTCGCCCGAGGCGGGCGCGTTGCTGCTGGGCTGGAACGGCGGCTGCATGGTATTGACGGCGTAGAACATGCCCGTGCTGTCGGCCGGCGTCAGCGCGCCGTCGTTGGCATAGGCGGGCGCGCCGTTCAAGACCGTGGTCGGCGCCGTGGCGGATGGCGTCAGGCGCAGGAAGTTACCGTTGGCGTCGACGTCGATCTTCGCGATCGAGCCTTTCGCCACCGACGTGTCGGCGTTCGGGTAGGTGGGCGCACAGGCGCAGATCAGGTACTGGTGCGTGAGGAAGGAGCCGCCGAAGGCGCCGATGAACAGGTTGTCGGCCAGCGCATATTGTTTCGCGATGTCCCACAGCTGCATCTTGCTGCCGTCGTAATAGCCCATCGACAGGCCCCCCGCATCGGAATACGCGGCGAACTTGTCGTTGGCGCCGCCGTTGATCTGCATCTGGTTGTTGTAGAAGCGGTGCACCAGGTCGCGCGTGACCACCGATTGCGGCAGGTACAGGGGGCTGCCGGCGTCGTCGATCTGGAACGGCTTGTTGGGCAGGTTGGCCGATTGCGCCTGCGTGATGACGGTGCTCTGGCCCGCCGCCGTCATGCCGCCCCAGGTGGGCGGCAGCACGGGCAGGGTGCTGCCGTCGATGTCCTTCTGCGGCAGATACGAGGACGTCGACGTGGGATTGACGCCCGGTACGCCGTTGGCGCCCGGGAACAGGCCGTACAGATTGTCGAAGCCGCGGTTTTCCGCGTAGATGACGACGATGGTCTGGATATTGTTCAGCGCCAGCGCGCCGTTCAGGGCGGCCAGCGCATCGGCCGGCGCCGCCTGCGCGCTGGCGCTGGCGATCAAGGCCGTCACGCTGGCGTTTTCCGCCTTCAGTTTCGCCTGCTCGTCGCCGCTGGCCTTGTTGAAGTCCGATGCCAGGCTCGCTTCGGACACGCCCAGGCGCGCGGCCAGCTTGCCGCTGGCGGACGCGAAGTCGCCGCCATTGCCATCCATGACTTGCGCCAGTTCCGTCGACAGGGCGCTGACGAAGGCGCTGTGCCCTGCGGGGGCGCGCAGCAGCAGCTTTTGCGTCACTTTGCTGCCCGTGTCGCCGATGGCTTCGTGGCGGATGGCGTCCGTGCCGACGGTCACCAGCACGGCGCCCTTGCCGTCCAAGGTGTAGCTGCCGTCGGCCGAAGTGCGCACGGCGGCGGAAGCGCTGTCGCACGTCAGCTTGGCCGTGGCGCTTTCCAGGCACACCTGGGCGTTTTCATAATAGCTGCCGATCACCTGGCCCGTGGTGCGGGGCGTGATCGCATAGTTGCTGCCGCAGGCGGCCAGGCCCAGCGACAGCAGGATAGGCAGGGGACGTAAGACAGGGCGGGATTGCGGTTTCATGTTCATGCCTTTTGGGTGGAAACGTCGCATGCTAGGCAGGCAATATGTCAGCTCCATGACATGTCAGCGCCTGTTACATGACGTAATGTACGGACTTGATACATTAGGTTTTGCAGGGTTTTGTCACGCAGCTGTCACATGCCGTTGCTACGCTGCCAGCCCATGATGAAAACGAACTCCACCTTGCTGCTTGCCTTTGTAGCCGCCTGTCTGCTGGCCGCCTGCCATCCTGCGGCGCAAAAAGAAGCCGTCGCCAAGCCCGCCTATCTGTCGGGCGCCTACGCGCCCACCCTGCAACGCCAGCCTTCCGTGGCCCAGATGACGGCCATGGGCCGCGCCATGTTTTTCGAGCCCAGCCTGTCTGTCTCAGGAAAAATGTCGTGCGCCAGCTGCCACAGTCCCGAGCACGCATACGGCCCGCCGAATGGGCTGGCGGTGCAGCTGGGCGGCCCGGAATTGAAGGATGCGGGCACGCGCGCCGCGCCCTCGCTGCGTTACCTGCAGACGGCGCCCGCCTTCACCGAGCATTATCACGACGACGATGGCGACGACAGCGTCGACGCCGGTCCCACGGGCGGGCGCAACTGGGATGGCCGCGCCCAGTCGGGCCATGAGCAGGCGCTGGCGCCCTTGCTCTCCAAACGCGAGATGGGCAACCGCGATGCGGCCGCCGTCATCGCCAAATTGAAGGCCGGCCCCCTGGCGGCGCAGTTCCGCCATACGTATGGCGCGGATATCTTCGAGCAGCCGGGCCAGGCCTTGCGCTGGGCGCTGATGTCGCTGGAAGTGTTCCAGGAAAGCCCGTTGGACTTCTATCCATACACGAGCAAGTACGACGCCGTGCTGCGCAAGCAGGCCGTCTTGAGCCCGCAGGAAGCGCGCGGCCTGGCCCTGTTCAATGATGAACGCAAGGGCAATTGCGCGTCCTGCCACATCAGCCAGGTCGCTTCCGGCGGCGCCTTCCCTCAATTTACCGATTACGGCTTGATCAATATCGGCGTGCCGCGCAATGGCAAGCTGCCCGTCAACGCGGATCCGGCGTTCTTCGACATGGGCTTGTGCGGCCCGGACCGCACCGACTTGACGGAACATAAAGAGTACTGCGGCAGCTTCAAGACGCCGTCCCTGCGCAACATCGCCCTGCGCAAGGTGTTTTTCCACAACGGCAGCTTTGACACCCTGGAGCAGGTGCTGCGCTTTTACGTGCAGCGCGATACGGCGCCGCAAAAATGGTATCCGACGGATAAGAACGGCAAGGTGCGAAAATACGACGACCTGCCGCCCGGCCTGGTGGCGAACGTGAACGTGGAAGCGCCGTTCGACCGCCAGCCGGGCCAGGCGCCGGCCCTGAACGACGCGGAGATCGCCGACGTGATCGCCTTCCTGCACACCCTGACGGATGGCTATCAGGCTCCCCCTCCGGCACAGGGAAAACATAGCTAAAAGATATCAAGATACCATTGCTTACAACTACGCCACAAAAGCCTGTTTTTATGTGCGTTAGCGCACGCTAGAAACTTTTAGGCAGGTGTATATTGCGAACTGATCTGTGTCTTTTGATAACAATGAAAGGGAATACCATGAAAGCAAGCAAAAATTGGATGACCGTGTGCGCCGCCGGCATGATGGTTGTGGCACTGGCTGCCTGCCAGAAGAAGGACGATGTCGCCGCTGCCGGTCCTGCGGAACAGGCTGGCCAGAAAATCGATGCGGCCGCTGCCAAGGCTGAAGCCGACATCAAGGCCGCCGCTACCAAGGCCGACGCCGCCGTGAGCCAGGCCGCTGCCGATACGGGCGCCAAGATGGACCAGGTCGCCGCTGACGCCGACAAGAAAATGAGCGAAGCGGCCGATGCCGTGGGCAAGAAAGTGGAAAAAGCCGGCGAAAAGATGCAGGACGCCGCGCACAAGTAAGCACGCCATCAGCGCGCCCCGCAGCTGCCGTCAGGTGATGGCGGCTGCGGCGACGCCTTCGCTGGCGCCAGCCTGGCTGTCCTGCGCCGCCGTCCCTGCGCTCGCAGCATCCACCCCGTCCGTTCCCCCCAGCACCACGCTCAAATCGACAAAGCCGTCGCGCCACGCGCGTTCCAGGTCTTGCTCCACCGCTTCCAGGGTCGTTTTTTCCACGTTCTGAAAACCGCGCAAGCCATACGCCCGGTTGCGTCCGTGCGCCTTGGCCAGGTACAGCGCCATGTCGATCAGGTTGACGCTGCGTTCCCACGTGAGGGGCCGTCCCAGCGGCGCCAGCGGATACGGCGCAAAGCCCACGGACACGTGCACCTGGATGGTCTGCCCCTGGTAATGGATGACTTGCGCCGCCATGCCGTTGAGGATGCGCCGCGCGATATCGTCGAGCCCGTCACGCGCGACGGCCGGCAGGAAGGCGAGGAATTCCTCGCCGCCCCAGCGCACGATCATGTCCGTTTCGCGCAACACGTCGTGCAAGGTTTCGGCGATCGTCGTCAGCACCAGGTCGCCCGCCGCATGGCCGTAAGCGTCGTTGATGTGCTTGAAATGGTCGACGTCGAGCAGGAATAGCGCGCCCACGACATCGGCGCCGCCATGGGAATGCTGCGGCTTGCCCGCGTGGCTGCGCATGAATTCCTGGAAATGGCGGCGGTTGTACAGGGCCGTCAGCGGGTCGCGCGAGCTCTGGCGCTTGAGCTCCTGGTTTTTCACCTTCAGCTGCACGTTCGCATGGCGCACCTTGCGGTACAGCAAGCCAACGATGGCGGACGCCATGGCCAGCACCAGCGCCAGCAGCCACCACACGCGCTGCTGCAGACGGCGGTTGTCGATTTCCGTGCTCTTCAGCTGGTTTTCGCGGCTCAGCAGCTCGATCTGGCGCTGTTTCTTTTCCGCCTCATACTTTTCTTGCAGTTCATACACGGCCTTTTGCCGCTGCTTTTCGAACAGCTGGTTGGAAATGCCCCGCTCGCGGTGGTATGCCGTGACGGCGCCGCGCAGGTCGCCCGCCTTTTCCAGCGCCATGCCGTATTCCAGCAGCACGGCCTGCATTTCCGGCTGGTTAGCCGTGCGTTCGTAATAGGCCAGGCCCGTGGCCACGCTTTGCTTGCCTTCCTGCAACCGGCCCTGGCCGATCAGCGCCTGGCCGATATTGAGCCGCGCCGTCGCCTCCACCTGTTCATCGTTGACGAGGCGCGCCGCCGTGATCGCTTCATTCGCGTAGCGCAGGGCGCGCGCGTAGTCGCCCTCCTTCAGGTAGCTGTCCGACAGATTGACGAGGGTGACGGCGACCATGCCGCGCGCCCCCAGCTGGCGTTCCAGCGCCAGGGCCGCCAGCAGGGCGCGCTGGCCCCGCTGCGGCTGCTGCGCGTCGAGCGCCAAGCCGTATTCCGTATTCTTCGCCTGCGCCATGCGGCCCGGCGACGCCAGGGTGCTGGACACGGCCAGCAATTCGTCGAGCACTTCGAAACCCTTGTCGTATTCGCGCATCTGCGTGTACAGCAGGGTGAGGGCATTCAGGGCGGCGGCCAGGCTGGACGGGGATTTGCTCTGGCGCGCCAGGTCGACGGCCGCCTGCAGCTTGGCCAGCGCAAACGGGAAATTGCCTTCCTCTGCCCACGACTGGCCCGCGCTGATGGTGGCCTGCACGCGCACGGGCAAGTCGTCCGTGCCATTGGCGATGCGTTCCGCTTCAAAGGCCAGCAGGTGCGAGGCGCGGCGTTCGTTCCGGGCAAACGTGATGTAGGCCTTGTTGAGCATGCCCTTCGCCAGCGCCACGTCGCTCTTGTTCATGCGGGCGTAGGCGATCAGCTCTTCGGCCAGCTGCATGGCGATATCGTTCTGCCCCAGGCGCATGCGGGCGTTGCTCAGTTGGGTAAGGAATTCCGCGCGCACGGGCAAGGGGGCGCTGCGCGCCTGCGTTTCCACCTCTTGCAGGCGCTGCAGGGCGCGCGCGGGCACGAAGCGGCCATCGTCGCGCACGGCGGCAAGATACTGCTCCAGGTTGCCGGCCTGGGCGTGCGCGGCAGGCGGCAGCATGCAGGCCAATACCAGCAGCCAATGCGCCTTTCGCCATGATGCCCGTCTCTGTCTGCCTGCCAACGTCCCGCTCCCGCAATGACCACCTGTCTGTAACAGATTATATTCTGTTGCAATCAAGAAATATCATGCGCACCGCAGAAATTTGCGAAAGTGCACACGGCGGGAGTTGACAAGGCGCCATTACTGCGCCAGCTGTTGCAGCAGGTACAGGCGCTGGTACAGGCCGCCTTCGATCTGCATCAGGGCGTCGTGCGGCCCCGCTTCCGTGATGCGGCCGTGATTGAGCACGATGATACGGTCGGCCTCGCGGATGGTCGAGAGGCGGTGGGCGATGGCGATGATGGTCACCTTGCCGCGCAACTCGTTGAGGGCCAGTTGCACGATCTGCTCCGTCTGGCTATCGATGCGCGACGTCGCTTCGTCGAGCAGCAAGATGCGCGGCTGGCCTGCCAGCGCGCGGGCAATCGCGATCAGCTGCTTCTGCCCCGACGACAGGCGCGAGCCGCCTTCGCCCAGCGGCGTGTCGTAGCCATGTTCCAGCGCGGCGATGAAGTCGTGCGCATGGGCGGCGCGCGCGGCCGTCTCGATCTGCTGCTGCGTGTAGCCGCGGCCCATGTCGATGTTTTCGCGCGCCGAGGCGGCCAGCAGGAAGGGGTCTTGCGGCACCAGGCCCACGTCGGCGCGGAAGTGCTCGTTGTCGATGCTGTCGAGGGGCACGCCATTGATGGCGATGCTGCCTTGCGTGACGGGGTAAAAGCGCAGCAGCAGGGACAGCAGGGTCGACTTGCCGCTGCCCGTGTGGCCGACGATGCCGAAGAACGCGCCTTGCGGTATCGTCAGCGACAGGTCGTGCAGCACGGGCTGGTTTTCCACGTAGGCAAAGGTCAGCTTCCTGATGTCGACGGCGGGCAGCTCGCTGCCCGTTTGCGCATGCCGCAGGGCCGGAGTTTCCCGTCCCTGCGCGTGCTCGAGCGCCTGTGCTTCGTCGAGCAGGGCCGAGACGCGCGCCGTCGCCACCACCGACTGCTGCAGCTGGCTGAACTGCATGGTGATCTGGATCAGCGGCTCGATCACGCGCGCAATGTAGCTGATGAACGCATACAGCACGCCCACTTCCACGGCGCCCATCTCGCGCCGGCCAAAGCTGAAGATGACGACGGCCAGCAGCACGATATTGAGCATGTCGAGCGCGGGGCGCAGCAGCCAGGCGTTGGCGCGCAATTCCTGCATGCGCGCCGTGTAGTGGTCCTGGTTGATGCCCGTGAAGCGCGCGCCGAAGCGTTTTTCCGCGTTATTTGCCTGCAGCACGCTCATGCCGCCGATCGATTCGGCGATCTGCCCGTTGATCTCGCTGCGCAGGGCGCGCGCGCGCGTGACGGCTGGCGCGCTCCAGCGCTGGTACAGGAAGACGATGACCAGCACGGCCGGCAGCAGGGCCAGCACGATCAGCATCAAGCGCCAGTCGAGAAAAGCCATGGCGGCCATGGTGCCGACCAGGACGATGGAGCTGTCGAGGATGACGAACAGCACCTGCACGTACAGGGACTTGACCGCTTCCGTATCGTTGGTGACGCGGCTGACCAGCTGGCCCGTGATGGCGCGGTCGAAGAAGGCCATCGGCAGGCGCAGCACGTGCTGGTAGACGGTTTCGCGCAGGCGCTGGACGGAACGCATGGCCAGGCCGGACAGACGCACCAGCTGCAGATAGCGCAGGCCGGACGCGACCCAGCCCGTCAGCAGGCAGCCGCCCAGCAGCAAGGACATGCGCGTCCAGTCGAGGTGGCGCGGCAGCAGATGCTGGTCGATCAGGGCCTTGCCCAGGATCGGGCCCGTCACTTCGAGGGCGGCGGCGAGGATCAGCCAGAACGTGGCCCAATATAAATGGCGCAGGTCGGGCGCGGCGGCGCGGCGCAGCAGGCCGATCGCTTGCGCGGCCTGGCGGCGCACGGATTGCGTGGCGGTGGTGGCTTGGTCGGTCTTAGATGACATCGAGGCTGGCTTCCAGTTGTTGATAGCGCCACTGGCTGGCATACCAGCCGTCGCGCTGCATCAGCGCGTCGTGGTTGCCCGTTTCCGTGACATGGCCGTCGCGCAGCACCAGGATCAGGTCCGCGTTGACGACGGCGCTCAGGCGGTGGCTGGCGATGATGGCGCTGCGCTCGGGGCGGCGCGCGCGCAGTTCTTCCAGGTGCTGCAGGATGCGCGTTTCCGTGCCCGTATCGACGGCGGACAGCGCATCATCCAAGAGCAGCAAGCCGTTGTCGGCCAGGAGAGCCCGGGCAATCGCCACGCGCTGGCGCTGGCCGCCGGACAGGGTGATGCCTTTCTCGCCCACGTGGGTCTGATAGCCCTCGGGGAACTGCAAAATATCGGCATGGATATCGGCCAGCTGCGCCGCCCGCTCCACTTCCTCGCGCGTGGCGCCGGGTCGGGCCAGGGCGATATTGTCGGCGATGGTGGCGGAGAACAAAAACGACTCCTGCGGCACCCAGCTGATGGCAGCGCGCAGCGCGTGCAAGGTGTAGGCGTCGAGCGGCTGGCCATTCCACGTGGCCGTGCCCGATTGCGGCGTCACCTGGCGCAGCAGAACGCGCAGCAGGGTCGACTTGCCGCTGCCCGTCGGACCAACGAGGCCGAGGGTCTGGCCCGGCAGCAAACGCAGCGAAATACCGGACAGGGCCGGCGCCGTCTGACCCGCATAGGCGAAGCCGACGTCCTGCAATTGCAGGGGGCCGGGCGTCAGCGTATCAATCGTGCCGTGGTCGTCGATGGCCAGCGGGGCGTCCAGCATCGGTTGCAGCCGCTGCCAGGCGGCGCGGCCACGTTCGATCAGCGAGAGCACCCAGCCGGCGGCGAACATGGGCCAGATCAGCTGGCCCAGGTACATGGAAAAGCTCGTCAGCGCGCCGATGGTCAGCTGGTCTTGCCACACGAGGTAGCCGCCCAGGCCCAGGGTCAGCGCCGTGGCGGCCGTCAGGGTCAGGCCGACGG
Source organism: Janthinobacterium lividum (assembly GCF_011601275.1). Classification (GTDB taxonomy): domain Bacteria; phylum Pseudomonadota; class Gammaproteobacteria; order Burkholderiales; family Burkholderiaceae_D; genus Janthinobacterium; species Janthinobacterium lividum_E. The sequence goes on along the minus strand of NZ_JAAOLY010000017.1, from coordinate 35,472 downwards.
CCGGTTCGTACGCCGCTTCCCAGCGCTGCGCCGTCAGGCTGGCGTTGGCCGCATGGCCGGCCAGGGTGGAAAACTGCTTGCTGCTGCGCTCTTCCAGGCCCAGTGCGCGCAAGGTGCGCACGCCCGACAGCGATTCCTGCACATGATCGTTCAGCGCCGAAAAGCGCTTTAAGGAATCCGTCGACGCCGTGTGGATATGGCTGGAGATGCGCCAGAAGGCCAGTCCCATCAGCGGGAAAGGCAGGAGGGCGATGCAGGCCAGGCGCCAGTCCACGCCCAGCAGCATGATGCCCAGCACCATCAGCAGGGTCAAGGTGCCGTCGAAGCCGGCCAGCATGGCTTCGCCGGCGGCCATTTCGATGGCGTCGATGTCGTTCGTCGCCAGCGCCATCAGGTCGCCCGTGCGCTGGTTCTGGTAAAACGACGCGCCCTGCTGCGACATGCGCGTATAGAAGCGCGTGCGCAGCATCACGCCCAACTGGTAGGCGGCCTTGAACAGGGTGATGCGCCAGCCTACGCGTAGGAAGTAGATGACGACGCCGACGGCGAGCAGGGTCAGCAGCTCAAGCCACAGTTCGGCCGCCGTCATGCGGTGCGCGGCCAGCGCGTCGATGATGGCGCCCACGCGGCGCGGGATCCAGACGGTCAGTGTTGCCACGCCGGTCAGCATGACGGCAGCGGCGGCATACGCCGGCCAATGCTGACGCACGAAGCCGGCGATGAGCCTCGATAAACTCATGGTTACCTTTTGTTTTGTAGTAATGGGGTGTCGCGGGGCGGAAGGGCGGGCACGCGGACGGAAAGTACGCGTAGGATACAACAAGGCGGAAAAGCGCGCTGTGGACGGGCACGCAAAAAACGGGCCGTAGCCCGTTGTTTTTCTGCGTCAGTGGCTTGCGCGAGGCTTACTTGCGGCCGCTGCCTTTAGCGCCACCCAGCATGTCGAGCTGTTTCGATGGCGTGCCCTTGGGCGCTGCCTTGGCTGCCGGCTTGGCGGCTGGCGCAGGGGTATGCTTTACGGCGGCCTTGGCCACGGTCTTGCCGGCGGCGCTGGCTGGCTTGGCGCCCGGTTTGCTCGAAGGGAATGGCTTTGCGGCTGGCTTGGCCGGTGCTGGCGCGGCGGCTTTCGCTGGTGCAGGTGCCGGTGCGGCGGCAGGTGCGGGTTTGGCCGCTTCCGGCTTGGCTGCCGGTTTGGCTTCCACCGCTTTCACGGCTGGCTTGTCGGCGGCCTTCTCGGCAACCTTGGCAGGCGCGGCTTCTGGTTTGGCTGCCGGCGCGGCAACGGGAGTAGGGACGGGCGCTGCCTTGGCTGCAGGCTTGGCCACTTCGGCAGGCTTGGCGGCAACGGGGGCAGGTGCCGCTGCTGGCGTCGGCGCAGGCGCAGCAGGTACAGCGGCCAGCGCTGGCTTGGCTGCGGCAGGAGCAGGAGCAGTTGCGGCGACAGGCGCGGCTTCGTCGAGGCGGGCCTTGGCCGAGGCCAGCAATTCCGCCTGGGTGCTCGATGCGATGCCGAACAACTGGCGGCTGTAGGCCAGTACGCTCTCGATGTTCGGCTGCGCCTGGCTGGTGCTGTAGCTGAAGAAGTCGCGCGGGTCCTGCGTTACCAGTAGCTGCTGCGCCGTCTCCGCCGTTTGCGAGATGGCGGCCTTGCCGGCGTTCAGGTTCAGCGCGATGATTTTCTCGGCGCTTTCAAAGACTTTGCTGGTGAGGGTGCTGAAGATTTGCAGCTGGCTTTCCAGTTGCGACTTGGCGGCGCTGGAAAATTGTTCAGGAAGCGGAAACATATTTACTCCTTTGTACGGATTAAAATGCTGGCAAAACGCTCTGCAAAATCCCGAAAACCAGAGTTGGCCGCGTTTTGTAAAGTAGGTAGCGTGCTAAACAGCTGATCATAGACTTTTTATGATGCAACGCAATATGAATATTCTAGCGGTGATTCGAGTTAGTTGAAAGCTATTTTCTCAAGGGCGTGTGCCGCGTGCTGGCTTCATTCATGCGCCTGGCGGCATTTGCCGGAAGTTTGCGCCCGCGCAAAGCGTTGTCATGAAATCTATGGCTACGCTTTTGCCAGTGACTATATTCTCGCACTGCAGCATTCTTGAGAGATACGATGACAATGCACTGGAAGCGCCAAGTACCGTAGTCAACCGAAGGAGTGTCCGCATGGACCTTGTCATCCGCAATGCCAGCCTGCCCGACGGGCGCCGCGCCATCGATATCGCCATCGAGGGCGGCCGCATCGCCGCCGTCGGCCCCGCCTTGCCCGTGACGGGCGCGCAAGAGATCGACGCCGCCGGCGACCTCGTCACGCCGCCGTTCGTCGACGCCCACTTCCACATGGACGCCACGCTCAGCTACGGCTTGCCGCGCGTGAACGCGTCCGGCACCCTGCTCGAAGGCATCGCGCTGTGGGGCGAGCTGAAACCGCAGTTGACGCAGCAGGCGCTGGTGGACCGCGCCCTGCAGTATTGCGACTGGGCCGTGGCGCGCGGCTTGCTGGCCATCCGCTCGCACGTCGATATCTGCGACCCGCGCCTGCTGGCCGTCGAAGCGCTGCTCGACGTCAAGCGGCAAGTGGCGCCGTATCTCGACTTGCAGCTGGTGGCGTTCCCGCAGGACGGCATCCTGCGCAGCCCCGGCGCTTTCGACAATCTGAAGCGCGCGATCGCCATGGGCGTCGACGTGGTGGGCGGCATCCCGCATTTCGAGCGCACCATGGCGGACGGCGCGGAATCCGTGCGCCTGCTGTGCGAATTCGCCTGCGAACGGGGACTGATGGTCGACATGCATTGCGACGAGTCGGACGACCCGCTGTCGCGCCACATCGAAACCCTGGCCTTCCACAGCCAGCGCCTTGGCATGCAGGGCAGGGTGACGGGCTCGCATCTGACGTCGATGCATTCGATGGACAATTATTATGTGAGCAAACTGCTGCCCCTGATCCGCGAGGCGGGCGTGGCGGCCATTGCCAATCCCCTCATCAACATCACCCTGCAGGCGCGCCACGATACGTATCCGAAGCGGCGCGGCATGACGCGCGTGCCCGAGATGCTGGCCGCCGGCATCCCCGTCGCCTTTGGCCACGACTGCGTGATGGACCCGTGGTACAGCCTCGGTTCGGGCGATATGCTGGAAGTGGCGCACATGGGTTTGCACGTGGCGCAGATGACGGGCCAGCAAGCGATGCACGACTGTTTCCTGGCAGTGACGGAAACGCCGGCGCGCATCCTGGGCCTCGACGGCTACGGCATCGCGCCCGGCTGCCATGCGGATTTGCTGATCCTCGATTGCGGCAGTACCGTGGAAGCGCTGCGATTGCGCGCGGCGCGGCGCCTGGTGCTGCGGCGCGGGAAAGTCGTCAGCGAAGCGCCGCGCGCGCAATCGCGCCTGCACCTGCCGGGGCGGCCCGAAACGGTCAATTTCCGCCTGGGCCGCTGATACAATCAGCCATCACTTGTTATCGGGAGCACCGCCTTGAAAGAAATTGACATCCGCCCGGCCAGCGAAGCCGACTTCGACGCCATGTGGCCGATCTTCCAGACCCTGGTGGCCAGCGGCGACACGTATTCCTTCCCCGCCGATACGACGCGCGAAGCATGCCACGCCTACTGGTTCGGCCCCGGCGTGCAAAGCTTTGTCGCCACCATGGGCAATGAGCGCCTGCTGGGCATGTACAAGCTGGTGCCGAACCAGCCTGGCCATGGATCGCACGTGGCCAATGCCTCGTTCATGGTCGACCCGGCCGCGCAGGGCGTCGGCGTGGGCCGCCTGCTGGGCGTGCACTGCATGGAAGAAGCGCGCCGCGCGGGCTACCTGGCGATGCAGTTCAACTTCGTCGTCAGCACCAACCTGGCCGCCGTCACCTTGTGGAAAAAACTGGGCTTCACGGTCGTCGCCACCCTGCCGCTGGCCTACCGCCACGCGCAGCTCGGTTATGTCGACGCCTACGTGATGTACCAGCTGCTGACCGATCCGATGCAGTGGCCGGCATGAGCGGCGCCGCCACTGTGATTGAAACGCCGCGCCTGCGCCTGCGTACCGCCAGCGTCGATGATGGGGCGTTTTTCCTCGGGCTGGTGAACGAGCCGACCTGGCTGGCGACCATCGGCGACCGCAACATTCACACCGTGGACGCGGCGCGCGCGGCGCTGGAAACGGGCCCTATCGCGCAGCAGCAGGAACTCGGCTACTCTTTCTATATCGTCGAGCACCGCGGCGATGGCGTGGCGATCGGCATGTGCGGCCTGATCAAGCGCGCCACCATGCCGGGTCCCGACATCGGCTACGCGCTGCTGCCCGCGTATTGCGGCCAGGGTCTGGCCTGGGAGGCGGCATCGAGTGTGCTGCGCCATGCGCGAGACGTGCTGCGCCTGCCGGCTGTGTATGGCCTCGTATCGCCGCAGAACCAGCCTTCGATCAATTTGATCAACAAGCTCGGTTTGCGCTTCGAACGCTTTTCGCGCCAGCCTATCGTTGGCAAGGACATCAATATCTATCGCAAGAGTTTTTCTTAATCTCTATAGAAAACAACGCGACAGAAGCTTTACTTGAGGAACAGGTCGCGGTCCGGCGCGAAATGCGCGTACAGGGGCAGGAAGGCGCCGCCAACGGCGCGCGCGTCGGAGCCGACGGTGCCGCCGAGCACCTGCGGTCGGGCGATGCCCTCCCAGCTATAGCATTCCAGCGCGCGCTCGACCTGGGCCAGCAACTGTTCGAGCAGGCCGCGATCGAAGGAGCCGTCGATAATCACCCCCTCCAGGTCGAGCAGGCAGGTGGCGCTGGTGATGCTGAGCGCAATGGCCCGCGCCGCGTCGTCGAGCCAGGCCACGGTGTGCGTGACGAAGGGTTCCTGCAGCGCCCGCCCGTCGTGGGCGGCGGCCGGGTCCAGCCCGGCCAGGCTGTACAACTGCTCGAGGTTGAACAGGGAAGCGTCACCCAGCAGCTGGCCCGGCGGGTTCCTGGCGCCGGCCGTGGCCATGCCGAGCGGCAAGGAGCCGACCGCGCCGGCGTTGCCGTGCAGGCCGCTGTGCAAATGGCTGTTGATGACCAGGCCGCCACCGATGAAGATGTCGACGAAGACGTACAGGAAGTTCTTGATGCTGCGCCCGCGCCCCAGCACCAGTTCGGCGACGCAGGCGGCAGCCGTGTCCTTGGCGAACTCGACCGGCAACGCCGTCATCGTTTGCACGCGCTGGCCGATGTCGATGCTGTCCCACGCGTTGGCCTGTTCCGGCGCCATCTCAAGCAGATTCTGCCAGCCGCCCAAGCCCAGCGGCGCGGCGATGCCGACGCCGCACAGGCGCGGCAGCAACTTCGGTCCCAGCAGCACGGCCATGCTTTTGAGCGCCGACTCGATCTGGCCGAACACGGTGTCGGGGACGGGAAAGGAATAGGGAAACGACAAGCGCTCGCGCGTCTTGCCGACGAAATCGACCAACAACACGTCGAGGCTGCGCCGGCCGATCTTGATGCCGATCGAGAAGGCGCCGTCCGGATTGAGCATGATGGGCACCGACGGCTGGCCGACCTTGCCGCGCACGGGCGCGCGCTTGCTGACCAGGCCGTCTTCCAGCAGGCGATTGATGATCAGGGAAATCGTTTGCGTGCTCAGGTTGGTCAGCCGGGCCAGGTCGGCCTTCGGCATGCTGCCGTGCAAGCGCACGGCCTGCAGCACCACCCGTTCGTTGAACTGGCTCATGCCCATCTGGTTCGAGCCGCGCGGCTGCAGCCATGGAGCATCGTCGATGGCTGCTTGCGGCGCGCACGCCTCTTCGGTAAAGCTGTCTGACATGGCGGGGCGAGTCCGGTTTCTACAGGCGTAAAAGAAGGACATTTTATTACATATCCGACGCCCCGCCAGTGGAGCTCCAGATGCTGGAGCTCCCGTGCAGCTTTAGCGCTTGGCCCAGATCGACTTCAAAGGCCAGATGGTCAGATCTTTCAGCGTTGCCGCGCCGCCCACGGCGAACAGCGCGATACCGTTGCTGGACGGTTGCGGAAAGATCTGGTCGGTCAACACCACCTCGTTGCCCGCAAATACCATTACCGATGAGGTGTCGACCACGATGCGCAGGTCCACCGTGCCGGTGCGCAGGGGCAGCGGGGCGGTATGGCGGGCGGCAAAGCTGGCGTTGAAGCTGGCGTCGCCTGATTTGCTGCGGTCGATGTAGACCTCGCCGGCCACCGCGTCATAGCCGATGACGGTTTCTTCGCCATTCGCGCCGGTGCGCACCTTCAGGCCAAAACCGGTGGCACTGCCCGGCTGGAATTTGGCCACGATGTCCAGGGCCTGGCCCGGGGCGGGGGCGATATCGAGTGCTTGCACGCCGGTGGCCACGGAACGGTCCTGGGCGCTGTAGAGCGCTTTGCTGCGCAGTGTGCTGAAGTTGTCCACCGGCTGCTGCACCAGCCGCGCCTGGCCGGCTATGGTGCGCAGCGTGAATTCCCGGGCGAAGGTCTGGGCGCTGCGCCATGGGGTGGTGGGCGTGTTGCCAGCGTAGTCCCAGTTGCTCATCCAGCCCAGGCCGATGCGCTTGCCATCGGGTATGCCGTTCCAGGTCACGGCGGCATAGAAATCGGCCCCGTAGTCGAGCCAGTTGGCTTCTTCCTTGGCGCTGTCTGAAAAGACGATATGGTCGACCAGGATATGGCCCCAGCCGCCCGTGTTTTTGTCCACCACCTGGATCTGCGCGCTCTTGCCCCGGTAGGCGTCCACGTTCCAGCTGCGCCAGTTCAGGGTTTCGGCATTGGCGCCGGTTGCGCTTTTGACCACCTGGCCGTTGACCAGCAGGTTCACCGTCGTTTCATCGCTGACGGGCTTGGCCGGCTGGTCCGATGCCTCGAACACGTCGGCAACGATGTGTCCCCAGGCGCCGTCGTTGTCGTCGATGATGACAATCTGGGCCTGCTGTCCGGCGAACTCGCGCACGTCCCAGTTTGTCCAGTTCAGTTCGGAATCCGCCCCGGTGGCGCTGCGCACGACCTTGCCGTTGATCTTGAGCACCACCGCCGTGGGATTGGGGCTGCTGTAGGGATGGTTGCCGCCGCCGATAAGGAAGTTGATATAGGCCTTGGAAATGGTAAAGGTGGGCGACGTCAGGCTGCCCTTGGCTACGTCACCGGCCCCGATGAGGGAATTGAACACACCCGCGCCCAGCTTGCCGGCTGCCGCTTGCCGGTCGGCGTCGCTTCCTGCGGCAACTTTTTGCCCCACCACGTCGCCGGAGGCCGTCCAGCCCAGGTCGGCGTAAGTGGCATTGGCCGGGCCTTCAAAACCGGCGCCCGGGAACAGCAGGGTTCCCGCAGGCACCGTGCCGTCGCCCGCACCGGGCAAGCGCGGATGGCGCCCGCCGCCGACCATCAGATTGATGTACTTGCTGGTGACGGTAAAGGCGGGCGAAGTGAGCGTGCCCGTGGCGCCGTCATCTTTGCCCAGCCGGTAGGTGTCGAGCAACTGGCTGCCCTGTTTGTCGGCCACGCCATGCGAGGGGGCCACGGGCGTCTTGGCCGCAAAGTCGCCCGTCGATGTCCAGCCGGTGGCATCGAAGCTGGCCGCTTCAAAGTCCTGGTAGACGGTACCCGTGGGGGGCTTCTTGTCGATCACGCTGCTGGCGTCGGCCACAAAGCGCGTGCCGTCGAATTTCCCCACAAAATAATGCGCCCCGGAGCCACCGGCCACCGAGCCGGGATTGATGTTGATGTTCATCACCCATTTGCGTTTGCTGGTGTCGCCATCGACGGGCAGCTCGAACAGGTCGGGACATTCCCAGATGCCACCGACCGCGTTGGCCGGGCCAAAGGCGCTCATGTAGGTCCAGTCGCGCAGGTTTTTGGACGAGAACAGCAACGCCTGGTGCTTTTCCGAGGCCACGGCAACCATGACCCATTTTTGCTCCGGTGCATACCAGAAGACTTTTGGGTCGCGGAAATTTTGCCCTTCGGTTTCAAACGGGGCCGGTGGCGCGGCAATCACCGGGTTGGCGGCGTACTGCGTCCACGTGCGTCCCCGGTCCAGGCTGTAGGCGATGGACTGGGACTGGGTGTTGGGGGCAAGCACCTGGCCGTTGGCCAGCGTTTTTCCTTGCGGGTACACGCTGGTGTAGACGGCCACCATGGCAGGATTGCCGGCGCTGCCAAGGCCGCTGGTATTGTTGGTGTCAACCACCACGCTGCCGGAGAAGAACATTTGCGTGAGCTTGCCGCCTGCGTCTTTTTCGGCCGTCAGGGCGACGGGCAGCTCGTTCCAGTGCAGCAGGTCGGTGCTGACGGCGTGGCCCCAGGACATGTCGCCCCAGGTATTGCCGTTCGGGTTGTACTGGTAGAACAGGTGGTATTCGCCGTCGTGGTAGACCAGTCCGTTGGGATCGTTCAGCCAGTTTTTGGCGGCGGTGTACGAGAGCTGGGGGCGGTAGGTTTCCAGGTAGCTGGACTGCGGCGGTCCGCTGTCGCTGTCGTTGCCGCTGCTGCAGCCCACCAGCAGGGTGGCAAGGCAGGAGGCGAGAAGAGGGAAGTGGTTTGACATGCTGTCTCCTTTATAGGTATGTTTTATTCCGGCTGCACGTTTCTCAGTCCGCCAGCGGCTCGCTGATCACACCTTTCTTGAACAGGAAATTGGCGTACGGCTGCATTTCGCCGGTCTGCACGATGGCGTAGGCGCCCTTGACGCGTTCGTAGAAGGCGAAGCGCTCGACCGCCTCGCATTGCCCGGGCGTGGCGGCGCCGGTGGCGGCGATCTGCTCGAGCATGGTGCGCTGCAGTGACGACAGGTAGCCGTCGGCGGTGTTGCATACCTTCATGAAGGCGACCGGCTGGTCCACCATGGCGTCGAGCGGAAACACCGACAGCAGCGCCGCGCTGGCGCGCTGCAGGTCGATGCCGGGCAGGCGCACCAGCGGCTTGCCCTGGCCCAGGGTCTGGCTGGTGAAGTTGGCGTCGACCAGCACGATTTCCTCGCCATGGCCCATTTCGCACAGGATCTTCAGCAATTCCGGGCTGAGCAGCGGATCGATTCCCTTAAGCATGGGCTTCCTCCGGAAATTCTTCGGCGCTCTTCGCGCCCGTCATCACTGCCACCGTGTCGGACATGCTGATGTGCTTCGGGTTCAGCACGGCGACGCGCTTGCCCAGGCGTTGCACGTGGATGCGGTCGGCGATCTCGAACACGTGCGGCATGTTGTGGCTGATCAAAATCACCGGCAGGCCGCGGTCGCGTACATTGCGTATCAGTTCCAGTACCATATTGCCCTCCTTTACGCCGAGTGCGGCGGTTGGTTCATCGAGAATCACGACGTGCCTGGCAAACGCCGTGCTGCGCGCCACGGCCACGCCCTGGCGCTGCCCGCCAGACAAGGTGCCGACGGCTTGCTTCATCGAGCGGATGCCGATCTTCAAATCGCGCATATGGGCTTCCGCCTCGGCCAGCATCTGCTTCTTGTCGATGCAGCGCAGGAAGCGCGACAACATGCCCTTGCGCAGCAGTTCGCGGCCGAGGAACAGGTTCTCGGCGATCGTCATGGCCGGCGCCACTGCCAGGTCCTGGTACACGGTTTCGATGCCGTAGCGGCGCGCGTCGATCGGGGACTTGAGATGGATCGGCTTGCCGTCGAGCAGCATCTCGCCTTCGTCGGGGACGAGCGCGCCCGACAGGGCCTTGATCAGCGAGGACTTGCCGGCGCCGTTGTCGCCGATCACGGCGAGTATTTCGCCCGGCAACAAATCAAAATCGGTGCCGTCGAGGGCGGTCACGCTGCCGTAGCGCTTGACCAGGCCGCGGGCCTGGAATACGGGTTGCACATGCGTTGTCATGCTTATCAACCTTTCTTGTGTGTCAGTTGATCGGTGGTCACGGCCAGGATGACCAGGATGCCCGTCACCAGGATCTGGTACACCGAGGACACGCCCATCAAGGTCAGGCCGTTGCGGAACACGCCGACGATCAGCACGCCGACGAGGGTGCCCATGATCGAGCCGCGCCCGCCGAACAGGCTGGTGCCTCCCAGCACGACGGCGGTAATGCTGTCGAGGTTGTCGGTCTGGCCGCCTTGCGGGTCGCCCACGCCCATGCGCGCCACGGACATCAGCGCGGCGATGCCGTAGCACATCCCGGCGATCATGTAGACGCCCAGCAAAACTTTATTCGTGGCGATGCCGGTCAGGCGGGCCGCTTCCGGATTGTTGCCGACGGCGTACAGGTGGCGGCCGGGCGCGGTTTCGCGCAGGTACAGCCAGGTCAACACGTACATGCCCAGCATCAGCACGGTGCCGTAGGTAAAGGTGGCCTGGCCGAGCTGGAAGGTGTTGCCGAAAAATCCCATCGCTTCCGGCAGGCCGGTGACGGTTTGGGCCTGCGAGTACAGCTGCGTGACGGCGAAGGCAATGTTCATCGTGCCCAGCGTGACGATAAACGCCGGCAGCTTGATCGAAGTGACCAGCGCGCCGTTGATGAAGCCGATCAGCACGGTGACGGCGATGCCGCACCCTATCGCGAGATAGGGGTTCATGCCGAGGTCGACGGCGAATTTGGTCATGATGACCGAGCCCAGCGCCATGGCCATGCCGCAGGACAGGTCGATGCCGGCGGTCAGGATGATCAGGGTCTGGCCGATGGCGATGATGCCGACGACCATGACTTGCTGCAAGATCAGGGAAAAATTCTGGCTGCTGAGGAAGCGGTCGCTCTGCGACGCAAAGAACACGCAGGCGGCGAGCAGGGCAATGACCGGGCCCAGTTTCGAGAGCGGCGGCATAAATGTCGGGACGGTGGAACGCATCTGTTATCCATATTCAAGAGGGGAAAAAGGAGGCGCGCAGGCGGCCGCGCGCCGGCAAGGCACGCAGCCTTGCCGAACGCGGCCGCCTGCGTGGATTTATTTACCCCAGCAGGAGTTCAGGCCGAACGCCGTGTCGCGGCTCTCGACGCCCGCTTGCTGCTTGTCGCTGATCAGGGTGACGCCGGTGTCGACGTAGCCGCTGGCCTTCTTCCCGTTCTTGGCGTACTCGACGCCGGCTTCGACGCCCAGGCCTGCCATGTTCAGCGGATACTGCTGCGAGGTCGCGGCGATGACGCCGGCCTTGACGTCGCGCACGCCGGCGCAGCCGCCGTCGACGGAGACGATCATCACGTTCTTTTCCTTGCCCACGGCCTTGAGCGCCTTGTAGGCGCCGGCGGCGGCCGGCTCGTTGATGGTGTACACGAGATTGATGTCGGGATTTTTCTGCAGGCAGTTTTCCATCGCCGTCTGGCCCTTGCCCTGGTCGCCGAAGCTGTCCGCCATGCACACCACGTCGGCGGTTTTCGCCGGTCCGACGGTCTTGGCGCTGATGCCCGGCGCGCCGTAGCCGGCCAGGAAACCGTTGTGGCGGGCTATCCCCACAGGATGGCCGGGGAACAAGTCCAGCATGGCGATCTTGACGGGCTTGCCGGCGAAGGCGGCCTTGGCGTATTGGCCGATCAGCAAGCCGGCCTTGTAGTTGTCGGTGGCGAACAGCGCGTCGGTGGCGTCCTGCGGCTCGGTCGGGCTGTCGAGGGCGATCACCAGCACGCCGGCGGCGCGCGCCTTCTTGATGGCCGGCACGATGGCTTTCGAATCGCTCGGTGTGATCATGATCGCCTTGGCGCCGGCGGCCACCATGTTCTCGATCGCCGTGACCTGGCCGGCGTTGTCGCCGTCGGCGCGTCCGGCCGCCGTCAACAGCTTGGCGCCCTTCAGTTTTGCGCGTTGCTGCGCGCCTTCTTTCATCTTCACGAAGAAGGGGTTGGTATCGGTCTTGGTGATCAGGCCGACGATCGGTTCCTCAGCCATGGCGGCGCCGCCGGCTGCCGTCAGGATAGCCAGTGCGATGCATTGTTTGACGTTCATTGTGTTGTCTCCAGAATCTATTTATTTTTTACCGGGAGGCGATTGCCTCGGCCTGGGGGCGGCCGTCAATGCGGTGCCCGAGCCAAATATACGCTCGGCTAATTAATAAATCAAGCGGCTTTATATATTGTGTGTGGTAAAAAATACCAGCCCGTCGCGGCCGGCATGGATGTCTTTTTGCTGAAAAATAGTATTTGAAAACTCGCCGCTTTTGCAGTGGTGGCAGATGGGCTTTGTTTTTATAGTTGGCATACCGGTGGAAAACCGCCGGACTATAAAAATGGAGACGTGTTATGAAAATCATGACTGCTGTTGCATGGGGCGCCCTCATGTCCGCCGGGTTTGCAGACGCCTCGGCGCAAAGCTGCTCGGTGCCCGTGATCAAGGTGCTGGCGCAAAAAAGCCTGGGCCTGACGGTGATGGAAAAGACCCTCGCCGAGTATGAAAAGAAAAGCGGCACCAAGGTACAAATCAGCTATTTCGGCGAAAACGACCGCCGCTCGAAAGCCCGCCTCGACGCTTCCACCAAGGCCGGCTCCTACCAGATCTATTACATCGACGAAGCCAACGTGGCCGAATTCGCCACGGCCGGCTGGGTCGTCCCCCTGCTCAAATACCTGCCCAAGGACGCCGACTACGACGACTTCCTGCCGGGCCGCCGCGCCGTCGCCTCGTACAAGGGCGTGGCGTATTTCGCGCCCCTGATCGGCGGCAGCGATTTCCTGTTCTACCGCCGCGACCTGCTGGAAAAGGCTGGCATCGCCGTGCCGAAGACGCTCGACGAACTGGTCGCCGCCGTCAAGAAAATGAATAATCCGCCGAACGTGTATGGTTGGGCGGCGCGGGGCCAGCGCGGCTCGGGCATGAATGTGTGGCGCTGGGCGCCGTTCATGCTGGCCGCCGGCGGCAAGTGGGAAAACAACGGCGTGCCCGCCTTTAATTCACCGCAAGCCGTCAAGGCCACCACCCTGTACCGCGAGCTGTTCAAGTATTCGCCGCCGGGCGGCGTCACCTACGACTGGAGCAACGCGCTCGAAGCATTCAGGTCGGGCAAGGTGGCTTTCATGATCGAGTCGACGCCGTTCGCCGACTGGATGGAAGACCCGAAAAAATCCTCGGTGGTCGACAAGGTGGGCTATGTGCGCCCGCCCGCGCCGCTGGCATCGGCCGCGTATGGCCACGGCCTGGCCATTTCCACTTCGGGCGCCAAGGACGAATGCACGCGCCAGGCGGCCGGCAAGTTCATCGCCTTTGCCACCGGCAAGGAGCAGGAACAGGCACGCCTGAAGGATAACGTCTTCAGCGACTACAACCGCACCAGCACCATCAACAGCGACTACTTCCGCAAGCACGTCAAGCCGCAGATCCAGGCGGGCCTGACGGATACCACGCCCGTCTCGCGCGTGACCATCTGGCCTAGCCCCGAATGGCCGGACATCGGCGACAACCTGGGCGTCGTGCTGGAGGAAGTGTTTACGGGCACGCGCGGCGACGTGCAAAGCGCGCTCGATGAGGCGAATGAGTACGCGACGGAAGTGATGCAGCGGGCCAGCAAAAGAAAGTAAGCCGCAGTAAGCCGCCTGCCGTGTAGCCGTCGCCCGTCAAGGCGGCGGCCAGCTTCCCTGTGCCTGACAGTCCGTTGCGAGAGTCTCCCCCATGCCACATACCATCCGTAAAAAACGCCACACCTGGCTGCCGGCCGTCTTCCTGACCCTGCCGCTGCTGGTCCTGCTGATCCTGGGCCTGGTGCCCAGCATCGCCGCCATCAACCTGGCCCTGCAAAACCGCGTGCTGCGCTACAGCGACAGCGATTACGTCGGCTTTGCCAATTTTCTGCGCCTGTTCGGCGACCGCCGCTTCGTCAATGCCGTGCAGGTGTCGGCCGTCTGGGAAGTCGTCACCGTGGCTGGCTCGCTGCTCGTCGGCGTGCTGCTGGCCGTGTTCCTGTTCGAGAAAGTCAAGGGACGCGCGCGTGACGTCATCGCGCTGCTCTTGATCGTGCCCGTGCTGCTGCCGCGCGTGTCGGCCGCCTTCATCTGGAAGTTCATGTACTCGCCGCTGATGGGCATCCTCAACTGGATGCTCGAATGCGTGGGACTGGGCGGCACGGCGCTGCTGTCCGATCCCGCCACGGCCCTGTACGCGGTGGCGCTGGTCGACATCTGGCAGTGGGGCCTGTTCTTCGGCGCCGTGATCCTGAAGCTGCTGGAAACCCTGCCCGGCGAACCGCTGGAAGCGGCGCGCCTCGATTACGCCAGCACGCTCCAGGTGTATGCGTATATCGCGCTGCCCATGCTGAAGGTGCCCATCATGAGCCTCGTGTTCATCAAGATGGTCGAGTCATTGCGCTCGTTCGACCTGATCTACGTGATGACCAAGGGCGGCCCCGGCATCTCCACCGAAACCCTGGACATGTACGCCTATGCGCAGGGCATCGGCCTGATGGGCAAGGTGTCGTACGCGTCCAGCATGGCCGTGCTGATGATGCTGGCCACGACAGTAATATTCACCCTGCTCTGGAAGCGAGTCGCCAAATGGGAAAACTGACTATCCGGCGCGGCGTGGACCATGCCGCCACCACTGCCATCACCACCGTGATTATCCTGGTGGCGCTGTTCCCCATCCTGTGGGCCGTGCTCAATTCCTTCAAGGAGCTGATGGACATCGTCACGCCCGTGCCGCGCTTTTTCTTCAACCCGACACTGGCCAATTACCAGCAGGTGCTGGCCAGTCCCGAAGTGCTGACGGGACTGGGCAACAGCGTGGCCATCGTCGGCGTGGCCGTGCTGCTGGGCGCCGTGCTGGGCGTGCCGGCCGCGTATGCGATCGCCCGCTATCCGATTCCGGCCAAGAAGGATATCCAGTTCTTCCTGCTGTCGCTGCGCTTTTTGCCACCCGTCGCCGTGGCCATTCCGCTGATCTCGATCTGGATCGACTTGGGCCTGTACGACTCGCGCCTGTCGATGGTGGTGACGTATCTGCTGGTGACCCTGTCGACCATCATCTGGCTGTCGATTCCCGCGTTTGCCCGCATTCCGAAGGAGATCGAGGAAGCGGCCGCGCTCGATGGCTACGGCCCTTACCAGGTGTTCTGGTACGTGGCCCTGCCGGTGGCCTCCAAAACCCTGATGGGCGGCATCGTCTTCAGCTTCGTGCTGGTCTGGAATGAACTGATGATCGCGCTGGCGCTCACCTCGTCGAAGAGCATGACCCTGCCCGTGGTGGCATCGGCCTTTACCTCGATGGGCCAGGAAGTGCCGTGGGGCGTGGTGAACGCTTCCACCGTGCTGCTGGCGCTGCCGCCGCTGCTGTTCGTCGGCATCCTGGGACGGTTGCTCAACTCCATGCTCAAACATAAATAAGGAATCCCATCATGCAAGCACTCGTACTGGAACAAGCGCATTCCATCACCCTGCGCGACATCGACGTGCCGCTCGTTGTCGGCCCGCGCGACGTGAAAATCAAGATTCATACCGTGGGTATCTGCGGCAGTGACGTGCATTACTTCAAACATGGCAAGATCGGCCCCTTCGCCGTCGAAGCGCCGATGGTGCTCGGTCACGAGGCTTCCGGCGTGGTGGCGGAAGTGGGCGCGGAAGTCACGCACCTGAAGGTGGGCGACCGGGTCTGCATGGAGCCTGGCGTGCCGCAGTTCGATTCGCCGGCCACCATGCGCGGCCTGTACAACCTGGACCCCGCCGTGCGCTTCTGGGCCACGCCGCCCATCCACGGCTGCCTCACGCCGTACGTCGTGCATCCGGCCGCCTTTACCTTCAGGCTGCCCGACAACGTCAGTTTTGGCGAAGGCGCCATCGTCGAACCGCTGGCCATCGGCCTGCAGGCGGCCAAGAAGGCGGCCATCAAGCCGGGCGACGTGGCCGTGGTGATCGGCGCCGGCACCATCGGCGCCATGAATGCGCTGGCCGCGCTGGCGGGCGGCTGCTCGCGCGTGATCCTGGCCGACCTGGTGCCGGAAAAGCTGGCCCTGTTCGCGGACAATCCCGCCGTGACCACGGTAGACGTGCGCCAGGCCAGCCTGGCTGACACGGTGCGCACGCTGACGGAAGGCTGGGGCGCCGACATCGTTTTCGAGGCCAGCGGCAGCATGCGCGCCTACGACAATATCGTCGACCTGCTGTGCCCGAACGGCTGCCTGGTGCTGGTCGGCATGCCGCCCGAGCACGTCCCTTTCGATATCGTCGCCATCCAGGCAAAGGAAGTACGCATCGAATCCGTCTTCCGCTACGCGAACATCTTCCCGCGCGCCATCGCCTTGCTGGCCTCGGGCAAGATCGACGTGAAGCCCTTCATTTCGCGTACCTTCGGCTTTGCCGACGGCGTGCAGGCGTTCGAGGAAGCGGCCAAGGGCCATCCGCGCGACGTCAAGATCCAGATCGAACTGGCAGGAGACTGATCATGGCAAACATCGCTTGCAGGCAGCTGCACAAGACTTATGACCAGAAGACGGCCGTGCTGCAGCCGTTCGACCTGGAAATCGATGACGGCGAATTCATCGTCCTGCTGGGGCCATCGGGCTGCGGCAAGTCGACTCTGCTGCGCATGATCGCGGGCCTGGAAGACATCAGCGGCGGCGAGCTGCACATCGGCGGCGCCATCGTCAACGATTTGCCGCCCCGCGCGCGCAACGTGGCGATGGTGTTCCAGAACTACGCGCTGTATCCGCACATGACGGTGTACGACAATATCGCCTTCGGCCTGCGCCGCCTGAAGGTGCCGAACGACGAGATCGAGCGCCGCGTGCGCGAGGTGGCGGCCATCCTCAGCCTGGACAGCCTGCTGGAACGCAAGCCGCGTGCCATGTCGGGCGGCCAGCAGCAGCGCACGGCCATTGCGCGCGCCATGATCAAGACGCCACAGGTGTTCCTGTTCGACGAACCGCTGTCGAACCTGGACGCCAAGCTGCGCGCGCAGCTGCGCGCCGACATCAAGCGCCTGCACCGCCGCCTGCGTACCACCACACTGTACGTCACGCACGACCAGCTCGAAGCCATGACCCTGGCCGACCGGGTGGTGCTGATGAAGGGCGGACATATCGAGCAGATCGGCACGCCGGCGCAGCTGTACAACCATCCGCGCACCCTGTTCGCGGCGGGGTTCATCGGCACGCCTGCCATGAATTTCATCGATGGCGTCGTCGAAAAAGACGGCGGGAAAACGGTGCTCGTGTGCGCCGGCTACCGCTGGCCATTGATTTCCTCCCGCTTCGCGGCGCTGCGGGCGGGGGCGCGCGTGGTGTTCGGCCTGCGGCCAAATCATTTGCGCGTGGCGCTGCCGCAGGAGCAGCCAGGCACGCATGGCCTGGCGTGCGTGATCGACCTGGTCGAGCTGCTGGGCGCCGAAGCGCTGATCAGCTTCCAGTGCGGGGCCCTGAGCCTGTCGGCCCTGCTGCCGGCGAATGCGGCCAGCAGCGCGGCGCAGGTGGGGCAGACCCTGGCGCTGGCCTTCGATGAAGAGCACATGCACCTGTTCGACGCCGACAGCGGTCTGGCTTTGGCGCTCAGTGCCCAGGTAAGTGGTTAGAATAGCTGGCAACGAGACCGCGCAAGGAACTGCCGTGACGCCTGACCTGGAACTGATCCACAAACCGATCCACGAATCGTTTCGCGCGTGGGCGCACGGCTTTCCGCACACGGTGGCGAAGTGGCATTTTCATCCCGAGTACGAACTGCACTTCATCATCACGTCAAACGGCAAATTTTTTATCGGCGACCATATCGGCAGTTACGGGGCGGGTAATCTGATCCTGACGGGGCCGAATCTGCCGCACAACTGGGTCAGCGAACTGCCGGAAGGCGTGGTCTTGCCCGAGCGCGACCTGGTGCTGCAGTTTTCCAGCGACTTCATCGAACGGTGCGCGCTGCTGTTCCCGGAAATGGCGCCCCTGAAAGCCCTGCTGGGCGAGGCTGGCAGGGGCTTGCAATTTCCCGATGCGCTGGGCCTGCGCCTGGTGCCGCTGATGAAGGAATTGACGACGGCGCAGGGCTTGCGCCGGGTCGAACTGTTTACGCGCCTGTTCGGCGAGCTGTGCGACTGCCGCGAACGGCGGCCCCTGGCCAGCGTCACTTATCTGGCGCAGGCGGGCCGCTACATGTCGTCGACCATCAACCTGGTGCTGGCGTATATCAAGCAGAACATCACGCTCGATTTTTGCGAGCAGGACGTGGCTGACGTGGCGGAAATGAATACCTTGAAATTCACGCGTTTCTTCCGCAAGCATACGGGCACCTCGTTCATTCAATACGTGAACCAGGAGCGCATCGCGCTGGCCTGCGAACTGCTGATGAACACAGACATGAAGGTCACCGATATCTGCTACCGCACGGGCTTCAACAACCTTTCCAATTTCAACCGCCAGTTTTTGGCGCACAAGCAGATGTCGCCGTCGAAATTCCGCTCCTGCCTGCTGATGAACATGCCCGATCCGTCCGGCGACGGCCATTCTTAACTTTATTCTGGAATCAAATGACTTATCTCGGTATCGATATCGGCACTTCCGAAGTCAAGGCCATCCTCACCGATGACGCCCAAACCATCCTCGCCAGCGCCGGCGTGACCCTGCGCGTGTCCAGCCCCCATCCCGGCTGGTCGGAACAGAATCCCGAAGACTGGTGGCACGCCGCCCTGGACGTCATCGCCGCCATCCGCGCGGCCCAGCCGGTGGCGTTTTCCGGCTTGCGCGGCATCGCCCTGTCGGGCCAGATGCATGGCGCGACCCTGCTCGACAAGCAGCAGCACGTGCTGCGCGCGGCCATTCTGTGGAACGACACGCGCGCGTTTGCCGAGTGCGTGGAACTCGAGGCGCTGGTGCCCGAGTCGCGCGCCATCACGGGCAACCAGGCCATGCCCGGTTTCACGGCGCCCAAGCTGCTGTGGCTGCAAAAATACGAGCCATCGCTGTTCCGCGCCACGGCCAAGGTCTTGCTGCCCAAGGATTACGTGGCCTTGCGCCTGACGGGCGAGTATGTGTCCGACATGTCCGACGCTTCCGGCACCCTGTGGCTGGACGTGGCCAGACGCGACTGGTCCGAGCGCATGCTGGCCGCCACCGGTTTGACGCGCGAGCACATGCCTCGCCTGGTCGAGGGCAGCGCCGCCGCCGCGCAGGTGCGGCCCTCGCTGTGCCAGGAATGGGGCATCGCGCACCCGGTGCTGCTGGCCGGCGGCGCGGGCGACAATGCGGCGGCGGCTGTCGGCCTGGGCGTGGTGGAGCCGGGCGCCGGCCTGCTGTCGCTGGGGACGTCCGGCGTGCTGTTCGCGGGCAGCGACGGCTTTGCACCGAATCCGGGCCAAGGCGTGCACGCGTTCTGCCATTGCCTGCCCGAGCGCTGGCACCAGATGAGCGTGATCCTCAGCGCCGCCTCCAGCCTCAGTTGGGTGGCGCGGCTGACGCAGTCGAGCGACATCGGCGAACTGGTGACACTGGCGGAAAACGCCGAGGCGCGCACGGCGCCCGTCTTTTTGCCTTACCTGAGCGGCGAGCGCACGCCGCACAACGACGCTTCCGCGCGCGGCGTGTTTTTCGGTTTGTCGACGGAACACGGGCGCGCCGAGCTGGCCTACAGCGTGATGGAAGGCGTGGCATTTGCCATGGCCGACGGCAATGCGGCCTTGCGCAGCGCCGGCACGCATCTGGAAGAAGCGTCGTTCGTCGGCGGCGGTTCGCGCAGCCGCTTCTGGGCGCAGCTGTGCGCGAATGCCTCGGGCTTGAACGTGCTGCGCCACGACCACGGCGCGGCTGGCGGCACCATGGGCGCGGCGCGCCTGGCGCAGATGGCCGTGACGGGCTTGCCGCCCGCGCAGGTGTGCACGCGCCCGCCCGTGCAGGAAACGGTCGCGCCGCAAGCGTCCGCCGTGCTGGACGAACGGCTGGCGCGCTACAGGCGTTTGTATCCGCTGCTGTGCGCGGAGTTTGCCGGCGCTGCGGCCGACGGCGTGGCTGGATAGTCAACTTTCCTTTATAATTTGTTGTTTCTGTGTTGAAAGTGTTTCTCTAGCGAAAGCGCTGCTTGGTTTTTCACGGGGCGCGCCGCATGACGCACGGTGGAAGAGGGCAGCGTGCTGGCCTGCCAGGCGGGGCGCACGATGGATGACGTGGTGAGCAGCGTGCAGCGCGTGAACGCCATCATCGGCGAGATCGCCGTGGCCAGCGTGGAGCAGCGCGATGGCATCGAGCAGATCAGCATCGCCATCAGCCAGATGGATGGCGTGACGCAGCAGAACGCGGCCCTGGTGGAGCAGGCCGCCGCCGCCGCGGACGCGCTGCAGCAGGCGGCCAGCCTGGCCGACGCCGTCAGCATCTTCAAGCTGCACGGCACGCCCGGCGTGGCCGTACCGGCGGGCATCGCCCCGGCCAGGACGCTGTCGCTGGCCTGAAGCGGGCGCGCCACGCGCCGCTTGATGCCAGTCAAGCGGCGCCCGATCAGGCAAATATCGCGCCCAAATTCTTATATTATTTCCTTTCAGCATGTATCTGCGCCCGGCCGCATGGCGCACGTTGCAAAGGAAAACCATGTTCCGTACTTTCCGCCTGCCGGGTGACGCATGACGGCGCTGCTGTTGGCGTTGTGCCTGGCCTTGGCCATGGCGCTCGCCGTGCTGCTGGCCTGCCAGTGGCGGGCGGTGCGCACGTGGCGCATGCGCCATGCGACGGGCGTGGTGCTGCAGGCGGCCCAGGCGCAGCGCATGGCCGATGCGCTGGCGTTGCTGCATGCGCTTCCGGCGGCCGTTATCGGCACCGACCGCGATGGCGTGGTGCGGTACCTGAATCCCCGCGCCAGCGCCATGGGCGGGCTGATGGGCGGCGATGGCCCGGGCCAGGCCGTGACGCAGCTGCTGCCGCTGTTCCAGGACGGCACGCCCATCGATGCGGCGCGCCAGGTGCGCGACTGCGTGGCGCGGCAGGAAGTGCTGGAAGTGGCGCGCGGCGCCGTGCTGCTGCGCCATCTCGACGGCAAGCGCATCGACGTGCAGTACAGCTGTGCGCCACTGGCGCAGGGCGGCGCGGTGCTGCTGCTGCACGACGTGTCGGCGCGCCGGCGCGCCGAGCAGCAGCTGGAATTCATCGCCCACCACGACGGCTTGACGGGGCTGCCGAACCGTTTGCATTTCCAGATCCGCTTCGAGCATGGCATTGCCTACGCGCGCCGCCACCAGGGTTTGCTCGCCGTGCTGTTCGTCGACATCGACCGCTTCAAATCCATCAACGACAGCCTTGGACACGACGTTGGCGACCAGGTGCTGACGGAGTTTGCGCGCCGGGTGCAGCAGTGCGTGCGCAAGGTCGACACGGTGGCGCGCCAGGGCGGTGACGAATTCATCATCCTGCTGACGGAATTGCGCACGGCGCACGATGCCGAGCGGGTGGCGGAGAAAATCGTCCGCGCCATCGCCGCGCCTTTCGTCATCGGCGAATACAGCCTGTCGGTGGCGGCCAGCGTGGGCGTGGCCCTGTACCCGGACGACGACGACGACGTCAATGCGCTGATCGAAAAGGCCGACCTGGCCATGTATGCGGCCAAGCGCCACGCGCCCGGTACTTGCCAGCGCTATGCGCCGCGCATGCAGACGCAGTCGTATTCGCGCACCATCCTCGAGACGGCCCTGCGCCACGCGCTCGAACGCAATGAATTCGTGCTGTACTACCAGCCGCGCATGGACTTGAAGACGCGCAGGATCACGGGCGTGAAGGCGCTGCTGCGCTGGAAGCACCCGGAACTGGGCCTGATGATGCCGCTCGACTTTTTGCCGGTGCTGGAGGAAAGCGCCTTGATCCTGCCCGTGGGCGCCTGGGTGCTGGCCACTGCCGTGGAGCAGGCGCGCAGCTGGATCGCGCAGGGGCAGATGCTGACCGTGTCCGTCAGCCTGTCGGCGCGCCAGTTCTACCAGCGCGATATCGCGCGCAATTTCGCCGCCGCGCTGGAGGCGGCCGGCGTGCCTGGCCATTGCATCGAACTGGAAATCGCCGCCGGCATCCTGATCGACAGCAGCCAGAATTGCGAGCTGATACTGCGCCAGTTCCGCCAGCTGGGCATGGCGATCGCCATCAGCGATTTCGGCACGGGCGACGCCTCGCTTACTTACCTGAAACGCTTTCCCACGGATGCCGTCAAGATCGAAAAGTGCTTCGTCGACGACCTGGGCAAGCCGGGCGGCGACAGCGCCATGGTGCGCGCCATCGTGGCGATGGCGCGCACGCTCGGACTGCGCACCATCGCCGGCGGCGTGGAAAGCGGCGAGCAGCTGGAACTGCTGGCCGAGATGGGCTGCGATGAAGCGTTTGGCTATTTTCTCGGCCGCGCCGTGGCGCCCGAGGACATCGAGGCGCGGCTCAAAAGTAGCGAAGCCATTCAGAACTGATAGCGCAGCGACAGCATAGCGTTGCGCGGATCGCCGTAGTAGCCGCCCATGCCCGTCGAATAGTACGTCTTGTCGAAGATGTTGTTGACGTTCAGTGTCGCCACCAGCTGCTTGCTGACCTGGTACTGCGCCATCAGTCCCGCCACCGCATACGCCTTTTGCGTGAAGCGTTCGCCATTCGGCCCGCGGTCATCCATGTAGATATCGCTCTGCCAGTTCACGCCGCCGCCCAGCACCAGGCCAGGCATGCCTTGCGCCAGGCGCCAGGTGGTCCACAGCTTGATCATGTTTTGCGGCTGGTTGGTCTGGATGCGTGCGCCGGCGGCATTGCGGATGCGGCTATGCGCATAACTGGCCGTCAGCTGCCAGTCGGGGCGCAACTGGCCCGATACTTCCGCCTCGAAGCCACGCGTGGTGGCGCCCTTGACCGTGTGATAGGCGTACGAACCGCCGCCCGTGCCGATGATCCAGACATTGCCCGGATCGGCTTCGGCCAGGTTTTCCTGCTTCAGCTGGAAGACGGCGGCGCTCGTGGTGAGCTTGCCGCCGAAGAATTCGCCCTTGGCGCCCACTTCGTAGTTCTTGCCTTCCAGCGGCGCCAGGAAGCGGCTGTTGACGTCGCGCTGGCTTTGCGGCGTGAAGATGCTGGTGTAGCTGGCATAGGCCGACCAGTTTCGGCCCAGGTCGTAGACGAGGCCCGCATACGGCGTGATCTTGCCGTTTTCGCGCATCGCGTCGTACAGGTCCGTGTCGGTATCGTAATCGCTGCGGATGTCGCGCTTCCAGTATGACAGGCGCGCGCCCAGAATCACCGACAGCGCGTCCGTCGGGCGCAGGCGCAGGGTCGAGTACAAGCCGCTTTCGCGCTCCTTGTCGTACGCGCTGCCCAGGCGTGTGCCGCTGTAGTCGGGCACCGGCATGGCGCCGTTCCAGGCGTGGATATTCGGCACCGCATGGTCATAGCCGGCCAGGCGCCAGCCCGGATAGATGGGGCTATTCGTCTCGAGTTCCGAGGCGCTCACGCCCAGCACCAGTTCGTGCTGGCGGCCGAAGGCCTGGAACGGTCCGCTGACGTACGCGTCGAGCGAGGTCTGTTGTGGCTTGCTGTGCCAGTTGGCCAGCCACAGCCGCATGCCGCCGCCCGTCACGCGGTCCGGGTAGCCATTGCCGGAAAAACCCTGCAAGGCATCGTACTGGTTGCTGCTGCGGCTGACGGCCAGCTTGGCGATCCAGTCGTTGTCGAAATAATGGTCGAGGGTGGCGAACAGCATGCTCTGTTCGCGGTCATACGTGCTCCACGCGGTTGTGCCGTTCATCGAGCGGGGAAAGCGCGTCTGCGAGCCGTCGCTGTAGAAGATGGGGAATTCGCGGCCCGCGCCCCTGAGCTTTTCCTGCTGGTAGTTGATGCCGGCGCTGAGCACCGTCGACGGCGTCAGGTCCGCTTCGACGATGGCGTACAGCACGTCCTTTTTCTGCCGGTAGCGGTCGATGAACGAGCGCTGGTCTTCATGCGCGGCGACGAGGCGCGCGCGTACCTTGCCGTCCGCCGTCAAGGGCGTCGAGACGTCGCCTTCGATGCGATAGCGGTCCCATGATCCCAGTTGCGCACCGGCCGTGGCGGCAAAGCTTCGGCCCGGGCGCTTGCGCACCAGGTTGACGGCGGCCGATGGGCTGCCCGTACCGCTGATCAGGCCAGTGGCGCCGCGGATGATTTCGACGCGATCGTAGATGGCCATGTCGTAGGTGCGCGCTTCCAGGTTCTTGCTGGTCGGGATGCCGTCGAACATGTACGACGTCACTTCGAAGCCGCGTGAAAATACCTGGTCGTATTCGCGCGTGCTCGACGAATGGTCGACCGTGATGCCGGGCGCCTGCACCAGTACGTCCTGCAAGGTGCGCAAGCCCTGGTCGTCGATCTGCTGGCGCGTGATGACGCTGACGGCCTGCGGCGTTTCGCGCAGCGACAGGTTCAGGCGCGTGGCGCTGGTCAGGCCCGCGTAGCCGCGCCTGCCTTCCGTGGTGCCGTCGCGCAGGGCGCTGGAACTGACGGCCACTTCGTCCAGGGTGGCGGCAATCGGCGCGCCGGTCGATGCGGTACCGGCCTTGCGCAGCACGTAGCTGCGTTCCCCGCTGGGCAGTGCATCGAGGCCCGTGCCGGCCAGCAGGCGCGCCAGTGCCTGCGGCACCGTGTAGCTGCCGCTCAGGCCCGGCGTGCGCACGCCTTGCAGCAGTTCGGCCGCCGCGCCCACGCTCACTTTTGCTTCGATGGCAAAGCTGGCGATGGCGGCGGACAGCTCGCCGGCCGGCACGTGGAAGGTCGTTTGCGCGGCGGCTGGCGCGCTGGCATCGGCCGCCATGGCCGGCGCCTGCGCCAGCGACAGCAGGATCACGGCGCTGCCGATGGCGCGCGCGAGGGGAGTCAAACGGGGTGGGTGCATGGTCTGGCCTTTCCGGTAAGTGTCGTTGTAAGGTATCGTTGTAATACCCTCAGGACAGGTCACGGCGGAAAAAAGGGCCGATTTTTAACAATTATTTTTTGCGGGCCGCGATGGTGACCCAGTACGGGGTGCGGTACAGCACGTCGACGGGCAGCATGCGCGCCAGGCTGTCCAGCACGGCGTCCGTGTCGTCGAGCCGGAAGGCGCCCGACAGGCGCAAGCCCGCCACTTGCGGCTCCACGCGCAGCAGGCCGGGGCGGTAGCGTGACAGCTCAAGGGCGAAGGCGTCGAGGCGCATGTCCTGCGCCGCCAGCATGCCGCGCGTCCATGCGTCGGACTGCGGCGGTGCTGGCGCGGGCAGGCTGGCGTGGCTGGCGTCGAAACGGCTTTGCTGGCCCTCTGTCACTGTGCGCACGGTGGCCGATGGCGCGCGCGGCGTGATTTCCACCGCGTGTTCGAGCACCGTCACGCGGCTGCCGTCGTCGTCGACGCGCACGGTGAAGCGCGTGCCCAGCGCGCGGATGCGGCCATGGCAGGTGGCGACGATGAAAGGGCGGCTGCCCGCATGGTCGGGGCGCGTCTGCACCAGCACTTCGCCGCGGCGCAGGGTCAGCCGGCGTTCGCCGGTGCCATACGCCACATCGACGGCGCTGTCCGTGTTGAGCACGAGGGTGCCGCCATCGGGCAGCGATACTTCGCGCCGTTCGCCCACGCCGCTGCGGTAATCGGCCAGCATTTCGTGGCGCACCAGCACCCAGGCGGCGGGCGCCGCCATCAGCGCCAGCAGCACTTGCACGGCCACGCGGCGCTGCGGCCGGCGCAGCACGGGCACGGCCAGCTCCGGCGGCAGCAGGCCGGCCGTCTGGCTCACCTGCTGCACTCTGTTCCAGGCGCGCGCGTGTTCCGGGTCGCCCTCGCGCCACCGGGCGCTGGCGGCCAGGTCGTCCGGCGTGGCCTGGCCCGACTGCTCCAGCAAATACCATTCGACGGCCTGGCACGCCACCTTGCGCGACAACGGTGGATATGGCGTAGCGGCCGCGCTCATGCCGGCAGGTCCTGCGCCAGCAGCACGCATTCGGTCAGCGCCTCGGCCATGTAGCGTTTCACGGAGCGCTCGCCGATGCCCAGCTGCGCGGCGATGTCCGCATAGGCATGGCCTTTGATCTGCGCCATGATGAAGACGGCGCGCACCTTCGGTTTCAGGCCGTCGAGCATGGCGTCGACCGCTTGCAGCGCCTGCAGGATTTCCGCGCCCTGCTCGGTCGATGGCGCATGCTGTTCGGGCAGGGCTGCCAGCGCGGCCAGCCACGCGCGTTCCAGCGACTGGCGGCGCAAGTGGTTGATCAGCAGGTGTTTGGCGACGGTCGCCAGGTAAGCCTTGGGCGCGCGCATGGCCGGCGTGTGCGGCTGCATGGGCGCGCCGGCCAACAGGCGGGCAAAGGTATCATGCATCAGGTCGGCCGCCTCGGCAGCATTGCCCAGACGCCGCTGCAGCCAGTGCGCCAGCCAGCCGTGGTGTGCGCGGTAATGGCTTTCCAGCTGCGTGGGCAGCAGGGGTTGCATGGACATGATCGTTACAGCACTGCCAGCGCGACGGCGGCCAGCAAGGCCGCCACGCCGATCATGCGCGCCAGGCGCATGGCCTGGTGGGGCGCATAGGGCAGCAGCCAGATGAGCAGCAAGCCGCAGCCCGTCAGGCTGCCGACCCAGTAGACGAGGCCATAGCCGCCGCCCGCGATGTGCATGGCCCAGGCCAGGCCGGCCGCCAGCGCCAGCCAGCCGGCCCACTGCAGGCGGCGGCGCAGCGGCGCGGGCGGTTCCGCGCCGCGTCCGTGCAGGTCGGCATAGTGGCGGTCCATCGCCAGGCACAGCGAAGACAGGCCCGCATAGCACAAGGCGAAGACGAGGAAGTTCGACAGCAGTTCCATCACGCGGCCTCCATCGTTTGCGCCGGTTTTACCGGCGCCGCCTTGGCCGCTTTCACGGGCAGCGGTTTCAGTCTGAACGCCGCATACGCGAGGCCCAGGCCCAGCACCAGCACCACCAGGTCGAAGGCGGCCACCGCTACGGGGCCGCGGCCCAGGAACAGGGTCACGCCCAGATGCGAATCGGTGGTGAAGACGTTCAGCACGGGCAGCGACGCCAGCAGGAAGGCGCCGGCGGCCAGCTGCATGCGCCACATGGCGCGCGACGGGCGCAGCTGGGCGATGATGGCGGCCAGAGCCCAGGCGCCGAAGAAGCAGGCGATTTCCTCTTGCGGCCGGTCTTCCATCGCAATCGGTAGCAGGCGGTTGGCCCAGAAGTAGGCGCCAAAGGCGATCGGGATGCCGGCGATGGCGCCGATGTTGAGCGCCTCGACGAGGCGCAGGCCGAAGCTGGCCCGCGTGCCGGCGGCCAGCGCCTTGGCCTGCTTCTGGCGCGTCTTGACGGCCCACAGCAGGGCGCCCGTGGCGACCATGGCGCAGCCGGCCAGGCCGGACAGGAAGAACAGGGCGCGCAGCAGCGGTCCGCCGAAATGCGCGACGTGCAGTCCCACCATCACGCCTTGCGTGGCGGCCGCGCCGGGCTGTGCGTCGCCGTCGGTCGACAACAGCTTGCCGGACACGCCATCGAACTCCATCGAGGGCTGCTTCGACGACATGTCGCGTCCGCCGGCGCGCGTCAGTGAAATGGTGGCGTTGGCGTCGCCCGGGTGGCTGACGGAAATGCGCTCGACCTTGCCGCCGGCCCAGTGTTGTTCCGCCTGGCGCACGAGGGGCGCGATCGGAGTCAGCGGCGCGGCCACGCCGGCCGGCTTGCTGTCGCCCGAGCGGCCGGGAAACGCTTCGGCGAAGAAGGCGTCCTGGTCGCCCTTGTAGGCGGCCGTGGCGCCCGATGGCATGTACAGAAACATCAACGTGACCAGGCCCGTATAGGTGATCATGATGTGGTAGGGCAGGGCCAGCACGGCCGTCACGTTGTGCGCATCGAGCCACGAGCGCTGGCCCTTTTTCGGCCGGAAGGTAAACAGGTCCTTGAAGATGCGCTTGTGCGTGACGATGCCGCTGATGATGGAGACGAACATGAACATGGCGCAGAAACCCACGATCCAGCGGGCCCAGATGGCCGGCATGTAGTGCAGGTCGAAGTGCAGGCGGTAGAGGAATTCGCCGCCCCGCGTCTCGCGCGGCCTGGACAGCACCTCGCCCGTGGCCGGGTCGGCTTTTTCGCTATGAAAATTGCCGCGCCGTCCGCGTTTCTTTTCACCGGGCTTCGACGGCTTGCTCCAGCCCAGCTGGGTGGCGGCGCTGCGCTCGCCGGGCAGGCTGATGAACCAGCGCGTGGCGCCTTCGGCCCGCTCTTCCATCGCCTTCTGCGCGACCTTGGCCGCTTCCTCGGTGCTTACCTCGCTGGCGGCGGCGCCATGCAGTTCGGGCTGCATCCACAAGGTGATTTCGTTGCGGTAGTAGCTGGCCGTGCCGGCGCAAAACACCAGCAATAAAATCCAACAGACGAGCAGGCCGGACCAGGTGTGCAGCCATGCCATCGACTGGCGGAAACCTTCTTTCATGCGAGACTCCAGGATAGTGCGTCCATCCACTGCAGGATGGCGGCGATGACGGCGGCCGGAATCAGAAGGCCCAGCCAGGCGCGCAGGGCGCTGCGCGTGGCGAAGACCCACATCACGGCGCAGGTGTAGATGGAAAACGACAGCAGGGTGGCTGTCATGACGGCTTCGGAACGGGCCATGGGCAGGCTCACCGACAGCAGCATGGTAACCAGCGCGGCCAGCACGTAGCCGCCAACGATGGCCGCCACGCTGCGCGACGCGACGCCGAGCCGGTACACGGCGCCGGCGGACAGCCGCAGGCGCGGCATTTTAGTGAAGGCTGGCGCTTGCATGATCAGTCGTGATCCTTGCCGGGGGGGACGGCCGGACCGGCCGGCAGCGGCGTCACGCCTTGCGGCTGCACCAGGCTCAGGGTGGTCACGAACATGGCCTTGTCATAGGATTGCGCGCCGCGCTGGCCGGCTGTCTTGTCCGTGTGCTGCACTTCCAGCACATAGGTGCCTTTCCATGGCAGCGCGAAGCTGACCAGGCCTTGCGCATCGCTCCACGCTTCCTTGCCCCAGCCCGATTGCACCACGGCGTTAACCTTGGCCTGCGCCAGCGGCTTGCCCTGGTAGCTGACCTGGAACTGGCCCGGTTGTCCCGTTGGCACCAGGTCCAGGGTCAGCGCGGGCGCTTGCGCCTTTCCGTCGGCGATCAGGCGCGCGGCCGGGATCCACACGGTGCGCGCGGCCTTGCCATCCTTTTTCTCTTCCCACGACGGGTAGTTGTTTTCCTCGACGATGATGCTCTCGCCGGCGCCCACCTTGCCATTCAAGATGAAGGCGCCGGCCTGCTTGCTCGCTTGCAGCGGCTTGTTGCCGGACGGTGAAATCCACGTCACGCTCTTGATGCTGAACTTGTCCAGCAGGCCGGGCGACGCTTCGCGCAGGTTGTCGCCGAATTCGCCGAAATACACGCTGGCCGCCTTGCCGTCCTGCTGCAGCCAGATCTGGTGAGCGCTGGCGCTGCCGGAAACGAGGGCCGCGCCCAGCAGGGTGGTGGCGAGGGCGCCGAGGCGCGCGATGGAAGTGATGTGCATGGTGTATCCCTTATCTTGTTATGTGAATGGAAAATCGGCCGCGTCTTGTGTCAGTACTGGTAGCGCAGGTTCAGCGCCACGTTGCGCGGCTCGCCGTAATAGCCGCCGTTATAGAAACCCACGCGGCGGAAATACGTCTTGTCGAACAGGTTGTTGACATTCAGGCTGGCCGACACTTTCGGGCTGATCTGGTAGCGCGCCATCAGGTTGGCCAGCACATAGCTGCCCTGGCTGACCCGGACCTTGTTTTTGTTCGGCAGCGTGGCCGTCGTGTAGATCTCGTTCTGCCAGTTCAAGCCGCCGCCGACGGTGAAGTTTTGCAGCTCGCCCGGCAGGCGGTAGGTGGTCGAGACACGCAGCATATTGGTCGGCTGGATGGTGTTGGTCACCACGCCCTTGCCCGTCTTCGATTTGTTGTGCGTGTAGCCGGCGAACAGCTGCCAGCCGTTCAAGGGGCTGCCCGACACTTCCGTCTCGTAGCCGCGGCTTTTGGTGCCCTTGCCCGAAGAGACATAGGGGAGGCTACCGTCCGGCAGCACGAAGGTCAGCGGCACCGATCTGTCTTCCTCGCCCAGGTTGTCCTGCTTGGCTTCATACACGGCGAACGAGGCATTCACGGCGCCGTCGAAGAATTCGCTCTTCACGCCCGCTTCCACGTTGCTGCCCGTGATCGGGTCGAGGAAGGCGTTGTTCTTGTCCTTCAGGTTTTGCGGCTTGAACAGGTCCGTGTAACTGGCGTACAGCGAGGTGCTCTTGCTGACGTCGAGCACCATGCCCGCATAGGGCGTGA
Source organism: Janthinobacterium lividum (assembly GCF_011601275.1). Taxonomy (GTDB): domain Bacteria; phylum Pseudomonadota; class Gammaproteobacteria; order Burkholderiales; family Burkholderiaceae_D; genus Janthinobacterium; species Janthinobacterium lividum_E. The sequence goes on along the minus strand of NZ_JAAOLY010000017.1, from coordinate 5,378 downwards.
CGACATCGTCCGTCTTGTAGGCGGAACTGCGTTTCACGAAACGGCCCTGGGCATCGATGCGGTCGTTATACGTTTCCCAGCGGGAGACGCGCGCGCCGGCCAGTACCTTGAAACTGTCCGTGACATTGATGCGCGTGGCGATGAAGGCGCCCGACTGCTTGGTGGTGGCGACGTCGCGCGCGCCTGTGTGCGTGAGTACCGGCTCAGGCACGTCGCCGGTCCAGTGGCGGAAGTCGGGGATGGTGGTGGCGTAAGGCAGCGGATCGGGCAGCAGTGTTTCATTCGTCGTGCCGGTGCGCTTCCAGCCGTTCACGCCCAGCACCAGGTCGTGCGGGCGGCCGAACAGGGGGAAGGTGCCATTGGCCGACAGGTCGTAGTTGTCCTGCTTTTCATCGTAGGGGAAGGCGCCGCTCCAGACTTCCAGGCCGCTGCCGTCGCGTTTCGGATAGCCGCTGCCGCCGTAGAACAGCTTGCCGTTCGAGGAGCTGTCCAGGCGGCCATACGCAGCCTTGACCTTCCAGTCGTTGGCGAAGCGGTGCTCGAGGTAGACGTATTTGTTTTCGAATGCGCGCTCCCAGCTGCTCCACTTGGCCGCCATGTTGAACGAGCGGGGCATGTTGGCCGGCGTGCCGTCCGAGAAGAACAGGGGCGTGGTGCCCCAGCTGGTGCCCTTCGGCGTATTTTTCTGGTAATCGATGCCGGCCGTCAGCAGAGTGTCCGGCGTCAGGTCCGCCTCGACGATGACGGCGCCCGCCAGCTTGCGTTCCCGGTACAGGTCCATGTAGGAATGGCGGTTCTGGCCGGCCACGACGACTCTTCCGCGGATGCTGCCGTCCGCATTCAACGGTGCGCTGATGTCGCCTTCGAGCCGCACCTTGCGCCAGGAACCGACGGTCAGGCCGGCCGAGGCGGAAAATTCCTTGCCAGGACGCTTGTGCAGCATGTTGATGGTGGCCGACGGGTCGCCATTGCCGCTGACCAGGCCCGTGGCGCCGCGCACGATTTCGATGCGGTCATAGATGGCCGTGTCGAACAGCGCATTGCTACCCGAATTGACGGCCACGCCGTCGATCTGATAGTTGCCGATGGAAAAGCCGCGCGCTGAAAAACTCGTGCGTTCGCTGTCGTTTTCCTGCACCGTCACACCCGTCGATTGCACCAGCACCTCGGCCAGGCTGTTCAGCCCCATGTCGTCCATGCGCTGGCGCGTCACCACGGAAATCGATTGCGGCGTTTCGCGGATCGACAGGCCCATGCGCGTGGCCGTGGCCATCTGTCTGGTGGTGTAGGAACCGGTGTTCTCGGTCGACGCCTTGTCTTGCTGGCCCAGCACCTTGATTTCGCTCAGGGTGGCTTCCTCCGGCTTGGCGCTCGTATCGGCGGCCAGCGCCGTGCCTGCGCCCAGCGTCGCCGCTAGCAATGCCGCCTGTGCGGCGGCGGCCAGCGGACGCAGGACGGTATTGCCAACGGTTGGGGAAAACGGGCTGGCCACCATGCCGGCCAGCGAAACTGCTCGCGCCATGAAACATCCTTCTTCTCGTGTGCCTGCCGTCGGACGGTGGGCGTTTTTGGTATGGGAGGCTTGCTTGGCGGTGTAGCCTGGCTGGCGCAGCGTGTCATCCAGCCGTACGGCAGTCAGGCGACTGCGTGCAGACTCTGGCGAGTCTAAATGTGAATGAGAACTATTCTTATTATAGTGCGGGGTTGTGAGACATGCAAGAGTGAGATGTTGTAAACGCGCACGGCCGCCCCTGTACTGGGGCGGCCGTGGCGCGCGATGCTGGCTGCGCGGGGGCTTACAGCGCCGGCGTGTAGCGCACGGTGAGGATGATGTTGCGCGGCTCGCCGAAGTAATTACCACGGCGCAATTCGCCTGTGGCGGCCCAGTAGGTCTTGTCCGTTACATTGGCGATGCTGAGGCTGGCGCTCCAGTGGCGGTTGAAAATATACGCGGCGCGCGCATCCCAGACCGTGCGCCCGCCGTTGCGGAAACGCACGTCGGGATTGTCATCGGCCCGGTAGACATAACCGCTTTGTGCCGAGACGCCGCCGCCCACCGTCCAGTGATTCCAAGCGCCGGGCAGGCGGTAGCTGGTCGACACGCGCAGCATGTGCTTGGGCGTGACGGTGGGCGGCGTTTCGTCGCCTTCGCCGCGCGCGATATTGTAGGTGTAGCCGGACGACAGCTGCCAGCCCGGCAGCACTTCGCCGCTGGCGTCCGCGTCGATGCCCGTGCTGCGGATGGGGCGGCCATTGCGGTAGCAGCTGCCCGTCACGTCCCACTTCAGGCAATCGTCATTGCTGGCCTCGTCGTACACGGCCGTATCGCGCTTGTCGATGCGGAAGGCGGCCAGCGCCACGTTCAGGCGGCCGTCGTACAGCTCTCCCTTCACGCCAGCCTCATAGGTATCGCCGACGACGGGTTTCAAAGGCTGTCCGCCGAGGGTGTAGTACAGGCTTTGCGGCTGGAAGATGCTGGCATAGCTGCCGTACACGGACCAGCGCTTGTCGAGGTCGAGCACCAGGCCCGCGTAGGGCGTAAATTCGCGGCTTTCCTTGTAGCGGCTGACGCGGTCGGTCTCCAGCTTGCCCGTGGTCTGCTTGTCGAACCAGCTCAGGCGGCCGCCCAGCAGCAGATGCAGGTCCGGGCGCAGTTCCCAGCGCGTGCTGGCGTAGGCGCCGTAGTGCTGCTCGTTCAGGTGCGGCAGCGAGTCCCAGGCCGGATGCGGGGGACGGGCAAGCAGCGTATTGTTCGGATGGAAGACGTCGAAGGGCAGGCCCGGCGAGGTCGAGGCCGCATGATCGTCGGTGAGGGCGCGCGAGGCGTTCATGCCCAGCAGTACCTCATGCCTGCCGCCCCAGGCCTGGAAGCTGCCGCCGACGTTGGCGTCCAGGCCCGTGGTGACGATATCCTGCTTGCGGTAATTGACCGTGTACAGGCGCGCCCCTCGCTGCGTGGCGGGATTGATGCTGCCGCGCACGATGGCCGCCTGCTGGTCGAAGGCCCCATACGTGCGGTTGAGGGCAAGCTTGGCCTTCCAGTCGCCGCCAAAACGGTGTTCGAGGTCGGCGAACAGTTCGCCGATGGTGGCGTCATGGCGATTCCAGTCCTGCGCCAGCGAGGTCGAGCGGCGGATCGGCAAGGTGGCGCCATCGCTGTAGCGGGGCAGGCCGAACAGCCAGTAGCCGTCCGTCACCGTGTGCTGGCGACGCGCGCCGACGCGCACGGTGGCGGCGGCGTCCAGGTCCGCCTCGACGATGCCGTAGAACAGGGGCATGCGGCTGTGCGCCGCGTCATAGAAGTAATCGCGCTCTTCATAGGCCACCAGCGCGCGGCCGCGCAGCGTGCCGGCCGCGTTCAGGGGCGCGCCCGCATCGAGTTCGATGCGGCGCTGCTTCCAGCTGCCCACGGTGGCCGTCACATCCGCGTGCGCTTCGGCGCGCGGGCGCTTGCGCACCAGGTTGGCCACGCCGCCCGGCGTGCCGGCGCCGACGATCAGGCCGGCCGAACCGCGCAGGATTTCGACGCGGTCATACACGGCCATGTCGGGGATCAGCCAGCCCGTGGCATTGTCGGAAATGCCGGGCATGCCATCGATCAGGTAAGACAGGGCATTGCCGCGCGACAGGAATTCATGCGAGCCGAAGCTGCGGTTCATGCGCGTCAGGCCCGTGCTTTGCTCCAGCACCTGGTCCAAAGTGAACAGATTTTTGTCGTCCATCTGCTGGCGCGTGACGACGGACACCGATTGCGGCGTCTCGCGCAGCGCGCGTTCCGCGCCCGCCAGGGTCACGGCGCGTGTCGTATAGGCGCCCGTGCCTTCGCTGGTGGCCGTGCGCTCGCCGCTGGCACTGACGGTGATTTCCGACAGGGTTGCCGTCTCATGCGCGGCCTTGGGCGCCGCCTTGATGATGACGGCATTGCCGTCGATAGCCGCCTGCAAGCCGCTGCCCGCCAGCAGGCGATCAAGGCCATCGCGCACGCTGAGGATGCCGCTGACGGCGGGCGTCGTCTTGCCCGCTACCAGTTCCGGCGCGAACAGCAGTTGCAAATTGGCTTGCCGCGCCAGTTCATTCAGGGCCTGGCCCAGCGGCTGGGCGGTGATGGCCAATTTGAAGGGTGACAAGGTTTGCGCCTGTGCCAGGGGAACGTTGCCCAAAGCCAGCATGGCGGCCAAGGCGAAGGGGGCGGGTTGCAGATTGAGACGGGGGGACCACATGCAGCATTCTCCAGGTTACTTGTTATCGATTAACCTGGTAGACGCGGCAGCAGAGAAAATCCTCACCTGCGAATGCGACTGATTTTTATTTATTTTATAGGCACGTGCATGGCGGGCGCCTGCGCAGGCATGTTTGCCGCCATGCGGATCTCGCTGGCGGCGCCCGTGCGCACGAGCTGCACGGGTAGCAGCTGGGGCAGGGCGGCAGCGAAGCGGTCGAGCTGGGCCAGGCTGAAGCTGCCGCCGATGCGCAGCCGCGCCACGGCGGCATCGCGCACGAGCAGGCCCGTGTCGCCATAGCGCTCGAACTCGGCCAGCGCCGCGCCCAGCGGCACGTTGTCGAAGGTGATCCTGCCGTCGCGCCACGGCGCCACGCTGCCGGGGGCCAGGCTGGCGACGACCGACAGGCGGCCGCCGGCGTCGGCCGTCACGCCCTGGCCGGCCGTCAGCTCGACGCTGTCTTGCCGCGCGCCCGCCACGCGCACATGGCCATGCTGCACCGCCACGCGCAGCTGGCCGTCCTGGAGCAGAGTGTTGCGCACGGCAAACTGCGTGCCCACTACCTTCACCGTCACAGGACCGCTGAGCACGTCGAAAGCTTGTCCTTGCTTCGCTTGCACCCGGAACAGCGCTTCGCCGTGCGCCAGGCGCACTTCGCGCCGCTGGCGATACAGGGTGACGTGCAATTGCGTGGCCGTATCAAGCTGCAGCGTGCTGCCATCGGGCAGGGTGACGGCCAGGCGCTGGCCGCGCAAGGTGGCGTACGACTGGCTGAACACGGCTTGCTGCTGCCACCACTGGTAGCCGCCCGCCCCCACGCCGAGCAACAGCATGGCGGCGGCCGCATACGGCAGCACGCGCAGGGAGCGCAGAAGCGGGCGGCGGGGGGATGGCGCTGGCACTGTCCAGCGGGCGGCGACCTGTACGGGAATCCGGCGCGCCGCGCGATAGCTGTCTTGCAACTGAGCATACGTGTGCGTGTGCAGCGCATCGGCCGCCAGCCAGGCGGCAAATTCGGCCTGGCTTTGCGCATCGAGGTCATGGCGCCGGCTGAACCAGGTGGCCGCCGACAGCGCTACCGGGTCTTGTGTGGCGGTAAAAGCGGCGTGCTCGCGCAAGTCCGCCTGCTCCTGGGCGGAAGGGCCGAAATCATGGCGG
>NZ_JAAOLY010000016.1 GCF_011601275.1 Janthinobacterium lividum | reverse complement strand
GACGATATTTCATGGTATTGCCGCCGAGGCCGAAGCAGCCTTGCGAACCGCCGTCGCCCGAGGTATTGCTGCCGGCGCCAGCGCGCAGGTAGCCGTGGAAGCCTTCGGAGTCGGATGGGTACATGGGGTCGGCCATGGCGGAAGCGCTGGCGATGGCCAGGAGCAGGGCAGGTAAAGTTTTCAATGCAGTGCGATTCATGCGGTCTCCAGAAGAATGTTGGTGGTAGCGGTGACGCCCCGTAAGGTGGTCACCGCACACGGTCTAATGCCGAAAACCAAGTCTAGCAGCGCTTTTTTAACCACCCTGATACAAAACGTGCAAGTACTGATACTTTCTTTCAGAGTGTTGTTTTTGCTACATACCGATACTCTTGCGCATGGCAGGCTTGCAAAAGAGTATCGAATTGCGGTTTTGGAGTATCAGAAAGTATCAAAGTCCGGTGCTACATTGTGGTCGTGGTGCCAAGTACCTGAGCATTGCCAACGACAAAAAACACTGGAGACACACAATGAAACGTTCCGCCATTGCCGCGCTGTGCGCCGGCGCTTTCTGCTTCGCTTCGTCCGCTTTTGCCGCCACCGACCTGGTCATCGCGACCGTCAACAACGGCCATATGATCGAAATGCAAAAGCTCAGCAAGTTCTTCGAGCAAGCCAATCCCGACATCAAGCTCAAATGGGTGACCCTGGAAGAGGGCGTCTTGCGTCAGCGCATGACCACCGATATTGCCACCAAGGGCGGCCAGTTCGACGTGATGACCATCGGCCTGTATGAAACGCCCATCTGGGGCAAGAAAAACTGGCTGATCCCCATCAAGCCGGACGCCAAATACGATATCGACGACTTGCTGCCGGCCATCCGCGAAGGCTTGTCCGGCGACGGCAAGCTGTACGCGTCGCCGTTCTATGGCGAAAGCTCGATGATCATGTACCGCAGCGACCTCGTCAAAAAAGCGGGCGTGACGATCGAGGACCGCCCGTCCTGGAACCAGCTGCGCGACGTGGCGGCCAAGCTGCACGATCCGGCCAACGGCGTGTACGGCATCTGCCTGCGCGGCAAGCCGGGCTGGGGCGACAACATGGCCCTGATCACCACCATGGCCAATTCCTACGGCGGCCAGCTGTTCGACATGAAATGGAAGCCGCAATTTACCAGCAAGCCGTGGAAGGACGCCGTCAACATGTATGTCGACCTGATGAAGAAATACGGCCCGCCGGGCGCGGCCGCCAACAGCTTCAATGAAAACCTGGCCCTGTTCAACCAGGGCAAGTGCGGCATCTGGATCGACGCGACGATTGCCGCCTCCTTCATCACGGACCCCAAGCAAAGCAAGGTGGCCGACAAGGTGGCGTTTGCCCAGTCGCCCGTCGGCGTGACGGAGCGGGGCGCCAACTGGCTGTGGATCTGGTCGCTGGCGATTCCAGCCAGCTCCAAGCACCCGAACGAAGCGCAACGCTTCATCAACTGGGCCACGTCGCCCGACTATGTAAAACTGGTGGCCAAGGAAACGAGCTGGGCCAACGTGCCGACGGGCACGCGCAAGTCGACGTATGCGAGCCCCGAGTTCCAGAAAGTGGCGAAATTTGCCGCCGCCGAAGGCAAGGCCCTGGCCACCACGCGCGCCGTGCAAAGCACCTTGCCGCCATCGCCGTACGTGGGCGTGCAATTCGCATCGATTCCCGAATTCCAGGTCATCGGCGTGGCAGCGGGCCAGCAGATGGCGGCAGCATTGCTGGGCAAGGTGACGGTGGACCAGGCGCTGGAGTTGTCGCAGCAGACGGCGGAGCGTGAAATGCGCAAAGGCGGCTATTACAAGTAGGAAGATAGCCTGACCAAACCTGCTGCGCGTCGCGCTTTGCGGCCGGCGATGCTCACCGGCTCGGCGCCCCCGTACTAAAGTACGGTTGCGCTTCTCGGCCACAAATCACTGCCGCTCGCTACGGTTTTGTCAGGCATCTTTGCTGTGCCGTTTGGTTTGTAAAACAGGTCACGTGACTGGCCTTGCTATTGCGCGAGATCAATCACTCACCTCACGCCCCAAGAGAACATTATGAAACGCATTATCCCCCGGACTTTGCTGACGCCGGCCGTGGTCGCCGTCTCCGTCATTTCCGTGATCCCGCTGCTGATCACCTTGTACTACTCGTTCGTGCGCTATTCCATGCTCGATCCGAGCGGCCATCCTTTCCATGGCCTGGCCAATTTCCACTTTTTCTTTACGGATGCCTCTTTCCTGCCGGCCTTGCAGAACACGTTTACCCTGCTGTTTTCCGTGATGCTGGTCACGGTAGTGCTGGGCACGGCGCTGGGCTTGCTGATCAACGAAGCGTTCCCGGGACGCGCCATCGTGCGCGTGCTCCTGATTTCGCCTTTCCTCATCATGCCGGCCGTCAATGCCCTGATGTGGAAGAACATGCTGCTCAACCCGATCTATGGCCTGTTCGCGCAAATCAGTCTATTCTTTGGCGCCGCGCCCGTCGACTGGCTGTCGGCCCACCCCCTGTTTTCCATCATCATGATGGTCTCGTGGCAATGGCTGCCGTTTGCCTGCCTGATCTTCATGACGGCCCTGCAGTCGATGGACCGCGAGCAACTGGAAGCGGCGCGCATGGATGGCGCCACCTATCTGCAGCAGTTGCGCTACCTCTACATTCCCCACCTGGGCCGCGCCGTCTCGGTGGTACTGATGATCGAGATGATCTTTTTGCTGTCGATCTTTGCGGAAATTTTTACCACCACGGGCGGCGGTCCTGGCTTCGACACGACCACCATCACCTTCATGATCTATCAGCAGGCACTGCTGTCGTATGACGTGGGAGCGGCCTCGGCTGGTGCCCTGTTCGCCGTGCTCATTGCCAACATCGCCGCCTTCTTCCTGATGCGCGTCATCGGCAAGAATCTGTCGAAATAAGGAGACATTGATGCATAGCAAACTCAATTTGTATAGCCGCACGGCTGCCGCCTGGCTGTTCGCGCTGCTGCTGTTCTTTCCCATCTTCTGGCTGGGCCTGATGGCCTTCAAGACGGAAGGGCAGGCCATTTCCACGCCGCCGCTGCTGTTCTTCACGCCCACGCTCGACAGTTTCCGCGAAGTGCTGGCGCGCGACAACTACTTCGGCTACGCGTGGAACTCGCTGTTTACCAGCGTGCTCTCGACGGCCATCGGCCTGTTGATCGCCATCCCGGCCGCTTATTCGATGGCTTTCTTTCCCACGGGCGGCACCATCGGCTTGCTGAAATTCATGCTCAGCTCGCGCTACATGCCCGGCGTGGGCGCCCTGATGCCGATCTATATCTGCTACCAGTACTTCGGCCTGCTCGACACCCGCATCGGCCTGACCATCATGTTCATGCTGATGAATTTGCCCATCATGATTTGGCTGCTGTACACGAGCATGAAGGAGCTGCCGCGCGAAATCCTCGAAGCGTCGCGCATGGATGGCGCCACCGTGTGGGATGAATTCCGCCACGTCGTGCTGCCCCTGTCCGTGGGCGGCATCGCGTCCACGGCGCTGGTCTGCATGGTGTGGTCGTGGAATGAATCGTTCTGGTCGCTGAACCTGGGCGCGTCCAACGCGGGCACCCTGGCCTGGCTCATCGCCTCGTATTCCAGTCCGGAAGGCCTGTTCTGGGCAAAATTGTCGGCCGCTTCGCTGATGGCGATTGCGCCCATCATGGCGCTGGGCTGGTTCTGCCAGAAGCAGTTAGTACAAGGCATGACTTTCGGCGCTGTCAAATAACTATACAAAATAGAGACTCACATCATGGCTTACCTTCAACTGAGCAATATCGAAAAATTCTTTGGCGAGCACCGCGCCATCAAGGGCATCGACCTGGAAATCCAACAGGGCGAGTTCGTCGTCTTCGTCGGGCCTTCGGGCTGCGGCAAGTCCACCCTGCTGCGCCTGATCGCGGGCCTGGAGCCGATCGACGGCGGCAAGCTGTCGCTCGATGGGCGCGACATCACGGCCCTGCCGTCGTCCAAGCGCGACCTGGCGATGGTGTTCCAGTCGTATGCGCTGTATCCGCACATGACGGTGTTCCAGAACATGTCCTTCGCGCTGAAACTGGCCGGCGTCGATCCCGCCATCATCCGCGAGAAAGTCGACAAGGCGGCCGCCATCCTCGACCTGGGAAAATACCTGGAGCGCACGCCGAAGGAACTGTCGGGCGGCCAGCGCCAACGTGTGGCCATCGGCCGCGCCATCGTGCGCGATCCGAAAGTGTTTTTGTTCGATGAACCGCTGTCGAACCTCGATGCGGCACTGCGCGTGCAGACGCGCATCGAGATCGCCAAGCTGCACCGCGAACTGGGCGCCACCACCATCTATGTAACCCACGACCAGGTCGAAGCGATGACCCTGGCCGACAGGGTCGTGGTGCTGCGCGACGGGCAGATCGAGCAGCATGGCTCGCCCCTGGAATTGTATGACCGCCCCGCCAACCGCTTTGTCGCGCAATTCATCGGTACGCCCAGCATGAACGTGGTGCCGGCCGACGCGGCGCCGCAGTTGCTGGCGCAGGCGGGCAGCGCGGCGCAGGCCGATGGCTTTGTCGGCATCCGTCCCGAACACGTGCACCTGGGCGCGGCGCAGCCGGGCAGCGTGCCCGTCACGGTCGATCTGGTGGAGTCCTTGGGTGTGGAAACCCTGACCTATGTGCGCTTGCCGAACAATGTGCAGGTGGTGTCGCGCGGCGCCGAGCGCAGCAGCCTGCAGCCGGGCCAGCAGACGCATTTGACGTTCGAGCCGGGCTTCGTCCATTATTTTGACCGCGCCGGCAAGACCTATGCCGCCGCCAAGGGAGTTTGAAATGAGCGCCATTGAACTGAAACAGGCGAACCTGGCCAAGCTGCAGGCCACCGTCACCGTGCCCGCGTACGTGCGCGAGACGCTCGTGCCCAGCATCGTGCATATCGGCGTGGGCGGTTTTTTCCGCGCCCACCAGGCCGTCTACCTCGACGATTTGCTGGCCTTGCCCGGCAATGTGGAATGGGGATACTGCGGCGTGGGCTTGCTGGCGCATGACGCGGCCATGCGCGACGCCATGCAGTCGCAGGACGGCTTGTATACGGTGGTCGAGCGCAGCGCGGCCGGCGACTCTGCCCGCATCATCGGCTGCGTGGGCGACTACCTGTATGCGCCCGATGACCCGCAAGCCGTGCTGGAAAAACTGGCCGACCCCGGCACGCGCATCGTCGCGCTGACCATCACCGAGGGCGGCTATTACGTGAACCAGGGCACGGGCGAATTCGATGCGGCTCACCCCGACATCGTGCATGAGCTGGCGCATCCGGAATCGCCGCGCTGTTCGTTCGGTTACCTGGCCGCCGCGCTGGCCTGGCGCCACCAACGTGGCCTGGCGCCGTTTACCATCATGTCTTGCGATAACCTGCAAAACAATGGCGACGTTACGCGCAAGATGCTGCTGGCCTTTGTCGCCCTGCGCGACCTCGAGCTGGCGCGCTGGCTGGCCACCGATGGCAGCTTCCCCAACAGCATGGTCGACCGCATCACGCCGGCCACCACGGATGAACACCGGGCGCTCGTGCGCGACAGCTTCGGCATCATCGACGCCTGGCCCGTCGTGTGCGAGCCGTTCCGCCAGTGGGTCATCGAAGACGAATTCCCGCAGGGCCGGCCGGCCTGGGAAAAGGTGGGCGCGCAGATGACGCACGACGTGCTGCCGTATGAAAAGATGAAGCTGCGCCTCTTGAATGCCAGCCACCAGGCCCTGTGCTACATCGGCATGCAGCTCGGTTACACGTTTGCGCACGAAGCGATGAACGATCCTGGCATCCGCGCGCTCGTGCGGCGCATGATGGATGACGAGGTCACGCCGCTGCTGGATGAAGTGGAAGGCATCGACCTGGCGCGCTATAAAAATACGCTGATCGAACGTTTCTCGAATCCGGCCGTGCGCGACCAGCTGGCGCGCATCGGCACGGAGGGATCCGCGCGCATCCCGAAATTCGTGCTGCCATCCGTGCGCGAAGCGCTGGCCCAGGGGGGAGCCATCAAGCTGCTGGCATTCACCGTGGCGTGCTGGTTCCGCTACCTGGAGGGCCACGACGAGCAGGGGCGCGAGATGCCCCTGAACGACCCGCATGCGGCGCGCCTGCGCGCGCTGGCGCTGCAGGGCGGGGCGGACGCTGCGGCGCTGCTGTCCCTGCGCGAGCTGTTCGGCGACTTGAGCGACACGCCAGCGTTTGCGCAGGCCGTGGCGCAAGCGCTGGCCAGCCTGTATGGGCTGGGCGCGCGCGGGGCGCTGGAACAGATCGTGGCCTGACGGGAAGGGCGCGCCATGCCACGCAAAGCCGATGCCTCACTGCCGCAGATGGAGCTGGAACAGCAGCGCGACGCCACGCCCGGCTTCGAGCCAAAAGGCAGTTTCGGCTTCATCCGCTACCTCGAGCACGGCTTTCCGAATGCGCTGGTGCGCTGGCATTATCACGACGAGTACGAGCTGCACCTGATCGTCGAGAGCAGCGGCAAGGTCTTCGTCGGCGACTACATCGGCCAGTTCACGCCCGGCCACCTGGTGCTGACGGGGCCGCGCGTGCCGCACAACTGGGTATCGCTCGACACGCCGCCCGAAGGCGTGGTCTTGCGCGACATGGTGGTCCAGTTTTCGCATGCGCCGCTGGCCTCGATGGCCGCCGCCATTCCTGAATTGAAGGATGTTTTTCCGCTGCTGCAGCGCGCCCTGCACGGCGTGGAATTCTTTGGCGTCAGCGAACAGTCGTTACGGCGCTTCCGGCGCATCCGCGACAGCAGCGGCCTGCCGCGCTTCATCGAATTTTTGACCTTGCTGGGCGAGTTGGCGCAGACCAGCGACTATCAGCTGCTGTCGACGGTGCCGATGCAGTCGAGCGACGACGACGTGGCGCTGGCGCGCATCAGTTCCGCCATCAACTACATCGTGCACAATTACAGCAGCCAGTTCTCGCTGAAAAAGCTGGCCGAACAGGTAGACATGCCCGAGCGGACGTTTTCGCGCTTTTTTCGCCACGCCACGGGCAACAGCTTCACGGACTTCGTCAACCGCTTGCGCATCAACAAGGCGTGCCAGCTGCTGATGGAGACGGAGCGCTACGTCAGCAACATCTGCTACGAGGCGGGATTCAATAACGTGGCCAATTTCAACCGGCGCTTCTTGGAATTGAAGGGTATGACGCCAAAGGAATTTCGCCAGCAGGCGCTGGGCCGCTTTGGCGAGTGACGCTTTTTGAGGTACATTGGATGGCACAGGCGAAGACAGCCTGGGAGAGACAAGCATGGAATACCGATGGCAGAAGGACAGCGAGCGCAAGGCGCCCGAACTGGAGCGCGAAAGCTACGACGGCATCATCAATTACCTGGAACATGGCTATCCCAGCTCGCGCGTACGCTGGCACTGCCATGAAGAGTATGAGCTGCACCTGATCGTCGCCACCAGCGGGCGATTGTTCGTGGGCGACTATATTGGCGAGTTTTCACCGGGCCACCTGGTGCTGACGGGGCCGCGATTGCCTCATAACTGGATATCCAACGTGATGCCGGAAGGGGGCGTGACGCTGCGCGACATGATCGTGCAATTCGCCCACGCGCCGCTGGCCGGCGCCGCGCGCGTGATCCCCGAACTGCGCGAACTGCTGCCGCTGCTCGAGCGCTCCAGCTACGGCGTGGAGTTTTTCGACATGGGACACGAGGCCGAGCAGCATCTGGCGCGCATCCGCGCCACGCATGGCGCCGAACGCTTCGCCGAATTCGTCCAGCTGATGAGCAAATTGGCGCGCACGGCCAATTACCGCTTGCTGTCGAGCGCCTCCCTGCGCTCGTATGACGATGACGCCACCCTGGCCAAGGTCAATGCCGTCCTCAATTACATCACGGACAATTACCGCGAGCCGATTTCGGCGGAAATGCTGGCCGAGCAGGTGGGCATGTCGCTGAGTAAATTCTCGCGCTTCTTCCGCAAGGCGACGGGCAACAGCTTCACGGATTTCATGAACCGCCTGCGCATCAACAAGGCTTGCCAGCTGCTGATGGATACGGATCAATACGTATCGAATGTCTGCTACGACGTGGGTTTCCAGAACGTGGCCAACTTCAACCGCCGCTTCCTGCAGGTGAAGGGCGTCACGCCCAAGGAATTCCGGCGCCAGGCCGATGGACGCTTTGGCGGCATCGGCGGACCTGTTGCGGATACGCCACCGCCGTGATGCCTGTCATGGGCTTGTCACTTTGAGCAGTTATCCTCCACGGCTTCAACCCCACCCTAGCCGAGGAATGCATGAAGACTGCCGTAACGTCCACCCCGAAACTGACCCTGCTGGCCATCGCCGCTGGCCTGGCCCTGGCCGCCTGTGGCGGCAGCGACAGCCACAATGAGCCGGCCAAGCCCGTGGCGCAGACAGGCGTGTTCCTCGACGGCGCGGTGGAAGGCCTCGATTACGTGGCGGGCAGCGCGGCCAAGGCCAGCACCAATGCCAAGGGCGAGTTCATTTGCAACCCGGGCGATACGGTAGCCTTCAGCGTGGGCGGCCTCGCCCTGGGCTCGGCGCCATGCAGCGCCGTCGTCACGCCGCTGGCGCTGGCCGCCAGCACCAACGTGGCGGACGACAAGGTCGTCAACCGCCTGCTGGCGCTGCAATTGCTGGACGAGGACAGCGATCCGTCGAACGGCATCAAGCTGACGGCGGAAGTAAAGGCTGCACTGGCCGGCAAGACCTTGGACTTTGCCGCCGTCCCGGCCGTCTTCAATGCTGCCCTGGCTGCGCATTTGACAGCCGTGGGCGCTAAATTCGCCGGCCGCACGGTCGATGCGGAACGCCGCGCCCTCGTGCGCGAGCATTTTGAAGATACCCTGGCCTCGAAAGCGGGCGCGCCCGTCAACGAGGCGCTGACGCAAGCCAATCCGGTCGGCGAAGTAAAAGTGACGGTGACGCGCTACCAGATCCAGGCGGACAGCAAGTTCTACGTGCCGTACGAAGGCGCCAACGCCAAGATCAAGGGCGAATTCCCGAACGGCTTTTTGCCATCGTACGGCTCGGGCCTGGCCTACAAGGGCAAGAATGCGGCCGGCGACCTGGAATTCTATGGCTTGACGGACCGCGGCCCGAACGGCGATGGCCCGCTCGTGCCCGATCCATCGGGCAAGGGCACCATCGGCAGCAAGATCTTCCCGTCGCCGAGCTTTACGCCTTCGTTCGGCGTGCTCACGGTGGGCAAGAACGGCGCCGTCCTGAGTTCGTCGACGCCGATCAAGGTATCGGCCACCGTCAACAGCTCGGGCTTGCCCGTGCCAGTGGGCGCCGTCGGCAATTCGGCCGAGATTCCCGTCATGGATGCGATGAAGTTCGATGTGGCAGGCAAGGCTGTCTTCAATGCGGGCGGCCTCGATTCGGAGGCCATCGTCGTCGATACAAAGCGCAACGCGCTGTGGGTGTCCGACGAATACGGTCCGTTCATCGTCAAGATCGACGCGGCCACGGGCATCATTCAGGCCAAGTACGAGCCGGGCAAGGGCTTGCCGGCGCTGTTCGCCAAGCGCCGCGCCAACCGCGGCATGGAAGGCATGACGCTCGATACGAGCAACGACAAGCTCTACGCCTTCCTGCAAAGCCCCCTGTCCGACGGCAGCGCGCCGTACTCGGTGACGAAGAAGAATGAACAGGTCGAGCGCTTCGCCCGCTTCACGCGCTGGATCGAATTCGATCCGGTGACAGGCAGCAGCGGCAAGATGTATGCGTATCCGCTCAATGCGGCCGACTACCAGGATGGCCGCACGGGCAACGCCAAGCTGGGCGACATGGTGGCACTGGGCGGCGGCAAATTCCTCGTCATCGAGCAGGGCGCCGCGCCGTCGGGCAAGGTGTTCAATAAACTGATGCTGGTCGAACTGAAGGGCGCCACCGATATTGCGGCCGCCGCCTTCAACGTGACGACGTCGGACCTGGAAAAAAGCAGCATGGGCGGCGTGGCCGTCAATGGCGCCGACTGGGCCACCGTCACACCGCTGAAGAAAACCCTGCTGCTGGACTTGAACGCCATCGGCTGGGCTGCGGAAAAGGCCGAGGGCCTGACCCTGATCGACGACTCCACCATCGCGCTGGCCAACGACAATGACTTCGGCCTGAAAACCAAGGTCTTTGACGCGAATGGCGTGGAAGTCGATGGCGCCGACGTGACCAAGTGCACGGTCGATGCTAACGGCACCATCGTCACCAGCAGCACCGCCGGTTGCAACGCCGCCAACACCATCCGCGTGGCGCGCGGCGACGACCGCGAGCGTCCGAGCCGCTTGTGGATCGTGAAGTTTGCCAAGGCGCTCAATACGTATTGATATAGTTTGACGGACGTAAAAAAGCCGCACAGTGCGAACTGTGCGGCTTTTTACTTTGGTACAGGCTTACTTTTTAGTGTAGGTATTGAGCCAATCGAGCACCGTGTGATGCCACAACAGCGAGTTCGCTGGCTTCAGCACCCAGTGGTTTTCGTCCGGGAAGACCAGCAGCTTGCTCGGGATGCCCTGGCGCTGCAGCGCCGTGAAGGTGCCCAGGCCTTGTGCTGTGGGGATGCGGAAATCGAGGTCGCCCTGGACCACCAGCATCGGCGTCTTCCAGTTTTTCACGAAGTTGACGGGGTTGAACTGCTCGTACTTGGCCGGCGCGTCGTAGTAGGTGCCGCCGTTTTCCCATTCCGTGAACCACAGTTCTTCCGTCGCGTAAGCCATGCCGCGGTTGTCGAACACGCCGTCGTGGTTGACCAGGCATTTGAAGCCGTCCGGCCAGTTACCGGCGATCCAGTTCATCATGTAGCCGCCGTACGACGCGCCCAGCGCGCAGCTGCGCTCGCGGTCCAGCCATGGGAATTTCTTGGTGGCCGCTTCCAGGCCCTTCTGCAAGTCGACCAGCGGCTTGCCGCCCCAGTCGCCGCTGATGGAGTCCGTGAACTTCTGGCCATAGCCGGTCGAACCGTGGAAGTCGATGAAGACGGTTGCATAGCCGGCGCCCGCATACACTTGCGGATTCCAGCGGTAGCTCCAGCTATTGCCGAAGCTGCCCTGCGGGCCGCCGTGCACGAGGAAAGCGATAGGATATTTTTCACCGGCCTTGGCATTCCACGGTTTCATGACGTGGCCGTAGACGGTCTCGCCATTCGCGCCGGCGAACGAAAACTGTTCATATTCGCCGAAGCGCACGTCGGCCAGGGCTGCCGCGTTCTGTTTCGTCAGCTGCACCATCGGCGCGTTTTCCGACTTCGCGTCAAGCTTGCGCGTGTACAGCTGCGCGCCCGAGGCCAGGTTGGCTTGCGCCAGCACGATGGTGTTGCCGCGCACGTCGAAGTCGCCCACGGCGCCCTTGCCCGTCAGCGCAGTGACTTTGCCGCTGGCCGCGTCGATGTGGAACAGACGGTGCTGGCCCACGTCATCGGCGGAAACGAGGAAGGCCTTGCCGTCCGGCGTCCAGCGGAAGTCGGCCACGGAACGGTCCCAGTCGTCGGCCACGGTGCGCTTCTTGCCGGTGGCGACATCCATCAGCACCAAATGAAAACGGTCCGCTTCGAAGCCCGGCTTGGTCATGGCGACATAGGCCAGGGTGCGGCCATCGGGTGAGTAGGTGGCTTTCGCGTCCCAGGCCGGATTGTCGGCCGTGAGGTTGCGCGGCGCCTGGCCACCGGCGGCGGGAATCGTGTAGACGTCGAAGTTGGTCGACCACGATTCCGTACGACCGGCCACGCGCACGGAGAATGCCACCGACTTGCCGTCGGGGCTGAAATGGTATTCGCCGTTGTCGCCGAACGGTTTTGAAGGCGCGTCGCCGTCGAGGGTGCCGCTCAGGCTCACGGGCGCGGCGCTGACCTTGCCGGTCGAATCGATCGGCGCCGAGTACAGCGCGTTGCGGCGGCCGTCGGCCCAGGTATCCCAGTGGCGCACGAACATCTGGTCGTAGACCATGCCGCTCGCCTTGTTCTTGGCTTTGTCATCGAGGCGCTTCTTCGTGCAGGCGATGTCAGCGCAATCGAGGAAGACGCCCATGCTGAAGGCCAGGCGGTCGCCCTGCGGCGACAAGCGGTAGGTATCCACGTCCAGCGCCAGGTCGGTGACCTTGGCCGCTTCGCCGCCGTTCAGGGGCAGTTGCCATACTTGCGAGGAGCCGGAACGGCCGGACAGGAAGTAGATGGCGTCGCCGTTCGGCGACCATTGCGGGTCGCTGGCGCTGGCGTCGCCGCGCGTGAGCTGGCGTGGTGCCGCGTTCGGCGCGCGCAGGTCGATCATCCACAGCTGCGTGTTGCCACGGTTTTTGTCCAGGTTGGTGGTGCGCACCGTATAGACGACGCGCGTGGCGTCCGGCGACAGCACGGGGCTGCCCACGCGTTCCATGGCCACCATGTCTTCCACGGTGAAACCGCGCGGTGCGGCCAATGCCGGCACGGCGGCGGTGGTGGCCATGGCGGCACTGAATGCTCCCAAGAGCAGCAGACGTAAACTCATTCAAACTCCCGATTCTTATGACGACGTTATCGATATGGTATTGACGTGGCCGGCTGTACCGCCGGCAGCCCGACATCATAGCAATAAAGACGCGCCAGCTGCGGGAGTTGACCGGCGGTTAGCCGGCCTGCAGTGCCAGTTGGTCGAGCGTCACGTGGTCCAGGAAGCCGCCCCGACTGACGGCCGGCACGCCGTCCTCGATGGCGTGGGCAAAGCGGATGCCGGGGTCTAGTTCCAGCGCGGCCAGCACGCGCGCCGTGTTCGGATAATCGGCCATGCTGGCCAGCTGCAGCGGTTCGGCCCAGCGCGCCGTGGCGGCCAGGTAGGCGTCGGCGATGGTCGGTGCGGCATCGGAGGCGAGCCACGCGCGGCCAGCGAGCAGGCGCTCCAGGTGGGCCAGGCTCTTGTTCACCTTCTCGACGGCCATTTCGCGCCAGACGCCCGCGCGCGCATCGCCATCAGCCGCGCGCGACGCCTGAAAGGCGGGCATGAAAGCGGCGTGAAACGTCGTGTGCAAAAAGGACCGTACGCTGTTCAGGCGGTCGTAGTCTGGCGTGCCTTGCGCAAAGCCCAGGCTGCTGCCTGGCGCGCGGGCGGCCAGGTGCAGCAGGATCGCCATGCTTTCCAGCAGCGGCGCGCCCGTGTGCGTGAGCAGGGCCGGCGTCTGGCCCAGCGGGTTGATGGAGAGAAAGGCCGGATGCTGCTTGCTGGCCGGATCGCGCGCTTCCACGCGGGCCAAACGATACGGCAGGCCGCTCCATTCGAGGGCGGCGATGGCGGCAAACGAGCAGCCGAACGGCACGCTGTAGATCAGGGTGGTTTCCAAGTCAAAACTCCAATGAGGTGAGGGAAGGGCAGTCTAAACGCGATGGTTACTATTTGGAAGAAGCCAGAATAATGTGGTATAGGTACATTTTTTATACCATGCGAGAAGCGAATCATGAAAGACAATGTCTCCGGCTGCGCCGTGGAAGAGGCTATGCGATTGCTGGGCGGGCGCTGGCGGGTGGTGCTGCTCAGCTATCTGATGGCGGGGCCGAAGCGCTTCAGCGAAATCCGCCGCGCCGTGCCGAATATCTCGCAGCGCATGCTGACCCTGGACTTGCGCGCGCTGGAAGAGGCGGGCTTGCTGACGCGCACGGTCTACGCGGAAGTGCCCGTCAAGGTGGAATACCGGCTGACGGACGAAGGCCTGCGCTTGCGCGAGCTGGTCGAGATGCTGCGCGCCATCGGCTTGCGCCTGCGCGGACAGGTTGACGGGGGCGGCGCCTTTCTTGTAGCCGATGTCGTGGATAATTCTCTATAGAAACAGCTGTTTTTATGCAAAGTGCTAGACTGCCGGCCTTTGATCACTACTCCCGATACCCATGCGCCTGACTTCCATCGCCCTGACCGCCGCCGCCCTGTTCGCCACCTTGCCGGCCCAGGCGGCCACCATGCCGACACTCGAGCAAATCCATGCCGCCGTGCAGGCGGGCGTAGCCAAGACACAAGCGAAGACGCAGTCGAGCATGCCGTTCGTCATCAAGGTGACCAGCCTTGCCGGTTGCCAGGAGTCGCAGGAAGTGCCGGGCGAAGTGGTATGCCTGGTGGGCATGAGCGCCGGCATGCGCGATGCCTTTAATGTACTGCCCCTGCGTAAAGAGGGCGATACCTGGGTCGGCGTCGAGCGCAAGAACGCCAAGTTCGCGGGACCCTCGCCGGCTGAGGCGCAAGCGATGATACGCGCGTGGGCCAAGGAAGAAGCGGCGCGCAATCCGGAAGCGGCCAAGGACGTGCAGATGCAGGAAGCGCAGAGCACCATGCAGGTCAAGGTCGTCAACGAGTGCGACGTCCAGCGCAAGACGGGCTACCTCGTATGCGATACGGAATTGAGCGTGCCGAGCCGCCCGGAAGCCATCAAGACGGAACTGACGTTCATGCTCGAGAGCGGCAACTGGCGCTACGTGCCCCGCTAAACGTTTTTCCGCCGGGACAGCCACGCTGTTCCGGCGCTGCTTGCGCCATCACATCAGCGGCCATGCCGCGTCCGCAATCTTTGCAGTTTCGCAAGGCAATCTCATCCGTGAAAATTGCCGATTTAAATTAATAGTTAAATATTAAAATTAATGTGTCGATGCGGACTGCCGCCGGCTTACTTCCGTGCCGCATTTGACCACTTCCCCGTGCCCGCAAGGGCTACAGCCAAGGATCCGACCATGCGACTCAATCTTCCCGTCAGCGATACCGAGATCAACTTGAGCGATAGCGAGACCATCGTCTCGACTACCGACTTGCAAGGCAATATCACCTATGCCAACCCGTATTTCATCGCCGTCAGCGGTTACAGCGCGGAAGAATTGATCGGTGCCCCGCAAAACATCCTGCGCCATCCGGATATGCCGGTCGAAGCGTTTGCCGATTTCTGGGCCACCATCCGCTCGGGTCGTTCGTGGAGCGGCATGGTGAAAAACCGCTGCAAGAATGGCGATTATTACTGGGTGCTGGCGAACGTGACGCCGGTGGTCGAGGATGGCGTGGCCGTCGGCTACATGTCCGTGCGCACCAAGCCCACGCGCCAGCAGGTGGCGCAGGCGTCCGCCCTGTACGCGCGCATCAGGGCGGGGCAGGCCGATGGCATCGTCATCAGTCAGGGCGCGGCCGTGCGCACGGGCTGGCTGGCCAGGCTGGCGAGCTTGCGCGACCTGCCGCTGGGCAAGCGCATCGGCTGGAATCTGGGCTTGCTGAGCCTGGTATTGCTGCTGCAACTGGCGTGGCATGCGGGCGTGCTGCCGGCCCGCGCGGGCGGCTGGCTGACGGGCCTGTCCGTGCTGGCCTTGGGCGCGACCCTGTATTTCTGGCACAGCTTGCACCGCGCCGTGCTGCAACCGTTGCAGCAGGCGCGCCAGGCCTGCGACGTGATGGCGGGCGGCGACCTGACGGGAGAACTCGACACGACGCGGCGCGACGAGATGGGACAGCTGCTGCGTTCCTTGCGCCAGCTGCGCGTGAACTTGCACTCCATCGTTGGCGACGTGCGCGGCAATTTCCTGCGCATCAGCATGGCCAGCCAGGAAATCGCCGCCGGCAATATGGACTTGTCGGGCCGCACGGAAGCGCAGGCGTCGGCCCTGCAGCAGACGGCGTCGAGCATGGAACAGCTGGCGGCCACGGTGCAGCAAAACAGCGGCAACGCCGTGCAGGCCAGCGACATGGCGGGCAAGGTACACGGCCTGGCCGGGCGCGGCGGCGAACTCGTCGGCCAGATGGTCAACATGATGGCGGACATTAACGCTTCATCGAAGAAGATCGGCGACATTACGGGCATCATCGAAGGCATTGCCTTCCAGACGAATATCCTCGCCTTGAACGCGGCCGTGGAAGCGGCGCGCGCGGGCGACCAGGGGCGCGGTTTTGCCGTCGTGGCGGGCGAAGTGCGCAGCCTGGCCCATCGCAGCGCGGCGGCCGCCACGGAAATCAAGCAATTGATCACGGCGTCTTTGGCGCAGGTGGAGGCGGGCGCGAAGCTGGCGCAGCAGGCGGGCGCCAGCAGCGCCGAGATGCTGGGCGCCGTGCAGGGCGTGCACGGCATCATGGAAGAGATCGCTTCCGCTTCGCGCGAACAAAGCCACGGCATCGGCCAGGTCAATATGGCCGTCACGCAAATGGATGAAGTGACGCAGCAGAACGCGGCGCTGGTGGAGGAATCGGCGGCGGCATCCGCTTCGCTGCAAGACCAGACTCTGCAGCTGGAGCAGGCGATGGCCCTGTTCAAGCTGGAACGGCGCAGGGGCGGCCAAGCTGCTCCCCTGCGCGCGCCCGAGCGCCGCCGCGCTACAGCAGGCGCTCTGACAGCGCCTTGAAGGCAACCTTGGGCACGAGAAAGGCAAACGGGGTTGACAGGGGCGGCAGCTGGACCAGCATGCCGCAGTCGGCGCGCAAGGCCGTCAGCGCCTGCACTTGATCCACCTCGACGGGCAAGTCGATTTCGCCAAAGACCAGCTTGCCGTTGCGCGGCACGTGCGCGATGGCCGCATCCTGGCAGGCGAGGAAGGCGACGGCGTCGCGCCAGTTGCCGAATAGTTGCTGCCAGTCGGCATCGAGACCATGCTCCGCCGTGATGTCCGCCTGCACGTCGAGCAGCGGGGCGCTGCCGGCACCGGGCGTGATCGTGCAACGCGCCTGCGTGGCCGTCACGTCATGCGTCATGCCGGCGGCCAGGTGGGTCGGCAGGATGTCGCTGAACAGCCGCGTGCCCAGCGCGTGCGGCAGGCTGTCCATGATGTTTTTCAGAAAATACACGCAGGGCACGGCCGGCGCGCCCGCTGGCGTCTGGTCCAGGTACAAGCGCCAGTTGCTTTGCAGGGGAGATGGCAGCAGCTTGCGTAAGGGACCGAGCAGGGACGGGCCGAAATGCCCGTGGCGGTAGGTCAGCACGGTAAATGGCGTCTTGCCGCCGTGCTGCCACAGGGTCACGCCCGCGGGCATTAGTTGCTGCGCGGCAGCGGCGTCGACCAGCCAGCTCACGTAGACGACGTCGCGCACGTCGCTGTGCAGTGTCAGGAAGGGCAGGCGCGACATGACGGCCTGGCGCACCTTGGCAAAGCGCGTGCAATTGGCGAGCGCGGCAAAGAGCCGCCCCGGCCAGCCCGCGCGCGGGTGGCGGTAAGTGTTGTCTTGCAATTGGGAACTTTCAGATGCGGTGATGCAGGCGGACGGCGCCGCCTGCCAGATGCGTTACCTGTTTACTGCATGTGCCAGCCGTGACTGACGACAATCGACTGGCCGCTCAATGCCGTCGACGGGAAGGCCGCCAGGAACACGGCCGTTTGCGCCACGTCTTGCGTGGTGGTGAATTCGCCGTCGATGGTGTCTTTCAGCATCACTTTCTTGATCACGTCTTCTTCACTGATGTTCAGCTGGGCCGCCTGTTCGGGGATTTGCTTGTCGACCAGCGGCGTGCGCACGAAGCCCGGGCAGATGACGTTGGCGCGGATGCCGTCTTTCGCGCCTTCCTTGGCCACCACCTTGGCCAGGCCCAGCAAGCCGTGCTTGGCGGCCACGTAGGCGCTCTTGAACGGCGAGCCTTCGTGCGAATGCACGGAACCCATGTAGATGATGGCGCCGCCGCGGCCCGCCTTGATCATTTCGCGCATGCAGGCGCGCGTGGTGAGGAAGGCGCCGTCCATGTGAATGGCCAGCATCTTTTTCCATTGCTCGAACGGGTAGTCGACGACGGGGCTGATGATCTGGATGCCCGCATTGCTGATCAGGATATCGATGCCGCCGAAGTGGGCCACGGCGTCGGCCACGCCCTTGTCGACTTGTTCTTCGCTCGAGACATCCATGGCGACGGCAAACGCCTGGCCGCCCGATTGCTTGATTTCCCCGGCCGTCTTGCTGGCCGCTTCCAGGACCAGATCGGCGATGACGACCTTGGCGCCCTGTTTTGCGTATTCGATGGCCATTTCCTTGCCGATGCCACTGGCGGCGCCGGTAATCAGTGCGACTTTGTCTTTGAGTTGCATATTAATCCTTTGCATTGCGGGTTGGAGTGATCGTGGAAAACCTGACTATGCCAGTATAGCGAGAAAACGGGATGCGCATGCCCCGCGCACGGCTAAACGGCTTGCTGCCTGTCAAGGATTTCCTGCAGGCGCCAGGCGCCGGGATTGGTGCCCGCCCAGGTGCGGAACGCGTGGTTGAACGCGCTTTGTTCCTGGTAGCCGAGCAGGAAGGCGATGTCGACCAGCGACAAATCCGGCTCGCGCAGATAGTCGCGCGCCAGGCCGTACCTGGCCTGGTCCAGCAGGGTCTGGAAGCTGGTGCCCGCGTCGGCCAGCTTGCGCTGCAAGGTGCGCGGCGTCACTGCGAGGGCGGCGGCAACGGTGGCCAGCCGCGCCGAGCCATTGCGCAAGCCTGCCACGATGGCCGCGTGCACTTGCGCGTCGATGGCGCCGCCAGTGTCCGTTTCAGCTTCGCGCTGCGCCAGCAACTGTTCCGCATGCTGGCACAGCACGGGGTACAGGCTGACGTCGGCGTTCGGCACGGGCCAGTCCAGCAATTGCGCGTCGAAGGTGGCCGTGTTGGCGGGGGCGTTGAAGGCGGGCAGGCTGCCCAGCACGCGCACGTATTCGTCGCGGTGGGCCGCGTGGCGCAGCAGGTCGCCGCCGCCATCGTGGCTGAACGCCAGCCGGGCCGGCGGCAGCGGCATACCCGCCAGCCAGTCGCCGCTGACACGGATGCCGGCAAAGACGCTGTCGACCAGGTGCCGGCTGGCGCCCGGGTAGTTGCTGGTCCAGCGGTAATGCGCGACGGCGCCATCGCGCTGCAGGGCCGACTGGCCCAGGTCGTGCGCCAGCCGTTCATAGCGGGCCGTCTGTTCCAGTACCTGACCCACGTTGCTGCAACTGAGTAAGATCAAGCCATACGCGCTGTACGTGCCCATGCGCACCCGCTGGCCGACATGCAGGCCGAAATGCGCGTCGCCCGCCAGCAGCGCGCCCGCATCGAGCAGGCGCACGTAGTCGCGCGCGGCAAGGTTGGGCGCGGACGCTTCCAGGCTGTGCGGCGCCACGCCGGCCGCTTGCGCCAGGGTGGCTGCTGCGATGCCATGCGCGCCGGCCGCTTCCAGCAGCGGCAGCAGGTAGGCGCCGGCGACCCGGCCTTCAGTGCTTGTCATGATGGAACAATGCGATTGTCATGAAAAACCAATACCCTTCGTCTGTGGCGGCATATGCTATTGATCTAGCAAGAAAATCAGGCAAGAACAGTATAGCAAGCCGCCGTGGCGTGCAACTGGCCGGCAACTTGACCAATGAGAGGGGATGTCGATGCAACGCTGGAATGGCTGGGGAGATGACGGCATCACGTATGCGCTGAGCGGGGACGCGCTGGCGTTTCTGCGCGAGCGCCTGGGGCCGGGCAGCGGCATCGTCGACGCCACCTTCGACGACGCCTGCGCGCAGGTGCCCGCTTCGCGCCTGGCGCCGCATCCGCTGATCGACACCCAGCCCGCCACGCGCGTGCGCCATGCGCTCGGCCAAAGCCTGCCCGACTGGTTCAAATTGCGTCATGGCCGCATCGGCGCTGTGCCCGATGGCGTGGCCTTTCCCGACAGCGCGCTGCAGGTGCGCCAGCTGCTCGCGTATGCGCGCCAGGCCTGCGTGGCCGTCATCCCGCACGGCGGCGGCACCAGCGTGGCCGGGCATTTGACGGTAGCGGCGGGACCGCGTCCCGTGCTGTCGGTCAGCCTCGCGCGCCTGTGCGCGCTGGGCCACCTGGACCGCGAGGCGCAGCTGGCCACGTTCGGCGCGGGCGTGTATGGCCCCGACCTGGAAGCGCAGCTGCGCGCGCAGGGCTATACCCTGGGCCACTATCCGCAGTCGTTCGAGTATTCGACCCTGGGCGGCTGGATCGCCACGCGCTCGTCGGGCCAGCAATCGTTGCGCTATGGCCGTATCGAGCAGCTGTTCGCGGGCGGCGAAGTGGAAACGCCGGCCGGCACCTTGAGCATCCCCACGTTTCCCGCGTCGGCGGCCGGCATCGACCTGCGCGAAATGGTGCTCGGCTCCGAAGGGCGACTGGGCATCCTGACGCAGGCGACGGTGCGCGTCTCACCGCTGCCGCCCTACGAGGCGTTCCACGCCGTGTTCTTTGCAGACTGGGGCCAGGCGCAGGCGGCCGTGCGGGCGCTGGCCCAATCGCGCCTGCCCCTGTGCATGCTGCGCCTGTCGAACGCGCTGGAAACGCAAACCATGCTGACCCTGGCCGGGCACAAGAAACTGGTGGGACTGCTGGAACGCTATTTGTCGCTGCGCGGCTGCGGCGAAGGCAAATGCATGCTGATGCTGGGCGTCAGCGGAGAAGCCGGCCCCGCGCGCGCGGCCCTGCGCGGCGCGCTGGCGCTGGCGCGGCGGCACAAGGGCGTGCACGCGGGGCGCCACATGGGCGACAAATGGAAGCAGGGGCGCTTTCGCAATGTCTACCTGCGCAACGGCGCGTGGGAGCACGGCTATGTGATCGACACGGTGGAGACGGCCGTCGACTGGCCGCGCGTGGCGCCCATGATGGCGGCGCTGGAACAGGCAGGCGCGAATGCGCTGGCCGCGCACGGCGAACAGGTGCACGCCTACACGCATTTGTCGCATGTGTACGCGCAGGGCGCCAGCGTCTACACCACGTATGTGTACCGGCTGGCGCCCACCTTTGAAGACAACATGGCGCGCTGGCGTGCCCTGAAAGACGCGGCCGGCGCCGCCATCGTCGCCAACGGCGGCACCATCAGCCACCAGCATGGCGTGGGCACGGACCACGCGCCATGGCTGGCGGCCGAAAAAGGTGAACTTGGCATCGCCGCCATGCGCGCGCTGCTGCGCCAGTTCGACCCGCAAGGCATGATGAACCCCGGCAAACTGCTGCCCGAGGCGGGAGGCGGCTTGTGAACAGGCGGGAGTTGCCTGGCATCCTGGCGCGCGAGTGGGACATCTTGATCGTCGGCGGCGGCATCACGGGCGCCGGCATCTTGCTGGAAGCAGCGCGGCGCGGTTTGACGGCCTTGCTGGTGGAGCAGCGCGATTTCGCCTGGGGCACGTCGAGCCGCTCCTCGAAGCTGGTGCACGGCGGCTTGCGCTACCTGAAGCAGGGGCAGTTCGGTCTAACGCGCGAGTCGGTGCATGAGCGGCAAGCCTTGCTGACGGATGCGGCGGGCCTGGTCGAGCCGCAGGGCTTTGCCTTTGGCGATTACACGGGCAGGAAGCCGGGGCGGCGCCAGTTCATGCTGGGCCTGGCGATTTATGACGTGATGGCGGGCCGGCGCGCGCGCCGCTATGTCGATGCGGCGGATTTTGCCATGCTGGCGCCGCATATCCGGCGCGACGATCTGCAGGGCGGCATGCTGTACCAGGATGCCAAGACGGATGACGCGCGTCTGGTGCTGCGCGTGCTGCAGGAAGCGCGCCGTCATGGCGGCGTGGCCGTCAATTATCTGGGCGTCGCATCGCTGCTGCGCGAGGAAGAGCGGGTGGTGGGCGCCGTATTGAACGATGGCGTCGGTGGCGAAAAGTGGACCGTGCGGGCGCGCTTGGTGATCAGCGCCACGGGCGCCTGGGCCGACGCCTTGCGCGGTCAGGTGGGAAAAGAGCCGAAACTGCGGCCCCTGCGCGGCAGCCATCTGCTGCTGCCCGCCTGGCGTTTGCCGCTGGCGCAAGCCGTCAGCCTGATGCACCCGCACGATGGCCGTCCCGTGTTTGCCTATCCGTGGGAGGGCGTGACCCTGGTGGGCACCACCGATGTCGACCACGGCGCCAGCCTGGAACTGGAGCCGGCCATCACGCGCGGCGAACTCGATTATCTGCTGGCCGCGTTGCGCTGGCAGTTCCCGCAACTGGCGCTGGTCGAAGGCGACGTGCTGGCCACGTTTGCCGGCGTGCGTCCCGTGATCGGCAGCGGCCAGCTTGACCCGTCGAAGGAAGCGCGCGAACATGCGTTATGGCTGGAAAACGGCTTGCTGACGGTGGCGGGGGGCAAGCTGACGACGTTTCGCGTGATCGCCCTCGACGCATTGCGCCGTGCCGCGCCCCTGCTGCCGGGCTGGCAGGCGGATTTGCGCCCCTTGCCGATTTTCGACGCCGTGCCGCCCTTGTTGGGCAAGGCCCTGGCGCTCGATGCCGAACAGCGCGAACGGCTGCTGGGCCGTCACGGCGCGGCCGCGCAAGCGCTGTGCGATGCGGCGCACGACGGCGAACTGGCGCCGATTCCCGGCACGCAGACGCTGTGGGCGCAGCTGCGCTGGGGCGCGCGCATGGAAGACGTGCAGCACCTGGACGACTTGCTGCTGCGGCGCACGCGCCTCGGTTTGCAGCTGGCCGGCGGTGGGCTTGCTATCATGCCGCGCCTGCGCGCCATTTGCCAGCGCGAACTGGGATGGGACGATGCGCGCTGGGAAGAAGAGCAGCAGCGCTACCTGGCCCTGTGGCGCCGCCATTACAGCGTGCCGCAAGGCGAATGAAGCAACGATAAAAAAAGGAGAGCATCATCGAGACCACCCTGTTTGGCCAGCCCCTGGACCTGGGCGACGCGCGCATCACCTACGACAGCCTGTCGCCGCTGGACTTGCGCCAGAGCGTGGACATCCTTGTCGACGACCTGGGCGAAGACCTGCTGCAAATCACGTGTGCGAATGGCGACATCGTCGACGTGGGCTGGTATCCGGCGTGGAACGAACAGGGGCGCTTGCGCGTGGTGGCAGTGCGGGGGCAGGACTGGGAGGCGCCTGTCTTCAGCGCCCGGCCGGACAAGGATCCGCAAGCGCTGCTGCAGGCGCTGCGCGCCGCGCTGGCCAGCCTGGGCTGAGGCCATGGCCAGCGCAGCCGGCCCGGGGTCGTACATTCTCGCCATCGACAATGGCACGCAAAGCGTGCGCGCGCTGCTGTTCGACCGGGACGGCAATCTGGCGGCCAAGGCGCAAGTGTTCCTGGAAGCGTATTACTCTGACCACCCAGGCTGGGCCGAGCACGACGCGGACGGCTACTGGCAAGCCGTGTGCGCAGCGTGCCAGCAGCTGTGGCGCAGCACGGACATCAGTAAATCCTTGGTGGCCGGCGTGGCCGTGACGACGCAGCGCGGCACGGTCGTCAACGTGGATGAAGAGGGGCAGCCCTTGCGGCCTGCTATCACCTGGCTGGACCAGCGCAGCACGCGCGACATCCCGCCACTGGCGCCGTGGTGGCGCGCGCTTTTTCGCGCCACGCGCCTCGATGGCACGATTAGGTACTTCCGCCGCGAGGCCGAGATCAACTGGATCAGCGCGCACCAGCCCGACATCTGGCGCCGTACGCACAAATTCCTGCTGCTGTCGGGCTTTTTGAACCACCGCCTCTGCGGAAAATATATCGATTCGACGGGCTCGCAAGTGGCGTACATCCCGTTCGACTACAAACGCCATGCGTGGGCCGGGCGTTTCGACTGGAAGTGGCAGGCGCTGGCGATTCAACGCTCCATGCTGCCGGAACTGGTGACGCCAGGCACGCGCATGGGCGCCATCACGGCGTCGGCTGCCGCGGCGACGGGCATCCTGGAAGGCACGCCGCTGCTGGCGGCCGCCGCCGACAAGGCGTGCGAAGTGCTGGGCGCCGGCTGCGTCGAACCGCACGTGGCGTGCCTGAGCTATGGCACCACGGCCACCATCAACACCACCAACCGCAAATACGTGGAAGTGACGCGCTTCATTCCGCCGTATCCGGCCGCCATGCCGGGCGCCTACAGTACGGAAGTACAGATATTTCGCGGCTACTGGATGGTCAACTGGTTCAAGGAGCAGTTCGGCGACCGCGAACGGGCGGCGGCGGCCGAAGATGGCACGGGCTTGTCCGCCGAAGCGCTGTTCGACCGCCTGGTCGATGCCGTGCCGCCCGGTTCCATGGGCCTGATGCTGCAGCCGTACTGGAGTCCCGGCATCAAGGTGCCGGGGCCGGAAGCGAAGGGCGCCATGATCGGTTTTGGCGACGTGCATACGCGCGCCCACATCTACCGCGCCATCCTCGAAGGGCTCGCGTATGCGCTGCGCGAAGGCAAGGAGCGCATCGAGCGGCGCAGCGGCATTGCCATCACGGAGCTGCGCGTTGCCGGAGGTGGTTCGCAAAGCGATGCGGCCATGCAGCTGACAGCCGACATCTTCGGCTTGCCGGCCGCGCGCGCCCACGTGTATGAAAGCTCGGGCCTGGGCGCGGCCATCGCCGCCAGCGTGGGCCTGGGCTGGCATGCGGATTTCCCCGCCGCCGTGCAGGCGATGACGCGCCAGGGCACGGTCTTCCAGCCGCATCCCGAGCACCGCAAGATCTACGAGCAGCTGTACCGGCGCGTGTACCGGAAGATGTATGCGCGGCTGCAGCCCCTGTACCGCGAGATCGCCGACATCACCGGCTATCCGGAATAGCTAGTCATTAAATCGTATTGCGAATCATTCGCATCCGTTATATGATGTGTTCCGCATTTCACTAAGGCAACTTATCCCGGTGACTGCAGTGCGCCGCCGGCCATGCGCCGGCGGCGTGTCCGCGCGGGCAGAGTTCCGCCGCAACGCTTCCTTCAACGCCGCCGCTTGATCGTGCACCGCTGTCCTCTGCCCCTGCATTTTTCATTCCACAAGCATCGAGCAGCAAGCAAACCCAGGCAAGGATAGCGATGAAGAGCAGCAGCAAACAACGATTGACCCCGCTGGCCGCCGCGCTGGCGCTGGCATTGGGCGGCGCGCACGGCCACGCGTGGGCGGCGGCGATGGCCGACAAGGCCGGCGCCGTGCAGATGCCCGCCATCAGCGTGTTCGGCGACGCCATCAGCGCAGGCACGGCCGGGCGCTCGTACATCAACAGCGCCGACATCGAACGGCAGCAGGCCGACAATGTCGCGTCCTTGCTCGACACCTTGCCCGGCGTGGACCTGGCAGGCACGGCCCGTCCCAGCGGCCAGAGCCTCAATATCTGGGGCTTCAATAAAGTGCAGGACGTGAAAGTCATCCTCGACGGCGTGCCCAAGGGCTTCGAGAAATACCGCCAGGGTTCCATCTTCATCGAGCCGGAATTGATCAAGCAGATCGAAGTGAACAAGGGCGCGCATACGAGCTTGTACGGCAATGGCGGCTTCGGCGGCGTCATCACGGTCGAGACCAAGGATGCGCAAGACTTGCTGGAAGGCGGCGAGAAAGCGGGCGCCATGCTCAAATACTCGCGCCACTCGAACAATGCCGAAAACGACGCCACCGTGGCCGTTTACGGCCGTACGGAAGACGGCCGCTTCGATGCGATGGCCTTTACGACGCAGCGCAAGTCCGACGATTTGCGCAAGCCCGATGGCAAGCCATTCCGTTTTTCCGCCATCGACGCGCCATCGAGCCTGGCCAAGCTGAATATCCGGCTGACGCCGGAGCAGCTCTTGACCCTGACGGCCATGAAGAGCGGCAGCTCGGGCTGGGGGCCGTTCGCCGCCATGGGCGAGGATGTGCCCACGCCGACCGAGGCGGAAATCAAAAAATACGGACTGGAAGAGGCGTGGCAGCGCAAGGCCGTGTACCGCGACCAGGACGACGATACGTATTCCGTGAAGTGGCAGTACGCGCCGCAGAACAATCCGTGGATCAAGCTGACGGCCAGCGCCGGCTATTCGCACACGGACCAGCATGACAAGCGCCTGCCCTCCGCTTCGCTGGGTTCCTACCTGGGCTCTCTGGGCAACGAGAGCTGGGCCTCGTACGTGGACCGCATCGCCGAAGTGCGCAACGAAAGCGTGTTTACGACGGGCGCCGTGTCGCACGTGCTGCTGACGGGACTGCAATGGCACAAGAACGTGCGCGACACCTTGATGTACTACCCGTCGTCGACGGCGCTGAAGGACCCCAGCTACAACTATGGCTACTTCCAGCCCTACTACATGCCGGCCGGGCGGCAGGAAACCACGGGCCTGTATCTGCAGGATGCGATGACGTATGGCGACGTGACGGTGACGGCGGCCCTGCGCCACGACAGAGTCGTTTCCGAGGGCGTGCCGAACAAGGCGTCGCGTTACAACAGCGCGCTGGCGGCGGCTGGCCACGACTTCAGCGAAAAGGCGCACGAAGGCTGGTCGCCGCGCCTGGGCCTGTTTTGGAAGGCATCCAGCAGCGTGGCGCTGTTCGGCGACTTGAGCCGCACCTGGCGTGCGCCGACCATCGACGAGATGTATTCGAATGAATATTATGTGTCGTCCAGGCTCGGTTCATCGACGCCGGGCACCAGCCGCGACCTGGCCGTCGAGCGCGTGACGGCCGTGCGCACGGGCGTCATGCTGCACCGGCAGAACGTGTTCATGGAGCGCGACGACGTGCAGCTGCGCCTGACGGCCTACCAGAACCGTGTCAGCGACAATATCGGCCCGCGCCTGGGCATCCTGATCGAAGGCTATGTGTCGGGATCGGGCAAGGTGCCGCCGGCCCTGTCGTCCTACCGCAACCTGGCCGGTTTCCGCACGCAGGGCGTGGAAGTCGAGTCCTATTACAACTCGCCGCGCCTGTTTGCCAGCGCCTCGCTGTCGAAGCAGCGCGGCACGCGCACGGGTTCCCAGCGCGACCCGTGGGGCCAGGACGAACCTGTGTCGACCATCGCACCCGATAAATTGATGGCGGGCCTGGGCTGGCGCATGCCCGATCTCGGGGCCAGCATCGGCTGGCAGGGCCGCTTCGTGGCGAAGCAGGACCGCGTGCTACCGGTAGGGAATGTGTACCGCCTGCCGCCATCGAAAGGCTATGCGCTGCACACTTTGTTCGCGTCGTGGAATGGCAAACAGGGTGCGTGGCGCGGCACGGAAGTGCGGCTGACGGTGGATAATGTCTTCAATCGCAATTACATGCCCTACCTGAGCGAAGCGGTGACGGGCGTGGGACGCAATGCGAAGTTGAGTGTGTCGCGTAAGTTTTGATTAGTTTTAAGAATGGCGGGCCGGAGACGCGGCCCGGAGTGCCTTTGCGTCGGGCGTGGGCCTACTCTTGGTTCGCGACATGTTTCGTTGAACTTCCCTGTTAACGCAGTACCAATGCCTTGACCGTTTCCCAGGCCGTGCTGCCCGAGTGCGTGGCGCGGACCTGGTTGCGGCCCGCTTCCTTGGCCACGTACAGGGCGCGGTCGGCGGCGACGAACAGCGCTTCGCGGTCGTCCAGCTGGTGCGGGCGGATGGTGGCCACGCCGATGCTGACGGTGATCCATGGCGAGGTGCTCGACCGCGGGTGCGGCAGCTGCAGCGCTTCGATGCTGGCGCGGATGGCCTCGGCCAGGTGCAGGGCGTTGCCGGCATCCGTGTCGGCAAACAGCAGGACGAATTCCTCTCCGCCGTAGCGGGCCGCCAGGTCGCCGGAGCGGCTGGCGTGCGCATCGATGGCTTGCGCCACCTGCTGCAGGCAGATGTCGCCGGCCGGGTGGCCCAGGCTGTCGTTGTACAGCTTGAAGTGGTCGACGTCGAGTACCACCAGCGACAGGGCACCGCCGCCGCGCACGGCGCGCTGCCATTCCTTTTCAAGGAAGCTGTCGAAATGCCGGCGGTTGGCGATCTGCGTCAGCGGGTCGAGATAGGCGGCGCGCTGCAGCGCGTCTTCCGACTGCTTGTGGTGCGTGATGTCGTGCAGCAGGCCGATATACAGGGGCTGGCGCAGATACATGGGCGTCAGGGTCAGGTCCATGCTCAACGCTGCGCCATTGCGGTGGCGGATCGCCACTTCGCGCGTGCCGTGGTTGTGCGCTTTTTCCGGATTGGCCGCGTGCATGGCGAAGTAATCGAGGTATTCCTGCGTCACGAGGGGGCTGAGCAGCTCGCCGATGAAGCGTCCGGCCAGTTCGTTTTCGCGGTAGCCCAGGTACTGGTCGCAGGCCGGATTGGTGTACTGGATGCGGCCATCGGCCTCGATGATCAGCAAGCCCTCGGCCATATTGTTGACGATGGTGCGCAGGCGCTCGGCCTGTTCCTGCTGGGTTTCATTGTTGCTGCGGATTTGCAGCTGGGCGCGCACGCGCGCGCACACTTCTGCCATGCGCAGCGGCTTGCTGATGTAATCGACGGCGCCGCAGTCGAAGCCGGCCACTACGTCTTCCGTTTCCGTCTTGGCGCTCATGAAAATGACGGGGATGCGTTGCGTCAGCGGATGCTGCTTGAGGCGGCGGCATGTTTCGATGCCGTCCATGTCCGGCATCAGCACGTCGAGCAGGATCAGGTCGGGATGGGCGCGCTGGGCGATCGCCAGCGCCCGTTCGCCGGACGTGGCCACATAGGTTTGATAACCCTGTTCGCTCATCAGCTTGCGCAGCAGCTCAAGGTTGGCCGGCGCATCGTCGACAATCAAAATAGCGGCCTCACGCCGCTGGGAATGCTCCACACTGCCTGGACTCATTGCTTCCGGCCTTCTCGATGTACTTAGCGCTGCCTGCGTTTGCTGCATATTCGGTGATGCTGACCGGGGTCAAATCTGATACAGCGGTCAAATCATACCGCCTCGCCATTTTTTTGGGTGAAAAAATCGATGTTGCGCGAGCAATGAAAGTATTATTTTTATGATATTTTTAAAAATAAATACACGCAATTGTTATCATGAAAGCGGTTTTTAGGCGGAAAAGACGCGTGCCCGTTGTTGCAGGGGCAGCAGGGGACACGCCCCGCGGCGGCGGGGCGTGGAGAGTGCGATTACATTTTTGCAGCGATCAGCTTGCCGAGGATGGCGATGCCTTCACGGATGCGTTCCGGCGGCACCGTCACGAACGACAGGCGCAGGGTATGCGTGTCCGGCGTGTTGGCGTAGAACGGCGCGCCCGGCACGAAAGCGACCTTGTTGGCGATGGCTTCGTCGAGCAGTTTCATCGCGTCGATGTGTTTCGGCAGGGTGACCCAGATGAACATGCCGCCTTCCGGCTTCGTCCACGTGACGCCGGCCGGGAAGTGCTCTTCCAGCGCCGACAGCATGGCCTGGCACTGGTTGCCGTACAGGCTGCGGATGCTGGGGATGTGCCGGTCCAGGAAGCCATCCTTGATCACTTCATGCACGACCATCTGCGTCAGTTGCGAGGTGTGCAGGTCGGCCGCCTGCTTGGCCAGTTCCAGACGGCGCACGAGCGGCATCGGCGCCACCACGTAGCCGAGGCGGATGCCGGGCGTGAGCACTTTCGAGAACGAACCCATGTAGATGACGCCGTCCGGATTCATGTTGATCATCTTCGGATACGGCTCGCCGCTGTAGCTGAGGGCGCCGTACGGATCATCCTCGATCAGCGGCAGGCCGTGGCGGGCGCAGGTTTCCACCAGTTCCACGCGGCGCGCCACGGACAGGCTGCGGCCCGTCGGGTTCTGGAAGTTCGGCAGCGCGTACAGCAGGCGCGCGCCATCGGCGACGGGGTTGATCGACGATGGCACCAGGCCTTCGTCATCGGTATCGACGGAAACGAATTCGGGACGGTAGACGGAGAATGCCTGCAGGGCGCCCAGGTAGCTGGGGGTTTCTACCAGCACCTTGCTGCCTTCGTCGATCAGGACTTTGCCCAGCAAGTCCAGCGCCTGCTGCGAGCCGGACGTCATCAGCACCTGTTCCGGCAGGATGGTGCTGCCATTGCTCGACAGCGAGTCGGCGATCCACTGGCGCAGCGGCAGGTAGCCGTCGGTCGGGCCGTATTGCAGGGCCACCTTGCCATTGTTCGACAAGACCTTGTCAAACGCGGTCTTCATTTCTTCCACGGGGAAGGTGGCGGGCGAGGGCAGGCCGCCGGCAAACGAGATGATCTCGGGACGCTGCGTGATCTTCAGGATTTCGCGGATGAACGAGCTTTGCAGCTGTTCCGCGCGTTCGGCAAAGCGCCATTGGATCGGATTCGGATTTTCAATTTTCATACGAGTCTCACAGAAGATGCCGAGCTGCGCCGGCTGGATTTGTTGGCCCGCTTGTGGCGGTGCGTGCGCAAGCGGCGCCGGATAGGCGCCGCCATGATGCTGCCGTATTGTACGGCTTGCACGCCGCCGTGCCCATGCGCACGCGCAACGGCGTTGCAAATGGGCGTCAGGGAACCTTACTTCAGCTTGCGCCCGATGGCCACCACGGCGATCACGGCGCCGGCAAACAGTAGGCTTTCGCCCGTCAATGGCTCATTCAGCAGCACAGCCGCGCCCAGCAAGGTGAGGAAGGGCTGCAGCAGCTGCGTCTGTCCCACGCGCGCCACGCCGCCCAGCGCCATGCCCCGGTACCAGAAAAAGAAGCCGATAAACATGGAAAACACGGAGATGTAGGCAAAGCCCAGCCAGGCCGCGCCGCTGGCCTGCGCCATCAGCGCGCGCTGCGGCCAGGCATTCCACAGCACCACGGGCAAGACAAAAGGCACGGCCAGCAGTAGCGCCCAGGAAATCACGTGCTGGCCCGGCATGGCTTGCGCCAGGCGTCCGCCTTCCGCATAGCCGAGTGCGGCCAGCAGCACGGCGGCAAAGATCAGCCAGTCGGCCACGTGGAAGCTGCCGCCGCCCTGGCGCAGCGCGAACGCCACCACCAGAGCCGTGCCGAGCAGCGCCATCAGCCAGAATCCCGGGGAAGGGCGTTCCTTGCCGCGCAGTACGGCAAACACGGCGGTGGCCAGCGGCAAGATGCCCACCAGCACGGCGCCGTGCGAGGCGGGCAGGCTGCGCATGGCGACCGACGTCAGCCAGGGAAAACCCAGCACGCAGCCCAGCGACACGAGCGCCAGCGGCAGCCATTGTTCGCGGCGCGGCAGGGGGGCGCGCTGCTGCCACAGCCACAGGCCGGCCAGGCAAGCGGCGACCAAGGCGCGG
The DNA here is from genome assembly GCF_011601275.1 of Janthinobacterium lividum. Lineage (GTDB taxonomy): Bacteria > Pseudomonadota > Gammaproteobacteria > Burkholderiales > Burkholderiaceae_D > Janthinobacterium > Janthinobacterium lividum_E. Next base: position 125,139 of record NZ_JAAOLY010000016.1, on the reverse strand, counting down.
CCCAGGGCGACAAAGGTGGGATCGAGTTCGGCCACGGCCAGCCGTGTGAAGGGCAGGGTCAGGCTGAAGAGGGCGACGGCGATCAAGCCCAGCAGCAGGCCTTTGCGGTCGGCGCCGAGGCGGGGAGGGTGGCCGGTAGGGGCGGTACTGGTGGTCGATGGCATGGGTTTCCTGGTACTGGCGGTAATGGAGGTGCGGGATGTGCGGCAGGCGTGGATTAATTCCCGCCGTACTGCTATCCTAGGGCTCAATAGCAATACAGTACAAATACACTTTCACGCATAATTTCACATACTGTCATGGTAATATGAGCAATACACTCCCTTTGCTGTCGCGCGCCTCTGGCGAAACCCTGATCGACCAGATCGCGCGTTCGCTGGCGGCGCGCATCGACGACAAGCTGCTGCGCGGCGGCGCGCGCATGCCGTCGATCCGCCAGTGCGCGGCCAGCCTGGACGTGTCGTGCGCCACGGTGGTGGCCAGCTACGACAAGCTGGTGGCGCGCGGCTACCTGGAATCGCGGCGCGGCGCCGGCTTTTTCGTGCGCGAGCGCTCGCCCCTGAACACGCCGGCGCCGCCCGCCGGCGCGCAGGATGCGGCGGCGCAGCCGATGGACGTGGTGTGGCTGATCCGTAACATGTTCCGCCAGACGCCGGCCATCCCCGCGCCCGGCATCGGCATGCTGCCCGCCGAGTGGCTCGATGGCGACCTGGTGGCGCGCGCCTTGCGCGACGTCAGCCGCCAGCCCGGCAGTCTGCTGTTGGGCTACGGCACGCCGCAGGGCTTCCTGCCGCTGCGCCAGCAGTTGCAGCTGAAGCTGGCGGGGCTGGAAATCGCCTGTCCGCCCGAGCAGATCGTCACCACGGTAGGCGTGATGCAGGCGCTGGACCTGGTGGCGCGCGAGTTTGCCCGCCCCGGCGAGACCATTTTCGTCGACGATCCCGCGTACTGGCTGATGTTCGGCGCCTTTGCCGCCATGGGCATGAATGTCATCGGCATCCCGCGTCTCGGCGACGGCCCCGATATCGCCGTGCTGGCCGAGCTGGCGGCCCTGCACCGTCCGAAGCTGTACGTGATCAACTCGGTGCTGCACAACCCCAGCTCGACGTCGCTGTCGGCGGCCAAGGCGTTCCAGGTGCTGCGGCTGGCAGAACAGCACGATTTCCTCATCGTCGAGGATGACATCTATTGCGACATGCACCCGGGTGGCGCTGTGCAGCCAGCCACGCGCCTGGCCGCGCTGGACCAGCTGCGCCGCGTGATTTACCTGGGCGGCTTTTCCAAGAGTCTGGCGGCGAACCTGCGCGTGGGCTTCATCGCCACCTCGCCTGAGCGGGCGCAGCGCCTGGCCGACCGCAAGATGCTGGCCACCCTGACCACCAGCGACATCGGCGAGCGCGTCGTGTATAAGATCCTGTCGCAGGGGCTGTACCGCAAACATGCGGAGCGCCTGCGCGCGCGGCTCGACAAGGTGCGCGACGGTACGTACCGCAAGGTCGAACGGGCGGGCTTGCGCTTCGATCCCGCGCCGGCCGGCATGTTCGTGTGGGCCGATGCGGGCTGCGACACGAATATATTGGCCGAGAAGGCGCTGGCCGAGGGGCTGGTGCTGGCGCCGGGCAGCCTGTTTTCGCCGCGCCAGCTGCCGTCGACCCGCATGCGCCTGAACCTGGCCACGGTGCAGGACGAGCGCATCTGGGCGTTTTTCGCCCGCGCGCTGGGTTAGCGGCGACTTTCGGCAGTCGCTCTTGAAATCGCTTGTACCATCCCCAACTCCGTAGAATCCGTCCCATCCACAAGACTATGAGGTAAAAATGGCTGTCTCCGAAAAGCAAACCCTGGGTTTTCAGACCGAAGTGAAGCAAATGCTGCACCTGATGATCCATTCCCTGTACTCGAACAAGGAAATCTTCCTGCGTGAATTGATCTCGAACGCGTCCGACGCGGCCGACAAATTGCGCTTTGAAGCGATCGATAACGACGCCCTGTACGGCAACGATCACGAATTGAAGATCAAGGTCGGCTTCGACAAGGATGCGCGCACCATCACCATTTCCGACAACGGCATCGGCATGACCCGCGACGAGGCGATCTCGCACCTGGGCACCATCGCCAAGTCGGGCACCAAGGAATTCTTCGGTAAACTCTCCGGCGACCAGCAGCAGGACGCGGCCCTGATCGGCCAGTTCGGCGTGGGCTTCTATTCGGGCTTCATCGTCGCCGACAAGATCACCGTCGAAACGCGCCGTGCCGGCGCGGACGCCTCCGAAGGCGTGCGCTGGGAGTCTGCCGGTGAAGGCGATTACAGCATCGAGACCATCGAAAAAACGGGCCGCGGCACGGACATCATCCTGCACCTGCGCGAAGGCGAGGACGAATTGCTGTCGAGCTGGAAGATCAAGTCCATCATCCGCAAGTACTCGGACCATATCTCGCTGCCGATCGTGATGCGGAAGGAAGAGTGGGACGACGAGAAAAAAGAAACCGTCCTGAAGGACGAATTCGAAACCGTCAACCAGGCCAGCGCCCTGTGGGCCCGCAACAAGGCCGACATCACGCCGGAACAGTACGACGAATTCTACAAGCACGTGTCGCACGACTTCCAGTCGCCGCTCACGCACACGCATAACCGCGTGGAAGGCCGCAGCGAATACACGCAGCTGCTGTACATCCCGGCCAAGGCGCCGTTCGACATGTGGGACCGCAACAAGCGCGGCGGCATCAAGCTGTACGTCAAGCGCGTCTTCATCATGGACGATGCCGAGCAGCTGATGCCGACGTATCTGCGCTTCGTGCGCGGGGTGATCGACTCGGCCGACCTGCCGCTGAACGTGTCGCGTGAAATCCTGCAGGAGTCGCGCGACGTCAAGGTGATCCGCGAAGGCTCGACCAAGCGCGTGCTGGGCATGCTGGAAGAACTGGCGAATGCGGACGAGCAGGACAAGAAGGACAAGTACGCCGTCTTCTGGAAGGAATTCGGCCAGGTGCTGAAAGAAGGCATCGGCGAAGACGCTGCCAACAAGGAACGCCTGGCCAAGCTGCTGCGCTTTGCATCGACGGCCAACGACAGCGACGAGCAAATCACGTCGTTCGCCGACTACGTGGCGCGCATGAAGGAAGGCCAGGACAAGATCTATTACGTCACGGCCGACAATTACGCCGCCGCGAAAAACAGCCCGCACCTGGAAATCTTCCGCAAGAAGGGCGTCGAAGTGCTGCTGCTGACGGACCGTGTCGATGAATGGATGCTGTCGTTTATCCAGGACTTCGAAGGCAAGGAACTGGTTTCCGTCGCCAAGGGCGGCCTGGACCTGGGCGCGCTGGAAGACGAAGCGGAAAAGAAAGAGCACGAAGAAACGGAAACCTCGTACGCCGACCTGGTGGGCAAGATGAAGACCGTGCTGGCCGACAAGGCCAAGGACGTGCGCGTCACGTTCCGCCTGACCGATTCGCCAGCCTGCCTGGTGGCCGATGAAAACGAATTGTCGGGCAACCTGCTGCGCATGCTCAAAGCGGCAGGCCAGAGCGCGCCGGAATCGAAGCCGATTTTGGAAATCAACCCGAACCATCCGCTGGTGACGCGCCTGAAATACGAAGACGCGGAAGGCGGCAAGTTCGGCGACTGGGCCAACATCCTGTTCGACCAGGCCATGCTGGCCGAAGGCGGCTCGCTGGCCGACCCGGCCAGTTTCGTCAAGCGCCTGAACGAGTTGCTGCTCAATACGGCGAAGTAATTCAGATGCAGGTCGGATGAGCGGGGCCGCCGAGCCCAAGCGTCGTCCGACAGCCGCAGCGGCGGCTGATGCAACGAAGCCGGCCCTTTCGTCATGGAAGGGCCGGCTTTTTTCATGGATGCGGGCCCGCTCGTTCAGGCAAACAAGGCCGGTTTGCCCACCATCAGCGCGCAGATGGCCAGAAACACGGTCACCTTGACAATCAGCCAGGCCTTCAGCCTGGTGTTTGACAATGCCGTGCCGTTTTCTATCTTTTGTTCCTGCCGGTCGGCCCAGAAATGATCGATGGCCTGCGTGCCGATGAACAGCGCCAGCGACAGGCGCATCCAGCCGGTTTGCAGCCAGGCCCACTGCTGCTGGTACAGCAGGACCAGCCCTCCAATCAACAAAGCCCACCCCGCGATGCCGATCTGCTGATGCAGCATATGGAGCGTGGCGCGGCCGGCATCGTTGCGCAGCAGGTGCAGCAGGCGCGGCGCCAGCATCAAGGGGCCGAGAAAGGCGATGGCGGCGACTACGTGCAGTATCAACAGCAATTGGTAGGTATTCATGGTGCTCTCATGGTGGCGGGAACGCATGTCCCGGAAGCGTTTAGAATACGGGCACGCCCCTCACATTGACTACTCGCATTCATGACCAACACCGCAGCTCAGGCAGAACCGCGCAAGCGCCCGACGCAAGCCAGGTCAAGGGCGACCGTCGCGGCCATGCTGGAGGCGGCGGCTCGCATTATCGAGACCCATGGCCGGGCCGCGCTGACCACCAACCACGTGGCCGAGCGCTCCGGTTTCAGCATTGGCTCCCTGTATCAGTACTTCCCGTCAAAAGAGGCGCTGCTGGCCGAACTGCTGCGACGGGAGCGCGCCATGCTGATGCACGATGTCCGGCAAGCAAGCGAGTCAAAGGCCGGTCTGGCGCAGGCGCTCGAACAGTGCGTCGTCGCAGCTCTGCGACACCAGTTCGGCCGTCCCGCGCTGGCGCTGGCGCTGGAATCCATACCGGCATCGCGGGCCATGCAGGAGGAAGATGACGTGCTGCGGCAGGCCCTGTGCGGCCAGATGGCGGCCTTGCTGGCGCGGCATGGCGTGCATGCTCCCGAGACTGCCGCCGCGGACATGATCGCGCTGTGCCGCGGCATGATTGACGCCTCGGCACAACGCGGCGAAACCGATGCAGCGGCCCTGTTGCCGCGCTTGCGCCGTGCCGTGCATGGTTATCTCCACGTGTCATGGCCGGACGCCGTCGATGCCGGTGGCTCCGGCTGGGACCCGCGCCAGGCAAGTCAACCGCTCACCTCGCCAACAAAATCGCTATGATGCGGTGTTGCACGGGACGATACGGATGATTGCCATGAAAAACCGCCTGATGGCGGGCCTGGGCGCGCACGCGCTGGGCTGCCTGCTGTTTATTGTGTTGAGCTGGCTGGGGTTTTACCTGTACACGCAGCTGTTCGGCAGCCTCGGCTCGCGCGGCGTGGCGGGCGGCCTGGCCCTGCTGCTCGTGTTTTACGTGTACGCGGGCACGAATCTGCTGCTGGCGCTGCTGCCGCCCGGCTGGTGGAAGCCTGTGCTGTGCGCCTTGCTGGGCGCGGCCGTGCTCGCGTATCTGCTGCCCCAGCATCCGCTGCGGGCGATTTACTTCAGCGTGCTGGCGGGCGGCTTGAGCTGGCTGGCCGTGCTGGCCAGCGCGCGTTTAAGCCGATATTTGCGCGGCTGACAGGCCGTCGATAAAAGCGGCGACGGCGATGGCGGCCGCTTCCGGCGCCGCCTGCAGCAGCATGTGCGGCGCGGCGATGTCAACTAGTTGCGCGCCCGGCGCCTGCCGCAGTATCTGCACGGCGTTCGCGGGCGGCACCAGGCGGTCGTGGCGGGCGCGCAGGTACAGCACGGGCAGGCTGCCGCGCGCGAAGCTGCGCGTGGCGTCGTTTTCCAGTATGGCGCGCAGGCGCTGGCGCAGCACGCTGGGCGGCACCTGCGCCAGCGCCGCTGCCAGTTCCGCCTGCAGTTGCGGCGTGGAGTGGGGCGCCAGCAGCGCCTGGCGCAGGGCGAAGCCGGGCATGGCGCCAAAGGGTACAAGGCCCAGCAGGTGGCGCAGCGGCGCCAGCATCGGGCGCGGATTGCGCACGAATGAACAGCACAGGACCAGGGCGCGCATGCCGGGCGGCGGATCGGCGCGCAGGGCGGCCCCCAGCGGCCCTGAAAACGATTCGGCCAGCACGACGAACGTGCGGTCCTGCGGCAGGCGCTCGCGCACGTATGCTTCCAGCGCCGCATAGTCGAGTGGCGCGGCAGGATAGGCGATGGCCAAGGTGGCGATGGCGGTCTGCGTGCGCAAGGCGGCGTCGAAATGGTGGAACAGACTGGCCGTGCCATCCATGCCGGGCAGGAGGACAAGCAGGGGCGAGGCGTGGGTTGGTGTCGTCATTGCGGCCATCATAACAGCCGCGCCGGTACACACGCCGTCCGCCAGCCGCAGGGCATGGGGGCTGGCGCCATGCTAGAATCGCCGGCGCGCCATGCGTGGCCGCAAGAGCGGTCAAATCCCCGACAGACAGAATCATGCATATCATTTTTTCGAATTACCGCACCCTGGGCGGCGCCTTGCTGGCAGCGGCCTGCATCCTTTCCCAGCCCGCCCGCGCCACGGCGGCGCCCTCGGCGCCGGCCGGGAAAAGCCTGTCGTCCTTGCTGGCCGGTGGTCCCTTGCCGCGCCTGAGCGAAGACCCGCAAGTGCGCGCGGCCCTGTTCGATTTCTTCGGTTACGCGCGCGGCAGTTACACGGAAGACGATGAGCTGCTGCTGGCGCAGGCGCTCGAAGCGATCAGCGAAAAGCGCGATGCCACGCGCACCGTGCTGGCCGACGGCCGCCAGTTGCTGGCGTCGATGAATGACCGCAAGCAGGGCCGCGAACGCGGTGCCATGCTGCTCGACAAGCGCGGCGCCATCCTCGCCTTTGGCCTCGTCAACGGGCATTGCCGCCTGGAGGGCCAGCCGCTGGCGAAGGTCTGCAATCCCGATCCGAATGCCGTGCTGACCGTGTTCCACCGCAAGGGCATGCTGGTCGGCGATGCGGCGCCCCTGCTGGCCTGGGCCCGGCAATTGCCGCCCATGCTGGCGCTGATCGCGGGCGACAAGGAAGCGGGCGCCGATGGGCAGAAGATCGCCACGGTCGAATATGTGCTGGCGCAGCCGGCCCTGCCGGGCTGGAACCGCGCCCAGCTGCCGCCCGCGTATCCGCCGGCGCTGTTGCCGCTGCTGCTCGATAAGTCCACGGTGCTGACGTCGGCCGGCGCCGGCGTGTTTGCCTATCCGCTCACCTTGAAGGGCAAGAAACAGAACAATGTGCTCGACCATGCGGAAGGCCGCCCGCCGCGCGACCTGGAAGTGGCGCTGCGCAGCTATGCCAGCTTCGACACGGTGGTCGAGCGCTACCGCCAGCTGGCCAAGGGCGCCCGGCTGCAGCGCAACGAGCGCACGGCCTACCTCGATGGCGACATGGGGCAGGGCAGCTACCGCGTCTACATCCGCAACACGGGCGCCGATGGCGTGATGATCGACGTGGCGCTGTGGCAGCGCAAGCTGGCCGCCAGCCGCTGAACTTAGTTAGGGCGCGCCTGCTCGTAGCCCAGATGCGCCAGCTGCGCGGCGATGGCGTCGTCGCGGGTTTTTTTGCCCGTGCGCAGGCGCGCATGCGTGAGGGACGGGGGCAAGCCATGCGCCAGCAAGGCGTCGATGTCGAGCATGGTCTCGGATGCCGACAGCTGGCGCAGGGCGGGCAAGGCGGCGAGGCCGGGCAGGCTGTCGAGCGTCTTGCAAGTGTGCAGATGCAGGCGTTCGAGCACGGGGTTGGGACCCAGCGCGATCTGCCGCAGCTTGATCTGGTCTTCCACCCATAGCGCCTGCAGCAGCGGGAAACGGCCGATGTCGCCCAGTGTTTCCAGGCCGCGCATGCGTATCACTTCCAGTTTCCGCAACAGCGGCGCCTCGATGTGCGCGAGCGATTCGCGCCCGCCCAGCTGCAACAGCAGCCGGTCAAGGCGGGCCATCTCCGAGATGAAATCGAGCGGCACCTTGTTCTTGATGCGGTACAGCGACAGCTCGTGCAGCGCCGGCAGGCTGGCCACGGTGTCGATATGCTGGTCGTGGCCTTCGATGGCCAGGCTGGCCAGCTGCGCGTAGTGGCGCAGGGGCGCCAGGTCGATATTGTTTTTGGCCGATTCGCCCAGGTTCAGGTATTCGAGGCCGCGTAAATTGTCGAGCTGCAGGATGTCGGCCTGCGTCAGCTTGTACACGCCCAGGCTCAGGCGCTTCAGGTGGCGCAGCTCGCCCAGGGTTTCCAGATGGATGGCTTGCCAGTGGCAGTCGATGGACAGGCTGGCCACATGCGGCAGCGCGCGCAGGATGCGGGCATCGAACACCCTCGGGTCGTAACCGTAGATGCGGATGGTCAGCGCCGTGCCGCAGGTGGCGGCCAGGGCGTCGAGATCGGCCAGCAGCGGCTCCGGCTCGCCCAGGGTATCGAACTGCACCAGCACCTGCTGGCCGCCCGCGATGGCGGCGCGGATCGCCCCGGCGTCGATGCGCCCGGGGTTCTGGATGCGTAGCGGCTGTCTTGCCTGCGTCATGGTCACAGTCCTATCGGGTAGTCGACTTTCCTGGGAGGAGGGCAGCCTTCCGGCCCCGGAAACGTCTGCTTGCCCGTGTCGTCGTAGCGCTTGCCGCACTCCACGAGCACGCGCTTGCGGAAGGTGTAGATGCTGGCCACCTTGCCATTCGGGTGGTAGCAGATATTGTCGCCGTCGCGGTCGGCCGAAGCATAGCTGATCATGGTCTCGCCGTTGACCGTGCGCGTGCTGTGGCCGCTGCGCGGCTCCGTGCATTTGAGCTGGCCGCTTTCGTAATAGACGTTCAAGACGGAGGTGTCGGCGGCGCGGTCGACCAGCAGTTCATCCTTGCGCTTGCCGTTCGGGTAGTTCGAATAGCCTTCCTGGCGCTGGCCGTACTGGAAGGCGTAGTAATACTGCGGCTTGCCGTCCGGGTAGTACATGTGGTGGTACTCGCACACGTCGTCGCGCGTGCTGCCGTACTCCTTGAAGGTGCAGCGGTGGATGTCGTTGAACAGCTGGCCGTCTTCATAGTATTCGCGCAGGTGCGTGAGCAGGCGGCCCTGGTCGATGACGGCCAGGCGCTCCGGCTTGCCGCTCGGGTAGTAGCGCGCGTCCAGGCCCTGCTTCTTGCCCATCTCCCACAAGGTATCGAGGCGCAGGATCTTGCCGCTGTCGTCGAACGCCTGTTCGCGCCCATCGAGCTGGCCGTTGCGGTAGTTGGCCGTGTAGACCACGTATTCCTTGCCGGCCGGGCCCAGATAGCGCGTGCGGCTGCCTTCGAGCACGCCGGCCTGGTAATGGTCGCGCTGGCGCAGCGCGCCTTGCGCATCCATATCGAGGCCCTCGCCCTGTTTTTTGCCTTTGACGAAAGTGACGCTTTGCGTGGCCTTGTCCTTGAGCTTGAGCTTCCACGGCCCGTCGCGCAAGCCTTCGATGAAGCTGCCGTCGCCGTCTTCCGTGATCCACGCGCCATGGCGCGAGCCGTTCACGTAGTTGCCGCGCGTTTGCAGCTTGCCGCCCATGCTGCGTTCGTGCGGGCCGTTCAGCTGGCCGCCCGCGTAGGTGTCGAAGCCCGTCACTTCCTCTGCATCGGCATAGTTGACGACCGTCCAGCGGCCTTCGCGCTTGCCGGCCCGGTACATGCCGCTCTCGCTCTGTCTGGGGTAATTGAAGTACCACATGCCTTCTTGCAGACCGTCGACGAAATGGCCCTTTTCGCTGCCTTCGTGCATGCCGTCGCGCACCCACAAACCCTGGCGCTTGCCTTTCGCGTACTGGCCCCGCTCGACCACCGAGCCGTCGTCCCAGGCCAGGCTGTAGATAACGGAAGGGCCTTCCTGGCTGCCCGTGAACTGCTTCGGCGCCGTTTCCCACGTCACTTGCCACAGGCGGTAATTACGCAGGATGCCGGCGCCCGCATCGCTGTACAGAGTGTAGCTGGCGGTCAGAAAACGGTCGCCTTTCTTCTCGAAGGTTTTCTTGTAGATGATGGCGTCCTGGCTGCCAGCCTCCACGGGCTTGCCCTCGTCGCTGTAGTAGCCGACGACGGTGCCCTGCGTATGATCAATGGCGTCGAAGTCCGCATTGCCGCTCTTGCCGCGCGCGACGCTGTAGTCCATCGGCGCCAGCTTGGCCAGCGCCGCCTTGACCTGGCCCGCGTTGCGGGCGGCGCTTTGCGCCACGATGCGGTTCAACGCCGGCTGCAAGCCGTCCAGGCGCCGGTACTTGCCGGAACTGCGGTGGTAGCGGTAGGCGCGCAAGCCGTTCTTGCCGTCCTGGCGGAACAGCACCAGCATGGTTTGCACGCTTTCGTCCGACTCCTTGTCCAGCGAGGCGTAGAAGACGGAACGGATGACGGCGTTGCCGAACTGGTCGAGCAAAATGGGTTTCGAGGTGCCGTCCTTGCACTCGCAGTAATAGCCGTTGACCCCCTCTTTTTCCTTGAGAAAGGCGACGTCGAAGCCGCTGTCCTGCGATGCAGTGATGGCGGGATGGGCGAGGGTCTTGCCTTCGTAGAAGGGCGCGCCGTGGGCAAGGGCGGAGCAAAGCAGCAAGGGCAGAAGCAGACGTTTCATCGTGAGGCTGGCGCCGGGGCGCCGCAATGGAAAGGCCACGATTCTGCCTGCGTTCTTACTTGTGGGCAAATGGGCGCGCGTCTATCGTGTGCGCGCCCTGGTTCACGGCTGGTGCGCGGCGCAGAAGTCCAGCAGCAGCTGTTCGCCGTCCGGCCACGGGCCGTAGCCGGCGTCGCCGTTGATATGGCCGGCGTCGCCGATCATGGTGAAATCGCTGCCCCAGGCGGCGGCAAACGCGCGTGCCCGCGCGAAGCTGACGTAGGGATCGTCGCCGCTGGCGACCACCAGGCTGGGAAACGGCAAGGCTTGCAGCGGCATCGGTGCAAAGCCCGTCGTGCCTGCGGGATAGGAGGGCGCTTCCACATCGCTGGGGGCGACGAGGAAGGCGCCGGCGATCTTGTGCGGCGAACCGCTGGCCGCCCAATGGGCCACCAGCGTGCAGGCCAGGCTGTGCGCCGCCAGCACGGGCGGGCGCTCGCAGGCGGCGATGGCGCGGTCGAGTTCCGCCACCCATTCGTCCTTGTCCGGCGTCTGCCATTCCCGGTGCGGCACGCGCGACCATTGCGGATGCCGCGCTTCCCAATGGGTTTGCCAATGCTGCGGCCCGGAATTCCACAGGCCGGCCAGGGTCAGGACCAGAGGCGACATCATTTCTCCTTTTGAAATTGAAATCAGAGCTCCGTGCGTAAGGCAAAGAGCTCGGGGAACAATACCACGTCGAGCATCTTGCGCAAATAGCTGACGCCCGCCGTGCCGCCCGTGCCCGTCTTGAAGCCGATGATGCGCTCGACCGTCGTCACGTGGCGGAAGCGCCAGAAGCGGAAGGCCGTTTCCAGGTCGACCAGCTTTTCGGCCAGCTCGTACAAGGCCCAGTGTTTCGACGGGTCGCGGTAGACTTCCAGCCACGCCGCCTTGACGGAGGCGTCGGCGCTGGTCGGCAGGGTCCAGTCTGCGTTCAGGCGCTCGGGGGCGATAGGCAAGCCGCTGCGCGCCAGCAGCTTGATCGACTCGTCGTAGACGGATGGCGTGCGCAGGGCGGCGTCGAGCACCTTGTAGGTTTCCGGAGCCGTCGTGTGCACGTTGAGCAGGGCCGCGTTCTTGTTCCCCAAAATGAATTCGATTTCGCGGTACTGGAAGGACTGGAAGCCGGAAGAGGCGCCCAGGTAGGGACGGATGGCCGTGTATTCGGGCGGCGTCATGGTGGCAAGCACGTCCCAGGCGTGAACGAGCTGGTCCATGATGCGCGCCACGCGGGCCAGCATTTTAAAGGCGGGCGCCAGGTCGCCGCTTTGCAGGTTGGCGCGCACGGCGTGCATTTCGTGCAGCATCAGCTTCATCCACAATTCGCTCGTCTGGTGCTGCACGATGAACAGCATCTCGTTGTGGTTCGGCGACAGCGGATGCTGGGCCGTGAGGATGCGGTCCAGCGCCAGGTAATTGCCGTAGCTCATGGATTCACTGAAATCCATCTGCGCTCCATGCCACTCGGTGCCTTGCTGGGCGCCGGCATGCATGGGGCAGCCGCTCGTGTTTTCCTTGTTCATATTCTTGTCGTCGCTCATGGGGTGATTCAGGTGACGGCATCGCGCTTGGCGGCGATGTCGTAGGCTTGGGTGTCGAGGATGTCGCGCAGGATTTCCACGGCATCCCACACGTCGGCAAAGCTCGTGTACAGCGGCGTGAAGCCGAAGCGCATGATGGCCGGTTCGCGGTAGTCGCCGATCACGCCGCGCGCGATCAGCGCTTGCATGACGGCATAGCCGTGCGGGTGCGTGAAGCTGACCTGGCTGCCGCGCCGCGCATGCTCGCGCGGCGTGACGAGGCCCAGCGGATGGCTGGCGCAGCGCTGCTCCACCAGCGCGATGAACAGATCCGTCAGGGCCAGCGACTTGCGCCGGATGGCTTCCATGCTTGTTTGCGCAAAGATATCGAGGCCGCATTCGACGAGGGCCAGCGAGAGTATCGGCTGCGTGCCGCACAGGGCGCGGGCGATGCCGTCTGCCGGCGCGAAGCCCGGGTCCATGGCGAACGGCGTGGCGTGGCCCCACCAGCCGGACAAGGGCTGGCGGAAGCGCGCCTGGTGTTTTTCCGGCACCCAGATGAAGGCGGGCGCACCAGGACCGCCATTCAGGTATTTATAGGTGCAGCCGACGGCCAGGTCGGCGCCGGCGCCGTTCAGGTCCAGCGGCACGGCGCCGGCCGAATGAGCCAGGTCCCATAGCGCCAGCGCGCCCTGCGCATGGCAATGGCTGCTGATGGCGGCCATGTCGTGCTGGTAGCCGGTGCGGTAGTTCACGTGCGTGAGCATGGCGACGGCGCAATCGGCAGCGATGGCTTGCGCCAGTTCTTCGGGGCTGTCGACCAGACGCAGCTGGTAGCCGCGGTCGAGCCAGGCGGCCAGGCCTTGTGCCATGTACAGGTCGGTGGGGAAATTGCTGCGTTCGCTGACGATGATGCGCCGCGCCGCATGCGCGGGATCGCTGGCCTGCATCTGCAGGGCGGCGGCCAGGGCCTTGAACAGGTTGACGGAGGTGGTGTCGGTGATCGCCACTTCGCCCGTGCCGGCCCCCAGCAGCGGCGCCAGGCGGTCGCCCAGGCGCTTGGGCAGGTCGAACCAGCCGGCCGTATTCCAGCTGCGGATCAGGTCCGTGCCCCATTCAGCCGTGATGACGTGCTGGGCGCGGGCCAGGGCCGCTGTCGGCCGCGCGCCCAGGGAATTGCCGTCGAGGTAAATCACGCCTTGCGGCAAGTCGAATTGCTGGCGCAATGGCGCCAGGGGATCGTCGAGGTCGCGCGCGTTGCAGTCATGTCGAGAAATCATGGTGGCTTTCATGTTGATACTTATCTCAATGGCACGATATTGCTTGAAGCTTAAAGTATTGTGCGGAAGCAGGCAGTGTAGCAAATCCATGCCGAAAAGCGGAATTTCCGCGCTGGATGAAGCGCGGAAAGTGCCGTCCTGCGGGGCGTCAACGAAAAAAATCACGATTTTTAAAAATATTTTCAAATAACCCTAAAGTTTTCCCGAGGGCCGCCGTCAACGATTACATGAACGGTGTCAAACCGGCCGAAAAAGAATGCGGGTTTTTGAAATATTTTTCAAAAAAGCCCTAAAGTTCCTGCCAAGGCAGCCGTTATCTAGGTAGACAGGCTTGATTCCAATCAAGTTGTTGTAAAAAAGTGATATTTTTTACAGGCCAAAAGTTGGCTAAATCCGGCATGGAGCCACCCACCCACATCCGCGCCGTTACTGGCGTGCGACCATGATCGAGCAGTGTTTGTCAGACAAACACCTACGGTCCTATCCGCTATTCCCCGACCAAAAATACAGCGCTGCGCCTCTGTTGCGTTTAATGTTGCTCCTGCAGAATGTATCTCACTGGCAACAAACAATGCCAGCTGAATTCAACGGATTGAGGAGATGGAAATGACTGCTAACGACATGATGGCTGAGATTCGCGACGCTAACCTGAGCTACCTGATGCTGGCCCAGCAAATGATTCGTGCGGACAAGGTAACGGCCATCTTCCGTTTGGGCATTGCCGCCGACATCGCCGAACTGATCGAAGGCATGAGCAATGCGCAGATCCTCAAGCTCGCTGGCGGCAACATGATGCTGGCCCGCTTCCGCTTCGACGACAGCGCCATCCTGGGCATGTTGACGAACTACAATAAAGACCGTTCGCTGGCCCAGTCGCACGCTGCCATTCTCATGGCAGGCCAGGGCGTCGAAGAAATCGCTTGATTCGGCAAGCTTTCAGTCAGTAGCAGTTAGTTAGTATCAGTCAGTCGCGGAGTACACAGCATGGCCAAGAAAAGTGTCGTATCGGAAGCGCAGGAAATCCAGCTGGCCATCGAATTGATACAGCTGGGTGCGCGTTTGCAACTGCTGGAGACGGAAGTCTCGCTGTCGCGCGAACGCCTGCTGAATCTGTACAAGGAATTGAAGGGCGTCTCGCCGCCCAAGGGCATGCTGCCGTTTTCCACCGACTGGTTCCTCACCTGGCAACCGAATATCCATTCCTCGCTGTTCATCAATATCCACAAATTCCTCGTCGAGCACGCCGGCGCCACGGGCATCGAAGCCGTGATGAAGGCCTATAAACTGTATCTGGAACAGATGCCGCCCGAAGCGGGCGAAGAGCCGCTGCTGTCGCTGACGCGGGCCTGGACCTTGGTGCGCTTTTTCAGCAGCAAGATGCTGGATATGGCGCCCTGCGGCAAGTGCGGCGGCAAGTTCGTCGTCAACTGCCTCGACCTGAACGCCGATTATGTGTGCGGCCTGTGCCACATGCCTTCGCGGGCCGGCAAGACCAAGAAGGCGCGCGATGAAGCGGCCGCTGGTGCATCGCCGGGTGTCGCCGCCTGATACTGTCCCCTATAAATAGCCTCAGTAAAAACCGGAGCGGTCGCCAGACCGGACTCCGGTTTTTTCATGGTGCTTTCGCTTACACTGGCGTTTTCCTCCTTTAACTTGCCCATGCTGCAGCAAATCCTGCGCGCGCCCGCGCTCAAGGCCATCCTGATCCAGGTGTTGGCCTTTCCGTTGATGTTGCTATTGGTATATGGCCTGGCGCGCGCCGGCGTGGCCATGTCGCTGCCTGCCGTGGCGCTGGTGCAGGGCGTGCTGGCGGCGTTTATTACCTGGCGGGCGGGATTGGCGCGCTGGTGGTGCGCCATCGGCCTGCTGTTTGCGCCTGCCTTGCTGGCGGCCAGCCTGCTCGATTTGCCCCCGGCCGTATTCCTGGCGGCTTTTGTTTTCCTGCTGAGCCTGTATTGGTCCACGTTTCGCACGCAAGTGCCGTTTTATCCTTCGGGGCCGAAGGTGTGGCAGGCCGTGGCCGAGCTGATCGCGGACCGTCCCGGCGTGCGGCTGGTCGATATCGGCAGCGGCCTGGGCGGCCTGGTGCTGGACCTGGCGCGGCGCCGGCCCGACGGGCGGTTTTCCGGCATCGAACTGGCGCCGCTGCCGTGGCTGGCAAGCCGCCTGCGGGCGAAGCTGGCGGGCAGCCGCGCGCGCTTCCTGCGCGGCGACTACGAAGCGCTCGACTTCGGCCGCTACGATGCCGTGTTCGCTTACCTGTCTCCGGCGGCGATGGCGGCCCTGTGGAGCAAGGCGGAAAGGGAAATGTTGCCCGGTAGCATGCTTCTTAGTTACGAATTCCAGATCGCGGCACGCGAGCCCGATAAGACCATCGCCGCCACAGAGGGTGGTCCTTTGCTTTACATATGGTGCTTTTAAGCAATTGTCTGCGTTATTTGCTTGCCCGTGGGGCAATCTCACGTTATTGTAGTTCCACACGGCATTTTCTCGGAATTGCATTGAAAATCAACACATTTCAATTAACTTCCGGTTGCTTTTTTGCCGCAGTCTCCGCCGGCGGCGCAGCCGCCAGAAGACAGGAACAGGTTTGAACATGCCGGGCACACAGCCCCGGCCATTATTGGGAGTCAGGGCACTTGTTAGTCATAATTGGATACATCATCGTCTGCGCCTCGGTCTTTGGCGGCTTCGCAATGGCCGGCGGCCATCTGGCGGCGCTGTTCCAGCCGCTGGAGTTGCTGATGATCGGCGGCGCCGCCCTGGGCGCCTTCCTTGTTGGTAACAATAACAAGGCCATCAAGGCGACGATCGCCGCCTTGCCGAGCCTGTTCAAGGGTTCGCGCTATACCAAAGAGCTGTACATGGAACTGATGTCCTTGCTGTTCGAAGTGCTCAGCAAGGTGCGCAAGGAAGGCTTGATGTCGATCGAAGGCGATATCGACAAGCCCGAGGAAAGCCCCCTGTTTTCGAAATACCCGGCCGTGCTGGCCGATCACCACATCGTCGAATTCATGACCGACTACCTGCGCCTGATGGTGTCGGGCAATATGGATGCGTTCCAGATCGAAAATCTGATGGACAATGAAATCGAGACGCACCATCACGAAGGCGCCGTGCCGGCCCACGTGATCGCCAAGGTGGGCGATGGCTTGCCCGCGTTCGGTATCGTCGCCGCCGTGATGGGCGTGGTGCATACGATGGAGTCGGTGGGCATTCCGCCGGCCGAGCTGGGCATGCTGATCGCGCACGCGCTGGTCGGCACCTTCCTCGGCATCTTGCTGGCCTACGGTTTCGTCGGTCCGCTGGCCAGCCTGCTCGAGCAAAAGCTGGAAGAGTCGAGCAAGATGTTCCAGTGCGTGAAAGTGACCCTGCTGGCCAGCCTGAACGGCTATGCGCCGGCGCTGGCCGTGGAGTTCGGCCGCAAGGTGCTGTTCTCGACCGAGCGCCCGACGTTCAACGAGCTGGAAGACCACATCAAGAAATCGAAAACGAAGTAAGCAGTGAATACACGCTTGGACACCATGAGTCATTTGCAGCACACGGAAGGGGGACGCCATGGCCGATGAAGGCATGCGCCCGATTATCGTCAAGCGTATCAAGAAGACGGCTGGCGGGCACCATGGCGGGGCGTGGAAGATCGCCTACGCCGACTTTGTCACGGCCATGATGGCCTTCTTCCTGCTGATGTGGCTGCTGGGCTCCACCTCGAAGGGCGACTTGAACGGCATTTCCGAATTCTTCAAGACGCCCTTGAAAGTGGCGATGGCGGGCGGCTCCGGCAGCGGCGAGAGCAATTCCGTGATCCAGGGCGGCGGCCAGGATCTGTCGCGCCAGGATGGGCAGGTGCGCAAGGCGCAGGAAGAGCAGCAGCGCAAATCGTTCGACCTCAATTCCGCCAAGGCCGCGCTCGAACGCGAGGAAGGCAAGCGCCTGCAGGCGCTCAAGGCGCGCATCGAAGCGACCATCGATGCCAATCCCCTGCTGAAAAAATACAAGAACCAGTTGCTGCTCGATATCACCAGCGAAGGCTTGCGCATCCAGATCGTCGACGAGCAGAACCGTCCGATGTTTGCGCTCGCCAATGCGAATCTGCAACCGTACACCAAGGAAATCCTGCACGCCATCGGCTCCGTGCTCAATGAAGTGCCGAATCGCATCGGCCTGTCCGGCCATACGGATTCGACGCCCTACATGAGCGATGCCGGTTACAGCAACTGGGAATTGTCGGCCGACCGCGCGAATGCGTCGCGGCGCGAACTGGTGATCGGCGGCATGAAGGAAGAAAAAGTCTTGCGCGTGGTGGGGCTGGGTTCGGCCGCCCACCTGGACAAGCTCGACCCCTTCAATCCGATCAACCGGCGCATCAGCATCATCGTCATGAACAAGCGCACGGAAGAAAATGTCCTGCGCGATGGTTCGGCGATCGAGCTGCCGGTGACCGATGCCGCTTCCGCCGCTGTCGCTTCAGGGCTGGCGGCCGGTGCGCCGCCCGCGGCGGCGCCAGTCCCCGCCCCGGCAGCGGCGAAAAAATAACACGCAAGTCTGTCGACGCGTGGTGTATTGAAACAATGAGACCTTTATGACAAGAAAGAAAATACTTGGCTCGCATGTAAAGCGCCTGCTGTCTGGCGTGTCGGACCATGGCCGCAAGCACTTGACGGAGGTGGAAACCGACCTGGTGCAGACCGGCATCTTGCTGGAAGAGGCGATCGAGAAGCTGTCCTTCAATTTCATGGCGATACACGCAGCCGTCGCTGCGCAGCAAGACACCATCGCGCTGCTGCTCGACGGCGGTATTCCGGCCGAGCAGCAACGGGAAAAACTGCTGGCGTTGCAGGATGAGGTGGGGGGCTATGTGAATGCCGCCATCACCAGCCTGCAGTTCCAGGACATGACCAGCCAGCTGATCGAGCGCACCTTGAAGCGCGTGACGGGCTTGCGCGAGTTCCTCGGGACCCTGGGCGAGCATGGCGCTGAGATGTTGCCGGAGAGCGACAATGAAGAAATTGTCGCCTTGCTGGGTCGGGTCAGCATGGCGCTGGCGATTCAAAGCCTGGAGTTGCGCAGCGTGCTGCGCAAGGCTGTCAGTCAACAGCATTTGGAAAGTGGCGACATCGAGCTGTTCTAGCATGCCAATGCGGAGCGCTTGTGGTTGCATGGATTGATTAATCAAATACTCGGGCAGGGTGCCCGGAATAAGTGGGAGCAAAGATGGCCAAAACGATACTTGCAGTGGACGATTCCAGCTCATTGCGCCAGATGGTGGCGTTCAGCCTGAAAGCCGCCGGTTACCAGGTGGTGGAGGCCGTCGACGGCCAGGACGGACTGGAAAAAGCCAAGCTGCAAACCGTGGACCTGGTATTGACGGACCAGAACATGCCGCGCATGGATGGCCTGGAACTGATCAAGCTGCTGCGCGAGCTGCCGACCTACCAGAAGGTGCCCATCCTGATGCTGACGACGGAGTCGTCGGACGAGATGAAGTCGAAGGGACGTGCCGCCGGCGCCAATGGCTGGCTGGTCAAGCCGTTCGATCCGCAACGCCTGATCGAAGTGGTCAAGAAGGTGATCGGCTGATGCCAGCCGCGCAGTGCAATGATGCAATTGACGGAGTCACCCTATGACCATCGATATTAGCCAGTTTTTTCAGGTCTTTTTCGATGAGGCCGAAGAACTGCTGGCTGAAAAAGAACGGCTGCTGCTGGCCGTCGATATTGCGGCGCCCGACGCCGAAGACCTGAACGCCATTTTCCGTACCGCCCATTCGATCAAGGGCGGCGCATCGACGTTCGGTCTCTCCGACATGAGCGAGGTGACGCACATCCTCGAGTCGCTGCTCGACCGCATCCGCCAGGGCCAGATGGCCCTGACGGCGGAACACGTCGACGCCTTCTTGGCGGCCAAGGATATCCTCAAGATGCAGCTTGACGGCCATCGCCTCGGCAGCGCCGTCGACCAGGATGCCGTGGCCAATGTGCGCATGATGCTGCAGTCGTTCTCGCATGACGTGCCCGTGGCTGCGCTCACGCCCGTCGCACCAGCCTTCCATACGGCGGAAAAGGCGGCCGTCAGCCATGCCGGCGGCCATCGCATCCGCCTGGAACTGCCAGCCATGGAGTCGCGCGAAGTCGATGCGCTGGCGGCCGAACTGGGCTTGCTGGGCGACGTCGCCGTCTCCGCCTTGCCCGACGCGCGCAAGGTGCTGGAAGTGACGACGCATGAAAGCCTGGACGATATCCTGGCCATCTGCTCGTTCGTGCTCAATCCGGACGACATGGTGATCACGCAGGCGCCGCCGCTGGCGCCAGGCGAAGCCGAAGCGGCCCGCGCGGCGCAGGAAAAGGCGCAGGGCTACGGTTTCTTCGACCCGCTGCCAGGCGCGCCTGCCGCGCAGGGCGCGACGGACCCCGGCTATGGCTTCTTCCAGCCGCTCGAGGACATCCGCGCCGCCGCCGGCGTGCAGAGCGACGCCGAACAGGGCTACGGTTTCTTCCAGCCCATTGAGCAGATTCGCGCCGACGCGGCCAAGGCTGGCAACGCCAGCGCTGCCGCCGCGCCTGCCGTGGCCAGCGCCGTGGCCGAAGCGGAGCAGGAAAAGAAACCGGCCAAGAAAGAAGGCGACAAGGCCGGCGCCGAATCGTCGTCGATCCGCGTCTCGATCGAGAAAGTCGACCAGCTGATCAACCTGGTGGGCGAACTGGTGATCACGCAGGCGATGATCGAGCAGCGCGCCAGCGCGCTCGACCCGATGCTGCATGAAAAGCTGCTCGACAGCGTCAGCCATTTGACGCGCAATACGCGCGACTTGCAGGAAGCGGTGATGTCGATCCGCATGATGCCGATGGATTTCGTCTTTTCGCGCTTCCCGCGCATGGTGCGCGACCTGGCCACCAAGTTGGGCAAGAAGGTCGATTTCATCACCAATGGCGCCGCCACGGAACTGGACAAGGGCCTCATCGAGCGCATCGTCGATCCGCTCACGCACCTGGTGCGCAACAGCATCGACCATGGCGTGGAAATGCCGGCCGCCCGGGTGGCCGCCGGCAAGACCGAGGCCGGCCGGCTGTTCCTCTCGGCCAGCCACCAGGGCGGCAACATCATCATCGAGGTATCCGATGACGGCGCGGGCTTGAACCGCGAGCGCATCCTGGCCAAGGCCGCGCAGCAGGGCCTGGACGTATCCGAGACGATGAGCGACGCCGACGTGTGGCAGCTGATTTTCGCGCCCGGCTTTTCCACCGCCGAAGCCGTTACCGACGTGTCGGGCCGCGGCGTGGGCATGGATGTCGTCAAGCGCAATATCAGCGCCATGGGCGGCGTCGTCGACATCCGCTCGGCCAAGGGCTTCGGCACGACGATTTCCATCTCGCTGCCGCTGACCCTGGCCATCCTGGACGGCATGTCGATCAGGGTCGGCGACGAAGTGTATATTTTACCGCTGGGCTTTGTCATCGAATCCTTGCAGCCAGCCGTTGAAGACATCAAGGACATCAGTGGCAAGGGGCAGGTGGTGAAAGTGCGCGGCGAATACCTGCCATTGATTCCGCTGTACCAGATGTTCGACATCGCGCCGCGCTTTACCAGCCCGTCGGAAGGCATCTGCGTGATCCTCGAGACGGAAGGGCGCAAGGCGGCCCTGTTTGTCGACGACCTGGTGGGACAGCAGCAAGTCGTGGTGAAAAACCTCGAATCGAATTACCGCAAGGTGGTGGGCATTTCCGGCGCCACCATCCTGGGCGATGGCGGCGTGTCGCTGATTCTCGATGTCGCCGCCCTGATCCGTTCCTCGCGCCAGCTGGCCGACGAGTCCATTTTTTCGTAATACCGATAGATAAAGATAGGAAAACGCACCATGTCAGATACTCAACAAACATCCGGAAGCAATGCGGGCGACGGCAAGGACATCGCCGGCCGTGAATTCCTGGCCTTCACCCTGGGCTCCGAAGAGTACGGCATCGATATCCTGAAGGTCCAGGAAATCCGTGGTTATGAAGCGGTCACCCGCATCGCCAACGCGCCTGAATTCATCAAGGGCGTGATCAACCTGCGCGGCATCATTATTCCCGTGGTCGACATGCGCATCAAGTTCAACCTGGGCACGCCCGTGTACGACCAGTTCACGGTGGTGATCATCCTGAACATCGGCGGCCGTATCGTCGGCATGGTGGTCGACAGCGTTTCCGACGTCACCACCCTGACGCCGGAGCAGGTGAAACCGGCGCCGGAAATGGGCACCGCCTTCTCGACCGACTACATGATCGGCCTGGGCACCATCGACGAGCGCATGCTGATCCTGGTCGACATCGACAAGCTGATGTCGAGCAGCGAGATGGGCCTGATCGACAAGCTGGCGGCGTAAGCCTCCGCATGGCAGCAAGGCGGCGCCCGGTGCGCCGCCGTTTTAGCACGCAAAGAATCACTACAGATATGCATGTACCGGCGCGAGCAGTATTGAGAGGCGCCGGCAGGCTGCAAGGTCCGACAGAGACCAGGCCACAACACGGCGCCGTCCGGTTGAACGGGCGCCGTTCACATAAATATTGGAGACTGTAATGAGTTTGCGCGATTTCAAGATAGGCACCCGGCTGGGGATAGGTTTTGGCAGCATCCTCGCCATCCTGGTGGTGGTGATCGTTTCGGCGAATGCACTGAATTACCGTAACAAGGCCCAGCTGCTGACGGGCCTGGAGCTGGCAAGCGAAAAGAATACGCAGGCGTCGCTGATGAAAAGCGCGATGCTGGAAACCGGTATCGCCATGCGCAATATCGGCCTGCAGGGCGATGTGAGCCTGATGCAGGCGGAAGAGGGCAAGGTGCGCGCGCAGCGCAAGCTGTACGACGGCGCGCGCGGCAAGCTGGCCACCCTGGGCCTGTCCGATGGCGAGAAGGCGCTGCTGGCCAATATCGCCAAGGTCGACGGCGAAGTCGATGCCGCCTTCAAGGAAGCGATGGGGCAGGTGCTGGCGTTTAACAGCGAGGGCGCGGCGAAGGTGATCGCCACCCGCATCGATCCCTTGAACAAGACGACCCTGGCCGATATCAACAAGCTGCTCGACTTGCAGCACGTGGCGCAGCAAAGCTTCATGGACGACTCGCTGGCGGCCGATGCGCGCCTGATGACGGTACTGTTCATCCTGGGCGGCGCGGCAGTGGCGATCGGCGCCTGGTGCGCCATCTTCATCACTCGCTCGATCACGGTGCCATTGTCCGGCGCCCTGGCCGTGGCGCAGAAGGTGGCTGCCGGCGAACTGACGTCGCGCGTGGTGGTCCAAGGCAAGGATGAAACGAGCGCGCTGCAGCAGGCATTGAAGGACATGAACGAGAGCCTCGTGCAGACCGTCAGCGACGTGCGCAAGGGCACGGAAACGATCACCGTGGCATCGCGCGAGATCGCCAGCGGCAATGCGGACCTGTCGGCGCGCACGGAAACGCAGGCCAGTTCGCTCGAAGAGACGGCGTCGTCGATGGAAGAGCTGACGTCGACCGTGAAGCAGAACGCGGACAACGCGCGCCAGGCCAACCAGCTGGCCGTGTCGGCATCGTCGGTGGCGGAGCAGGGCGGCAAGGTGGTGGCGCAAGTGGTCGATACGATGGGTTCCATCAAGGACAGCTCGCGCAAGATCGTCGACATCATCGGCGTCATCGACGGCATTGCGTTCCAGACGAATATCCTGGCGTTGAATGCGGCCGTCGAAGCGGCGCGCGCAGGCGAGCAGGGACGCGGTTTTGCCGTGGTGGCGTCGGAAGTGCGCAATCTGGCGCAACGATCGGCTGGCGCAGCCAAGGAAATCAAGGGCCTGATCGGCGACTCGGTCAACAAGGTTGATGCGGGCAGCCGCCTGGTGGACGAGGCGGGGCAGACCATGGGCCTGATCGTCACGTCGATCCGGCAGGTGGCCGACATCATGGGCGAGATCACGGCGGCAACGCAGGAACAGAGCCACGGCATCGAGGAAGTGAACCAGGCCATCGCGCAGATGGACCAGATGACGCAGCAAAATGCGGCGCTGGTCGAGGAAGCGGCGGCGGCGGCCGAAAGCATGCAGGAGCAGGCACAGAATCTGGGCGCCGCCGTCAGCATCTTCAAGCTCGACGGCGAGAGCGCGGCGCAGGCGGCCATGCCCGCGCCCGCGCCGGTAGTCAAGGCGGCGGCACGGCCGGCGCCGAATGTGGCGGCAAATACACGGCGGTTGGCAAAGACGGCGCAAGCCGGCTCGCCACCGCCCGCGAAAAAGCTGGCGGCGGCCGGCGGCGACGATTGGGAAGAGTTCTGACGGCAACCCGGTCCCGCTAGTTATACTTGCAAAGGCATTGGTCAGAGTAGTCATAGAGAGGTAAAAAACAAATGCCGCAAACTAAAACGGATTCGGTCAAGGAATTTGATTTCACTGGCAAGGACTTCGAACGGGTCCGCGCCATGATTTACAAGCGGGCCGGCATCGCGCTGGCCGACAGCAAGCAGGAAATGGTCTACAGCCGCCTGGCCAGGCGATTGCGCGCGACCGGCATCTCCTCGTTCGTCCGCTACCTGGACGACCTGGAAGCGGGCCGCATGGGCGACGAGTGGGAGGCGTTCACGAATGCGCTGACGACCAACCTGACGTCGTTCTTCCGCGAGGCGCATCACTTCCCGCTGCTGGCCGAGCATGTGAAAAAGCTGAGCGGGCCGATCACCATCTGGTGTTCGGCCAGTTCCACCGGCGAAGAGCCGTACTCGATCGCCATGACGGTGTGCGAGGCGTTCAATACGCTCACGCCGCCCGTCACCATCATCGCCACGGACATCGACACGAACGTGCTGGCCACGGCCGCCAATGGCGTCTACAACCTGGACCGGCTCGACAAGATGCCGGCCGACCGTGCGCGGCGCTTTTTCTTGCGCGGCAAGGGCGACCGCGAAGGACAGGTGCGGGTGCGCCCGGAACTGCGCCAGATGATCACCTTCAAGCCGCTCAACCTGCTGGCCGACGGCTGGCCATTGACGGGGCAGTTCGACGTCATCTTTTGCCGCAACGTGATGATTTATTTTGACAAGGCGACGCAGCGCAAGATCCTGTCGCGCTTTGTGCCATTGATGAAGCCGGATGCCCTGCTGTTTGCGGGCCATTCGGAGAATTTTCTGTACGTGTCGGATTCATTGAAGCTGCGCGGTAAAACAGTCTATGAGCTCGACCAGCCCCGGGGCACCGCGCCCAAGGCACCGTCGCATCGTACATGAGAGTGAAATATGAGCCTGGAATCCAAAGAGCAATTCGCCACTAACGTCTATTACGACAGGACGTTCAACTGTGACGCCGCCAAGATCTTGCCTGGTGAGTATTACTTTACCAACAAGGACATGCTGATCGTCACCGTACTCGGCTCCTGCGTCTCGGCCTGCATCCGCGACCGCGTCACGGGCCTGGGCGGCATGAATCATTTCATGCTGCCCGATGGCGGCAGCGATCCGAACAGCCCGATTTCCGCGTCGATGCGCTATGGCACCTACGCCATGGAAATCCTGATCAACGATTTGCTGAAGGCGGGCGCGCGGCGCGAGAACATGGAAGCGAAAGTGTTCGGCGGCGGCGCCGTGCTGCGCGGCTTCACGGCGATCAACGTGGGCGAACGCAATGCGGCCTTCGTCATCAATTACCTGAAGGCGGAAAAGATGCGCGTGGTGGCCGAAGACCTGAACGACATCCACCCGCGCAAGGTGTACTTCTTCCCCCGCAGCGGCAAGGTGCTGGTGAAAAAACTGATGCAGACGCATAACGACACTTTGGTGCGCCGCGAACTCGATTACGCCAGCCGCCTCAAGGTCGCGCCGGTGGGCGGCGAAGTCGAACTGTTCTGACAAACACCAGACCAAACCTGCTGCGCGTCGAGCTGTGCGGCTTGCGGCGGTTTGTCCGGTGTACTAATTTAATAAGGAATACGGGCCGCAAGGCCTGGAAGGATAACTATGAAGATCAAGGTATTGATCGTGGATGACTCGGCGCTGATCCGCAGCGTCATGACGGAAATCGTAAACAGCCAGCCCGACATGGAAGTGGTGGGCGCGGCGCCCGATCCGCTGGTGGCGCGCGAGATGATCAAGCAGACCAACCCCGACGTGCTGACCCTCGACGTCGAGATGCCGAAGATGGATGGCCTGGATTTCCTGGAAAAGCTGATGCGCTTGCGCCCGATGCCGGTATTGATGGTGTCGTCCTTGACCGAGCGCGGTTCGGAAATCACCATGCGCGCGCTGGAACTGGGCGCCGTCGATTTCGTCACCAAGCCGAAGATTTCCATCCAGAGCGGCATGCGCGAGTACACGGACATGATCGCCGACAAGATCCGCGCCGCTTCGAAGGCGCGCATCCGTGCGCGCACCCTGCCGTCGGCCGGCGACAAGGTGGCCGCGCCGCTGCCTGCGCTGCGCAGCCCGCTGACGTCGAGCGAAAAGCTGATCATCGTGGGCGCCTCGACGGGCGGCACGGAAGCGATCCGCGAATTCCTCATGCAGATGCCGTCCGATTGCCCCGGCATCCTGATCACGCAGCACATGCCGGAAGGCTTTACGCGCTCGTTCGCGCGCCGCCTCGATTCCCTGTGCAAGATTTCGGTGCAGGAGGCGGCAGGCGGCGAACGGGTGCTGCCCGGCCACGCCTACATCGCGCCCGGCCATTCGCACCTGACCCTGACGCGCAGCGGCGCCAACTACATGACCAAGATCGACCAGGGCGAACCGGTGAACCGCCACCGCCCGTCCGTCGATGTGCTGTTCCGTTCGGCCGCGCAATCGGCCGGTAAAAATGCCGTCGGCGTGATCCTCACCGGCATGGGCAAGGATGGCGCACAAGGCATGTTGGAGATGAAGGCCGCAGGAGCGTATAATTTTGCGCAGGATGAAGCCAGTTGCGTGGTGTTCGGCATGCCGCGCGAGGCGATCGCCGTCGGTGCTACGCATGAGGTCGGCGCTCTGACGGCGCTGCCTGGCATGGTGTTGGGACACCTGGCCGCGCATGGCATGCGTGCTTTGCGCGTGTAAGCCACGTTTTATATGATCTGAGGCAAGTTTGTTCGCCTAAAAGCAACGAAAATGCTATCCTACAACTTGCTGCCGTAGTGTCGACCATAATGTCGGCATTCATGTCGATATTATTAACAAACCGCTACAGAAACAACGGAGTTATTCATGGCTGATCCAAAGATGAAATTTTTAGTCGTTGACGATTTTTCGACGATGCGCCGCATTGTCCGGAATCTGTTGAAGGAACTGGGTTATGCCAACGTCGATGAGGCGGAAGATGGCGTGATGGGCCTGGCCAAGCTGCGCGCGGAATCGTATGATTTCGTCGTCTCGGACTGGAACATGCCAAACATGGATGGCCTGACGATGCTGCAGCATATCCGCGCCGATCCCGCACTGGCCAAGCTGCCCGTGCTGATGGTCACCGCCGAAGCGAAAAAAGAAAACATCATCGCCGCCGCGCAAGCTGGCGCCAGCGGTTATGTCGTCAAGCCGTTCACGGCCGCGACCCTCGATGAAAAGCTGAACAAGATTTTCGAGAAGCTGGAAAAAGCCGGCGCCTGATCACGGCTTGATACCAATCAAGAAAAACGCTGCCCGTGCAAACCGGCAGCGTTTTTTTTCGTCGGCTTGCGTCTTGCTTACACCAGGCCGCCATTCGCGCGCAGGGTTTGCCCGTTGATCCAGCGGCCATCCGGCCCTGCCAAAAAGGCCACGGCGGCGGCGATGTCGCCCGGCGTGCCCAGGCGTTCCAAGGGCGCCATCTTGCCCATGCGCAGTATCGTTTCTTCCGTCTTGCCATTCAAGAACAGGGCCGTCGCCGTAGGGCCGGGGGCGACGGCGTTGACCGTGATGTTCTTGCCGCGCAGCTCCTTGGCGAAGATATTCGTCATCGTCTCGATGGCCGCCTTGGTGGCGCCGTAGATGGAGTAGCCGGGCAGGGCCAGGCCAATCACGCTGGTCGAGAAATTGATGACGCTGCCGCCGTGGCGCAAACGCGTCGCCGCCTGGCGCATGCTGTTGAAGCTGCCCTTGACGTTGATGGCGAACAGGCTGTCGAAGGTGGCGTCGTCCGTGTCGGCCAGGGCAGGCAGTGCGGGCGGCATGATGCCGGCGTTGTTGACCAGCACGTCGACGCCGCCGTAGGCTGCCTCGGCCGCATCGAACAGTGCTTGCACGTCGCTTGCCTCGACCACGTTGGCCTTGACGGCGATGGCGGCGCCCCCGTCGGCCACGATGGCCGCCACCAGTTGCTCCGCCTCCACGTTAGCGCTGGCGTAATTGACGACGACCTGCATGCCGTCGCGCGCCAGGCGGCGGGCGATGGCCGCGCCGATGCCGCGCGAAGCGCCCGTGACGATGGCGACCTTGGCGGGGCTGGATGTTGTGTTCATGGCTGTTCTCCTGTCGTGGTGGGAAGCCCGCATGCTGTCGCTGCGAGCCGGTGCAGCCATTGTGATCTTTATCGATCTGTGGATAAAGATGGCATTGATGGTTTCAGCGTGCAAATTACATCAACAATGGTTGCTGGCTTGTCCGGTATGGGCAGGCCAGATCACAGTGCCTGCAAGTAATTGCGCAAAGGAATGAAATATTTCCTAAAGTTAACTTTACACGTCAAATAATTTGGCCCATGATCGCTGCAGTATTCCACCTTTGTCCCCGACCCCGACAAGAAGGAGCGCACGATGCGCCGAGCACCCGTATTATTTTTCGCCCTGAGCACGGCCCTGTTGGCGGCCTGTGGCGTGAGCCTTGAACAAACCGCCGTGGCGCCTGTCGCGTCTGTCGAGATGCAGGAGCCGGCCGCGCAGCCGCCTGCCGAAGCGGATGGTCGACATGCCTATCTGCACCGCGTGGGTGGCCAGGATTATGTCAGCCTGAGCCAGAATGGTCCCGAGGGCGGCTTGCCTATCCTCACGGGCACGCAGCGCCATGCGCGCGCCATCCGCCTGCTGGCGGCCGATCCGGCCCAGGTACGGGCCATCCTGCGCAGCCTGAGGCTGCCCGCGAACCAGCGCAAGCTGTGGGCGGGGGAGGAAATCGTGCTTGATGCGGCCAGCTACGACATGCTGCAAGCGGCCCGCGGCAGCAACAAGCCGCTGTTTGCCGAACTCAAGTTGGTGGGGATGGAGAAGTAGAGAAAGAAACGGGGCCGAATGACCCCGCTGTGACTGCGCTTAGATTTCCAGATTGTCGATCAATCTGGTCTGTCCCAGCTTGGCGGCGGCCAGCACCACCAGCGGTTCGCCTGCGGCCAGTTCGGCGGCGCTAGGCGCTTGCAGGTTGGCGCGCTTGCGCACGGCGATGTAGTCCGATTTCCAGCCCCGGCTGTTCAACAGCCGCATGCTGGCCTGTTCCAGTTCGCCCACGGCCAGGTTGCCCTTGCGCACTTCCTCGGCGACGAAATTGAGACCCTTGTACAGTTCCGGCGCTTCCGCGCGTTCGCTTTCCGACAAATACATATTGCGCGACGATAAGGCCAGGCCATCGTCGGCGCGGTAGGTTTCCGCAGCGATGATTTCCGTCGGCAGCGCGAACTGGCGCGCCATGTTGCGGATGATCATCAGTTGCTGGTAATCCTTCTTGCCGAACACGGCCACGCGTGGGCCCACACACGAAAACAGCTTGGTGACGACGGTGCACACGCCTTCGAAGAAACCGGGGCGGAATTCGCCTTCCAGCGTATTGCCCAGGTCATCGGGCGGGCGCACGCGGTATTCCTGCGGTTCCGGATACAGTTCCTTTTCCGTCGGCGCGAACAGCACGTACACGCCCTCCTTTTCCAGCTTGGCGATATCGGCGGCCATGGTGCGCGGATATTTTTCGAAGTCTTCGTTCGGGCCGAATTGCAGGCGGTTGACGAAGATCGAGGCGACGACGGGGTCGCCATGCTTGCGGGCCAAACGCATCAGCGACAGATGGCCTTCGTGCAGGTTGCCCATGGTGGGGACGAACGCCGTGCGCAGCTGTCCGCTGAGCTGGTCGCGCAATTCTTCGATGTCGGAAATAATTTTCATGGATTGCTTTCGCTAAAACCCCGTTGTACGGTGGTCAGTGACAAAGGGAAGGGGTCAGGCGGGCGAATAGGCCAGCCGGACGTAGATGGGGGCAAACGGTTCTGCCTGCGTGATTTCGATCAGGGTTTCCTTGGCCAGTTCGAGCAGGGCCACGAAGTTGACCACCACCACGGGCACGCCGCCGGCAATGTCGAACAGTTCGCTGAACTCGACGAAACGCGACGATTGCAAATGGCGCAGGATGCTCGACATGTGCTCGCGCACGGACAGTTCCTGGCGGCTGATGCGGTGATGCTGGGTCAGCTTGGCGCGTTTCAGCACGTCGAGCCACGCCTGCTGCAAGTCCACCGGTTCCACGTCGGGCCAGGTGGGCGTCAGGCTTTGCTCGATGAAAATCTGCGTGCGCACGAAATCGCGCTCGAACTGGGGGATGGCGTTCAGGTCGTAGGCGGCCAGCTTGATCTGCTCGTACTCGAGCAGGCGGCGCACCAGTTCGGCACGGGGGTCGCCGCCATCTTCCTCGACGTCGCTTTTGCGTGAAGGCAAAAGCATGCGCGACTTGATCTCGATCAGCATGGCGGCCATCAACAGATACTCGGCGGCCAGTTCCAAGTTGCGCACGCGGATCTGGTCGACATACTTCAGATATTGCAGGGTCACCTGCGCCATCGGAATATCGAGAATGTTGAAGTTTTGCTTGCGGATCAGGTAGAGCAGCAAGTCGAGCGGGCCTTCGAAGGCTTCGAGGAAGATTTCCAGCGCATCCGGCGGAATGTACAAATCCGTCGGCATGCGCATCATCGGCTCGCCATACAGGCGGGCGATGCCCAGCGGGTCGGCGGCGGGCGCCGTGTCCGTTACTGCCGTGGCGGATGCTGCAGGGTCGCCGCTGCCGTCGCCGTCAGCGACAGGTTGGGGCGACTCGATGACTGCGCCGGCACCGGAAGCGTCGGCTTCCGGCGTGACTGCAGACTCTTCAGGCAACATCGTGCCGGTTCCAGATCTTAGTTCTTGTTCTGGTAGACGTAAGCCTGTTGCTTGACGGCCGACGCCAGTTGGCGTTCCTGCTCATCGATGCTGACGGCCGGCTTGTCCCACAGCAGGGCGCGGCCCGCTTGCTGGCCCGCTTCCATGTCAGGGTTCTTGGCCTTCAGTTCGGCGATGAACAAGGTGTGGTCGGATACGTAGTTGTTGTGTTTTGCAGGCAGTTTCATATTCTCTTCTGAGTGTCTTATGGGTAAGGTCAGCCGGCCGTATTTTACCGCGCCGTGCGGCTTGGCGGGTTGTTGTATCGGCAAGTACGGGGCGAAATTGCTAAAAATCAATAACGCAGCAAACGCCGCATCACCATCGGCGCCGGTTCGGCGGGGTTGGCATGCGAATATTCCAGTTCTTCGGCCAGGTCGAATTCGAAGGCCGCATAAAAATCGATCAGCTTGCGCTGGTCGCGCCGTACGGCCAGGCGCAATTCCTCTGCCTGGCACGACAGGCCGTGATGAATGATGGCTTCGAGCAAATGTTGCGAAACGTGGCTGCCCCGGTAGGCGGGCAGCACACCCATGCGTGAAATCTTCCAGATGGCGGGATCGCTGTCGAGCGGCATCCAGCGCAGCGAACCAGCTGGAATGTCGTCGATCAGCAACAGAAAACCGCCGCCGTGGCGCAATTGCTCTTCCACTTGCTGCGCCGTCTCGTGGTGCCCACTGGACGAGGCCGCGACCTTGCCGGCCCACGCGGCGCGGGTCAGCTCGGCCATCAGCTGTGCATCGGCATTTGTTGCTTCGCGCACCACGATATTCATCATCGGTCCTTGTGCGTGCTTAGCGGATGCGCATGCCAGGTTCGGCGCCCGGCCATGGGTTCAGGATGTAGATACCCGGATTGGCCTTCTCGTCGGCGGCCGAGGCGGCCATGACCATGCCTTCGGAAATGCCGAACTTCATCTTGCGCGGCGCCAGGTTGGCCACCAGCACCGTCAGCTTGCCGACCAGTTCTTCCGGCTGGTACGCCGAGCGGATGCCCGAGAATACATTGCGCAGGCGGCCTTCGCCGGCATCGAGGGTCAGGCGCAGCAGCTTGTCCGAGCCGTCGACCAGTTCGCAGTTGACGATTTTCGCGATGCGCAGGTCGACCTTGAGGAAGTCGTCGATCTTGATCTCGGGCGCCAGTTCTTCGATGGCGGCAGCGGTCGCCACTGGAGCTGCGGCGTCATTCGCGGCCTCGCCGGCTGGCGCGGCAATGGCGGCGGCCGCTTGCGGCGCGTCGAACAGCGCTTCGATCATCTTTGCATCCATGCGCGTCATCAAGTGGCTGTAGGCGCCGATGGTACGGCCCAGCATGCTGTTCGAGACGGCGTCGCCAAACACCTGCGTGTCGGCCCAAGTAAACTCGGCGTCGTTGAGGAACGATGCCACGTTCTTCGCTACGCCCGGCAGGACCGGCGACAGCAGGATCGTCAGCTGGCGGAACAGGATCAGGGCCGTAGTGCACACGTCGTGCAGTTCGGCCGTCTTTTCGACGTCCTTGGCCAGGATCCATGGCTTGTTTTCATCGACATACTGGTTGGTGATGTCGGCGATTTCCATGATCTCGCGCAAGGCCTTGCCGAATTCGCGGTTTTCAAAGTGCGCGGCGATGCTGGCCTGGCGCTCGACGATGACGCCGTTGACGTCCACCGTCAGCGCGCGGTTGATCCAGCTTTGCGCGCCTTCGGACAGCGTCGACGCCAGCTTGCCGTCGAAACGCTTGGCGATGAAGCCTGCGCAGCGGCTGGCGATGTTCACGTACTTGCCGATCAGGTCGCTGTTCACGCGGGCGACAAAATCTTCGCCGTTGAAGTCCAGGTCTTCCACTTTCGAGTTCAGCTTGAAGGCGATGTAGTAGCGCAGCCATTCCGGGTTCATGCCCAGGTCCAGGTAGCGCAGCGGCGAAATGCCCGTGCCGCGCGACTTAGACATTTTCTCGTTGTTGACCGTCAGGAAGCCGTGCACATTGACTTTCAGTTTGTCGATCACCGGGTGATTGGCGAACTTCAGCATGGCGGGCCAGAACAGCAAGTGGAAGGAAACGATGTCCTTGCCGATGAAGTGGATCTGTTCCGTCGACGGGTCATTCAGGAAGGCGTCGAAATCGATGCCTTTCTTGTCGCAATAGTTTTTCAGGCTGGCCAGGTAACCGACGGGCGCATCCATCCACACATAGAAGAATTTACCTGGCGCATCGGGAATCGGGATGCCGAAGTAGGGCGCATCGCGCGAGATATCCCAGTCGGCCAGCTTTTCACCCGCTTCGCCCAGCCATTCGCTGACCTTGTTGACCATTTCAGGCTGCAAGCGGCCTGGGGTGTTGAGCCAATCCTTGAGGAATTCGAAGCAGCGCGGGTCGGACAGCTTGAAGAAATACTGTTCCGACGGCTTCATCACGGGCGTCGCGTTGGTAAACACGGAGAACGGGTTGACCAGGTCGGTCGGCTGGTAGGCGGCGCCGCACACTTCGCAATTGTCGCCGTACTGGTTCTTGGCGCCGCATTTCGGGCATTCGCCCTTGATGTTGCGGTCGGCCAGGAACATGCCCTTGACCGGGTCGAAGAAGCGGTCGACGGTTTTCGTGACGATCAGGCCCGTATCGCGCAACTTGCGGTAGATCGATTGCGACAGGTCGACGTTTTCAGGCGAGTCGGTCGAATACCAGTTGTCGAAGGCGATATGGAAGCCATCGAGGTACTGGGCGCGGCCGGCGGCGATGTTGGCGACGAATTGCTGCGGCGTGATGCCTTCCTTTTCGGCGGCGATCATGATGGGCGTGCCATGCGTATCGTCGGCGCCCACAAAGTGCACTTCACGGCCGGCTGCGCCATCGCGTTGCATTCGCTGGAACCGGACCCAGATATCGGCCTGGATGTATTCCATGATGTGGCCAATGTGAAAAGCGGCGTTTGCGTAAGGCAGGGCAGTGGTGACGAACAGCTTGCGAGTCATGATTGATGCACTTTTGGGATGGATAATAGGACATTTTAACAGCGGAAACGCAATATGAGCAGATGCAGCGCCGGCAAGTGATGCTTTTGCCTCCATCGCGCATGGCGATTTTGCGCTAGACTGCGCGTATTGCATACGGAGATAGTCATGAGCATCACAGTAGAAGACGTCAAGGCCGCACTGGCCCAGGTTATTGATCCCAATACACATAAAGATTTCGTTTCCAGTAAAACCGTCAAGAATCTGAAGGTCGACGGTGATGATATTTCCCTCGACATCGAGCTGGGCTACCCCGCCAAGAGCCAGATCGACCTGATCCGCAAATCCGTGCTGGCCGCCTTGCGCGTGCTGCCGGGCGTGGGCAACGTCAGCGTGGGCGTGTCGTCGAAAATCATTTCGCACACGGTGCAGCGCGGCTTGAAGCCAATGAGCAACGTGAAAAACATCATTGCCGTCGCTTCCGGCAAGGGCGGTGTTGGCAAATCGACCACGGCCGTCAACCTGGCCCTGGCCCTGGCGGCCGAAGGCGCCACCGTCGGCATGCTCGACGCCGATATCTACGGCCCGTCGCAGCCGATGATGCTGGGCATCAGCGGCCAGCCGAAGACGCTGGACGGCAAGAGCATGGAGCCGATGGAAAACCACGGCCTGCAAGTGTCGTCGATCGGCTTCATGATCGATCCGGACGAGCCGATGGTGTGGCGCGGCCCGATGGTCACGCAAGCCTTGCAGCAATTGCTCGACCAGACCAACTGGCGCGACCTCGATTATTTGATCGTCGACATGCCGCCAGGCACGGGCGACATCCAGCTGACCCTGTCGCAAAAAGTCCCCGTCACGGGCGCCGTCATCGTCACGACGCCGCAGGACATCGCGCTGCTGGACGCGCGCAAGGGCTTGAAAATGTTCGAGAAAGTCGGCATTCCTATCCTGGGCGTGGTGGAAAACATGAGCACGCACATCTGCTCGAACTGCGGCCATGCGGAAGAAATCTTCGGCGCCGGCGGCGGTGCGAAAATGTGCGCCGACTTCGGCGTGGAATTCCTCGGCGCCTTGCCGCTCACCATGGCGATCCGCCAGCAGACGGATTCGGGCACGCCCACCGTCGTGGCCGAGCCGGAAGGCCCCGTCGCCGTGATCTACAAGCAGATCGCCCGCACCATCGCGATCAAGGTGGCGGAAAAGGCGAAGGACATGACGAGCAAGTTCCCGTCTATCGTCATCAAGAACGACTGATTGTTAGGCTTGGCGCTCCCATGCGCCATTGTCAGCAGGAATATGGTTTCATGCAGTCCGTGTTGTTATTAAACAAGAGGAGACATCATGCAATTGAACACCGTATTTCTGCGCCAGGCCGCAGCAGTGATTGCCGGCAGCCTGCTGGCCGCCAGCGCGTTTGCGCAATCCGTTTCCTTCGTCGAGCCCGTGGATGGCGCGACAGTGACCAGTCCTTTCAAGGTCAAGTTTGCCGTCAGCGGCATGGACGTCAAGCCGGCCGGCGACATGACGGCGAAGACGGGCCACCACCATCTGCTTATCAATACAGGGCCGATGAAGGCGGGCGAGATGATACCCATGGATGACAAGCATTTGCACTTCGGCAAAGGACAAACGGAAACGGACGTCACCTTGCCGCCGGGCCAGTACACCCTGACCATGCAGTTTGCCAATGGCGCGCACCAGTCGTATGGGCCGGAGTTGAGCAAGAGCATCAAGGTGATGGTCAAGTAAGCCAGGCATAGTCTTCTGTTTTGCATCAGGCCGGGTTCCAGCGATGGAGCCTGGCCTTTTTCTTGTGATTGCTTCTGTCATCAGTGCGTCATATAGTCGGCGTATGCTGCCCGGTGGCCTAACTTTTGATGAGCGGATATGACGAAACATTTCTCCCTTTCCCGGCAACTGGCGCAGGCGCTGCTGCTGGTCGCTGGCGTGGCGGCGTGCCAGGCGCATGCGGCCAAGGTGGTTCCTGCCGTTGCCTCTGCGGCGCAGCCGAAGCTGGTCGTCGTGCTGGTAGTGGACGGTTTGCCGCAAGAGCAGGTGACGCGCTACCGCGACCAGTTCGGCCAGGGTGGTTTCCGCCGCCTGCTGGAGCAGGGCGCGTGGTTCAGTGATGCGCACCAGGCGCATGGCATCACGGTTACCGCCATCGGTCACTCGGCCGTGCTGTCGGGCGCCTACCCTTACCAGCATGGCGTGATCGGCAATAACTGGATCGATCCCGTCACAAAGAAATCCGTGTACTGCACCGAGGATGGCAATTTCCACTACATCGGCGAAGACACGCAACCCGACGACGGCACGGCGCCGACCAGGCTGCGCGTGAGCACACTGGGCGATGAGTTGCGCTATTCGACGGGCGACAAGGCCAAGGTCGTCACCGTGTCGGGCAAGGACCGCGGCGCTATCCTGCTGGCCGGGAAAACGGGCACGGCGTATATGTACATGGAAAAGACGGGCAACTTCGCCAGCAGCACCTACTATATGCAGCAGCACCCGCAATGGGTGCGGCGCTACCAGGCGGCCAAGCCGCAGGACCGCTATTACGGCAAGAGCTGGACGCCGCTGCTGGCCGATTCGGCCTATGCGCGCGACGCCCGTGATGATCTTGTGGCGGCCAAGCCGGGCACGCGCAACACCTTCCCGTTCGCCTATTACAGCGACAGCGGCAAGCTCGATGGCGAGTACTACAGCCGTTTGAAGTCCGGTCCCTTCCTCGACGAGCTGACCCTGGAATTCGCCCGCGCCGCCATCGACGGCGAAAACCTGGGCCGCAATCCGGCCGGCGTGCCCGATATCCTCGGCGTGAGCCTGTCCGCGCACGACTATGTGAACCATGCCTACGGCCCGGAGAGCAAAATGTCGCACGACCACCTGCAGCGCCTGGACCGCATGCTGGCCGGCTTCTTTCTTGACCTCGATAAAAAAGTCGGCATGGACAACGTGCTGGTGGTGCTGACGGCCGACCATGGCTTTGCCAATGTGCCGGAATTTGCCGAAACGCGCGGTTTCTCCGCCAAACGCATCGATGGCGCCAAACTGGTCGATGCCTTGAACCAGCACCTGGCGACAAACCTGGGCATCGACAAGCTGGTGACGGCGTCTTCGCTGCCGAATATCTACCTTGATTACGCGCTGGCGGAAAAGAGCGGCGTTCATCGTGCCGCCCTGGAAGACGCGGCGGCCCGCTTTCTGATGCAGCAGGACGGCCTGGCGCAAGTCTACACGCGCACGCAGATGGAAACGGGAGCCGTCGCCACGCGCATGGACACCCTGATGCGCCGCGCCTGGAACCGCCAACTGTCGGGCGACCTGATGGTCGTTACAAAACCGGCCTGGTACTTCGGCAAGGGCAGCGGCGGCACGTCGCACGGCACGCCGTACACCTATGACACCAACGTGCCGCTGATGGTCTTCGGCCCCCGCTGGATCAAGCCGGGCGCCTATGGCCAGTACGCGGAAGTGGTCGACATCGCCCCGACGCTCGCCCACCTGCTGCGCATACGCCAGCCGTCGGCGTCGGAAGGGCGGATTTTGACGGAAGCGGTGCGCTAACGATTTTGGCCTGTGGTGTTGTCGGCTTGCGCGCTG
The DNA here is from genome assembly GCF_011601275.1 of Janthinobacterium lividum. Classification (GTDB taxonomy): domain Bacteria; phylum Pseudomonadota; class Gammaproteobacteria; order Burkholderiales; family Burkholderiaceae_D; genus Janthinobacterium; species Janthinobacterium lividum_E. The sequence goes on along the minus strand of NZ_JAAOLY010000016.1, from coordinate 88,318 downwards.
TGCGCTAAGCCGATCTACGATGACTAACCCGACCTACGCGGTTTGCGTGTCGGCGTCGCCACCAACACGACCGGCGTTGGCCTTGCGACGAGCGTAGGTCGGATTAGCGGGGCAAGCCCCGTAATCCGACAACAACGTTGGCAAAACCGCTTACAACAACCAGTCGATAGGCAGGACCGACAGAATCGCCACCCCCATGCGCTTCCACACGCTGGTGCCCGGTTCCGTGTCGTAGCGCGTGGTGGCGCCGCTTGCGTCGCGGGCGAGCCAGTACAGCGCGCCGTCGTCGCCAAGCAGTACCTGGTAGGCGCGCTGCGGGATGGTGGTGAGCATGGCTAGGCCCAGCTGGCTGGCCAGCGCGGGGCTGTCGATGACGAGGCCCATTTCCGTATTCAACTCGATCGAGCGCGGGTCGAAGTTGAACGAGCCGACAAAGATGCGCTGGTCGTCGACGGCAAAGGTCTTCGCATGCAGGCTCGATGCGGAGCTGCCGAAGCGGCCAGTCTGTTCGCGCGCGTCGCCTGCTCCCCACGAGCGTCGCGATTCATACAGCAGCACGCCCGCTTCCAGCAAGGGCTTGCGCCACTTCGCATAACCGGCATGCACGGCCGCCACGTCGGTCGCTTCCAGCGCATTCGTCAGGATGCGCACGCCCACGCCCTTTTTCGCCAGGTCGGCAAACGCTTGCGTGCCCGATTTGCCGGGCACGAAATACGGCGACACCAGGTCCACTTCCTTTTCCGGCACGCCGAGCAGGTTTTGCAGGTTTTCCGCCACGCCCGTGCCCGGCCTGGCCTTGTCCAGCACCTTGGCCGGGTCGTCGCTGACCATGCGCGTCCTGGCCCATTCGAAGGGCAGGGTGCGTTCCATCATCTGCTTGACGAAGGGCGAGGTGCGCAGCGCCTGCACGTATGCCTCGGCCGCCTTGCTGTCGTCGATGCGGTCCGCTTCGGCGGAGATGGTGGCCGCGTCGCCTTCGACAGGGCTGGTCAGCAGCAGCCTGGCCGGGTAGGCCGAGGCGCTGTTCCAGTAGCGGTCGAAATCGTGCGAGACATCGCCGACGACGGGGCCGATGGCCAGCACGTCCAGGTCGGCGAACAGCACGTCGCCGGCCGCGCCAAAATATTCGTCCCCCACATTGCGCCCGCCAACGATGGTGGCCTGGTTATCGGCCGTGAACGATTTGTTGTGCATGCGCCGGTTGAGACGGGAAAAATCCGTGGCAAAGGCCAGCGCGCGCGGCGCGCGGGGAATAAAGGGATTGAACAGGCGGATTTCCAGATTCTGCTGATTGCCCAGCATGGCCAGGGTCTGGTCCAGGCCCGCCGTGTTGTTATCGTCGAGCAGCAGGCGCACGCGCACGCCCCGTTCTGCCGCCTGGCGCAAGGCGTCGAACAGCAGGGTGCCCGTGATGTCCTTGTGCCAGATGTAGTACTGCACGTCCAGGCTGCGCTGGGCAGCGGCGGCCAGCAGGGCGCGCGCGGCAAACGCGTCGCGCCCGTCGACCAGCGGATAGATGCCGGACACGCCCGGATGCTGCGCCACCATGGGCGCAATGGCCGTGGCCAGTTGGGTATGTGCCGTATCGGCGATGACATTTGAGGGGATGCGGCTTTCCAGCGAGGGCAGTGAAGCGCAGCCGGCGAGGACGGCGGACAGCAGCAGCGGCAGCAGCCGGCTGGCGCTGCGTGAGGGTAGTGCGGGAACGGGCATGGCGGGCTTTCATCGAGTTGCCCCGATGTTAGCAGATGCGCATGCCCGCACGCGGGGCGGTTTTAGAGTTGTTCCAGTGCGATCAGCTCGGCCACCGTCTGGCGGCGGCGGATCAAGCGGGACTGGTCTCCATCGACCAGGTATTCGGCCGCATGGGGGCGGCTGTTGTAGTTCGACGACATCGACGCGCCATACGCGCCCGCGCCTTCGAAGACCACGTAGTCGCCCACCTGCGCTGCTGGCAGTGAACGGGTTTCCACCACGCCGCCATCGCGCTGGGTGAAGACGTCGCCCGATTCGCACAGGGGGCCGCCAACCACGGTGGCGCGTGCGGGGCTGGCGTCCAGGGCACGGCCATCATGCGCGATCACCGACATTTCATGGTAGCTGCCGTACATGGCGGGGCGCATCAGTTCATTGAAGCCCGTGTCGAGCAGGGTGAAATGGTTGCCGCCCATTTGCTTGGTGGCGCGCACTTCGGCCACCAGCAGGCCCGCGTCGGCCACGAGGAAGCGGCCCGGTTCGATTTCCAGGTGCACGGGATGGCCCAGGTGCGCCTCGATCTGCTTGCGCGCCGCATCCCACAGCTGGAAGTAGTGGTTCGTGTCGACCGGCTGCTCGCCTTCGCGGTAAGGCACGGACAAGCCGCCGCCCGTGGAAATGGCTTCGATGTCGTGTCCCATGTTCTTGACCAGGTCGACCATGGTGCCGCAGACGGTTTCCAGGTGGCTGTAGTCGACGCCCGAGCCGATATGCATGTGCAGGCCCACCAGGTGCAGGCCATGGGCGCGGATGACGGCCAGCGCCTCCGGCAGTTCTTCGTGCCAGATACCGTGCTTGCTGTTTTCGCCGCCCGTGTTGGTCTTGTTGCTGTGGCCATGGCCATAGCCGGGATTGATGCGCAGCCAGACGCGGTGGCCGGGTGACACGGGGCCCAGCTGGCGCAGCATGTCGACGGAGCCGCAATTGACTTCGATTTTTTCTGCCGCCACGCGCGCGAGGGTGGCGCGGTCGAACAGGTCGCAGGTGAACACCACGCCGGCGGCGCCATGCGTTTGCGCCGGCGTAAAGCCCGCCTGCAGCGCGCGCTCGATTTCGCCCAGCGACACGGCGTCCACGTGCACGCCTTCCTCGCGCATCAAGGTGAGCAGATGGATGTTGGAATTTGCCTTTTGCGCAAAGCGCACGGTGTCGAACTGCGCCAGCTGCTGGACGCGCGCGCGGATGGTGGCCGCGTCATACACCCACAATGGCGTGCCGTGTTCCTGGGCGAGTTGGGCGAGGGTCTGGTCGGTGACGGGCTTCATCGTGTGCTTTCGGTGGAATGAGGAGTAACTGCATGATGGCTGATTGATCTTCGAATATAAAATATCCATTTAGCTCTACCTTATTCATTTATGATATGGGCATGACTATCTCCCTGCGCCATATCGAGGTCTTTCGCGCCATCATGACGACGGGCAGCGTGACGGCGGCCGCCGCCATGCTGCATACCTCGCAGCCCACCGTCAGCCGCGAGCTGGCGCGCCTCGAGCATTTGACGGGCCTGACCCTGTTCGAGCGCGAGCGGGGGCGGCTGCGCCCGACCGCCCAGGCGCTGCAGCTGTTCGAGGAAGTGCAGCGCGCATACTTTGGCCTGGAGCGCATCGTCAGCACGGCGGCGGCCTTGCGCCAGTTCGACCAGGGGCAGTTGTCGATCGCCTGCCTGCCAGTGTTTTCCCAGTCGCTGTTGCCGCAGGCGTGCAAACGCTTCGTCGCCGACTTTCCCAAGGTGAGCATCAGCATCACGCCGCAGGAGTCGCCGCTGCTGGAGGAGTGGCTGTCCGCGCAGCGCCACGATATCGGCCTGACGGAAGTGGGCAATGCGCCGCCGGGCACCGCGCTCGCCACCCTGATGTCCGTCGATGAAGTGTGCGTGCTGCCCGATGGCCATCCATTGGCAGGCAAGATGACCTTGGCGCCGGCGGACTTCGCGGGCCAGCCTTTCATCAGCCTGGCCGCCGTCGACCCGTATCGCCAGCAGATCGACGCCATCTTCGCGCAGGCCGGCGTGGAGCGGCGCATGGCGCTCGATACGCACAGCGCCGCTTCCGTCTGCGCCATGGTGCGCGAAGGCGTGGGCCTGGCCATCGTCAATCCGCTCACGGCCCTCGATTATGCGGGGCAGGGCTTGCAGATCCGCCGCTTTGCCGTGTCCTTGCCGTTCACCGTGAATCTGGTCAAGCCTTTGCACCGGCCCTTGTCGCAACTGGTGGCCCTGTTCGAGCAGGCGCTGCATGCCCAGGCGGAGGAAGTGAAAAGGCGCTTGCTGCAGCTGTGACGGCGCTTGTGGAGCGGCGGCGGTCAACAGAGTAAAATGGCGTTTTACTTATTCAAGCCAGATTACTTCGATGACCACAACCGCTACTCCCGTCCGTACCCGTTTTGCTCCCAGCCCGACCGGCTATCTGCACCTGGGCGGCGCCCGCACCGCTTTATACAGCTGGGCGTATGCCCGTCACTTCGGCGGCACCTTCGTGCTGCGTATCGAAGACACGGACGTGGAGCGCTCCACGCCGGAAGCCGTGCAAGCCATCATCGAAGGCATGAAGTGGCTGGGCCTGGACCACGACGAGGGCCCGTTCTACCAGATGGCCCGCATGGACCGCTACCGCGAAGTGGTGGCGCAGATGCTGGCCGAAGGCACGGCATACCACTGCTATTCGTCGCCGGAAGAAGTCGAAGCGATGCGCGAACGCATGCGCGCCGCTGGCGAAAAGCCGCGCTACGACGGCACCTGGCGCCCGGAACCAGGCAAGACCCTGCCTGCCGTACCAGCGGATCGCAAGCCCGTCGTGCGTTTCAAGAATCCGCTCGATGGCGACGTGAGCTGGGACGACGTGGTCAAGGGCACGATCACGATCTCGAATCGCGAACTGGACGACCTGGTGATCGCGCGTCCGGACGGCACGCCGACGTATAACTTTTGCGTGGCCGTCGATGACTGGGACATGCAGATCACCCACGTAATCCGCGGCGACGATCACGTCAACAACACCCCGCGCCAGATCAACATCCTGCGCGCCATCGGCGCACCGCTGCCGCTGTACGGCCACCTGCCGATGATTTTGGGTGCGGACGGCGAAAAGCTGTCGAAGCGCCACGGCGCCGTCAGCGTGATGGATTACCCGGCGCAGGGCTTCCTGCCGGAAGCGATGCTGAACTACCTGGCGCGCCTGGGCTGGAGCCATGGCGACGATGAAGTGTTCTCGACCGAGCAGTTCTGCGAGTGGTTCAATCTGAACCACCTGTCCAAGTCCGCCGCCCAGTTCAACAATGAAAAACTGGCCTGGCTGAATAACCACTATATCAAGCAGGCCGACAATACCCGCCTGGCCGACCTGGCGCGTCCGCAAATGGTCGCCGCCGGCGCCGTTTTCGAAGGCGCGCCGGACCTAGCGCAAGTGCTGGGCATGATGAAAGAGCGGGCCAACACGGTCAATGAACTGGCTGCCGCCTCGATGCTGTTCTTCCGCGAGCCGCAGCCGGAAGCGGCGCTGGTCGAGCAGCACATTACGGACGCCATCAAGCCCGTGCTGGCGCAGTTCGCCGAGCGCATCGCCACGGTGGAGTGGAGCAAGGAAGCCGTCGCCGCCATGATCAAGGAAGTGCTGGCCGCCAACACCATCAAGATGCCGCTGCTGGCCATGCCTTTGCGCCTGATTTTGACGGGCCAGCTGCAGACGCCTGCCATCGACCAGGTGGTGGTGATCTTCGGCCGCGACACCGTGCTGGCGCGCCTGGCAAAGTGGCTGTAACCGCCGCTCTTAAATACGCGTAAAAATACGGCGCGGAAACCGCCCCTATGAAAAGTTGCTCATAGACGAAAAAGGGTATTTGCAGAGTGAAACTTCTTTGCTATACTCTTGTTTCTGCACCAACGGGGGTATAGCTCAGCTGGGAGAGCGCTTGCATGGCATGCAAGAGGTCAGCGGTTCGATCCCGCTTACCTCCACCAGCAGCAATGATGTTGCTTGTTGTAGTGGTGCAGATGTTGTTTGGAAGTTCCGCGGTCCCCATCGTCTAGAGGCCTAGGACATCACCCTTTCACGGTGAGTACAGGGGTTCGAATCCCCTTGGGGACGCCAGGTAGTTGTGGTATAGTAGTGGCAGTTGTTTGTACTGATTGTTGTAAGTTCAGGGCCGTAAAAAGCGGAATCTGGATGGAAAGCAAGTAGTGGAACAAAGTCGCCAAGTGCGGCTTTTATTATTTCTGCGCCCGGGGGGTATAGCTCAGCTGGGAGAGCGCTTGCATGGCATGCAAGAGGTCAGCGGTTCGATCCCGCTTACCTCCACCAACAGCGCAGAGGTAGAGCAGCAAACTGTAGAAGTAAAAATGTAGTACCGAGGTCCCCATCGTCTAGAGGCCTAGGACATCACCCTTTCACGGTGAGTACAGGGGTTCGAATCCCCTTGGGGACGCCAGTTTAGTCTGGTGTTGTAGTAAGGAAGTAGTAGTGTTTCTGCGCCCGGGGGGTATAGCTCAGCTGGGAGAGCGCTTGCATGGCATGCAAGAGGTCAGCGGTTCGATCCCGCTTACCTCCACCAACAGCGCAGAAGCAGGTAGTAAATAAATCAAAGTCGCCTCGAGCGGCTTTTTTTATTCTGGCGAAGTATTTCCGCCATAGCCTCGGGGGAATATGGCTAAGCTGTTAGCGCGCTTGCATGGCATGCAATGGGTCAGCGGTTGGCTCCCGCAAACCTCCACCAACAGCGTAGAAATCACACAGTAATCAAAGTCGCCTTGAGCGGCTTTTTTTACGTCCGTTTATTAATCGTCATATCCCTCGGATGAGGAGGGCGTAGGTCGGATTAGCGCAGCGTAATCCGACAATGCCACCGTCTAAATCAATATCCGATCCCCATAGGGAGATCCCTGCAAATAAGATGGAAAATAAAACCCCCGGCAGTTGATTTCGTGAATCACCCCGTGCTATACTTCGCGCACGCTTTTTTGAGGGGCTAAGCAAAGCCTTCAACGAAGAGTCCGCTGAGAGTAAAGCCAGCACAGGTCCCCATCGTCTAGAGGCCTAGGACATCACCCTTTCACGGTGAGTACAGGGGTTCGAATCCCCTTGGGGACGCCAGGATTTAGTTGTAAAGTAAGAGTGGCAGTGCTGAACGGGCCTGACAAGTCAGGCTTTTTTTGTTTCTGCCATATTGCTGCAGTACCGGGTCAGGATGCAAAGTAGTGCATTCAGGACAGATTTCTGTCCCCATCGTCTAGAGGCCTAGGACATCACCCTTTCACGGTGAGTACAGGGGTTCGAATCCCCTTGGGGACGCCAGATTCGCCAGTAGTAATGCAAGTAACAGGTCGGGATGCAAAGCAGCGCATCCAGGACAGATTTTCTGTCCCCATCGTCTAGAGGCCTAGGACATCACCCTTTCACGGTGAGTACAGGGGTTCGAATCCCCTTGGGGACGCCAGACCGGCTGAATCAGCCAACAAAAAAGCCGCCTGGTAACAGCGCGGCTTTTTTGTTATGGGCCGCCATGTCACGTTTTTCTCTTCCCTATTAAATATGCCATTAGCTACCGATCGCGCACCCTCCCTGGCCATCTTCTGCAAAGTCGTCGACAACTACGGCGATATCGGCATTTGCTGGCGCCTCGCGCGGCAGTTGAGCGGCGAGCACGGCGTGGCCGTCACCCTGTGGGTCGATGATTTGGCCAGTTTCCAGCGCATCTGCCCTGAAATCGATGTGGCGGCCGAAGCGCAACAAGTATGCGGCGTCACGATACGCCACTGGCGCGGCCAGGATGGCGTGTTTGCGCCGGCCGATATCGCCGACATCGTCATCGAATTCTTTGCCTGCGACATTCCGCCTGGCTATATCGCCGCCATGGCGCAGTGCGCGCCGCAGCCCGTGTGGCTGAACCTGGAAGGCTTGACGGCGGAAGAGTGGGTCGAGGGTTGCCATGCGTTGACGTCGCCGCGCCACGGCATGATCAAGCATTTCTTCTTCCCGGGCTTTACGAACAAGACGGGCGGCTTGCTGCGCGAAGCGGCGCTCGACGAGCGGCGCCTGGCGTTCCAGTCCGATGCGCCCGCCATGGCGGCATTCCTCGGGCAATTCGGCGTGACGGCGGCGGACATGCGCGCCTTGAAAATATCGCTGTTCTGCTATCCATCCGCGCCCGTCGCCGAGCTGTTTGCGGCCTGGGAGTCAGGGAGCGAACCCGTGACGTGCATGGTGCCGGAAGGCGTCGCGTTCGACGCCGTTCAGGCGTTTATCGGCGGCGATGCGGCGGTGCCCGGTGCGGCGCGCACGCGCGGCGCGCTTACCGTGCGCGTGCTGCCGTTCGTGCCGCAGGACGATTACGACCGCCTGCTGTGGGCCTGCGACGTGAACCTGGTGCGCGGCGAGGACTCGTTTGTGCGCGCGCAATGGGCCGGCCGGCCGTTTCTCTGGCATATCTACCTGCAGGATGAAAACTTGCATCACGTGAAATTGCGCGCCTTCCTGCAGCGCTATGCGGCGGATGCGGACGGCGTCATCGACAGCCTGGTGCAGGCGGCGCTGGCCTGGAATGGTGCCGGCGCGGACGCCTTGCCGTGGGCGCAGCTGTGGCCCGCATTGCAGGCCGATTTGCCGCGCATCCGGGCGCGCGCGCAGGATTGGCAGCGGCAGATGCAGGCTAATGGCGATCTGGCAAGTAACTTGCTGGCGTTCGCTGGCGCGACGAGATAGGCGCTTGCCCAAAATTAAGGTAAAATGCCCGGTTATTTCTAACGTATTTTTAACCGATCAAACGCAAGCTTGCGGCGCTGATGGCGCACAGGCGGCAGATGGTCTTCATGCAACCCACTTTTTACGTACATTCCTATGAAACCCGCAAAAGAAATTCGTGTTGGCAATATCATCATGGTCGACAGCAAGCCTATGATCGTGTTGCGTTCTGATGTCAACGGTTCGAGCCGCACGGGCTTCACCTACAAATGGAAGATGAAAAATCTTCTGACGAACACCCCGATGGAAAACGTGTTCCGCGGCGACGACAAGTTCGACGTCGTTGTTCTGGATAAAAAGCCAGTAACGTATTCGTACTTCGCCGATCCGCTGTTCGTTTTCATGGACACCGAGTACAACCAGTACGAAATCGAAGAAGAAAACCTGGGCGAAGCGCTGAACTACCTGAAAGATGGCATGGAATGCGAAGCCATTTTCTACGACGGCAAAGCGATCTCCGTTGAACTGCCGACGACCATCGCCCGTCAAGTGGTGTACTCGGAGCCAGCGGTCAAGGGCAACACGTCGGGCAACGTCCTGAAAGAAGCCAAGATCGAAAACGCCATCGACGCGCACCGCCACACCGTGCAAGTGCCGCTGTTCGTGGCACAGGACGACGTCATTGAAATCGACACCCGTACCAACGAATACAAGCGTGTCGTACGCAACTGATAGAGCCTTGCACTGCGCCGCTCTCCTGGACTGGCAAACGCCGGCCTGGCTTGCTCCAGTGCTGGACCATCAAGAAACGCTGCCTTCGGGCGGCGTTTTTTTTTGCTTAAAAAATAATTCCCTTCAACAACAATTGAGTTGCAAGGACTGCTATGCTATGGCTAGCACATTATTGCGTTAGAAACACTGAGGTTTCCTGGAGATACGATGCAGCGCAGTCAGATGTTACGCAGTGGCGCGTCCCGGAGCGTGTCGCGCCCCGTACTGGCCCGTGCCACGGCGCCGGCCAGTCCCATGGCCAATCTGCTCGACGCGGGCGTCTTGCCGCAACAGCAGATGATGCAGGCAGGCAAACTCAGTTCCCATGCGCTGACGTCGCAGTACCTGGCCCGAATCCGCTCCTTGTGCAGCATAGGCGCGCGCGCCTATCCCGGCATTGAAATCAATCCCGATGCGCTGAAAATCGCCCTGGAAATGGACCGCGAGCGGCAAGTGCACAAGGTGCGCGGCCCCTTGCACGGTATTCCCGTCGTCTTGCGCGACAATATCGCCACGGGCGACCGCATGAAGACGCGCACGCAAGCGCCCCTGGCCACGCATGCCAGCTGCGATTCCTTCGTGGCGGCGCGCTTGCGCGCGGCCGGCGCCGTGATCATCGGCAAAAGCAATTTGCGCCAGTGGGCCGCCGTCAGCGTGCCGCATGCCAGTGCCAGCTGGGCGGGGCTCACCATCCTGGCCGTCGACAGCGCGGCGGACGGCGCCATCGTCGCGCCGGCTTCAAACTGCGGCCTGGTCGCCATCAAGCCTTCGGGCAGGGCTGTAGGCGGGCAGGGCGGCGAGCCAGCCATGGCTGGACCGATGGCCCCCAGCGTGCGCGAGGCAGCGTGGCTGCTGGCCGCCTTGAGCGGCGAGCGCCTGGCCGATGGCACGGTGTTCGATGCCGCCGGCTTGCGCGGGCGCCGCATCGGCGTGGCGCGCAAGCTGTTCGGCCTGTGTGCCGGGACCGATGCCGTGATCGAACAGGCGCTGCACGTGCTGCGAGAGCAGGGCGCGGAACTGATCGAGCCGCCGCCCGCGTCCGGGGCTGGCGACATCGAAGCGCTGCTGCGTTCGCATGCGCTCGATGCGTTGGTGGGTCCCACCTGCCATGGCGTGGCACCGCCGCATTCCGACTTGCCGCATATTACGGTGCCTGCCGGCGTGGTCGAGGGCTTGCCGGTCGGCTTGTCCTTCATCGGCCCTGCTCACGGCGACATGCCGCTCATTGCGATGGCGTATGCCTACGAGCAGGCGACTTTGCACCGGTGCACGCCCGCACTGCCATCGAGCATCACTTTGGCGCTGCGTCGACCATGACGATTCTTTTGTTTTCTTTCGATAAATTATGCTTGCAACCTTGCTGCTGATCGCGGCCGCGGCCGCCACCTCCACTCCTTTTGATGCCGAGCAACTGTCCGGCAGCTGGTCCGACAGCGTGAATACGAATAGTGTGTGCGAAGAAGCGCGCCACTTCACGCGCATGCAGCTATCCGACGATCACCGGCGGCTGGCGATCTTCAACGACCGCACGTGGAAAAGCAAGCTGGGCGAAACCAACCGCTTTGCCGCGACGGTCGTGGCGGAAACGGAGCATAGCCTGACGTTACGCTATGACAATGAAACCCGCCTCAATGCCGCCGGCAAGCTGGTGGAATGGCAGTTGATCATCGTCGCGCCCGGCGTGTACCGCTGGCGCGAGACGGGCTGGCCGGAAGGCAAGGTCAACGGTGTTGTCGGTATTCGCTGTTCTCCCTGATGCCCGTGTGCAAGATGCCATTCTGCTATGCTGCGCCTGTTATCGATGTTTTTAGGAGATTACATGTCCACACGTTTGCTCTTGCCCCTGTTCATGGGCGCTGCCGTGGCGCTGGCCGTTATGCCGGCGCAAGCGCGTACGTCCAAATTGTCGCTGATCGAGCAGGCGCAAAGTTGTGACGGCGGCCATACCTGTCCGTATTTCCCCGACGTCTACAAGGCGGACTACGCCTTTCGCACGGCCTTCAATGTCGGCTTGAAAAAGGCTGGCCTGAAACGGCAGCGCTGGGTGCCCGATGGCGTGGCCAGCCCGCTCAAGCCGGTCGAGATCGACGGCAAGGCGCGCCTGTTGAGCAGCGTCTGCGAACCGCACAATTGCGGCCACCGCTATTCCATTTTGTACGATCCGGTCGCGCGCAGCATGACGGGCGTGTACATGGGCAGCGATGCCAAGGGAGAACTGCGCACCGTGTACTTCGGCGAGCCCAGCATCGCTGAAGCCGACTTGCTGTACAAGAACTGATGCACGCGCCATTACGCATTTCCAGCGAGCGCGACGAACTGGACGTGCCCATGATCCACCGCTACCTGAGCGAACAGTCGTACTGGAAGCGTGGCGTGGCGATCGAAACGGTGCGCAAGGGGATCGCCAACGCGCTGTGTTTCGGCGGCTATGTAGATGGACAGCAAGTGGCGTTCGCCAGGGTCATCACCGACTACACGGATTTTGCCTACCTGCGCGACGTGTTTGTGCTGCCGCAATACCAGGGACGCGGCTATGGCAAGCAGATGGTGGCCGCCGTACTCGGCGATGCGCGTCTGTGCGATGTCGTCTGGATGCTGGGCACCGACGATGCGCATGGCCTGTATGCAGGCTTTGGTTTTGCGCCGCTGGAGGCGCCGCAAAAGTACATGCGCCGCCCCGCGTCAGTAAAATTATCAAAAAAATAGTTGATTCCATAAAAACTATTGATATTGTCGTATCAGATTAATATTGCCTTGATAATGACAATATGTCATTATGCGCGCTCTGCTGCGCTTGCGCAGCCGTACTTTGTTGGTGTTTTGCCTTGCCATCGCCATGCGGTGAGGGCGAGCTGAATGAGCGGTCTGACCGGTCGTCCCCTGGGTACGTTTTTTCGACAATGTAAAGGAATACATCATGAAACAATATGGCGCCGAATTTCTCGGCACGTTCTGGCTGGTACTGGGCGGTTGCGGCAGCGCCGTGCTGGCCGCCGCTTTCCCCGGCCTTGGCATCGGCTTTGTCGGCGTGGCGCTGGCGTTTGGCTTGACGGTGCTGACCATGGCTTACGCCATCGGCCACATCTCGGGCTGCCATCTGAATCCCGCCGTCTCGATCGGCCTGTGGGCCGGCGGCCGTTTCCCTGCCAATCAACTGTTGCCATACATCATCGCGCAAGTGCTGGGCGCCATCGTGGCTGGCGGCGTGCTGTACGTGATCGCCAGCGGCCAGGCCGGTTTCGACGTCAGCAAGGGCTTTGCCTCGAACGGTTTCGGCGCCCACTCGCCGGGCGGCTATTCGATGCTGTCGGCGCTGGTCATTGAAATCGTGCTGACGATGTTCTTCCTGATCGTCATCCTGGGCGCCACCGACAAGCGCGCGCCGGCCGGCTTCGCCCCGCTGCCGATTGGCCTGGCGCTGACCCTGATCCACCTGATCAGCATCCCCGTCACCAACACCTCCGTCAACCCGGCCCGCAGCACGGGCGTGGCCCTGTACGTGGGCGACTGGGCGACAAGCCAGCTGTGGCTGTTCTGGCTGGCACCGATCATCGGCGCCTTGCTGGGCGCGCTGGCCTACCGCCTGATCGCCGGCGAAAAAGAGTAGGTCGGCTTGGCCCGCAGGGCGTCAGCCGACAATTGCCGGCTTACAACTTGACGAAAGCAGCCTTCGGGCTGCTTTTTTCGTTTACTCGGCGGCGCGCCACTCGCTCAGGTAGTGCTGCGGCGTGCGGCCCAGGATGCGGCGGAACATGGCGCTGAAGGCGCTGGGGCTGGCGTAGCCCAGCGCATAGGCGATGGCGGCCACGCCTTCGCCCCGGTCCAGGCGGCAGAATGCCTCGGCCAGGTGGACTTGCTGCAGCCATTGGCGGTAGTGCAGACCCGTTTCCTTGGGAAATAAGCGGATCAGGGTGCGCGCGCTGGCGCCCGCGTCCTGCGCCCAGTCCTCGATGCTGCGCCGGCTGCCGGGCGCGTCCATGATGGCCGAGCAGACGGCCACCAGGCGCCGGTCGCGCGGCCAGGGGATGGCGAGGGGCACGGTATCGGCGGCCGCCAGTTCCGACAGGATCAGGTGCGCCAGCCAGTCGCCGCGCCCCTCTAGCGTATATTCGACCGGTTCGGCCAGCAAGGCCAGGATCAGCTCGCGCAACAGCCGGCTCACTTCCAGCACCTTGCAATCGGCGCCATATCGGGCCGCCACCTGCGCGTCGATGTACACGGTGCGCATGCTCAGTTCGCTCAAGATGTGGACTTCATGCACGATGCCCACGGGGATCAGCAGGGCGCGCCGCGGCGGCAACATCCACACGCCGTGCTCGGTGGACACGCGCATCACGCCTTCCGTTGCATACAGCAGTTGCGCCCGTACATGGCTGTGCGGCGCCGTGTACTCGCCCGCCACGTATTGCCGCGACATGGCCGTCACGGGGCGCGGCACATGCTGGTAGTCGTGCGAGCTGGTGCTGCGGCTGAACGGCACGCCATCGGGGTGGGTCTGGACGAGTGGTTGGGTGTACATGCTGGTCGTTGGAGGGGCACCTAGTTGTCACTTGGGCGACGATTATTGGAAGTTATCAGTTCAATGACCATACTATACTGGCTTCTTTGCCGGGCCGCCCGCCGTGCCCGATTATTGCGGATGACACATGCACACAACCACAACTGCTCCAGCATTGGCCAAGGCCGTGCCGGCGGCGCCCTCGCTTCATAGCTCCCAACAACAATCCGGTCTGGCCATGCACATCCTGGGCGCCGTCGCCTTCGTGCATTTGCTCAATGACTTGATCCAGGCATTATTGCCGTCGATTTATCCGATGCTGAAAGCCGAGTTTTCACTCAGTTTTACCCAGGTCGGCCTTATAACCCTGACGTTCCAGTGCACGGCATCGTTGCTGCAGCCCTGGATCGGCTTGTACACGGACCGCCGTCCGCTGCCGTTCCTGCTGCCCGTCGGCATGTGCTTTACCCTGGCCGGCGTGCTGATGCTGTCCGTCGTCTCGACCTTTCCCACCCTGCTGATCGCCGCCGGCCTGATCGGCGTCGGTTCGTCGACCTTCCACCCGGAAGCGTCGCGCGTGGCGCGCATGGCCTCGGGCGGGCGCTACGGTTTTGCCCAGTCGCTGTTCCAGGTGGGCGGCAACGTCGGTTCCGCCCTGGGCCCGCTGCTGGCGGCCGCCGTCATCGTGAACCGTGGCCACGGCAATATCGCCTGGTTCAGCCTGCTGGCCGTGCTGGCCATCGGCGTGCTGTACAAGGTCAGCCACTGGTACAGCGGCCACCTGGCCAGCTTCAAGCCGAAGACGGGCGGACACGGGCCTAACCTGTCGCGCAACAAGGTGATGGGCGCGCTGGGCGTGCTGGCCTTGCTGGTATTCTCGAAGTACATCTACATGGCCAGCCTGTCGAGCTATTACACGTTCTACCTGATCGACAAATTCCACCTGTCGCTCGGCGATGCCCAGTTGTACCTGTTCCTCTTCCTCGCCGCCGTGGCGGCCGGCACCTTCATGGGCGGCCCCATCGGCGACCGCATCGGCCGCAAGCGCGTGATCTGGATTTCCATCCTGGGCGCCGCGCCATTTACCCTGCTGCTGCCCTACGTCGACCTGTTCTGGACGGCCGTGCTGACTGTGATCATCGGCTTCGTGATTTCATCCGCGTTTTCCGCCATCGTCGTCTTCGCGCAGGAACTGGTGCCGGGCAAGGTGGGCATGATCGCGGGCATTTTCTTTGGCCTGATGTTCGGCGTGTCCGGCATCGCCGCCGCCGCCATGGGACACCTGGCCGATATCGCCGGCATCGCCTATGTGTACAAACTCTGTTCCTACCTGCCGCTGCTGGGCATCCTGACGGTGCTGCTGCCGCATATCGAGCAGGCGAAAAAATAAGCTGGCGTCGCGGGAGGGCTTGACGGCCCGCCCGCGCGCATGCGATATTGTCTCCATGATCTCTTCCATCCTCCATCCAGTCCTTGCATACCGCGCCGCCGCTGCGCTGTGTCCGTGTACCTGGCTTCGCGAGGATGCGGCCCGGCGCCGTTAAACTTTTTACTCCTCATTCCGATGGCCACAGCGTTGAAAAACCTGTGGCCATTTTCTTTTTCCGCAACGCGCATGAAAGTCCCGCATGACACTTCATTTGTACGACACGTATAGCCGCAGCCTGCGGCCCTTCGAAACCATCACCCCGGGCCAGGCGGGTCTGTACGCTTGCGGTCCCACCGTCTACGACTACGCGCACATCGGCAACCTGCGCACCTATCTGTTCGTCGACGGCTTGCGCCGCGCGCTCGAGTTCAACGGCTTGCAGGTGCGCCACGTGATGAACATCACGGACGTGGGCCATTTGACGTCGGATGCGGACAGCGGCGATGACAAGATCGAGGCGCGCAGCGCCCGCAGCGGCAAGTCGGCCTGGGACATCGCGTCTGAATTTACGCGCGCGTTCGAGGATGATTTGCGCGCGCTGAATATCCTGCCGCCCACCGTCTGGTGCCGCGCCACGGACCACATCGCCGAGCAGATCGCCTTCATCCTCGACCTGGAAGCGAAGGGCTATACCTACCGTACGGATGACGGCATCTATTTCGACACGACGCGGCAAAGCAGCTATGGCAAACTGGCGCGCCTGAACCGCGATGGCCTGCAGGCGGGGAAAAGGGTGGACCTCGGAGAAAAACGCGATATCTGCGACTTCGCGCTGTGGAAGTTCAGCGGCGTGCCGGGACAGCGGCAAATGGAGTGGGACAGCCCGTGGGGCCTGGGTTTTCCGGGCTGGCATATCGAGTGCTCGGCCATGGCGGAAAAGCACCTGGGGACGTACTTCGACGTCCATTGCGGCGGCGAAGACCACGTGGCCGTCCACCACAGCAACGAGATCGCGCAAACGGAAGCGCGCCACGGCACGCGCCTGGCCAACTTCTGGCTGCACGGCGCTTTCCTGAAAACACAGGATGCGAAGATGTCGAAATCTTCGGGCGACTTTTTACGCTTGCACAGCCTGGTGGAGCAGGGCGTCGATCCGCTGGCTTACCGCTACCTGTGCCTGGGCGCCCACTACCGTAGCAGCCTCAATTTCACGGACGAAGCGTTGCGCGCCGCCGCCAGCGGTTTGGCGCGCCTGCGCGTCAGCGTGCATGGCCTTGGCGAAGCGCAAGGTGAGGCCGCACCTGATCCCGCATGGCTGGCGCGTTTCGCGGCGCAGGTCAACGATGACCTGAACTTTCCACGTGCATTGGCCGTGGCCTGGGAGCTGCTGAAAAGCGGGCTGCCGGACGCCGTGAAAAAGGCCACGATGGCCCGCTTCGATGCGGCCCTGGGTCTCGACCTGCTGGCCTGGCGGCCGGCGCAGGTGGCCGTGCCGCAGCCGGTGCAGGCGTGGATGGCGGAACGGGCCGTCGCCCGCGCGCAGCGCCAGTGGGCCGAGGCGGACCGCTTGCGCGAATTGGCGCGCGCGGCTGGCTATGACATCGATGATACGCCGCAGGGGCAACAGGCGCGGCCTTTGTGAAGATGTCCGGCATAATGGCCGCATGATGACACTGGAGATGCCGTGAAGCGCCGTTTGCTGCTACTGAGTTGTTGCCTTGCCTTTTCTGCCGCCCGGGCGGCCAGCGAATGCCCGGGCTTTCCCGCGCTGGCCACATCGGGCGAGGCGTTGCTGGCGCAAGTGCGCGCGCTGCCGCCCGTCGGCATCGACCGTGAACGGCAGGCGTGCGCGCCGGCGACCGTCATCGATTTCGCCTACAGCGGCGGGGTGCTGTGCAGTTTTGGCGCGGGCAAGGAAGCCGTGGATGCGGCGACGGCCGCCGTCACGCGGCTGGCCGACGGCGGGGAACTGGTCGAATACCTGTATCTGTTCCCGTATGCGCCGTCCTCGCACGCGCGTTTGCTGGCGCTGCTGGCCGCGCGTTTCAATCAAGTCGACAAGGCGGCCTGGCCGGCCTTCCTGCAGCGCGTCACGCCGGGCAAGGAAACCACGGCCCTGTTCACCCATGGCGGCTACCATATTTCGCTGGGCAAGCCGACCGCAGGCGATCCTGCCGACTGGTATTCGAACGTGATCTTTGAAAAGGTGGATAAACCTGCCTTGGGCGTGCGCAAGGTGTGCCGGGAAGGGCGCGATGGCTGAAGCGGATGCCTTTCCGGCCGCATTGGCCGGCACCGTGGCGCAGCTGCTGCCCGTGTTGGCAGATGGCCAGTTGCATGCGCCCGTGTGGCCGTTTTCGGTGTGCCAGGATGGCGAGGCCTTGCGGATCCCCTCGCGCACCTATTACGACAGCGAGCGGCTGCTGGCCTGTACGCGGCTGCCCGGCGACGCGGGCGTGATCGCCCTGTGCCTGGGCGCGCGCCACCATGACGGCCATGTGCGCGAAGCGTGTTTGAGGCAGTTGCTGCTGCAGGAGCGGGCGTGGACGGTGCCGTTTGTCGTGCACCTGTGCGGCGAATACGTGCTGGAGATTATCGAGGTGATTGGCGCGGCGCTGCCGGCCTGGAATGCCGATGCACTGGCGCGCTACCTGCGGGAGAACCCCGCCTATGTGGACACGCTGGAGCGGCGCAGCATCAGTTACTGGAGCTGCTACTACCGCGGGCGCTATCCCTTGTGGGAAGACTATCCGGGACGCAGGACCATGGCGGCCCTGCGTGCCTTGCAGGCGCTTACGCTTCGATAAAGCGCATCTTGAAGCTGCGGCCCTTGATGTTGCCGAAGTCGCGGCCCAGGGTATTGCCCGCGTTCAGGCGCTTGAAGGCCGCTTCGGCCACCTTGCGGTCCAGCGCCACGTAGGTCATGAATTCGAATACGTTGATCTTGCCCACTTGTTCCTTGGTGAGGCCAGCGTCGCCCGTCAGCGCGCCCAGCAAGTCGCCCGGACGCAGCTTGTCCTTCTTGCCGCCCATGATGCACAGGGTGACCATCGGCGCCGGCAGCGCCTCCATGCCGTCATCTTCCGCCAGTCCCTTCAGGTCGTGCCATTCGGCGGCGCTGTTCTGGTATTGCTCGATCAGTTTGACCCATTTTTTCTCGTTCGGCGCGCACAGCGACAGGGCCAGGCCCTTCTTGCTGCCGCGGCCCGTGCGGCCGATGCGGTGGATGTGCACTTCCGTGTCCTTCGACACATCGACGTTGATCACGGCGCCCAGGTCGGAAATATCGAGGCCGCGCGCGGCCACGTCGGTGGCCACCAGCACGGAGCAGCTGCGGTTGGCGAACAGCACAAGGATTTCATCGCGCTCGCGCTGTTCCAGTTCGCCGTACAGGGCCAGCGCGGAAAAGCCTTGCTGGCGCAGTTCGTCGGCCAGCTCGCGGCAATGCACCTTGGTGTTGCAGAAGGCCAGGGTCGATTCCGGCTTGAAGTGCTTGAGCAGTTTGCCGACGGCGCTGTTGCGCTCGTCGAAGCCGATTTCATAGAAGCGCTGCTCGATCTTGTCGTTGTCGTGCTGCGCCTCGACCGTCACTTCCAGCGGATTGACGAGGAACGACGCGGTGGCGCGGCGGATGTCTTCCGGATACGTGGCCGAGAACAGCAAGGTCTGGCGGCGCGCCGGGCAGGCGCTGACGATGCCGGCGATTTCTTCATAAAAGCCCATGTCCGTCATGCGGTCCGCTTCATCGAGCACCAGGGTTTGCACGTGATTCAGGTTGATGGTGCCGCGGCCCAGGTGGTCGCGCAAACGGCCCGGCGTGCCGACGACGATGTGGGCGCCGTGCTCCAGCGAGGCGATTTGCGGGCGCATCGGCGCGCCGCCCGTGAGGGTCAGGATCTTGATGTTGCCGGCCGCGCGGGCCAGGCGGCGCAGCTCATTTGCCACCTGGTCTGCCAGTTCGCGCGTGGGGCACAGCACCAGGCCCTGCACGGCGAACCAGGCCGGATTGAGCTTGTGCAGAATGCCGATGCCGAAGGCGGCCGTCTTGCCGCTGCCCGTTTTCGCCTGGGCGATCAGGTCGCGGCCATCGAGCACCGCCGGCAGGCTTTGCGCCTGGATGGTGGTCATCTCGTGGTAGCCGAGCGAATCCAGGTTGGCCAAAAAGGCGGGCGTCAGGGGCAGGCTGGAAAAAGAAGTGGTGGCGGAGGTGGTGTTCATAGGGGCGTAGCCGGTAAAAAGCGGGTGGATGGGCACAGTCTACAGGCGATTTACGCCCTTGTGCGGATGATGATAAAGCCGGCGGCAAACGGCCGCCCGCGTTGGAAAATCAGGTATCGGGGGCCCAGATGGGCAAGCCGGTGAGATCGAGTCCGGCGTCGCGCGTCCACACGGGCAAGCCCGTGGCGTCGGTCGGCTCCAGCAACTCGAGCTGCACCTGCTTCAAAGCCACCTTGCGCGCGCGCGGGCGGCGCTGCGGTTCAGGCGCCGGCGCTGGCGCCTCGGGCGCTGGCGGCGGGCCGAAACCGGGCAAGTCGATGGTGGCGTTGTCTTTTTTATCTCTCATTTGCTAACCTCTGTCCCTGGCCTGCGAAAGCCAGGGGGCGGGCAAGATGCTGCCTGCCTATGTCTATACGCTTTAACTTCATCCACAAAACAAAAGCCCGGCTACTGGAGTCGGGCTCATTGTTGGGACAAGCTGCAGGAAAACTTCTCCTGCGGATTTAAGTGCGGCACGCAGTGTATCACAGGCGTGCCGCATTGTGGGTGGCTTAGCGGAAGCTCAGAGTGCCAGTAAGGTCGCCCGGCGGCAGCGCGCCGCGCGATGCAAACGCATCGTTGCGCACTTTCAGCCCTTCGAGCAGGGGCAGGTCATGCAGGCGCGTGATCAGGCGCAGGATCGACGTCGTGTCATAAAAACTGTGGTCGACGGCGCCTTTCTTCGCGTACGGCGAGACGACGATGGCGGGAATGCGCGTGCCCGGACCCCAGCGGTCGCCTTTCGGCGGCGCCACGTGATCCCACCAGCCGCCGTTTTCGTCAAACGTGATCACCACGATCATGTCCTTCCACTGCGGCGATTCCTTCAAGTGCTGGATGACGTTGGCCACGTGCTGGTCGCCCGATTCGATATCGGAATAGCCGGCGTGCAGGTTCAGATTACCCTGCGGCTTGTAGAAGGTCACGGCCGGCAGCTTGCCCGCCACGGCGGCGGCGAGGAATTTGTTCGAAATCGGGCTGTCGCCCGTGCCGCCATCGCGCAGATGCTCGGCGCGCGCGGCGGTGCCAGGGGCGAACTGCTTGAAGTAGTTCAGCGGCTGGTGGTGGAACTGGAAGTTCGGTTTGCTGCCGCCGCCTTTTTGGTCGAGGGCCGCTTGCCAGCCGCCGCCATACCACGCCCAGCTGACGCCCTTGCGTGACAGCAGGTCGCCGATGGTGTCATAGGTTTGCGGCGGCAGGGTGTTCGCGTCGGCCGGGTCGGCATGCAGCGGGTCGCCGTCGAAGGCGGGGCGGATGTAGCTCGGTTGATATGGCGGGGCCATGGTGTTGACGGCATAGCCGTCCGGCGTGAGGGCGCCGTCATTGACGTATTTCGGCTTGCCATCGAGCGCCGAGGCGGGGCAGTCGGGCGAGATCGCCAGGCGCACGCCTTGCGGGCCGTCGGACAGCACGGCGATCTTTTTCTTTGCCGCCGTCTCGGCAGCGTTGAAGTATTCGTTGGCGCGGCCGGTCACCAGGAACTGGTGGTTCATGTAGGAGCCGCCGAAGGCCGCCATGAAGAAGTTGTCGCACAGGGTGTACTGCTCGGCGATCTGCCACAGGTTCAGGTTTTTCGACGTTTCGCCGTAGTGACCCATCACCAGGCCGCCGCTGTCGGCCCACGCGGCAAAGCCGTCGTTCTTGCCGCCGTTGATCTGCATCTGGTTGTTATAGAAGCGGTGCACGAGGTCGCGCGTGATGATGCTCTCGGGCAGGGGTTTGCCGGCCGCGTCGCTCAATTTGTAGGGAGCGTTGGGCAGGCCGGAAATCTGGTCTTCCTTGATCAGGTAATCGGTGCCGCCGATATTTTGCTGGTTCGGCACGAGGCCGCCCCAGATTTTCGGCAGGGTGGCCAGCGGCTTGCCGTCGCGGTCCAGCTGCTGCGCCTGCTCAGCCGTGACGGCGGACAGGGGCGAGCTGGTGCCGGGGAAGTTGGCGAACAGGTTGTTGAAGCTGCGGTTTTCCAGGTAGATCACGACCACGTTCTTGACGTGCGCCTTGAGTTTCGCGTCGAGCGAACCCTTGGCGATGGTTTTTTTGGCGGGCGCGGCATCGGCCAGCGCGGGCAGGCTGGCGGCCAGGCCGACTGCGGATGCGGCCTGGAAAATGCGCCGGCGCGAGGGATTGGCGGGTTGGTCGGCCGGATCGGCTGGCAGGGCGGGGGCGAGGTCCTTCACACATTCTCCTTGGGTGTCTCTATGGGCACGGGCGTTGGCGGCAATGGCCGGCAACGCCCGTGAAGCGGGAAAATTGTATCACCGGCCCTGCGCCCCTGTGAAATATTCAGCCCAGCTCTGGCCCTAGAACTGGTAGCGCACCTTCAGCGCCACCTTGCGCGCCGGGCCATACATGCCCGAGTACCACCAGTCCGACACGGAAGCCGTGTACTGCTTGTCGAACAGGTTGGCCACGTTGACGGTGGCCGACAGCTTGTCGTTGACGTCGTAGCGCGCCATCAGGCTGGTCACCGAGTACGCCTTCTGTTCCCAGTGCAGGGTACTGTTGATCTGCCACGCGTCGATGTCCGAATACACGCGGCTTTGCCAGTTCACGCCGCCGCCCACCGTCAGGCGATGCAGTTCGCCGGGCAGGCGGTAGGTGGTCCACAGCTTCACCAGGTGGCGCGGGAAGGTGGTCTGGATCGCCTTGCCGGTATTGTTTTCCGTCTGGCTGTACGACCACGAGGCAGACACGTTCCAGTCCTGTGTGATGGCGCCCGTCGCTTCCAGGTCGATGCCCTTGGTATCGGCGCCCTTGATGGTGCGGAACGCCGGATCGTTGGAGCCGGGCAGGGTATAGCCCGGATCCGATTCGGCCAGGTTTTTCTGGCGGATCAGATATAGCGCGGCGGACGTGTTCAGGCGGCCGTCGAACCAGCCGCTCTTGATGCCCGCTTCAAAGGTCTTGCCCTCGCGCGGCGCCAGCAGCTTGCCGTAGCGGTCTTGCGAGGCTTGCGGCTGGTAGATGGTGGAGTAGCTGGCATAGGCGCTGTGCGTGCCATCGATGTCGAACACCAGGCCGCCATACGGCGTGAAGACGTTGCTGTCCGATGCCGGGGACGCGCTATAAAATGGCACAGTGGGCGCGTCCGAGATGTAGTTTTCGCTATAGCGCAGCACTTTTGCGCCGGCGATCAGTTTCAGTCGTTCGGACAGCGTAAAGCGGCTGGCCGCGTAGGCGCTGGCCTGGCGGCGCGTACTGTCGTAGGTGACGAAGGTATCGCCAAACACGGGCGTTGCCGTGCGATTCCAGCGGTACAGGTTGACGGGCTGGCCCTGGATGTTCTTGTCGAAGCGGCCATCCGTCGTACTTTGAAATTCGTTGTAGTCCATGCCCAGCACCAGTTCGTGCTGGCGGCCGAATGCGCTGAACGGGCCGCGCACGTTGACGTCCACGCTGTTGATCTGGAGCTGGTAATCGCGGTAGTCGGCGCTCATGCGCAGGCCATCTCCCGTGGCCTGGTCGGGAAAGGCGCTACTCACGTTCATGAACACGGAGCGCTCTTCCTGCGAGGACTGCACGCGGTTGGCCGAGATTTTCAGTTTCCAGTCGTTCGTCAGCGCGTGTTCCAGGGTGACGAAGAGGTCGGTCGAATTGCTGCCGAAGCGGTTCGACTTGGCGGCCGGGCTGAAAGAGCGCGGCAGGTCCGTCATCGTGCCATTGCTGTAGAACAGGGGAAAGCCCAGGTAGGACAAGGATCCGTTCGAGCGCTTGCGCTGGTGCGTGACGCCGGCCGTCAGCTTCGTGTCGCGTGAAAGATCCGCCTCGAGCACGCCATACACGACTTTTTTATCGTGGCTGTAGTTGTCGATGATGCTGTCGCCTTCCTCGTACAGCGCCACCAGGCGGCCGCGCACGGTGCCTGCCTCGTTGAGCGGGCCGGCAATGTCGGCCATGCCGCGCCGTTCGTTGCGGGAAGCCAGCTCGCCCTCGACGGACGCCTGGAACTGCGCCGTCGGCTTCTTGCGCACCATGTTGATGGCGCCCGAAGCGTCGCCCGCGCCCGTCATCAGGCCCGAGGCGCCGCGCAGCACTTCGATGCGGTCGTACAGCGCCATGTCGGCCAGGCTTTGCGACGGTATCGCATTGAGGCCCAGGTTTTCCGAATGCGTGCTGACGCCATCGAGCTGGTAATTGGTGATCGCATAGCCGCGCGACGTAAAGCCGGAGCGTTCGCTGCCCAGCGAGAACAGGGTGATGCCCGGCGCTTGCGCCATCACTTGCGCGATGGTGTTCAAGCCCTGGTCCTGCATGCGCTGCTGCGTGATGACGCTGACCGATTGTGGCGTTTCCCGGATCGACAGGCCCAGCGGCGTTGCCGTGGTGATCGGCAGGGGGGAGACATACGCGCCCGAGCCTTCCGTCGCATCCTGCTGCGCCTTGACCGACACTTCCGGCATCATCGCCATCGCTTCGCCACCCGCCACCGCATCGGCCGGGCGCAGCACATAGCTGCCGTTGGCGCTGCGTTCGGCCTTCAGGCCTGTGCCGCGCAGCACGCCGTTCAGGGCGGCCAGCACCTCGTGGCGGCCGCTCAAGCCCGCCGACGTCTTGCCGCGCGTCTGTTCCGGCGTGAAGCTGAGGATGACACGCGCCTGGCTGGCGACCTGGCGCAACGCGGCCGACAAGTCGCCTGCCGGTATCTGGAAGTCGAGAGCGGCCGCTGCGGCCGCCGCGCTTTCCTGCGCCTGGGCTGGCGCTGGCATATTCAGCAGCAGGGCCGAACCGATAAAGACGAGTTGAATGGCATACGCCATGGGTTTGATGCGCGGCTTGGAATGAATGGCAGGAGACATGGTTACCTTGTGTTGTAGTCGTCAAAAGAACTTTTCATACACAGGTCACGCGAGAATCTAAAACGGGTACTTTTTTTTCGCTGGCGTCACAATATATTTTCAGCGTGGCTGGCGCGCCTCGACCTGCACCCAGTAGCGCGTGCGCAGGCGCACGTCCACGGGCAGCGAGTCGGGCAGCGACAGCAGCACGGCGTCCAGGTCGGCCAGCGGGAAGACGCCGGAGATGCGCAGGCCGGCGACGGCGTCGTCGCAGCCCAGCAAGCCGTGGCGGTAGCGGCTCAGTTCATGCAGGAAGTCGCGCAGCGGCATGGCGTCGGCCAGCAGCAGGCCCTGGCGCCAGGCCCAGACGTCGGGCGAGACGGCGTGCGCGGGCAGGGTGCCTTGCGCCGTCATGCCGCCGCCCTGGCCCGCGCGGATCACCGGGTTGGCATCGCCATGGCGCGGCATCAGCCGGACGGCGCCTTCCTCGACGGCGACCAGCGTGCTGCCATCGGCCTGGCGCACCGAGTAGCGCGTGCCCAGCGCCTGCGCGTGGCCTTGCGCCGTTTCGACGAGGAAGGGGCGGTAGGGCATGCCCGTTTCGCGGGCGGTGGCGATGAACACTTCGCCCCGCACCAGTTGCAGCAGGCGCTGCGTGCCCGTGTAGCGGATGTTGACGGCGCTGTCGCTGTTCAGGTGCAAACGGCTGCCGTCGGGCAGGCTCAGCTCGCGGCGTTCGCCCACGCCGGTGGACAGGTCGGCCAGCGCGGCGCGGGCAAATCCGGGTGCGTATTCCGAGCGCGCGCCGAACCAGCCCGTGACGCCGATGGTGGCTGCCCATGCCAGCAATTGCAGGCTGCGGCGGCGCGAGATAGGCGAGGCAGGGCGGGAGCGCTGTGTCAACGCCTTGCGGCTGGCCTGCGCATCGAGTTCGCGCAAGCCGCCGCTGGCGCTTTCGATGTGTTTCCACGCCCGCTCATGATCGGGATGCGCCTGGCGCCACTGCTGCCAGGCCGTTTTTTCCGCCGGCGTCGTTTCGCCGCTCATCAGGGTGGCCAGCCATTCGGCCGCCTGCATGGCGATGGCCAGGTCGATGGGCTGGCCCTGGGCGTAGACGGTGGCGGCGCGCATGTCAGGAGGCGGCAAAATCGGGCACGGCAAAAAAACACAGCAGGTTGGCCTTGCTCAGGTATTTTTTGACGGAATGCGTGGTGGTGCCCAGTTCGGCGGCGATCTCGGCGTAGGTCATGCCGTCCAGGTGGGCCAGCAGGAAAGCGGCCCTGGCCTTGGCGGACAGCTGGTCCAGCGCACGGTCGACCAGCTGCAGCGATTCGAGCAGGATGGACATCGCTTCCGGCGACGGCGTGCACGCTTGCGGCTGGTGCAGCAGGGCGTCGAGGTAGGCCCGTTCGAGCTCTTCGCGCCGGCAGTGGTTGGCCAGCAGGCGCTTGGCGATGGTGGCCAGGAAAGGGCGCGGCTGCGCGATCCCGGCGCTGCTGCGCGCAACGAAAATCTTGATGAAGGTATCTTGCGCCAGATCGCCCGCCAGCCCCGCATCGTGCAGGCGGCGCTTCAGCCAGTGCAGCAGCCACGAGTGGTGCTCGGCATACAGGGCCTGGAAATCGGACGGCGGGGAAGGGGCGGACAGCATGCGGACGGGATCGGATATCTTAATCTAAATGAGAATTGTTCTCATGATAGCGCAGCGGCGCACGCCAGGCAATCAGGAAAGCGCGGCGTTGCTGAAATGCGACTGCGCGTCCGGGTCACGCGCGGCGCCGGATTTGCGCTGCCGCACGACAGATGTAAAAGTTTCCTTGGTGCAAGCTTTCATGTGAGAAAATGCGGGCTGTCGATGTGGTGCGGAGCGGAGCGAAAAATGATGTGGATGGTTGGCGGTGCCCTGGTTCTATTGGTCGCCAGATTTGTATGGCTGGCCTATTTTCATCGGGTCAACGCGATGTCGCGCCAGGCGGAATTGATGAACTGGCTCGACATCGGCCGGGTGTCGAATGCCGATGGCGGCAAGGATATTTTGTTGGCCAGAAACGAGCGCGGTGCCCGGATAGACTGGCGCACGGGCGAAGTCTGGCTGATGAATCCCAAGGTGGCCGAGCCGTTTGCCGACTTTCTCGCCGTCGAGCGCTGGCTGACATTGCGCGACATGGCGCCTGTCGCCAAGCCGGCCGCAACCGAGCCCGCACCCGCAGAGCCGGAAGCGGAAGCCGCGCCGGATGCCGGGCCCGTGCGCGACACCTTGCCGGCCTTCCAGCAAAAGGTCGATGCCTGCCTGGCCAAGGCGGAAGGCGGTCAGGAATTGCTGGAAACCAAGCAAGCGTTCGAGGCAGGCAGCGAGCCCTATCTTGAGGCGTCGACGGAACTGAGCAAGACGGCGCTCGAGCTCGAAGTGTCGCCAGCCATGGTGGCCACGTTTCATATCAGCGCGTTTGCCGCCCTGGCCGAAACGGCGGGTGCCGACAAGCTGGAGCGCGTGGCGGCCAGCCTGCACGCGGCGGCCAGACAGATCAGGGCCAGCGTCGCCGTGTAAAAAGTGGGCCAGACCCGGAATGAAAAAACCGCTGATGCCCTTGCAGGTATCAGCGGTTTTTATGTATTGGTTGCGGGGACAGGATTTGAACCTGTGACCTTCGGGTTATGAGCCCGACGAGCTGCCAGACTGCTCCACCCCGCAGGCGAATTATAACCGAGTTTGTTGCATTGCGAAAGAGCGGATTGACACGAAAGGCATTTGGTTTGCAGGAGGGTGTTGGACATGCTGCGCCGCAATGGAAAAAGCCGCCGATCCCTTTGCAAGAATCAGCGGCTTTTATATATTGGTTGCGGGGACAGGATTTGAACCTGTGACCTTCGGGTTATGAGCCCGACGAGCTGCCAGACTGCTCCACCCCGCAGGCGAATTATAGCGGGGTTTGCTGCAATGCGCAATGGCCGGGGTTTCAGACCCTGGATTATGCCGCCGCCAGGCGCCACAGCGAGGTGATTTCCTTCGAGCGGGCCGCGTGCAGGCTGTCGGTGGCGTCCTGCGCGCGCGGGTGGGTGGGCTTCACGTCCAGGCGGTCGATGACTTTCAAGCCCCCCTGTTCTATCCATTCCAGCAATTGTGCGCGCGGGCGCAGGCCCAGGTGTTCGGCCAGGTCGGACAGAATCAGCCAGCCTTCGCCGGCTGGCTCCAGATGCTCGGCCAGGCCGGCGAGGAAACCGCGCAGCATGCGGCTGTCCGGATCGTAGACGGCGTATTCGATCGGCGAACTGGGGCGGGCCGGCAGCCAGGGCGGATTGCACACGACGAGCGGCGCGCGGCCGGCGGGGAACAGGTCGGCCTGCACCACCTCGACCTTGTCGGCCACATCGAGGCGGGCCAGGTTTTCGCGCGCGCAGGACAGGGCGCGCGGATCCTGGTCGGTGGCGACGATGCGGGCGACGCCGCGCTGCGCCAGCACGGCGGCCAGCACGCCCGTGCCGGTGCCGATGTCGAAGGCCAGGCTGGCGCGCGCGGGTAGCGGCGCTTCCGCCACCAGGCCCACGTATTCGCCGCGGATCGGCGCGAACACGCCGTAATGCGGGTGGATGCGCTGGCCGAGGGCCGGCAGTTCCACGCCCGTGCGGCGCCATTCGTGCGCGCCGATCAGGCCCAGCAGCTCGCGCAGCGAGGCGACGAACGGCTCTTCGCCGCGGCCATACGCTTCATTGCACGCCAGTTTTACGTCCGGCGCGCGGCGCAGCGGGATCGTGTAGTCGGCGTCGAAGGGCAGCAGCACCATGGCCAGGGTGCGGGCGCGTTGCGACTGCGCCTGGCGGTGCAAATGGAAGGCTTCCGTGGCGGACGGTTCCGGCTTGGCCAATTTGGCGGCCTTGGCCTTCTTGCTCGGCTTGTCGTTCTTGTGGTCGGCGCGCCGCGCCAGTGCCTGCAGCAGCTGGCGCGCGTTCTGGAAGTCGCCGCGCCACAGCATGGCCGTGCCTTCGCAGGCCAGGCGGTAAGCCTGGTCGGCCGTCGTGCGGTCATCGGCGATGACGACGCGCTTGGGCGGCGGCATGCCGCTTTCCGAGCGCCAGCGGGCCGCGTGTTCGGCGCCGTTTTCGCTCCAGTGGATCTGCGGATGAACGGTAGGTGAAGATGTGTCGGACATGGGATTCAATCGATAGAAGGGGGCGCGCGGCATGGTCGCCTGCGCAGGCCGTCTTCCATTATACGTTGCTGGCCGTGCCGTCTGTGCTGCCGGCGCTGTCCGTGCCATAGGCAAGCGCCAGCGCGCGGGTGCGCGCCTGCTCTTCCGGCGTGGCTTCCACTGCTTTCTTGCCGGCGTCGGCGACAGCGTCCGGCTGCACCAGTTTGAGCAAGCGCAAGCTCAGGCTGCCCGCCAGGTCGCCATCGTTGCCGCTGGCGCTGGCGCCGTCGGACAGGCCCTGATAGAGATTGCTTTGCAATTGCTGGCCCAGCAGCTTGAACAGGTCGTGCAGGTTGCCGGCGAAATGTGTGTCGGGCAATTCTTTGGCGGGCAGGCTCGCGTCTTCGGCAGAGCTTGCCTCTTCAGATGCCTCTTGCGTTTGCTCAAGGACGCCCGCGCTGATGTTCGATTGATATTGCACTTCCACTTCGAAGTCGAAGGTCTGGCCGTCGGCCGTCGTGATCTTGCCCTTGCCGATGAAGTGCGCGTTCTCATCGAGGCTGAAGGCGGCCGCGCGGCTGCTGCCGCTGGCGCCCGAGACGCTGGCGCTGGAACTGCTGAAACTGGCTCCCGCCTGCAGGTCGACGGAATCGAAGGCAACGGTGGCGCCGTCGCCGAACAGCTGGCGCGTCATGTTGCTCAAAAAATCCTGCGCCACGTCAACGGTGGCGTTGCCCAGCGCATCGGTCCGTTGCGAGAGCCCCTTGGCCGACAGGTCCAGGCCATTTTTCGACAGCGCCACCACGTCTTGCGCCGTGCGCTGCATCAGGGGCGAAGCCGCCAGCCCCGTGGTGGCGCCGCCCGTGCGGGACGGTTGCTGGCCCGCCAGCGTATTCGAGGCGGGTTGACGGCTGGCGAGGGCGGGAAGCTGGGACATGGCGGTTTCTCAATGAGCGAAGTACCGTTATTAACGGCGTTCTACGCCCATTCTTTAACCATTAGTGGTGGTGCGACCAGCTACCGTCCGCCGACTCCAGATAGGACTTGACGGCATCGGCCTGACCCGTGGCGTGGCGCTTGAGTTCGCCGCATGCGCAAATGCCCTGGTATGGCTGGATATGCGAGCAGGCGGAGACTTTTTGCAGGTAGACCTGCATGGATTTGTGACATTTTACGCACTTGAAGGTGAGGCTGCGGGCGGCTTTCATGGGTTTCCTTGAACTGTTGCGGGGCGTAGGCGGTGCCTGCGCGAAGGCGGCGATTTTAACGCACTCCGGCCATCGTTACACGTTGTTGCAACTGCGCCACGCTGAAGTCAACTGAATCGTGTCTATCACGTTGAGACACTACGGAGGCCATCTGGCACCCATTGAAGAGGTAGCACCATGGACAAGCATGACAAGGAAAAGCCTGCACAGCCCGCCAAGGAGCTGGTCAGGAAGTGGCTGAAAGCGGAGCTGGAACAGCGCCGGCCGCCGCCCGACCCCGAGCAGATCCGCCGCGAACTGGGTTGGGACATGCTCAGATTGTGCCGGGAGCCGGCCAGCCGCTAGGTAGTCGCTATTAAATCAGCGCACCGTCACCACGCTCTTGCCGCCGGATCCCGGCTGCACGAGGATGCGGGTGGCGATGCGCTCCGTCATTTCCTGTACGTGCGAGATGACGCCCACCTTGCGGCCCATCGCTTGCAAGCCGTCGAGCGCATCCATGGCCACGCGCAGGGTTTCAGTGTCCAGGCTACCGAAGCCCTCGTCGATGAACAGCGATTCCACGCGCACCCGGTTCGAGGACAGCGAGGCCAGGCCCAGCGCCAGGGCCAGCGACACGAGGAACGATTCGCCGCCCGACAGCGAGTGCACGGAGCGCAGCTCGCCGCCCATGTCCTGGTCGCGCACCATCAGGCCCAGCGACGGATTGTTCGGGTTGTCGATGCGTTCGAGCTGGTAGCGGCGCGCCAGGTGGTTCAGGTGCGCGTTGGCATAGCCCAGCAGCACTTCCAGGGTGAATTGCTGCGCGTAGTTGCGAAATTTCTTGCCGTCGGACGAGCCGATCAATTCATTCAGGCCGGCCCAGCGCCGTTCGATGACGGCTTGCGCCTCGATCTGCGCCAGCATCGCTTGCGCGCTGTGGCGCCGGGCGTCATCCTGCGCGATGGCCAGGCGCAAGCGCGTCGCTTCCTCGTTGGCAGCCTGGCGTTCCTGCAGCAGGGCGTCGAGCGCGGCCTGCAGCGCCGCCACGTCCATTTCCAGCGCTTCCGGCGGCTGCTGCACGTGCGCTGCCAGCTGCTGCCGGCGTTCGGCCAGCACGGAAACAGCCGCCGTGTGGCGGTCGGCGAGCACTTGCAGGGCGTCGCGTTCGGCGCGCATGGTGTCCGGCGCGATGGCCAGGCGCGCGTGCAGCTCGTCAAGCGTGGCGGGTGCGTGACCAGGGTGGGCATCCTGGAACTGGCGCAGCCAGCCGTGCAGGGCGGCGGTGGCGCCGTGTGCCTGCTCGCGCAAGGCGGCCAGGCGCTGCGACAGCTGCGCGCACGCTTCTTCCAGGCGCGTGCGCTGCTGGCCGGCCGACTGTGCCGCCGTTTGCCGCTGCGCCAGCTGTTCTTTGGCCTGCGCGATGGCGTCCGCCAGCGCGCGCTCGACCTCGGCCACGCTTTGGCCCTGCCATAGCGCGTTGCGCTGCGCTTGCAGCGCCGTGCGCTGTTTGTCGGCGGCGGCAAAGGCGGCGTGGGCTTCCTGCGCCGTGTGCTGTGCCTTGCCGGCGGCCAACAGCGCCGCTTCCAGTTGCGCGGCCAGGGTCGCCAGCGCGTGGCCGCGCTTGTCCTGGTCCGCCTGCTGTTTCAGCCATTGCCGGCTTTCCGATTCACGCGCCGCACGGAAGGCGGCCGGACCGGCACGCCAGCCTTCTTTCCAGCCTTCGGCGCCGTCGGCGTCGGCAAAGGCGCCATCGAGCTGCGCCAGCAAGGCATCGAGCGCGGCGCGCGCCGTCTCGCCCTTGTCTGCATTGCCCGCTTGCTGCGCCTGCAGCTGGGCCAGCCGCGCTTGCGCATCGGCGACGGCGCTTGTGCAGCGCGCGTGGTCGCTGGACGCCAGGTCGTGCGCCGCCTGCGCCTGCTCGCGCAGTGTACTGGCCTGGCGCAGCGCCGTTTCCTGCTGCGCCAGCGCCTGCAAGCCTGCCGCATTGGCCGCCAGCTGCTGCGTGAACCAGTCCGCGCGCTGGTCTGCCGGCGGCAGCTGCAAGGTATCCGCATGCGGCTGCCATTGCGCATTCAGGCCGTCAATGATGGACGGCAGTGCAGATAGTTCTTCCGCCGTTTGCGCTTGTTCGCGTAAATGGGCTGCCAGCGCCGCCTTGTGCGTGGCCAGCCGTTCCAGATTGCCGCGCGCCTGCGTGCGGCAAGCCAGCACCTCATCCTGCAAGCTGGCCAGCATCGCCTGCAAGGCGTCATCGGCATGGCTGTACGGGTGTTCCAGCGCGCCGCAGACGGGGCAGGGCTGCTCGTCCTGCAAGTTGGCCCGCAGCTGCTCGACGCTGGCCGCGCATGCCGCTTCCGCGCCTTTCAAGGATTTTTCCGCCTGCGCCAGGCGCGCCTCCAGCTGCGCCGTTTGCGCCGCTTCCTTTGCTAATGCCGTGCTTTCCGTTTGCGCGGCCTGCGCCAGTTGGGCTGCCCTCGCTTGCCAGTGCGCCAGCGCCTGCTGCTGGCGCGTCAGTTCGCTCAAGGTTTTGTCCGCGCTGGTCAAGATGCGCGCGTGCGCCTCCAGCCGGCCGCGCTGTTCCTGCAGCCCCTGGCCATCGATGGCTTGCATGGCCGCCAGCGCCTCGCGCCGTTCGGCATCGCGCAGCGCCAGCGCGGCAGCGGCGCTGGCCAGCGCATCTTGCGCCGCCTGCGTGGCGTCAAAGGCCTGGCGCACCTGCCGTGTCGATTCGGCCATGCTGGCGTCGGCCGCATCGGCTTGCGCGGCCGCTTGTCCGGCCTGGGCAAACAATTGATCCCACAATTGCCACGATTGCGCCAGCGCCTGCCACTGCTGGTGCGACGCCAGCCACTGGCTGCCCGCTTCCTGTTCCGCCTGCGCGGCTTGCTGGCGCTGCTGCAGCGCGTGCAGCGCGGCGCGCGCCGCCTCGTTGGCCTGGTCGGCACCTTGCGCCGCTTGCTTTGCCTGCTCATGCGCGGGCAAGTGTGCCGCAATGCCGGCGTCGAGCGCCTTGGCCTGGTCGAGCAGGGCCGCCGCATCGTGTTGCGCCGCTTCCCTGGCCAGCAAGGCCGCTGCCGCCAGTTGTACGGCCTGCGCCAGTTGCGCTTCGCTGGCGACGGCCTGCGCCGCCTGCGCGCGCGACGCTTCCAGCGTGGCGCCGGTGCTGGCGATGTCGTTCGCCAGACGCGCCACGTCGTCGATCAGGGGCCGCGCCGGCTGCAGCAATTCCCATTGCGCCAGCGCCGCGCGGCGCGCTTCGGCAGCGGCCCGTTCGGCATCCGCGCCATCGAGCGCCGCTTGCGCCGCCGCCATCTGGGTTTGCAGCTTGTGCGTCTCTTGGTGCCAGCGTTGCTGCAGTTCCAGCACGGCCTTGCGCAAGTCGATGGTGTGCAGGGTGGTCTCGGCTGCACCACTTGACGCTTCGGTATCGGCCCGTTCTTCCGGCGACAAGGGACGCTGGTCGGCCAGCTTTTCGCCCAGGCGTTCGAGGACCTGTTTTTCCTTTTTCGCCCGCTCGAAGGCGCGCATGGAAATATCCGTATAGATGCTGCTGCCCGTCAGGGTTTCCAGCAACTCGCCCCGTTCATTGTCTTCCGTCTTGAGGAAGGTGGAAAACTCGTTTTGCGCCAGCAGCACGGCGCGCGTAAACTGGTCGAACGACAGGCCGATGCGCTTTTCGATCTCTTCCTTGACTTCCGTCTTGGTGCCGCCGATGGGCTGCAGCGCGGGCAGCTGGTGCAAGCTCATGGCGGTTGCCTGCAGCGCGCCTTCCGCCTTGGTGCGCGAGCGGCGCACGCTCCAGCGCGCGCGGTAGCTTGCGCCGTCGTTGCCGACGAAATCGACTTGCGCGTAACCGTCGGGCGTGCCGCGGCGCAGCAGGGTGCGCGTATCCTGGGCATTGACGGTTTCCTTGCCCACGTCGGGCAGGGCGCTGCCCCGTCCCAGCACTTTCAACAGGCGCGGCGTGGCGTCGTACAGGGCCAGGCACAGCGCGTCGAGCAGGGTGCTCTTGCCCGCGCCCGTGGGGCCGCTGATGGCGAACAGGCCGGATGACGCCAGCGGTTCCTGCTGGAAGTCGACTTCAAATTCGCCAGCCAGCGAGGCCAGGTTCTTGCCGCTGATTTTCAGTATTTTCATGGTTCTTCAGTTGCGCTCAAGCGCCGGGCAGCAGTAGTTCGGCCAGGGCCGACAGTTGTTCGGGTGGTGCTTCCTTGCCGTATTTTTGCAGGTACAGGCGGCGGAAGATGTCGTCGGGCTGCAGCTGGCCCAACTGGTCGAGCGTCAGGTTCTCGGGCGCGCTGCTGCGCGCGGCGCTCGACGTTTCGATCTTCGCCAGACGCACGGGCTTGCCGTCGAGCGCCGTTTCGATGCGCGCGCGCAGGCCCGGTTCGGGCGCGTCGAGGCGCACGCGCACTTCCAGGAAGGGTTGCGCTTCCGGTGGCGCAGCGGGTATGTCGAGGGCGGCCAGCTGCGTCAGCACTTCGTTGATGGGCGCCGGCGTGGCGGGCACGCGCAAGAGCGGCACGGCGCGCGGCACTTCGATGGCGCGCACCTCAGTCAACTGCTCGCCGTCGATATCGAGGCACAGCACCTGGTGGCGGTAATTCACTTCCGCGAACGACAAGGGAATCGGGCTGCCGCAGTAGCGGATGTGCTCCTGGCCGCCCACGGCCTGCGCCTTGTGCAAATGGCCCAGCGCCGCATACGCGATGGACGTATCGAAGATCCCCGAGGGCAGCATCTCCGTGCCGCCGATGACGATGCGGCGTTCGGAGTCGTTCGACATTTCGCCGCCCACCATGTGGCAGTGGCCCATGGCAACGATGGCTTGCCCTGGCTGGCGGCGCGCCAGCGCCAGGTCCGCCAGCTGGCGGTACAGCAGGGCGATGCCGCCCAGGTAGGCATCCTGCGTGTCGCCGGCCGGCAGTTTCGGCACGTCGCCGGGACGCAAAAAGGGCACGGCCAGACACCAGGCCTGCACTTGCCCATCGCTGCCGGCGAGCGGCAGCAGCAGGCGTTCCAGGTCGATATTGCCTGCCTCGTCGCGCAGCAGATGTCCGACTACGTGGGTGCCGTGCGCGGCCAGCAGGGGGCCGGGCGCTTCGAGCCGTCCCGCCGAATCGTGGTTGCCGGCCACGACGACCAGTTGCAGCGCGGGCAGGCGCGCGCGCGCCTGCTGCAGGAATACATATAGCTGCTTTTGCGAGGCGGCCGATGGGTTGGCGTTGTCGAATACGTCGCCCGCCACCAGCAGCACGTCGACCTGTTCGGCCACGAGCGTGTCGAGCAGCCAGTCGAGGAAGCGCTGGTGTTCGTAGCCCCTTTCATAATTGTGCAGGGTCTGGCCCAGATGCCAGTCGGAAGTGTGCAGCAGGCGCATGGTGTGGCAACGGTAGGGAGGACAGGCGCCAATATAGCAGGAATGACGGCATGCGCCAGCGGCTAAATCAAGCCGTCAATGCGCCGGCGCGATAAGTATTCCTGCCATCCTGCTTGGCCTTGTACAGCAGCACGTCGGCCCGCTGCAGCAGGACGGCGGGCGAAATGTCTTCGTCGCGGTAGAAGGCCAGGCCGATGCTGGCGGAAATGCGCACGGTGATGCCATCGAGTTCGAACGGCTGCTGCATGGCGGCGACGATTTTTTCGGCCAGCACGGCCGCGTCGTCGGGCCGTGTGATCTGTTCCATGATGATGGTGAATTCGTCGCCGCCCAGGCGGGCGATGATGTCGGTGGCGCGCATGGTTTGCGTCAGGCGCTGGGCGAAGGCGCGCAGCAGGGCGTCGCCGGTGCCGTGGCCGTGCGTGTCGTTGACGGGCTTGAAGCGGTCGATATCCATGTACATGACGGCCATCAGGTGCTGCTGCTGGCGGCTCGCGTGCATGGCGTCGCTGAGTTTTTGCTGGAAGCCGGCGCGGTTCGACAGGCCCGTGAGCGCATCGACCTGGGCCAGCTTCAGCAGGCGCTGTTTCTCGCGCTTTTGCACGGTGATATCCTGGCGCATCACGTGAAAGCCCACCACCTGCAGCTTGTCTTCGCCGATCTGCGGGATGTAGATCACTTCCAGGCAGCGCTCGATGCCTTCCTTGTCGTCCTCTTCCTCGAAGCTCAAGGTTTCGCCGGCCAGCACGCGCTCGATATACGGCGCCACCGTGCGGTAGCGCGCCTCGCCCACCGTTTCGCGCACGCTCTTGCCCAGCGCCTGCCGGCCCGTCAGGCCGAATTCGCGTTCATAGGCGATGTTCAGGAAGCGATAGATCTGGTCGGCGTCGATATACGCGATCATGGCTGGCAAGGTGTCGGCGATGGTGCGCAGGCGCGCTTCGCTTTCCAGCAGCGCCACTTCCGATTCGCGCAAGGTGGTGATGTCGTCCAGGGTCCCCACGTAGCCTTCGATCCGGCCGTCGACGAGGATGGGCGCGATCTTCACGGAGACCCATACCAGCCGGCCGTCGCGCTGCAGGTAGCGCAGGGTTGACTGGAATGGCGCATGGCTGCGCGTGAGCTGCTCCAGCGCCACGTGCATCAGCGGATAGTCGTCCGGATGCAGGGCGCTGGTCCAGCCGGCGCCCAGGGCGGCCGCGCGCGGCAGGCCCGTGATCGATTCGAAGGTGCGGTTGACGTAGGTGCAGCGGCGCTGGCGGTCCAGACGCACCAGCCCCAGTGGCGAGGCGTCGTTGACGGCGGCCAGCTCGGCCTGTTTCTGGCGCAGTTCCAGTTCCTGCTGGCGGCGCTGCGAGATATCCTCGGCAATGCACAGGATATGTTCGATCTGCTGGCGCTCGTCGAACACGGGCACGGAGACGGCGCGCAGGTAGCGCAGGCTGCCGTCTAGCAGGCGCAATGGCTTTTCCGTATGGTCGATAACGCCGTGCTCGGCCAGGATGGCGCGGTCGTCTTCGGCATCGTGCAGGCCGAAGTCGGGCGGGAAGGCCTGGAAATCGGTCTTGCCGATGACGTCGGCGGCCAGGTGGCCGGTGATGTCCTCGGCCGCCTTGTTCCACACTTCCATCTGGCCGAAATTTTCCGGGCGCGCGCTTTTCACGTAGACGAGCACGGGCAAATGGTCGATCAGCGATTGCAGGAAGCTGCGGTTATCCTGCAGCGCCAGTTCGTCGTGCTTGCGCGCGCTGATGTCGCGCGAAGTGACGGCCACGCCGTCGGCGATCGGCACCACCTGGTGGCGCAGCCAGCGCGTGCCGCCCGAGGCCAGCGGCAGCTCGAATTCATCTTCCAGCGGCTGGCGCGTTTCCATCACCAGCACGAAGCGCTTGAAGAAACGCTCGCCGCGCAGCAGCGGCATCTGCGGCAGCACGCGCTGGCCCAGCAGTTCGGAGCGCGGCTTGCCCAGCATGTCGGCGGCCCGCTCGTTGATGTCGGCAAAGGTGAAGTCTTCCACCGGTTTGCCCGGTGCGGGGCGCCAGGCTTTCAGCAGCAGCACGGCATCGAGGCTGCCCTGGTGCGCCGCGCGCAGCAGCGCCTGCGTTTCCTTGGCCTGGCGGATGCTGCGGCGCAGGCGCGCGCTCTGGCGCATCAGCAGGGTCGTAAAGCCGGCAATGAGCACGCTGGCGGCGAGCAGCGCGCCGATATACACGATGCGGCGGTGTTCGAAGCGCGCCAGGGCGACGGTGCGGCTCACGCCCACCACGGCCAGCAGCGGGTAGCGCGGCAGCTCGTGGTAGCTGTAGATGCGCGACGTCGCGTCGACGGGCGGCTCGATCAGCAGTTCCTCGGCGGCGTGCTGCGGCGGTCCCGGCATGCGAAAGTCGATGCGATCGCTGAGGATCAATTGCTCGCCGATGCGCCCCACCGTCAGGCCGCTGTCGCGCGCCACCAGCATCAGCGCGCCATGCTCATCGAGGTTCAGGCGGTCGTAGTCGTCGACAAAATACGTGGGGTCGACGAGGATGACGATGGCCCCGGCGAAGCGGCCCTGGGCATCGTTCAGGCGGCGCGCCAGGCGGATGGTCCAGCGCTTGCCGTCCGCGTCGAGCATGGGCGTATCGACCAGGGCCGTGTCGGATGCATTGGCGGCCAGCGCCCTGAAAAATGGCTGCGTGGCCAGGTTTTCCGGCAGATAGGCGTGGGCGCTGTCGACCACATTGCCCTGCGCGTCGATGAGGGCGATCGGCAGTTCCAGCTTCGATGGCAGCACGCTGTCGAGCAGGCCCTGGCGGCGCGTGAATTCATTCAGGCGCAGGCCGCCATCCGTCTCCTCGTATTTGAGCTTGAACAGCTGCGTGGCGTGGTCCGTCTGGCGCAGGGTGAAACTGGTATGGTCGGCCAGGGTGCGCGCCAGCGACTGGCTGACGGCCACGGCGTCGCGCACGGCGCTGGCCCGTTCCTGGCCCACCTGGTAAAAGACGGCCGCCCACAGCGCCAGCAGCAAGATGAGCGCGAACAGGGGCACCAGGCTGAGACTGTACAGGCGGCGGGCAAGGCGTTGCAGGGGTCTTGTTATCGCTATCACGGGCGCTTGCAGGCTAGGGTCATGAAAAAGGGAAGGGCGGCGTGGCGCGCATCATAGCCGAAATATGCTGACCTGCGCGCTGCCTGCTGCCCTAGCGTCTGTTCGTGGTCTGTCGCTGGCCTTATTTTGCGTTAAATCAAGTATCTGTGGTGCCGCGCACGCTAAAAAAAGCACGCCGGCGGTGACACGGGCTGGCGGCGTGGCAGAAAAAGTACAATTGCGCCCCCATCCTCATTAAAATGGATGCTTCTACCTCCCATATCGAAAGTTGTCATGCAGAGTAAAAAGCCCGATGCTGCACGGCTGGACAAGATCGTGGCCGAAGCGCGCCGCGCCGCCGACCAGCGCGAGAGCGGCTACCGCGAGCGCTCGCTGAAGATGTATCCGTGGGTATGCGGCCGCTGCATGCGCGAATTCACGCGCGCCAACGTGCAGCAGCTGACCGTGCACCACCGCGACCATAACCACGACAACAATCCGCCCGATGGCAGCAACTGGGAACTGCTGTGCCTGTATTGCCACGACAATGAGCACTCGCGCTACCTGGAAGCGGACCGTGGCGCCGGCCTGCTGTCGGCCGAGGTGGCGCCGGCCACGCACAATCCGTTTGCCGCACTGGCGGGCCTGATCAAGAAAAAGGACTGAGCGGGCCGCGCCGCTTTCCCCATGCGCATCTTGCTGACCGAAGACGACCCGCAGCTGGGCCGCGCCACGCAGATCGGCCTGGAGCAGGGCGGCTATGCCGTCGACTGGGTCACGAGCGCCGAGCACGCGCACACGGCCGTGCGCCTGCACGACTATGGCTGCATCCTGCTCGACCTGGGCTTGCCGGGGCAGGACGGCATGCAGGCGCTGGGCGTGCTGCGCGATAACGGCTACAGCGGGGCCGTGCTGGTCGTCACGGCGCGCGACAAGGTAGGCGAACGCATCGCCGGCCTCGACGCGGGCGCCGACGACTTCATCGTCAAACCGTTCGACCTCGACGAACTGGCCGCGCGCATCCGCAGCGCCTGCCGCCGCGCCGTCGGGCGCCTGCGCGAAAACCTCGTGCACGGCGACCTGGTGCTCGATATCGCGGACCGGCAGGTGACGCAAGGGGGATTGCCCGTGATGCTGACGGTGAAGGAATTTCGCATCCTGCAACTGCTGCTGGAACACGGTGGCCGGGTGCTGAGCCGGGAGCAGCTGGAGAAAAACCTGTACAGCTGGGGCGGCGAGGTGGAAAGCAATGCCGTGCAAGTGCATATCCACCACCTGCGCAAGAAGCTGGGGCGGGACTTGATACGCACCGTGCATGCGATCGGTTATTGCATCGACAAGCCCAAAGCGGCCTGACGAAAAAAAGGCGGCCCGCAGGCCGCTCCCTTGATCAGAAATCGACGGTGGCCGACAGCCACAGACGGCGTCCGTCCAGGCTGTTGACATAGCGATTGGCGTAGGTCAATGCCGGTGCGCGGTATGGCTGGTAGTCGATGAAGTCCTTGTTGAGCAGGTTGTACACGGCCGCGTTCAATGTCACGCGTTTGTTCAGCTGGTAGCTGGTGCCCAGATGCAGCATGGTATAGCCCTTGTAGTCGCCCAGCGCGGCCTTGGCGGCGCGCGTGGAAGCCGACGTGCCTGGATCGCGGAAGCGCTCGCTGCGATACTCGGCGCGCAGCCAGCCATTCCACTCGCGCGAGATATCCCACGACAGGCGCGCGTTGACGGCGTGCTTGGGCGTGTCGCTGAGCGGCTTGCCCGCGTTGCTGCCGCTCTTCTGTTCGCTTTCCGTGTACGTGTAGTTGGCGCTGGCCGACAAGGTCTTGCCGAGCGGGAAGCGCGTATTGAGCTCGACGCCGCGCGTGACGGCATCATCCACGTTGACGGACTGGCTAAACGCATCGACGTTGGGCCAGTTGCCGAAGCTGACGCAGCCGGGACGGTTCGGCGATGGACGGTAGTCGCAATTGACGAGGCCCGTGCCCGTCGTGATCTTGTCCTTGAATTCGTTGTTGAACAGGGAGCCGCTGGCCGTCCAGCCTGCCAGGTTATCGAAATAGGCGCCGATTTCCGTCGTCGTGCTCGTTTCCGGTTTCAAGTCCGGGCTGCCGACGAGGGGAATCGTGCCCTGGCCGCCGAAACCGTTGATGCCTGGCGACAGTTGCTCTACGCGCGGCGTCTTGTAGCCCTTGCTGACGCCGCCCTTGACGGTCCAGCTCTGTGTCGCGTTCCACACGGCATAGGCGCGGGGGCTGGTCTGGCCGCCGAAGATGCTGTGATCGTCATAACGGGCGCCGAAGGTCAGCGCGATGTTCTCCAGCACTTGCCATTCGTCTTCCACGAACAGGGCTTTTTGCGTGAATTCGAATTTCTTTGGCGCCACGCCATCCGTCATGTCCGCTTTCCACCATTGCGCGCCGACTGTCGCCATGTGTTTGCCCAATGGCATGACCAGCTTGGTGTCGAAGACCTGGCTTTCCACTTCCAGGGTGCGCGCGCTGCCGGCCACGGCGCCTGGCGTGCCTGGCGGAATCGTGCGGCCCAGCGTTTCCGTCTTGTTCACCATGTAGCTGCTGTCCAGGGTGCCGAAGCCGAAGCGGCCCGTGTGCGACAGGGTCCACTGGTCGCGGTTATATTTCTGCTCCGGGCCGTAGCCGCCCTGTACGCTCTTGGTGCCGAGCTGTCCGTTCGAATTATCGTAGGTCTGGCGGCCCGCGTCGGCATCGAGGATGACGGTGTGGTAGCGGTTCGGCGTAAAGGCCAGGCGCGCGCCAAAGTTCTCGACGTCCGAGCGCACGGGATTGGCGCCCATGCTGGCGGCCGTGTCCGTGCCGGCGGCGTTGGGGACGCGGATGTCGGCCGCATCGCGCCGCTGCTTGCTGCCGCGCAGGGACAGGCCCAGCAGGTCGGTGGCGATCGGGCCGCTCAGGTAGAAGCGGCCGGCCTTGACGTCGCCGAAGTCCGATTCCTGCTGCGCGGTATAGTCGGCCGAGACCGAACCCATCCACTGCTTGCCCACCTTGCGCGTGATGATATTGATCACGCCGCCCATGGCGTCCGAGCCGTACAGGGTCGACATGGGGCCGCGGATGATCTCGATGCGCTCGATGGCGGCCAGCGGCGGCATGAAGCTCGTCTGCGTGCCGCCAAAGCCGTTCGGCGTGACATTGCCGGCCGCGTTCTGGCGCCGGCCATCGATCAGGACCAACGTATAGTCGCTGGGCATGCCACGGATGCTGATGTTCATGCCGCCCGTCTTGTCGCCCGCCGCGCCCACGTCGATGCCTTCCACGCTTTCCAGCGCCTGCGTCAGGTTGCCGAAGCGCTCTTTCGACAGTTCCTGGCGCGTCAGCACCGTGATCGAGGCGGGCGCCTGCTTGATGTCCTGCTCGAAACCGGAGGCGGAAACGACCACTTCCGGCATGCTGGCAGGCGCGCCCGTCTGGGCGTGCGCCGGCAGGCAGGACAGGGCTGCCAAGGCCAAGGCCAGGGCCAGGGCCAGGGTGGTGGGACGCGGCAGGCGCGTGCGGTGGGTGCTGTTGGACATGCAAACTCCTGATGGTGGATGTGTTATTGGTTTTTGTTGCTGGTGCAAGCTAATGGGAATCATTGATGCAATAAGAATCATTTACAATTGCGGCCATGGCTACCCAAAAAATATGTCGCTTCGGATCTTGCGCAGAAGTTCTTAAGAGATTCTTAACGGCTGGCGGCGGCGTGAAAACCTGGTCCTTGCGGCGCACCTTGCTGGCCGTGCTGCTGGGCCTGACCCTGGCCCTGTGGGTGGGCAGCGCCGCCATCGTGTACGTGGAGGCGCGCCGCGAAAGCCAGGAATTGTTTGACCAGTCGCTGATCGAGACGGGCCATCTGCTGCTGTCGCTGGTGGAAAAGGATGCGCGCCAACATGGCTTGACGGGGCCCATCGACGTGCCCCTGCGCGGCCATCCGAATCCGCACCAGTATTTGCTGTTCAAGGTGCGCGACGCGCAACAGCGCGTCTTGTACCGCAATGATGCGGCGTCCGACATCGCCCTGTCGCGCAACGCGCCGGACGGCCTGTCGTGGACCAGCATAGCCGGCCAGCGCTGGCGCCTGTTTTCGCTGTGGGACCCGCAGCGCAGCCTGCAGCTGCTGGTGGCCGAGCCGACCAGCCACCGCGACGACATCAGCCGCGGCTTCTTTTACCGCATCGCGCTGTTCGGCCTGCTGCTGGTGGCGCTGGCCACCATCGCCATCTGGTGGAGCATCCACCGCGTGTTTCGCGTGCTGCAGGCATCGGCCGATGAAGTGTCGGCGCGCACGCCCGATGAACTGGCCGACGTCAGGCTCGCGGGCGCGCCCGCCGAGCTGCATCCGCTGCTGCTGGAAATAAACCGCCTGTTCGGCAGGGTGCGGCAAAGCCGCGACAACGAGCAGCGCTTCACTGCCGATGCGGCGCACGAACTGCGCACGCCGCTGGCCGCCATCAAGACCAATCTGCAAGTGCTGCAGCGGGCCCGCAGCGAGGACGAACGCGCGGAATTCATCGCCGCTCTGGGCGCCAGCGTGGAGCGCGCCACGCGCCTCGTCAACCAGTTGCTGGCGCTGGCGCAGCTCGATCCGCAGTCGCAGGCGGAGACAGGGCTGGCACCGGGCGACCT
This sequence comes from Janthinobacterium lividum, assembly GCF_011601275.1. GTDB lineage: Bacteria > Pseudomonadota > Gammaproteobacteria > Burkholderiales > Burkholderiaceae_D > Janthinobacterium > Janthinobacterium lividum_E. The sequence goes on along the minus strand of NZ_JAAOLY010000016.1, from coordinate 45,818 downwards.
GGCGCACCTGCTGGCGCAGCAGGCCGCACAGTGGCAGGCGCTGGCCGCGCCGTACCGGCTGTCGCTGAGCGTGAACATGGCGCCGGCGCCGTGCGCGCTGCACGCGGACAGCCTGAAGATGCTGCTGCGCAACCTGGTCGAGAATGCGCTGCGCTACACGCCGGCGCAGGGCTCTGTGGTCGTCAGTTGTGGCGTGGAGAATGGGCGCAGCTATGTGCGCGTGGCCGATACGGGGCCCGGCATCGCCGAGGAATGGCATGAGCGCGTATTCGAACGCTTCGTGCGCCTTGGGAGCACAGCGCTGCCCGGCAGCGGACTGGGACTGTCCATCGTGCGCCGCATCGCCGAGCGGCATGGGGCGAACATCGTGCTGGGCGCCGGTTTGCAGGGCAGGGGGCTGGCGGTGACCGTCGTGTTTCCATGACGGCCCCGCCAGCCGTGCTTCACATGCTTACAGCGACTTGAGGAAAGCCAGCAGCGCGTCGCGGTCCGTCTTCGATAGGTTCTCGAAACGCTGGCGCGCTTTGGTCCCTTCTCCGCCGTGCCACAGGATCGCTTCCGTCAGACTGCGCGCGCGGCCGTCATGCAGGTAGCCCGCCTTGCCGCCGCCATTGCCCATGACTTTTTCCGTGTAGCCGATGCCCCACAGGGGCGCCGTGCGCCACATGCTGCCTTGCGCCTGGCCTTCCGTGAAGGTGTCGGCCAGTTCGGGGCCCATGTCGTGCAGCAGCAAATCGGTGTAGGGACGGATGGTCTGGTTGCGCAGTTCCGCAAACAGATGTCCCGCACCCGTCTTCATCTCCACCGTGTGGCAGGCGGCGCAGCGCATGCCCTGGAACAGTTTCGAGCCGGCCGCCACCTGCTGCGGGTCGACCTTGAGTTCCTCGATCGGCGCCACGCCTTTCGGGAAACCGCTGGCGATGCTGCGCTGGGCCGGCACAGCCACCAGGGCCAGGTATTGCGTGATCGACTGCAGGTCCGCTTCCGAGATGCCCGGCTGGGCGCCTCCCGCCGCGCAAGCCACCGGTCCGGCCATGCAGGCGCGGTTGCGGTACACGGGCGAGGTGACGGCCATGTCCAGCAGCAGCGCGTCGGCGGCCTGGTGGCGCAGGGTGGCTTTCGCGGCCTTCCAGCCGAAGCGGCCCAGGCGCACGGCGCCCGCCTCCGGTTCATACACATAGTTGGGCAGGCCCTTGACGCCGTCGGCATCCGGCGTGCTGCGGGCGCGCGCCAGGATGTCGGCTTCCGGCACGGCTTCGAGCAAGCCCGTGCCGATCATCGGCGGCGCCGCGCGCAGCGAGACGACTTGCGGCACGGGGCCTTCGAAGGCCAGCGTCGGTTTGCGCAGTTCGACCTGCGTGCCATCGGCCAGGGTGGTCTTGCGTGCCGTGAAACCGGCCACGCTGACGCTGTTGCCCCAGTTCTGCGGCACGCCAGAAGGCGACACGGCATTCATCTGGATCGCCGTGCCGTATTGCGGGTGCGGCACCTGCTGGCCCGCCGCATTCAGGCTGGCGACGCGCACGGCCATCGTGTCGAGGCGCTGGTTCAGCGCCACGGGCGCGGGGCTGCGGCCATTGTTGACGTGGCAGGCGATGCAGGCCGACTGCCCGTAGCGCTGTCCCTGCAGGCCTACGGCGGGTGCGTAGCGGTCGTTGCCGCCTTCGTTGTGGTCACCCGTGGTGAAGTTGGTGTGCACCAGGCGGCGGCCCTCGACGAAGCGCTGCATGTTCTGCATGCCGATATTGTTGTGCGGCTGCTGGAACATGAACAGGGCGTTGTCCGAGTAGTTATACGACACGGAGCCGAGGCCGCCGGACAGCGTTTCTTCCGGCAGCGGCACGCCATTGAGGCGCGGTTGCACGCCGTACCACGGCCGCAGTCCCGCGCCCACCACGTACGTCCATTCGTAGGAGTAGTAGCGGATGCCGCCGTCATCACCTTTCGAGGCCATCGAGGCGGTGGTCGAGAACATCGATGGCGACACTTCGATGATGTCGCCCGCCGTCAGGGCGCGCGCCTTGACGTCGGTGCCATTCGGCATGCCGTTGGCATCGAGTCCGCCATGGCCCGGGTACTCCTTGATCAGCAAGGTGCAGGCGCCATTGATGCCGTTGGCGTTCGTCAGGCGGTCGTTGGCCGGGTAGGCCGTCGGCTTGCAGACGGGGACGTTGCGGTCCACCAGCTCGCCGGGCGACATCCAGCCGTAGCCCGTCACGCCAGGGCGGTCGAAGCCGCGGAAGAAGGCCACGCCGCCGGACAGGAAATCGACGGTGGTGTACTGGTTGACGATCAGGGTGGGTTTCACCACGCCGCGTACACGGCTGTTGTCGATGATTTCCACGCCCCAGGTGCGGTTCTTGAAGTACTGCGGCACGAAAGTCAGGTAGTTGCCCGGCCCCTTGTCTTGCGGCATGCCTGTGACGGGATCGACCGTTTCATTCGGGCCGTAGCCGATGTCATTCCATTCCTCGCCCCGCTCGCGGCCGTGGCGCGCCAGGCCGCGCGCGCCGAAGCGCGTCACCAGGGTGCCGTCGGCCAGGGTGAATTGCAGGCTTTCCAGCGGCTGCGCGGCGGCTGGCAGCGGCGCCATGCCCGCGCCGTTGGCGGGAAATTTCAGCGCCGACGTCGCGGTCGACGGCAGGCTGTTGTCGCTGCCGGGCGTCTTGAAGCTCACTTCCAGCAGCGAGTAGCCATACTGCGTGGCGCGCGCCACGCCCTGCAGGCGGATGTAGCGGGCATGGATGCCCAGGTTGAAGAATTCCTCCGTGCCGCCGCGGCCATTGCTCACGTAGCGGATTTGCGACCAGTTTTGTCCGTCGTCGGATACTTGCAGCGCGTACTGCATGCCGTACGCGTTTTCCCACAGCAGTTTCATGTAGCCGACGGGCGTTTTGACGCCGAAGTCGAACTGGATCCAGGCGCCGTCCTCGAACTTGCTGGCCCAGCGCGTGCCCGTCTTGCCATCGATCGCCATGGCGGCCGACATGCCGTTGTTCTCCACGGGCGAGGAAGTGGCGGCCACGGGCGAAATGGTCACGCCGGGCTGGCCCGGATCGATGGTGACCGGGAGCGGTTCGGTGACGGGCGGCGTCACGGGCGGCAGTACGGGTGTACCCGAAAATGCCTGGATTTCAAAGATGGAGTAACCATACTGACCCGCGCGCTTGACGCCCTGCAGGCGCAGGTAGCGGCCCTGCGCCGTCAACCCCGTGATGTCCTCGACGCCGCCCTTGCTGTCGCTGACGTTCTGGACGGTGGTCCAGTGCGTATTGTCGTCCGATACCTGCAGCAGGTAGGCGCTGGCGTGCGCGTTTTCCCAGGCGATATGCACGCGCGTGATGCGCTGCGTGCTGCCGAAATCGAGCGTCAGGTATTCATTGTCGGAGAAGGCGCTGCCCCAGCGCGTGCCGTCGTTGCGGTCAATCGCGGCGCTGGCCGACAGGTCGCCCCGTTCCGCCGAGCTGGCCGTGGCGGAGATGGGCGTCAGCGCTGTTTCCGCCGATGCCTGCGCCAGCAGGCGCTGCGCCATGGCGGGCGTGGCCGGATTGTCGCCGCCACCGCTACCGCCGCCGCATGCCGCCAGCAGCAGGGCCACGGCCAGCGGCAAGCGCCGCCTGGAAAAGTGGATAAGGCCGGCCTGGTGCCGCCGGGGCCGAAGCAGGGATATGTGCATGCTATCTTCCTTGTTTTTATTGATGATGCAAGATTGTGCCGGCTACCTCGGCATCCCCGCCGATGTGTTGCGCATGCTGCAGCGTCACGGCGGCGCCTTGCGGCCAGGGGACGGCAAGGAGGAGCATGGCGGACAAAGATGGGGAGTGATTTTAATTGCCTCATGGCAATATTTCATTAAGTTATAGAAGCGCATGAGGCATGTCAAGAGATCTCGTGCGCTTGTCATCCACTGTGCATGTCACCCGGGTTTTTTGCACTGTGCTGGTGCGCAAGGTGAGTGAAAATGTGCGATAGCATGAATAAAATTCAGGAAAAAATGCGTGGCGCGCGACGGGAATGCGGTATCTTCCTGAAATGCCTGCCGACGACGCGAGCCCCTTTTTGAGGAAGAACTGACCTTGCCGATTTCACCCGCCGCACCGATACCCGCGCCGCTCTCCCTGGCCGCCGCGCGCGCCTTGCACCTGGCCGCGCAGGGCTTGCTGCAGGCGCGGCGTAAAAAGGCCGTCAAGGCCGACGTGCTGTCCGCCATCCGCCAGATGGGTGTGCTGCAGATCGACACCATCCACGTGGTCGCGCGCAGCCCGTATCTTGTGCTGTGGAGCCGGCTGGGCGACTATCCGCAGCCGTGGCTCGAGCAATTGCTGGCCGAGGGCGCGCTGTTCGAATACTGGGCGCATGAAGCGTGCTTTGTGCCCATCGAAGACTATGGCTTGTACCGCCACCGCATGCTGGACCCGGCCGCCATGGGCTGGAAGTATTCCGTCAAGTGGATGGCCGAGCAGGGCGAGGCCGTCGCTTCGGTGCTCGAACATATCCGCGCCAACGGCGCCGCGCGCTCGGCCGACTTTGAACGCACGGATGGCAAGGCGGGCGGCTGGTGGAGCTGGAAGCCGGAAAAGCGCTCGCTCGAAGTGCTGTTCACGTCGGGCGTGCTGATGATCGCCAAACGCCATCAGTTCCAGCGTTATTACGACCTGGCCGAACGTGTTTTGCCGGGCTGGCACGACGGCTTGCTGCCGACCGAAGAACAGGTGCGCCGGCGCCTGCTGCTGGCCAGCGTGAAGGCGCTGGGCCTGGCGCGGGCCAGCTGGATCAGCGACTACTTCCGCACGAAACAGCCACGCGCCAGCCTGGCGCACGATCTGCAGGCGCTGGTGGACGAGGGCGCGCTGCTGCGCTGTACGGTCGACGGCTGGATTGACGCCGTGTACGTGCATGCCGAGCACGCGGAGTTGCTGCGCGACGCGGCCGCCGGCAAGCTGGCGCCCACCCTGACGACGATTTTATCTCCGTTCGACCCCGTCGTCTGGGACCGGCGCCGCGCGCTGGAACTGTTCGGCTTCGACTACCGGCTCGAATGCTACACGCCCGCAGAAAAACGCCGCTATGGCTACTTCACCTTGCCGATCTTGCGCCGCGGCGCGCTCGTGGGACGGCTGGACGCCAAGGCGCACCGCGCGCAGGGGCGCTTCGAAATCAAGTCGCTGGCGCTGGAAGACGGCGTGCGCGTCAGTCCCCGCCTGGTGCAGGACGTGGCCGGCGCCGTGCAGCGCCTGGCGCTGTGGCATGCGTGTCCGCAGGTCGAGATAGCCCAGGCGCAGCCGGCCGCTTTTGGCGCGCTGCTGGCCGAGGCGCTGCACGACGGCGGCGCCCCCGCAAGGAAGGCCGCATGATGCTGCCGCCGGCTCCGCCCGCGCTGCTCGACGCCGACGGCCAGCCATGTTTTGGCCGCTACACGGGCCAGCTGGACGCTTTCGACTGGGCCGCGCTGGCGCCGCCGCACGCACGCGGCGGTCTCTGGCGCTTGTTCCACCACAAGCGCTGGCATTACGTGGCCCTGTCGACACCGGCCGTATTTTGCGGCGTGGCCATCGTCGACCTGGGCTGGACCAGTACGGCGTTCGCGTATGCCTTCGACCGCCACAAGGGCAAGATCGTGGCGACCTTTTCGCAGGATGGCATCCTCGGCTTGTGCGCGTCGGTTGCGCCGCATGCGGGCGCCAGCAGCCGTTTCCGGTTTTTGTCGCAGACAATCAGCATCGAAACGCAGCCGCAGCAGCGCTACCGTTTGCGGCTCGATTGCGGCCATTTCGGCATCGATGCGGAATGGGGGCCGCCTGTGGCGCCTACCTTGCTGGCCATCGGCCCCGTGGGCGAGGGCGGCAGCGTGCATGCGACGCAAAAGTCGGGCGGCTTGCCCTTGTGGGGCACCGTGCGCTGCGGCGCCGTTGGCTACAGCTTGGACGACGGCGTGGCCAGCTTCGATTATTCGAACGGGCTGCTGGCGCGCGAGACGGAATGGCGCTGGGCTTCGGCGCATAGCCTGGACCTGGGTTTCAATCTGCAGGCCGGCTATTTCGGCGCGCATGAAAACGCGCTGTGGCTCGATGGCCAGCTGTATGCGCTGGGCCGCGCGCATTTCGACTTCAATCCCGACAATCCGCTGGCTCCGTGGCATGTGTGGACGGACGACGATCTGCTGGACCTGCACTTCAAGCCGGAAGGCGCGCGGCGCGAAGACAAAAACCTGTGGATCGCCGCCAGCCGCTACATCCAGCCCATCGGCACGTTCAGCGGCTGGGTGCGCACCAGCGCGGACTCTCCCAAGCGCATCGTGGCGCAACTGGCGGGCGTCACGGAAAGCCACCGCTCGCGCTGGTGAGCATGCTTTTTCGCGAAACACATCGCAAGGTCAAATTTATTTGCCTGCGCATCCTTTACACTGGCGCACAGTCGCTCCGGCAAACCATGAGGCCAGAACATGAGTATCCGTAATCTCGACAAGCTGTTCAAGCCGGCCTCGGTGGCCCTGATCGGCGCCACGGCGCGCGAGCGCAAGCTGGGCGCCATCGCCCTGTACAACCTGCTGGGTGGCGGCTACCAAGGCGAGATTTGGCCCGTCAATCCCAAGTACGACGAGCTGATGGGCCTGAAATGCTACCGCAAGCTGGCGCACTTGCCCAAGGCGCCGGACCTGGCCATCATCTGCACGCCGCCCGCCACCATCACGGCCCTGATCCGCGACCTGGGCGCGCTGGGCACGCGCGCGGCCATCGTCATGACGTCGGGCCTCGATCCCGTGCGCGAGCAGTCGCTGCGCCTGGCCATGCTGAAGGCGGCCAAGCCGCATTTGCTGCGTATCCTGGGGCCGAACAGCATGGGGCTGCTGGTGCCGAAGCTGGGCTTGAACGCCAGCTTCGCCCATGTCGGCGCGACGAGCGGCAAGATCGCCTTCGTGTCGCAATCGGGCGCGCTGGTGTCGGGCGTGCTCGATTGGGCCAATGCGCACGGCGTGGGTTTTTCCAAGTTCATTTCGCTCGGCGCCAGCTACGACATCGATTTCGGCGATCTGCTCGACTACCTGGCCGGCGACATCGATACGGCCGCCATCCTGCTGTACATGGAAGACATCCAGGCGGCGCGCAAATTCATGTCGGCGGCGCGGGCGGCCGCGCGCAGCAAACCCGTCATCGTTTTGAAAGCGGGGCGCGAGGCGGAAGGCGCGGCCATGGCGGCCTGGCATACGGGCGCGCTGGCCGGTTCCGACGCCGTCTACGACGCGGCCATCCGCCGCGCCGGCATGCTGCGCGTGTATTCGGCCGAAGAACTCTTCGACGCCGTGGAAACCTTGACGCATATCCGTTCGCAGCGCGGCGAGCGCCTGGCGATCCTGTGCAACGGCGGCGGCCTGGGCGTGATGGCCACCGACGCGCTGGTGGGCAGCGGCGGCAAGCTGGCCGAGCTGTCGCCCGATACCGTGATCGCGCTGGAAAAGGCGCTGCCACGGGGCTGGTCGCACGACAACCCCGTGGGCTTGCCCGGCGACGCGGCCGTGCAGCGCTATGCCGACGCCATCAAGCCGCTGCTCGACGAGCCGCAGGCGGACGCCTTGCTGCTGCTGCACGCGCCCACGGCCATGGTCTCGTCGATCGACATCGCCGAAGCCGTCACGCCGCTGATCAAGGCCACCTCGCGCACGGTGCTGTCGTGCCTGCTGGGCGGCACCACGGTGGCTCCCGCGCGCCAGGTCTTCAACCGTGCCGGCATTCCCACCTACGACACGCCGGAAAAGGCCGTGCATGGCTTCATGCAGATCGTGCAGTACCGGCGCAACCAGGAAACCCTGATGCAGGTGCCGGCGCAGCTGCCCATGTCGGCCACGCCGCGCCGCGCGCGGGTGCGCGAAATCGTCGCCGCCGCGCTGGCGGCCGGCCAGACGGTGCTCGGCGAATGCCGTTCGAAAGAGATTTTGGCCGCCTACGGCATCCCCGTCGCCACCACGCGCATGGCGGCCGACGTGGAAGAGGCGCTGGCCGTGGCGGCGGATATCGGCTATCCCGTCGCGCTGAAAATCCATTCGCCCGACATCGCCCATAAATCCGACGTGGGCGGCGTGGCGCTGGACCTCGACACGCCCGACATCCTGCGCACGGCCGCCGCCGCCATGCTCAAGCGCGTGCGCCGCATGCGCCCCGACGCCCTGATCGACGGCTTCACGGTGCAGCAGATGGCGCGCCGGCCGCAATCGCATGAATTGATCGTCGGCGTGACCACGGACGCCGCCTTCGGCCCCGTGATCCTCGTGGGGCAGGGCGGCATCGCCGTGGAAGTGACGGCCGATCACGCCATCGGCCTGCCGCCGCTGAACATGGTGCTGGCGCGCGACATGCTGGCGCGCACGCGCGTGTCGAAACTGCTGGCCGGCTACCGCAACCAGCCGCCGGCCGATATCGACGCCATTTGCTATACGCTGATCCAGGTGGCTGAACTGGTGGCCGACATCGGCGAGCTGGCCGAACTCGACATCAACCCGCTGGTGGCCGACGCGGACGGCGTGATCGCCCTCGACGCGCGCATCCGTTTGCAGCCGGGCCAGCAGCGCGACCGCCTGGCCATCCGCCCGTATCCGCAGGAGCTGGAAGAGCAGGTGACGTGGATGGACCAAGCCATCCTGCTGCGTCCCATCCGTCCCGAGGACGCACCACAGCACATGGAGCTGTTCCACGCGCTGGACCCGGACGACGTGCGCCTGCGCTTTTTCACCTCCATGCGCGAGCTGCCCGTATCGCAGCTGGCGCGCCTGACGCAGATCGACTACGACCGCGCCATGGCCTTCATCGCCACGCACACGGGGCCGGACGGCAAGCCGGAAACCCTGGGCGTGGTGCGCGCCGTGGCCGACCCGGACAATATCCACGCCGATTTCGCCATCGCCGTGCGCTCGGCCCTGAAGGGCAAGGGCCTGGGCCACATCCTGTTCGAGAAGCTCGTCGACTATTTCCGCAGCCGGGGGACGGAAGCGCTGGTGGGCGAGGCGATGGCGCGCAACAAGGGCATGCAGCGGCTCGTGAAAAGCTTTGGCGGCGAAGTCACGCCGTCGGAAGAGCCTGGCGTCGTCAACCTGTATATCGGGCTGCGCGCGCCGTAAAAGAAAGCGCGCCTGGCCCGCTGCGGGTTTGTGCAGGATCAAACCGGCCGCTGTCGGTAGTCTTTACACTTTCACTTCCAGGATCAGACATCCAGCGCGTTTTCGGGAGTGAGTGCATGCTTACGGCAACATATATATTGGTTTCCCTGTCGGTGGAACAGGCCAGCATTCGCATGAGCTTGCTGGCTTTTCAGAAGTACATGCATGTGCAGCTGCGCCACCAGAGCAGGCTCAGCCTGGCGCAGATGCAGTACGCGGGCGACTGGCTGAACCGGCTCTACCAGGGCGGCTACTGGCGCAAGGTGGAGATGTACCTGATCCCCGCCATCCGCCAGGCCGCGCCGCATGCGGACGGCCTGCTCGACGAGATTACTGGCTTGAACCACGCGGCGCTGGAGAGCATCAATGTCGTGCAGCAGCGCGCGGGCGCCGCCATCGACCATTCCGAATTGCAGGCCGAGCAGCTGTGCGCCGCCATCGACGCCTTTTGCGCGGCCTTGCTGCAGCGCCTGGAAAAAGAAGAGCGCGAGCTGTTCGCGCTGGCGCGCAAGGTCATCGTGGGCGAAACGTGGTTTGCCATCGCCTACCAGTTCCTCGCCCACGATGCGCGCGCGCAGGAAGCGCGCCGTGGCAAGGCGCAAGTGCTGCCCTTTGTTTTGCCGGCAGCCGGCGGCGCTGAAACGGTGGCCGATGGCGCAGAGTCCAGCTCGCCCGTGCCGCCGCAGCCGCTGCGCGCGCAGGCTTGAACGGGTAGCGAGCGCACACCCCATTCTCCCGTTTGTACCGGGGTGCTTTCCTGATTTTGCGCTGGCCCTCCCATTGGGGAAATGCCGTGTTACTCACGGTGTTATTCACAATGTTACTCACTATGTTACTCAATTGGTAACTTGTACATACCTGTCCGATGCAATACCCCGGGCTTTGTTATGATGGTGGTTTTGATCCACGCGAAACCCGTCATGTTCGAATTTCTCTTCAAGCGTTCTGCCAGCAAGACTGCCGTCCCCGATCCTGTCGTGGCAGAACAGGCCGCCGCCTCGGCGCAGAGCGCATCGCGCCGCGCCGAACAGGTTGCGCGCGCCCATGCCGTGGCCGGCGACGAAACCGCCGCCTTTGAATTCATCGTGTCCAGCGAATTTGCCGATGCCCGCCTGATCGCGGCCGAACACATCCATGCCTTGCCCCTGCTGGAAAAAGTCCACCACGCCATGCGTAACACGGACCGCCGCGTTGCCAAGCTGATGCAGGGCCGCATCGACCTGATCCGTCACCAGGCCGCCGAGACGCAGCGCGCCCAGGCCAGCATCGACACGGCGCAGCGCCTGTTGAACGATGAAAAGCTGAGCCCGAACCAGGTTGCCGAGCTGGACCGCCAATGGCAAGTCATCAAGGCCACGCCCGAGCTGGCGACGGCGTTTGCCGCCGCGCGCGCCGCGCTGGCCGCCCGCCTGGAAGCGCAAGTGCTGCTGCAGCGCGCCGTGATCGACGCCGTCGCCGCCGCGCGCGCGCTGGCCAGCAATGGCCAGTCCGCCGGCGAGCTGGCGCAGGCGCTGGCCCGCCTCGATGCGGAACATGCGCAGCATGCGCAATCGCCCGAGCGCGCTTCCTTGCCGAAACACCTGGAAACCGATTTCATCCAGGCGCGCGAGCAGGCGCAGTCCGCCTTGCAAGCGCTGCAGCAGCACCAGGCCGTGTTCGACGTACGCCAGGCCGCGTTGGCAGAATGGCAGGCGCAGGACGCCGCCAGCCTCGACTTGGATGCCTTGAAACGCGCGTGGCAAGCCCTGCCGCGCTTGCCGGAATCGCCGCTGTCCGACAGCCTGCAGCAGCAATTTGCGGTCCTGCTGGCCAGCGCGCCGGCACCCGTGCACGCGGCGGCGCCGGAGGCCGCAGCGGCCCATGCCGAGCCTGTATCTATACCTGTATTACGCAAGCCGCGCCAGGAACACGCGCCCGTGTCGAAAGAAGCGACGGAGCAATTCTTCAAGGTGCTCGACGCCATGGAAGCGGCACTGCAGGATGGCTTGCTGCACGTGGCTTCCGAACATGACAAGACTTTGCGCGACACCAAACACGGCCGTTTGACGCCGGCGCAAGCGGACCGCCTGGCCCATGTGCGCGGAGAGTTCAAGCGCCTGGCCGACTGGGCGCGCTGGGGCGGCAACGTGTCGCGCGAGGAACTGGTCAAGGCGGGCGAGGAATTGCCGGCGCAACAATTGCCGATGGCCGAGCTGGCCAAGAAAGTGGGCAGCTTGCGCGAGCGCTGGAAGTCGCTCGACACCCTGTCCGGCCCCGCACCGAAGTCTTTGTGGGAACGTTTCGACGCCGCCTGCAGCGTGGCCTATGCGCCGGCGGCCCAGCATTTCAAGCAGCTGGCAGAAGAGCGCCACGGCAATGCGGCCAAGGCCCAGGAACTGATCGCGGAAACGGCGGCCCTGGCGGCCGAAGAGAGTACCGACTGGAAACACGTCGCGTCCGCTTCGCAGCGTTTGCGCCAGGCGTGGACGCGCCTGGGCACCATCGACCGCAAGGAAAAGAAACGCCTGGACGCCGAGTTTGGCGCCGCGCTGGACGCCCTGTCGAAGCCGCTGGAAACGCAGCGGCAGATCGAGACGGCGCGCCGCGAACAATTGATCGTCGAAGTGGGCTTGCTGAAACCATCGGAGCGCAACACGGTCGACATGCTGAAAGCCTTGCAGGATAAATGGCAGGAACTGGCGAAAGCCCTGCCGCTGGAACGCCGCGCGGAACAGGCGCTGTGGCAGCGTTTCCGTGCCGCCTGCGACGATATCTTCGCCAGGCGCAAGGAAACGGCCCACGCGGCCGACCACGAGCGCCGCGAACACCTGCATGCGCGCGAAGCGCTGTGCGCCGCGCTGGAAACGGCCGTCGTGCCCGAGGGCGACGACAAGAGCCGCACCGCCTTCATCAATCACTTGCTGCGCGACACACGCGCCGCATGGAACGCCACGGGTCCCGTGCCGCGCGCCAGCGAAGCGAAGATCGAACAGCGCTACCAGGCCGCGGTCGCCGGCGTGCAAGCGCAAGCGGACGCCATCGCCGAACGGGCCGGCGCGGCCCAGGCCAACGCCTTGCGCGACAAACTGCGATTGGTGCAATCGCTGGAAGTTTCATTGGCTGATGGCGGCGCCGACGACGCGCAAGCGTGGAGCGAGCGCTGGAGTGCCTTGCCGCCGCTCGACGCCCAGTACGAACGCGGCCTGCAGCAGCGCTTTGCCGCCGCCCAGGCCGCGCTGGGCGAGGGCAGCGCCGCCTACGTGCAGCAATTGCAGGCCAATCAGGAGCGCCTGCTCGCTGAAGTCCTGCGTCTGGAAATCGTCGCCGGCGTCGACAGCGGCGCCGAATTTGCCCGCGACCGCTTGAAGATGCAGGTGGAAGTGCTGCAATCGTCGCTCAAATCGGGCCAGAAGCCGCTCACGCAAGCGTCGCAGCTGATGCAGTTGTGCGCGATTGCCGCCGCCACCGATGCGCGCACGGCCAGCCGCATCGAAACCCTGCTGCGCCGCATAGGAGGCAACGTCAAATGAGTACCACCGTCCGCGTCCAGCAAGCCGATTTTGACTTGAGTCAAGAAATCGCACAATTGCGTGCAGGCAATCCCAAGGTGGGCGCCGTCGTCGGCTTCGTCGGCACGGTGCGCGACATGAACGAAGGGCTGGACGTGGCCGCCATGGAACTCGAGCACTATCCGGGCATGACGGAAACGTCCATCGCAGCCATCGTCGAGCAGGCGCGCGAGCGCTGGCCCCTGTCCGGCGCGCTGGTGATCCACCGCGTGGGGCCGCTGCTGCCGCAGGAGCAGATCGTGCTGGTGGCGGTCTCGTCCGCCCACCGGGGCGAGGCCTTCGCCGCCTGCGAATTCATCATCGACTACCTGAAGACGGAAGCGCCGTTCTGGAAGAAGGAAGACACGCCCGAAGGGGCGCGCTGGGTCGATGCGCGCGACAGCGACGAGACGGCCCTGGACAAGTGGGCGGCAAAAGCAAGCGCCATTTGAATCGTGTTTGCCCCGCACCGTAGCTTTTGCCCAAATGCATCGGTTTTCTGCTTTGTGTATGCTTGAAAAGTACTGCCTCACCCCAATTTGGTTAACAACTAATTAACCGGGAGCGCTTTTCATGCGACAAGACAAACTCACTACCAAATTACAGGAAGCCCTGGCCGATGCGCAAAGCTTGGCCGTGGGCAACGACAACCCCTATATCGAACCAGTCCATTTGCTGACGGCCCTGTTGAACCAGGACGACGGCGGCGCCCGCTCGCTGTTGCAGCGGGCCGGCGTCAACGTGGGCGGCCTGTCCAAGTCCCTGGGCGCCTCGATCGAGCGCTTGCCCAAGGTATCGGGCACGGGCGGCGACGTGCAGGTCAGCCGCGAATTCGTTGCCTTGCTGAACCTGGCCGACAAGGAATCGCAAAAGGCGGGCGACCAGTTCGTCTCCAGCGAAATGGTCTTGCTGGCCATGACGGACGACAAGTCCGACTGCGGCAAGCTGGCGCGCGAAAACGGCCTGACCCGCAAGGCCCTGGAAGCGGCCATTGACGCCGTGCGCGGCGGCAACAAGGTCGATTCGCAAGAGGCCGAAGGCCAGCGCGAAGCCTTGAAAAAATACACCTTGGACCTGACGGAACGGGCGCGCAAGGGCAAGCTCGACCCTGTCATCGGCCGCGACGATGAAATCCGCCGCACCATCCAGATCCTGCAGCGCCGCAGCAAGAACAATCCCGTGCTGATCGGCGAACCGGGCGTGGGCAAGACGGCCATCGTCGAAGGCCTGGCCCAGCGCATCGTCAATGGCGAAGTGCCCGAGTCGCTGAAGGGCAAGCGCGTGCTGGCGCTGGACATGGCCGCCCTGGTTGCGGGCGCCAAGTTCCGCGGCGAGTTCGAGGAGCGCCTGAAATCCGTGCTCAAGGAACTGGCCATGGACGAAGGCCAGACCATCGTCTTCATCGACGAGATGCACACCATGGTGGGCGCGGGCAAGGCCGACGGCGCAATGGATGCCGGCAATATGCTCAAGCCGGCGTTGGCGCGCGGCGAACTGCACTGCGTGGGCGCGACCACCCTCGACGAGTATCGCAAGTACATCGAGAAGGATGCCGCGCTGGAGCGCCGTTTCCAGAAAGTGCTCGTCGACGAGCCGACCGTGGAAGCGACCATCGCCATCCTGCGCGGCTTGCAGGACAAGTATGCGCTGCACCACAAGGTGGAGATCACGGACGCGGCCATCATTGCGGCCGCCGAGCTGTCGCACCGCTACATCACGGACCGTTTCCTGCCCGACAAGGCGATCGACCTGATCGACGAGGCGGCGGCGAAGATCAAGATCGAGATCGATTCGAAGCCGGAAGTGATGGACAAGCTGGAACGCCGCTTGATCCAGCTGAAAATCGAGCGCGAAGCCGTCAAGAAGGAAAAAGACGAAGCCTCGTTGCGCCGCCTGGGCCTGATCGAGGAAGAGATCGTCAAGCTGCAGCGCGAATACAATGACTTCGAGGAAATCCTGAAGGCGGAAAAAGCCGTGGTGCAGGGCAGTACGCACATCAAGGAAGAGATCGAGCAGGTCAAGCTGCAGATGGAGCAGGCCACGCGCGAGAGCAACTGGCAGAAAGTGTCGGAGCTGCAGTATGGCAAGTTGCCGCAGCTGGAAGCCCAGCTCAAGCAGGCCGACAGCGGCATGCCGAAAATCGATCCCGACCAGCCGAAGCTGCTGCGCACGGAAGTGGGCGCCGAGGAAATCGCCGAAGTGGTGTCGCGCGCGACGGGCATACCCGTGTCGCGCATGATGCAGGGCGAGCGCGACAAGCTGCTGCACATCGAAGAGAAGCTGCATGAGCGCGTCGTGGGCCAGGATGAAGCGATCACGGCCGTAGCTGACGCCATCCGCCGCTCGCGCGCCGGCTTGAGCGATCCGAACCGTCCATATGGTTCCTTCATGTTCCTGGGACCGACGGGCGTGGGCAAGACGGAATTGAGCAAGGCGCTGGCGACCTTCCTGTTCGATACGGAAGAATCGATGATACGCATCGACATGAGCGAGTTCATGGAGAAGCATTCCGTGGCCCGTCTGATCGGCGCGCCGCCGGGCTACGTGGGCTACGACGAGGGCGGCTACCTGACGGAAGCCGTGCGCCGCAAGCCGTACAGCGTGATCCTGCTCGACGAAGTGGAAAAGGCGCATGCTGACGTCTTCAACGTGCTGCTGCAGGTGCTCGACGATGGACGCATGACGGATGGCCAGGGCCGCACGGTGGACTTCAAGAATACCGTCATCATCATGACCTCGAACCTGGGTTCGCATAAAATCCAGGCCATGGAAAGTGATGATCCCGGTGTCGTGAAGCTGGCCGTGATGGCCGAGGTGCGCTCGCACTTCCGTCCCGAGTTCGTCAACCGTATCGACGAAATCGTCGTGTTCCACGGCCTCGACGAGAAAAACATCGGCGCGATCGCGAAGATCCAGCTGAAAATTCTCGAAGAACGCCTGGCGCGCATGGACATGCAGCTGAGCCTGACCGACGCGGCCTTGCAGCAAATCGCCGAAGCGGGCTACGACCCGGTGTATGGCGCCCGTCCTTTAAAGCGGGCGATCCAGCAGCAGATCGAAAATCCGCTGTCGAAGCTGATCCTGGAAGGCAAGTTCGGCCCGAAAGACGAGATCCGCATCGATGCCCAGAACGGCAACCTGGTGTTTACGGGGACGACGGTGGGGCTGGATAAGGTGTAAGCTTGTGCGGGGTCGCTGACCCCGGCAGTGAAAGAAGGGCGGTATCAGGCTAGACCTGATGCCGCCCTTCTTGCTATCATCGTCACTATTTTCTGACTAATTCCGGAGGCGGTACGATGGCAAACACATGGCAAGCAGGACGGCGCATTGGAGTGGGATTGGCCTTGGCGGCGGCCGTACTGGCCTTGCCTGCGCATGCTCAGGCTCAGGAAGAGAAGGTCCTGAACATCTATAACTGGTCGGACTATATCGGCGACGATACAATCAAGAATTTTGAGAAGGAAACGGGCATCAAGGTGCGCTACGACGTTTTCGACAATAACGAAATCCTCAATGCGAAACTGGTGGCGGGCAAGTCCGGCTACGACATCGTCGTACCGACGGCCCAGTGGGCGCGCCTGCAGATCGATGCGGGCCTGCTGCGTAAACTCGACAAGAGCAAGCTGACGAATTTGGGCAACCTGGACCAGAACCTGCAGGCCAAGCTGGCGAAGATCGACCCGAACAACGATTACCTGGTCGACTGGCTGTGGGGCTACACGACGGTGGGCATCAACGTCAACAAGGTCAAGGCCGCGCTGGGCGGCATGCCCATGCCCGACAATGCGTGGGACCTGGTCTTCGACCCGAAATATGCATCGAAGCTGAAATCGTGCGGCGTGTCCTTCCTCGACTCGCCGTCGGAAGTGCTGCCGGCCGCCCTGCAATACCTGGGCAAGCCCGCGTACTCGAAAACGGCCGCCGACTACCAGGAAGCGGGCAAGGTGCTGCAGGCCATCCGCCCTTATGTGACCCTGTTCAGCTCGTCCGGCTACATCAATGACATGGCCAACGGCTCCGTCTGCGTGGCGCTGGGCTGGTCGGGCGACATCAATATCGCGCGCCAGCGCGCCATCGATGCCAAGAACGGCAATGTGATCCAGGTGCTGGTGCCGAAGACGGCCGCCCTGATGTTCGACACCATGGCGATTCCCGCCGACGCGCCGCACCCGAATAATGCGCACCTGTTCATCAACTACATCCTGCGTCCGCAAGTGCATGCCAGCCTGAGCAACAAGGTGTTCTACGCGAATCCGAATCCGGCCAGCATCAAATATGTACGCAAGGACATCGGCGAGAACAAGGCCATCTTCCTGTCGGACGCCGACAAGCAGCGCATGGCCGCGCCGGAAGCGACCACGGCCGATATCCGCCGCTTGATGACGCGCATCTATACGAAGTTCAAAACGGGAGTGTAAGACGGGAGTATAAAAACGATGATGGCGCGAGGGACGGGCCTGTTGGGCCGTCGCTGGCGCCATGCGATAGTGCCGAGGTGAGCGCTACTCGTGATAGCGGTCCATCAGCTTATGGTGGCTGCCGCGCATTTCTTCGACCAGTTCAAAGGCGACAAAGCCGATGATGGCGGCGAAGATGGCAATGAAGAGAAAAACGAGGAAGGTGATTAACATGGTCTTTCAGCCGCCGTTGGACGGCTGTCCGCTGGGTTGCTCAATGTGCGGGAGCAGGGCTCTTGCACGTAGTTGATGCAATTAAACTCTAGCAGATCGGCAGCGCTTTACAAGGCTGCTGAGTTGTGAACCCCGCTAGTATTTGTCCCAGCGCACTTTTTGCGCATTTCCCCGCTTCGCCCCCTTATTTCACGACCAAATCATGCGCCATCACCGCCTTCAAATAAATGCTGACGGGGTCGCCTGGCTCGCGCTGCGAAAACCACCAGGCGCTGGCCTTGCGCATTTCCCATTCCTGTTCCTCGCCCGTCAGCAGCAGGGCGGCCGCCTGGCCCAAGGTTGGCTGGTGACCGACGATGAGCACGGTTTCCTTGCCGCCGGGCCAGTTGGCCGCCTTGAGGATGTCTTCCGCCTCGGCGCCGGGCGCCAGTTCCGGCATCAGCTTGAACTTGCGCCCCAGCGCCTCCGCCGTTTGCAGGGTGCGCAGGGCGGGGCTGACGAGGATACGGCAATTTTCCGGAAGTTGCGATGCCAGCCATTCCCCCATGCGGCGCGCCTGTTTCTGGCCTTTGACGGTCAGGGCGCGTTCGAGGTCGGGGACGCCCGGCTCGGCTTCTGCGTGTCGCCACAAGATGAGATCCATGCTGTGCTCCTCTGTGTAGAATTGCCTATTCGCCGACCTCCGCGCCCGGCGTGCCCAGTGTGTGCATCAGGTATTGCTGGGCGCTGAACGGTGTTTGCTTGCCGCGCGGCTTGCGGCGCGCGTAATGGCCCGTCGGCTCCAGTTCCCATGCATTTGTATTATCCTTCAAATACGGATTCAAGCCCTCGGCGATCACGCGCCGCTTCAGCGCCCGGTCAAGTACCGGGAAAGCCACTTCCACCCTGCGGAACAGGTTGCGGCTCATCCAGTCGGCGCTGGCCAGGTAGACATCGTGCGCCAGGTCGTTGCGGAAGTAGTAAATGCGGCTGTGTTCGAGGAAGCGGCCGATCACGGAGCGCACCTTGATGTTTTCCGACAGGCCCGGCACGCCGGGCTTCAGGGTGCAGGCGCCGCGCACGATCAGGTCGATCTTCACGCCATCGGTCGAAGCCGCATACAGGGCGCGGATCACGGACTCATCGACAAGTGCGTTGACTTTCACGATGATGCGCCCGCGCTGGCCCGAACGGGCGATCTTCGCCTCGTTGCGGATGGCCTTGATGATCTCGCTTTGCAGGCCGAACGGCGCCAGCCACAAATGGTTCAGGTTGTGCGGCTTGGTCAGGCTAGTCAGGTGGATGAAGACTTCATTGACTTCGACGGCCAGGTCCTGGTTGGCCGTCAGCAAACCGAAGTCCGTGTACAGCTTGGTCGTCGTGGGATGATAGTTGCCGGTGCCCAAGTGAGCATAAAAGCGCAGCGCGCCTTCCTCGCGGCGGATGACGAGGGCCACCTTGGCGTGGGTTTTCAATCCCACCACGCCGTACACGACTTGCGCGCCCGCCTGTTCCAGCTTGTCGGCCCAGTTGATGTTGGCTTCCTCGTCGAAACGCGCCATCAATTCCACGATGACGGTCACTTCCTTGCCCATCTTCGCCGCCGTGATCAGCGACTCCATCAGGTCCGAGTTCATGCCCGTACGGTAGATCGTCTGCTTGATGGCGACGACGGAGGGATCGTAGGCGGCGCTGCGGATGAAGTCGATGACCGTCTGGAACGACTGGTAGGGGTGGTGCAGCAGGATGTCGTGCTTGTGCAGCGCGGCAAAGATGTCGTTGCCGATGGCTTTATGCGCAAGGCCCGGAAAGAACGGCGGGAAGCGCAGTTCCGGCTGCTTGACGTGATCGATCATTTCCGACAGGCGCACCAGGTTCACGGGGCCGTTGACGCGGTAGAGGCGGCTTTGATCGAGGCTGAACTGGTCGAGCAGGAACTGCGACAGTTCTGGTGGACAATTGCGCGCCACTTCCAGGCGCACGGAAGTGCCGAACTGGCGGCCCACCAGCTCGCCCTTCAGGGCTTGGCGCAGGTTCTTGACTTCGTCTTCATCGACCCACAGGTCGCTGTCGCGCGTGACCCGGAATTGCGAATAGGCAATCACTTCGCGTCCGGCGAACAGATCCGAGATGTGCGCATGGATGACGGACGACAATAAACAGAAGGACACGCCTTCGCCCGAGATCTCGTCCGGCAGCTTGATGACACGCGGCAAGACGCGTGGCGCCTTGACGATGGCGATCGCCGTGCCGCGCCCGAACGCATCCTTGCCGCTCAGCGAGACGATGAAATTGAGACTTTTATTCACCACTTGCGGGAACGGGTGAGCCGGGTCGAGGCCGATGGGTGTCAGCAGGGGCCGCACTTCGCGGTCGAAATACTGCTTGACCCAGGCGCGCTGCGCCTCGTTGCGGTCGCTGTCGCGCAGCAAATGCACGCCCGCTTCGCGCAGGGCCGGCAAGACTTCGCTATTTAATATCTCGTACTGGCGTTCCACCAGCGCATGGCATTCCTTGCCGATGCGCTCCAGGTTGGCCGCCAGGGCAGGGTGGCCGGCCAGCGAACCGCCGATGCTGCCGGCCGCCAGCAGGCTGGCCACACGCACCTCGAAGAACTCATCCATATTGCTGCTGACGATGCACAGGTAGCGCAGGCGCTCGAGCAGCGGAATGTTCGGGTCTTCCGCCTGGGCCATCACGCGCCGGTTGAAAGTCAGTTGCGACAGCTCGCGGTCAAGCAGGATGCCCGATTTGGTCACTTCCGTGTGCAGTTCAGGTTTCATATTCTTTTGTCTTTGCAGATAGTTAATTCTAGCCGTATTTCATCCGTATTTCATCACGTATGACGCGTTGTGAGTGTAATCATGAAATATGACGTAAGCGTGACATACGCTGTCATAAAGCGTCGCCGCCTCTGTCATTTTTCGCGCCAAAAATGGCAGTCCCCCGGGCGTAGGCAATTATTTCAGGATTTTTTACCCATGTCATAAAGCTGTCATATTCGCTTGCTAGACTGCGCAGCATTCAACCGGGACTTTGAGCCCCAACAACCCTGAGGACTTGATATGCAAATGAAGCAAATGTTCAAATTTATCGTCGTGGGTGCTTCGGCAGCGATGGCATTTTCTTCCGCTTCCGTCATGGCGGCAGATATGACAGGTGCTGGCGCAACCTTCCCGTACCCGATCTACGCCAAATGGGCTGAGACGTACAAAGCCAACACGGGCAACGGCCTGAACTACCAGTCCGTCGGTTCCGGCGCCGGCATCAAGCAAATCAAGGCAAAAACTGTTGAATTTGGCGCCTCCGACATGCCTTTGAAGGCGGAAGAGCTGGAAGAAGCGGGCCTGATGCAGTTCCCGGCCATCATGGGCGGCGTAGTCACCATCGTCAACCTGGACGGCGTAACCCCAGGCCAGCTGAAAATGACGGGTAAAGTCGTTGCCGATATCTACCTGGGCAAGATCACCAAATGGAGCGCGCCTGAAATCGCCGCCCTGAACAGTGGCGTCAAGCTGCCAGACACGGAAATCACCGTGGTGCACCGCGCTGACGGTTCGGGCACGTCGTTCCTGTTCACCGACTTCCTGTCGAAAACCAACCCGGAATTCAAATCGAAAATCGGCGCTGGCTCGGCTGTGAAATGGGCCGTGGGCGTGGGCGGCAAGGGTAACGAAGGCGTCGCCGCCAACGTACAGCGTATCAAGGGTTCGATCGGCTACGTCGAGTGGGCTTACGCCAAGAAAAACAAGATGTCGCACACCCAGCTGCAAAACAAGGACGGCAACTTCCTGCAGCCTGACGACGAAAACTTCAAGGCAGCAGCCGCTTCGGCACCTTGGACGCAAACCCCAGGCTTCGGCGTGGTTCTGACCGACCAGGCTGGCAAGAACAGCTGGCCTATCACCGGCGTGTCGTTCATCCTGATGCACAAAGTCCAGGCTGACGCAGCCAAGGCCAAAGAAGTCCTGAAATTCTTCGACTGGGCCTACAAGAACGGTGGCGCCGCTGCCGTTGAACTGGACTACGTGCCTATGCCGGCATCGGTCGTGAAACTGGTGCAGGAATCGTGGAAAGCCAACCTGAAAGACGCTTCCGGCAAGTCGATCTACTAATCGCATAGCCTGAGTCATTCATCCTTGCCCCGCCAGCAGCACGGCGGGGCAGGGAGTTAGCCAGGACCGCCCGCAGCCCTTGCAGGCGGTCCCGGCTAAAAGAGCACGATAAAAATAGCAGTACCTGCAGTACCACCCATATGGCACACTATGAGCGCACAATCTACCTCCTCCACGATCCCCATGCCAGGCGGCACCATGACCGATTCCATCAGTCACGCGCAAATGCTTACCACCATGCGCAAGCAGCGCTTCCAGGATTTCATGTTCCACAAGGTGACGATGCTGTTCGCCCTGTCGGTGCTGATCGTCCTGGTCGGCATCATCATTTCGCTGATCATGGAATCGATACCGGCCTTCAAGACCTTCGGCCTGCATTTCATCGTTTCGGCCGAGTGGGACCCCGTCAATGATCAGTACGGCGCCCTGATCCCCATCATCGGCACCCTGGTGACGTCCGTCATCGCTCTGCTGATCGCCTTTCCCGTCAGCTTCGGCATCGCCCTGTTCCTCACGGAAATCTGCCCGGCCTGGCTGCGCCGCCCGCTGGGCACGGCTGTCGAGCTGCTGGCCGGCGTGCCGTCGATCATCTACGGCATCTGGGGCCTGTTCGTGTTTGCGCCCCTGTTTGCCGACCACGTCCAGCCCATCCTGAAAGCCACCTTGGGGAACGTGCCCGTCATCGGCCAGCTGTTCAGCGGTCCCATGATGGGCATCGGCTTGCTGACGGCCGGCCTGGTGCTGGCCATCATGATCATCCCCTTCATCGCCTCCGTGATGCGCGACGTGTTCGAGATCGTTCCTGCCGTGCTGAAGGAATCCGCATACGGCCTGGGCTGCACGCGCTGGGAAGTGGTGCGCAAGATTGTCTTGCCATACACCAAGACCGGCGTCGTCGGCGGCGTCATGCTGGGCCTGGGCCGCGCGCTGGGCGAAACCATGGCCGTGACCTTCGTCATCGGCAACGCAAATAAACTGTCGTGGTCGCTCTTTGCCGCCGGTAACAGTATCACCTCCCTGCTGGCGAACGAATTCGGCGAAGCGCAATCGGCGCTGCACGTGTCCTCGCTGTTCTCGCTGGCCCTGATCCTGTTCGTCATCACCTTTATCGTCTTATCCGCCGCCAAGCTGATGCTGGCTGGCATGTCCCGCAAGGAAGGCACGAAATGAGCCAAGTAAGCACTCTCGACGCTCCGGTCAAGCCGGCCATGAATCCCGTCTACCGCAAGCGTTTGCTGATGCACCGCGTGGGCATCGCCCTGTCGGTGGGCGCCATGGCCCTGGGCCTGGCCGTGCTCGTGTGGATCCTGTGCACCCTGGTGATCAAGGGTTTCGGCGCACTGTCCATCGACCTGTTCACGCAAACGACGCCGGCTCCCGGCAGCGAAGGCGGCGGCTTGATCAATGCCATCGTCGGCAGCGCCCTGATGGTGGGCCTGGCGACTGTCGTCAGCACCCCGATCGGCATCCTGGCCGGCATCTACCTGGCCGAATACGGCGAAGAAAACAAGCTGGCGCAAGTGACGCGTTTTGTGACCGACATCATGCTGTCGGCGCCATCGATCGTCATCGGCCTGTTCGTGTATGCGCTGTACGTGGCGCATGTGAAACACTTCTCCGGTTACGCGGGCGCCATCGCGCTGTCACTGATCGCCGTGCCGGTGGTGGTACGCACGACGGACAACATGCTGCGTCTGGTACCGAACAGCCTGCTGGAAGCCGCGTTTGCCCTTGGCGCGCCGCGCTGGAAGGTCGCGACCCTCGTACGCTTGCGCGCCGTCAAGGCGGGCGTGATTACCGGCGTACTGCTGGCATTGGCCCGCATCGCCGGCGAAACGGCGCCGCTGCTGTTCACGGCCCTGAATAACCAGTTCCAAAGCTTCAACATGAATGCGCCGATGGCCAACTTGCCCTCCGTCATCGCATCGTTTGCGATGAGCCCGTACGACAACTGGCGCTCGCTGGCCTGGGGCGGCGCACTGCTGATCACCTTCAGCGTGCTGGCCTTGAATATCCTGTCGCGCACCGTGTTCAGCCAAAAAGTCCCTAATTAAACAGATACCGAGCGAAGCGAACCCTTATGAATACGCAAATGAATCCAGCCCAAGACTTGGCACCAAAGAAAAAAACCATCGAGATTTCGGGCCTGAACTTTTTTTACGGCAAAACGCAAAGCTTGCATAACGTTAACCTGGACATCCACGAGAAGAAGGTCACGGCCTTCATCGGCCCGTCCGGTTGCGGCAAGTCGACCCTGCTGCGTACGCTGAACCGCATGTACGACCTGTACCCGGGCCAGCGCGCGGAAGGCTCGATCCTGTACCGCGGCCGCAACGTGCTCGACGCGGACCAGGACGTCAACATGCTGCGCGCCAAGGTCGGCATGGTGTTCCAGAAGCCGACGCCGTTCCCCATGTCCGTGTACGACAACATCGCCTTCGGCGTGCGCCTGTATGAAGATCTCTCGAAGGGCGAAATGGACGAGCGCGTCGAGTGGGCCCTGAAAAAGGCCGCGCTGTGGGGCGAAGTCAAGGACAAGCTGACCAAGAGCGGCCTGTCGCTGTCGGGCGGCCAGCAGCAGCGCTTGTGCATCGCGCGCGGCGTGGCCGTGAAGCCGGACGTCTTGCTGCTCGATGAGCCGACCTCGGCGCTGGACCCGATCTCGACCTCGAAAGTGGAAGAGCTGATCAGCGAACTGAAACAGGATTACACGATCGCCATCGTGACGCACAATATGCAACAGGCGGCGCGCTGCTCCGACTACACGGCCTATATGTATTTGGGCGAGCTGGTGGAATTCGGCGAAACGGACCAGATCTTCATGAATCCGGCCCGCAAGGAAACGCAGGATTACATCACGGGCCGCTTCGGCTGATCCGCCCCGCGCATACACAACAACTGAATACGGAGAGACAGCATGATAGGCGAACATTCATCCAAGCAATACGACAACGAACTCGAAGCGATCCGCTCGAAAGTGCTCCTGATGGGCGGCATCGTTGAAACCCAGTTCCTCGACGCGATGACGTGCTTTCGCATCGGCAACCCGGAACGCGCCGACCGCGTGATGCGCGAAGACGACGTCGTCAACCAGCTCGAAGTGTCGCTGGACGACGCGTGCAGCCATCTGATCGTGCGCCGCCAGCCGGCCGCCAACGATTTGCGCACCATCATGGCCACCATCAAGGTGATTACCGACCTCGAGCGCGTAGGCGACGAGGCGACGAAAATCGCCCGCGTGGCGAAGAATCTGCACAAGCGCGGCAACGGCGTCGTCAACCATTACGAGATGGTGCGCGGCATTGCCAACACGGCCACCGACATGCTGCACGACGCCCTGGACGCGTTTGCGCGCAACGATGGCAAGCAGGCCTTACAATTAATTGCACAAGATGCCATCATCGACCATGAGTTTCGGTCTATCATGCGCAACCTGATCACCTTTATGATGGAAGACCCGCGCACGATTTCGGCGGCGCTCGACACCCTGTGGGTGGCCAAGGCCATCGAACGGATCGGCGACCATGCGAAAAACATCGCCGAATACGTGATTTACGTGGTTGAGGGCAAGGACATCCGCCACACCAAGGTGGCTGCTCCCGCCATTTCCGAGGAGCTCCCTGAGTAAGCTTTATGGCATCTGATAAAACCACGGTATTGATTGTTGAAGATGAGCCGGCCATCGTTGAACTGGTGACCTATTCGCTGCGCGAATCCGGCTGGAATTGCTGTTCCGTACAAAACGTTGCCGATGCCTGGGAATTCATCCAGCACCGCACGCCGCACCTGATCCTGCTGGACTGGATGCTGCCGGACCAGACGGGCTTGCGCCTGCTGTCGCGCATCCGCGCCGACCGCAATTTCGCCGCCATCCCCGTCATCATGCTCACCGCCAAGAGCATGGAAGAAGACAAGCTGGCCGGCCTGAACAGCGGGGCCGACGATTACGTCACCAAGCCGTTCTCGCCGCGCGAGCTGCTGGCCCGCGCCAAAGCTCTCTTGCGACGCAAGAGTCCGGAACACGCGCAGGCGCCTATGCGCGCCGGCAACGTCGCCCTGGACCCCGTCAGCTGCACGGTGATGATGGATGAACAGAAGATCGATATCGGCCACGCCGAATACAAGCTGCTGAAATTCCTGCTGGCCCATCCGGAACGCGTGTTTTCGCGCAGCCAGCTGCTCGACAAGGTGTGGGGCGACCATGTGGTGATCGAGGAGCGCACGGTCGATGTCCACGTATTGCGCTTGCGCAAAGCCTTGAAAGAGGCGGAAAGCCTGATCAAGACTGTGCGCAGCGTCGGCTACATGTTGTCTGAAAAGTAAAGCTAGCCTCTATGAATCCGAAATTGCTGTTCTGGGTACCGGCCGCCTTGCGCATGGTGCTGGCGCTGCTGGGCGTGGCCGTCGTCTGGTATCTGTTTGGCGCCACGTATGCGCTGGGCATCGCCTTCGTGCTGATGGCCATGATGGTGTTCGTGCAGCTGTCGTATCTGTTCCAGCTAAGTAACTGGCTGGACAATCCGCAAAGCGCCAAGCTGCCCGACGGCTGGGGCGCCTGGACCAGCATTTTCGCGCGCCTGTACCGCATGCGCCGCGACGACGAGAAAAACCAGGCCGAGCTGACGGAATGGCTGGCGCGTTTCCGCCAGGCCATGCACCTGTTGCCCGACGGCGTCGTCATCATGGACGACGTGCTGTTCCTTGAATGGTGCAACCCGGCCGCCGAGAAACATCTGGGCCTCACGCACGAGCGCGACAAGGGCATGCGCGTGACCAACCTGATCCGCAGCCCCGAGTTCATGGATTACATCATCCTGGGCCGCTACGACCAGCCGCTGACGATCACCTTCCGCAACCGCAAGCTGATCGTGCAGATCATTCCATTCGAGAACCGCCGCCAGATCCTCGTCACGCATGACGTGACGGAAACGGAACGCATCGAAATGATGCGCCGCGACTTCATCGCCAATGCCTCGCACGAACTGCGCACGCCGCTCACCGTCATCGTCGGCTTCCTGGAAATCGCTTCCGCCGAGTTGGACCTGGACGCCACCACGCGCGCCTCCCACCTCAAGCTGATGACGGAGCAGGGCCACCGCATGCAGCATCTGATCGAGGACATGCTGACCCTGTCGCGCCTGGAATCGGTCGATTATCCGCTGCGCCCCGAGCCGGTGGATATCAAAAAGCTCATGCAGCAAGTCTTGCGCGACGCCAAGGGCTTGTCGGCAGGCAAGCATGAAGTGACAATGGAATGCAACGGCCCCGACGTGCTGGGCAGCTACGACGAGCTGTACAGCGCATTCGGCAACCTGGCCTCGAACGCCGTGCGTTATACGCCAGCCGGCGGCACCATCACCCTGCGCTGGCAAGATGGTGCGGCCGGACCGCAATTCATTGCGCAAGATACGGGCATCGGCATCAGCCAGGAGCATATCTCGCGCCTGACGGAACGTTTCTACCGCGTCGACAAAAGCCGTTCGCGCGAAACCCAGGGCACGGGCCTGGGCCTGGCCATCGTCAAGCACGTGCTGCTGCGCCATGGCGGGACGTTGGCCATCCAGTCCGTGGCCGACAAGGGCAGCAGCTTCATCGTCAGCATGCCCAAGTCCGTCGTCACGCCGCTGCAGGGCGAATTGCTGGTCAAGTAAGCGGGGGAAGGGGAGGACTTCTTCCCTGTTTCCTGCGCGACTAGTGCAAGCTTGGCATAAGTCGTTACAATCAGGCCATGACTTTAATCAACGCCTCTTTTCGCCATGCCGGCGCGCAGCAACTGGCCCAGTCGCTGCAGGCTGCGCGCCACGATACTTTATCCCTGTTCGACTGTTACGTTACTGCCGGCCTGGACGTGGTGGCCGGCCTGCCCCGCCATCCGCGCCTCAATCCTCCCTTGTGGCAACTTGCGCACATCGCCTGGTTTGCCGAGTGGTTCATCCTGCGCGAAGCCGCTTCCAGCCATCCGGCAGACGCCATTTATAATTCCCTGCTGACGCGCGGCGACGACTTGTTCGACGCCAATATGGTGGAGCAGCGCGCGCGCTGGAAGCTGGAACTGCCCAGCCCGGGCGCCGTGAAAACGTATTGCCGCGAAGTACTCGACCGGGTGCTCGATAAACTCTCGCGCGAAGCTAATGTCGACAGCGCCCTGGCGCCGTACCGGCTGGCACTGGCGCATGAAGACTTGTGTGGCGAGGAAATGCTGGCCGGCCTGCAATGGCTGGGCCTGGAAGCACCGGAATCGCTGGCTGCCAGCCCGGCCTTGCCGCCGGGGGAGGGCGAGATCGCTTTTCCTGGCGGTACCATCGAGCTGGGTTCGCCGCGCGGGGCCGGATTTGCTTTTGATAATGAATCGCCGCCCCACGCCTGCTACGTGCCGCCGTTTTCCATCGATGCCTGCGCCGTATCGAACGCCCAATTTGCCGATTTTGTCGCCGACGGCGGCTACCAGAACCGTCAGTTCTGGAGCGCGGCCGGCAGCGCATGGCTGATGCAGCAGGAGCGCTCGTCGCCCCTGTACTGGCTGCGCGAAGCAACACAGTGGCGCACCATGCGTTTCGGCCAGCGCACGACCTTGCCGCCGAACGAGGCCGTACGCCACATCAACCTGTATGAAGCGCAGGCGTACTGTGCCTGGGCGGGGCGCCGCCTGGCGACCGAGGCGGAATGGGAGTATGCTGCGCTGTCCGGTCATCCGCGCTTTCACTGGGGCCAGGTGTGGGAGTGGACGGCGACGCCGTTCGAACCGTATCCGGGCTTTGCGGTCGATGCCTGGCGCGAATATTCGGCGCCGTATTTCATGCGGCACCAGGTGTTGCGCGGCGCCGCCTTCGCCACGCCGCCGCGCCTGCATTCGCCCCGCATGCGCGCCTTCCATGCGCCCGAACGGGGCGACGTCTTTGCCGGCCTGCGCACTTGCGCCTGGTAACAGGTAACCATTTCAGGATTCTTTTTGAGTACAGATAACGCCCCGCAGTTCATTCCCAAACGCATCACGCCCACGCCGGAACAGGTCGCCATCCAGACGGCGCAAAAGAAAGTGGTCTTGATCGACGCCAATGCCGGCGCGGCCAAGACGACGACCCTGGCCCTGCGCCTGGCCGAAGCGCTGCACCGGGGCCGCGCGCCCGAGCGCATGCTGGCCCTCGTGTTTACGGACGCGGCGCGCGTGGCCCTGCGCCAGCGCCTGCTGGAAGTGGGCGTGCCGCTCGGTGTCGTCAAGCGCCTGACGGTCGACACCTTCGACGCCTTTGCCGCCAAGGTGCTGTTGCAGCTGGAAAGCATGCAGGTGGCAGCCATGCGCAGCGATGAAGAGCTGCGCCCGATTGCCTGGGAAGCGCTGGAAGTCGTGTCGGAAAAATATGCTCACCGCTATCCGCTGGAAATTAATACGACGAACGGGGCCATCGCCGAATTCTTGAAATTGCAGCTGCGCACCAAGGCGCGCCTGGATTTCCAGAATCCTGACTTCGAGAGCAATTCCCTCGACGACAACCTGGAGCTGCTGGGCATGTCGCGCACGCATTACCTGTGGCTGCGCGAATATGAAGGCTTGCGCGGCGCCGACACGGGCGACATCCAGTTCCGCGCGCCGTTCGACGCCACCTACGACCTCGTGCGCATGCTCGACGGCGACGAGCCGCTGCGCCAGCAATTGCCGGCCTTCCAGATCATCGTGGCCGATGAATTGCACGACTTGAATGAAGCGTCGTTCCGCCTGCTGACCATGCTGATACGCCGCGGCAACGCGTTTTTCTGCGGCGCCGGCGACAAGGATCAAGTCATCTACACGTGGTCGGGCGCCGACCACCGCTTCCTGCGCCAGCGCTTCGGGCAGGAATTCCCCACCTTGCAGCGCTTGCCGCTGACGGCTTCCTACCGCTACGGCCCGCAATTGGCGCAGGCCGTGGGCGTGCTGAAAAACAAGGCCAGCGTGTCGGCCCTGTCGCGCGCCACCCACATCGAGCTGCTCGAGTACGACCATGTGCAGCCGCAGGCGTGCAGCGCCCAGCTGATCGCCGCGCTCGAACACGCGCATGCGGGCACGACGGCTATTTTGCTGCGCGACCGCGACCAGGCCATCCGCGTGGAAACGGCGCTATTCCAGAGCGGTATCGCGTATGGGCTGGTGGACATGAACAGCTATCTGCTGAGCCTGGAAGTGCTGATGCTGCGCGGCATGGTCGCCATTGCCCGCAAGGATTTGCACGCGATCAAGAGCGGCCCGCGCCGCGGTGAAATCCTCGAAGCCCTGGTGGCCTTCGCGGAAATCCCGTTTACACGCGCGGAATTGCAGCAAGCCAAGGCCGACGTGGCCAATTATCCCGACTTGCTGGAAGGCTTCTTGACGAACCAGCTGGCCAAGTCGCAAAACCAGGACAAGGCGGCGCTGACCCTGGCCGCCGTCGATTATCTGCGTGCGCTGCCCCCCGACGCGCTGGCGGGCGAGGCGCTGCAGCACATCTTTGGCCTGATGCAGCTGGAACAGACGGCGCGCCGCATCTATGTGGACCCGGCCCAGGCGCGGGTCGTCGCCCGTTCCCTGCACGGCTTTATCGCCGTGTGCAGCGAAGCGGGCGTGGCGCTGGGCGGCTTTGCGGGCTGGCTGGGCGAGATGGAGGAGGCCGTGACGGTCTCGACCGGCAAGGCCAAGCTGGTCATCGCCTGCATCGACCAGATCAAGGGCCTCGAATACAACCACGTCATTTTGCCCTATCTGGCCGTCGACGAATTCCCGCGTAGCAAGACCGATCCGCTGGAAGAAGAAAACCGTTTCTATGTGGCCGCCACGCGTGCGCGCGACAGGCTGACCTTGCTCACGCCGGAAGACACTGCTTACCAGAGCCGCTACATCGCCGCCCTGCAGCTGAAACAGAAGATTGTTGCGCCGAAGTCATAGATCTTTTGCCGCGCTGCTGCTTTTTGCGAAAGACGAAAGCGGGCATACTGGACTGGTGTGATTGACAGCAATCTAACCAGACAGGAGTAAAGCATGAAGATTTTCTTGACAGGCGCGGCAGGTTTCATCGGCAGTTCCATCGCGGCGGGCCTCGTGCGGGCCGGCCACCAGGTGACGGGCCTCGTGCGCAAACCGGAGCAGGTGGCCGAGCTGGCCAGCATCGGGGTGGAGGGTATCGTCGGTACCCTGAACGACCGCGAACTCATCATCGAGCAGGCCAAGGTGGCCGATGCCGTCATCAATGCGGCCAGCAGCGACCACCGGGGCGCCGTCGAAGCGATCCTCGAAGCACTGGCCGGCACCAACAAGGTGTTCCTGCACACGAGCGGCTCGTCCATCGTGGGCGACGCGTCGGGCGGCGAGGGCACGGAACAGGTCTATTACGAAGACAAGCTGCCGGCACCGACGGCCGACAAGGCGGCCCGGGTCGCCATCGATGATCTGGTACTGGCCAGCGCAAGCCAGGGCGTGCGCGCAAGCGTGCTGTGCAACACCCTGATCTACGGCCATGGCGCCTTGCCGCGCGACAGCGTGCAGCTGCCCCGCTTGTTGAAACAGGCGCGCAAGAGCGGCATCGTGCGCCATGTGGGGCCGGGCCGCAACATCTGGTCCAATGTGCATATCGACGACGTCGTCAGCCTGTATTTGCTGGCGCTGGAAAAGTCGCCCGCCGGCACGTTTTACTTCGTAGAATCGGGCGAAGCGGCTTTCCGCGACATGACGGCCGCCATCGCCACCGCACTGGATTTGGGTCCCGCGCAGGACTGGCCGTTGCCCGAGGCCATTGCCGAATGGGGCTACGAGATGGCTTCCTACGGCCTCGGTTCCAACAGCCGCGTGCGCGGCGAGCGGGCACGCACGCTGCTGGGCTGGCAGCCGCAGGGGCCGTCCGTGCTGGAGTGGATCGAGAAGGCCATGCTCAAGCCGCCGCACGCCATCACAGATTGATGCAGCTCAGCAAAACAGCATCAATGTGCGCTAGCGAACGGTGCTGTTTTACGATCGGGAGTATGATGCCTCTGCTTGGTTGAGACGCACTGCCGTGAAGTTGGCGGCATGTTCGATCTTCCAGCAGGTCAGCCGGTCGCCTCAAGGATCGGCACCAGATTTTCGCCGCCGGCGCGTTTGCGCTCTGCGGCTGTGCACTGCAACTCCAGGTCGCGGTGTGTGCTGCGAACCCCTTCAAGGCCGGCCTAGCCGGTCTTTTTTTTGCCTGTTTTTTCTGCCGTTGCGCCATTCACCGCCACCTGTCCGCCATTCGCCGAAGCGCTGTTTTCGCGTGCCCGAAATCCGCGTATCTTTACGATCAACCAACTTCAAGGGGGGACCGTGAAACCTGAACCAGCGTATTACCGCCGTACCCAGCTGCTGTGGGGCGTGCTGCTGATCGCCGTCGGCGCCATCATCCTGCTGGACCGGCTCGATGTGATCTATCTCCATGATTACTATGCACTATGGCATTATTGGCCAGTGATACTGGCCGTCTTTGGCCTCAACAAGCTGCTCACGCCCGTGTCCGCCAAGCAGGTGCTGAGCGGCCTGTGGCTGATCTTCTTCGCCGCCTGGTGGTATGTGTCGTATGAAGAACTGTGGAACTTGAATTTCTACAATAGCTGGCCCGCCTTGCTGATCGCCTGGGGCGTGGGCCTCGTGCTCGAACCGCTGTTGAACAAACATTTTATTGCCTACCGGGAGTCCGAGCATGAAAAATAGACCGCCGCTGCACTCGCCATCGCAGATCGTGCTGGGCGTCATCGTCATCGGCCTGGGGCTGCTGTTCCTGCTCGATAACCTCGGTTTCATCAATGTGCGCTATACCTTCCGTTTCTGGCCCACCATCCTCATCATTTTCGGCTTGCTGAAAATATCGCAAAGCCATTCCCGCTCCGGCTACATCCTCGGCGGCGTGATGGTCTTGCTGGGCCTGAGCTGGACCTTGAAAGCCATGGGCTTGTTCTATATCAACTGGAGCATGCTGTGGCCGCTGCTCATCATTGCCGCCGGCGTGGCCGTCGTGTCGAAATCCCTGCCCGGCGGGTGGCAGCGGCAGCGCCGCCGGCACTTTGCCGCGCCGCCCGATGCCAGCGCCGCGCCTGATGCATTCGGCCAGGCCAGGAATGGCGCCGTATCGCTCGACAAGGAAGTCGCCGGTGCCACTGCGGCGCCCGGCGCCGGTGACCAGGCGGACGACGACAGCATCATTGAAGTGACGGCCATCCTCGGCGGCTACGTGCGGCGCGTGTCGTCGCAGCGCTTCAGGGGCGGCGATATCAACGTCATCATGGCCGGCTGCGAAATCGACCTGCGCCAGGCATCGATCGAAGGCGAAGCTGTGCTCAACGTATTTGCCCTGTGCGGCGGCGTCACCATCAAGATTCCGCCCGACTGGAGCGTGGTCCTGCAGGGCACGCCGATCCTTGGCGGCTTCGAAGAAAAGACCATCGTGCCGCCGAACCAGAACAAGCGCCTGTACGTGACGGGATACGCCATCATGGGCGGCCTGGAAATCCGCAACTAGGCGCGCATGTCCGGACCTTTGTCGAAGCGGCGCGGCGCCGTCGTGGTGTTCCTGGTCTGCATCGCGCTGGGCCTGGCACTGGCTTCCATCCTGGCCAGAGTGGCGCACGCGCCCTGGCTCAATGCCGTCCTGCTGGTGGCGCCCGCCACGCTCGTGTATGCGATCGGTTCGGGGTTTTCCGCGTTTTACCTGTGCCGTGCCTATCCCTTGCACGCCCGCCATCCGCTCGCCATCGCCAGCGTAATGGGCGTGGCGGCCCTGTTCGCGGGCTTGCTGTGGGCGACCCTGCTGCAATTTTTGAACAGCGTCAGCCTGTTGATGGAGCAGCACTGGCTGGGCGTGAACCTGACGCCATCGCTGCTGGCCCTGTTCTTCGGCCTGGGCGCGCTGCTGTATTGCCTGGCCGCCGCCGTGCATTATCTGCTGCTCGAATTCGTGCGCGCCAGGATGGCCGAACAGCGGGGCCTGGAAGCGCAACTGATGGCGCAGGAAGCGCAGTTGCGCATGCTGCGCACGCAGATCGATCCGCATTTTCTGTTCAATAGCCTGAACTCCATCAGCGCCCTGACGTCTATCGATGCGGCGGGTGCGCGCCAGATGACCGTGCAGCTGGCCAATTTCTTTCGCCAGAGCCTGAGCCTGGAAGCGCACAAGCACATCACCGTGCAAGAGGAACTGGTGCTGATCCGCCACTTTCTCGCCATCGAGCAAGTGCGTTTCGGCGCGCGCCTGCAAGTGGCGGAAAGTGTCGACACTGCCGCGCTGGCGTGCCTGTTGCCGCCCATGCTGATACAGCCGCTCGTAGAAAATGCCGTCAAGCATGGTATCTGCGGCTTGACGGAGGGCGGCCAGATCGATATCGAAGTGCGGCGCGCAGGCAGCCTGCTGCAGATCGCCGTGCGCAACCCCGTCGATGCGGATCAGGGGCCCGCGCGCGGCAATGGCGTGGGCCTGGAGAATGTGCACCAGCGCCTGGCCGGCGCGTATGGCCACGAGGCCAGCGCGCACTGGGGCCTGTGCGACGGCCGTTTCGAGGTGATGATTTCCATGCCGGCGCAGACCGGCGACACGGAGGCAGCATGATGCAGGCAAGAATGCGGGTGGCCATCGTCGATGACGAATTGCTGGCGCGCAGCGTGCTGCGCGAATACCTGGCGCGCCACGACGATATCGAGATCGTCGCCGAGTGCGCCAACGGCTTTGACGCCGTCAAGGCCATCGCGGAACTGGCGCCGGAACTGGTGTTCCTCGACATCCAGATGCCGCGCCTGGACGGTTTTGAAGTGGCCGAGCTGATCGGCGCGAAGACGCGTTTGATCTTTGTCACGGCCTATGACCAGTACGCCTTGAAAGCGTTCGAATGCCATGCCCTCGATTATCTGCTCAAACCGTTCAGCGAACAGCGTTTCGACCAGGCGCTGGCGCATGCGCGCGCCCACCGCAGCACGCCGGCCGCGTCCACTGCCGTGCAAACGCTGGCGCGCGAAGCGGCCACGCGCGCTGCGCCGCTGGACCGCGTGCTGATCCGCGATGGCGCCAAGGTTCACGTCATCGCCAGCGCGCGCATCGATTACATCGAGGCGCAGGACGATTACATCAGCATCCGTTCCGAAGGCAAGTCCTACCTGAAAAGCCAGCGACTGTCGGAGCTGGAGACCCAGCTCGATCCCGCCAAGTTCCTGCGCGTGCACCGGTCGTATCTGCTCAATATCGACGGTATCCGCCGCATCGAGGCGGCAACGAAAGACAGCCACGTGGCCATCTTGCGCGACGATACGAGGATACCCGTGAGCAAGGCGGGCTATCAGAAGCTGAAGTTACTGGTTGGCTAGCTGCACATCCCACCAGCTGGGTAGCAGTTGGCGGATTTCCGGGCGCGAAAAACGGTCGTCGATCAGATACACGACACCCTTGTCCGACTGGGTGCGGATGACACGGCCGGCCGCCTGCACCACCTTTTGCATGCCCGGATACAGATACGTGTAGTCGTAACCGGCGCCGAAGACGTCGCCCATGCGCTGGCGAATCTGCTCGTTGACGGGATTGATCTGCGGCAAACCGAGGGTGGCGATGAAGGCGCCGATCAGGCGCGCGCCGGGCAAGTCGATGCCTTCGCCAAACGCGCCGCCGAGCACGGCAAAGCCGATGCCGCGCGTGTCCAGGCCGAAGCGGCCGAGAAATTGCGCGCGGGCAGTATCGTCCATGCGGCGCGGCTGCTGCCAGATAGGAACGTCGGGGTAGTGCTGGGCGAACAGGGTGGCCGTCTTTTCCATGTAATCGAAGCTGCTGAAAAAGGCCAGGTAGTTGCCCGGCATTTCCGCGTATTGCTTCGCCATCAGCTGGGCGATGGGCAGCAGCGAGGCGGCGCGGTGCTGGTAGCGCGTGGAAATGGTGTCGGCCACGCGCACGGACAATTGTTCCGCCTGGAACGGCGACTCCACGTCGACCCAGGCCGTGTCGGCCGGCATGCCCAGGGTGTCGCTATAGTAATTCCACGGACTCAGGGTGGCGGAAAACAGTGCCGTGCTGTGGCTGGCCGCGAAGCGCTCCTTGAGAAACGGTGCTGGCACGATGTTGCGGATGCACACGGTGCTGCCGCTATCCGTTTTGCTGACGTCGAACAGCGAATGCTCGCCGAAACTCTCCGCCAGGCGGTTGATCAGCAGCACGTCGAAATAAAAGCGCTGCAAGTCCTCGTCCAGGGCGGTGGCGTGTTCTGCCATGTAGTCGCCGATGGCCGTCGCCACGCCTTGCAGGGCGCCAAAGAATTTGTCGGGCAGGGCCGCATGCACGTGGTAGTCGCCATCCTGCTCTTTCAGCAAAGCCGTCCACTGGCGCGAGAGGCGGTCGAGCGGCTTTTTCAAGGCTTCGGGCGCGAACTTGCGCAGCATCTTGAGGTCGATCTGCGCCAGCTCGGCTGAATACATGCTGCGCGCGC
Source organism: Janthinobacterium lividum (assembly GCF_011601275.1). Taxonomy (GTDB): domain Bacteria; phylum Pseudomonadota; class Gammaproteobacteria; order Burkholderiales; family Burkholderiaceae_D; genus Janthinobacterium; species Janthinobacterium lividum_E. The sequence continues at coordinate 10,006 of NZ_JAAOLY010000016.1, read as the reverse complement.
GCGACACCATATTGTGCGCCTCGTCGACCAGCACATTGACTTTCCAGTCGTGCGCCAAGGTCATGCCGTACAGCATGGCGCTGAGGTCGAAATAGTAATTGTAGTCGCCGATGACGACGTCGCTCCAGCGTGCCAGCTCCATGCCCAGGTAGTAAGGACAGATACCCTGCTGCAAGGCGACGGCGCGCACGGCTTCCTTGTCGAGGATCAAGCCGCTGGCCAGCGCCACCTCGCGCGCCAGCGGCAGGCGGTCGTAGAAACCCTTGGCCAGCGGACACGATTCGCCATGACAGGCCTTGTCAGGATGTTCGCAGGCGCTGGTCTTGGCGCTCAGTTCCAGCACGCGCAAGGGCAGCAGCGGGGCGCTATCCTTGAGGATGGCGCAGGCGTCCAGCGCCATCTGGCGGCCCGGCACCTTGGCGGCCAGGAAAAACAGTTTATCGAGGCCATGCGCGGCCGTCGCTTTCAACATGGGGAACAGGCTGCCCACCGTCTTGCCGATGCCGGTCGGCGCCTGCGCCAGCAAGCCGCAGCCGCGGCTGCTGGCCTTGTACATGGCTACCGCCAGCTGGCGCTGGCCCGGGCGGAAGTCCGCATGGGGAAAGGCCATGGCCGTGAGCTGTGCGTCGCGGCTGGCGCGGTGCGCCATTTCCTGCTCGGCCCAGTCGAGGAACAGTGCGCAATGCTGTTCGAAGAACAGGCGTAGTGCCTCGGCCGTGCATTCCTCGTGCATGACGGTTTCCTTCTGGCTCGCGATATCGAAATACACGAGCGCCACGCGCAGCATGGGCAAGTTCAGCTGCTGGCACAGCAAGTGGCCATAGATGCGCGCCTGCGCCCAGTGCAACTGGCGGTGGTTGGCGGGCATCGTGTCGAGCTCGCCCCGGTAAGTCTTGATCTCTTCCAGCTGGCGCCGGGCGGGGTCGTAGCCATCGGCACGGCCCCGCACGTGCAGGGGGCCGAAGTCGCCGGAAAGACTAATTTCGCGCTGGTAGTCATCGTCGCGCCGGCTCGTCACGGTGGCGTGGCCGGCCATGCCTTCCTGCGCCGTGGGGGACGGTGTGAAACGCAGGTCCAGGTCGCCCACCTTGGCCGTGAATTCGCACAGGGCGCGCACGGCGATGGTGTAAGTGTTGCGGCTCATGTGGCCACCTGCCACTGCAGATAGCACACGCTGACGGGCATGGCGTGCTGGGCGCAATACGCGATCCAGCGCAGCTGGTTGTCTTGCAGACGGTCGCCCGGCCCCTTGACTTCGATCATGCGGTAGCGCTGTTCCTGTGGCCAGAACTGGATCAGGTCGGGAAAGCCGCTGCGGTTGCTTTTAATGTCGAGCAAGATGCGCTCGAACGCCTTCTTCAGGTGAAAGGCCGGGATGCAGTCCAGCGCCAGATCCAGCAAGCCATCGTCCAGCACGTCCCAGCTGACGAAGGGCGAGACGATGCCGTGCTTGGCGGCAAGCGTGGCGCGGATGGCCGCGTGGTAGCTTCCGTCGTCCAGCTGCGCCAGGCAGGCGGCAAAATCGTTGCTGCGGCGCTGGTAAAAATCGGCGCTGTGCAAGTCGGCGGGCCCCCTGTGAAACGGGTGGAAGAAGGCGCCCGGCATAGGCTTGAAGATGGCGGGCCAGCACAGCAGGCCGAACAGCGAGTTGATCAGGGTGTTTTCCACGTAATACACGGGCGCATCGTCCTGCATCAGGTGTTGCTGCACCACCCCTTCCACGTAGCACGCCTGTTCCGGGTAGGGCAGCAGCAGGTCGATGCGTTCCACGGCGGCCGCCGCATTGGCCGCCTGCTTCGCATGGCCCAGCTTGCGCCGCAAACGGGGCGCCATGCGCAGCAGCAATTGCTGTTCCGCTTCGCTTTCCGGCGCGGCCAGGGCGATCAGCAGGCGCTCGTAGGCAGCTTGCGGCTGCTCGTCTTTTTCCAGCACGCGGATGGCGCGGCCACGCGCGCCCGGATAGCCGCAATCGGCGTAGGCGCGGTAGGCAGCTGGCCAGTCCTGGCATTTTTCCAGGTGCTGGGCGATCTGGAAGCGCAGCTTGTCGCGCCGGCTGGCCAGCCAGGTATTGTCCTCTGGTAATGGCAGCGCAGCCAGTTCCTGCAGCACTTCGTCCGCCGGCGCGCTGTCGTTGTAGCGCTCGCGGCACTGGTGCAGCACTTCATAGTGCTCGATATCCTGGCGCGTGCGAAAACCCCGCGACTGCGGCGAGAATTCCACTTTTTCATATTGATACACGCCGAGGTCGGACAGCACGAATTCCGACCAGTCCTGGTGATAATTACCAAAATAAATCAGGCGCAGGCGGTCGCACAGCGTTTGCAGGCCGATGCGGTACAGTATGTCGCCGGAGGCCGGATGCCAGGCGGAGAACGGTCTGTTTTCCCCGTGCTGCTCGCGCAAGGCGTCCAGCTGCTCGGCCTTGCGCGCCGCTTTCAGCGGGGTGGCGAGGTCGAAGGCCTGGACGATTTCCGCCTTCAGCAGCAAGTCGAACAGTTCATCGAGCGCAATGACGGGATCGGCTTCGACCCATTCCAGGGCCAGCAAGGGCAGGGCAGCCGCGCGCGTGTCGCCGATTTCCGGATAATTGAGCTTGCTGGCACGAAACAGGCAGCCCTTGCGCATGACGAGGCGCACGAACAGGGCGCGCGACGGCTGCGGCAGTGCGCCGAAGGCGGCGATGAACTGCGTTTCTTCAACGCTCAGCAGATCGGCGTAACGCGCGCCGATCCAGTTCAGCACATCCTGGAAATTATCCAGATAGTACAGGGGATTTTCCAGGACTCTCAACATGGGGATGGCAATAGGGCAAGTGGCAAGGCGATGGCTTTTACTGTGTTTATATACAGTTTAAACCTTCAGCCGCCGCTTGCCCAGCGATTTTATGTTTAGTCAGCCGTGCTGTAGGGAAAATAGCTGTCGAACTTTTCATAGGGAATCAGCTCCGCGCGCAAGCTGGCCAGTTCGATATCGGTCAGCAATCCCCTGTGCGTTTCCGTGCGTCCCTTCGGCAGCGCCACCTCGTAATCGATGATTTCCCTGGCCAGCAAGGCGTGCAGCACGTCGGCTTGCCGCACCGTCAGGTAGCGCGCGTGCGTGCCCAGGGTTTTAGCCAGTTGCTCCTTGAATGCCTCGTCGCTGACGTCGTTGTACGTATCCTGGTCGGCCATGCTGTTCAACAACATGTGAGCCATGAAATCTTGCAGGTTTTTTGCCAGGTACTGGGCTTCATTCTCGTCATGCCACAGCAGCACGATGGGCATCTCGCCGTCTTGCTCGCTTGACGCGAAAAAGCAATAATGGTCGCCCGCGCCCGTTTGCGCGAAGGGGATGAACTGGAAGGCGGGATCGACCTGCCGGTAATCGTCCGTATCCAGCAAGGTTTCCGCTTCCGCGGCGACGGCCTCGATGTTGAGCAATTCGAAATCGTCCGCATGCAGCAGCAGGGTGGGCCGCTCCGTCAATGTGGGATAGACCAGCTTGTACCAGTCGGGGCCGTATTCGCCCACGGCCAGCATGCCGTCGCGCTCCAGCTGCCGATACAATGCGGGATAGGTGAAGCCGTGCTGCTGTTCAATTTCTGACAGTGTCATGTTTGCCCCGTTAAACGTGATTCGTGTGGGCATGATAGCGGAGGCCGTGCCTCGCACGCTTCACGGCAGCAACGATGGGCATCATGAATAAACATTTAAGTTTGCTTGTGTGGCATGGTCACGTATGCTTGCCAGACTAACATCCGCCGAACCCGCATGAAAAACATCATCCTGATTTCCGCCGCCTGCCTGCTGGCGCTGCTGTCGACCATCGGCGCCTCGCTGCCATACCCGATCCTGCCGCCCCTGTTCGCGGCCGAGGCGCCGAATGCCTTCAATAATTTTCTCGGCTTGCCATCGAAATTGCTGTTCGGCCTGGCGCTGACCATCAACCCGCTGGGCTTGCTGATCGGCTCGGCCTTGCTGGGACCGTTATCCGACCGCTATGGCCGCCGTCCCTTGCTGATGCGCACGGCCGTGGGCGCCGCCATCGGCCACGCCATCACGGCCTGGGCGCTGGTGATCCAGTCCTATCCTCTGTTCATCGTCGCCCGTTTTATCACGGGTTTGCTGGAAGGGAACGGCGCCGTGGCGCGCGCCATGCTGGCCGATCAACTGACGGGACCGCTGCGCCTGCGCGCCATGTCGTGGCTGAATGGCGCGTTTTACCTGGGCTGGCTGGTAGGGCCGATCCTGGCGGGTGCGACCCTGCACTGGGGCGTGACGGTGCCGTTCTGGATTGCCGCCGCCGCCCTGATGCTGGTCGCCGTGCTGGTGGCCGTGGGTTTGCCGCGCGAAACGCCCTCGCTCTTGACGACCTCGTGGTGGCAAGTGGCGCGCGACCGCCATTCGCTCAATTTGCTGCGCCATGAGGAGCTGCGCACCCTGTTCATCGTGCAACTGGCGCTGACCTGCGGCGTGGCCAGCTTTTATGAGTTCTATCCGCTGTGGCTGGTCGAGACGGCCAATTACCATGCACAGGAGATTGCCTGGGTAAATGTGGGCCTGTGCGGCACGATGACCATCACGTCCTTGCTGGCGGGCGGTCCCAGCCGCCATGCGCCGCTGCTGCGCGCCAGCTGGTACGCGTGCGGCGTGGCGCTGGCCGTAGGGATTTTGGCGCTGGGTAATATTTGGGTGGGCATCGCCGCCATCGTGCTGTTCGGCATTCCGAATGCGCTGTACAACACGGTGATACAGGGCTGGTGCGCCGAGCGCTTCAGCGCGCACGGACAGGGTGCCGTGATGGGTTTGCTGGCCACGACGTTTTGCATCGCCAATATCGTCGTCGCCCTCAGCGGTTCGGTGCTGACCCTGATCGATACGCGGCTGATACTCGTCGCGGGCGCCTTGTCCGCCGCCTGGGCCGCGTGGCGCATGGCGGCCTGGCGCCGCCAGCTGGAAGGCGCCGTCGAGGCGAAGGCATGTGAGGATTTCTGCAGCTAGTAGCGGGCCATCTTGGTATGGGAGGAGGCCAATACCGGGGCCTGCCGGTGGATTCATTGTAGGCCGGGTAGGCCGGATTAGCGCGCAAGCGCGTAATCCGACATCACCATGAGCGCCAACAATGCGTCGGATTAGCACAGCCTTGCCGCGCTAATCCGACCTACTGCTTACTTTTTAGCAGCCTTCGGCTTGGCCGTCGGCGCCGCTTTTTCAGCCGCGGCAGTGGCACCGGCCGTGGCTTTTTCCGTGGCCTGCGCCACTTGCGCGCTGGCCTTGGCGATTTGCTCTTCCACGGTCTTCACGGCCTGTTTCGTTGCCTTGGTCACTTGCTCGTAGCCGAGGAAGGCGTTGTCGATGGCGGCCTTGACGATGGCGACGGCGTTTTCCGAGCCTGGCGGCACGTTTTTCGTGACGTCGTAGATCAGGGCGCTCAGATTGCTCTTCGCTTCGGCCACATGGGCTTCGGCGGCCGTGGTGAATTCCGTGTGGATTTCCTTGATGATGTCGTCGAGTTGCTGTTTATACGCTTTGGCGCCGGCCACGCCCGGTTGCAGCTGGGCGGCGGCGGCGGCCATGGCGGCCTTCGGATCCTTGGCCTGGCTGATTTCCTTGCCGGCGGCAAGGCCATCCTCGATGCCGGACTTGGCGGTGGCCATGTTCAATGCCAGTACCTGTTCCACGCCTTGCACGGCCTTCGAGGTGAGGGTGTTGAAGGTCATCAGCTGGAATTCAAACAGGGCCTTGGTGGCCGATGCGAATTGTTCGGGATTCGTAAACATGTGGTCTCCTCGGTTTGAATAGATACGTTCTTATCGTTCCATACTCTTTCGACGCCGCAATGCCATCGCTTGCTTTCAAGCCGGTGCCCCGTGTGGTCATGGCCCCATTATTTAACAAGCGCCGGTTTTTCGCAACGGCTATCTTTGTACGGTCCCGAGGCCAGTTCCCAGCCAAATCCCAGGGTGGACTGGGCGCACGACAGGGTGCCGTCGATCTTGCTGCGCCATTTGTACCAGGGGGCAGGTCCGGCCATTGCACAGGCGCAAACTGCCAGCAGGGCCGTGGCGATCAGGTATTTCATGGGTGCTCCGAAAGAATTGCTTACGGGCATTGTAGCGCGCATGCCGTTCAGGGCGCGGGCGATTGCGGCGCCGTGGCGGGCAGCTGCAGGGTAAAGGTGGTGCCGCTGGCGTCGCCGGTGCGGCTGGTGGCGTCGATATGGCCGCCCAGCACGCCCGTGACGATGTTGTGCGCCACATGCAGGCCCAGGCCCGAGCCGCCGGAACCGAGCTTGGTCGTGAAAAAGGGGTCGTAGACGTGCACGAGGTCGTCGGCGGCGATGCCCACGCCCGTGTCGGCGATGGACAGCGTAATCGTTTGCTCGTCGTCGCTGCCGCGCGCCCTGACGTTAATGGTGCCGCCGCTGCGGCCTTCGAAAGCGTGGCGCAGGCAGTTTTCCAGCAGGTTGCTCAGCACCTGGCCCAGCGGACCCGGATAGCTGTCCATGGCCAGGCCCTCCGGCACGTCCTGCGTCAGCGTCAAACCGGCGGCCTTGAGCTGCGTGGACAGGGGCAGCATCAGCTCGGCCACGAACTGGCGCAGCAGGAAGTGGCGGCGCTGCGAGCTGGCGCGGTCGACGGCGATCTGCTTGAAGCTCGAGACGAGATCGGCCGCGCGCTGCAGGTTGCGCAGCATGATGGCGTCCGCTTCGCTGGCCTGGGTCAGGTAGGCGCCCAGTTCGGAGCGGCGCAAGCCGTCCAGGAAGCTGGCCTGGATTTCGCGCGTGCGTTCGGCCATCGTGGTGGCCACCACCAGGCCGTTGCCGATCGGCGTATTGAGTTCATGCGCGATGCCGGCCACCAGCGCACCGAGCGCGGCCAGCTTGTCGCGGCGTACCAGTTCCTCCTGCGTGATGGACAGGTTTTCCAGCGCGGCGGCCAACTCGCGGTTTGTTTGCTCCGAGTGTTCCTTGGCCTGCGTCAGGGCCGCCGTGCGTTCGGCCACCAGCTCCTCCAGGTGGGTGCGGTGGCGCTGCAGCTCGCGCTCGTGGCGCATGCGGCCAATCGCGATGCCGGCCAGGTCGGTCGCCGTGTCGATCAGTTCCAGGTCGCGCGCATCGGGCTTGCGCACATCGCGGTAATACATGGCGAACGAACCGAGCACGGCGCCATCCTGGCCGAAGATGGGGCGCGACCAGCAGGCGCGCAAGCCGAACGGCGCGGCCAGCTCGCGGTAGGGCGCCCACAGCGGATCGCACATGATGTCGCTGACGACCACCGGTTCGCGCAGGAACATGGCCGTGCCGCAAGAGCCCACGCCGGGGCCGATGGCCACGCCTTCGAGCAGGGCCATGTAGTCGGGCGGCAGGCTGGGACCGGCCGCGCTGTGCATGTGGATGCCGTCATCGTCGAGCAGCATGATGGAGCAGAGCACGCCGCGCGACTGGCCTTCGATCAAGAGCAGCAACTGGTTCAGGGTGGGGATCAGGGGCGCGCCCTTGGCGACCATTTCCAGCAGGGCGCTCTGGCCCGAGCGCATCGCTTCGGCGAGGTTGCGTTCGGTCAAGTCGATGATGCGCGCATGCACGAGCTGGCGGCCCGGCACGGACAGGCGCATCAGCCGGATTTCGCAGGCGATCGGGCGGCTGTCGCGGTGGCAGCAGCTGGCGCGGAAGACGACGATCTTGCCTTGCAAGGTATCGCGGATCTTTTCTTCCAGCAGCTGCGGCGAGGCGCGTCCATCGCTCTGATGCTTGGGAAACAGCGGCTCCATGCCGCCTTGCAGCAGCTCGGCCAGCGGCATGCCGAACAATTCTTCAGCCAGGTGATTGGCGTCGATCAGCAGGCCATTGTCGATATCGAACAGCAGCACGGCGTCGGGCGAGCCGGCCAGGATCGAGTGGTAATTGACTTCCAGCGTTTGCGGATGCAGGGGGCGCGGCGGCGTGGTCGCACGCGGCGCGGGCGCCTCGGCCTTGTGCAGCGCCAGTTCCATGAGGATTTTTTCCGCCACGTCGCGCGCATTGAAGGGCATCTTGATGTAGTCGGAGGCGCCGGCGCCCACGCTGCGGCCCTGTTCCTCGGCGCTGGGCGTGGCCGACATCAGCAGCAGGGGCACGCTGTGGCGTCCGCCCGCATTGCGCAAGCGCATGCAGGTGGCGCCGATATTCGAGCCCGCCAGGGCTGCGTCGAGCAGGATCAGGTCCGTGCCGCCGGCCGCCAGTTCCACGCCTTCGTCGATATCGCCCGCCAGTCCCGTGCCCAGGTTATGCCGGTCCAGCACATACAGCAGTTCGCGCACTTCGTTCGGCGAATTGCTGACCAGCAGCACATTGGCCCGGTCGGTGATGGAGGAAATCAACTGATTCATGGTGTCGCGCCCTTACGCGGTTCATGGGCCTAGTATTACATCAAGGCAAGTAGGAGTAAACGATAATTCTTGATGACTAAAAGCAATGCGGATGGGTCTCGTTCACGCGGCGTTTTGCGCTGCGGGCGCCGTGGCCAGGTCGGCGCGCGCCTGCTCGATGCGCGGGTAGTTATCCTCGATCCAGTCGACCAGCATGGCCAGGCGTTCTGCCGCTTCGCGTCCCAGCGGCGTGAGGCTGTATTCCACCTTGGGCGGTATCACCAGATACGCCTGGCGCAGCACGAAGCCGTCGCCCGCCAGCGCTTCCAGGGTTTGCGCCAGCATTTTTTCGCTGACGCCGCCCACTTCACGGCGCAGTTCGCTGAAGCGCCGCGTGCCGCTCAGCAGCAGTACCAGCACCAGCACGGCCCAGCGGCTGGTCAGGTGGCTGAGCACGGCGCGCGAGGGGCAGGCGGCAGCCATCAGATGTGCGTCCTGGGTTTGCCGGGCGAGGGCGGCGCGCAGGCTGGCGCCGGGAGTGTCTGTGGACATGATAGTTGGCCCTATAAATTGAAATTTTATTCATACTTACCAAAAGGTACGTACTTACAATAAGTAAGTAATAGTCCTATTATAGGGTTTTACCACCCACGTACCAAGGAGAAATCATGATCGTCATCACCGGCGCCACAGGCAATCTGGGCCAGCACGTCATTGCCAGCCTGCTCAAGTCCGTTCCCGCAGCCAACATCATTGCCGCCGTGCGCAACCCGGCCAAGGCCGCCGACCTGGCCGCCCAGGGCGTGCAAGTGCGCCAGGCCGATTACAACGATGGCGCCAGCCTCGATGCGGCGTTCAAGGGCGCAACGAAAATCCTGCTGATTTCGTCGAGCGAAGTGGGCCAGCGCGCCCAGCAACACCAGAACGTCATCGATGCGGCCAAGCGCGCCGGCGTATCCCTGCTGGCCTACACGAGCGTCTTGCGCGCCGACACATCGCCGCTGGGCCTGGCCGCCGAGCACGTGACCACGGAAGCGGCCATCCGCGCCTCCGGCCTGCCTTACAGTTTCCTGCGCAACAGCTGGTACCTGGAAAACCATACGGAACACCTGGCGCCCGTGCTCGAGCATGGCGTCGTGCTGGGCGCGGCGCAAAACGGGCGCTTCTCGTCGGCCGCGCGCGCTGATTATGCCGCCGCCGCCGCTGCCGTGCTGACGGCGGATAAACCGCAAGCCATCTATGAACTGGCTGGCGACCAGGGCTTTACCCTGACCGAGTACGCGGCCGAAGTGGCGCGCCAGTCGGGCAAGGCGATTGTGTACAAGGATTTGCCGCAGGCGGACTTCAAGGCGGCGCTGGTGAGCGTGGGCGTGCCGGAAGGCTTTGCCGATCTGCTGGCCGATTCCGATGCGGGCGCGGCCAAGGGCGGCCTGGAAGACCATGGCAAGCAATTGAGCGCGTTGATCGGCCGTCCGACGACGAGCCTGCTTGACGCCGTCAAGGCGGCGCTGGCGAAGTAAGGGGAGGGAGGATGCCGTGGCAGCACGGCATCCGGAAATGAAAAAAGCCGCAAACTCGTGAAAGTTTGCGGCTTTTTTGCGAATTAGGTAATGGTGCCCACGAAGGGACTCGAACCCCTACACCCGAAGGCACATGGACCTGAACCATGCGCGTCTACC